>NZ_CP012881.1:0-1200000 GCF_002224265.1 Vibrio vulnificus NBRC 15645 = ATCC 27562
ATACGTATCTCCATTGTCCCAAGCACCTTGAACATAAATAACACCATTACCATTAGCAGTCCCAAGTAAGTCACCATTACCACTGTAAATTTCAGTTCCTTCTATTAAACCTGAAAGTTCAACACCAGTAATTGACTCACTTCCATCTGTATCAACTAGTGCAACATCGATATCAAGAGAATAAGTAGTAAAGGTAGGCGTCGCCGGTAGAACAATTCCTGCTACAGGATCAAGGCGATAAATACCATCGTCTAGCTGAAGCAAGTCGATGTTGTGAAGGCGCGTAGGAACGGCTGCCCCCTCTTTCAAAAACTCATAGATTACTTCTTTGATATCACCATTTGCTTCATAGGTTACAGAGTGAGTAATTGTATAATCATCCAGACTACCTTGAAGTACGGCTACGTCTCCTAAACCATTGGAACCATTAAGTGTATAGTGATCACGCCGTATAGTGCATCACTAGAGTGACCTGCAACTAGAACATCATTACCCAAACCGCCTCTAATATCATTTTTGTCAAGTTCGCTCCCACCAAAATATCACTGTCATCACTTTGCAAATTCGTGTAATGAGCTCCATAGATACTATCACCACCGCCATGACTCGATACGATATAGTCATTTTTATCAGAACCATAAACAACTTCTAAAGCCGAACTTGAATCAGTGATTGAATTTTGTATACCAAACTTAGTTTTATCAAAATTACCTGCTAAAAAAGTCTTCGTAACTAATGCCAAAAGTCTTATACCCGGAATAATCTGCGCTTGGTTCCCCTAACATATTATAGAAACAATAGGTTTATCCGCCACAGCAGTGACTTCAACCGCTCAAAATAGCGCTAGTACCTGTGTTAGTGGTGTAATACACCGGGGACAACGTCCCAGACCAGTTATCTGCAGGCTCAAACTCATAGCTACCATCACGGTTAACAACTAGCTTGCCTTCAGCAAGTTCACTACTTCACCTGCGCCGTATACCTGATTGTTAACTTCGACTGTTACAACTGAAAGAACATTATCGTCATCAGAGTCATTGTCCAAAACATTACCGGAAACTTTAATGTCTTCTTGGGTTACAGCTCTGTCTTTATGGCAATGTGTTGGCGCATTTTCATGTACATTAACATCAATCTGTATTGAGTTATGAGCTGAGCTATTTGAATCCTTTTCCGATGATATAGCGTCGATATGAATCGTGAAGTCATCACTGGTGCCAGACGGTGCCAACACAAAAATATTATCTAGATCCCACCCCGTAACACTATATTCGCTCGACTCGCCATCTGAAACTAACACGCTCTTGCCATCAGTAAACTTAGCGCCAGCAGGAAGACCACTAATATTAACAACTAAAGTCTCAGAGCCATCAGTGTCTTGCTGAGCAACAGTTACACTAGTTAGAGGTATCCAAGTATCTTGCAAGCCTTCATTCGTTTCAAACACTTTATAAACATGCGAACCATTAACATCTTGCAACTCAGAAGTTCGTAAACCCGTACTGTCCAACTTGGAAATGTCACTGACAATTCCAAAATTCTGGTTGTCTAAATTAACTTGGTGTTGCACCGTCAACTGATACATTGACATCAAAGTTACCTGCACCGCTCTGATTGTGATGGTAAATCTCAATCGGATAAAAACCAGAAACTGCTGGTACAAACGGATTACCACTTGGAATATGACCGTAATTTACCCCCCAACGAGCTTGATCAACTAAATCTCCACCAACCTTAATAGCTAAACTATCATCACCAGTACCAACAAAGTCGTAAGACTTGCCTGCTTCTAAATAAATTAACCCCGTAACAAGAACTGCGTTATCTTTTGGAGTTGCATTACTTGCCGTATCCTCAACGTTACTCATTGTGGACGACGTTGCATCATCGCGGTCAAGACTATCAATAGTCGTAATGAGGAGTTGAGCGTTAACACCGTTACCATTAGAACCGAGATCGACTCCGGACCACGTAGAGACATTGAAGTCTTGAGATGGCAACTGGATACCACTAGTTGAAGTATAAATAACTGGAGTATCTGCAACTGGCGTTACGTTAACGCTATCGTCGCTTCTTCGCCAGTATTTAAACCATCACTTGGTTTAAAACCAATTTCTGCATAGTCCTGTTTCTGGTCGCCTACCCCATCTGTCGAATGACCATCATAGCCAGACTCATTTTCGTCAGGAGTAAAACGAACGCCATTAGAATCAAACTGTGATTTCTCTATAGTCTGTCCAACACTCACACTGTACCAGCTACCATCGCTCCAGATACTCAAGCAGCCCATCACTAGGTAGCGATGTTATTTCAAGCTCCCAGAGAGGACTCCGGCGAATCTACGTCAGAAATACCAAACGAAGACCACTCAAGGAATACCGAAATCTTCTAGGGTTGAAATTGGTACTTGGTTAGCTAGTTCGACCATTGGCGGCCATCGTTCGTGCCATGATGGTCACTTTCACGACTTGCGGTGTGCCGTCTACCGACGTCACGTGAAGCTTTCTACTTTGCTGTCGCCAACATTCATCTCATTGAACGCACTGTTCGCCACGAACGTCCACGCGCCATTGCGTCGATGCTGAACTGCCGTTGCGTGCCTTCGATGGTCTTCGCGGTGAAGCTGTTGTCGGTGTTGTCCACATCTTCTGAGGTCAAGGTGCCGCTCAAGGTCAACGCCGCATCGGGTGTGTCGCCTGCGATCGTCGCGCGCATCGTTCGTGCCATTGATGGTCACTTTCACGATTGCGGTGTGCGTCTACCGACGTCACCGTGAAGCTTTCTACTTTGCTGTCGCCAACATTCATCTCATTGAACGCACCTGTTCCCACGAACGTCCACGCGCCATTGGCGTCGATGCTGAACGTGCGTTGGTGCCTTCGATGTCTCGCGGTGAAGCTGTTGTCGGTGTTGTCCACATCTTCTGAGTCAAGGTGCCGCTCAAGGTCAACGCCGCATCGGTTTCATCCGCCACGACCGCTGTGTCGCCTGCGATCGTCGCCGCATCGTTCGTGCCATTTGATGGTCACTTTCACGACTTGCGGTGTGCCGGTCTTACCGACGTCACCGTGAAGCTTCTCTACTTTGCTGTCGCCAACATTCATCTCATTGAACGCACTGTTCGCCACGAACGTCCACGCGCCATTGGCGTCGATGCTGAACGTGCCGTTGGTGCCTTCGATGGTCTTCGCGGTGAAGCTGTTGTCGGTGTTGTCCACATCTTCTGAGGTCAAGGTGCCCGCTCAAGGTCAACGCCGCATCGGTTTCATCCGCCACGACCGCTGTGTCGCCTGCGATCGTCCGCCGCATCGTTCGTCCATTGATGGTCACTTTCACGACTTGCGGTGTGCCGTCTACCGACGTCACCGTGAAGCTTTCTACTTTGCTGTCGCCAACATTCATCTCATTGAACGCACTGTTCGCCACGAACGTCCACGCGCCATTGGCGTCGATGCTGAACGTGCCGTTGGTGCCTTCGATGGTCTTCGCGGTGAAGCTGTTGTCGGTGTTGTCCACATCTTCTGAGGTCAAGGTGCCGCTCAAGGTCAACGCCGCATCGGTTTCATCCGCCACGACCGCTGTGTCGCCTGCGATCGTCGCCGCATCGTTCGTGCCATTGATGGTCACTTTCACGACTTGCGGTGTGCCGTCTACCGACGTCACCGTGAAGCTTTCTACTTTGCTGTCGCCAACATTCATCTCATTGAACGCACTGTTCGCCACGAACGTCCACGCGCCATTGGCGTCGATGCTGAACGTGCCGTTGGTGCCTTCGATGGTCTTCGCGGTGAAGCTGTTGTCGGTGTTGTCCACATCTTCTGAGGTCAAGGTGCCGCTCAAGGTCAACGCCGCATCGGTTTCATCCGCCACGACCGCTGTGTCGCCTGCGATCGTCGCCGCATCGTTCGTGCCATTGATGGTCACTTTCACGACTTGCGGTGTGCCGTCTACCGACGTCACCGTGAAGCTTTCTACTTTGCTGTCGCCAACATTCATCTCATTGAACGCACTGTTCGCCACGAACGTCCACGCGCCATTGGCGTCGATGCTGAACGTGCCGTTGGTGCCTTCGATGGTCTTCGCGGTGAAGCTGTTGTCGGTGTTGTCCACATCTTCTGAGGTCAAGGTGCCGCTCAAGGTCAACGCCGCATCGGTTTCATCCGCCACGACCGCTGTGTCGCCTGCGATCGTCGCCGCATCGTTCGTGCCATTGATGGTCACTTTCACGACTTGCGGTGTGCCGTCTACCGACGTCACCGTGAAGCTTTCTACTTTGCTGTCGCCAACATTCATCTCATTGAACGCACTGTTCGCCACGAACGTCCACGCGCCATTGGCGTCGATGCTGAACGTGCCGTTGGTGCCTTCGATGGTCTTCGCGGTGAAGCTGTTGTCGGTGTTGTCCACATCTTCTGAGGTCAAGGTGCCGCTCAAGGTCAACGCCGCATCGGTTTCATCCGCCACGACCGCTGTGTCGCCTGCGATCGTCGCCGCATCGTTCGTGCCATTGATGGTCACTTTCACGACTTGCGGTGTGCCGTCTACCGACGTCACCGTGAAGCTTTCTACTTTGCTGTCGCCAACATTCATCTCATTGAACGCACTGTTCGCCACGAACGTCCACGCGCCATTGGCGTCGATGCTGAACGTGCCGTTGGTGCCTTCGATGGTCTTCGCGGTGAAGCTGTTGTCGGTGTTGTCCACATCTTCTGAGGTCAAGGTGCCGCTCAAGGTCAACGCCGCATCGGTTTCATCCGCCACGACCGCTGTGTCGCCTGCGATCGTCGCCGCATCGTTCGTGCCATTGATGGTCACTTTCACGACTTGCGGTGTGCCGTCTACCGACGTCACCGTGAAGCTTTCTACTTTGCTGTCGCCAACATTCATCTCATTGAACGCACTGTTCGCCACGAACGTCCACGCGCCATTGGCGTCGATGCTGAACGTGCCGTTGGTGCCTTCGATGGTCTTCGCGGTGAAGCTGTTGTCGGTGTTGTCCACATCTTCTGAGGTCAAGGTGCCGCTCAAGGTCAACGCCGCATCGGTTTCATCCGCCACGACCGCTGTGTCGCCTGCGATCGTCGCCGCATCGTTCGTGCCATTGATGGTCACTTTCACGACTTGCGGTGTGCCGTCTACCGACGTCACCGTGAAGCTTTCTACTTTGCTGTCGCCAACATTCATCTCATTGAACGCACTGTTCGCCACGAACGTCCACGCGCCATTGGCGTCGATGCTGAACGTGCCGTTGGTGCCTTCGATGGTCTTCGCGGTGAAGCTGTTGTCGGTGTTGTCCACATCTTCTGAGGTCAAGGTGCCGCTCAAGGTCAACGCCGCATCGGTTTCATCCGCCACGACCGCTGTGTCGCCTGCGATCGTCGCCGCATCGTTCGTGCCATTGATGGTCACTTTCACGACTTGCGGTGTGCCGTCTACCGACGTCACCGTGAAGCTTTCTACTTTGCTGTCGCCAACATTCATCTCATTGAACGCACTGTTCGCCACGAACGTCCACGCGCCATTGGCGTCGATGCTGAACGTGCCGTTGGTGCCTTCGATGGTCTTCGCGGTGAAGCTGTTGTCGGTGTTGTCCACATCTTCTGAGGTCAAGGTGCCGCTCAAGGTCAACGCCGCATCGGTTTCATCCGCCACGACCGCTGTGTCGCCTGCGATCGTCGCCGCATCGTTCGTGCCATTGATGGTCACTTTCACGACTTGCGGTGTGCCGTCTACCGACGTCACCGTGAAGCTTTCTACTTTGCTGTCGCCAACATTCATCTCATTGAACGCACTGTTCGCCACGAACGTCCACGCGCCATTGGCGTCGATGCTGAACGTGCCGTTGGTGCCTTCGATGGTCTTCGCGGTGAAGCTGTTGTCGGTGTTGTCCACATCTTCTGAGGTCAAGGTGCCGCTCAAGGTCAACGCCGCATCGGTTTCATCCGCCACGACCGCTGTGTCGCCTGCGATCGTCGCCGCATCGTTCGTGCCATTGATGGTCACTTTCACGACTTGCGGTGTGCCGTCTACCGACGTCACCGTGAAGCTTTCTACTTTGCTGTCGCCAACATTCATCTCATTGAACGCACTGTTCGCCACGAACGTCCACGCGCCATTGGCGTCGATGCTGAACGTGCCGTTGGTGCCTTCGATGGTCTTCGCGGTGAAGCTGTTGTCGGTGTTGTCCACATCTTCTGAGGTCAAGGTGCCGCTCAAGGTCAACGCCGCATCGGTTTCATCCGCCACGACCGCTGTGTCGCCTGCGATCGTCGCCGCATCGTTCGTGCCATTGATGGTCACTTTCACGACTTGCGGTGTGCCGTCTACCGACGTCACCGTGAAGCTTTCTACTTTGCTGTCGCCAACATTCATCTCATTGAACGCACTGTTCGCCACGAACGTCCACGCGCCATTGGCGTCGATGCTGAACGTGCCGTTGGTGCCTTCGATGGTCTTCGCGGTGAAGCTGTTGTCGGTGTTGTCCACATCTTCTGAGGTCAAGGTGCCGCTCAAGGTCAACGCCGCATCGGTTTCATCCGCCACGACCGCTGTGTCGCCTGCGATCGTCGCCGCATCGTTCGTGCCATTGATGGTCACTTTCACGACTTGCGGTGTGCCGTCTACCGACGTCACCGTGAAGCTTTCTACTTTGCTGTCGCCAACATTCATCTCATTGAACGCACTGTTCGCCACGAACGTCCACGCGCCATTGGCGTCGATGCTGAACGTGCCGTTGGTGCCTTCGATGGTCTTCGCGGTGAAGCTGTTGTCGGTGTTGTCCACATCTTCTGAGGTCAAGGTGCCGCTCAAGGTCAACGCCGCATCGGTTTCATCCGCCACGACCGCTGTGTCGCCTGCGATCGTCGCCGCATCGTTCGTGCCATTGATGGTCACTTTCACGACTTGCGGTGTGCCGTCTACCGACGTCACCGTGAAGCTTTCTACTTTGCTGTCGCCAACATTCATCTCATTGAACGCACTGTTCGCCACGAACGTCCACGCGCCATTGGCGTCGATGCTGAACGTGCCGTTGGTGCCTTCGATGGTCTTCGCGGTGAAGCTGTTGTCGGTGTTGTCCACATCTTCTGAGGTCAAGGTGCCGCTCAAGGTCAACGCCGCATCGGTTTCATCCGCCACGACCGCTGTGTCGCCTGCGATCGTCGCCGCATCGTTCGTGCCATTGATGGTCACTTTCACGACTTGCGGTGTGCCGTCTACCGACGTCACCGTGAAGCTTTCTACTTTGCTGTCGCCAACATTCATCTCATTGAACGCACTGTTCGCCACGAACGTCCACGCGCCATTGGCGTCGATGCTGAACGTGCCGTTGGTGCCTTCGATGGTCTTCGCGGTGAAGCTGTTGTCGGTGTTGTCCACATCTTCTGAGGTCAAGGTGCCGCTCAAGGTCAACGCCGCATCGGTTTCATCCGCCACGACCGCTGTGTCGCCTGCGATCGTCGCCGCATCGTTCGTGCCATTGATGGTCACTTTCACGACTTGCGGTGTGCCGTCTACCGACGTCACCGTGAAGCTTTCTACTTTGCTGTCGCCAACATTCATCTCATTGAACGCACTGTTCGCCACGAACGTCCACGCGCCATTGGCGTCGATGCTGAACGTGCCGTTGGTGCCTTCGATGGTCTTCGCGGTGAAGCTGTTGTCGGTGTTGTCCACATCTTCTGAGGTCAAGGTGCCGCTCAAGGTCAACGCCGCATCGGTTTCATCCGCCACGACCGCTGTGTCGCCTGCGATCGTCGCCGCATCGTTCGTGCCATTGATGGTCACTTTCACGACTTGCGGTGTGCCGTCTACCGACGTCACCGTGAAGCTTTCTACTTTGCTGTCGCCAACATTCATCTCATTGAACGCACTGTTCGCCACGAACGTCCACGCGCCATTGGCGTCGATGCTGAACGTGCCGTTGGTGCCTTCGATGGTCTTCGCGGTGAAGCTGTTGTCGGTGTTGTCCACATCTTCTGAGGTCAAGGTGCCGCTCAAGGTCAACGCCGCATCGGTTTCATCCGCCACGACCGCTGTGTCGCCTGCGATCGTCGCCGCATCGTTCGTGCCATTGATGGTCACTTTCACGACTTGCGGTGTGCCGTCTACCGACGTCACCGTGAAGCTTTCTACTTTGCTGTCGCCAACATTCATCTCATTGAACGCACTGTTCGCCACGAACGTCCACGCGCCATTGGCGTCGATGCTGAACGTGCCGTTGGTGCCTTCGATGGTCTTCGCGGTGAAGCTGTTGTCGGTGTTGTCCACATCTTCTGAGGTCAAGGTGCCGCTCAAGGTCAACGCCGCATCGGTTTCATCCGCCACGACCGCTGTGTCGCCTGCGATCGTCGCCGCATCGTTCGTGCCATTGATGGTCACTTTCACGACTTGCGGTGTGCCGTCTACCGACGTCACCGTGAAGCTTTCTACTTTGCTGTCGCCAACATTCATCTCATTGAACGCACTGTTCGCCACGAACGTCCACGCGCCATTGGCGTCGATGCTGAACGTGCCGTTGGTGCCTTCGATGGTCTTCGCGGTGAAGCTGTTGTCGGTGTTGTCCACATCTTCTGAGGTCAAGGTGCCGCTCAAGGTCAACGCCGCATCGGTTTCATCCGCCACGACCGCTGTGTCGCCTGCGATCGTCGCCGCATCGTTCGTGCCATTGATGGTCACTTTCACGACTTGCGGTGTGCCGTCTACCGACGTCACCGTGAAGCTTTCTACTTTGCTGTCGCCAACATTCATCTCATTGAACGCACTGTTCGCCACGAACGTCCACGCGCCATTGGCGTCGATGCTGAACGTGCCGTTGGTGCCTTCGATGGTCTTCGCGGTGAAGCTGTTGTCGGTGTTGTCCACATCTTCTGAGGTCAAGGTGCCGCTCAAGGTCAACGCCGCATCGGTTTCATCCGCCACGACCGCTGTGTCGCCTGCGATCGTCGCCGCATCGTTCGTGCCATTGATGGTCACTTTCACGACTTGCGGTGTGCCGTCTACCGACGTCACCGTGAAGCTTTCTACTTTGCTGTCGCCAACATTCATCTCATTGAACGCACTGTTCGCCACGAACGTCCACGCGCCATTGGCGTCGATGCTGAACGTGCCGTTGGTGCCTTCGATGGTCTTCGCGGTGAAGCTGTTGTCGGTGTTGTCCACATCTTCTGAGGTCAAGGTGCCGCTCAAGGTCAACGCCGCATCGGTTTCATCCGCCACGACCGCTGTGTCGCCTGCGATCGTCGCCGCATCGTTCGTGCCATTGATGGTCACTTTCACGACTTGCGGTGTGCCGTCTACCGACGTCACCGTGAAGCTTTCTACTTTGCTGTCGCCAACATTCATCTCATTGAACGCACTGTTCGCCACGAACGTCCACGCGCCATTGGCGTCGATGCTGAACGTGCCGTTGGTGCCTTCGATGGTCTTCGCGGTGAAGCTGTTGTCGGTGTTGTCCACATCTTCTGAGGTCAAGGTGCCGCTCAAGGTCAACGCCGCATCGGTTTCATCCGCCACGACCGCTGTGTCGCCTGCGATCGTCGCCGCATCGTTCGTGCCATTGATGGTCACTTTCACGACTTGCGGTGTGCCGTCTACCGACGTCACCGTGAAGCTTTCTACTTTGCTGTCGCCAACATTCATCTCATTGAACGCACTGTTCGCCACGAACGTCCACGCGCCATTGGCGTCGATGCTGAACGTGCCGTTGGTGCCTTCGATGGTCTTCGCGGTGAAGCTGTTGTCGGTGTTGTCCACATCTTCTGAGGTCAAGGTGCCGCTCAAGGTCAACGCCGCATCGGTTTCATCCGCCACGACCGCTGTGTCGCCTGCGATCGTCGCCGCATCGTTCGTGCCATTGATGGTCACTTTCACGACTTGCGGTGTGCCGTCTACCGACGTCACCGTGAAGCTTTCTACTTTGCTGTCGCCAACATTCATCTCATTGAACGCACTGTTCGCCACGAACGTCCACGCGCCATTGGCGTCGATGCTGAACGTGCCGTTGGTGCCTTCGATGGTCTTCGCGGTGAAGCTGTTGTCGGTGTTGTCCACATCTTCTGAGGTCAAGGTGCCGCTCAAGGTCAACGCCGCATCGGTTTCATCCGCCACGACCGCTGTGTCGCCTGCGATCGTCGCCGCATCGTTCGTGCCATTGATGGTCACTTTCACGACTTGCGGTGTGCCGTCTACCGACGTCACCGTGAAGCTTTCTACTTTGCTGTCGCCAACATTCATCTCATTGAACGCACTGTTCGCCACGAACGTCCACGCGCCATTGGCGTCGATGCTGAACGTGCCGTTGGTGCCTTCGATGGTCTTCGCGGTGAAGCTGTTGTCGGTGTTGTCCACATCTTCTGAGGTCAAGGTGCCGCTCAAGGTCAACGCCGCATCGGTTTCATCCGCCACGACCGCTGTGTCGCCTGCGATCGTCGCCGCATCGTTCGTGCCATTGATGGTCACTTTCACGACTTGCGGTGTGCCGTCTACCGACGTCACCGTGAAGCTTTCTACTTTGCTGTCGCCAACATTCATCTCATTGAACGCACTGTTCGCCACGAACGTCCACGCGCCATTGGCGTCGATGCTGAACGTGCCGTTGGTGCCTTCGATGGTCTTCGCGGTGAAGCTGTTGTCGGTGTTGTCCACATCTTCTGAGGTCAAGGTGCCGCTCAAGGTCAACGCCGCATCGGTTTCATCCGCCACGACCGCTGTGTCGCCTGCGATCGTCGCCGCATCGTTCGTGCCATTGATGGTCACTTTCACGACTTGCGGTGTGCCGTCTACCGACGTCACCGTGAAGCTTTCTACTTTGCTGTCGCCAACATTCATCTCATTGAACGCACTGTTCGCCACGAACGTCCACGCGCCATTGGCGTCGATGCTGAACGTGCCGTTGGTGCCTTCGATGGTCTTCGCGGTGAAGCTGTTGTCGGTGTTGTCCACATCTTCTGAGGTCAAGGTGCCGCTCAAGGTCAACGCCGCATCGGTTTCATCCGCCACGACCGCTGTGTCGCCTGCGATCGTCGCCGCATCGTTCGTGCCATTGATGGTCACTTTCACGACTTGCGGTGTGCCGTCTACCGACGTCACCGTGAAGCTTTCTACTTTGCTGTCGCCAACATTCATCTCATTGAACGCACTGTTCGCCACGAACGTCCACGCGCCATTGGCGTCGATGCTGAACGTGCCGTTGGTGCCTTCGATGGTCTTCGCGGTGAAGCTGTTGTCGGTGTTGTCCACATCTTCTGAGGTCAAGGTGCCGCTCAAGGTCAACGCCGCATCGGTTTCATCCGCCACGACCGCTGTGTCGCCTGCGATCGTCGCCGCATCGTTCGTGCCATTGATGGTCACTTTCACGACTTGCGGTGTGCCGTCTACCGACGTCACCGTGAAGCTTTCTACTTTGCTGTCGCCAACATTCATCTCATTGAACGCACTGTTCGCCACGAACGTCCACGCGCCATTGGCGTCGATGCTGAACGTGCCGTTGGTGCCTTCGATGGTCTTCGCGGTGAAGCTGTTGTCGGTGTTGTCCACATCTTCTGAGGTCAAGGTGCCGCTCAAGGTCAACGCCGCATCGGTTTCATCCGCCACGACCGCTGTGTCGCCTGCGATCGTCGCCGCATCGTTCGTGCCATTGATGGTCACTTTCACGACTTGCGGTGTGCCGTCTACCGACGTCACCGTGAAGCTTTCTACTTTGCTGTCGCCAACATTCATCTCATTGAACGCACTGTTCGCCACGAACGTCCACGCGCCATTGGCGTCGATGCTGAACGTGCCGTTGGTGCCTTCGATGGTCTTCGCGGTGAAGCTGTTGTCGGTGTTGTCCACATCTTCTGAGGTCAAGGTGCCGCTCAAGGTCAACGCCGCATCGGTTTCATCCGCCACGACCGCTGTGTCGCCTGCGATCGTCGCCGCATCGTTCGTGCCATTGATGGTCACTTTCACGACTTGCGGTGTGCCGTCTACCGACGTCACCGTGAAGCTTTCTACTTTGCTGTCGCCAACATTCATCTCATTGAACGCACTGTTCGCCACGAACGTCCACGCGCCATTGGCGTCGATGCTGAACGTGCCGTTGGTGCCTTCGATGGTCTTCGCGGTGAAGCTGTTGTCGGTGTTGTCCACATCTTCTGAGGTCAAGGTGCCGCTCAAGGTCAACGCCGCATCGGTTTCATCCGCCACGACCGCTGTGTCGCCTGCGATCGTCGCCGCATCGTTCGTGCCATTGATGGTCACTTTCACGACTTGCGGTGTGCCGTCTACCGACGTCACCGTGAAGCTTTCTACTTTGCTGTCGCCAACATTCATCTCATTGAACGCACTGTTCGCCACGAACGTCCACGCGCCATTGGCGTCGATGCTGAACGTGCCGTTGGTGCCTTCGATGGTCTTCGCGGTGAAGCTGTTGTCGGTGTTGTCCACATCTTCTGAGGTCAAGGTGCCGCTCAAGGTCAACGCCGCATCGGTTTCATCCGCCACGACCGCTGTGTCGCCTGCGATCGTCGCCGCATCGTTCGTGCCATTGATGGTCACTTTCACGACTTGCGGTGTGCCGTCTACCGACGTCACCGTGAAGCTTTCTACTTTGCTGTCGCCAACATTCATCTCATTGAACGCACTGTTCGCCACGAACGTCCACGCGCCATTGGCGTCGATGCTGAACGTGCCGTTGGTGCCTTCGATGGTCTTCGCGGTGAAGCTGTTGTCGGTGTTGTCCACATCTTCTGAGGTCAAGGTGCCGCTCAAGGTCAACGCCGCATCGGTTTCATCCGCCACGACCGCTGTGTCGCCTGCGATCGTCGCCGCATCGTTCGTGCCATTGATGGTCACTTTCACGACTTGCGGTGTGCCGTCTACCGACGTCACCGTGAAGCTTTCTACTTTGCTGTCGCCAACATTCATCTCATTGAACGCACTGTTCGCCACGAACGTCCACGCGCCATTGGCGTCGATGCTGAACGTGCCGTTGGTGCCTTCGATGGTCTTCGCGGTGAAGCTGTTGTCGGTGTTGTCCACATCTTCTGAGGTCAAGGTGCCGCTCAAGGTCAACGCCGCATCGGTTTCATCCGCCACGACCGCTGTGTCGCCTGCGATCGTCGCCGCATCGTTCGTGCCATTGATGGTCACTTTCACGACTTGCGGTGTGCCGTCTACCGACGTCACCGTGAAGCTTTCTACTTTGCTGTCGCCAACATTCATCTCATTGAACGCACTGTTCGCCACGAACGTCCACGCGCCATTGGCGTCGATGCTGAACGTGCCGTTGGTGCCTTCGATGGTCTTCGCGGTGAAGCTGTTGTCGGTGTTGTCCACATCTTCTGAGGTCAAGGTGCCGCTCAAGGTCAACGCCGCATCGGTTTCATCCGCCACGACCGCTGTGTCGCCTGCGATCGTCGCCGCATCGTTCGTGCCATTGATGGTCACTTTCACGACTTGCGGTGTGCCGTCTACCGACGTCACCGTGAAGCTTTCTACTTTGCTGTCGCCAACATTCATCTCATTGAACGCACTGTTCGCCACGAACGTCCACGCGCCATTGGCGTCGATGCTGAACGTGCCGTTGGTGCCTTCGATGGTCTTCGCGGTGAAGCTGTTGTCGGTGTTGTCCACATCTTCTGAGGTCAAGGTGCCGCTCAAGGTCAACGCCGCATCGGTTTCATCCGCCACGACCGCTGTGTCGCCTGCGATCGTCGCCGCATCGTTCGTGCCATTGATGGTCACTTTCACGACTTGCGGTGTGCCGTCTACCGACGTCACCGTGAAGCTTTCTACTTTGCTGTCGCCAACATTCATCTCATTGAACGCACTGTTCGCCACGAACGTCCACGCGCCATTGGCGTCGATGCTGAACGTGCCGTTGGTGCCTTCGATGGTCTTCGCGGTGAAGCTGTTGTCGGTGTTGTCCACATCTTCTGAGGTCAAGGTGCCGCTCAAGGTCAACGCCGCATCGGTTTCATCCGCCACGACCGCTGTGTCGCCTGCGATCGTCGCCGCATCGTTCGTGCCATTGATGGTCACTTTCACGACTTGCGGTGTGCCGTCTACCGACGTCACCGTGAAGCTTTCTACTTTGCTGTCGCCAACATTCATCTCATTGAACGCACTGTTCGCCACGAACGTCCACGCGCCATTGGCGTCGATGCTGAACGTGCCGTTGGTGCCTTCGATGGTCTTCGCGGTGAAGCTGTTGTCGGTGTTGTCCACATCTTCTGAGGTCAAGGTGCCGCTCAAGGTCAACGCCGCATCGGTTTCATCCGCCACGACCGCTGTGTCGCCTGCGATCGTCGCCGCATCGTTCGTGCCATTGATGGTCACTTTCACGACTTGCGGTGTGCCGTCTACCGACGTCACCGTGAAGCTTTCTACTTTGCTGTCGCCAACATTCATCTCATTGAACGCACTGTTCGCCACGAACGTCCACGCGCCATTGGCGTCGATGCTGAACGTGCCGTTGGTGCCTTCGATGGTCTTCGCGGTGAAGCTGTTGTCGGTGTTGTCCACATCTTCTGAGGTCAAGGTGCCGCTCAAGGTCAACGCCGCATCGGTTTCATCCGCCACGACCGCTGTGTCGCCTGCGATCGTCGCCGCATCGTTCGTGCCATTGATGGTCACTTTCACGACTTGCGGTGTGCCGTCTACCGACGTCACCGTGAAGCTTTCTACTTTGCTGTCGCCAACATTCATCTCATTGAACGCACTGTTCGCCACGAACGTCCACGCGCCATTGGCGTCGATGCTGAACGTGCCGTTGGTGCCTTCGATGGTCTTCGCGGTGAAGCTGTTGTCGGTGTTGTCCACATCTTCTGAGGTCAAGGTGCCGCTCAAGGTCAACGCCGCATCGGTTTCATCCGCCACGACCGCTGTGTCGCCTGCGATCGTCGCCGCATCGTTCGTGCCATTGATGGTCACTTTCACGACTTGCGGTGTGCCGTCTACCGACGTCACCGTGAAGCTTTCTACTTTGCTGTCGCCAACATTCATCTCATTGAACGCACTGTTCGCCACGAACGTCCACGCGCCATTGGCGTCGATGCTGAACGTGCCGTTGGTGCCTTCGATGGTCTTCGCGGTGAAGCTGTTGTCGGTGTTGTCCACATCTTCTGAGGTCAAGGTGCCGCTCAAGGTCAACGCCGCATCGGTTTCATCCGCCACGACCGCTGTGTCGCCTGCGATCGTCGCCGCATCGTTCGTGCCATTGATGGTCACTTTCACGACTTGCGGTGTGCCGTCTACCGACGTCACCGTGAAGCTTTCTACTTTGCTGTCGCCAACATTCATCTCATTGAACGCACTGTTCGCCACGA
Source organism: Vibrio vulnificus NBRC 15645 = ATCC 27562 (assembly GCF_002224265.1). Taxonomy (NCBI): domain Bacteria; kingdom Pseudomonadati; phylum Pseudomonadota; class Gammaproteobacteria; order Vibrionales; family Vibrionaceae; genus Vibrio; species Vibrio vulnificus. The sequence goes on from NZ_CP012881.1 coordinate 15,309, forward strand.
ACGTCCACGCGCCATTGGCGTCGATGCTGAACGTGCCGTTGGTGCCTTCGATGGTCTTCGCGGTGAAGCTGTTGTCGGTGTTGTCCACATCTTCTGAGGTCAAGGTGCCGCTCAAGGTCAACGCCGCATCGGTTTCATCCGCCACGACCGCTGTGTCGCCTGCGATCGTCGCCGCATCGTTCGTGCCATTGATGGTCACTTTCACGACTTGCGGTGTGCCGTCTACCGACGTCACCGTGAAGCTTTCTACTTTGCTGTCGCCAACATTCATCTCATTGAACGCACTGTTCGCCACGAACGTCCACGCGCCATTGGCGTCGATGCTGAACGTGCCGTTGGTGCCTTCGATGGTCTTCGCGGTGAAGCTGTTGTCGGTGTTGTCCACATCTTCTGAGGTCAAGGTGCCGCTCAAGGTCAACGCCGCATCGGTTTCATCCGCCACGACCGCTGTGTCGCCTGCGATCGTCGCCGCATCGTTCGTGCCATTGATGGTCACTTTCACGACTTGCGGTGTGCCGTCTACCGACGTCACCGTGAAGCTTTCTACTTTGCTGTCGCCAACATTCATCTCATTGAACGCACTGTTCGCCACGAACGTCCACGCGCCATTGGCGTCGATGCTGAACGTGCCGTTGGTGCCTTCGATGGTCTTCGCGGTGAAGCTGTTGTCGGTGTTGTCCACATCTTCTGAGGTCAAGGTGCCGCTCAAGGTCAACGCCGCATCGGTTTCATCCGCCACGACCGCTGTGTCGCCTGCGATCGTCGCCGCATCGTTCGTGCCATTGATGGTCACTTTCACGACTTGCGGTGTGCCGTCTACCGACGTCACCGTGAAGCTTTCTACTTTGCTGTCGCCAACATTCATCTCATTGAACGCACTGTTCGCCACGAACGTCCACGCGCCATTGGCGTCGATGCTGAACGTGCCGTTGGTGCCTTCGATGGTCTTCGCGGTGAAGCTGTTGTCGGTGTTGTCCACATCTTCTGAGGTCAAGGTGCCGCTCAAGGTCAACGCCGCATCGGTTTCATCCGCCACGACCGCTGTGTCGCCTGCGATCGTCGCCGCATCGTTCGTGCCATTGATGGTCACTTTCACGACTTGCGGTGTGCCGTCTACCGACGTCACCGTGAAGCTTTCTACTTTGCTGTCGCCAACATTCATCTCATTGAACGCACTGTTCGCCACGAACGTCCACGCGCCATTGGCGTCGATGCTGAACGTGCCGTTGGTGCCTTCGATGGTCTTCGCGGTGAAGCTGTTGTCGGTGTTGTCCACATCTTCTGAGGTCAAGGTGCCGCTCAAGGTCAACGCCGCATCGGTTTCATCCGCCACGACCGCTGTGTCGCCTGCGATCGTCGCCGCATCGTTCGTGCCATTGATGGTCACTTTCACGACTTGCGGTGTGCCGTCTACCGACGTCACCGTGAAGCTTTCTACTTTGCTGTCGCCAACATTCATCTCATTGAACGCACTGTTCGCCACGAACGTCCACGCGCCATTGGCGTCGATGCTGAACGTGCCGTTGGTGCCTTCGATGGTCTTCGCGGTGAAGCTGTTGTCGGTGTTGTCCACATCTTCTGAGGTCAAGGTGCCGCTCAAGGTCAACGCCGCATCGGTTTCATCCGCCACGACCGCTGTGTCGCCTGCGATCGTCGCCGCATCGTTCGTGCCATTGATGGTCACTTTCACGACTTGCGGTGTGCCGTCTACCGACGTCACCGTGAAGCTTTCTACTTTGCTGTCGCCAACATTCATCTCATTGAACGCACTGTTCGCCACGAACGTCCACGCGCCATTGGCGTCGATGCTGAACGTGCCGTTGGTGCCTTCGATGGTCTTCGCGGTGAAGCTGTTGTCGGTGTTGTCCACATCTTCTGAGGTCAAGGTGCCGCTCAAGGTCAACGCCGCATCGGTTTCATCCGCCACGACCGCTGTGTCGCCTGCGATCGTCGCCGCATCGTTCGTGCCATTGATGGTCACTTTCACGACTTGCGGTGTGCCGTCTACCGACGTCACCGTGAAGCTTTCTACTTTGCTGTCGCCAACATTCATCTCATTGAACGCACTGTTCGCCACGAACGTCCACGCGCCATTGGCGTCGATGCTGAACGTGCCGTTGGTGCCTTCGATGGTCTTCGCGGTGAAGCTGTTGTCGGTGTTGTCCACATCTTCTGAGGTCAAGGTGCCGCTCAAGGTCAACGCCGCATCGGTTTCATCCGCCACGACCGCTGTGTCGCCTGCGATCGTCGCCGCATCGTTCGTGCCATTGATGGTCACTTTCACGACTTGCGGTGTGCCGTCTACCGACGTCACCGTGAAGCTTTCTACTTTGCTGTCGCCAACATTCATCTCATTGAACGCACTGTTCGCCACGAACGTCCACGCGCCATTGGCGTCGATGCTGAACGTGCCGTTGGTGCCTTCGATGGTCTTCGCGGTGAAGCTGTTGTCGGTGTTGTCCACATCTTCTGAGGTCAAGGTGCCGCTCAAGGTCAACGCCGCATCGGTTTCATCCGCCACGACCGCTGTGTCGCCTGCGATCGTCGCCGCATCGTTCGTGCCATTGATGGTCACTTTCACGACTTGCGGTGTGCCGTCTACCGACGTCACCGTGAAGCTTTCTACTTTGCTGTCGCCAACATTCATCTCATTGAACGCACTGTTCGCCACGAACGTCCACGCGCCATTGGCGTCGATGCTGAACGTGCCGTTGGTGCCTTCGATGGTCTTCGCGGTGAAGCTGTTGTCGGTGTTGTCCACATCTTCTGAGGTCAAGGTGCCGCTCAAGGTCAACGCCGCATCGGTTTCATCCGCCACGACCGCTGTGTCGCCTGCGATCGTCGCCGCATCGTTCGTGCCATTGATGGTCACTTTCACGACTTGCGGTGTGCCGTCTACCGACGTCACCGTGAAGCTTTCTACTTTGCTGTCGCCAACATTCATCTCATTGAACGCACTGTTCGCCACGAACGTCCACGCGCCATTGGCGTCGATGCTGAACGTGCCGTTGGTGCCTTCGATGGTCTTCGCGGTGAAGCTGTTGTCGGTGTTGTCCACATCTTCTGAGGTCAAGGTGCCGCTCAAGGTCAACGCCGCATCGGTTTCATCCGCCACGACCGCTGTGTCGCCTGCGATCGTCGCCGCATCGTTCGTGCCATTGATGGTCACTTTCACGACTTGCGGTGTGCCGTCTACCGACGTCACCGTGAAGCTTTCTACTTTGCTGTCGCCAACATTCATCTCATTGAACGCACTGTTCGCCACGAACGTCCACGCGCCATTGGCGTCGATGCTGAACGTGCCGTTGGTGCCTTCGATGGTCTTCGCGGTGAAGCTGTTGTCGGTGTTGTCCACATCTTCTGAGGTCAAGGTGCCGCTCAAGGTCAACGCCGCATCGGTTTCATCCGCCACGACCGCTGTGTCGCCTGCGATCGTCGCCGCATCGTTCGTGCCGGTCACCGTGATGGTTAATGTCGTTTCGGCGGTCGCACCTTGCTCGTCGGTCACGACCACAGGGATCGTGAGAACCTGGGTTTGTCCCTCAGATAAGCTGTCGTAAGACGACGCATCGAACGTGTAAGTGCCGTTCGCATTCAGCGTCAAGCCTTCTACTGTTGAGTCGGTGCTGAACACCAAGCTCGCATCGTCACCCAGATCCACATCAGACGCACTGATGCTGCCTGTGATGGTCGCGTCTTCTTGAACCGCACCCGTTGCCGCTTCGGCCACTGGCGCATCGTTTGTACCCGTCACGGTGATGGTTAACGTCGTTGTGTCAGTCGCATTCTGGTCGTCTGTGACGGTCACTGGGATTTCAAGAACCAGTTTCTCGCCCGCTTCTAAGCTGTCGTAAGACGACGCATCGAAGCTGTAAGAACCGTCGGCATTCAGCGTCAAGCCTTCTACTGTTGAGTCGGTGCTGAACACCAAGCTCGCATCGTCACCCAGATCCACATCAGACGCACTGATGCTGCCTGTGATGGTCGCGTCTTCTTGAACCGCACCCGTTGCCGCTTCGGCCACTGGCGCATCGTTTGTACCCGTCACGGTGATGGTTAACGTCGTTGTGTCAGTCGCATTCTGGTCGTCTGTGACGGTCACTGGGATTTCAAGAACCAGTTTCTCGCCCGCTTCTAAGCTGTCGTAAGACGACGCATCGAAGCTGTAAGAACCGTCGGCATTCAGCGTCAAGCCTTCTACTGTTGAGTCGGTGCTGAACACCAAGCTCGCATCGTCACCCAGATCCACATCAGACGCACTGATGCTGCCTGTGATGGTCGCGTCTTCTTGAACCGCACCCGTTGCCGCTTCGGCCACTGGCGCATCGTTTGTACCCGTCACGGTGATGGTTAACGTCGTTGTGTCAGTCGCATTCTGGTCGTCTGTGACGGTCACTGGGATTTCAAGAACCAGTTTCTCGCCCGCTTCTAAGCTGTCGTAAGACGACGCATCGAAGCTGTAAGAACCGTCGGCATTCAGCGTCAAGCCTTCTACTGTTGAGTCGGTGCTGAACACCAAGCTCGCATCGTCACCCAGATCCACATCAGACGCACTGATGCTGCCTGTGATGGTCGCGTCTTCTTGAACCGCACCCGTTGCCGCTTCGGCCACTGGCGCATCGTTTGTACCCGTCACGGTGATGGTTAACGTCGTTGTGTCAGTCGCATTCTGGTCGTCTGTGACGGTCACTGGGATTTCAAGAACCAGTTTCTCGCCCGCTTCTAAGCTGTCGTAAGACGACGCATCGAAGCTGTAAGAACCGTCGGCATTCAGCGTCAAGCCTTCTACTGTTGAGTCGGTGCTGAACACCAAGCTCGCATCGTCACCCAGATCCACATCAGACGCACTGATGCTGCCTGTGATGGTCGCGTCTTCTTGAACCGCACCCGTTGCCGCTTCGGCCACTGGCGCATCGTTCACGCCATCGAACTTGATGGTCGCGAACGCTTCTTCCGAGTCAACCGTGCCGTCGTTCGCCGTCACGCCTAAGCGGTAATCGGTATCCGTCAGCGCATCATTCGCCAACGCCGTTTCGCCCGCCGCCGTTAAGGTCACGACGCCTGTCGCGCTGTCGATCGCGAAGTAACCATTGTCGTTGCCGCTGGTGATGCTGTAGGTGACATCATCGCCATCCAAGTCGCTCGCGGTGAAGGTCGCAACCGTGTCGCCTGCTTTCGCCACATTTTCAACTTGCGTGCTGCCCGTCGCCGTGTCGATCGTCGGTGCATCGTTTAATCTATGAACTGACTCACCTTTAGACGTGACTTCGTTACCTGCTGCATCAGTTGAATTAACGGTAACTTCAAAAGCTGTGTCGACAGCAAGGTCTGAACCGCTTACTGATAGCTCCCACGAGCCGTCTTCAGAAACGCTACCTTTGTATTCGTTACCGTTAATGATTGCGGTAACAATATCTCCAGTTTTGATGTCACCACCCGTCGCTGAACCAGTCACTGTAATAGTCTGATTTTTCTCTGTTTCTGTAATCACATCATCTGAAGTAATTGGATCAACAGAAACCGTACCAGCCTGCGCTGTTGTATCTAGAGTAAACGTTAGCGTGCTGCTGCCAGAAGTGTTTCCTGCTGCATCGGTCTGACGAATGATGATGGTATTTTCGCCTTCCACTGGTGTTGGCGCGGTGGTTGTCCACTCACCATTGACAAAATACTCCACCGTCGCACCTTCTTCGGTGCCTGCAACGGTGAAATCACCTTTATTAGTGAGGAAGTCATCCGCCAAGCTGCCGCTGTCAATATCGAGAGAGATCTGCGGCGCATCTGGCGCTGTGGTATCGAGAGTAAACGTCAGCGTGCTGCTGCCAGAGGTGTTGCCTGCAGCATCTGTTTGACGAACGATGATCGTATTGTCGCCTTCCACTGGCGTTGGCGCGGTGGTTGTCCACTCACCATTGACAAAATACTCCACCGTCGCACCTTCTTCGGTGCCTGCAACGGTGAAATCACCTTTATTAGTGAGGAAGTCATCCGCCAAGCTGCCGCTGTCAATATCGAGAGAGATCTGCGGCGCATCTGGCGCTGTGGTATCGAGAGTAAACGTCAGCGTGCTGCTGCCAGAGGTATTGCCTGCTGCATCGGTCTGACGAACGACGATCGTATTATCACCTTCCACTGGCGTTGGCGCCGTGGTTGTCCATTCACCATTGACAAAGTACTCCACCGTCGCACCTTCTTCGGTGCCTGCAACGGTGAAATCACCTTTATTGGTCAGGAAGTCATCGACCAAGCTGCCGCTGTCAGTGTCGAGCGAAATCTGCGGGGCATCTGGTGCTGTAGTATCTAGAGTAAACGTCAGCGTGCTACTCTCAGATGAATTTCCTGCTTCATCAGTTTGGCGAATAATAATGGTATTTTCACCTTCAACAGCGACAGGTTCAGTTGTTGTCCATTCACCATCCACAAAATATTCAACAGTTGCGCCATCTTCGATATCTGTGACCGTGTATGAACCATCATTTGTTAAAAAGTCATCAGCTTTGGAGCCACTGTCCGTATCTAGAGTGACAGTCGGTGCTGATGGTGCAATGGAGTCAATGTCTTGTAATGTTGTATTAGAATCATTTAGTAGATCAAATAAAGAAAGGCTTTGTGCTTCGTTTAAGCCCAGCGCTTGTAATCCTTGAGTACTAAAGTCAGTGCTCGCCAGAGATTCTGCACCAGTACGCGAAATCGTTCCGCCAGCCACTAAGCTTGAACCACCGGTTTCGCCTGCGGCCGTCGCAAAGTCGTCACCCAGTTGCGTCGGGTCCTGTCCTTCTTCTAATGCAGCAAAAATCTGTTGAATGTCATCAGTGATGTTGGTTTCACCGGCATCGGTTGCAATGCGAAATTGGGGTACATCTGTTTCTTCCAGCGTTTCAATAACTAACTCGCCCGGAGCAATGGCTTGTCCTGGCGCAAGAATTTTAATGTTGCCGTTTAAATCCAGAACAACAATACGACCAGCAGTGAGAGACGCTCCTGCAAGGAAGGCTGTGAAATCCATAAATAACCTCTGAGATGACTGTAGTACTTTCGTCAATTTTTTGACTGACAGACTAGTTCTATTTTCTTACCCTATAATATATCAAACCGACATAGATGTGGCATCTCAAAATCTAGTCCAATTTACATTTACGTCACTTATTGGCGACTTTGATCACGCAGTCTCATTTTTGAAGCAGAATCACAGTTTGATTCGCTTCGTTAAAAAAGCCAAAACGCTATATAATTCAATTTCAATAAGTTAGAATTTGATCAATAAATCCACTACAATGTCAGAAAATGAGACTTTTCATCTCTTTTGGCACATTCATACAAGTAATACCAGTGTTAAAAAATTGACGATTTGCTTTAACAATCTCAAAATTAAGACAGTTAATGCTTTAGAATTAGTACAAATAGATTAGTAGGAGAAACACAGTGAAGTGGACCCAAATAAATGCATTTGCCTTAGGTGCAATGCTGACACTTCCTGCTACAGGGCAAACTCTGGAGCAAGCTATCTCGATTACATTAGCCACCAATCCTGAGTTAAAAAGTGCATTTAACGAGTTTGTGAGTAAGCGCTACGCCAATGATGCCTCATCCGGCGCGTACTTACCTCGAATAGACTTAGACGCTGGCATTGGTTATGAATCCATCAATCCAGCAGAGGGCGAATCTACCGATCTCACTCGCAAAGAAGCCTCTTTGACTTTCACCCAATTGATTTGGGACGGGTCGTCTACGCTAAACGATATGGATCGCACGGCGGCCGAAGCCGAGTCTCTTCGTTACCAGTTACTCGCAGATGCTCAAAACAAAGCGCTTGAAGTTACAAAGGTTTACTTAGATTCTGTTAAAGCGTATGAAATTCTTTCCCTTTCAGAAAGTAACCTTGCTACCCACAAACGTATCTATAGTGATATTAAAAAGCGCGTGAATTCTGGTATTGGCTCTACTGCCGATCTGTCGCAAGTTGAAGCTCGACTAGCAAAGGCACACGGAAACTTGGCAGCAGCTCAAAATAACTTATTTGACTCGCACACCATGTTCACGCGTCTTGTTGGCCAAACGCCGCAATCGCTTATTTTTCCGCGCGCCGACCAAACTCAAATTCCATTCACTTTGGATGAAGCGGTCAGCCAAGCTTTTAATCAACACCCTGTGATTAAAGTTTCGCAAGTGGATGTCGATTCTGCTCGTTATCAATACAAGCAGACCAAAGGTCGCAACTACCCAACATTTTCTTTTGAAGCCTCACAAACTTGGCGTGATGATGCCGGCGGCGTAGAAGGAAACAGCGATGAATTAACTGCAATGCTGCGCATGCGTTACAACCTATACAACGGCGGGACGGATTCCGCAAACTCTGAAAGTGCGGCTTACCAACTCAACAAAGCGAAAGATTTACGTGAACGTACATTTCGTAGTGTTGAAGAAGGTTTGCGTCTCGCATGGAGTGCCTTGGATTTAACTCTGCAACAAAAAGAGTTCTTATCTGATCACGTGGACTCCGCATCAGATACTGTGATTGCTTATGAGAAACAGTACCGCATTGGTAAGCGAACATTACTAGACTTGCTCAATACCGAAAACGAGCTATTTGAAGCACGTAAAGGTTACTTGGATGCAAAGTATGCCGAGCAATACGCTAAGTTCCGTGTGATGAATGCAACTGGCCAACTGTTAAATGCACTGCGTGTGGATATTCCTAAAGAATGGGTTGAAGGGGTGGAGTACTAATATGAAAGCATTTATTTTGCCTCTCGTTTGTTTAACATTTTCGGCAACGTCCGTTATTGCAAGCGATAAAGCTGATGAGTACGACTACTTGGCGACACCACGCGCCGATCAAGTTGCTGATCTGCAAGACCAAGATCGAGACGGTGTGATCAACGCGAGAGACTTGTGCCCTGATACACCAAGCACTGCTGAAATTGATAATGACGGTTGTGGTACTTACGTTAAAACCTCGCAGCAGATGCAAATCCGAGTTTTGTTTGCGAATGACTCAGATAAAATTAATCCTGTTTTCCGTAAACAGATTAAAGAGATGTCAGAGTTTTTGAAGCTTTACCCATCAACTTCAATCGAACTACAAGGTTACGCAAGCCGTACGGGTAATGCAGAACATAACTTAGATCTGTCCAAGCGCCGAGCTGATAACGTACGTGAAATGTTGATTGGTTATGGTATTGCTCAAAGCCGAGTACGTATCGTCGGCTTCGGTGATAGTGCCTTAGCCAATGAAGGGACGGATGAAGTCAGTCACGCACTTAACCGACGTGTCGTCGCCTCTGTTGTAGGATACAAAGGCGATGTGAAAGAAGAGTGGACTATTTTTACTAGCATACCGAAAGCGAAGAAGTAGTTTTTCACGTAAGGGGCATTTCGCCCCTTTTCTTTTACTCAGAAATTAATCTCGCATTGGTAACTCTTGGATTAAGTGATACTCTTAGCGACGGTTATTCATAACGAGATTTTACAATGAGCAAATTGACCGCAGATACCCAAGCAAACCTAGAATTATTTATTGAAGAGACTCAAAGCACCAAGTTGGTTTGGGGTTTGCGTAACGAAGAAGGATGGCTAGCTTGTGACTCAACAGAGTTTGAGCAAAGTGAAGTTATGCCATTCTGGTCAACCAAAGAAGACGCTATGGCACATAACGTTGAAGAGTGGGCTGACTTTGAAGTGTTAGAAATTCCTCTAGACATCTTCGTTGAAGATTGGTTGATCACCTTAGATGAAGACGGTGTTCTTGTTGGTGTTAACTGGAATGCTCAACTTGAAGGTAAAGAAATCGAACCGTCAGAATTGGCAAAAATGTACCTATAATCTTCAGATTCGTTTCATTTATCTGTTGCAGACCAGCATTACAAATGCTGGTCTTTGTACATTGGAACATTAAATCTCTTCGTTCTATCGAAAAACATTGAAATCATATGCATATTTTATCGTTAGTTATCGAGTGGATCACACCGTTCTCCGTACGTAAAAGATAAGATAGGCGACTGGTTCCCCCTTTCTAACACCATGTTTATACGTAAATTACTTTTATGGTTCGTTCTACTGTTCTGTTCCGTACCCGCTTTCGCGGAAAGTAGCAGTTTTCATCATTGGTATGAGTTCTATCAACAGAAACTAAAGGCCGATGACGGCGCAGCCTTTGACTTGCTACAAGAGCGTTACTCAGCACTATTGCCAAGCGCCGAGAAGCTCTACGTCAGCGGGCTACTGTTTGATTACCTTTCAAATAGGGATCAGCCCTACTATGGTGCAAGTCAGCATAGCGATAGCCACTTTGCTCGCCAAGAAGCTCTCTATGTCGATGCAATGTATTTGCGTAAAGAGGGGCAATACGATTCTGCCGTTGAGAAATTCCGTGCCGTGTTGAATCATGCTGCTCAACTCGATGAAAAAAACACCAAAGAACTCATTTACTATCAGCTTTGCTACACACTGAACGAGCAAGGTGAACTCCACAAAGCGAAACACTTCTGCTCAAAGCTACAACAACAGATAGATAGCAATGACAGTACATTACTGCCTAAGTACCTGAGCTATCGTATCATCGCCAACAATTTCAGTTACCGAGGCGAGCCCCATCTTGCACTAGCAAACTACCAGAAGATGTTGCATGCCCTACCCGCTAACGCCGATCGTTCGGGCGCTTTTAATGATATTGGCAACCAATTACGTGAAGTCAGCCAGTTTCAACAATCAGAAAACTACCTTCTCGATGCTTTGGCAATTCGACAAAATGCAAACTCGCCAACAGAGCTTGCTCAAGTGTTACACAGCCTCGCACAGCTCTATGCAGATTGGCACAAACACGAGCAAGCCGAGAGTTATTATCAACAAGCACTGGCCCTATTACGCAAAGACCAACATACCTTCGGCCTCGCAATGACCTATTCCGGACTTGGCTCTTTGTATATTGAACAAGGGGAATTCGCAAAAGGAAAGGAACTGCTTAATCAAGCGCTAAATGAAGCCAACTTGGGTCAAAACCACCGTTTAAGCGCGGAAATTCATTATCGCTTTAGCCTTGCCTACTTGCAGGCAGGTGAGCTTCAGGCGTCACTTTCTCATGCCGACCAAGCGTATCAATCTGCGGTTTCAATGGATTTTCTTTCGCTTCAGGCAAAAGCATCACTACAACTTTCTGAGACTTATAAAGCTCTGGCTGATTTTCCCCGAGCCTACGAGTGTTACCACCGATATGCCGAGATCGAGTTTCGATTAAGAGACAAAGACACGACCAGTGCACTTGAAGCGTTGGATCTTGCTCAGCAGCAGTTTGAATACCAACTGCGCATTGCACAATTGCAAAGTGACAACGAAAAAAAACTGATTGAGCTGCAAAACTACCAACAGAAAAAATCACTGTATAGCTTATTGGTCGCGGCAACGCTTATCGTTGTTGGGTTATTTTTCCTCACGAGTCAGCAAAAAAGAAAGCAATCTCAGCTCGATATGATGACGGGAGCATTAAATCGTGGCTCAGCGATCAAAGCAATTAAGCAAGCGAGCTCCGCAAAGCATCCACACAGCAAAAACGTTTTGATTCTGTTTGATCTCGATAACTTCAAATGGGTCAATGATCAGTTTGGTCATCCAACGGGAGATAAGCTGTTAATCACTATTTGCAAAACTTTGCTTGGGGAGCTGCAAAGAGGCGATATTCTTGGCCGGTTAGGTGGTGAGGAATTTATCTTGTTGCTGCGAGAAGTCGAAGATATCGATGTGCAATTTCGCGTTGAAAAGTTGCATGATCTTATTAGCGAATGCCGCATCGCGTCTCCATCGAACACCGCTGTATCTGTTAGTGCTAGTTTCTCTTTTCTCGCCACTCCTAGAGCGCTTGCAGATTTCGATGAGCTCTATTCTATCTTGGATCAAGCGCTTTATCAGGCGAAGAAAAACGGCCGTAACACCATCATTGACGCCTACAACGCCGCGATTTAACCCCATATTTGCTTGAACAGAAAATATAAAAGCGATAATTCCTGTGCGCCAAAGGCGCCAGTGAATTATCGCAACTCAACAGCAATGATGCCATTTTGTGTTTCGTTTATTAAGATTCCGCGTGCTGCTTTTCAACTAGAGAAGCCATGATCGCCTCACGGTTGTCTAGATAGTCATTCAGTCCGACTTTACGTAAATGACAAGAAGGGCAATCACCACAACCATCCCCAATAATACCGTTGTAACATGTTAAGGTTTTTTCTCTGACTAATTGCAAAGCGTTATTTTGATCCGCAAGCGCCCACGTCTCGGCTTTGTTGAGCCACATGAGTGGTGTTTGGATCACTAATGGCTTATCCATGCCCTTCACAAGAGCACTGTTCATCGCTTTGACAAAGTCATCACGACAATCTGGATAGCCAGAAAAATCGGTTTCACACACCCCAGTAATGATCGTCTCTGCGCCAATTTGATAAGCGTAAATACCCGCCAGCGTGAGGAAAAGAATGTTACGACCAGGAACAAACGAGTTAGGTAAACCATTCTCCTGCAGTTCATGAGATACGGGAATATCGTCGCGAGTCAGTGAACTGATAGCCAACTCATTGAGCAGCGTCACATCCATCACTTTGTGCGCCGCTACACCCAGCTCTTTTGCCAGATTTTGCGCCACTTCGATTTCAAGACGGTGACGTTGGCCATAATCAAACGTGATGGCATGCACTTCATCAAATTCATTGAGTGCTTTGACTAAACAGGTCGTCGAGTCCTGACCACCACTAAAGACCACTACGGCTTTGTTCATAAATAATCCCTCTTACGCGATACTCAGGTACTTATGTGTTTGAATCGACAAACGCCAATTGCGCTTAATACAGGTGTCGATGCACAACTGAGTCGCTCTCTCTTTTTGACTAATCGGTTGCAGTGCGATCGTCGTTGTTGCAGGCACTTGAGCACGAAGCAGTAAAGCATCTAACTGGTCGATGTCTTTCCGAGTACCGACCGGATGTTTGATCTCGTTGGCTCGTTGCAAAGCACTGTCTAAGATCGGCAACTTACCTTTCATCGCGACTTTAGGCGATACCGTCACCCAAGTGTTTGCGCTTGCTTTGACTTCATAAGTGCCACTGGTCTCTATCTGACATTGGCAGCCAATGGCTTCAAATGCTTGTGTCAACTCAGTAAGATCGTACAGACAAGGTTCACCGCCAGTAATGACGATGTGCTTGGCGCTGTAGCCTTGACGTTGGTACTGCTCAACAATGGATTCGGCATCCGCTTGACACCACGTCGGACTGTCGCCTGTTTTAACGATGATCTCCGCAAAACTTTGTTCATCTTGCTCTGCAGCTTCCCACGTTTGCTTGGTATCACACCAAGAGCACCCTACAGGACAAATCTGTAAGCGCACGAAAACCGCTGGAACACCAGTAAACACACCTTCGCCCTGAATGGTTTCAAACATCTCGTTAACTTTGTACAACGTCACTACAACCCTAAAAATTTTTCGCAAGGCGCAGACCTTAAATGAGAGTCGCTCCTAGGTCAAATGAATCTCTTCTCAACGAAAAAATTCATTGTTAATTTGACTCATTTTATAGTTTCATACGCCTCATTATTCTTTTCTCTTTTTCATTTTCATTAAGTGTAGGTAAGCATGTACAAGTTGATTGCGCTGGATATGGACGGCACATTACTCAATAGTGATAAACAGATCTCTGAACCCAATAAAGAAGCGATTCGCCAAGCTCGCGCGGCAGGCGTGACCGTGGTACTTGCTTCTGGCCGCCCGTTAGAGGGGATGCAAAGCAAACTGGAAGAACTACAGATCGATTCAGACAAAGACTTTGTTCTTTTTTACAACGGCTCAATGGTCAAGAACGTGGCGACGGGTGAACTCATCCATGAGCAGATCATCGATGGCAAAGCGGCAAAAAAAATCGCTCGTTTGGCTGACAAACTGGGTGTATACGTACACGCATTCAGCAAAGAATTTGGCCTGATTACTCCGCAAAACAATCCGTACACCGGCATTGAAGCCAACATCAATGGTCTCAGCATTACCGAAATGAATTTTGATGCCTTAGCGGATGACCATCCAATCATCAAAACCATGATTGTGGCTGAGCCCTCAGAGCTCACCAAAGCCATCGCCGCCCTACCCGCCGTATTGCACGATGAATTCACCATTGTCCAGAGCGCTCCATTCTTCCTCGAGTTTTTAAACCCAGCCAGTAATAAAGGAATTGGTGTGGCTGCGATTGCAGAATATCTCGGTATTCGCGCGGAAGAAGTAATTTGTATGGGAGATGCCGAAAACGATCACCATATGTTGAAGTACGCAGGGCTTGGCATTGCTATGGCTAATGCCATGGAAGAGACCAAGCAAATCGCAGATTACATCACCGACAGCAATAATGACCATGGCGTCGCAACGGCGATTGAAAAATTTGTGCTCAATGCCTAACGCTCCTACCGGAGGGCTCATGCCCTCTGGTCTATCTCACATTTTGGGAGCGAGTTAAAACTTTATCTTGCTCAACTAAATTTTACCGTACAAGACACCGCCAAAATGATAGCATTAGTGTGATTACTTTAATCTCAACAAAGTGAGCACTAAATGTTTGTTAATCTTTCAATAAAACAAAAAATCATCTTCCCTGTTTTTCTTATTATTTCTCTATTCGCCGTTAGCTCTGTGTTGAATATTCTCGCTTCTCAAAAGCAAACCGAGCTAACTCACACCCTTCGTGATGACATCATGCCAACGCTCTTCACCATTGAAGATGCGTATCGTGATATGTATCAGGCGACTTCCGCGATCCAAGGTTTGGTTCTTTCTGATACCAAACAAGAAATTGAACGCGAGCAGTTTGAATACAAAGACAACGCACACAAAGCTATTCCTCGTATGAAAGCGGCGCAAAAGTTAATCGATTCAGGGCTTTTGCCTTCCACCGCGCAACGTGAGCTCGACGTGTTAGTCACACTGGCCAATAGCTGGCTAAAGGATTACGAAACGTTACTCAGCCTACCTGAGGATCAATGGTTTACCTATTACGATGAAAATAAGGGCACATTCGATAAGAAGTTTTCAGCCACTCGTAAACAACTCAATGTTGTTAAGAAATTAGTGGAAGAGGCGCAAAATACTCTTCAGCAACAAATTAATAACGCAGCCTCTCAAGCGGAAAGAACACTGGAACTCGGTACCCTTTTTGTCATTCTACTGGCCACAGCAATGTGCTGGTTCTTAATTAAAGCCATCGTAACGCCAATTGAACACATTCGCAGCGCGATGGATGAAATTGCCTCTGGTGATGGTGATTTGCGTCAGCGCATTGAAATGGATAGCAATGATGAAATCGGCCAACTTGCTGGCGCGTTTAACGTGTTTGTCAGCAAAATCCAAGCAACCATTGAGCAGGTGGTGAACACGACCAATAATGTCCGTAGTGAAATGAATCAGCTAACGGAAATCACTCGCTCTGTTGCAGATTCAACCTATCGCCAACAGCAAGAAAGCGAAGTAGTAGCGGCAGCCGTGCATGAAATGCAGGCAACCAGTCAAAGCGTGAGTGACAACGCAACGGATGCTGCAACAGAAAGCCACAACGCCGATCAAGAAGTGCAAAACACCAGTCAAATTGTCGATAGCACTGTGGATGCGATCCGCCGCCTTGCTGACGATATTAACAACGCAAGTCATGTGATCCATACGCTTGACGATGATGTGAGTAACATCGCGTCTATTTTGGACGTGATTCGTGGCATCGCAGAACAAACCAACCTTCTGGCGCTAAACGCAGCCATCGAAGCGGCGCGTGCTGGTGAGCAAGGCCGTGGATTTGCCGTTGTCGCAGATGAAGTGCGTTCACTCGCGAGCCGCACTCAGCAAAGTACCGGTGAAATCCAAACCATGATTGAACGTCTGCAAGGCGGCGCTCGCCAAGCGGTATCGGTAATGGAATCAAGCAAACGCAGCAGTGACTCCACGATTGAGTCAGCGCAATCTGCAACTCATTCTCTGCAAGAGATTTTACGCGCTATCGCCAATATGAGTGAGATGAACACACAAATTGCCACCGCGGCGAATCAACAAAGCAGCGTAAGTGAAGAAGTAAACGCCAACGTTCAACGCATCGCAGACAACAGCAGCGCGATCGTGAGCGTGGTTCAAAATGCCGAGACCGCCATTCAACGTCTATCACAGCAATGTGGTCAGTTGGATCGCCTTGTGTCGCAATTCAAATGCTAATTTGCCAAGAGCAAAACAAAAACGCCTCGGACAAAAAACCGAGGCGTTTTTATTTCTTCACTTAATTCTGTTGATTGAAACGCTTTGTTAAAACCGCAAACAATAAGGCGATGAGAGGATAACGCAAAGTCTCGACAATGAAAGAATAGAGACCACTATAAGCGATAACACCTTGAGCCAAGGTGATGATCAAGTTAAAGGAAAGCAACGCCACAACAATGATCAACGTATGACCTTGAGAGAGTGATACCTTAGAGGTTTTGAAGAACACCACCAACAGTGAAATCACAATTAATGTGGCTAACCAAGCGGAAAACACCGGTAATGGCCACATGGCGGTTAACACGGCTGCCAACACGGCCATCGCAATCCAAACGCTTTTTGCACCAAGCAACTGAGCAACGTTCACATTCGGTTTGCTATCCAAACGAATGATGTGCCAGGCCACTAAGCCACCGAGCAAACCGCCAATCATCATATCGGCGATAAACGCGGCGCCAGAATAGAACTTGCCAAGCATCACCACGCTGATCACCAATGAAGTCAATCTTAGCGCTCTTCCACTTCGCAACCAGGCTAGTCGGTGTAAAATCAAAGCAGACAAACACGCCCAAACCGCAATAGGTAAGCTCGGGAAGCCGAAGCCATAACTTTGCGTCATCTCAAGCACTGGCCAATAGACATGTGGCCTCGGAAGTGCAAACCCTTGTTGAGCAACCAAGCAAAGCAGTGAGGTCGCAACAACGGCAAAAAACAGTTGATAGGTAAAGTCACGGCCAAAACGCCACATTGCTAATGGCATTACCACTAAAAGTATTTCAGGCGAAGTCAGATAAATCGCGAAGTAACTGAGCAACAAGCCCAATGCGCTCAGCACTGGAGACGATGCCACAAACGATTGCAGTTGCATTAACCAACCCAGCTCTACTTGATGGTAACTTGGCGCCGATTCAACCAAATCATTGACGTAGGCCACTGCTTGATCCGTCGCTTGGCCAAACATCTGTTGCACCATTGGCCACTGTTGCGGATAACGGTATTGACTCGCTTCAAGCGCCAAAGGAGACAGTAGCATGGCAGAGGCAATTTCGACGCCGTAGTGTGGGGCAAACCAAACCGGAAGCTCATTGCCATCTAAACTATTGTTGAAGTTGAATGCCACTACTGATGAATCAGAAATGCAGTCATAGAATACCGCCTGTTCATTGTAGCCAAGCACTTTACCTACGGTAACCACCAGCCCGGTTTCTTCCCAAGTTTCTCTTTGCGCGGTAACCGCAGGGTCCTCACCCGCAATGATCGTTCCTCCAGGAAGAGAAATTTGATGAGTTAAGATCTCATTGACTAAAACCAACTTGTCATCTGCACGGACGATACACAGCGCCCCTTTCAATCCCTCAGGTAATGAGGTTGAAGAGGCCGCAAAAGAGAAAGTGGAAAACACCAATGAAATAATGAGACTGATTACAACGAAAAATGACCGCTTATACACGCCAGACAACCTTTACTTTACCTATTGTTTTATTTGTATCTTTTTAGAACGAAGCCATCGATTCGTACACCGAGAGCACTCTGCTCAAAAGAGTTGGCGCAATAATGACAGGAAACTCGATATTTTTCGACCTAAATTAACTTCAATCTGCGAGATGAAAGCCGTATTGAACGTCGTATCTGTCGTCCCAAACCATAGCCACGCCTCTCGGTTGACGCCCTACTTCACTCCTCAGTGTCTTTAGCTGCTAAAAAGAAACAAGCCTCGCAAACGAGGCTTGTGAGTAAGTTAAAGTTTTGTCCAAGCTTGTTGCCAATTGGTACCCACGCCTGGCTCATAGGCACTCGGTGTTGAACCACACCATAAGTTATAAGGCCACGACTTACACTGGTATGTCGACCCCACATTAGTCACGACATCACCCGCACTGTAATTTGTCCCCGCCAGATACGCATTCGCATCGGTTGGCGGTGTTGGCTCGGGTGTTGTTGGCGGTTCAGGCGTCGTTGGAGGCTCTGTGGGTGTGGTGCCCGAGCCCGAACAATCTGAGCTACCGACAACTTGCCATACTCCCCACGGACCAGAGTCAGACGGGTTATCTCCTTGAGTCCACCAACCGGCTTTCCAAGATTGACCAGCCCAGCTCACCACATCACCCGCGTTGTAGACTTTGCTTGCCTGCCATTCATTGGCGCACGTGCCATCTGGTGGTGTGTTGGTATGTTTCGCGCTTGCTGAGACTTCTGCGCGATAGATTGTTGAGGTTTTGTCGATTTCAAACGCTAACGCCGCTTTGGCCGTACCAGCTGTGCTTGCGCCAAATTCAATAGAGACACGACAGGTTTGCCCATTAGAAAGCGTCGACAATGTACAGAGATCACGACTGATTACTGGCTGAGTGGCAACGCCAGATCCGGTCACACTCAAGCGGTCAACCGTAAAGCTGCCTGTTCCTGTATTTTTGATCGTGAACGTGTGACTTTTCAGCTCACCAACATTGAATGCCGTTAGTGTTTGGGAAGGTGTATATCCGACGGAAACGGTCTCTGATGGCGGTGTGACATTACCGACAATACCATCAACAAAGCTGCGAAGCGCGGCAATATCACTGTACACACCGTATTTGCCTGGGCGAGCACAACCAATGCCCCAACTGACGATCCCAAGTTGCGTAATGGAACCCGCTCGATTGATAACGATCGGTCCGCCACTGTCACCTTGGCAAGAATCGATGCCACCTTGTGGCACGCCAGCGCAAAATGCCACCTCTCCCACATTGGCGTAACTTCCCCCCGCTTGGCGACACGTGGCATCCGATATCAATGGAACATCCACTTCCTGTAGTACCGTTGGTGAACTGCCACCTTCTGTCGTACGACCTAGCCCTGCGACCGTCAGCCAGTCACCCACCGCTGCATATTGGCTCAAACTACCCGCCGCGATATCAACCGCCGTCACACCTTGCGGTATTTGGCTAAGTTTGAGTAGTGCAATGTCATTTTCAAACGTCGATTTGTTGTAGGCAGGATGCATGTAGATTTGGCTAACGTTGGATCGCACCCCATCCGTACCGTTGTAAACAACGCCACCGATTTTGACGGCGATCTGGCTTGGTAGGTCGCCATCGACACAGTGAGCAGCCGTCAGCACATAACCATTGCCAATGTAACTTGCGCCACAATAAGAGCGGTTGCTGTTACGGCTGACAATTTGCGTGTAGAACTTCCATTCACTCGCATTGGCGGGAGTACCGCCAACGATACGGGGCTGAATGTCATTCGATTGAACAACGTCTGTTTGCGTCTGTGAAAGAACCTCTGCGCTGACCGATGCAGACAACATCATCAAGCTGAGCAGAGTAAGTTTCCCTGTCGATTTCAATGTCATTTCCTCTTGTTTAATCGGGCGCTTATTGCGCCACATATTAGACAAGCAGATAAAAATCGACCTCCCAACTCGATTTATAAATTATTTATAGAGCTTGCGAGAGACGTGCAACATTCGAGCTAAACATCTTGTTACATTCACACAACAAAATGATCCGTTTCACATATTTATTTTACAAATCAATCAGTAAGAGCCTTTTCATAAGCGAGACTGTTGCAATAACAGCACACAAGGAGTTGATCTCACCCAGAGTAACCACTCAGTTTTTCAGCGATTTTCTCAACCAGTGAATATGCGGCTGAAAACCATTCTTCTCATACACAGCAATCGCGGTTTGGTTGAAATCCCATACTTCAACAAACACTTGTTCAACACCATAATCACGGAAAGTTTGTTCGATTTTGGCTAACAGCGCCTCAGCAATTCCTTGTTGGCGAAACGGCTTACCAACGTATAACTCATCGACACTGCCCATCGGTAAAGGGCGGCTCACTGTCGAAATCAGCTCGCAAAAATGCCCTGACACAAACCCCACCACTTCCTCATCAACTTTAGCGACAAACACCAAACATTCAGGATCATCGAGATAGCGAGCAATGCTTTTCTCTTGCTCGATATCTTCTGCGCTTTTAAAAAATTCAGGGCACTGTAAATGATGTTCATCATGCAAATCGAACATCAAATCATTAAGGGCTTCGAGGTCTGAAGGACGTGCAGAAGAGAGAATAAACGCGGTCATAGATGGCAACTTGAGGGAAAATAATGACCTAAGTGTGTGGCGCGACAGTGGATAAAGCAAGTGAATTTGCCAATCCATCACTATTGACGATGGATTGGCGATAGCGTTAACGACTCAGTACTTTTTCGATTTCATTAAGACTGCTCGGATCGTCGATGGTAGATGGCACAGCGTATTGTTCACCATCAGCAATTTGACGGATGGTACGGCGCAAAATTTTGCCTGAGCGCGTTTTGGGTAATCGCTCAACCACCAAGGCTTGTTTAAAACAGGCAACGGCGCCGATTTCATTACGCACTTTGCCGACGAGCTCTTGCTCCAGCTCGGTTGGGTCGATTTTCACCCCATCTTTGAGCACCACAAAGCCCAGCGGCAACTGTCCTTTGAGTTCATCGTGCACACCCACCACCGCACATTCCGCGACAGCAGGGTGCGCGCCAACAATCTCTTCCATTTCTCCGGTTGAGAGACGATGCCCCGCCACGTTAATCACATCATCAATGCGCCCCATGATAAAGAGATACCCCTCTTCATCCAGATAACCGCCATCCCCCGAAACATAGTAACCCGGGAACTGGCTCAGATAACCCGATTCAAATCGATCGTGATTGCGCCATACGGTTGGCAAACAGCTTGGCGGCAAAGGCCTTTTCAGTGCGACAAAACCTTGCTGCATTGGCCCTGCTCTTAACCCCATTTCATCCAGTATTTCCACTTGATAACCCGGAATAGGCATGGTGGCCGAACCCGCTTTGACTGGCATTAACTCAATACCCACCATGTTGCCAGCAATCGCCCAGCCGGTTTCAGTTTGCCACCAGTGGTCAATCACGGGCTTGGCCGTTTGACTTTGAACCCATTCCAAGGTTGGCGGGTCAAGCCTTTCTCCCGCCATAAAGATGGTCTCCAACTTTGAAAGATCATACTTGTTTAGATGCTCGCCTTGCGGATCTTCTTTTTTAATCGCTCGGAACGCCGTTGGCGCTGAGAAAAGAACGTTAACTCCATACTCTTCGCACACGCGCCAAAATGCACCAGAATCCGGCGTGCGTACTGGCTTCCCTTCAAACAAAATCGTGGTGCAACCATGAATCAACGGCGCATACACAATATAAGAGTGCCCGACGACCCACCCCACATCAGATGCCGCCCAAAACACGCCATCCTGCGGCATATTGTAAATGGCGCTCATCGAATACTTCATGGCCACGGCATGGCCACCGTTGTCACGCACCACCCCTTTCGGTTTGCCCGTCGTGCCTGAAGTGTAGAGGATATAGAGGGGATCCGTTGCCAATACAGGAACACAAGCGTGCGGTAGCGCATTTTCAACCGCTTGATGCCAATCAAGATCACGTTCGCTGCTGAGCTGGGCATCGCACTGAGGACGCTGCAATACCACCACTTTTTCCGGTTTCCAGCGGCTCTCCATAATGGCCTTATCAACCATTGGTTTGTAGGGAATCACCTTATTGATTTCGATGCCACAAGAGGCCGTCATGATCACTTTAGGCTCGGCATCTTCAATGCGCACCGCCAATTCATTCGGGGCAAAGCCACCAAATACCACGGAGTGAATCGCCCCTAAACGTGCACATGCCAGCATCGCCATCGCGGCTTCTGGGATCATCGGCATGTAAATCACCACACGATCGCCTTTCGTCACGCCTTGGCCAGCCAACATACCGGCAATACGTGCCACACGGTCTCGCATTTCAAAATAGCTGTAAACCTGCTTGGTTTCAGTCACGGGTGAGTCGTATATCAATGCCGCTTTATCGCCTCGGCCTTGTTCACAGTGGTAATCGAGAGCCAACCATGAGGTGTTGAGCAAGCCATCGGGGTACCAACGCTCAATGCCATTTGCATCATTGGCAAGAATGGTTTTAGGGAACTCAAACCAATCGATATTCTTTGCTTGGGCTTGCCAAAAGCTTTCCGGTTGCTGCTTAGCCCATTGATATTCTTTCTGATATGCAGACATAGTGTTTCCTCCAGTCTGTCCTGACCTTGTAATCAAACGAAGAGATCAAACTCGTCTGATAGGTTTATTCAAAGACATCGGAGGGAACACGCACAAAGCCCTCCATCAGTATACGAGCGCTGCGGCTCATGATGGCTTTTTCCACCACCCAGCCTTGTTGTGTTGCTTTCGCTTGCGCACCCACCTTTAACGTCCCAGACGGATGGCCAAAGGTGACCGCTTGTTTTTCACCACCGCCTGCCGCTAAGTTCACTAAAGTGCCCGGCACGCAAGCGGCAGCGCCAATCGCGACCGCTGCGGTCCCCATCATCGCGTGATGCAGCTTGCCCATTGAAAGGGCGCGAACCAGCAGATCAACCTCTCCCGCCTCCACCACTTTGCCACTTGAGGCTTGGTAACTTTTCGGCTTCGCGACAAACGCCACTTTTGGGGTGTGCTGGCGACCTTCTGCTTCTTCAATCGAAGTAATCAACCCCATTTTTAGCGCGCCATAAGCACGAATGGTTTCAAACTTGGCTAACGCTTGCTCATCATTATTGATCTGCTCTTGCAGTTCCGTCCCCAAATACCCCAACGCCTCAGCATCAAGGAAAATGGTGGGAATGCCCGCATTAATGAGCGTGGCGTTAAAGGTGCCAATACCCGGTACGACAAGGTCATCAATCAAATTGCCAGTGGGAAACATGCTCCCCTCGCCATCGGCTGGGTCAACGAAATCGACTTGGATCTCTGCGGCTGGAAATGTCACGCCATCAAGAGAAAACTCGCCCGTTTCCTGCACCGAACCATTTTGAATGGGCACGTGCACTTCAATGGTTTTGCCGATATTGGCTTGCCACACTTTCACCGTCACCACGCCATTTTGAGGAATGCGTTTTTCGTCAATCAAGCCAGCATGGATGGCAAATGGGCCAACCGCAGCAGATAAGTTGCCACAGTTACCGCTCCAGTCGACAAACGGTTTATCGATAGAGACTTGACCAAACAGGTAATCGACATCGTGATCGGCTCGGCTGCTTTTGCTCACTATCACCGTTTTGCTAGTGCTGGATGTCGCCCCGCCCATGCCGTCAATCTGCTTGCCATAGGGATCTGGGCTGCCAATCACACGCAGCAGCAGTTGGTCACGTTTTTCCCCCGCCACTTGTGCCTCTGGCGGTAACTCTGCAAGGTTGAAAAATACCCCTTTGCTGGTGCCGCCTCGCATATACGTGGCAGGCACTCTTATCTGGCTCATCCGCGCCTCGCGCTGTGTAGCGCTTTGTGTGGAGGATCGTGTAGAAGGTTTCATCGTTACGCTCCTTGCTCGGAGAGAAAATCTTGCGCAAATCGCTGCAACACACCGCCTGCTTGATACACATGCACTTCATCTTCGGTATCAAGACGGCACGTCACCGCGACATCGAGTTTTTCCCCATTGGTGCGAGTGATGACCAGCGCAAGGTCGGCTCCGGGTTTGATCTCCCCCATCACGTCATAGAGCTCGGTGCCGTCCAGTTGCAGGCTGTTTCGATTCACACCCGCTTTAAATTGCAGCGGCAACACGCCCATGCCGACGAGGTTGGTACGGTGAATGCGCTCAAAGCCTTCCGCAACGATGGCTTCTACCCCAGCAAGTCGAACCCCTTTTGCCGCCCAATCGCGAGAGGAGCCTTGTCCGTAGTCCGCGCCAGCGACAATGATCAATGGCTGCCTGCGCTGCATGTAAGTTTCAATCGCTTCCCACATGCGAGTGACGTTCCCCTCTGGCTCCACTCTAGCGAGCGATCCTTGCACCACTTGGCCATTCTCTTTCACCATTTCATTAAACAGTTTCGGGTTCGCGAACGTTGCACGTTGCGCGGTCAAGTGATCGCCGCGATGGGTGGCATAGGAGTTAAAGTCCTCCTCTGGCACGCCCATTTTTGCCAAGTATTCGCCCGCCGCAGAGCTGGCTAAAATCGCATTCGATGGTGAAAGGTGATCGGTGGTGATGTTGTCTCCCAAAATCGCCAAAGGCCGCATACCGGAAAGCGTGCGCTCATCAGCGAGAGCGCCCTCCCAATAGGGTGGTCGGCGAATATAGGTGCTCATCGGACGCCAATCGTAAAGTGGTGACTCGCTACGCTCACTTTCATCCAGTTTGAACATTTGAATATAGACTTGGCGGAACTGTTCAGGCTTCACAGAGCTGCCCACGACTGAATCAATCTCTTCGTCGCTTGGCCAAACGTCACGCAGATAAATTGGTTTGCCGTTGCTATCCATCCCCAACACATCGCGCTCAATATCAAAGCGCATCGTGCCTGCAATCGCATACGCCACCACCAACGGTGGAGAGGCAAGAAACGCTTGTTTAGCATAGGGGTGAATACGGCCATCGAAGTTGCGGTTACCCGACAACACCGCAGTCGCGTAGAGATCGCGGTCGATGATCTCTTGCTGAATCTTAGGGTCGAGTGCGCCACTCATGCCATTACAGGTGGTACAAGCATACGCGACGATGCCAAATCCGAGCTTTTCGAGCTCGGGCAATAACCCCGCTTCTTCAAGATAAAGCTTGGCCACTTTTGAGCCGGGTGCAAAGGAGGATTTCACCCAAGGTTTACGGATGAGGCCCAACTGGTTGGCTTTCTTCGCCAACAAACCTGCCGCGACAACATTGCGAGGGTTACTGGTGTTGGTGCACGAGGTAATGGCGGCGATGATCACTGCACCATCTGGCAGTTCACCTTCTTTTTCTTGGTATTGCCCGGCAATGCCACGGCTAGCTAACTCAGAGGTGGGCAAACGGCGATGAGGGTTAGACGGCCCAGCAAGATTGCGCGAGACCTGAGACAAATCAAACTCCAACACACGCTCATAGTCGACCTGCTGTAAATCGTCGGCCCATAATCCGGTGTGTTTGGCGTAGTTTTCGACCAAAGCCACTTGCTCTGGCTCGCGCCCTGTTAAGCGTAGGTAGTTGATTGTCTGCTCGTCGATGTAGAACATGCCCGCGGTGGCGCCGTATTCTGGCGTCATATTGGAAATGGTCGCGCGATCACCAATCGTCAGCGCTTTGGCCCCTTCGCCAAAGAATTCAAGGTAAGCGGAAACCACCCGTTCTTGACGCAAAAATTCAGTAATGGCTAACACAATATCGGTAGCGGTAATGCCCGGTTGACGCTCACCAATCAGCTTCACACCGACGATGTCGGGCAAACGCATCATGGACGGACGACCGAGCATCACGGTTTCCGCTTCTAAACCACCGACACCAATGGCAATCACACCAAGGGCATCGACATGGGGTGTGTGGCTGTCAGTGCCAACACAAGTGTCAGGAAAGGCGATGCCCTCTTTTACCTGCACCACTGGCGACATTTTTTCCAAGTTGATTTGGTGCATGATGCCGTTACCCGCCGGAATCACACTGACGTTTTCAAACGCGGTTTTACACCACTCGATGAAGTGGAATCGATCTTCGTTACGGCGCTCCTCGATGGCGCGATTTTTCTCAAACGCCTCTGGGTCAAAACCGCCATATTCCACCGCCAACGAGTGATCGACAATCAGTTGGGTTTCCACCACAGGATTGACGTTCGCTGGATTCCCGCCTTGCTCGGCGATCGCGTCGCGCAGACCAGCAAGGTCGACTAATGCGGTTTGGCCCAAAATATCGTGGCAAACCACGCGCGCTGGATACCAAGGAAAATCAAGATCGCGACGTCGTTCAATCAACTGTTTCAGACTGTCGGTAAGCGCGCTAGGTTCACAGCGGCGCACCAGTTGTTCTGCCAACACGCGCGAAGTGTATGGCAAACGCGCGTACGCGCCTGGAGATATCGCCTCGACCGCTTCACGCGCATCAAAGTAATCCAGCGAACTGCCCGGTAGAGGTTTGCGATATAAGGTATTGTTTTTATTGCTCATGGACTTGCTTCCCATGCAAAACTGCGGAAAACCTCCCCTCGTGATTGAAGAGAGGTCAATCTCTAGGCGCTAGCGCTGTTCAATCGGCACCCAATCTTGGTGATCTGGGCCAATATAGTCAGCACTTGGACGAATAATTCGGTTATTGGCACGCTGTTCAAACACGTGCGCCGTCCAACCCGTTAAGCGACTCATGACGAAAATCGGCGTAAACAGCTTGGTGGGAATGTCCATGAAGTGATAGGCCGAGGCGTGGAAAAAATCAGCATTACAAAACAGATCTTTCTCGCGTTTCATCACCGCTTCCACACGTTCAGAGACGGCGTAAAGATGGGTATCGCCCACCGCTTCTGACAAAGCTTGTGACCAACGTTTGATCAGAGCATTACGCGGGTCGCTTTCGCGATAAATCGCATGGCCAAAGCCCATGATTTTCTCTTTGTTGGCTAACATGCGCAGGATATTGCTTTCCGCCTCTTCTGGCGTTTGCCAGTTTTCGATCATCTCCATCGCGGCCTCGTTAGCGCCACCATGCAAAGGGCCACGCAAAGTGCCAATCGCCGCTGTCACACAGGAATGGATATCAGACAGGGTTGAGGCACACACACGAGCGGCAAAGGTAGAGGCATTAAACTCATGCTCCGCATACAAAATCAGCGAACAATGCATCACCTGTTTATGCAGTTCACTGGGCTCTTTTCCGGTGAGCATTTTGAGGAAGTAACCACCGATGCAATCTTGCGATTGGTCTTGCGTATCGATACGCACGCCATCGTGGCTAAAGCGATACCAGTAACAGATGATCGCAGGGAACAGCGCCAGCATGCGCTCTGTCGCGTCAAGCTGCTGCGAAAAATCGGTTTCTTGTTCTAAATTTCCCAGCACAGAGCACCCTGTACGCATCACGTCCATGGGATGCGCAGAAGCCGGGATCAGCTCCAGCGCTTGCTTCAACTCGGCCGGTAAGCCACGCAGGCCGATCAGGCGAGTTTTGTAGGCATCCAACTCTTGTTGTGTCGGTAAGTGACCACGTAACAGCAAGTGTGCCACTTCTTCAAATTGTGCATGGTTGGCTAAGTCAGTGATGTCATAACCACGATAGGTTAACCCTGTCCCCGTTTTACCGACAGTACATAAAGCGGTGCTTCCAGCGCTTTGACCACGTAGGCCCGCGCCACCTAACTCACCTTTCTTCGTTAAAGAACTAGGCATTTTGAACTCCTTTTCTGTCTGACGTTGCTCTCTAGCGGAGTGTTTTTCATCAGACGGTTTCACGTTATTGGATTAAGTTAATTCCGACGGTATTCTTCTTGAACTTCCGTTTTTTGTTTTTCTTATCTTTAGCTTCCCTACTTTTCTTGGGCTTCCCTACTTTGCTCTCATCTAAAAAGCGCGTTGGGATTATTTTCCTTCTGAAAACAGTTGGTCGAGCTTGTCTTCGTACGCGTGATAGTTGAGATAGTCATAGAGCTCTTTACGCGTCTGCATTGAATCGATTAACGCCTCTTGATTGCCCACTTCCAACAAGTGGCGATAGACCATTTCCGCCGCTTTGTTCATCGCGCGGAAAGCACTCAACGGATACAGCACCATATCCACGCTGGATTTGGCTAACTCTTCACAACCATACAAAGGTGTTTGACCAAATTCGGTGATGTTGGCCAATATCGGCACGTGCTTGCCCGTGGCTTGCGCTAAGGCAGCAGAAAATTGCTGATACTGCTCAAGTTTATTCATCGCTTCGGGGAAAATCATGTCCGCGCCCGCTTCTACACAGGCAATTGCACGCTCAATTGCGCTATCAATCCCTTCCACCGCCAGCGCATCGGTACGCGCCATAATCACAAAGTTCTCATCGACTCGTGCATCCACCGCCGCTTTAACGCGGTCGACCATCTCTTGCTGAGAAACAATCGCTTTGTTTGGACGGTGCCCACAACGTTTTTGCGCCACTTGATCTTCCATGTGAACGGCGGCTGCGCCGGCTTTCTCCATTGCTTTAATGGTGCGCGCAATGTTGAATGCACCGCCAAAACCGGTGTCGATGTCCACCAGCAGAGGCAAATCACAGGCGTTGGTGATGCGCTCTACGTCCACCAGTACGTCGTTAAGCGTGGTGATGCCCAAATCAGGCAAGCCGTAAGACGCATTTGCGATGCCGCCACCAGAAAGGTAAATGGCTTGATGGCCTAGGCTTTTGGCCATCATGGCGCAATAAGGGTTGATGGTGCCGACGATTTGCAGCGGATCATTTTGTTGTACGGCGAGTCTGAACTTCGCCCCCGGAGTTAAGCTCATAACACGTTTCCTCTAATCCTTTAGGATCTGTTGTTCGATTAATTTGCGGCTGCCGGAGATGTGTCTTCTCATCAACATTTCCGACAACTCTTCATCTCGATTGCGAATCGCTTGCAGAATGAATTTGTGCTCTTCCAACGCTTCTTTGGGTCGTGATTGTGCACGAGGTGACTGGTAGCGATACATGCGCAATAAGTGGTACAGCTCGTCACACAACAGCGCGATCAGTTCACGGTTGCGACTGGCTTTGATAATGCGATAGTGAAAGTCGAAATCACCATGTTGATGGAAGTAAGAGGAACCCTCAACTTCATCGATGTGTTTCGAGTGTGTCGACAATAGTAGCTCAAGGCTCAACAGCTCTTCTTGGCTGATGTGGCGAGCGGCAAGCCTTGCAGCCATGCCTTCTA
Organism: Vibrio vulnificus NBRC 15645 = ATCC 27562; assembly: GCF_002224265.1. Classification (NCBI taxonomy): domain Bacteria; kingdom Pseudomonadati; phylum Pseudomonadota; class Gammaproteobacteria; order Vibrionales; family Vibrionaceae; genus Vibrio; species Vibrio vulnificus. The sequence goes on from NZ_CP012881.1 coordinate 44,229, forward strand.
GTGCTTCACGCACCGCATACAGCTCCACCAATTTTTCAGGTGAAAGGGTAATCACACGCGCCCCGACATGAGGAACACGTTCGATCAAGCCAAGCCCTTCTAATCGCATCATCGCCTCACGCAGTGGACCTCGGCTCACATGATAATGCTTGGCTAACTCGGGTTCTGAGATCTTGCTTCCCGGTGCGATCTGCCCATTCACAATCGCTTCAACCAAGGATTCGGTCAGCGACTCGGACTTGGTGTTTTCCTTGTCGCTGCCTGCAAGTTTGCCAATGGCTTTGGTGTCTACATTCATATTCAAATACGTTTCCTGACGGCAATCTGTCAACAATGTCTGTCTCTGAATATAAAATAGTCGATCAAATTGTCGACAATCAAGTAAATTGTCGACAATTTAGACTAAGGTATACCTTCTTTTTGTCTTCCCTCCTCACTTCCTTCCCGTCTTGTGAACTTTATGAACAAAATCGACTTTATGACCGTTATTTTTTTTAACTGCCTTTTAGAGACAATCCGTTAACACCTTTTTAACCTTTCATCATTCCTAACCCGCCACGGCGAGTGAGGAACCACTGATAACAAGAACCACAGATAACAATAAGTTCGCTTCATCACCGAAGCGCCGACATAAGGAACGTGAAACATGTTTAAGGCACTCAAACCTACTCTGGCCGCATCGATCATCGCCGCCTCTTTTTCTTTTAACGCTTTCGCGGCAGAGATCGAAAAAATCCACTTTCTCATCCCTGGGGGTGCAGGTGGTGGCTGGGACATGACCGCTCGTGGTACGGGTGATGTTCTGCAAAAAACCAACTTGGTGGAGAATGTCTCATACCAAAACTTGTCTGGTGGTGGCGGTGGTAAAGCCATTGCGCACCTGATCGAGACGGCAAAACGCCAAGAAGACACGCTAATGATCAACTCAACGCCGATCGTGGTGCGTTCACTGAGCGGTGTGTTCCCTCAATCCTTCCGTGATTTAACGCCAGTGGCAGCGACAGTCGCAGATTACGGCGCCATCGTGGTGGCAGGAGATTCGAAATACAACACATGGGAAGAGGTCACTAAAGACTTCGCTGAGAACCCACTCAAAGTAAAAATCGCGGGCGGCTCTGCGCGTGGTTCGATGGATCACCTCGTTGCCGCAGCAGCATTTAAAGGCCAAGGCTTTGATGCCAAACAAGTTCGTTACATCGCCTATGACGCAGGCGGTAAAGCGATGGCTGCACTGCTTTCTGGCGAAACTCAGTTACTTTCTACTGGCCTAGGTGAAGTGCTTGAGATGTCGAAAGCGGGTCAAGTGAAGATCCTCGCGATTACCGCACCAAAGCGCCTCGAAGCGGCGTCAAACATTCCTACCCTAACCGAATACGGCAACCCAACCGTCTTTGCTAACTGGCGTGGTTTCTTTGCCGCACCGGGTGCGAGCCAAGAGAAGATCAACGAGTGGAACGCGGCTCTGACCAAAATGTACAACACCGATGAGTGGAAAGTGGTTCGTGACCGTAATGGTTGGATCGACAACTACAAAGCGGACAAAGAGTTCTACGTCTTCCTAGAAGAGCAAGAGAAGCAGATGGGTGACCTGATGCGTGAGCTCGGCTTCCTAAAGTAGGCTCACAGCACCTCATATGGGGTTAGACAGGTTCATTCCATGCACTAACCCCATCCAGTTTCGCCGTTATTGAGGCGCTGCCACGAGCAGTAGAACGACTCCTTTGTTTATTGAAAGTCCTGCTTGCTACTGTGTCCCTGTTATCACGAGTAGCACGCCTTGTTGATGAGCCTCTTTTTCATTGACGCTTCAATAACGGCTTTTTCCTCTTTTGTCTTTGCCTCAATGATTGGAGTTGGATATGTCGGATTTACCAACCAGTTCGTTTAAAAGCAATAAGCTACTCTCAACAGAGTTTCTCCTCTGCCGTGACCGTGTCGGGGCGCTGATTTTTCTTCTACTCTGTTTGGGCTATGGTTACCAAACCTACCAAATCCCATTATTCCCAGGGGATGAGTACGAGCCGTTCAACGCTCGCACCCTGCCCTTTATTCTTACCGTGATTGGTATTGGGCTTGCGTTGCTGCTGTTAGTAACGGGCGAGCCCGACAGCAAAAGTGGTGCCGTAACCAAGTTTGACTGGAAGCTGTTAATCGCTTTTTTGGTGCTGATGGCCCTGTATGGCTTCGGCCTAACCTATCTTGGCTTCGTCTTAGCCACGGGATTTTTCCTGTTGGCGGGGTTTTACCTGCTCGGCGAGCGACGCAAGAGCGTCTTGTTTGGTGCGTCTTTCCCATTCGTATTGGCGTTCTATCTACTGCTCACCAAGGGGTTGGATGTTTACCTCGAACCGGGCCTGATTTTTACCCTTTGGTAATTGGCATAAGGAACTGATTTTATGTTAGACGGAATTTTACAAGGTCTATCGACCGCAGTGATGCCAATGAACCTGATGATGGTAGTCATTGGTTGTTTTGTCGGCACCTTTATCGGCATGCTTCCGGGTTTAGGCCCAATCTCGGCCATTGCGCTGATGATCCCAATCACTTACGGCCTAGAGCCTTCTTCAGGCATGATTTTGATGGCGGGTGTTTATTATGGCGCGATTTTTGGCGGTTCCACCTCTTCTATTTTGATCAACGCACCGGGCTGTTCTTCAACCGTAGTAACCGCGTTTGATGGCTACCCAATGGCGCAAAAAGGCCAAGCGGGTAAAGCGCTTGCTTTGGCCGCTTACGCCTCGTTTACTGGCGGTACGCTATCGGCCATCATGCTGTTGGTGGCGGCACCGGCCCTGGCCACCGTGTCGCTCAGTTTCCAATCCTCAGACTATTTCGCACTGATGCTGGTTGGGCTTTCTGCGGTAGCGGCCTTTGCTGGTAAAGGGCAAGTGATCAAAGCATGGATGATGACCATTCTTGGCTTGATGCTCTCAACCGTGGGCATTGATAAAGGCGTTGGTGTAGAACGATTTACGTTCGGCCTGACTGATTTAATGGATGGTTTCAGCTTCTTGCTTTTGGCGATGGCGACCTTCGCGTTGGGTGAAACCTTAATGGGCATTCTCAAGCCTGATCAAGACAACAGCGCGGAAGAACAAGAGCGCATGAGCAACATTGGCTCGATGAAAGTGACTCGTGAAGAGATCAAAGAAGCGGCTCCTGTCTCCATTCGTTCTTCAATTCTTGGCTTTTTTACTGGCGTTCTACCGGGCGCAGGCGCAACCATCGCGGCGTTTCTCAGCTATGGCATGGAGCGCAATTTGGCGCCGAAAGAGAAAAAAGAAGAGTTTGGTAAAGGCAGCATTCGTGGCTTAGTGGCACCAGAATCGGCCAACAACGCCGCCTCAAGCGGCTCGTTTGTGCCACTGTTAACACTTGGTATTCCGGGCTCAGGCACCACGGCCATCATGCTTGGCGCATTGATCGCCTACGGCATTCAACCGGGTCCTCGTTTGTTTGTTGACCATCCGGATGTGTTCTGGTCGGTGATCATCTCCATGTACGTCGGCAACATCGTGCTGCTGATTCTGAACTTGCCACTGATCCCGTACATCTCACGCCTGTTGGCAGTGCCAAGAACCGTACTGCTACCTATGATTCTGTTCTTCTCTATCACTGGCGTTTATTTGGTTTCATTTAACACCATGGATGTGTTTGTGATGCTGCTGGTGGCGATGGGAGCGATTGCGCTTCGTCTCGCCAACTTCCCGCTTGCCCCACTGCTGCTTGGCTTCATTCTGGGTGGTTTGATGGAAGAAAACTTACGCCGAGCGCTGATGATTTCGGATGGGCAGCTTAGCTTCTTGTGGGAGCGTCCGTTAACACTGGCCTTTACTGTGATTGCGATTTTGATGGTCAGCAGCCCGCTATTAGGTGCGATCTATCAGAAAATCAAACCCAACACGACAAAGTCGAACGTTTCACAAGCAACCAAATAACAATAACCATCTCCATATTGCACTACGTTATGCCGCCTCGATTGAGGCGGTTTTTTCGCGTTTGGCTTCAAACATGACGATTCAAAAAGCAGTCAGCATGATGGTCATTTCATCCTCATAGCGCCCTTCCCTAGCCGATGGCATAGGCGTATTTTCGAACTGTAAGCGAAAGCGTGTTTCACGTTGCTGGTGAGGACGCAAGTAAAATGGCGCATTTAATCTTAGCGGCTGACCATTAAGAGAGGTGGCATACGGAATTTTGTAGCGTGCATTCTTAACGTTGACCATGTCACCTTGGTTGAGAGAATCCAGTTCCAATTTCACGCTGCCATTGCTCACCACAATCACATCGAGTTGGCGTTGATTCTTCTCGGTTAAGTTGCCCATATCAATGCTAACGTTGGTTCCAGAAACCGAGACATGCGCCCCCTGACGGCTTTCCACTCGCGCCCTAACAAAAGGTTTTACTTGGTAATTGAGAGACACGGCTCGACGAAACTCATGACCAGCCGCCTTAACTTTAAACTCAAAATCGCTTTGATATTGGCCAGAAAGCAACACTTTTCCTTGAGGAACATGTACCCAAAACTCACTTCTCTTTCGCCCTTGGAGTGGCAAGATAAAACTGCCTCGCTGATCACGATGCAGGCTTTTTCTTTGCCCATCCAATAGGCTAGATGCCACCGCGCCTTGAGGCCCAATAATTGGCTCCTTCCAGCCATTTTTGGCGTGAATAACCAATTGAGGAGAGCAAGCGAGCAGCGCCCCTTCCAACTCCACATAACCTTGGAACCACAACGCATTGTCGGAACTGCTTGCCTTGTCCACGGGGTGACTGGACAAATGCACGACAAATTCACCTTGGCAAACTTGTGTTGCTGGCTCCACCGCTGCCAAGGATAGGGAAACAAAACACATCAGTGTGCCAAAGCACATCAGTGTGGAGCATCGAGTGAGAGAGCTATTCATCTTCTCCTCCTTACCATTTTAATGTGCTGATTTGTCCATCAGCACCACGTTGATCTGACCTAGATTGATCAAGCTGTTGTCTGACTCAGGGATCACAATCCATCGCGCTTCGCTGCTTAAACCTGACAGCTCTAAGCGATACTCTCCGGGAGCGATGCCTTGAATGTAGAATCGACCTTGTTGATTGGTAAAAAACACCATTCGCTTGTCGTCAACTATCAGGCTCGCTTGCCGATAGGCGATCGCTTCGCCCTCGGTTGTCGTCAAAAAACCCGTTACCGTGTACGAGGCATCCGAGCCCATGATGAGTCGATGCCCTGTCGCGGCCCCTGGCGACACATCGATTTTTCCCGCCCCCCAGTCATAACCCAGCGGGGCGTTGTGCACGTTGTACTCGATGATATTGATGCCATAGGGCTGCGAAATCGGAATCAAACCATTGATACTTGGCGTCGCTAGCGCGGTGGCTCTCCCTTCGCTATCCACATCCAAATAGGCGGTCGCCTCCGTTAAAGTGGGATGCATGCTCGCCACCATGAAAGGCCCAGAAAGAGCTCGGCCCCATCCCCATTCACCGTCTACCATGCCAAGACTGGTCGCGAGCCTGACGGAACCTTGATACTGTGCTTGGTCATCGAGGCGGTTTTGCTTTCGCACAAGCTCGCTTTCCACTCGGAAACGGTTGGCGGTATAACTGAGCATGGCTTTTTGGCTTTTGATGCTTTGGTCCTGTTCAGCTTCAATGCGCACGCCTATGTCATCCACATAGTTGAGCCCTTCATTGTTGAAGTAGAGTCGGCTTCGCTCCGTCAAACTGTTGTACGATGCCCCAATACGGTGGCTCTCTTGCTCTGAGTACCAGTTGTATTCAAACGTCAATAACAGACGATTATCACCCTCAACATATCGCGCCGACTCTTCATACTCTGTACCTAAACCAACGGTAAGCCCTTTATGACGCCAGTTAAGCAGAACTGAGGTCTGCACTTCGTCGTCTTTTTCGTCAAAAAGGGTGTAGCGACCTGATAACGTGAGATCGACAGCGTCACTGATTTGCCAAAAGTAGCTACCCAAAATCTGGGAATACTGATTTCCCTCTTCCCCCTTTCTCCACGGCTTGCTTTGAAATTGATCAGAATACTCATACGCCAAACGTAAATTGGGAGACTGACTCTCGCCATTACCAATCACGCTATTTTCATAGTCCAGAGAGGCTACCCAACCTTGATCTTCGTTGTGGCTCCACGAAAAACGGCTGGTGAGATTGCCCATACCACTGCTAACGGTGGCCAGTATCCCGATCACGCCGCCCTCTTTTGCCCATAATCCATTGCCGCCCAACGTGAACCCATCGGTTACCCCATACTCTAGATAACCAGTTGCCAGCCATGCGTCTTCGTATTCAATGCCTTGCTCTTGATAAACAATCGGTCGACCAACCGAAAAGGCGTAATCCAGCAAGCCTTGCTGCAAAAGACGCGCATTGTAGAACTGAGTAAAGCTCAATACCTCTTGGCGACCTGAAAGATAATTCAACACTACGGTGATCTCGTTTGCACCATTGTCTAAAATCAAATTCTGTAAGTTGTACCTTCCGGCCTCTAAGCGGCCAGAAGAGACTCGCTCCCCATTCACATACACTTCAACTTCTGCTGATTCTTGCAGTAGCAACTGTTGGCTGCTTTGCGGGCTGATCGAGCGTTCAGGCTGTAAATCGGCATAACGGCTTTCGACGGTAAATCCCCCCAACGCCAACCCATAAAGATGGCCGGACTCACCACTGAATACATCGCCTACCGATGCGCGAAGCGGCAGGTCCGGATCGTCATAAAACGCCAGCCATTCTCCGCGAACGTAGTCGTGACTCTCCTCATCCATTTGCAAATGATTGACCAGTTGAAGATTAATGCCAGAGACGCCCCCCAAGTTCATCTGGCTAAGCCAATCGATACTCGAATACCAGCTCTCGCTCTCATTTTGCCAATAGCGGTTGTAAGCAAAATTGAAGCTGTTTAGCCAACTGACATTGCCACTCGCCGATGCTTGAAAAGGCGGATATTGTTGTGAAGCGTTCAAGGTGCGTTCGCTTAAAGCCTCTTGCGGTAGCGTGAGGTCAATGGTGAGTGACTCTAAGTTGAGGTGAAAATTAACGCCAAGCTCGCGCCATTTGTCGACGTGAATAAAATCACCACTATGGTGTGCAAACCGTTCGCGCCACCAAGTATCGGAAATTCTGTCGGCCAACAGCACGTTTAACGCCTCTGCCGACACGGATTTTAGCGTCATGCCTTCAATTTCAATCGGCAACTCGCCAAGTTGCGTCTCGGAATACCACACTGGCAATGAAAGCCGATAATCCGCGCAAAATCCGCTTACCGGGCATAAACAGAGAAATAGGAATACACACCACCATCGCTGCATGATCGACCTACTTGGCCCCTAAGGCCGTGATTATTTGACCAGCAAAGATTGAACATTAACGACAACGCTTTGATTGGGAACCAAATATTGCATTGGCAACAGCGGTTCTAACTCAACCCAAGACCAGCTCTTCTTCTGATTATGCCAACTGACCTCATGGCTCAGTTTGGTCAGCTCAAGCACACTGGTACCGTCATTGCGAATGGTTAACTGCACGGCCTCATTCTCACCTTGGGTCAAATGGCTTGAATAGTCAGCGTGAGCATCCTGAGGTGAGACAAAAATCAGTGCGCCAATGCGGAACAGCATTTGAATGCTGTCGCTACTGGCTTCATTTTTTAGTGGCAGTTGACTGGCGATTAAACGATAGGACGCCGCACTTTGCTTCGGCTCTCCAATGTATTGCACTTTGATGCTCTGCGATTTGCCTGGTTCAATCAGCACTTGTGGTGGAAACACCATTAGCTCATCGGTTTCTGACAGGGTTTCATTATTGTTGAGCGAGACTTCTCTTTTGATTGGGATGAGCTCCACTGGCAGTGGCGCAAGTGAGGTATTGGTGATTTTGAAAAACACCGTAGTTCCTTTACCGGCATCGTCCAAAAACTGCACCATAGGGAACAGCTCAAACGCCAGCGTTTGGCGATGAAAGAAAAACAGCAAAATCGTCAATAAGCAAATCCGTTTCATACGACACCTCAATTAAAGGGGGACATGTCGTCCCCCACAAAGTGACATTACATATGGTAAAGCGATACCCACATGTAGCCTTCGTATTTACCCCAGCGAGCGCCTTTATGAGGAAGCGATCGGATGGTCAATTTGTGTTTGGATGACATTTGCTTATCAAGGCTGTTGCTGACATCAATGGTGTCGACGATACGCGCTGCCATGGTTTCCGTTTCTGCATCTTTGACTGACACTTTGTCGTTGAATGAATATTCCATTGGAATTTCGTCGCCGTTGCTGTTCTTAAACGCATATGGGTCTACCAGCAAAGTGCCTTTTGTTCCGTAAGAGTTGCACCAAGCTTTAAACGCGAAGGTTTTTTTATCTGACTTTTGCGTCAAATCGAAATTTAGCGTTTCGAGCTCTTCACTTGCTCTCATTTCACAGCGCTTAGGCACTTCACCGCTAAACTTCACCAAAAAGTCAGCGCGTGCTTCGTCACTCACAACCCAAGAATTAGCGGCTGCGCCTGCGGAATAAAGAAGGGTTAGCGCGATACAAGTTGCTAAACGTTTCATGATTGTTCTCCTTTACATAGTGTTCCTGCGGTGTAGTTCGTTCGTTGCAAGTTAAATTTACGCACATACGACTTTTTTACCATCAGTCATCTGACCAGTTAGAAACACACAAAGGGATGAGGAAAGACTAATTAGCGGAAAAATTTGATTTAAAACAAATAATATGCAGAGAACTTGGGAGGATCTCGACATTCTACAGCATTCTCTTTCTTGAACTGAATCAGAATATGAAGTTCTGAATCCTGCATCTTGAAGTTACTTGGCTATATAGAACTACTCGATCATTAATGTCGCTAATTGCGATCGGCTTTGTTTTCCTGTTTTACATAAAATATGTGATACATGACTTTTCACAGTGCTTAAACTGACGTTCATTTGATCGGATATTTCTTTATTTGAATAACCCTGAAGCAAATACAGAAATACTTTCTGCTCTTTTCCCGACAGTTCATATTTACTGCCTACCACGTCAAGTGAGCAACTTGTGGTTGCCTGAGATCGCACAATATTCCTTAGCGCATAAGACATGGCTTCTCGGCTGAACCACAATTGACCCGACGCCACCATTCGAATGGCTTTGTGTAAGTTTTCCAGTGTTTTTTCCGATTCCAGAAAACCAAACCAACCAAGTGAAATGAGCCCTTTCACGCCATCAAGATCTTGCTGTGTCGCATTGGCTAATATCCATGCGCCACCTCTTGTCGTGGGTGAAATCAAATGTTGCGAGGGGTTGCCTAACGTTTGTCGATCATAAATCACCAACTCATTGTCACTCAGTTGCCACAATGACTCTAGAGAAGCTTGAATGACAAACTCGTAACCCGTAAAGGTGTGGGACAATCCCGCCACAATCAAGCCTGACCATTCTGGATCATTTGAAATAACCCATACCTTATAAGGTTCCTTCATCATAAATCCTTCCTGGAAATGAAAATAAAGTACTAAGGGACTAAAAATAGATCTTATGAATAGTACTTTATTGTCAGATTTTGTTTTTGATTATCCTCACAATCCTTTTTTATTTATATAGAACTCTTTTGTCATATCGCTTTATTTAAATGAAATTTAATAAAATCAGTTGTAACCCATATTTTTCTCATCTAAATAAAAATGCCCCCAAAACGAGTCGCGTAAATAAAGAGCAGAGAAAATAAAGAGCAGAGATAAGAGTTAGAAGATAAAGACACGTGATAACCAAAAACGTTCGATGACATCATCTTTGATGCCATCGACGAAAAGGATGACTTTACTCATCAACAAGCAAAGCAAAAGAAAAGGTGACGTTCATTCACATGCTTTTCGACGAGCGCGCCAAAAGAGCAACAAACCCAAAAGGCTAATCCAATTGACAATTTGTTTTCATCGCCTTCATATGCACCTTTACCCATAAAAGAATAAGACAAGGTTGGAAAATTCGCCTGTTGAGATCACTGTTTTTCATAATATTAATGTCTGTTATGTAATCAGTTTGTTAACTTGAGAAAAGCAGTACGTTGATGACAGCTCTGCAATGTCAAGGGATAAAGGGATAGAAGGATCGCTTACAACACATGGACATCATTTTGCTTTTCTTTGCCGGGGTTTTTGGTGGCATGCTCAACTCTATCGCGGGAGGTGGCAGCTTCATCACGTTCCCAGCGCTTATGGCGGTGGGTATTCCCCCAGTGGTGGCCAATGCAACCAATACTTTCGCCAGTTGCGCTGGTTACATTAGCGGTGCATGGGGATATCGTCGTGAGCTTTATGCGCAAAAAAGTATTCTGCTCAAGACCATCGTCTGTAGCCTTCTCGGCGGCATGCTCGGTGCATTTCTACTGCTCAATACCAGCGAGTCAGACTTCTTAAAAGCCATCCCTTGGCTACTACTGTTTGCGACCTTACTGTTTGTGTTTGGCGGCAGAATAAACCAAGCAATCGGTCATCGTGCCGAGCGCCCTAAGCATTCAATCATTCTTTGGCTGCCCGCGCTCTTTTTGGTTCTTGTTTCCGCGTATGGTGGATTCTTCAACGCAGGGTTGGGCATTGTCACGTTAAGTTACCTTACGCTTTCAGGACACCGCGATATCATTACCATGAACGGTTTAAAGCTGTTGATTTCCACCAGCGTTTCATTGATTGCGGTTGTGATCTTCATCTTCAATGGTTCGATTGATTGGTGGAATGGTTTTGTTGTGATGTTAGGTAGTGTAGTTGGCGGATATGTTTCTGCTGTGGTAGCAAGAAATCTCAACAAAATATGGGTTCACCGTTTCGTCACGATGACATCTTTTGTTATTACCGGGTATTTCTTCGTAAAAGTATATGTCTAGCAAAGATTAATCACTGCACAGCTCCAAGTTATTTCTGCAAACGAATGCAACTTATTTGCAACAATGGCACCGCTCACTTAATATTGAGCCAATTATTAAATTGAACAGCCACTCTACGACGCAGGCATGCTTCGTTTTCGTAAATCACTTTTAAGGATGTAAAGTGTTATGACTCCGCTTTCTTTTAAAAACAAGATAATTGCGCTGATTATTGCCATTATCTCGCTCACCATCATCACCTCTTACTTTAGCGCTAACTATTTTATTAGCCGTTACATCCAAGACACTGACAGTAAAAACATTACGCATAATGTGGATCTGATTCAGCGCAAACTGGAAAACGAGCTGAACGGTAAATTGGCGCTGGCAAACAGCCTCAATTTCAGCATGATGGACATCAGTGAAACCAAGGAAAGCTCTGGTTTTGACAAGATCATTAAAATCGTTAATGGCTACGCCTTTGACGATACCGGAAACATGAGCGAGGAAGATGCCCAACAGTACATCAACCTAGCCGAGTCGCATGGTGATGCCACTATGGTGAGCCCCGTGAGTATGCTCAATGGAGAACCTTCCATTACCTTTTCACTCAAACGTATTGATGATTCGGTTGATTTCTTTGTTCTCAATCTGGGTCAGTTTAGCCAAGTCATCGCCGATTATGCGGCAGAAGGCAGCTATGCTGAATTGATCGCCAATGGCAACGTTATTTTTAGCAATAAACAAGGCAGCAACTTAACCCCCATCGCCCGCCCGGTGGAATTTGCAGGCCAACGCTGGGAACTTATCGGCTACATCGATCTGGATAATATTCAGTCGAATACTGACCAACTGAACTGGATGATCACGCTAGCGCTCTTGGTGTGTGCCGCCGTCATCATCGTCTCCAGCGTCATTCTTTTGCAGGTTTCCTTTAAACCGCTTAGCCGCCTCAACTTGGTGGTGGCAGATCTTTCTCAAGGCAACGGCGACCTAACCCAACGTTTGGCCATTGAATCCAAAGACGAAATTGGCCAAATCTCTCACTCAATTAACCTGTTTATTGAAAAATTACAGCAGATGTTCATTGAAGTGGCCGATTCCTCTAAAGAAATCGACCACGCCGTCGTGAATTTGAGTGAACAGTCGCGTTCAAACCTTCGCACGCTTAATCAGCATACCCAGGAGACAGAACAGGCCATTACCGCGATTGAAGAGATGAGCGCCAGCGCTAATTCCATTGCGCAAAGCGCCGACAACGCCGCGCACCTGACAGAGACCACCACCCGTTATGCTGATGAGTCAAAACAAACGGTGACGGGTGCAGTGGAGAGCGTGAACGGATTGGTGACTCAAGTGGTGGCAATGTCAGACACCATTGCGCGCATGAGTGATGATACCAAGCAAATTAGCACTGTCCTTCAGGTGATTGGTGATATCGCCGAGCAAACCAACCTACTCGCGCTCAACGCAGCGATCGAAGCGGCTCGCGCTGGTGAGCAAGGCCGAGGCTTTGCTGTTGTCGCGGATGAAGTACGCGCATTAGCAGCGAGAACGCAGCAAAGTACCGCTCAAATTAACGAAATGCTGGCGAAGTTGAAAAGCACAACCGAAAACGTGGTTAACGAGATGGGCTCCACTCGCACTCGTTGTGAAGAGACCGCAGAGCGAACCAACCATGTGATGGATTCGCTGAATGTGGTCACCGATTCAGTCGCAGAGATCAATAACCTCAATACCTTGATGGCAACATCGGCGATGGAGCAACGACAAGTAACACAAGAAGTGAGCAAAAACATGGCAGCGATTCAGGAAATCGTTCGCCTGCTCAACGAAAATGCGGCGCAATCGACCTCCATCAGCGATGAGTTGCAAAACACCTCTCATGCGTTAACCGATGTAGTCGGACGCTTTCGTGTCAATTGATCACCCCTCTCTGTTCAACGATTGCTGTATAAAAATGTCGCCTCGAGCGGCATTTTTATACAAGCCCACCCGCAGAACAATCCACTCCACTAGAAGCGCGAATTGTCACGCTGGCCGACGTGTTTGACGCACTACTGATATAAACCCGCGTGGTCGGTGGATGTGGTTATGGACTACATAAGAGCCAACACAGGTCGTCTGTTTGATCCTGAATGCGTTAGTGCCTTAATCGATAATTTGGAACAGTTCCTCGCCATTCGCGATAGGTATCTCGATCAAGAAGAACTGCCTAAAGGATGTGTGGCTTAGCCTTGTGTTAAGCCATTTTCTATCAATGTAAAAGCATATTTTCCCTCATTTTTTGTTTCTTTCTGCTGTCAGTTTTGGATCTCACTTCATCAAAGCTTCATTTTTCTGCCATCTAGCTTGCACGTTTTTGCAACATTTCTCCGCCAGCATAGCTTCAAACGAAACAACATTAGTCTCGTACGAAAGCAAAAGGAACATTCAAATGAACAAGGTATGGGTTAACGGACTTCTCTGCGCTGCGGTATCTGGCGGTTTTTCTGCAACAGCGTTTGCGACCACGGAAATTACTTGGTGGCACGCGATGGGCGGTCAACTGGGTGAAACGGTCAATCATTTAGCGACTGAGTTCAACGCCTCACAAGATGAATACAAACTGACACCGGTTTACAAAGGTTCGTACACCGAAACACTCACTGCGGGCATTGCCGCTTTTCGTGCCGGTCAAGCGCCCAACATTCTGCAAGTGTTTGATGCGGGAGCTGCGACCATCATCAACAGTAAAGGAGTAGCCAAACCTGTCCAAACGCTAATGATTGAGTCAGGCTACCCATTCAGCGCACACGATTACATTGCTGGCGTACGTAACTTTTATGCGGATAGTCAAGGCAAAATGATTGGTATGCCTTTCAACAGCTCAACCCCTGTGCTGTATTACAACAAAGACATGCTGGCAGAAGTAAACGCCAAAGCACCGCAAACTTATGAGCAGCTCGAGCAAGTCGCCGCGAAGTTGGCCTCAAAAGGCAAAGCTGGCTTTTCTCAATCGCTCACGCCTTGGATCATGTTTGAGAACTTCAAGTCTCGCCATAACTTGCCTCTGTCCGACAAGCAAAACGGCTACCAAGCCCTTTCTACCAAAATCATGTTCAGCACCGACGACATGCTGATGCACGTGAAGAAGTTGAAAGAGTGGTCAGACAAAGGCTACTACAAGTATTACGGCAGTGATTGGGATGCGAACCAAACCCCATTTGAGCGTGGTGAAGTGGCAATGTGGATGGGCTCTTCTGGTTCATTTGGTGGCTTGCGTAATCGCGTGAAGTTTAACTTGGGCACAACCTATCTGCCTTACTGGCAATCCATCACACAAAAGCCGACGCACACCTTTATTGGAGGCGCAGCGCTGTTTGCCTTAAACGGCCATAGCACCAAACAAGATAAAGGCGTTGCCGCTTTCTTTGATTACCTCACCAAGCCAGAAACACAAATGTACTGGCACAAAACCACCGGTTACGTCCCTGTCACGCAAGCCGCCTATGAACTGACGAAGCAATCTGGCTACTACCAAGAAAACCCAGATGCAGAAGTGGGGGTAAAACAGCTTAGCCTGCCCGATGGCGAGTGGACCAAAGGTTACCGTTTAGGCTACTACCCACAAGTTCGTGAAGTGATGCACCGTGAGTTTGACAACATTTTCTCTGGCCGCTCGACGGTAGAAAATAGCTTAAACAAAGTGGAAAACGAAAGCGAAAAACTGCTTAACCGCTTTGCTCGTACCGTGCAATAACCCCTTTGCCGTCGGCTCTCTGGAGCCGGCGGCATTTTTTTATTTCCGTTTTACATAGAGAATGACCGTGGAACGCCGACAACACTTTTCCCACACTCCACTCCCCTATCTGCTGCTTGCGCCGCAGATCGTGATCATCGGGGTGTTCTTTATCTACCCTGCCGCACAAGCCATTTACCTCTCGTTTATGTTGGAAGACCCATGGGGCCTCTCTTCCACTTTTGTTTGGTTTGAAAACTATCAACTGCTGTTCACGTCGAGCGACTATTTGGAATCCTTAGGCTTTACCTTGCTGTTTTCCCTGTTAGTTTCGTTTCTTTCACTCGCGCTCGCGTTGTTGTTGGCGGTGAAAGCAGACAACATCATTCATGGCCAAGGTCCTTATCGCATCACCTTAACATGGGTTTACGCTGTCGCACCTGCAGTCGCAGGGATCATTGGCGGATTTCTGTTTAACCCTCATATTGGCGTATTAACGGATCTGTTCGAGCGTCTTGGTTGGCAGTTTAGTTTTCAAACCGATCCGGTCGACGCCACGATTGCTTTAATTCTGGTTTCGGTGTGGAAACAGGTTTCCGTCAATTTTGTCTACTTCTTAGCGGGCCTTCAGTCCATCTCATACGCCGTGCGAGAAGCCGCACTGTTGGACTGCCAAAGCGACAACAAACGTTTTTGGACCATCACCTTTCCGCTGCTTGCGCCAACGGGCTTTTTCCTTTTGGTGATCAACCTAACCTATGCCTTCTTCGAAACCTTCGGCGTGATTGACACCATGACCAATGGTGGTCCGGGCGGCAGCACCACATCATTAGTGTACAAGGTGTATCGCGATGGTTTTGTCGGTGCAGACCTTGGCGGTAGCTCCGCACAATCGGTCGTGCTGCTGGTATTGGTGCTGCTACTGACATGGCTGCAATTTCGTTTTGTCGAAAAACGCGTTCATTACTAGGGGGCAAGTATGAAAAGTAATCGACTCTCTGATCACTTGATTTTGATCGCTGGCGCACTCTTTATGTTGCTGCCACTTTGGCTGATCTTCGCCAGCTCCACCCACAACCCAAACACCATCGTCTCGGAAGGATTGCAATGGACGCTAGGAGACAATCTGCAAGCGGTTTACGCCGAGGCATGGAACAAAAGTTTGGGCTTTGCTGGTAATGTCACCGCTCATACCATGATCGTGAACTCTCTCATCATGGGGCTGGGTTTTGCGATTGGTAAAATCATTATCTCGATGATGGCGGCGTATGCTTTGGTCTATTTCCGTTTGCCGTATGCCACCGCGTGGTTTTGGCTGATCTTCGTTACGCTGCTGCTGCCTCTGGAAGTGCGCATCATCCCTTCTTATGAGGTGGTTTCTCGCTTAGGTATGCTCAATAGCTACACCGGTTTGGTACTGCCTCTTATCGCCTCCGCCACTGCCACGTTTTTCTTTCGTCAGTTTTTTAAAACCATCCCGGATGAACTGCTTGAAGCGGCGCAACTCGACAACGCAGGGCCGATACGATTTTTTATCGATATTTTGTTCCCTCTGTCCAAAACCATGATGGCCGCCATCTTCATCATCATGTTTATTGTGGGTTGGAATCAATATCTCTGGCCAATCATGATGACCACCGATGAGCAGTACAACACCATCGTCATGGGCATCAAACAGATTCTCAATAACATCAATGAAACCAGCTTACCTCGCTATGACTACGCCTTTGCCATGGTGATTCTCGCTATGCTGCCGCCTGTTTTGGTGGTGGTCATCTTCCAACGCTGGTTTGTTAAAGGATTAGTAGAAAGTGAAAAATAATCAGAACTCCAATATTCATCCGATTCGCCGCTCAATCTCTGCGGAGCCGATCATGTTAGACATTCAACAACTGGTAAAAACGTATGAAAATGGCCACCAAGCGGTAAAAGGCGTTGACCTGGCGATCCATCAAGGCGAATTTATTGTCTTAGTTGGCCCATCAGGGTGTGGAAAATCCTCAATATTGCGCTCTATCGCGGGACTAGAAGCGATCACCTCAGGAGAAATTCACCTTGCAGGACGACGCGTCGATAACGAAAAGCCCGCCAACCGTGATATCGCCATGGTGTTCCAAAACTATGCGCTCTATCCGCATATGAGTGTGTACGACAATTTGGCATATGGACTGAAAAATCGGGGCGTCAGCAAAAGCACCATTGCAGAAAAAATTGCCAAAGTCGCCAAAACGCTCAAGATTGAGGAGTATCTCGACCGTAAGCCCGCCAAACTCTCTGGTGGCCAACGTCAGCGTGTGGCGATGGGACGAGCGATTGTTCGCGATCCGCAACTGTTCTTATTTGACGAGCCCCTCTCCAACCTCGATGCTGCGCTGCGGGCACACATGCGTCTGGAAATCAAAAAATTGCAGCGAGAGCTTGGCGTCACTAGCGTCTACGTCACCCATGATCAAGTGGAGGCCATGACCCTTGCCGATCGTATCGTGGTTCTTAAACAAGGTGAAATTGAACAAATTGGCACACCCGCAGAAGTGTATCACCAACCTGCTAGCACATTTGTCGCCAGTTTCATTGGTAGCCCTGCGATGAACTTCCTAACTGCCTCAATCAGTAATGGGAAACTGCAATTGGCGGGAAAACAGTGGCCAGTGCCATACGATGCCGACTTAAACTGCAACACACTCACGTTGGGCATTCGCCCCGAGCATGCCTCACTGCACCCCATCGACGATGCCATCGAGCTGAGTCTCAACATTCAAGTGGTTGAACCCTTGGGACCAAATCAATTGGTGCATGGCAAAATTAAAGGTGAGTATGGTGAGGGCGATTTTATTGCGGTTACCGCAGAAATGCCGCTGACCATCGGTGAAAATCTACCAATTTGGGTACGTATTGAACAGTTGCATCTCTTTGATGAACAAGAGAAACGCATTCCACTCTCGGCTCAATCTCCATCCGTCGATGCGCGTCAGCAACAGAGACAGCAGCAATGAGGCTGGCAGTGAGCTTATCCACTCGACAAAAACAGATCCTCGCGTATTTGCAGCAAACCCACGGGGTACTTTCCAGTACCCTGCTTTCTGAACGCTTTGATGTGTCGGTGCAAACCATTCGTAAAGATATGAATGACTTGAGCGATAAAGGCATGGTGCGTCGTGTGCACGGAGGCATCTCACTCCCCAGCGCCAATGACAATCTCTCTTTTACCAATCGCGATCTGCTCAATCTCTCAGCGAAGCAGCGTATTGCGCAAAAAGTGGCGCTTGAATTACCAGAAGGCAGCAGCATTTTCTTAGGCATTGGCACCACACCTAAACAAGTCGCACAAGCCTTGTTGGATCACCCTGGTTTAACAGTGGTGACCAACAACCTCAACGCAGCACTAACACTCAGTCGCAACCCCAATATTACCTTGCATCTTGCAGGAGGATTGGTGCGACACTCTGACGAAGATACGGTTGGCGAAGTGACCACTCGCTTTTATCGCCGCTTCAACATCAAAATTGGCATTTTCGGCGTCGGTGGCATGACACATAATGGGCAACTGCTCGACTTCACCCCGGAAGAAGCTAACCTCACTCGCGCCATTATCGAATGCAGCGAGCAATGCTGGTTGGTTGCAGACAAAAGCAAATTAGGACGCTATGCTCCAGTAGTAAGTGGTGAACTGTCTGAAATGCAAAAGCTTTTTGTGGATGAAATCACACCCGAGTTTCTTCAGCTGTGTCAGGATCACCAAGTTACGCTCATCCCTTCTCGATGAGGTGTGATTGAATTAAGGAAACCCAATGCCTCCAATGATTGTCGGCCACCGTGGTGTGGCTGGTTCTTACCCTGAGAATACCCGAGTTAGCGTCCAAGCTGCGATTGATCTTGGCCTAAGCTGGGTTGAAATAGATGTACAACCGACCAAAGATAATGTGTTGGTCGTCTGCCACGATCATACGATCGATCGCTGTAGTAACGGCAAAGGCCGTGTCGATGCCTACAGTTTGAAGGAACTGCAAGCCTTCGATTTTGGAGGATGGTTCGATGAAGCGTTTGCTGGCGAACAAATTATGACCTTGGAATCGTTGCTCAATCTAGCGGCAGAATACGATTTAGGGCTCAATATCGAAGTGAAAGTCGACAACCACGATGTGGGAAAAGTGGCTTTGAATCTGAAAAACCTCTTGGACAAGAGCCCACTAACCGCTGATATAATTCTGCTATCGAGTTTTAGCCACGACATCATCTTACAACTTCATCAACACTGTCCTGGTTATAAGCTGGGCGTACTCAGCGAGCGCTTATCTCAACGAGACCGACAAGTACTCAAAGAAGTCAACGCATTTAGCTGCAACCTCAACTATCGCTGGATCACAGAAAAACACATTCGCGATTTAAAAACAAGCGGATATCAAATTTGGTGCTATACCGTTAATCAGGCAGATAAGTTCCGCTATCTCGACAAAGTGGATGCCATCTTCTCTGACCATCCAGAACGTTTTATCTAGCGTTCTCCCCTATCGAACCACTCGTTTTCGGATGAGTGGTTTCAAAACATGACCTTATTTCGAACGTTTAAACAGAATTTACCTATCAAAGGAATAGAGACAACGAATTAGATAAAACCCTACATAAGACATAGGATTAGTTTCATCAAGGTGCAGCGTTCGTCGTCAACTGATTCTTCGGCGTGTTGACACCTCCCTTAGAATAATGCGACCGACAAGGAGCAACACATGGAACACAAACCTACCCACACCAGCGGCCAATGCCCAGTAATGCATGGCGGCGCCACTTCTTCAAATTCATCTAATGTTGCTTGGTGGCCAAAGGCCCTCAATCTCGACATCCTTCATCAACATGACCGTAAATCCAACCCAATGGGTGCCGATTTCAGTTACCGTGAAGAGCTCAAAAAACTGGATGTCGAAGCACTGAAACGCGATCTCAAAGCGCTGATGACTGACAGCCAAGATTGGTGGCCAGCAGACTGGGGACACTATGGCGGTTTGATGATCCGTATGGCGTGGCACTCTGCAGGTTCTTATCGTGTGGGTGATGGCCGTGGTGGTGCGGATACCGGAAACCAACGTTTTGCTCCGTTGAACTCTTGGCCTGATAACGCCAACCTCGATAAAGCGAGACGTCTACTTTGGCCAATTAAGCAAAAGTACGGCAACAAAATTAGCTGGGCTGATTTGATGATCCTTGCAGGTAACATGGCGTACGAATCAATGGGTTTGAAAACCTTTGGTTTTGCCTTCGGTCGTGAAGACATCTGGCATCCAGAAAAAGACATTTACTGGGGTGCAGAGCAAGAATGGTTGGCGCCATCTGGTGCAGAAAACAGCCGCTACTCTGGTGAACGTGACCTAGAGGACCCGCTTGCTGCTGTGATGATGGGCCTTATTTACGTTAACCCTGAAGGTGTGGATGGTAATCCTGACCCGCTAAAAACAGCCAAAGACATGCGTGTGACGTTTGCTCGCATGGGGATGAATGATGAAGAAACTGTTGCACTGACGGCGGGTGGTCACACGGTTGGTAAAGCACACGGTAACGGCAACGCAGCAAACTTAGGTGCCGATCCAGAAAGTGCCGATTTGGAAGAACAAGGCCTAGGTTGGAACAACCACAAGTCACGTGGTATTGGCCGCGACACGGTGACCAGTGGTATTGAAGGCGCATGGACGACAAACCCCACACAATGGGATAACGGCTTCTTCCATCTGCTATTTAGCTACGATTGGTGGTTACAGAAGAGCCCTGCTGGTGCATGGCAATGGGAACCAGTGAACATCAAAGAGGAAGACAAACCGGTTGATGTGGAAGATCCAACGATTCGCCACAACCCAATCATGACCGATGCGGATATGGCGCTGAAATTGGACCCAGAGTACCGTAAGATTTCTGAGCGATTCCACAAAGATCCTGCTTACTTCTCTGAAACCTTCGCTCGCGCCTGGTTTAAACTGACTCACCGCGACATGGGACCAAGAGCACGCTACTTTGGCCCAGATGTCCCTGCGGAAGAGTTGATTTGGCAAGATCCTGTTCCGACTGGTCGTAAAGACTACGACGTAGATGCAGTGAAAGCGAAGATCATCGCAAGTGGTTTGAGTACTGGTGAATTGGTTTCAACCGCGTGGGATAGCGCACGCACTTTCCGCAACTCAGATAAACGTGGTGGTGCTAACGGTGCTCGTATTCGACTTGCGCCACAGAAAGATTGGCTAGGCAACGAACCAGAAAAACTCGCGAAAGTGCTTCATGTCCTTGAAGCAATTGCTTCTGAGTTCAACATCAGTGTGGCAGACACCATCGTGCTTGCAGGTAATGTGGGTGTAGAGCAAGCAGCGAAAGCCGCTGGTATTGCAATCACCGTTCCATTTGCAGCAGGTCGCGGTGATGCCACTATCGAGCAAACCGATGTGGAATCTTTCGAAGTCCTTGAACCGATTGCAGACGGCTTCCGCAACTGGCAGAAACAACACTATGCGGTCAATCCTGAAGAGTTGCTGCTGGATCGAGCTCAGTTGTTGGGTTTAAGCGCCCCAGAGATGACGGTATTGATTGGTGGTTTGCGTGTACTTGGTACGAACCATGGTGATACGAAGCACGGTGTGTTTACCGATAATATTGGTGCACTAAGTAATGACTTCTTTGTGAACTTGACAGACATGCGCTACACCTGGAAGCCAACTGGTCGCAACTCTTACGATATTGTTGAGCGTAACAGTGGCAATGTGAAATGGACGGCAACTCGTGTTGACTTAGTGTTTGGTTCTAACTCTATCTTGCGTGCTTACGCTGAAGTGTACGCTCAAGATGACAATAAAGAGAAGTTCGTGAAAGACTTTGTGGCCGCTTGGACTAAAGTAATGAATGCGGATCGCTTCGATATCTAATCGAATCACTGATTAAACTTGCACTCAAAGCCCCTTAGCTTACATGCTCGCTAGGGGGCTTTTTTATGAAAACTTACTGCGAAACGCAAAATAGACGGCGCCAACCAAACACAAACCAGCCCACAGGTAATCTAGTTTCAGTGGTTCACGTAAATAGAACACAGAGAACGGCACAAACACCATCAAGGTAATCACTTCTTGTAGAATTTTAAGCTGGCCTACATTGAGTGCCGTGTATCCAATGCGGTTCGCAGGTACTTGGAGCAGGTATTCAAAAAGTGCGATCCCCCAACTCACCAATGCTGCAATAATCCATGGTTTATTGTTCAACTCTTTGAGATGGGCGTACCAAGCAAATGTCATAAAAACATTGCTACAAATTAACAAGCCAACACTAACAACAATAGGGTTCACTTCTACTCTCACTCACAAAAATTCGTTTAGGCAAACTTTCTCTAAATACCAACGAAAAACGGGTGCTCTTTCGAGCACCCGTTTAATATTCTTCTCGTGGTTAAACCACAAGTAAAACAAGCTTAGATAACTGTAACGTTAGAAGCTTGTGGGCCTTTTTGACCTTCTTCAACGTTGAAGCTTACTTTCTGACCTTCAGCAAGAGTTTTGAAGCCTTCAGAAACGATAGCACGGAAGTGTACGAATACATCTTTGCCGCCGTTGTCTTGAGAAATAAAACCAAAACCTTTAGTCTCGTTGAACCATTTTACTGTACCAGTCATTTTACCAGACATAGTGACCTCTATTAAAAATTTACATTAAACATTTCTGGCTATTACAAGTGCATGAATGGTCTATCGAGAGAAAGTTTACGCAGGTTTAACGAGGTATATCGAGAACTAACTGAGAAGGAACTTTTACTTAATCTAACACATGCACTCTTTGTAAGAGCTGAGCAACACTATACTTGGTTCTTAGAAAAGAACAAGTGTTTTTAACAAAAAAATGAAATCGTTTTCTTTTTTCTATCTCCTAGCTAGGTAAAGAAAATTCTTGATTTGTTCTCTTACCAAGTTGTTCTCTCCCATTTTTCAACTATGACTCTCATTCATTACAAGTCGATAAAATTGTAATTTAAAAACAATCACATAAAACCATGCGCATAGATATAATTCGTAGAAATAACCTTCTATGTTGACGAGATAACCCATCAATTGTTCATTCTTTCCACATGTTGAACAATTAATCCACGAAAAACTCTGTTAAAGGGTATCGAAATCAAGACATTCGCCACATTAACTTGCTGCTAACCAGGCGATAACATAGACTCTTTTCACTGTACTAAAAGGAATTAGTTTAGAGAGAATGACACTTACACTCGACCTCAGAACACTTTGTATAGTTACATCGTGTATTTGTTTATCTTATGGCATTGGGCTTGCGCTTTTTAACCGTGCACACATCAAACACCATAACTTAATGACGTTTGTCCTCGCACTGATGCTGGTAGGCTCATCAACGGGATTGATAGCACTGAGAGGTCTCCTACCAGACTTCGTTTCTATCGTTATTGCCAATGTTATGATTAGTGCCGGGTTCTCGTGCTTCCTCCACGGTTACAGCAAGTTCCGTAAAATCCACAATCGCTTTGCACAAATCTCTTTCTCTCTTCTTATTCCCCTTGCGCTGAGTTTTGTTTATTTCACCTATGTTGCCCCTTCACTCAGCACTCGCATTGTCGTTGTGGCCGCTTTTATGTCCCTCACGCTCTATATGACGGCGTATAACGTTCGTAAGGGCCTCGCAAGTGACTCTCCCGTACCTGTTAACATCATCGCCGCGTCGTTCAGTATCATCGGCACTATTGAGTTGATTCGTGCAATCTACTTTTCTATTTGGCCAGAGGATCAATACTTCAATGCGTCAGATGCTAGTCTATTCGTACTGCAAATGTCGTATTTGTTTGGCACACTCAACATTGCGATTACCACGTTTGGGCTGGTTTGGCTGATCAACGAGCGCTTGATCTCCTCGCTACAAGAAATGTCTTTCAAGGATAACCTGACGGGCTTCTTTAACCGTCACGGGCTTGAACAACAGCTGCCACAACTCGTACACACCTCGCAAGAATCACAGCAGCCACTCTCGGCACTGATGCTTGATATCGACCATTTTAAGTTGATCAATGACACTTACGGCCATTTAGAAGGCGACAACATTTTGAAACGTTGCGCTGAAGAGATTCAATCGCTTCTGCCAACTGAACATCTGGCTTTTCGCTACGGTGGAGAAGAATTTCTTGTCATTTTGAAGAGCTGCAACCTTTCACAAGCGCAGAAGTTGGCTGAGACAATTCGCCAAACCATTGAGGCTAAACAACTGGCAATGCTATCAGGTAGAAGCCTAACGTTGAGTATCGGCCTGACAGATTTGCACCCAGAAGATCACATTGATAATTTGATTAAACGTGCCGATCAGGCGCTCTATTTGGCGAAATCTCAAGGTCGAAATCAGGTAGTGGCAAATGCGATGTAACGCTTCTGTCATAGGCTATACGCACAAATCAATATCAGAAGATAAAGAGTAGATAGAAGATAGAAACGACAAAGCCCGCTCATTTGAGCGGGCTTTGTGTTTGTTCTAAAAGAACGAATATGGTGCGTCCAAGTGGACTCGAACCACCGACCCCTACCATGTCAAGGTAGTACTCTAACCAACTGAGCTATGGACGCTTTACGCACTGTTCTCAACTAACCATTCGTTTGAATGGTGCGTCCGAGTGGACTCGAACCACCGACCCCCGCCATGTCAAGGCGATACTCTAACCAACTGAGCTACGGACGCATTCCTTGAGAACGAGGAGGATATTACCCAGTGACGGTGTTAGGCGCAAGCATATTTTTGCCCTTTTAGTGCCATTTGCTCTATTCCTAATCTTTTTGCTCTGTTTTTAGCCTTTTTCACTTGTAGCGATTTGATCTAATTCACATTTCATGGCGTGACAAGCTTGAGCACTTTACGTTTGTTCAATTGGAGCTGAGTGATCTCTGTCGCCCAATATTGATCGATCAACCGCTGCAATAAGCCACTTTTCTCCGCTTTGAGCAGCGCTCTCTCCAGCAACGCTTTGTGCTGCTTTGCTCCTTCACTTAAGTAAAAACGAAAATCACGCTGATAAATGAGCAGTAAGTGTTGTTCGATTTCCAACTGAGGATTGAGTCTCGATTCGGCCATTACCTCGTTCACACCACGCGGGAAATAGTTAATAGAGCCTTGAGTTGAGAGTTTGTGATACAGCATTCGCCACTCACCATCTTGCTCATAAAATGGCAAATCATTTTGCAACCACACATCGACATCGTACCACGCATAACCAAGCCCAGCCGTTAACCCACTTTGACGTAACTCATCAAGGCTATTGATTGAGTCATATTGGGGCTGAGCGCCTTTGGGAATAAGCAAAACGCGCTGACCAATCAAGCCATTGGTAACGGGCGCATTCACATAAGGGTATTGTGCATCTCTCTCTTTTGTTTGCAGTAACCACATCAAAGAGAGCTGGTTATTCTCCACCATCTTGACTAAGCGTTTTTGCGGAATATGCTCAAAAGGCGTTTTGATGGTTAGCTTTACGCCAATGCTGTCGAGCGATTGGCGTAATAATTCATGGTAAAAAAGATGGGAACCATCGAGTTGAGTGGGGAGAACTAAAGTCAAGGTTTTAGGCTGAGCTGCCACGGCGGAAAAGTGAAACACAAACAACGCTATTGCAAACCATCTCATAGAACGCCCTCATTCTTATCCTTATATACAATATAGGTCGTTTTGGGCGGTATAGGGATGAAAGATCAATCATCCTCGTCCACATCGAACACTACATTGTAGTTTTCGGTGTAGGTACAGTTTGGCTGACGGCTGCAGGTAAAAAAGCGCCGCCCTTTAAATTCTCCCTGGGAAGCAATTTTGATGATCATCGGACTGCCGCATTTTTTACAAAAGCGTACTTCTTTGTCTGGTTCAATCAAGTCGATATGCGCAGCGAGCAAGCGTCTTAGTCGTCCCACTTGATAACTGTGCTTAATCGACGTACCAATTAGAGGGATATTGGCGGTTTTGCACACTTGCATCAGTAACTTTTCCCGTTCAACTTTGACTTTGTTGAGCTCTTTGCCGTTATCCAATTCAATGATCACACGCGGTTCAAACGTGCGCGGGTCACAGATGACATAGTCAAAATACATACGTGAAATACGGTTGCTGGCGATAAACAACTGCTTTTTGCTATTGATGTCGCGTGGCGCAACCACATTACTCATATTCACTTTGGCAAACACCACGCCATGTTCGCCAACCGCGGTTTTCAGCGCATTGAAAAATGCCACTTCATGCCCTTTCAACACCGAGCCTTTCGAGCGATAGGCATATTCCTTGGTATCATCCTGTTTGACGACGTATTTCTGTATTACGAAAAAAAACAAAATCAGTAGCGCGACAATAATAAAGATATTCGTCATCGGTTAATTACACTCAAAACATAGCCTTACTTGTTGAATACACTATGTGTAAACCGGGTTGATGACAAGTGAAAACCCGCCGTTGGCACACGTCGATGCTACTACTTTGGTAGAGTTCACGTTTCAGATTGATTTAGATCAAACAATCATGGCGCAGCACTGATTAGAGTGAATTTGGTTAATGAATTGTTAACCAAAAACACACTCAGATAAATAACAAGGATGTAGGAGATAAATCATGGAGTTGAAACAAGACCCACGCTGTTACACCGATGTGTGTATCGAAGGAAAGTGGTATCACTACGATCATTGCGGCACCACGGCGTATATGCTGAAGGGGGGTTGTTCAGAAGAGATTCAGCTATCGCGTGAACCCAGCACCGAAAGTGAGCTAATTGAGCTATTAATGATGAGATGATTGAACGACGCCTCTGTTGGGCGTCGTTAAACATTGGCCAATAAACACCAATCCCACTCTGCTAGCGATATTTACTCACAATGCTTTGATAGAAGGTTTGATTCTCATCATCGCTGGTGTGTTTTAGTGCATCAATGGCTTGCTGTAATGCTCTCACTGAGGCGCCATCAACGTCTTTGTTAAACGCATAATAGAGCTCCCCTTCTTGCAGAACATACACAGGTTCAAAATCTTCAGAGTTGAATCCACCTTTGGATATCCACCATTTTGCGACATTTTCTTCATACGCCCAAAGATCGATCCGCCCTTTGTAAAGTTGCTCCGCCAAGGTGGCTGCATAGGAGCTCTCTTGCATTGAGTTCCGCGGGACGCCCAATTCAAGCAGGAGCTGTTCACCAACATCATCACGAATGACACCAATACGATATTGAATCAAGTCATTGGGGCGCTTAATAGAAATCTGCGCGCTTTTCTTAGCCATAACAACAATACGAGTGGCACTGATCGGCCCTACCCAATTGAACAAGTTCTCTCTCAATTTGGTGCGTGTGGTCGAAAAAAGCACCGTGTCTTTATTGATCAGCACGGTACGGTATGCTCTAGCCCAAGGCTGAACGGAAATGTCTTCTTTAGCGACAGGTTGCGTTGCCCTTGCCGTTGCCGCTACTAACAGGTCCACAGCGATACCATGCAGTTCACCATTTTCGGTAAAGTTATAAGGCGGGTACTCTTCGGTCAGATAAGTGATCGATTGAAGATCCGATTTCGCTATCGTGACTGTTGCCAACAAGGATGCAAGTAGAAACAGAACTGAACGGAACATAACGCCCCCTAATTTTGATCCCTTGCAAGTAAATGTAGTCTTGAATTGACACATCTACCAACAAGGAATCACAACGCTATCGGCAAATTCAAAGTTGAGCGTCAGGCTGATTTTCGGGCTTAGCGAGATCGAATGCAGGCAGTTGATTACAAGCGGCGACGACGGCATTGATGGTTGGATACGGTGTCATGTTTACGCCAAAACGGAGGGCGTTATAAACCTGAGGGACCAAACATATATCGACGATACTTGGACTAGAACTGATGCTAAAAACGCACTCGCCATAGTGTTTACGGTGAGCTAATAGCTTTTCTTCCACTGCTTTAAAACCCATGTGAATCCAATGATGCACCCACAAGCGCTTTTGCTCTTCATCCACCTCCAAGGTCCCTTCGAGATACTGCAAGACCCGAAGATTATTCAGAGGATGAACATCAACCGCAACGTCTTGCGCCAACGCCAACGCTTGATACTTGAGTGGCCCAATGGACGGGATCACTTGAGTCGATGAATAGTTATCATCGAGATACTGAATGATCGCCAATGACTGATTGAGAACCAGCTCCCCATCCACCAACACGGGCACCAGCTCATTGGGATTGAGTGCATGGTACTGTGCTAGATGCTGCTCTCCGCCATTTTTCACTAAATGAATCGAATGGTTTTCATAACAGAGCTGCTTCAAGTTTAAGCAGATCCTCACGCGATAGGCGGCAGACGATCGCCAATAACCGTAGAGTTTAAGACTTGTCTCCATACCAACCTCATTTATGCTGATAACGACTCACTTGTTGTTCAATCGCACCAAAAATAGATTGCCCTTGCGCATCGAACATTTCTAAGCGGATAGAATCGCCAAAACGCATAAATGACGTGCTGGCTTGACCATCACGAATCGTTTCAATCATGCGAATTTCGGCAATACACGAGTAACCCACACCACCTTCTTCAATCGAAGTGCCGTGATCGGTTCCTTGTTTATTCGACACAGTACCAGAGCCTATGATTGCCCCTGCAGACAGTGGACGCGTTTTCGCTGCATGCACAATCAGATCGGCAAAATCGAAGGTCATATCAACCCCTGCGTTCGGCTTACCAAAAGGCTTGTCGTTGTAGGTGGAAATCAGTGGTAAATGAAGCTTGTTCTCATACCAAGCATCGCCCAGTTCATCCAAAGTCACCGCGACGGGAGAAAACGCAGAAGAGGGTTTGGATTGAAAAAAGCCAAAGCCTTTGGCTAATTCAGCAGGGATCAGGCCACGCAACGAAACGTCATTAACCAGCATCACCAAACGAATTGACTCTTGCGCTTGCGCAATGCTCGCCCCCATTGGCACGTCTCCCGTGATCACCGCGACTTCGCCTTCAAAATCAATACCCCACTCTTCACTGGCAAACTCGATGTTGTCTCGAGGGGCAATAAAGGAATCGGATCCCCCTTGGTACATGAGCGGATCTGTCCAAAAGCTTTCTGGCATTTCAGCACCACGAGCTTTGCGCACCAACTCCACGTGATTGACGTACGCAGAGCCATCGGCCCACTGATAAGCACGCGGTAACGGTGAATGAACCAAGGTCTCTTCAAATGGTGAACTTCCCGCTACCTCGCCTTGATTGAGCGCTTGATAAAGCTCTTTCAACTTGGGTTCGCACACAGACCAATGATCCAATGCAAGCTGCAATGTCGGCGCGATGTCGGCCGCGGAAACATAACGGCTCAAATCGCGGCTGACGACGATCAACTCACCATCACGATGCGCATTCTTTTTCGTTGCTAATTTCATCTCTCTTCCCTTCTCAAACCTTGCTGTTCTGTCGTCCGTGTTATTTTTGGTTTTCACGCCAACTGTAGACGTATTCTTTGTTTTCTACACTGTCGAGTTCTTGTGCAAACGTTAATGCATGACGCGTATCAATCATCACCGCGACTTCGTCGGTGAACTTTTTCTTGTACTCTTGGCCTGCTTTGAATGCCTTAGGATGTGGCCCATGGGTAAAGCCTGCTGGGTGGAACGTCACCATACCCGCTTCAATGTTGTCGCGGCTGAAAAAATCCCCTGCATGGTAGAACAACACTTCATCATAATCGTCGTTGTTGTGATAAAACGGCACTTTCAACGCACCAGGGTCACTTTCGATCGGGCGCGGAACAAAGGTGCAAACAACAAAGCCGTTACCAACAAAGGTGGTGTGCGCCGATGGTGGCAAGTGATAACGATGAGACATCAAAGGGCGTATATCGCGCCAGTTCAGTTTCACTACGGAGAGATCACCATGCCAACCAATGGCATCCAATGGATTAAACGGATAGGTAATCACGCTCACATTGTCGTGGCGTTTCACTTCCACACGCGTCTCTTGCTCTGAGTATTGCGCTTTGAACTGATCGTTGATCGACGGCGTTTCAAGTACCGCAGGGTCAAACACCGCATGATTACCAACTAATCCTTTCTCTGGCAGTGAATACGCGGCATCGGTGTTTTCAATCATCAAAATAAACATCGCCTCTGACGGCTCCAAACGCCAGTTAGTGGAACGCGGGATCATCACGTAATCCCCTTCCCCCACTGCCAAATGGCCATAGTCACAATAAAGGTCCGCTTTTCCTTGATGAATAAAGAGCAGTTCGTCGCCATCCGCATTTCGCGCCAGAAACTCCATCTTGGTTTGGGTTTTCCAGACCCGGACTTTGCATTCGTGATTGTGAAGCAAATGCGGCACGCTCCAAGGAGAGGCTTGATTAGCGCTGGTCACGCGAGTGAAATCAAACGCTCTCGGTCTTAAATCGCCTTGCCAATCGACCCAACCTGTTGGCGCATGTTGATGATGGAAATGCGCAGCAGGGCCAAAGAACCCACTGCGCCCCGCTTCACGTTCGTAAATCGCCTCTTCAGGAAAATCGGCGTGTGCCTGCTTGGAGCAGACACCTTCCCGATGAGGAAAGGTGATCCATTTATGCATCGTTCAATACTCCGCGACGAATCTGATCTTCTTCAATCGATTCAAAAAGGGCTTTAAAGTTGCCTTCACCAAACCCTTCATTGCCTTTACGCTGAATGATTTCAAAGAAGACTGGGCCA
Organism: Vibrio vulnificus NBRC 15645 = ATCC 27562; assembly: GCF_002224265.1. Lineage (NCBI taxonomy): Bacteria > Pseudomonadati > Pseudomonadota > Gammaproteobacteria > Vibrionales > Vibrionaceae > Vibrio > Vibrio vulnificus. Next base: position 74,499 of record NZ_CP012881.1, read on the forward strand.
ATCACTGTTTGGGTAAAGATCTGCAATAAGATGCCATCTTTCAAAGGAGCACCATCGATCAGAATGCGCAGATCTCGTAGTCGGTTGACATCTTCTTTGTGCCCTTCCACACGCGTATCCACTTTATCGTAGTAAGTATCCGGCGTTGGCATAAAGTCCATACCGCGCTCGCGCAGCGTTTGAACCGTTTGGTAGATATCATCGGTGGTGAGCGCGATGTGCTGAATACCTTCGCCATTGTATTCACGAATGAACTCTTCGATTTGTGACTTATCGTCTGATGATTCATTAATTGGGATACGAATTTTGCCACACGGTGCGGTCATGGCTCGGCTCACCAGACCAGTGAGTTTCCCTTCAATATCGAAATAACGAATTTCACGGAAGTTACCAATACGCTCATAAAATCCCGCCCAAGTATCCATGTTGCCGCGTTTTACGTTGTGGGTAAGGTGGTCAATTTCATACAAGCCGACATCCGAGTTCGCCAGGCGCTGAGCGGAGTCGTCATAAAAACGAAAGTCGACATCGTAGATACTCTGCTTACCGTAGCGATCAACAAAATAGAGCAAACTGCCACCAATGCCATGCACAGCAGGGATACTCAGTTCCATCGGTCCTATTTCTGTTTTGTATTCTTCTGCGCCATTGGTCAATGCGTGCTTAAGTGCTGACGCTGCATCTTGCACTCGAAATGCCATCCCACATACTGAAGGTCCATGAACGTTTGCAAACTCCTCAGCCTGACTGTGCGGCTGAGCATTAACGACAAAGTTGATATCGCCCTGGCGATATAACCAAGCTTCTTTCGAGCGATGCTTGGCGACTTCCGCAAAGCCCAGCGAGGAAAACAAATGCTTAAGCTGCTCGATACCTGTGTTATCGGCGGCGGTGTATTCGACAAACTCAAATCCGTCTGTGCCCAGTGGGTTGATTGCATCCACCATGACTTTCTCCTTTTAGACTGCGTTTTATTTTGGTTAACACTTTGTTAACTTGAACCAGAGTCAGAAGAATTGGAATAGCGCCTGTCTACTGGAGAAAAACTCAATCCACACGCCAAAATGTAAAGCATTTGTTACACCAAAAGCGAATAACCATAATTTGACACAAAAGCGTGCCATTCCCTCTTCGATTACCCCTTTGCGTTGTACGAGCCAATTTACAGACCAATCGTAAATGTAAATTTTATGTTAACCACTGAGTAATGATTATTTTCCCGTTGTTTCAAACGTCATTATTGTGTCAGTCCGTCCGTTTATTTGATTCAACGCAGTTTTATTGTCTGCCAACTATGCACAATAGAGCATTCTGTTCCTACACGGGCGCTGCCCACAGCAAAAGAGAGATCAGCCGAATGATTCCAGTAAACCAAGAACGTCTTATCGAGCATTTTTGTCAGTTAGTGCGCATCGACAGTGAGTCGATGAATGAAAAAGCAATTGCCGAAGCGCTGGCTGAACAGCTCGGCGACATGGGCTTTAGCGTGCACAAACTGCCTGTGCCAGAACACATCTCGAATGGCTTTAACGTCTATGCACGCTTAGAGGGTGAGCTTGAAGGTTCCATCTTATTAAGTTGTCACATGGATACCGTGGCGCCGGGCAATGGCATTGAACCTGTGATTGAAGATGGCATTATCCGTTCAAAAGGAAACACCATTCTTGGTGGTGATGACAAATCGGGCATCGCTGCCATTATGGAAGCCGTGCGTCTGCTGAAAGAGCAAAATCAACAGCACAAAACCATAGAGCTTGCCTTTACTGTGCATGAAGAAGGCGGCCTGTTTGGTTCCGAATATTTTGATATGAGCTACGTCACGGCTCAGCAAGCGATTGTACTGGATACAGGTGGCCCAATTGGCTCTATTGTCACGGCAGCACCTGGCCAACAGAAAATCGTCGCTACGATTAAAGGTCGCCCTGCTCACGCAGGTTTGGCGCCAGAAGAAGGCATCAGTGCCATTATGGTAGCCGCCGATGCCATCAATCAAATGAAACTGCTGCGTATTGACTCGGAAACGACTGCCAATATTGGTTCGGTTCACGGCGGTCAGGCGACAAACATTGTCATGCCAGAGTTGAAAATTGTTGCGGAAGCTCGCTCGCTCAATGCAGAAAAGCTCGATGCACAAGTCGAGCACATGATCACGACTTTTGAGCGTGTCGCCGAAGAACATGGTGCGAAAGTGGAGATTGAATCGAGCCGCGCGTACAACGCGTTTGTGCTTAGCGATGACCATCCTCACGTCGTGGAAATTAAGCAAGCTTTTGCGGACATTGGTGTAGACGCCATAACCAAAGGCACTGGAGGCGGTAGTGATGCTAATAACTTCAATGCCAAGGGTTTAACGACGGTCAATCTGTCGACCGGCATGTCAAAAGTACACACAACAGAAGAGTTCATTGCCATTGCGGACATGGTCAAAATCACCGAATTTTTGACTCACTACTTAGCCAAGTAATCCCTTTGACGCACTGGCCCTGCCAGTGCGTTTTCTCTGTTATTTGTTTCCTCTCATATTAGTTTCCTCTTAAACCCAAAGTCTGATCACCCATTCCGTTGAAAGTTCTTTAGATCTCGCAAAGCAATGAAACGAGAGTTTATCTTTCATGGATTTATCGATAATCATCACATTTAGTTGCTATTCAAATGATTACTATGCATTTAGTTTTAATTAATAACGTGATAATCAAATGAAAAAGACCCTTTTAACCAGTGCAATTGCGCTCTCCCTGACTTTTCCAGCCCTCGCCGCGAATGGCGATATCCATAACGTCACTATTCTCGGCACATCTGACCTTCACGGCCATTTTATGCCTTGGGACTACGCCGCGGACAAACTCAATATGAGCGGCAGCCTGAGCCAAATCGCCACCAAAGTAAAAGCGATTCGCCAAGAACAAAATAACGTCATTTTGGTCGACGCAGGTGACACCATTCAAGGCAACTTTGTCGAAACGTTTAAAGAAGAGCCGATCGATCCAATGATGCTCGGCTTCAATGAGATGAACTATGACGTTTGGGTATTAGGCAATCATGAGTTTGATTTTGGCTTGAACGTGCTTAATCGCTCTCTCACCCAATTCAAAGGCACCTCTCTGGCAGGCAACATTCAACGCCCTGATGGCAACCCGTTTTTGCCGGGTTACACCATCATTGAGCGTGGTGGGATAAAAATCGGCGTGATCGGAATGGACACGCCCATGACGCAAGTCTTCGCTGAAGGAACCAATCGCCTTGAAGGGATGACCTTCACCAACCCGACGCTGGAAGTGAAAAAAATCGTCAAGCAGATTGAGGGCAAAGTCGATGCGATTGTACTAGTTGCCCACATGGGCCTAGACAATGAAAACGACATCGCAGACACCGGTGTCACCGACATTGCCAACGGAAATCCAGAGCTTGATGCCATTGTGGCCGGCCACATGCATACGCGCATTGATAAAGCCGTGGTCAATGGCGTCATCATCACCGAGCCCGACAAATATGGCCGCGCGCTGTCACGCATTGACTTGCAGTTTGAAGAGCAAAATGGCCAATTCACCTTGATCAACAAAGACAGCTACACCTACAAGATCAAGGGCATCGATTCGGATGACAAAATGGAATCACTCTACGAACCGTATCACAAGCGTCTGCGTGAAATGGCCAACCGCGAAGTAGCGCAGCTAACTGGCGTCAACTTAGTACCAGAAAACGACATTCGCGGTATCCCGCAAGTGCATATTCAAGACACAGGGATCAGCGCTCTTTTCCAAGAAGCAAGTTTTTTCTATGCACCTCAAGCCAACGTCATTGCACTGCAAATTGACAATGACAACGCCAAGCTGGACGTAGGCCCAATCAAAGCTAAAGACATCGCGTACAACTACCAATATGCAGGCGGTGAGATCACGGTTTACCAAATGACAGGCAAAGAGTTGAAACAGTACATGGAGTGGTCTGCTGGTTACTTCAATTCGGTGCAACCGGGGGATGTGACATACAGCTTCAATCCTGAAAGACGCGCCTCAAAGTACTCAACCAACGACTTCTTCGCGGGCGTCACCTACACCATCGACTTAACTCAGCCAGCAGGCCAGCGCATTACTGATCTCAAGTTTGCCGATGGCAAACCCGTGTTAGACGACAGCGAGATTCGCCTCGGCATGAACAGCTACCGTATGGGCCATTTGACCCAAAAAGGCGGTGTGTTAGAGGGCCAAACTTTCCCTGTTCTGTTTGATACCGAAGCAAAATATGGAGAGGAACAAGGCACCATCCGAAATCTCACCATCCGCTACCTCACCGAGCAGAAACAAGGACAATACGTTGGCCAACCGATGCAACGCTGGAAACTCTCTGGTTTGCAGGGGTTTGAGAAAGAAGGGGCGATCGTCAAACAGTTGATCAACAAAGGCAAAATCGATGTACCTGCCAGTGAAGATGGCCGCTACACCAACATTGCTTCAATAAATGTCAAAGCACTGGTGTTCACTAATCCACAGGCTAAAAACGAAGCCATTACTTCTCGCCTTGCTAAAATTGAGGAAGCATATCCTGCTGAGAAACAACATCTTAAACGCGAGTTGATCCTCATCGAAGCCCTGAACCCATAAACCACGTCTGTGCACCTCTTAGTAGGTGCACATTTTTCTCTCGCAAAATTGTCACAATAAAATTTCCTTTCGCCCCCTTTTGCCTGTCGACATCACAAAAAAAATAGGATAGGTTTAGATGTATAGACGTCCAAAAGAGATTAGCTTAGGGAGAAAGCTGTGCCTATTCGTATTCCAGATCAATTACCAGCGGCAGATGTTTTGCGAACTGAAAACATCTTCGTCATGAGTGAAACTCGTGCCGCCAAGCAAGAAATTCGTCCGCTGAGGGTACTGATTCTCAATTTGATGCCGAAAAAAATTGAGACAGAAACTCAGTTTTTACGCCTGCTCTCTAACAGCCCTCTCCAGGTCAATGTCGAGCTGCTGCGTATTGACGATCGCCCGAGCAAAAACACCCCGACTGAACATCTCGACAATTTTTATCGTCAATTCGAGATGGTGAAAAACCGTAACTTTGATGGATTGATCATCACAGGTGCGCCGCTAGGCTTGGTGCAGTTTGAAGATGTGATTTATTGGGATCACCTCAAAACCATCATGGAATGGGCGAAATCACACGTTACCTCAACTCTGTATGTCTGTTGGGCTGCGCAAGCAGGCCTGAAATTGCTTTACAATTTGCCAAAGCAGACACGTAAAGAGAAGCTCTCTGGCGTGTATCACCACCGTATTCACAAACCTTATCATCCGGTTTTACGTGGCTTTGATGATTCCTTTTTGGCCCCCCATTCTCGCTACGCCGATTTTTCGCCAGAGTATCTCGCAGAACACACCGATTTGGATATTCTCGCGACGTCTGACGATGCAGGCGTTTACCTAGCCACCACCAAAGACAAGCGCAACGTCTTTGTTACTGGCCACCCAGAATATGACCCGCACACGCTGCACAATGAATACATTCGCGATTTGGGTGAAGGCATGGAACCGGCAATTCCGGTTAACTACTACCCCAATGACAACCCAGATAATCCGCCAATTGCAAGCTGGCGTAGCCACGGACACCTGCTTTTCTCGAACTGGTTGAACTATTGCGTTTACCAACAAACGCCTTACGATCTCGATCATTTCAGCGAAGACGCGTTCACCAAAGACGAATAGCGCCACACGATATCAAACCTTTTTTACAACAGGTCGCCTTTGAGGCGGCCTGTTGTCGTTTATGCAAAGTGACTCGCATTGTCGATGTCGATTGATAGGCAATAGACCCCAAGGATTTATCATCTCTTCAGGCCACATTAAAAAGAACGAAAACGATGAAAAAACAAACTCTTCTTTTGCCGCAATTGGTAGCACTTACCCTTTTGACCGGGTGTGTCACAGTCACTGAAGGCCAAGCACAAAAAGATCCGGACCCAATTGGCATGGCAGAATCTCGCATTGCCTTGGGGCTTGGCTATCTCGAAAATGGCGCGATGATCAAAGCCCATGACAACTTACAACAAGCCCTGACACACGCTCCTGATTATTACCGAGCACAGCTTTCCATGGCCCACTACTACGAGCGTGTCGGTGAAAACGGCAAAGCTGAAGATATTTATCAAAAATCGGCTCGTCAGCACCCCAAAAACGGCAACGTATTGAACAACTACGGCACGTTTTTATGCAAAAAGGGCGAGTATGACAAAGCGGATCGTTTGTTTAATCGTGCTATTGAGCAGCCATACTACTACTTGATTCCTGCCAGCTATGAAAACGCCGCTTTTTGTGCTCTGAAGGCGGGAGAAAATGTAAAAGCGCAAACCTATTTTACTCGTGCAATTGACTACGACCCACACCGCCCTAAATCCATTTTGAACCTAGCGAAGCTGGAAGTGGATGCTGGTAACTACACCCAAGCACGCCTACGTTTGATGCGCTTCCACCAAAGCTATGGGCTGCAAATCCCCTCGCTTAAACTGATGATCGATTTAGAAGACAAAGCAGGTAATGTGGCGTTGGTGAAAAAGTATCAGAGTGAATTGGACAAATTGACGGCCCGCCAAGGCTAACGAGTGCTGGCGTGTGAAATCAAAAGGCGCGACCAACAAAAACCTCTGCCCAAAAAGCAGAGGTTTTTTTATGGTTTTACCGCCCACATTACTCAACGTCTTGACGTTGAGTTGCGGATTTTGTAGCGATCTTTTCGGTGCGTATTGCGTAACTTACGCACCTTCGTTTTTCTCTTAATCGTCAGATATTCACGGTAAATAATCCGAATAAACGCAACTAAGCCAATGATGAGCAGAATGGTAAAAACGCTCAGGAAGCTTTCACACAACCAATCTGGCTGACAGGGTAGATAAATTTCAAAATCCATCGCATGCCCTCCTATTACGCAACCTATTCGTTTTTAACTCGGGATAATGGTCTCCATCACCCTCGCAGTTTTATCCACTCCCCTCTTTGTTGTTTGTCCATAAATGACCAAGCAACAAAGCGACTGACCTTTTGTCCTTGGCTCATTTCGACGACACGAATACTGCGTACACCTAATTTTTCCAACTGTTTACGTAGAGGTCTTACGTTGTCTTTCTTCGAAACGAGCGTACTGAACCACAAAACCTGATGGGCAAAACGCTCACTTTCGTTCGCCATGCGCTTCAAGAAGGAGGATTCTCCACCTTGGCACCACAACTCAGAATTTTGACCTCCGAAGTTAAGTATAGGTTTGTTTTTCGAGATTTTTTGTGAACCAGCTTTTGCTGTTACACCTTTTTTCAAACGGTTGGCAGCGAGGTTGTCTAATTTTCGTTGTGTGCCAAACGCCGCTTCCTGCGCCGAAGCGTGAAATGGCGGGTTGCATGTCGTCACATGAAAGTAGTCTGTGGGGCCAATAATGCCTTGGAAAATATGCTGAGACTGGTCTTGCAATTTGAGATCAAGCTGCCCCTGCAGTACAGGGTTAGAGTCGGCAATACGCTGCGCGGACTCAATCGATTTAGGGTCAACATCACTACCGGTGTAAGACCAACGATAGTCACAAATCGCAATAATGGGATAGATGGCGTTTGCACCAACACCGATGTCCAACGCCTGAACTTTCTCATGAGGAAATTTACCTTTCACCTCTCCTTCCAAGAGCTCCGCTAGACGATGGATGTAATCCGCACGCCCTGGGATTGGTGGGCACAAGTAGCCTGCTGGGATGTCCCAATTTGCCACTTGATAGTAAGCACTGAGCAGCGCTTTATTGAGCATTTTTACCGCAGTTGAATCTGAAAAAGAGATACTCGCCTCCCCTTTAGGATTTTTGATCACAAAAGGAGCAAGCGATGGCAGCGCCTGCGTTAACTTAGCAAAATCGTAACGCCCTTGATGTTTGTTGCGCGAATGCAGCCCAGCACGCGTGACTTTGACAAAATCACAACTCGATTCAGACATATTGAGATCACAACTTTTTTTCTTGTGCGGTGTTGGGGCTCGTTTCGCAGACTCTAATGGTTTGGCTGATTTTCGTTTGTTCGTCATTATTTTTTTGCTTCCTGAGCTTTTAAATCGAGGTAAATCATAAACAGACGAGCATCCAGCTCCAGTTGGTGATAGTCCGGCTCCATGTAGCAGCAAAGAGAGTAAAAGGCTTTATCATGCTCTTTCTCTTTAATGTGCGCCAGTTCGTGCACAACCAACATGCGCAGCAAAGGCTCCGGCGCCTCTTTAAATACGTTGGCAATGCGAATCTCATTTTTCGATTTTAGTTTTCCGCCGTGGTTGCGAGACACGACACTGTGCAAGCCGAGGGCATTGTTAATCAGATGAATTTTTCCGTCGTACACCACTTTACTGATGGGGCCCGTTTTCTTCATAAACTGGTTTTTGATCTGCATCGCGTAGTCAAACAACGCTTTTTCGCTGCGAATGTCGTGACGTGCTGGGTAGCGTTTATCAAACCAAGGAATTAAACGTTGCGACTCAATCAATTGGGCCACTTGCTGCACGATATGCTGCGGGTAACCCTGAATGTAGCGAAGTGACGGATGCATCATGGAATCAGACCTGATCATTTTTCAAAGCGCGCTAGTTTACCTGACTCCGCCCCTTGATTCATCGCTTTTTCTTTTCGTCCGCAGCGAAATTGGCTACACTTGCGCCCCTTTTCATTACATGGCAAGACAAGATGAAACGTGTCGTCCTCTATATCAAAGACAAATGTCCACACTGCAAAGATGCGCAGCGCTATCTGGATAGCAAAGGCATTCAATACCGCTTGTGTAATGCCAAGATGCATCGCGGCCGTAAAGAGCTCGACGCGATTGGTGCGCGCTCTGTGCCAGTACTTAAAATCGGTGACCGCTTGATGATTGGTTGGAACCCGAAGAACTTTGAACGCATGTATGGCGATAAGTGATCACAGCTAAACATACTGCTTTATAAATTCGATAAAGGTGCGATCCGCCACCGAAAGATAGCCGCCACGTCGCCAAGCCAGTGCTAGGTTGAGGGTGACGGGCGGAGAAAATGGCACGCCGACCACGCCACTCTCATTCTCGGTCACCAGTTGAAGCAATGCTGTAATGGCAAACTCTCGCTTTACGATCTTCAAAATCAATGGCAATAGATTGGTTTCAAAAGAATACTGCATTTCAATGCCATGCTGCTGGCTAAAATGATCGAGAAAATCGCGGTGGAAATAACCCGATTTGAACATCACCAGTTCATGTTGAAAGAATTCTTCAAAGGTGAGTGATGCTCGTTGCGATAACGGATGCTCGCTGCCGACAACCGCCATCATCTGGCTAGAGAATAGGTGGTCGATTTCTAAATCGTCCGGTACGTCGTTTTCCGTGATCACACCAATGTCCAAATCCCCATCAAGCAGCATCTTACGAATCGACTGCGTCCCCGCTTCAATCAGTGTCAGTTTGAGGTTGGGATAATGGCTTTTAAAGGCCATTAAAATTTCTGGAAAGAAATAGCTGCCCATCATGCTTGGCGCACCGAGGCGCACCTCACCTTTCTCAAGCCCCTTCAGTTCATTCATCGCCAACTCCGCATCATGCAGTTGCTGTACGACTCGTTTGGCATGTTCATACAAGGTTTGCCCTTCCGTTGTCAGTGCGATCTGTTTGTCATCACGTTTAAATAGAGTCACACCGAGGCTTTGTTCGAGCTTTTTGATTGAGACACTCAAGGCAGGCTGCGCGATATGCAGAGACTGAGCTGCACGAGTGAAATTTTTCTCTTCGGCCACCGCCAAAAATTGTTTGAGTTGTTTCGATTCCATCTAGATCAAAAATATATCGTCATCATATTTTTAATATATTTTGTTTATCACGATGTGACTGATACTGTGCTCACAAATCAGTAGGAGAATTAAGATGTACGAACTCGGCAGCTCTCAGTATCGCCATATCACCATTGCCTTGGCACTCGGTTCGTTTTTAGTTTTCTGTAATCTTTACCTCTTTCAACCCATGCTGCCCAAATTGGCCTTGGAATACGCGGTATCGGAAACACAGGTAAACTGGGTCTTTGCCGCCACCACACTGGGCTTATCCCTCAGCCTTGTTCCCATGGCGGTGTTGTCTGAAAAAATAGGCCGACGCACGGTCATGTTAGCAGGCTTGTTCACCATCCCTCTTTGTAGCGCAGCACTGTTGCTCAATGACTCTTTCTTATTTGTGGTTCTGTGTCGAGCCCTGCTTGGCGTTGCGCTCGCAGCCTTTGCCGCTGTTGCGGTGGCGTATATGGCGGAAGAGTTACACCCAAAAGCGTTTAGCCACGCGATCGGTGGTTATATCGCCGCCAATTCACTTGGCGGTATTAGCGGACGAATCAGTGGCGGTTTGATGTCCGACTGGTTTGGTACCACGGTCGCGATTGAGGTGATGCTGCTCTTCACGCTACTGGGCGTGATTGCGGTGAGCTTTTTGCTGCCCAAGCAGAAACATTTCTCCCCCAGCACTCACAGCTTATGGCAACACAATCAGACCATCGTCCAGCACCTGCGTCACACCCGAGTTTGGTTGGCGATGGTGATCGGCGGACTCAATTTTGCCCTTTTCGTTAACCTCTATTCCGTGATGGGATTTCGCCTGGTGGCAGAGCCGCATGGCCTACCCGTTGGCCTCGCTTCATTGATTTTTTTGTGTTACCTCGGCGGTACCATCAGCTCCAAATACACCGGCAAATGGAATCAACATTTTCATCCGGTCAGCGGCATGTTACTGGGTGCGGCGATCAGTTTATTTGGCATGCTAATCACCTCGATTGAACACTTAGCCGCCATGTTTATCGGTTTAGTGCTGATTTCCTTCGGCGCTTTTTTCACGCACACTTTGGCGTATGGATGGGTTGGACAAAAAGCCACTCACGCGAAAGCAACGGCAACCGCGATGTATCTGGTGCACTACTATGTGGGCGGTAGCCTTGGCGGGTTCTTCTTGCTCTATTGCTGGCAACATTGGCAATGGAATGGCGTGATCATCGCGGCGTCGAGTATGTATGTGTTGCTGTTTGCGGTGATACTGCAACTGAAAAAGCCCAAATACGCGTGCATAGAAGAGAGCTTGGTCAAGCATCCTTGAGTCGTCAAAGGGGATAGGATTGAACCCCACGAGTGGTTATACTGCCCCCTCAACACGCAATAGAATACGACCATGACTCAAAGCTCAACACAACAAACCATTCATCAAGAAGTGAACCAATGGCTCAACGATGTGGTGATTGGTTTAAATCTCTGCCCATTCGCCGCCAAACCGCAGCGCAATCAGCAAATCAAAATCCACGTCAGTGAGGCCGACAATGAAGAGTTGTTGCTGCAAGATATTCTCAGCTTGCTGATGGAGCTCGATCAAACGGAGCCCAGTGAGTTAGAAACCACGCTGGTTGTTATCCCTAACATGCTCAGCGATTTTTGGGATTACAATCTTTTCATCGATTGGGTGGAAGCCTTGATCAAACAACAAGATTGGGAAGGCGTTTTCCAAGTGGCCACCTTCCATCCGGACTACTGTTTTGGTGGTGCCGAGCCAGAAGACGATGAAAACCTCACCAATCGCTCACCTTATCCGATTTTTCATCTCATTCGAGAAGAAAGCATGGAAAAGGTACTGCGCCACTATCCAGATCCTGAATCGATCCCAGATACCAACATTGCTCGTGTTTCAGCGCTCAATGAAGAAGAGCGTAAAAAGCTGTTCCCTTATCTTTTTCGCTAAACAGCATAGGGCAAAGAGCATCAACCAAACCTGAGGCAGCGACCATGCGCACTGTGCCACAAGTGCCGCTGCTTCAATTGGCAAGGGGATAGAGCTTACCTCTCGGCTCTGGTATCATTCGCCCTTACGTAAAACTATTGGAAAAACACATGCAATTGTCTCAACTTACCCAAGACATTTTTGATCACCTGTACCGTGACATCACTGAGTTCCGTAGCACGTTTGATTTGCCGGTGGCTGCACCTGAAAGCCTAGATGAAAAAGCGGACACGCTACACACTTCTTTGATCATCGAAGAGATGACGGAGTTGGCGGAAGCGGATAGCAAAACAGAACAAGCAGATGCGATTGTTGATTCGGTCTACGTGCTTATGGGTCGCCTAGTCCACCTTGGAGCGGCAAACGTTGAAGACAATCTTGCTATCAGCTACTTGATTGATCTGCTGCTAAACGTCGCAAAAAACCGTGGCATCGACTTTATTCCATGCTGGGATGAAGTGCACTCAAGTAACATGAGCAAAGTGTGTCGCAATGAACAAGAATATGCCGACACTGAGAAGTTCTATGCAGAGCAAGGTGTTAAGTTGATGGCGGTGCAAAAAGGTGATTACCTGATTGCCAAATGTGCCGAGGATTTTGAAGGCGAAGGCAAAACGATTCGTGCTGGTAAGGTATTGAAATCGGTTTACTACCGCCCTGCAGACTTAGTTCCACTGACTCAGTAAGCCATTTGTTCTCAGTTGGTCATCCGTTTTTAGCAAACCAACCGTTTGATGAAGCTAGCCCGCCTAAGTGCGCAATGTAGATCAGATAAGGATCGGTTGACCGATCCTTCTGATGAGAGACAATCGGAAACCTGTTTATAGGTTTCCGATTTTTTATGTCTATCCAAAACTATTTTGCTGACTTTCTTGAAGAGAGTCCTGTTGATGTCGCTCAGCTAACCACCTTCTCCGAGCATATTCCTGATGAGTGGGTTGCTAAAGCGGCAACACTTTCCGATAAAGCGACAATTCGTCGACGTCGTTTACCTAGTGATATGGTTCTTTGGCTTATTGTTGGAATGGCGTTTTTCCGCAATGAGTCTATTGCAGAAGTCGCACGGCGAATGAATGTCTGTGCCGAGGGCTTAGCCGATGAGGAACTGCTAGCTAAAAGTGCTTTAACGCAAGCAAGGCAACGCCTTGGTAAAGCTGCTCCAGAATGGTTGTTTAGACAATGCAGTCACACATGGGGTCTAGAGCGTTACCCCGAGGATACTTGGCAAGGCTTACAAGTCTTCGCTATTGATGGGGCTCTTTTTCGAACCGCTGATACATCAGAACTAAGAGAACATTTTGGGTCAGGTAATACATCCAGCGAGAGGCAGACACCTCATCCAGTACTTAGGGTGGTGACCATGATGAATGTTCGCTCACATGTCATTGTAGACGCAGCTATAAGCCCCTATCGTCGTGGTGAAATACCGCTTGCAATGCCCTTTATTGACTCTCTACCTGATAACTCAGTGACTTTACTAGATAAGGGGTTTTATGGCGCAGACTTACTTCTTTCTCTCCAAAATAGTGGCTCCAACAGGCATTGGTTGTTACCAGCGAAGAAAGGGGTGAAATTCAGACTTCTGGACGATGAAGAGAGCGACGACATGTTGGTAGAAATGAAAGTCTCTCCACAGGCTCGCAAGAAAAATCCTAACCTACCTGAAAAATGGCAAGTCAGAGCCGTTACTTATCAAGTACAAGGTAAGCACAAAACAGTGTTTACGTCTTTGCCTAGGGAAGAGTACGATGCGGAATCAGTAGCCGAGCTTTACCATGAGAGATGGGAAATTGAGTTAGGGTACAGAGACATAAAAAGTTCGATGCAGCACAACGCGTTAGTGCTGAGGAGTAAGACGGTCGAGCTTGTCTATCAAGAGTTATGGGGGCTGTTGCTTGGTTATAACTTGGTAAGACGAGAAGCCAGTCAAGCGGCCGTAGCACATGGTCGAATGGCCAATGAAATCAGTTTTAAATACGCTTGTCAGTTCATCGCTAGTCAACTGAAAGTAATGAGCAAAGCGGTATCTCCAGGTAATACACCGAAGCGTCTAAAAAGTCTGCGCGGAGACTTATCCATCCTTTTTATAGACAAACGCCCTAAGCCAAATCGGCCTAGGGCGGTAAAAATATCAAAGACCCGATATCCTGTTAATCGCAAGGCAGCTCCTCTTAAGTGAACTACATTGCGCCTAAGTGCGGGCTTTTTTATCGTGGTGCGTTTTGTTGCAATGCTAAGTAAAAATCAAATACGGCTGCCCATCAACGGCCACTTTTTTCACTGGCGTTTCAAATACTTGCTGTAGATTTTCCACACTCATCACTTCTTCTGCAGAGCCATATGCAGCGAGCACACCTTGGTTGAGCAGCAACACTTTGTCGGCGTGCCGATAGACTCGGTTGAGATCATGATTGGCCACCAAGACCACCAAGCCTTGCGCGGCCATCTCATCGATAAGCTGATACAACCACTTCGCTTGGGCCACATCCAGTGGCGCGGCTGGCTCATCCAAGATCAGCAATTGCGAGTAAGGATTTAACGAGCGCCACACTTGCAAGCACACCGCTGCCAGACGCACGCGTTGCCATTCACCACCCGAGAGTGCCTGCACGCTACGATGCAACTTGTCTTGCAACTGCACCAACTCCACCACTCTACGCACAGCTGCTTGAACCTCTGGCTCAGCCACATGCCTTCCTGTCGGTAACGAGAGCGCCAACATTTGAAACACATCGACATTAAATGCCGGTCTCGATTGCTGACAAAGGTAAGCCCGATAAATCGCTTGTTCCGCTAAAGGCAACGTGAGTAAAGAGGTCTCGTTGATCAACACTTCCCCCTTGGCGCCTTCACGCGAGCTCAGCGTGCCTGCAATCGCTGACAATAGAGTGCTTTTTCCAGAACCATTTGGCCCCGCCACATACACTTTTTCACCTGCAGCACATTGAAAAGACAGGGGTAAAAGCCGATTGCCGACACTAATATGATTAATGCGCATCGTGGCTCCTTATCAGCATCCAGATAAAGATGGGTGCGCCAATGGTGGTGGTCATCACCCCCAGCGGCAGCTCTGCCGAATCCAATAAGGTTCTTGCCCAAATGTCAGAAAAAACCAATAACGTCGCCCCGGCAAACGCCGACATCGGCAACAAGAATCGGTTTTCTGAGCCAAACGCCATGCGCAGCAAATGAGGCACGACTAAACCAACAAAGCTGATAATACCGCCAAGAGCCACCGCGCAGCCGATCAAGATGGAGACCGCCAAAATCAGCCGCCAACGTACCTTGTACACATCAACGCCCAGTTGCGCGGCGTGCGTTTCACCCAGCATCAGTTTGTCCAACGTTTGCCCTTGCAGACAGAGCCAAACCAAGACCGGAAGCAATACAAGTGTCACCAGATGATGGTGCCAACTTGCCCCACCAATGCTCCCCATTAACCAATACATCAGTTGACGCAAGCTGAGATCATCACTGAAATAAAAGGCCCAAGTGACAAACGCGCCCGATAAAATACCGAGTGCCACCCCCACAAGGAGCATTCTCGAGGTCGACAAGTGCATCGCTCTTGTCATCCCCACCAAAATCAACGTAAAGACCAAGGCACCAATGATCGCTGCCAGCATAAACACCGTTGGCGTCGGCATCACGGGTAATAAAAAGAGCGCAATCACCATGGCCAAACTCGCCCCACCGGAGATGCCTAACACACCAGGTTCAGCAAGCACATTGCCAAGTAAGACTTGTAATGTCGCCCCCGAGACAGCTAATGCCGCGCCGATCACCATTGCCGCCACCAGTCGCGGCAGACGCAGATCAACCAACAGCTTATGTTCAAAACTGCTCAAGGAAGAAAACGGAGAAAGAAAGACTTCCCCCACCATCAAATAGAGAGCAGAGAGAATCAAAAGTACAGCCACCATCACCAATAAGGTGGCTCGCCATCGCTTCTCTTTGTGGGCTATCAGTTGGTGCAGTTCCATGGGCAATGATTCAACTCGCTCGCTAAACAAAAGGCTTAACTCTAACGTTAAGCCTTTCAAAAATAAACCGTTAAACGCTTGCCACAACTGAACTTTCGTAAGAGGACAGCGGGAAATGATTAATCGTAAACCAGTTGGTCATCTTCAAAACGAGTTTTGACTTTGCAGACCATCAAGGCCGCGCGCTGGCCAATAGTGACTTTACGATTGGGAAAAACAATCGCTTCATTGTCGTTCTTCGCCATCAACGGCTTATCGCCATCATGACCAAACACTTCACCGTGCATAAATGAGGTAAAGTTTTCCACGCTATCATCAAAGCGGAAATCAAAATCCTCATGTAAGCGCACGATAGTGCGGCTCACTCGGTAGGTAATCGCAGGCTTAGGCAAATGCTCTGGGGTCACTTCTGCGATTAAATCACGCATGGTCAAATCCAGCGCGGTAAAGCGCTCTAACTCATTCTCACCAATGCGAGCGACTCGGCCTAACTCCATCGTCAGTGCTTGAGCAGAATAGTATTCTGCACTAAACCAACTAAACGTGCTGGATGGTGAGTTAGAGAGCAGCAACGCTTCAACATGGCTGTGGTTGACAAAATCCACCAACGCTTTAGAGCGAGTCGGATGACGCGTTTTCGGACTGATCGCGAACGAGTAGTGCTTCGACGCTCGTATCGCACAATGCAAATCTAAGTGCCAACGGCTCTCTACCGGCGTGTTATCGAAAAATGCTTTCACCAATAACTTCAGTTGATCGGCAATCACCAACTCTTTGCTTGGCTGATGCTCTTTTTCATCAAACAGACGATTGAGGTTTTCTTCAATAAAACGCGTATGCGCATTGGTCGCTTCTGGATGAGCAATGATAAATAGACAACGCGCTTGCACATCTTGAAAGCCCGTTTCGATATCGTGAACAATCTTGTCAATCAGTTCCATCGGTGCAGTTTCATCACCGTGGATCCCTGACGATAAAATGATATTTTTCGTTTCCGCGCTGTTGTTTGCCGGAATGACTTCTAACACACCACGCTGATGCAGCTGCAATCTTACCCCATTGCTTAACGTCGTCGCTTTCGCCGCGACAGATTGCTGCATATTTAGGGTGTCTGACAAAAACGATTGGCGAAAGAGAGAATTCGTCATGCGTTACTCCTTAATTGCACGGCGGTATGTTAATAAAATGTTCACAACATTTATGTTGCTAGGATCTCACTTATCAAGAGAAATCGAAGTTTTCACCGCAAAAAACCAAGAATTGCGTTCATTCCGGACGATTTGCAGATTGAGACCGTCATCACCGAACACTTTTTAAACAATAACAGTATGTTAGGGAGTGAACTCTACCACATCCCTAACCCTTTCCGTTATAACAAGATCACGGAATTTTATTTTCCGATCTGCGCTAACAGTTGTTCAAATTCATCCACTTTTTCACGGATACGATCGATGCTCTGTTGCCAGAAATCCGCTTGCGTCAGATCCATTTGCAGACGCTGCGCGACCACATCTTCCGCCATCATTGCCCCTGTATCTCGCAGCAAAGCGACGTAATCACGATAGAATGACTCTCCCTTTGCCGCGCGCTGAGCGTAGATGCCTTTCGAGAAAAGGTAACCAAACAAATAGGGGTAGTTGTAGAAACTGATTTCTGAAATCGAGAAATGAAGTTTGCTGGCCCAGAAATAGGGGTCGGATTCTGACATTGAATCGCCATACCAGGCTTGCCAAGTTTCACTCATCAACTGGCAAATATCATCCGCCGACAATTCACCGCTGGCACGACGCTCATAGAACGCTTTTTCAAATTCGTAACGCACAGGAATGTTGATGGTGAGCGCGTAAGCAGAAGAGAGCTCTTCCCACAACATTTCCAATTTCTCTTCAGCGGTGGCAGCTTGTGCAATCAAATAATCCTGAACAATGTTTTCCGCAAAAATAGACGCGGTTTCTGCCAGTGTCATTGGGTAACGCGTTTGGCAAAGGGGCATGTCTTTCATCACCCAGTTGTGGAACGCGTGCCCGAGTTCATGGGCCAAAGTCAGCAGATCTGAACGGCTGCCCGACCAAGTCATAAACACCAGCGGTGTACGGGTGGCTGCTAGTTTAGTGCAATACGCACCGAGGCGTTTGTTTTCCGAAGGCGCGGCATCAATCCAGCCATTTTCCACCATGAGGTCAACAAAGCTTGCCATTTCTGGGTTGACTTGTGCAAACGCATTGCGGATTACCTCAATCGCTTCATCAAAGCCATACACTTTGGCTTCGCCGTCAAACGCCGGCATTGCAGCCAAGTGATTCCAAGGCTTCATCGCCTCTAAGCCGTGCACTCGCGCCATTAGCTTCCCAGCTTTCTGGCCAACCGAGCGACTTTCCTTTGCCACGGAGATCATGGTTTCTAAGGTTTGTGCCTCAATACGACTCTCATAGAGGCTCGGCTCTAAGAAGTGGATCTTGCGTTGGTGCGAGCGCTTTTGATATTCGGTTAAACGCCAGCCAGAAAGGGCATTCAAAATTGCCGCAAAGGTTTCACGGTGTGTCGCCATCGCGTTTTGAATCCCACGCCACGCAGGTTCTTGACGAGAGAATTCTGCCCCATAAAGCAAGCTGGCGGCTTGAGAAAATCCAAGCGTTTCTTGTTTACCGTCTTCGGTATCTAGGGAGATTTTTAAGGTGCCAGTTAGGTTGTCGTAGAGACGGCCCCAACCATCGCGCCCGTCCACTTGCATCGCAGAAAGCAGTTGTTCCTCAGACACACTCAAGCTTTGATCCGCCAGCTTACGCAGCTGAGCAATGGAAAATACCTGACCAGCTACATCGGGATTATTGCTCTCTAAAACGTCGGCGATGAAATCGTCATCTGCGTGCATTAGCGCCAGTTGGTATGGGCTAAATGCCTGTTCCATTTCAGAACTTAGCTTGGCCATGCGTCCAACCAAAGCTTTGGCTTGAGGATGAGTCACATCCACCGAGGTATAACAGTTGGCAAAGGTGTAAACCGTCGAAAGTAAACGCCCTGCGGCTTCTCGGGTGACGATGGCATTTTGCATCACGCTCACCACTTCACGCTGTGACGCTTGTGTATTGAGCAGTTTGATGCACTGCTCGATCAGTTCGATATCTTGTTCGATACGAACATCGTTTAAATCTGCATAGGCAATAGAAAGATCCCAGCTTGGCGCGGTCATTCTGTGTTCCTTATGAATCTGTGACTAATCGACTGGATGATTCGTCTGTTCTTCCCTGATAGAGAGAGGCATCCCGATCATTTTGACTGTCGGAAACTGCGTTTGGTCACTATCGGTAAAAATCGTTATGTGTGTCAGACTTGCGTTCTCAATGGCCAAGGTTTGATACCAGTGAGGGCGTTGCCAGTCTACACCCAAAAGGTGAGCTAAGATAAGTCGAATTACACCACCATGAGTGATGATTAACACTTTGCGATGTTCTGTGCTGATGATTTGCGACCAGCACTGCACTACCCTTTTCTGAAATTCCGCCAATGTCTCGCCCTTTGGCAAAGAGGCATTGGCAGGATCTTGCCAAAAGGCGTTGAGGAGAGGCCACGGATAGTCTTGAGTAGCAAAAGGCACTCCGTCTAACAGACCAAAGTCCATCTCTTGTAAGTCTGCTTGCAATCGAATTGGCCAATCGTGCTGTTGACCAAGCAACTCAGCCAACTCATGGCATCTCGAGAGAGGCGAGCTCACGATGAGTTCAACATCATCATGCTGAGCGAACAACGCCTCGGCAATCGCTTGCTGACGAGCCGCCGGTACCTTGGCATCGGTTCGACCAAATAAACCCGCTTCCGCTGCCGTTTTGCCATGACGCAGTAAGATCACTTCCATCGCTTTTCCCTATTGATGACCACTCGATTTCAATACAAGGGGTAACCCCGCCGCGACCAGAGTGACGTTGTCACACACCTGAGCAAGTGACTGATTCATACGACCTGCATTATCCACAAATAGACGGCTGATTTGCCCTAAAGGCACCACGCCTAGCCCCACTTCATTAGAGACCAAAATGATCTGTGCCGGGCTTTCTTTCACAACGGATGCCAACTGGGCAACCTTTTGCTCCAGTTTTTCATTGCTCGCATGCTCGCCAAACTCAAACAGCCAGTTATTGAGCCACACCGTTAAACAATCCACCAGCACCACATCGTCAGCACCAAACTGCGAGAGCCGCTCTGCTAAGTACAGCGGCGCCTCATATTCACACCAACCTTGTCCACGTTGCTGTTGGTGATGGTAAATTCGCTCTGCCATTTCTTGATCAAAAGGCACCGCCGTGGCGACGTAGTGGCATTTGGCATCATGTTGTTGAGACCATTGCCGCGCAAGCTGTTCAGCAAAACGAGATTTACCCGAGCGCGCCCCACCCAACACCAGCGCTTTATTGGTTGAACAACTCATCGTCACTGCACCACCGCAATCAGAACTAAATAGATGCCTAGTTCCATCAATTGTTGAGCCCCACCCAAGCAATCTCCGGTAAAGCCGCCCAAACGCGCTAGCAGCCAACGTTTAAATGCCCAGCGGAAGAGGATCGCAAATAAAATCAATAGTAAACCGACACCCAGCCCTAAGCTGATCGCCGCTAATACCCCCGTTAGGATCAGTATCGCCAGCTCCGTGGAGGATTGTGCATTCGCCAATGGCTTGCTTTTACTGGTATCGCTGTCAGAGACATAGGGCATGTCGTAAATCAGTGTGGCGGCAACAGCTCGGCTCAAGGTGTAGGCGACAACAATCATCAAGCCAAAGTCGGGTTGACGTGCCAACGTGGTGAGAAAAACGAACTTACCAATAAGCGCCATGGTCAATGTGGCGCTGCCATAGGTTCCGATGCGGCTGTCCTTCATGATGGTGAGGCGTTTGTCGAGCGTCATCCCCCCACCAATGCCATCCGCCATGTCAGTGAGTCCATCTTCATGGAAGGCGCCTGTCAGCAGTAAGCTAAACGCCATCATCAGGACAATCGCCACCTGATAAGGGAAAAACAGCGATGCAAACGCATAAATCAGTACGCACAGTAAGCCAAGCAATGTACCGACTAAAGCAAAGTAACGCCCAGCCTGATTCATTCTTTCATCACTATACGGTGTTGATTTGGGCACGGGCAGGCGGCTAAAAAAGCTCACCGCCAAACAAAACAATTGATACTGATACTGCCAGGTTTTCATATCAAACCGTTACTCCTGCGCTTTCAAAGCTTGCCATATTGTTATAAAACTGCGCCGCCGCTTTTAATAGTGGGTACGCCAGCGCGGCTCCTGTTCCTTCACCAAGACGCAGCCCCAAATCCAGCAAAGGCTTAGCTTCAAGAAGTGACAAAACAATTTGGTGCCCCTGTTCTTCGGAGCGATGAGCGAACAACAAATAGTCTCTCACCTCCGGTTTCAGCAACGTCGCGATATAGGCCGCAACCGAAACAATAAAACCGTCCACCAGCACTGGGGTTTTATGCTCAGCAGCAGCGATAAACGCGCCAGCCATGGTCACGATCTCAAACCCGCCAACTTCAGCGAGAATCGCATTAACCGATTGACCTTCACAGCGCCCCACGCCTTGCGCCACGACTTTAATTTTGTGCGACAACTGCTCTTCACTGATGCCTGTACCTCGGCCAACACAGTGATCCACTTCGCGGCCAGATAATGCACTGAGCAGTGCCGCGGCAGAGCTGGTGTTGGCAATGCCCATTTCTCCAAACATCAATAAATCCGCACCTTGAGCAATTTTCTCTGCCGCTATTTGTTGACCATTGTGCAAAGCTTGTTCGACTTGATCCGCCGTCATGGCCGACTCAATGGCAAAGTTGGCGGTGCGAGAGCCCAAACGACGTAAGATGAGATTCGGTGCATCACTGTCGACAGGCAACAAAATGCCACAATCAACCACCGTCAGGTCGATGTTATGAAGCGCGCAAAAGCAGTTTATCGCCGCACCACCTTCGAGAAAATTCAATACCATTTGTTGTGTCACCGCACTCGGTGCGATGCTCACCCCTTCATCGGCGACACCGTGGTCTCCAGCAAAAAGCAGCATCTGCGGCTGCTTGATCTCAATATGCGTCGCCGCTTGCTCTTTACCTTGGCTCTGGATAAGTGCCAATTGTAAAGCAACTTGCTCGAGTTGCCCCAGTGCGCCTAGCGGTTTGGTTTTGTTGTCGATGATGTGCTGGATCTCAGCGGCAAATTGTTGCTCTAGCATAACGGTCCCTGTTGGTGTCGAAGTGGCGTAAAAACAAGAAGTTCTTTAGTGTACAGGTGAAGGAATCGGGGAGAAAGAGTCAAGATACGCTTCATCGAGAGAAATGGTGGTCGAGAACCATTTTCTGCTGAGCGCCCATTTTGCTGATCACGACTTAACCGTGGCCATCTGTGCGCATCGATTTTCTCAAATTGCGAATCAAAACCGCATTTTTTGCACAAAGCGGGCGGTTTCAGCATTCAACATCCCCTAAATGGCGTTCAGATGATGGCATAAGATATGCAGTGATGTTCTCGTCTCCAACACTGAGGTACACACTATGTTTGCCAATCAAAGCCGTAAACCGAAGAAATCGGGTGGCGATGCGAAGCGCCCTCAGAGCAATCGACAAGTTCCATTGTCGATGACCTAACTCCCACACAAGGCCCTTTCGGGCCTTTTCTTTTGTTACCGCCATCAAACCCTCGAACGCTTTCCATTGCTAAACTCAAGAGAGTTCAACAAGATAACCCTCTTGATGGTTTTAGGAGCAACACGATGACGATTCGTGGTGAAAACACAGCAGTCATAGTCGCTGGCGGAACTGGCCTTGTGGGGTCGCAATTGATTGAACAGATCTTACCGCATGAGGCAATCAGTACACTTTACGCCTTAACTCGCCGCCAAATTACCGTCAACATTCCCCAAGCGATCAAACTCGTTAATCTGATTGAGCCCGATCTGCTCATCTCCGATTGGCCAGATGAAAGAGCGAGGCCCACGGTAGGCTTCATCTGTTTAGGAACAACCAAAAAGCAAGCCGGAAGCCGAGAGCAATTGCGTCAGATTGATGTTGAACTGGTGTGCCAAGTCGCTCAAACCATGAAACTGCTTGGTGTCACGCGAGTCGCGGTGGTATCAAGCCTTGGCGCAGACGCACAATCGCGCTTCCATTACCTCAAATGTAAAGGACAGATGGAACGTGCTCTGATGAATATGGGCTTTGAACAGCTTGTTATCGTTCGTCCCGGCCCACTCAAGGGCCAACGCCACGCCTCGCGCAGTGATGAAAAATGGTTGCAACGCCTGATGCGCCCGTTTATTCCCTTCATGCGCGGCAAGCTCCGCAATTACACGCCTATCGATGCCAAAGAGGTCGCGCTAGCCATGCTCTATCGTGTTTTTGCACCTCATCCACAGAAAGTGGAAATTTTGCATAAAAACGAAATGGTTAAATTGCTCGAACAATACCGCTAAACACGGGAACTCATTGCCAGCAAGGGCTCACAATGGTCTAATACACGCTTCGTTTGAACGCTAGGTAAGCCGAATGCAGCAAGACAATCAGCCCACTTTCTTCTTTTTTGACTATGAGACTTGGGGAACCAGCCCAGCAAAAGATCGCCCATCGCAATTTGCTGGCGTTCGTACCGATGACAACTTCAATATCATCGGCGAACCATTGGTAATTTATTGTCGCCCACCTGCCGATTATTTACCGGCCCCCGAAGCCGCGCTCATTACCGGAATTACGCCGCAAAAAGCGCAGAAAGAAGGCTTACCAGAGCCAGAATTCATCGCTAAAATCCACGCAGAGTTGTCGCGCCCGAACACCACGAGCCTCGGCTACAACAGTATTCGCTTCGATGACGAAGTCACGCGTTACACCTGCTATCGCAATTTCCTCGATCCCTATTCATGGAGCTGGCAAAACGGCAATTCACGCTGGGATCTGCTTGATGTGATGCGAGCTTGTCACGCATTAAGACCGGAAGGGGTGGAATGGCCGGAAAATGAAGAAGGCTTTACCAGCTTTAAACTGGAGCACCTTTCGGTAGCGAATGGCATTGAACACAGTAACGCGCATGATGCGATGGCCGATGTAATCGCCACCATCGAAATGGCGAAAAAAGTCAAAGCCGCGCAACCCAAATTGTTTGATTACTTCTTTAGCATGCGCCATAAGCGTAAGCTCAATGAGTTGATCGATATTGTTAACATGACCCCTTTGATGCATGTCTCTGGCATGTTAGGCCGTGAATGCCAATACACCAGTTGGATTGTGCCATTAGCTTGGCACCCGACCAACAACAATGCGGTGATTGTGGTCGACTTAGCCAAAGATCCTCAACCCCTCTTCGATTTGGATGCCGATGCGCTGCATGAGCGTCTTTACACACGTCATGATGAGCTGGGTGACTTACTGCCTGTGCCAGTTAAACTGGTGCATTTGAATAAGTGCCCGATTTTAGCACCCGCCAAAACCCTCACAGCGGAGAACGCCACCAATATTGGCATCGACCGAGAACAATGTTTGGCAAACTTAGCCCTTATTCGCCAGCACCCAGAAGTGCGAGAAAAGTTGGTGCAGCTGTTCTCAATTGAACGCGAGTTTGAGAAAAGTCATGATGTCGATACCCTGTTGTACGACGGTTTCTTCTCGCCTGCCGACAAAGCCTCGATGGACATTATCCGCCAAACCGATCCAACTCACCTTGCCGCTTTGGACATCACGTTCAACGATAAACGCATCGAACCGCTGCTGTTTCGCTACCGTGCGCGCAATTACCCATGGACGTTGGATGAGAACGAACAGCGCCGTTGGGCGAATCATTGCCGCGAATACTTCGAAAGTCGAATTGAAGAGTACATGCTTAATTTGGAAAACTTAGTTCACGAACATGAAAGTGACGAAAAGAAAATGGCGATATTAAAATCCGTGTACCGCTATACTGAGAGCTTGATCTCATAATTGCCGGGAGCGAAACGCTCCCACATTAAGAATGACTCCCAAACTATGAAATTCTCCCTTAAAGATTTATTTGGCCTCGTTGTTTCATTTGGCCTTATTTTCCTAGCCTTGACGATTGGCTCAGGCATACAGCACTGGACAGGAACCTCAGTGCCAGGAAGTGTAATAGGGATGTTGGTACTGTTTTTATCGATGGCGATCGGCATCGTCAAAGTCGAATGGGTCAAACCCGGTGCCAGCTTATTGATTCGCTATATGATCTTGCTGTTCGTTCCGATCAGTGTTGGTTTAATGGAGCACTTCGATATGCTCATCGCAAACGCATTGCCAATTATCGCAGCGGCCATTGGCGGCTCTTTGATTGTGTTGGTGAGTTTAGGCTGGTTACTTCAACGAATTCTTGGTGAGGAAGCATAATCATGTGGTTACTCGTCACTATCATCGTTTTCTTATTTGCTCGTTGGCTTGCCATCAAAATCAACAATCCTTTGGCTAACCCGCTACTGATCAGTATCGCTATTTTGATTCCGATGTTAACGGTATTGAAGGTCCCTTTTGAGACCTATTACTCCGATAATGAGTGGATCAGCTACATGCTACAGCCTGCGGTGGTCGCGCTTGCTTATCCACTGTATGAACAGCTTCCACAAATCAAAGCCAATTGGCGTATCATTGCCTTCGCTTGTACCCTAGGCAGCATCATGTCAATGCTCACCGCCATGCTCATTGCCGTCGCCTTCAAGGCTGACATTAGCTTGATTGCCAGCCTGCTTGGTAAGTCAGTCACCACGCCGATTGCAATGGAAATCTCAAGCCACTTAGGAGGCGAAGCCGCTGTTGCTGCGATTCTGGTGCTGCTCGTTGGGCTGTTTGGGGCAATCCTTGCCTACCCAATTTATAATTTGCTTGGCATTAAACACCCTATCGCACGCGGACTCACCATGGGGACAGTTTCGCATGCGCTCGGTACCGCGACCTGCGTGGAGAAAGCGCCGGGTGACGCCGCCTTTTCTTCTTTAGCGTTAGTACTGTGTGGCATCATCACCTCTATTCTCGCACCCAGCTTTTTCGCACTCGCTGTTTGGCTATACGCTTAACACCGAATTCTGACTAAGACGCCCTCTTGCTTATGCTGAGGGCGTTTTTTATTCACGCGTTTATACAGTGCTATACAGTGGTTTTACTGTTCCTCTTACCAACTGACTCACCTACCAGTGATATTCGTCACAAATTCCCATACTTATCACTACGTACCAAATGAAAGACAAACCATTAAAAATCAATTAGATAAAAATATTTCTTTTTCAATAAACGATCGGTTTAGGTGAAAAATCCAACAAAAAGAGTTGATCAATCGCCTTAAAAAAACTACTGTATACACATACAGCATGTATAAAGGAACAGTAAGATGCAGATTCAAACTCAAACTCGACTCTATTCTCGTTTTAACGTGTTAGCTCAGCCAACCGTACCTATGAATGTTTCTGATCAGTTGTTGCAAAAGCTGGCTAATCTTTCCGCTCAAAATCAGTGGATTTTGTTTACAGCTGAGTGCCCAAGACCTGACTTTGCACAACTTACTGCTTCCAATATCCGCTGCCAGAATGTCATCCAAATGAAAGCTTCTCAGACGATGACTGAAATGGAGATCGTGATGAAAGCAATTCGCTCAGGCAATGCCGCTGCGGTTGTCGCTTCCGATCAAATCGATTTGATTAACCAATCTTTGCTTAGCGATCTCGCTCGTGAGTATGGCTGTGAAGTGTTTTTCGTTGAAGGCAGAGCACACAAGTATCACTAACAAGTTCAACGTTATCCATCCTGCATCTCGCCTCCCAAATGGGAGGTATTTTTTGTTTGGCAAAAACAAAGCAAACGTTTGCTTTTTCTCTGGCGACTTCAAATAGTTCTGGTATCATGCCCCGGTAATCGATGAATCCGTTAGATTTTGTTGTCCGATTCATTTCCCGCATGACGTTTGAAATTATGATAGGAATGTCAAAATGAGCCTTGCTGACCAAGTACTTGCCGTCAACGATGACCTACCCATCCGCACCGATAAACCTGTACACAGTGGAAAAGTTCGTTCTGTTTACTGGTTGACCGAAGAAGACAGTGCCCGACTGATTAAAGAGAAAGGATACAATGTTGCCCCTGACGCCCCATTGGCGATCATGGTGATCAGCGACCGTATTTCCGCTTTTGATTGCATTTGGCATGGAGAGTACGGGTTGAACGGCGTGCCGGGCAAAGGCGCAGCGCTCAATGCCATTTCAAACCATTGGTTTGGCTTGTTCAAAGAAAATGGTCTGGCTGACAGCCACATTTTGGATATTCCACATCCTTTTGTCTGGATCGTACAAAAAGCCAAACCGGTGAAAATCGAAGCAATTTGCCGCAAGTACATTACTGGTTCAATGTGGCGTGCTTACGAAAAAGGGGAGCGTGAATTCTGTGGTATTCAGCTACCTGAAGGCTTGGAAAAAGACAAAGCATTGCCGGATCTGCTCATGACGCCATCAACAAAAGGCATTTTGAAGGGCATCCCAGGTGTTCCAGAAGCAGACGACGTTAATATTACTCGCCAAAATATCGCCGATAACTTTGCCGCGTTTAATTTCTCGAGTGCTGACGATATCGCGCTTTACGAAAAACTGCTAAAAGACGGCTTTGGAGTGATCAGTGAAGCATTGGCGAACGTGGATCAAATCTTTGTCGATACCAAATTTGAATTTGGTTATGTCACGGACGCGGCTGGAAATGAAAAACTGATTTACATGGATGAAGTAGGTACGCCAGATTCGTCACGAATTTGGGATGCCCAAGCGTATCAAGCAGGCAAAATTGTCGAGAATTCAAAAGAAGGCTTTAGACAATTCTTACTCAACTACTTCCCTGACCCAGATATTTTACTGAATAAAGACCGTATGCCTGAGCGTGAAGCGCTCGCACGAGACAACGAACTGCCTGAAGAAGCACTAATGGCCGTTTCTCGTACTTACATCAACATCGCAGAGAAAATTACCGGAAAAGAGATCGTCTTAAGCGACAATCCAAAGCAAGAAATCATCGATATTCTTGGCCGCGAATACGGTTTGATTGACTAAGCCTAAACCAGCGATTAAAAACAAAAAACGCCTGCATCACTTCATACTGCAGGCGTTTTTTTTCATTACTTCACATTACTTCATCAAACTGGGTTAACTGAGATCTTTCAAGCGGAT
Organism: Vibrio vulnificus NBRC 15645 = ATCC 27562; assembly: GCF_002224265.1. Taxonomy (NCBI): domain Bacteria; kingdom Pseudomonadati; phylum Pseudomonadota; class Gammaproteobacteria; order Vibrionales; family Vibrionaceae; genus Vibrio; species Vibrio vulnificus. The sequence goes on from NZ_CP012881.1 coordinate 102,439, forward strand.
CACGAACACATCTTGCTCTCGGCAGTCAATTTTGCTTTCGCTGCGATTTTGAATGAAGTCGATCTGGGTGGGCTCTAGCGCATACGGCATCACCACCGTCAGCTCGTCTATCCCCTCCAGTTTTGCCAGTTTGAGTAGCGTTACCAAGTTGGACTCATCGCTACGGCGTGAAGACATGCTCTTTAAGGCGGCGTCCCAAAGTCGATCTTCTGGTTCTGACAGCTCTGCGATACTGTTCTTCCACATCACACCAAAGACTGGAGCAAAGGTGGTTAAGGCTTCTAAAAACGTCCATTTTTTACTGCATGAAGCCCCTAGAAAACTGGTGTAGTCAAATTCGACGTGTCTCTTTCCCTGTTTTTCCATTTTGTCCCCCGACAGATTGGCAACACAACATACTCAATATCAGTCAAGTGTTTTGATATAGCAATAGGATATAAAACAATGGTCTTTTATGCCCTAGTTTCGAGAGGAAAAGAAATATTAAAACCAGAGTTGTAACAATCGTCACTCACACCCTTTAACGATATGCGTCGGATTGATTAATATTTTGCGTTTAAAACAAATACCCTCCCATTTATAGAGAGGGAGAGCATCGTTTGTACTTACCAGCGTACCAGCTTGAAACCGGCACCGATCCGAGTTTGATTGTGGTCATAATCAATCAGAGTTTCACCATAACCATGGTATGCCTGAATGTAGATGCCAATCAGATCATTAAAGTAAAAGGTATAGCCCACTTCTACGCCACCACGGCTGTCATCCCAATTGTAGAATCCTCGCGCATTAAATATGCCTGCCGCGCTGTACAGCTTCATCCAAATTTCATACGGCGCGTAGTAATCTTCAATATCTCGGTTTTCCGATGTATCCCCTACCACAGACCAAAGATGCACACCGTATTCCAACGGTCCATCCAAACGCTCTGCAGCAAGGTAGAGACGATCCCAACTACGAGATAACGCCGATGAACGACCATTAGACTCGTGCTTATAACCCGCCTCCAAATGGTTAAAGATCAGCATATTGCTTTGATGAGCAATAAACAGCTGTGGTTTATAGTTGGTTTCTCTAAAGGGAGAAGAAATATCTGAATTGGCCAACTGCCAAAGAGATTTTTGCGTATAGGAACCAACGACGGCAGTGGCTTTACTGAATCGATAGAGAGGAACCGAAACCGAGAGCTGAAACTTCACTTCGAAGTGCTGCAAATTATCCATACCAGAACCACTGGCTTCATAGGCTTCATCATTGATATCGGAGGTATAAGTGCCAATCGCATAGTTATCTTCATAACTGGAAATGGTATTGAGGCTTTTCGCCTGAGCAAACAAAGGGGCGGTTAAGAGCAATGCGAGCGCTTTAAACTTCATTGTGTTCCTTCAGTGATTGACGCTTAGCTATTTGTTCGAGAACCGTTGTTTCTCTTTCAAACACTAAACAAGGGCTTGAGCAAGTTGCCATAAAGCGGCAAATGAAAACATTCATCGCTCAATAAAGCAAATATTATTCCAACCCAATCATTTCAAAGCAAAATGTCTCTCACCCACCATTAACATAACACCACCCTTATTTTAACGAACATCAATCACTCGACTCGCTTTACGATATTGCACTCGCCAACCGGAAAAACGAGGCAGTTCCCAACGCTTAGGATCGCCTTTGCGGTTGCCACCAGCGAAGACCACTTGCACCAATTTGCCAGCAGGAAAATATTCCACCGTCAGCTGTAAATCTGGCAAAGAGAGCGATAACGGAAATTGCTCAGCAAAATCCTTGTATTGCCAATCTGGGATACCTCGATACGGGAAATCACAGCTTTCAAACAGTGCCATTTCATCCACTTCGTTCACTCCCATGGCATGAAGCTGCTCGCGCAACCATTGGTCAAAATCCAACAATCCGATGGGGCGTTGTTCTTCATTTAAGCCCAACGCGCAATACAAGTGCCAATGCGTCATTTGTGTCGTGACAAACGCATAGAGATCCGGCAGCAACTGGCCTGTTTTTACCAGAGCGACGATGGTTTCAATGGCATCCTCTCCTTGAGGTTGTTCCAGCCTGCTCTCCACCACTCGACCTGCGTAAACCAGTTGCATCTCCACTTCGACCGCATCGTTTGATGGGCGAGTTTCCCCTTGTCGCCACTCCCCTAGCTCGAGCTCGTTAATCAAGGTCAACGGAGCGGGCATGATCACACTGGCTAAATTGAGCGTCTGTTTCACGCCTTTCCCCGGCAAGCTATGGCTATCTAACACAAGCGCTAGCTCGTGTTTGTCAGAAAATCGGCTTTGGCGACCGACCATCATTTCCATCTTTCCATTCCCCAACGCCTCACGTCGTTTGGCTCGGCGGATAAAGACCAACTCTGGATGCAAACGAGCGATGGCCGTGACCAGTTCAACACGCGTGTATCTCGAACTCACCTCAAGATCAGGCAGTTCAAAGAGGTCGCGCATTTGTTGAGACAAGCCTCGTGCTTCGTCTAACGCCCCGTCATCTACGATCACACCACTAAAGCGCTGACCCCGAATGAGCTGAATCATTAACGTGGCGTCGCACTGTTGCGGCTCTTGTTCACGTAGCTTCTCAGCTTCTTCTCCCCCTTTGATTTGATAGAGCGCCGCAGGGACAGAGAGACCAGCGGCGAGATCAATCATGGCCTCTTTGAGTGCCTTGGTTGGCATGCGAGTGACAAGGTCAGCGTATAGCGTGTCAACAGGTAGAGGATAGAGCTTTTGTCCGTGCTCGGTCACTTTGCCTTCGGCTGTGATGGCCTGCATGTCATTGAGTATCTTGTGTGCCTGCACAAGGGATTTCTCTGGCAAACCATCTAAAAACTCAAGCTCGGCCAAGCGATAGCCACAACAGGCTGCTGCCAACATCGGCTCGCTGAGTTCTTCTCGCTGCAGTTCGGGGGGCGTGGCAAGTTCAAGTGGCGCGTGTTCACCGTACAGACGCAAACATTGGCCAGCCATAACACGACCAGCACGCCCTGCTCTTTGTGCCGCACTGGCCTTGGAAATATGGGAAAGGATCAAGGTTGTTCGACCATTTCGTTGTATGGTGCGTCGCTCTAAGCCACTGTCAATCACGGTGGTGATGTTCGGTATCGTCAGCGAGGTTTCCGCCACATTGGTCGCTAAAACCACTTTACGCTGGGTTTGCACGCTTAAAGCTATGCGTTTCTCTTCATCTGAAACGGAGGCATGCAGCTTTGCCACAACCAAAGAGGGTTGCGCTTGCAACTGACTGGCAATGTTTGAAATCTCTTTCCTGCCGGGTAAGAAAACTAAGATATCTTGCCCTTCGGTTTGTAACACTTCATTGATCGCGGCCATCACGTCTTGCTCACACTGTTTCTTGCTGGGCAAAAGGTGGCTCTCTTTGGCTCGGTATTCAATGCTAACTGGGTAACAGCGGCCTTGAGATTGCAAACGTTCGGCATTGAGATATTTCGCCAGTTTTTCACCCGCCAACGTCGCTGAGGTTAAAACCAACCGATGCTTATTTTGCGCTTTGAGCATCGCGGTGAGGAGATCCATGTCCCATCGACGCTCATGAAATTCATCAATAATAACGATATCAAACGCACTCAGGCCATCTTCCGCTAACAAACGTAATGCCACACCCGGAGTCACAAACACGATATTGGTCTGCGCGTCATAAGCGGCCTGAAGTTTGATCGCATACCCGACGTTACTCCCCAAAGGCTGACCAGATTGCTCAGCCAAAAACTCGGCTAATGACGTACAAGCAATTCGCCTTGGTTCAATCACCAGCACTCGACCGTGCTCTGCCGCCCACAATGGCAAGCGAGTGGATTTTCCTGAGCCAGTTTCAGCTTCCACCACAAGATGAGTTTGGCCAAGGTGATGATCAAATTGCGCTTTAATGGCGTCGATAGGAAGTGCGGACATAAAATTTCACTGCGTTTAAATTTGTTTCGGAGTATACCCTTAAACTTTCATCACAGGGGCGTACACTGGTCATTTCTCTCTGATTCAGTATTAAAACGCTCGGACGTGGATGTTTGAATGCTGATATTTCGCGCATTAAGCAACTTTTTTTGTGCGTTTGATTTGATGTATATCAAGCGCTATTTACAACCAATTAGTGAAGCCGTTATCATTTTTAGCGTTTCCTCAAAAACCCTACTAAGGCACCCAATGAATAACGATAAACGCCCACTCTACATCCCGTTCGCGGGTCCGGCGCTACTGAGTACCCCATTACTAAACAAAGGCAGCGCTTTTTCAGCGGAAGAACGCATCTCTTTTAACCTTGAAGGTCTGCTTCCTGAAACAACGGAAACGATTCAAGAGCAGGTTGAACGCGCATACATGCAGTACAAAGCGTTCGAGAGTGACATGGATAAGCACATCTACCTGCGCAATATCCAAGATACCAACGAAACCTTGTTCTATCGCTTGGTACAAAATCACATCACTGAGATGATGCCGATCATTTACACCCCGACCGTGGGTGCGGCGTGTGAAAACTTCTCCAATATTTACCGCCGTGGCCGTGGGTTATTCGTTTCTTACGCAAACCGTGATCGTATTGACGATATTCTGAACAACGCCTCTAACCACAACGTGAAAGTGATTGTGGTGACCGATGGTGAGCGTATTCTTGGCCTGGGTGACCAAGGCATCGGCGGCATGGGCATTCCTATCGGTAAGCTTTCTCTTTACACCGCTTGTGGCGGGATCAGCCCAGCTTACACCTTGCCTATCGTATTGGATGTCGGTACCAATAACCCACAACGTCTTGCTGACCCAATGTACATGGGCTGGCGTCACCCGCGCATTACGGGTGCAGATTACGACGCATTTGTTGAAGAGTTCATCCAAGCGGTTCAACGCCGCTGGCCAGATGCACTTATTCAGTTTGAAGACTTCGCACAGAAAAACGCGATGCCGCTACTTGAGCGTTACAAAAACCGCATTTGTTGCTTCAATGATGATATCCAAGGCACCGCGGCAGTAACGGTTGGCTCCTTGATGGCAGCGTGTCAAGCGGCTGGCAGCAAGCTCTCTGAGCAACGCATTACTTTCCTCGGCGCAGGTTCTGCCGGCTGTGGTATTGCCGAAGCGATCATTGCACAAATGGTCTCGGAAGGTATTTCAGATAAGCAAGCGCGCTCTCAAGTTTTCATGGTTGACCGTTGGGGTTTATTGCAAGAAGGCATGCCAAACCTGCTTGATTTCCAACAACGTCTGGTACAAAAACAGACCGTGACGGCGAAATGGGAAACCGAAGCCAATGGCTTCTCGCTACTTGATGTGGTGAAGAACGCAAAACCAACCGTATTGATCGGGGTTTCTGGCGCTCCTGGCTTGTTTACTCAAGAAGTCATTCAAGAGATGCACAAGCACTGCCCTCGTCCAATCGTCTTCCCACTATCTAACCCAACTAGCCGAGTGGAAGCGGTGCCTGCGGATATCATTCGCTGGACAAACGGCGACGCATTGGTAGCCACTGGCAGCCCGTTCGATCCTGTGATTCATGAAGGCAAAACCTACCCAATCGTACAATGCAATAACAGTTATATCTTCCCGGGTATCGGTTTGGGTGTCTTGGCCGTCAACGCCAAACGTGTTACAGACGAAATGTTGATGGAATCAAGCCGCGCATTGGCGACGTGTTCTCCGTTGGCAATCAATGGCAAAGGCGCGCTCCTGCCACCACTGGAAGAGATCCACACCGTATCAAAACGCATTGCTTACGCAGTGGCGAAAAAAGCCATCGAACAAGGGGTGGCGTTGGAAATTGCTGACGATGCGCTGCAAGTCGCTATTGAACAACATTTCTGGCAACCGGTATACCGCCGTTACAAGCGCACAGCGTTTTAATCCTAGCCAAAACAGCCCTCTTCGCGAGGGCTTTTTTGACAGCAAAAATGAGAGATTTCACCAGAAATTGACTTCAACTCTTCTGTGACTTTCCGTTAAGATGTGGACTTAGAAAGAGATGGAGTGATATGTCGTGTTTGATCGCCTAGCCGGTTTGAAAAGTTGGATAAGTTTAAAACGGCTGATTGGGGGATCACTCGTTGCAATACTCTGCGCGATATTATTTGTCATTATCGTGGACCGCTGGGTAAGCTTGCAGGCCTCCGACAAAATCATCACCAGCTATGATCAAGTGGAAGGTTTTGATGTCGCCGTGGTGCTAGGAACCAGTAAATACATTGGCCGCACACTCAATACTTACTACACACATCGCATTGATGCCGCCATTGAGCTTTACCGACAAAACAAAGTGCAACACTTGCTGCTGAGTGGCGACAACGCCCATCGCTCGTACAATGAACCGTGGACCATGAAACGTGATCTACTCAAAGCAGGCGTACCCGAAACGAACATCCACCTCGACTACGCAGGCTTTCGCACCTTAGACTCCATTGTTCGCGCAAAGAAAATTTTTGCTTCCGATCATTTCCTCATCGTCACACAACGTTTTCACTGTGAACGAGCCTTGTTTATTGCCAATGCTTATCAGATCAATGCACGCTGTTTAGCCGTTTCCGGCCCAAGTAACAGCAAGCAAATTTGGTCGATGCGCAGTCGAGAAGTACTGGCTCGCGTCAAAGCGTTTATCGATCTTTACGTCATTAACACGCAACCTCGCTTCCTTGGTCCACAAGAACCCATTGCGCTCGAACCATTAGAAACGCCTCTTTCTCAGCCACCAGCAGAAGGGTCCGATTCCCTTTCTCAATAAATGGGTAGAAATCTACACCTTTTACTTTTTAAACCTCACAGTTTGTTATTACAACGTTAATTATCACCAACACAACACCCACAAAACTCATAACATTCACGTAACGCAAGTCAGTATTTACGCCTCACATCTCTTTTTAAGTGGCATAGCCACTCAGGAAAGACAAAACAATAACCCTACAGAGGCGAAGCAAAAGGAGCACATGCTATGACCGCACTCGCTGTTACGTTAAAGAACTGGTTACTCACCAGAAACAGCATGATATTCATCGCGAATATTTTGTTGTTTATTACCCTCATGACCACTCTACCTTTTGATCCTAAAGTAGTCGTTGGACTCAGTATCCTTACCTTTGTCGCGGTACTTTGGCTTACAGAAGCCATTCACGTTAGCATCACCGCGCTGCTCGTCCCGATGCTCGCCGTCTTCATGGGCGTTTTTGATACACAAGCAGCGCTGAATAACTTCTCCAACTCGATCATTTTTTTGTTTTTGGGTGGTTTTGCTCTTGCCGCCGCACTACATAAACAGAAATTGGATCAAGCCATCGCAGATAAAGTGCTGATCCTAGCGAAAGGCAAGATGTCGACTGCGGTGTTTATGCTTTTTGGTGTTAGCGCCGGGCTTTCGATGTGGATTTCGAACACAGCGACTACCGCCATGATGTTACCGCTTGTATTAGGGGTCATGAGCAAACTTGATAGAGAGAAAAGTCACAGCACTTACCTATTCGTTTTACTTGGTATTGCTTACTGCGCCTCGATTGGTGGTATCGCCACACTAGTAGGTAGCCCGCCAAACGCCATTGCCGCAGCTGAAGTTGGCCTTGATTTCACTGGCTGGATGAAACTCGGTCTCCCTATCACCATCTTGTTACTGCCTATTGCATTGATTGTACTGTATTCAATGACCAAGCCGAACCTTAAGCACTCTTTTGAGCTGGACCACACGCCAGTGGAATGGACCAACGGTAAGAAAATCACCCTTGCGATTTTCCTTGTAACGGTATCACTGTGGATTTTCTCTAAACCAGTCAATGCGATGTTAGGTGGCTTCAAGAGCTTTGATACCCTTGTGGCTATCGGTGCCATTGTCGCGCTGGGTGTTTCGCGTGCGGTGGAATGGAAAGACATCGAGAAAACAACCGATTGGGGCGTACTCATTCTGTTTGGTGGCGGCCTTTGTTTGAGCAACGTGTTAAAAGCAACAGGCACCAGTGTATTCCTTGCAGAAGGCCTAGGTGCATTCCTTGAGCAAGCTGGCATCTTGTTAACCATTCTTGCTGTTGTCACCTTTGTGGTTTTCCTGACAGAGTTTGCAAGTAACACCGCCAGCGCTGCACTTCTGGTACCTGTATTTGCCACGATTGCAGAAGCTCTAGGACTATCACCTGTTGTACTGTCTGCCTTGATCGCCATCTCTGCGTCTTGTGCCTTTATGTTGCCTGTGGCGACACCGCCAAACGCCATTGTTTTTGCGACAGGGCATATCAAGCAAAAAGAGATGATGCGTATTGGTATGGTACTAAACATCGTATGTATCGCCGCTCTGACTCTATTCGCAACGATGTTCTGGTAAACATCAATGAGCACTACAACTGCAGGTTAGAGAATACTCTGCACCCTCACTTCCCCCGGGTGGATCTGTAGTTTCGCGTTGGTGGCCTTTCGGCCACCTTTTTTATCGCTCGAATGTTAGTTCTCCAGAGGGTGTCTCACTTGTTGCTGAGCACGGTAAGCGCTATCTATACGCCTCTCAGAACCCTCAATCTAAATACGAGCTTGAGAAAAACATCTCAGTGACACGTTTGCTACGTAAAAAATAAGCAATACAAAAACAAGCGACAAAAAAGCCACCCGAATCTGGATGGCTTCGTCTGTTCAAGGCAATTGCCGAGCTCTAACCACATTCGCTGGTTGTCTTCTGCATACCGTAGTTCACTTCGACTCGGTTACGTCCGCGATGTTTGGCTTGATAGAGTGCGTCATCGGCACGAGCGAGAAACTCCGTTACTCGTTCTTCCTGCATCTGCGCCACGCCGATGCTACAAGTGAGCATGCCACCATGCACCCAAAGATGATTGGAAACATTTTTACGAATCATTTCTGCTTTTTCTACGGCTTGTTGCAGCGTGGTTTCTGGAAGAAAGACGATAAACTCCTCACCGCCCCATCGAACCAGGCGTTCACCTTCTTCTAAAGAACTGGCGACCACCAACACGAACTCACGTAGGATGTCGTCCCCCATTTGATGGCCATAGCGGTCATTAACGCGCTTGAACTTATCCAGATCCAGATAGAGAGCTGACAGCTGTTCTTGCCCCCAACGTACCGTACGCGCTTTTTTCTCCAACCAAGTTCGAACCGCATGACGGTTCATCGCACCAGTCAGCGCATCGCGGTGAGCAAGTTCAGCAAACTCGTAATTCTGCGCGCGAAGATCCGCATTCATCTTTCTTAAATGCTCTTGGCGAAAACGAGACTCAGCTAGGTTGTGCTTACTTTTACGTAGTTCATTCAAAGAAAAAGCCAGTCCCAATAATACCCAAGAAAGCAACAAAGCAAACAACAGGGTTTCCTGTGCCAAATACGCACCTTCAAACTCAATGCGTTCGATACGGATATGGTGCTCTCCATTTGCCGCCCCTGAGCCTGTCGCCAACTCAATTCGTGTCACGTTGGAATATTCTGGTGCAGAATGTTCAATCGGAATCTTATTGTCGGCTAGCCACCAAGTCATGACTTGCAAGTTCGCGAGGGGGATCTCAATGGTTTCCACGCTGGCACTCGGTGTGAACTCCATGCCGTTGTATTTGTAAGTGTACTCATTATCTGCGGTGGAGTAAGCCGGATTAAAGTTACGCAAATAAAAGCGCAATCGACCATCGGATTCGCCCGTTTTGTCGTAGCTGAGCTTGAGACGGATCGTGTGGTAGTTGGAAAGGTCGATACCTTTCGTCGCTTCAAGTGTGTCAGTAAAAATCGAAATACCACAGTAAGGCCACGGGTAGCTCGCCGTTTGCATGTTACAGCTTAAATCGATCGTTTGGCCATCAATCGCCATTTCCGTCGTCGTAATACCGCCTGCTGCCCGATCATCGGTGGCAAAATAAGCAAAACGTTCTGGTGTGATGACAAGTTTTCTTGTGTCACCTAACACACTATAAAGCGCTATTAAACTGATGGTACATATTGCGAGAGCAAAAATAAGTTTATGTATCCATTTCATCATCAGCCTCCAAAAAACAACTCAACCCACCAATTAAAACTAAATGTCAATATTTTTATTGTTATTTTTTACCTGTTCTCAATAGAGATACACTATACCATGCAGAATAAATGTGATGTTAATTCCAATATAAATTAGCGTTCAATTATGTAAGCAAATGCGACCTGGTTCACGACGTTAAATAAGTTTTATAACAATAACGAAACCACTGTATAACCACTATCACCTCAATGGGGGATGGTAATCGCGATAACGCGAACCGACTCGCAACCTGCATTTTGTTACCGTTTGGGTATATACTTCCGCAAAAACAAATAATGAGTAATGTCATGACTACAAATGCGAAAGGCACGCTGGACAAAATGCGTGCAACTTTAGAGGGTGTGGTGCAATACCGACTGCCTGTTGGAGACACTGAAATTTCGTTGACGCCTTTTATCGGCCAGAGCATCACCCTTACCCACACAGGCAACATTTTTTGTTGTTCATGCGGTAAAAAAACCAAGAAGAGCTATGCGCAAGGTCACTGCTACGTCTGTATGAGTAAACTGGCGAGCTGCGACATGTGCATCATGAAGCCAGAAACCTGTCATTATGAGCAAGGAACCTGTCGTGAGCCTGAATGGGCAGACACGCACTGCATGGTTGATCACTATGTTTATCTTTCTAATACATCAAGCTTAAAAGTCGGCATTACACGTCATACGCAGATCCCAACCCGCTGGATCGATCAAGGTGCGACGCAAGGCTTACCGATTCTGAAAGTGAAGACTCGCCAAATCTCCGGTCTGATTGAAGTCGAGCTGGCAAAACACATTGCTGATAAAACCAATTGGCAAGCGTTACTCAAAGGGGATGGCACACCTCTTCCGCTTGAAGAGCGAGCGCAACAATTGCTGCCATTGATTGAAGAAAAAATCAGTGAAATTCGTGCCAAGTACGGCGATGACAGTATCGAGATTCTTCAGGACGCAACCACCAGCATCCAATACCCAGTGGAGCAACATCCAAGCAAAATCAAGTCGCACAACTTTGATAAAAATCCGGTGGTGAGTGGCGTACTTCAAGGCATAAAGGGGCAGTATCTGATTTTGGATACGGGCGTGATTAATGTTCGCAAATTCACTTCTTATGAAGTGGAATTTGAAGCCTAATGAGACAAAAGAGCCAGCATTCGCTGGCTCTCAGACTGCTGACAAAGGTCTAGCTTTCGAGCTAGACCTTTGATCTAATAGGGGTATCGAAATATGGATACTCCGATATGCTTCAAGAACCGACTCCGCAACAATACGAACTGGAAATGGTGACGATGGAACAGTTAGTTCCTAAAAACCATTTAGTGCGCAAAATCGATAATGCTATCGACTTTGAATTCATTCGTGATGAAGTCGCTCATCTTTATTGTAAAGATAATGGGCGTCCACCTGTTGACCCTGTTCGTCTCTTCAAAATCATCTTGCTTGGTTATATCTTTGGTATAAAAAGTGAGCGTCAGCTCGTTAAAGAAATTGAAGTGAATGTCGCTTACCGTTGGTTCTTACGGATGTCATTAACAGAGAAAGTCATCCACGCTTCGACTCTAAGCCAAAACCGCATTCGTCGCTTTAATGGCACGGATGTATTCGAACGTATTTTTATCAATATCGTAGAGCAAGCCATGACGAAAGGCTTGGTCGCGGGTCAAGAGCTCTTTACGGACAGTACTCATCTCAAAGCGAACGCCAACAAGAATAAACACACCAATAAAGTCACGGCGGTTCGCGCGAGTGCCTATCTTGATATGCTGGATGACGACGTCGCGTTAGACCGAGAAAAAGCGGGTAAGAAGCCTCTTAAGGCTCGTGAATCAGAGTCAAAAACAAAGAATACCAAAACCAGCACCACTGACCCAGAGAGTGGCTTCATGACTCGTGATAATAAGCCACAAGGCTTCTTCTACCTCGACCATCGAACCGTTGATGGTCAACATGGAATTATCCTCGATACCTATACCACCGCGGGCAACATCAATGACTCACAGCCTTACGTTCAACGCTTAGATTACACGCTTGCTACATTCCAATTGAACCCGATAGCCGTTGGACTGGATGCGGGCTACTTTACCGCTCCAGTGGCGGAGTCACTTGAACGTCGAGGTATTCTTGGCGTGTTCGGTTATCGACGTCCATCGAGAACGAAAAATGCGTTCAAAAAGAAACACTTTACTTACGATGCGCAAAGAGACTGCTACCAGTGTCCGAATGGTCAGGCGTTGCTTTATAAAACCACGTCACGCGATGCCTACCGAGAATACCACTCAGACCCGAAAGAGTGTGCGTTCTGTCCAATGAGGGATGACTGTACTCAAAGCAAAAACATGAAGAAAGTGATTACTCGGCATATCTATAGCGATGCCGTAGAGAGAGCAAATCAAATGCGGCTTTCTTCCTATGGTAAGAAGACCTATCGACGTCGAAGTGAAACAGTAGAACGGAGCTTTGCAGATGCCAAGCAACATCATGGTCATCGTTATGCTCGCTTCCGAGGTCTAGCCAACGTGCAAATGCAATGTTGGTTGGCAGCGGCAGCCCAAAACATCAAGAAGATAGCGTTGGTGGTGAACTATCTACGAAAAATGGGCTTAAATATGGCAGAAATAAGGCAGATACTTGCTTCTGTATACCCATGTAATGAATGGGAACTTCTGCGCACGATATAACAAAAAAAAATCACGATCGCGACCTACGGTCGCTTCCAAAAAAGAACCCCACTTAAAAAGCGGGGTTCGTCATCAATCTGAGAGCCAGCATTCGCTGGCTCTTTTCGTACTATGCGTTTCGTTGATCGATAATGCTCTCCAAAACATTAAACAACAAGTCGACCTCTTCGACTGTGTTGTAATGCATACAACCAATCCGAATCACTCCGCCGCTGAACTCCAACCCTAATTGCCGAATCAGGCCAAGGGCATAAAAGTGGCCATTCCAGACACAGATGTTGTGCTCACCCAATGTTTTTGCAATAAACTCTGGAGAATAGCCCTCCACTGTCATCGCAAATGTCGGGGTTCGCTTATCACTTGAGGCGTCATTGATACCGTATAACGTGACCCCATCAAGTGCCGACAAACGCTGCAAAAAATGTTGGCTTAATGTTTGCTCATGTTGAGCATAAAGCGCGTAACTTTGCTCTAGCCGCTGGCGCAAACTAGCACCTTCTTCTCCGAACTGAGCGAGGTACTCAATGGCTGCAGACACCCCCGCTAAGCCTTCAAAGCTTTGCGTACCTGTTTCAAAACGGCCCGGCCCAATGTTCGTGGCAGGCTCCACTTTATAAGGGCGCAGCGTCTCTAACCAAGGGGAAGCGACATAAGCAATGCCCACATGAGGACCAAAAAACTTGTATGCCGAGCAGACCAGAAAGTCACAACCCAAGGCTTGCACATCCACTAAGTGGTGCGGCAAATAGTGCACCGCATCCACATACACCAAAGCGCCCACACTTCGCGCTAACTTCACCACTGACGCAATATCAACAATGGTGCCCGTGGTATTCGAGGCAAAGGTGACGGCCACTAATTTAGTGCGAGCATTGAGCAACTGTTTGAAGTGTTCCATATCCAAGGTGCAATCTTCAGGGTTAACCCGCACTTGGTGAACGGTCACGCCTTTGTCTTCTGCAGCTTGCTCCCAGCTCGAGACATTGGAATAGTGATCCAACGCGGTGACAATGACTTCATCCCCCGCCTGCCAATCTCGGCTAATGGCTCGACTTAACTGAAACGTCAAAGAGGTCATATTCGCACCGAAGACAATATTGTCTTGCGATGGCGCATTGAGTAATGCTTGCGCAGATTGGCGCGCTTGCTTCATTACCTCAACCGTCTTATGACTGGAAAAATAGTGCCCGCCTAAGTTCGAGTTAAAATGCCCAAGGTAGCCGACCATGGCATCCAACACAGATTGCGGTACTTGCGATCCGCCCGGCCCATCAAAAAACGTTACTGGCCTTTGGTTATGGTACTGTGCCAACGCAGAAAACTGCGCTCGAACTTGATTAGGCGACCAATTCATGTGCCATTCCTTTTGCCGTCAACACAAACACATCCATATGACCTTCACGCTCTTGCTCAATGGTGCGAATGGGTTTGGCGTTGTGCCACAACTTGCTGTCTGCCAGCATCGCGATTTCACCATTATTCAACACTTTTCTAAAAAACGGCTCAGAGTGAAAATCACTGTACAGCATGATATCCCCCCCTTCGATGTTATTGCGGCCAACACCAACAATCGCAATATGATCAAATCCGTCTTGGTGCACACCTTCAGGGGCGACCTGCGTCTCATCATATATTGCGGTAATGCGGATTTGATGCACTTCGATTTCCTGTCCATCTCTCAGGTCATTCTTCACAGCAAACAACTGACACATCTCACGAAAACCTTCGCTATTGAGTGTGCTCTCTTCAATCGGAGAAAACTGTCGAACCACATCACCTTGGAAACGGTTGATATCTGAAGTCTGTACAAAGTCATGCTTGTCCAGTTCAATCACACGACCTTGATGCAAGGAGACGACGGAATAGCGTCTTAAACGGAATTTGCCATCCGCATGCTCCGTGTGAGGTAACTTGGAAAAAGATGGCGACAACTGTTCGATGGCGCGACGGCTGAGTTGAGTTAAATGTAGGGTACTCTCGTGCGAATGCAGCATCATTCACTCCTTTGATTGATACATTTGTTATTTTATTGTTAACACAAACAAATGTAGAATACGCCAAAACACTGCAAGATCAACTTTTTACCACAAAAAACTCCACAAAACAGCCCAACAAAGAATATAAAACCAATAAAGGCAAAAAATGCAACCGATAAGACCAAAACAAAAACTTAACATTTAAAAAAAGCAGTTCAGTCTGCTAGTCATGAATGCCACATCATAAAAATCAAATAGATAGAAGTCACTTTATCTCTATGATCACTTTACACAAGATCAAAAAAACCAATAATTTGACATCATATACGGTAGGAGGAAGAGCAACCTCTAACGAAAAATAACCATGAAATGAGAATGATCACCCGGACTTAACCAACCGTTCGATAACTTCGAGTCGGAGGGTATAACCTATAACCAGAAATTCGTTATAAGCTCTTGGTTTATTCTTTTATTAGCGCCAAATTTTCCATACAATCTCAACAAACTTAACTGCCCGCTAGGGAGTGCGAATGAGCAACATTAAACACAGTAAATTACTAATTCTAGGTTCTGGCCCTGCGGGTTATACCGCAGCAGTTTACGCGGCGAGAGCAAACCTCAACCCTGTGCTAATTACAGGCATGCAACAAGGTGGTCAGTTAACCACCACAACCGAAGTTGAAAACTGGCCAGGTGACCCTGAAGGATTAACCGGCCCAGGTTTGATGGATCGCATGAAAGAGCATGCGGAGCGTTTTGAAACCGAGATCATATTCGACCACATTAATGAAGTGGATTTCTCTACACGCCCATTTGTCCTTAAAGGTGATGCCGCCAGTTACAGCTGCGATGCACTGATCATTTCTACGGGTGCGTCTGCAAAATACCTTGGCTTGGAGTCTGAAGAAGCATTCAAAGGACGTGGCGTGTCAGCGTGTGCAACCTGCGACGGCTTTTTCTACCGTAATCAAAAAGTGGCGGTTGTAGGCGGCGGTAATACCGCGGTTGAAGAAGCACTTTATTTATCCAATATCGCTTCAGAAGTGCACCTAATTCACCGTCGTGACGGTTTCCGTGCAGAAAAAATCCTTATCAATCGTATGATGGATAAAGTGGCGAGCGGCAATATCATTCTTCATACCGACCGTGTACTGGAAGAGGTATTGGGTGATGAGATGGGTGTCACCGGCGTACGCTTGAAAGATGTAAAATCAGGTGAACTCGAAGACCTCAACGTCATGGGCGCATTTATCGCGATTGGCCACCAGCCAAATACGCAAATCTTCCAAGGCCAACTTGAAATGAAAGATGGTTACATCTTGGTCAAGTCAGGCCTTGAAGGAAACGCAACGCAAACCAGCATCGAAGGTATTTTTGCTGCGGGTGATGTGATGGACCACAACTATCGCCAAGCAATCACATCTGCTGGTACTGGTTGTATGGCAGCATTAGATGCAGAACGTTACTTGGATTCGCTAAACGACAAATAACTTTTCACATTTGTGTCATATCCTTACAGCCCGGCGGTATTCCCGCCGGGCTTTCTTTTGTATACTAGGCCCCCTCTTAGTAAAACAATTATCATTAAGCCTTCAAGATGGATAAAAAGAAACAACGCAGCTTGAATCTGTGGCTCAAACAGCAAAGCAAACTAGCAAAGCGCTGGTTGATGATTGCGGTTGGCCTTGGCGTACTATCAAGTGTGTTTTTGTTGGCACAAGCCGCCTTGCTCGCCACCATTCTTCATCAATTAATCATTGAGAAAGTCGACAAACATCAGCTCATTATTCACTTCATCGCTCTTGTAGCGCTGATTGGCCTGCGTGCTCTTTGCTCATGGGGCCGAGAAATTGCTGGCTACCGTTGTGGCGAGCAAATTCGCGTCTACATCCGTCAGTTGATCTTCGATAAGCTGCGAGAGCTCGGCCCGGCCTACATCAAAGGTAAGCCTGCTGGCGCATGGGCAACCTTGGTTCTTGAACAGGTTGAGAATATGCAGGATTTCTTTGCTCGCTATCTGCCGCAAATGTCCTTAGCCGTGCTGGTGCCGTTTGTGATTCTTATTGTTGTTTTTCCTGTCAACTGGGCTGCGGGGCTCATTTTCTTGATTACCGCGCCATTGGTCCCTCTATTTATGGCGATGGTGGGCATTAAAGCTGCCGACGCAAACAGAAAAAATTTCAAAGCGCTGCAACGTCTGTCTGGTCATTTTTATGATCGCTTACAAGCGATGACGACGATTCGTCTTTTTGATCGCACTCACGCAGAAGTCGAAGTGATGCGTGGTGCATCCGAAGTGTTCCGTACTCGTACGATGGACGTATTGAAAATCGCTTTCTTGTCTTCGGCAGTGCTCGAGTTCTTTACTTCTATCTCTATTGCTCTCACTGCCGTTTACTTTGGCTTTGCTTTTATCGGCGAGCTTAACTTCGGCGACTATGGTGCAGGCGTCACTCTATTTTCGGGTTTGTTTATTTTGATCCTCGCTCCAGAGTTTTATCAACCCCTTCGTGACTTGGGCACTTTCTACCACGCCAAGCAGCAAGCGGTGGGTGCAGCAGAGAGCATCGTTGAGTTTTTGGAAACGGATGTCAGCACAGTACGCAGCGGCGACCAACAAATTGAACAAGGTCAACCCATCGCCATCAAAGCAGAACAATTAGAAGTGTTTTCACCAGAAGGGAAAAAGCTACTTGGCCCCGTGAGTTTTGACATTGCCGCTCAACAAACTACGGCGCTTGTTGGTCCCAGTGGTGCGGGGAAAACCAGCTTGATTAACGCTTTATTGGGATTTTTGCCTTATCAAGGCTCATTAACCATCAATGGCATCGAAAGAACTGAACTTGACCTTGCTCAGTGGCGCAGCCAGATCAGTTGGGTGGGCCAAAATCCGTTGCTCCTCCACGGCACTATTCGCGACAACGTCAGTTTGGGCAAGTCGGATATCAGTGATACCGATATCCAAGTGGCACTTGACAATGCATTTGCTGCCGAGTTTGTAAGCCAGCACGGATTAGATTACGCCATTTCTGATCGTTCCGGGGGCTTATCTGTCGGCCAAGCACAGCGTCTTGCTCTTGCCCGAGCTATGGTACAAAACGGCCAGTTTTGGCTCCTCGATGAACCCACAGCCAGCCTCGATGCTCGCAGCGAACGTTTGGTGATGCAAGGCCTCGAAGGGCAAATCGCGGGCAAAACAGCATTGATGGTTACTCACCAATTAACGCCACTTAAACAAGTCGATTCCATCCTTGTGATGCGTGCTGGTGAGATCGTTCAAGCAGGCAGTTATGACGAACTTGCTCATCAAGAAGGCTTGTTCCAAGAAATGTTATTGGCTAACCAAGCCCTCAAGCAACTTGATAAGGGGAATCTTGATGCGTGATTTAATTCCCTTCCTAAAACTGTATAAGAAACATTGGTTTGGCCTCTCTCTTGGGATGCTACTGGCGTTTTTGACTCTATTCGCTTCTATTGGCCTGCTGACTTTGTCAGGCTGGTTTCTTTCTGCCGCAGCCATTGCCGGATTGACCATTGCTCGTGAAACGTTCAACTACATGCTGCCAGGAGCGTTTGTGCGTGGTTTTGCGATGGGACGAACCGCGGGACGTTGGGGTGAAAGAGTGGTCAGCCATAACGCGACCTTCAAGCTCTTGACTGATCTGCGTATTTTCTTTTTCTCTAAGTTAGCGCCGCTGATCCCAGGACGAGTCTCCAATCTTCGTGACGCTGATTTGCTTAACCGCTTGGTAGCAGACATTGACGCAATGGATCATGTTTATTTGCGTTTAATCAGCCCTATGGTCGTCGGCACGCTTGGCATACTGGGCTTAACGGCCGTGTTGTGTTGGTTTGATATGACATTGGGCCTGACACTGGGTGCCATTCTTACTCTGTTACTGCTACTCTGGCCTGTCCTTTTCTACAAGCTAGGAAAAAGCAATGGACAAGCGCTAACCCACAATAAAGCAGAGCTGCGTGTTGCAACTTTAGACTGGTTGCAAGGTTACAGTGAACTGACTCTCTTTGGTGCCGAATCACGCTACCACAACGCTATTTTGCACGCACAAGAGAAATTACTGAAAAACCAATACTTCAACGCCCATTTTTCTGGTTTAGCACAAGCATTATTGATGCTCGCAAACGGTTGGACCTTGGTATTGATGCTTTGGCTTGCTGCAGATGGCGTTGGTGGTAATGCACCAGATCCTATGATTGCGCTAGTGGCGTTCGCCACCATGGCAAGCGTAGAACTGCTCATGCCAATTGCGGGCGCATTCCAGCACCTTGGTCAAACCTTAACTTCCGCCCGTCGCCTTAATGAGGTCATTCTGGCTGAACCTGAAGTCCATTTTGCCATGGAGGATGTGGCTCACTCTGGTGAATACTCTATTGACTATCAGGCCGTATCATTCAAATACCCGGATAGCCAAAGTATGGCATTGAGCAATGTTAGCATGACGATTCCAGCCCAGCACAAAGTGGCCATTGTCGGCCAAACGGGCTCAGGAAAATCAACTTTGCTGCAACTGCTCAATCGTTATTGGGATGTCAATCAAGGCTCTATCCTGCTCGCAGGAAAACCGATCACCGAGTGGAGTGAAAGCCAGTTGCGCCGTTCCATCAGTGTTGTCAGTCAACGTGTAGATATCTTAAACGGATCATTACGAGACAATTTATTGATGGCGTCCCCGAGTGCAACTGACGAGCAATTGTCTGACGTGCTCACCAAAGTCGGGCTAGAAAAACTGCTCGACGATAATGGGCTATCAGCATGGCTTGGTGAAGGTGGTCGCCAGTTATCTGGTGGTGAAAAACGCCGTATCGGCATTGCAAGAGCCTTGCTTCACAATGCACCAATCTTACTGCTTGATGAACCAACAGAGGGCTTAGATAAGCAGACGGAACAACAAATCATGCAGTTACTTGAAGCGCACTTTGACGGGAAAACCGTGCTCTTCATTACACACCGCTTGGTAAACCTCGACAAAATGGACAGCATTTGCCTAATCGAACAAGGCGAGATTGTCGAATATGGTCACCATCAAGCACTTTTAGCCGCTCGTGGTCGCTATTTCGAACTCAACCAAACGCTGTAAATTGCACCGCTATCGCCTCTTAAATGGCTGGGTAGTATTGCTCAGCCATCTATAGAAAAATGGCAAACAAGAAAAAGGGAAGTGCTTACGCACTTCCCTTTGTTATTCTCATCTATCACACTAAAATTACGCGTTTTCTTGCTCAAATTTACGCATAAAGGCAACTAACGCTTGCACCCCTTCAATTGGCATTGCGTTGTAAATAGAAGCACGCATACCACCGACCACACGGTGACCTTTTAGTGATTTCAAACCCAACGCTTCTGCTTCTTTCAAGAATTTCGCGTCTAGCTCTGGTTTCACCATTTGGAATGGAACATTCATCAAAGAGCGGTTATCTGAATGAACGTTATTGATGTAGAAGTTTGATTGATCGATGTAGTTGTAAAGCATGGCGGCTTTTTCACGATTGACCTGCTCGATCGCTTTCACCCCACCCTGTGCTTTCAGCCATTTAAAGACCAAACCAGATAGGTACCAAGCAAAGGTAGGTGGCGTGTTAAACATGGAATCTTGTTCAGCCAACGTTTTGTAATTAAGCACCGTCGGCAGCACTTCCTTGGCAAGGCCAAGCAGATCATCACGCACGATAGCAATCGCGATACCTGAAGGACCGATGTTTTTCTGTGCGCCCGCGTAAATCACTCCGTATTTTGATACATCGATTTCGCGCGACAGAATGGTTGAAGACATATCGGCAACAATCGGTTTATCCGTGATTGGCAGATCGTTGATTTCAATACCATCAATGGTTTCATTTGGACAAAAATGCACGTAAGCAGCGTCAGGATGAATTTGCCATTCTGAGGCAGGTAGTACCGCTTGCTTGCCTTCTTTTTCTGCTTTCGCATTGAATACATCTGGCGTGCAATATTTTTTCGCTTCTTGCACAGCACTTTCCGCCCAGTAACCCGCATCAATGTAGGTCGCCGTCGTCGCGTCACCTAGCAGATTCAGCGGCACTGCCGCAAATTGAGCGCGCGCACCACCTTGGCAGAAAAGAACTTTGTAATTATCAGGGATATTCAGTAAATCGCGGAGATCTTGCTCAGATTGCTCTGCGACTGCAATAAACTCTTTGCTACGGTGGCTGATTTCCATAACGGAAGTGCCTAGCCCTTGCCAGTTCAACAATTCTTGTTGCGCCTGCTGCATAACAGGCTTCGGTAGTGCTGCTGGTCCGGCACTAAAGTTAAATACGTTATCCGTATTTTGTTCCATGACGCTCTTTGCTCCTGCTAGATGTAATAAAAACTCTGCAAGTAATATCACGTTTTTCGCTGTTGAAAAACAAGAAAAGAGGTCTTAAGACCTCTTTTTTATTCTAAGCGGATGAATTCGCAATTATTGCATTAGCGCAGGCATCAATAGCGCCAGTAGCGGGAACTGCTGTCCGTTATCAAACATCAATTTGCCTTCAGCGATTTTGGCTTTCAAGGTATAGCCACCTTCGACTTGTTGCAGAATTTCCATCACCATCAACTCATCCACCCCTTCTTGGATAAATGGGTATTCCGCCACCAACTCATCACTGAAATAGGTACTGAGATCCCCCGTCATTGATGTCATGATTTTCATTGGATCTTGCGTTACTTGCGCAGTGCCTTGAGGCATCGACAGATTCCAAGTGTTCTCAAATATCCCTTCACCCAATTTTAGAGACAAGTTTTTCACTGCCACATCAAAGCCCTTCTCAAACAAGGCATCGATATGTGGCATCAGTGATTGCACCTCTTCTGGCGTTAGAGACGCAGCGTTTTGGTACACATCCATCAACTTATCGAAAGATTGCATATCCAGATTCGTCAGAGAGAAGTCCAGATTAAGATCTTTGACTTCACTGCCATCAGACATCAACAGCTTTTTCGACTTAAAACTGAACACGCTCGCCAAACGCTCCCCTTTGGCGTCCGGCTTAGTATCACCAAGATATTGAGCGTCATACAAGCCAAACAAAGGTTGAGCAGAGGCATCTGCGACTTGAAACTCGCCCAATCGAATATCTTGTTGCCCTAACCAGTAACCGTTCTTGTGTTTGCCTTTGCCATTGCCTGTCAAATTGCCAACATGCAGCGATTCACCACTACTGAAATCAAACTGAATCGAGGGTACATCAAGCACAAAATCGACATCACCCAGCACCGTGGCATTGCCAGACAGCTTCATCGGTGCGGTAGAAACCGCAACACCTTCACTGTCACTGACAAAATTCCAGCTATCAATCGTAGCAACAAAATCCGTGTTTCCATTCAATTGTGTGGTGGCTTCAATATGCAGAGGTAGCGCCTGCTCCCCCACTAAATCAGAAACCGAATCAAGCGAAGTCAGCCCGTGCTTTAATGTCGATTGCATTTCATAAACTAAAGGAAGTCCATCCGTTTCAAATTGCTCCACTAACACTGGGTCAACAATGGTGTAACGCGTGGTGACTTCCGATGTGCGATAACCTCGGTCGTACTTGACAATTTCCGCTTGCAGTTGCGCACTATTTAACTTGGCAACGGCATCTTCAATTACATTTTGACCAATCTGCCCCACCGCCAATGGCCAACACAATGCCAATGAGATAGCACCACCAACTGCACCGATTTTCTTTAAGTTGTTCATAATGTCACTTATTTGTGAATGTTTTGAGTGAGTCTACCCTATCTATACACAGGTGAAAACATTGAGATAAATCAGACTATTGCTAAGAACACTATAATGACTCACGAAATTGAAACTTAGCTCTCAACCAGATCTCGCACTTCCTGTTACCTTATCTTAGTCATTGTTTATGCTAAAAGATGAGGCTTTGTGAACCGTTACGCTATTTTGTGTTTGGACAACAATCCGATAAGTATCGAGCAGTTTCGCCAAGAGTTGGCGACGTTTTCTCATAAATTTGATGTATTTACTGCAGACTCAGTTGAGGAAGCACATCACGCGATTGACTACTTAGAGCAGGCAAACCAAACCATGGCGCTGGTCATTGCAAGCCATCACAGTGAATTGAATGGCGTTGACTTCTTGATTGGCTTAGACAACAACCCCAGAACAGAAGACGCCCGACGCATTCTAATTAGCTGCTCGACGGACATTGCCGCGATCATCACTGCGGTCAATGAAGGTCGATTGGATCACTGTTTAACCAAGCCCCTACCCGATCACGTCCTTTTTCAAACCGTTCAAAAAGAGCTGACTCAGTTTATTCTTAAGTTTGAAAAAGAAGATTTGCTTGGTTTTAGCAGCGTACTTGATCAAAATCGCTTGCTACGTGCACATATTGAAAATCAGATGCGTCACTACCAAGCAGGCTTTATCCACGATTATCACACCTTGTCTGACGCAGAGCTAACGGAACGTTTCACCAATGCACTGCAAAATTTTTTCCAAGAAAAAGATGAAACACGAGCCTGTCGAACGTATTCACCAGAACATCTGTTGACGGTCGAAGGAGAGGCGAACAAGTTTCTCTGGTTCATCACCTCAGGAGAAGTCGCGCTCTATAAACGCGATGATATGGGCATGCAACGTGAAGTGGTCCGACACAAAAAGGGCAATCTCGTTGGTGGCATGTCATTTGTCACCGGAGAGAAATCGTTCTCAACCGCCCTCACTCTCACCAAGACGGAAGTGATCAAATTAGATCGCAACGTTTTTGCCCAAGTAATGCAATCCGATTCCAACCTTTTGCCTCTGTTTACCAACCTGTTGCTACGACACTTTAATCGGCGTTTGCAACGCAGTATCAATACAAAACTGCAGTTACAGAAAACCCTTGAATCGCTTGAATCTGCCCACCAGCAATTGATCGAAAAAGAAAAAATGGCCATGCTCGGTCAACTGGTCGCTGGGGTTGCCCATGAACTCAATAATCCCATCGCAGCGATTCTAAGAGGCATTGAAAACCTCAACCAAAATTTGGGAATGGTACTTTCAACCAGCAGCGCGCCGAATCAAACCACGAAAGGAATAGCTGTGTTAGAAAGTGCCAAAGCAAGTAAACCTATGTCAACCGCAGAGCTTAGAGAACGCTCAAACCAACTCTTATCATGCGTTGACAACCGAAACATCGCGAGAAAATTAGTCGCCCTCGGCCTGGAACAGGACGACGAACTGCTTACGCAACTCAAGCAGCATCCAACGGAAGGTGCCCGTCAACTTGATCACCTTGAACACTACTTTTTGATTGGCAACTCGCTGCGATCGATTGATGTGTGTGCCAGTCGGATTGCTGATATGGTCAAAAGCTTAAAAGGCTATGCTCGTGCAGATGATGAAAAAACGCATATTGCCGATATCCACGAAGGCATTGAAGATACGTTAGTGATTTTCGAAAATCGCCTCAAACTGCATAAACTGACCACACATTACTGTTCTTTGCCCCCTATTTATTGCCAGCCTATCGCGCTGCAACAAGTGTGGACCAATATGATTTCAAATGCGCTCGACGCCATGCCTGAACATGGTACTCTCGAAATCACCACTAAAATTGAATCACGCAATGACAAACCTTATGTTACGGTTTCATTTAGAGACAATGGCTGTGGCATACCTGCAGAGCAACAAGCCACGATTTTTGAACTGAACTACACCACCAAAAAAGAGGGAAATTTTGGTCTTGGCATTGGTTTGTCTATTTGCCATCAAATCATCCATAGTCACGGAGGATGGATCGAAGTGGATTCGATTCCAGCGCAGTACACCTGTATGACTATCTGGTTACCACTGGTTTCTGAAGGAGCATCCCATGAATAAATACTTGATTTTATGTGTTGATGACGAACGAGAAGTGCTCGATAGCGTACTTCAAGATTTATCGCCATTTGAAGATCATTTTGTGCTCGAGGGCGCAGAGTCAGTAGCAGAAGCCAAAAATGTCATCGAAGAGTATGACGATGAAGACGTTCCATTGGCATTAATTCTGTGCGACCACATCATGCCGGAACAAACGGGGATCAGTTTTCTCATTGAACTCAGTCGCGACGAAACGACGCGCAAAGCGAGAAAAGTACTCTTGACGGGGCAAGCCGGTTTGGAAGATACCGTTGAAGCGGTAAATCATGCGAGCCTTGATTTTTATATCGCCAAACCTTGGTACGGTGACGAGCTGAGAAGCGCAATAAAAAACCAGCTGACCTCCTACGTGATCGCAAATGACGACAATTTATTGTCATGGACATCAATATTAGATCCAGAGAGAATTCTCAACGCAATGGCGGAGAAACGAAGTTCTTTCGGTGAATAACTGAATCATTGCCAAGCACTTGTGAACTCGAATCGACTCACATTAAATGGCATCAGAATTGCTTAATTATTGGCTAGACGACAAAACAATGGCATTTTTTGTTGGTGACTTGTCTACAAGTTGATTAATATGTCGCAATGAAATGAATGGGTTGAGCAGCCCAGACTCAACCGGGAAGTAACAAAATAAAGAAGGTTTACCATAGTTATGCGTAAGACAATTCTAGCTGCAGCTCTGCTGATTGCCTCTAGCCAAGTGATGGCCAAGGAAGACCCAAACCGTCCAGCAACCATGAGCAACTTTAGTTACGACTACATCGAAGCTCGTATCGGCGCTAGCCCAATGACTTTTGGCGCAGCCTACAGCAAGTCTGTTCACCCAAATGCGCACATTATTGCCCGTATCGATTCCGAATTTGAAAGTGACTTCGACGCTGCTGCAGGTTTTGGTTTTCACTCACCTATCAATAACTGGGCAGACTTAACTGGTGCAATGCTCATGCGTGTTGTAGAGCCAGCAAAAGCAAGCAGTGCTGATATCGGTATGGAACTTAACTTAGGTATTCGTCAATGGCTTGGTCCTCAACTTGAAGTTGGTGGTAAAGTTGGTTACGTCTCCATTGATAACGACGATGACTGGATTGGTTCTGTGTACGCTCGCTTCCATTCAACTGAGCTTTTCTCGTTGGGTGTTGAAGCACGTATCAATGACTTCTACGATGATCAATTGATGTTTACAACGCGTTTTAAATTCTAAAGGCGATGAAGTTCAAGCTCTCGTAGAGCGAGCAGCTTGAGCCTTTAACGTAGATATATACGTAAAGGATTTGGCGCAGCAGATCGGTAAAAGTGATAGCTGATACTGTCACTGCTTTAAGTAGAACAAGTACAAATGAAAAAACCGAGGCAACATTGTCTCGGTTTTTTATTTCATACCATTTATAGACAAGAAGATTTCTCTCCCGCTTTCGAGGTGTATCACAACAAAAATAAGCGTACTTCGAACCAAACCTATGCGCTTTAAACCACCATTTGATTTCAATTTTAGCGCTCAGCGGTTTAGTTCGAGAGCAAAAAGATGACTAACAGCATGCAGCCAAAAGTTGTTTACGACGGGGCTCTTGAAGTAACTTCCAATGAATACCTTCGACCGCGCCAGCAAATTTCCATAGCAATTTGACATCGACGTCATTACCGTAAGCTTGCTTAACTCGATTAAAGACTTCAATCGCTCCTAGTTCCATAAAGGTTTCAACGTCATCAATCCCTGCTTTTTTTACCATGCGTTCAAGTGTTAATTGCATGTTCGGTAAATCTCTTAAACGACGGCTGGCAGATGATTTTTGGAAATTACGTTGCTTTACAGAGCACGCTATAGACTGCTTTACCAAACGATCCAACTGACCATCTCGATTATCAAGTAGATTAGATACTTCGTAGTAATTTACAGTAGCAGTGGTTTGCTTTTTGACATGACGATACTTCTCACAGCCCAATTGGCAGAAAGTATCATCCAAACTGTCTCCACCACGAAGGTAGTAGCAACCATTACTCACCAATGCAAACATAGCATCTTCCGCAAACAGGCCGATACCACCGAACATTGAACGTTTCTGAAAATCACCAAATTGGTTGATGTAGTCAAAAAAAGCTTGTTCTGTCATATCCATTGACTCCTAATTCAAAGATTAACCCCGATTAGTTATGTCACCAGATAGCAGCATTTTATAATTAAGCGAAAATGATAGAGAAAGGTATTTAAATTATTTATAAGTAATTTTTATCAGCAACCCGAATCATACTTAATGAAAAAAAATAAGTCGGGATTCGCATCACAAATAAAGTTTCCTCTCCATTATTGATGAGATCCAATTCACATTATCAAACAATAGCGCATGTTGTACTTTTCGTTGCATTAAGCATTACGGACGAAAAAGCAGCAATTAAACTATTGTCATGATGGCAATTTCTTGCACTGAACAACTCGCTACTAGTACACTGTACGAAAGCACTTTGGCTCAAAATATCTATGGAACACTTATCTTTTTTCTGGTTGCCGAATAATAAGGACTTACTGATTCAAGCGTTGGAAACTGAGTTCGCTCAACTGGTCGAGCAGTCGCTTGCTACTGGTAAAGTCACTCTACCGCCAATCCCTGATGTTGTCTTAAAAATTCAACAACTTTGCACCCAAGAATCCACTGGCATCAACGATGTCGCTGAATGTCTTTTAGAAGATCCCGGGCTAGCCGCCATTGTAATTAGAGTGGCAAACTCGGTCATTTTTAATCGCCGCAATATCACCTGTACCGATTTGACCACGGCAGTATCTAGACTTGGCATTCTAAGAGTCAGAGACATTGTCACCGCACAGGCCATCGAGCAGTTGAAGCATTCTGTCAATCTCAACAAAGAGTGCAACGCGGTACTGATTAACAGCGCCGCCGTTTCTCGCCAATTGGGCGCTGTAATGGTAATGGTCGTCAATGCCTTTAGAAAACACGCGGCAGCAAAATATGACTATTTAGAGCCTGAAAAAGCCTTGTTGGTTGGCCTACTTGCGGATATCGGCCTGTTTTGCTTGGTCAATGAATACCACCTCTATCTGGATAAAGGAAACTACCTTGACCAGCAAATCGCGCTACAAATATTCCAAACTCGTTGTGCGGCTACCAGTAAATTAGTCTTGGAAAACTGGGAGTTTGATAGTGACTTTGTTGAAGTGTCTTCCAATCAAGCTTATCGCTCTCAGCGTCAGGAAGTGACTTATCTCGATATTGCGCGTATCGCAAACCACTTATTAATGTTTAGAAACCAAGATGAACGAATTGATGACCACGAAGTGGAATTTAATTTAGTGGGTGCTGAGGTGTTATTTGAATTGAGTAATTTGTCAGAAGATGAATTCCAGGAAATGGTGAATCAAGTACTTAATTCAAGTGGCTTTTAATACCTCCCTTTTTAAGACATCGCATTAGCTTTTATAAAAACCACTTTTGATGTTCTTCAATCGGTGACGTGTCTCTCTTTAAGGAAAACTCTTCATCCCAGTTATTTCTTCGAAAACTGGGATGAAATCACGTAAAAATATCACCCGCCAGAAATCATTCATCAACTCAATAAATTTTACGCCACTGAGTCCTCTCTCAACTTAGCATTCTAAAATTTAAGGCTTTCTATTGAGATGTGGTGGTTACTTCACATTAATTTCATGATAGTTTTACACCGTTGAATGGACTCAACGTCCCACGTACATATCTAACATTTCGCACTACTAATTTTACTCGGGAGCCTGCATGCTGTCAGGGATGCTGTTTATCTTCGCCCCACTTGTGGTGGGGTATTTAATACCAATCGCTAATCCTTCTACACTGGCTAGGATCAATAAGATTACATCACATCTGATCTATGTGATTTTATCGCTGATGGGATTAAGTTTAGCTGCGTTGGACAACCTAAGCGCCAATTTACAGGTCATCCTCACTTACACTGGCACTTTTTTCCTTTGCTTAGGTTTGTGTAATTTAGCAGCGCTTCCTCTTGTTGATCGTCTTTTGCCCGTAGAGACAGATACCTCACAAAAAAAACCACCTCTTTCAGCCATGGCAATGGAGTCCTTAAAGCTTATTTTTGTTGTCGGTGGCGGCCTACTTGTTGGCTTAATGTTGCCGTTCAGTTTAGATTGGGTAGACACCGCCAGTGAGTGGATTCTTTTCGTTTTACTTTTCTTTATTGGCATTCAACTGCGTAACAGTGGCCTAACTCTAAGGCAGATTCTCCTGAACAAACAAGGTATGGTCATCGCTTTAGTCATCATAAGTACCTCAATGATTGGTGGCCTAATTGCAGGTAAAATTCTCGATATTCCGACTTATCAGGCGCTTGCCATGGCATCGGGTTTTGGTTGGTACTCACTGGCGGGTATTTTGATGGGAGATGCCTTTGGTCCTATCTTCGGCGGAGCATCCTTTATGATTGAACTACTGCGCGAATTGTTAGCGCTGGTGGTCATCCCTTTATTGATCCGTTCTCGCCCCTGCACCGCAATTGGCTACGCTGGCGCAACTGCGATGGATTTTACTTTGCCTGTAATTCAAACCACGGGCGGAGTACGTTGTGTTCCCATAGCTATTGTAAGTGGCTTTATTTTGAGCCTATTAGTGCCGGTATTGATGCTATTCTTTGTGTCACTTGCTAGCTAGATCGCATGATAGTGGATTCATTTCCGCTACACTAGCGAGCAAAAATAATAACATACCTAAACTACTGGGATTTGCAGGTAGACGGTAAACCAATGGACTTCCATGCAGATAGATTACTGTTTTTGTGGAGTCATTGAACTTGACCCGATCCACTGCAGCTTCACGTAGGAAGGATATCGCTCAAAAAAGGAATCACTATGAAACGCTTCGTTGTTGCTCTAATGCTAGCGTCTACATCATCTTTTGCATTGGCAGCGAATGACCAATGTTTGGCCCAAAAATACGATGCGTACATCGATGCATCACTAAACTGGTATTCAGATCTTGCTGAGCTCACTAGCAGCAAATACCCAGATTTAACCGAAGTCAGCAACTGGTTTTTAGAAGGTCGAAAACATCATTTCGAACTCAACCGAGCTGCCGTTCACTATTATCTTAAACATGACCCAAGCCGAGTATCCGTCGATAAACCGATTGAAAGTTGGCTTCAGCTTGAACAGAGTGATATTAAACAGTTGGCGAGTCGTAGCGATGAACTTGGTCAAATTGCACAACGCACGTTTAATGATCGTCAAGCAGCAAATCATGAGAAAAACTACGAACTTCGCTCTGCTTTCGCCGATCTATTGAGCCATCCTCAACAGATCGACACTGCCTTGTCGCGATACAATAAAGCTATCGCAAAAGTAGACGAAGTTAAGTGTCAATAAGCCTTTCCCTTTCTTTTCAGTAAACGATGATTTGTTAATTAAAACGGGACATTGTTCCCGTTTTGGTTTAGATTGTCTCGCTCGAACGACTACTATAATTAAATCGATTTGTTATATGGCAATGGAACAAAAAACCGCTGATGTCAGCTTTGATAGCCTACTGAAGATCTTCACTATCCCAGAGGGTCCTGATTCAACACTGACTCAAATCGAAGCAAAGCTCTCACAAAACTTAAACAAATTCCTCGGTGAACACATCGTGGCAGAAGAAAAGCCTTTACGTGAAATCGAGAAAGACTTTTCTTCTGCTCAGATCCCAGAGCGACCGTCCTTTGTCTCAGACCATACTGAGCACCTACTCGATACTTTGGTATCGCACTCTGTGCATACATCGTCACCCAGTTTTATCGGTCATATGACTTCTGCGCTCCCATACTTTTTGATGCCTCTATCAAAAATCATGATTGCGCTAAACCAAAACTTGGTAAAAATCGAGACATCTAAAGCCTTTACGCCGCTAGAGCGTCAGGTTTTAGGTATGTTACATCGCTTAATTTATTCGCAAGATGAAGCGTTTTACTCTCATTGGATGCACAGTGCAGAGCACTCCTTAGGGGCTTTTTGTTCAGGCGGTACCATTGCCAACATCACTGCCCTTTGGGTAGCTCGCAACAATGCGTTACGTGCGCAAGGCAACTTTAAAGGAGTCGAGAAAGAAGGGCTTTTCCGTGCTATGAAACACTATGGCTACGAAGGCCTCGCCGTGTTGGTGTCTGAGCGCGGTCATTACTCCCTGAAAAAAGCCGCGGATGTCCTAGGTATTGGCCAAGCAGGTTTGGTTGCCATCAAAACCGACGAAAACAATCGTGTTTGCCCCGATGCACTCGAAGCGAAAATTAGAGAGTTACAAGCGCAAAACATCAAAGCATTTGCCGTCATCGGTGTAGCAGGAACAACGGAAACGGGTAGCGTCGACCCATTGGCAGAAATGGCAAAAATTTGCCAAAAATATGGCTGTCATTTCCATGTTGACGCGGCTTGGGGCGGCGCAACATTAATGTCAAACAAGTATCGCTACCTACTCGATGGTGTTGAGCTTGCCGACTCTGTGACGATTGATGCACATAAGCAGCTGTATATCCCAATGGGCGCAGGCATGGTGCTATTCAAAGATCCTAACGCCATGAAATCGATCGAGCATCACGCTCAATATATTCTGCGAAAAGGGTCTAAAGACTTAGGTAGTCACACACTAGAAGGCTCTCGTTCAGGCATGGCAATGTTGGTTTATGCCAGCATGCATATCATCAGCCGCCCTGGTTACGAACTGCTCATCAATCAAAGTATTGAAAAAGCAAAATACTTTGCTGATTTGATCAAACAACAGGATGATTTTGAACTCATCTCTGAACCTGAGCTTTGTCTGCTCACTTATCGCTATATCCCAGCACGAGTGAAACAAGCCTTGGCTGCCGCCAACGCAAAACAGCAATTAGAACTCAACGAGTTACTGAATGAGCTGACCAAGTTCACTCAAAAACGCCAACGCGAGACAGGTCGCTCATTTGTATCGCGTACACGCCTTAATCCCGCACAGTGGTCTCGCATGAACACGATTGTATTCCGCGTTGTGTTGGCAAACCCACTGACCGGCTTTGACATCCTTGAATCAGTGTTGGAAGAACAAAGAAATATCATTGTTCATCAAGCACCAAATCTGTTGGCAAAAATCAACAGGTTGGCTGATGGGATTCTAACCAGCACTCAGTTGAACTGAGTCCAAACAAGTAACAGCAAAATGAAATTTTCTTTCGTTTTGCTGTAACTTCAACGTCAATATTGTGCCAGACTAAGAGCAATTACGCGCTTGAACATTCAGTTTTGTAGTTTAAACAAAATTTTGTTTGAGGCTTGTCAAATTCTCACCAAATAGTATGGCTATTTGGTTTAGACCCATTGAGTAATAGGTTTATACTCATTTCATGGCGCTGATAGCCGTTTATCAATTGAGGTATGCACTTTGCCCAAGAGCAGTTGTTGCCCAATGATAAAATCAGCGAGTTGTTCTCTATGCCCTCGTGAACACTATGAACACATTAGAAAAAATTCAAAAAAATCTGGAGAATTTCAGTAAATCTGAACGCAAGGTTGCCGAAGTAATCATGGCGTCTCCACAAACAGCTATTCACTCTAGCATTGCTACATTGGCTAAAATGGCCGATGTCAGTGAGCCTACGGTTAACCGTTTTTGCCGTCGCTTGGATACGAAAGGTTTCCCTGACTTTAAACTGCACTTAGCACAGAGTCTGGCGAATGGTACCCCTTATGTAAACCGTAACGTCGAAGAAGACGATGGCCCTGATGCCTACACGCATAAGATTTTTGAATCGACCATGGCGTGTTTGGATGTTGCTAAAAATAGCTTAGATCCCATGCAAGTGAATCGTGCCGTGGATTTGCTAACTCAAGCAAAACGCATCTCTTTCTTTGGATTGGGTGCCTCTTCTGCCGTGGCGAAAGACGCGCAAAACAAGTTTATTCGATTTAATATTCCGATTACCTGTTTTGAAGATGTTGTGATGCAACGCATGAGTTGCATTAACTGCAGTGACAATGACGTATTTGTTCTCATCTCACATACAGGCCGCACTAAGAGCTTGGTGGAGATTGCAAATCTTGCTCGAGAGAATGGCGCAACGGTCATCGCAGTGACCGCAAAAGATTCACCTTTGGAAAAAGCGGCCTCATTAGCCATCTCTCTCGACGTACCAGAAGATACCGACGTGTATATGCCAATGGCGAGTCGTGTGGTTCAAATGACCGTCATCGATGTCCTCGCGACGGGCTTTACTTTACGCCGAGGAACCGGTTTTAGAGAAAACCTCAAGCGTGTCAAAGAAGCGTTGAAAGACAGCCGATACGACAAACTTACGCATTTCTAATCGCAAGCCAATTCTAGTTGAAAGCGATACTCTCAATACGAATCACGGAGCCAGACGGCTCCGTTATTTTATCTCATTACCCATTGCGAGATGGTAATCTTCACTCTCGATAAACTGTGCGCATCCAGTGGCTTCTGGCTGGGTTTGTTCAGAACGCAAACGGCACTGACAAACTTGCTCCAATATATAGATCAACCTCGCTTTGGTCAGTGGTAACGGGTTTCCTTTAATCGCAACTGAGCGCAAGGCATCTTCCGCGACCGCATCAAACGATGTCGAGCAGACACCGAACTGACTCAGCTCAGGAAGTTGCAACTTATCCAGGACACCTTTAACCCATTCCACGCCATCTAACTCGCTCGCTTCACCGCTTTTTGTCACCAATCGAGCCAAAGACTTATAACGAGAAAGCACATCGGCTCTGCCCGCTTCTCGCGCCGCCATAATGTTTTCGTTCATCACATGTGGCGCTAGCTGCGCAGTGATGACACTGTGTGGTGCATCCAGCTTTCCACCAAGGGCTGAAGCTAAACCATGAGCTGCACCTAATTTAGCATTGGTGATCGCCATTCCACCGAGCATTGCGGAAAATGCCAAGTCTGAGCGCGCTTTGTAATCATCTTGTAAGCAACCCGGAATGATAGAGTGGCTTAGTCGTCGTAGCCCTTCTTCACATATCATATCCGTGAGCGGATTCGGCTCACCACAGACATAGGCTTCCATTAAATGGGTAAAGGCATCCATCGCGCCACGGCCGGATGTATAGGCATCTGTACCATAGGTGAGTGTCGGGTCGACTATCGCCACATCGGCAAGCATATCTGGACTGCGCAGGCTCACTTTCACTTTATCTTGGCCCGATTTTAATACCGCATTTCTCGTCACTTCCGAGCCAGTGCTGGCCGTCGTTGGAATGGCAATAAAATGTATGGGTTGTGTTTTTAAGGGCACATTTCTACCCACCACTTCAACATAGTCGTACACATCACCTTGATTGGGAATGATCGCAGCCAGCGCTTTTCCCATATCAATGACGCTTCCGCCACCAATAGCGACAACCATGTCCGGCTTGAACTTTCTACCTATGATGGCCGTTTCCTCCACCATGGTAATATTAGGTTCACCGCTGATCGCGACATGCTGATAGCGAATATTCTGTGATTTGAAATAGCCAATAATAGGCATCGCCCTTGCAAGATCTTTTCCTGTGACCAATAAAGCGCTGTAACCAAACTGACTGAGGATAGAGAGTGAGGACTGTAACGCGCCTTCACCAAAAATAATTCGTGTTGCGGTCATAAACTGGAACATACTGCATTGCCTCTTAATAGTAGAAACTACGAGTAAAATCTTACGTGTCGTTTCACTTTGCCTATCTTTGTATGTAAAAAAATTGACCAAGTGCAATTTGTTGCCAATAACCTTAATTTTTATAAGACTTTATAGCCCGCCTCACACTGTAGATTGGGAAAACTGTTTAACTCTTATTCAATAGTTTTTTCCTATCGAAGCAACAGGCATTTGTCTCTTTATTTCCGCTTACGGATCGGGCATAGTTGCGGTATCAAAATAAAGGAGAAAGAACATGTTCGTAGTAATTTTTGGTCGTCCGGCATGCCCTTATTGTGTTCGTGCAAAAGAACACGCAGAAACTCTTAAAGCAAAGCGCGACGATTTCAACTACCGTTACGTTGACATTCAAGCGGAAGGCATATCTAAAGCTGACCTAGAAAAAACCGTTGGCAAACCAGTTGAAACGGTGCCACAAATCTTCATCGATCAACAGCACATCGGTGGTTGTGACGACTTCGAAGCTTACGCAAAAGAGCATCTTGGTCTGTTCGATTAATCGAATCTAAAAAGCCCGCTTCCAAGCGCAATGTAGATCAGATAAGGATCGGTTGACCGATCCTTCTGATGAGAGACAATCGGAAACCTGTTTATAGGTTTCCGATTTTTTATGTCTATCCAAAACTATTTTGCTGACTTTCTTGAAGAGAGTCCTGTTGATGTCGCTCAGCTAACCACCTTCTCCGAGCATATTCCTGATGAGTGGGTTGCTAAAGCGGCAACACTTTCCGATAAAGCGACAATTCGTCGACGTCGTTTACCTAGTGATATGGTTCTTTGGCTTATTGTTGGAATGGCGTTTTTCCGCAATGAGTCTATTGCAGAAGTCGCACGGCGAATGAATGTCTGTGCCGAGGGCTTAGCCGATGAGGAACTGCTAGCTAAAAGTGCTTTAACGCAAGCAAGGCAACGCCTTGGTAAAGCTGCTCCAGAATGGTTGTTTAGACAATGCAGTCACACATGGGGTCTAGAGCGTTACCCCGAGGATACTTGGCAAGGCTTACAAGTCTTCGCTATTGATGGGGCTCTTTTTCGAACCGCTGATACATCAGAACTAAGAGAACATTTTGGGTCAGGTAATACATCCAGCGAGAGGCAGACACCTCATCCAGTACTTAGGGTGGTGACCATGATGAATGTTCGCTCACATGTCATTGTAGACGCAGCTATAAGCCCCTATCGTCGTGGTGAAATACCGCTTGCAATGCCCTTTATTGACTCTCTACCTGATAACTCAGTGACTTTACTAGATAAGGGGTTTTATGGCGCAGACTTACTTCTTTCTCTCCAAAATAGTGGCTCCAACAGGCATTGGTTGTTACCAGCGAAGAAAGGGGTGAAATTCAGACTTCTGGACGATGAAGAGAGCGACGACATGTTGGTAGAAATGAAAGTCTCTCCACAGGCTCGCAAGAAAAATCCTAACCTACCTGAAAAATGGCAAGTCAGAGCCGTTACTTATCAAGTACAAGGTAAGCACAAAACAGTGTTTACGTCTTTGCCTAGGGAAGAGTACGATGCGGAATCAGTAGCCGAGCTTTACCATGAGAGATGGGAAATTGAGTTAGGGTACAGAGACATAAAAAGTTCGATGCAGCACAACGCGTTAGTGCTGAGGAGTAAGACGGTCGAGCTTGTCTATCAAGAGTTATGGGGGCTGTTGCTTGGTTATAACTTGGTAAGACGAGAAGCCAGTCAAGCGGCCGTAGCACATGGTCGAATGGCCAATGAAATCAGTTTTAAATACGCTTGTCAGTTCATCGCTAGTCAACTGAAAGTAATGAGCAAAGCGGTATCTCCAGGTAATACACCGAAGCGTCTAAAAAGTCTGCGCGGAGACTTATCCATCCTTTTTATAGACAAACGCCCTAAGCCAAATCGGCCTAGGGCGGTAAAAATATCAAAGACCCGATATCCTGTTAATCGCAAGGCAGCTCCTCTTAAGTGAACTACATTGCGCTTCCAAGCGGGTTTTTTATCACTTTTTGTTGTCGCTGGTTCAAAACAACATAACTAATTACAGAACTTAAAAAATTTCACTTATCTTTTATTGATATTTCGTTACAATCCGAGTTTAACCCTGTTCCTGAACCAAACTTTTGAGCGACAACGTGAACATAGACGTCGTACTTCTTCTTCAACAAAATCCAATACTGCTGATTTTTGTTGTATTGGCTATTGGTCTTGCCTTTGGAAAAGTCCGTATTGCAAACATGCAATTAGGAAATTCAATTGGTGTCTTAATTACTTCACTCATCATGGGGCACTTGGGCTTCTCGTTTAATGCAGAAGCGCTCACCATTGGCTTTATGCTGTTCATTTACTGTGTTGGTATTGAGGCCGGCCCGAACTTTTTTGGTATTTTCTTCCGCGATGGAAAACACTACTTCACACTGAGTATGGTGGTGTTGGTGACAGCGGTGTCTATTTCTTATTTTGCTAGCCACTATATGGGCCTCGATTTTGGTCTCTCTGCGGGGATGATGGCAGGCGCCTTAACGGCGACTCCGGTCTTGGTAGGCGCACAAGATGCGCTCAACTCAGGATTGGCAACCATACCGAGAAACATGGAGTTTTCAATGGTTTTAGAAAACTTGTCTGTCGGCTACGCCATGGCTTACCTTGTTGGTCTTATTAGCATGATTATGTTCGCTAAATTGCTACCAAGATTGCAAAAGCAAAACCTCTCTGATTCAGCGCAGCAAATTGCTCAAGAGCGTGGATTGGGAGGCTCAGGGCAACGTAAGGTTTACCTACCGATTATTCGAGCTTACCGAGTGGGCCCAGAGCTGATCAACTGGACTGATGGTAAAAACCTGCGCGAACTGGGCATTTATCGTC
Organism: Vibrio vulnificus NBRC 15645 = ATCC 27562; assembly: GCF_002224265.1. Lineage (NCBI taxonomy): Bacteria > Pseudomonadati > Pseudomonadota > Gammaproteobacteria > Vibrionales > Vibrionaceae > Vibrio > Vibrio vulnificus. Next base: position 139,443 of record NZ_CP012881.1, read on the forward strand.
AAACTGGCTGTTATATCGAGCGAATTCGACGCCATGGCATCCTCGCCCACCCAGATGGCGATGCTATTTTGCAAGAAGGTGATGAAATTGCGTTGGTAGGTTTTCCCGACAGCCACGCTCGTCTCGATCCAAGCTTTCGTAACGGCAAGGAAGTGTTTGACCGAAACCTTCTTGACCTTCGTATTGTTGAAGAGCAAATAGTCGTTAAAAGTGATGCCATCGCCGGCAAACGACTGTCAGAGCTCCATCTCTCTGAGTACGGCTGTTTCCTAAACCGAGTCATCCGCGCACAAATTGAGATGCCTATGGACCTCGATATTGTCCTTGCGAAAGGTGATATTTTGCAGGTCAGTGGTGAAAAGAGCCGTGTGCATGGCCTTGCAGAACGAATCGGCTTTATCTCGATTCACAGTCAAATCGCCGACCTACTCGCCTTCTGTAGTTTCTTTATCTTAGGCATTATGTTCGGTTTGGTTACCATGACATTTGGTCAAGTCTCTTTCAGTTTGGGCAACGCAGTCGGCCTACTACTTTCAGGTATTACCTTAGGTTTCTTACGAGCAAACCACCCAACATTTGGTTATGTACCTCAAGGGGCACTCAACATGGTCAAAGATTTGGGGCTGATGATCTTCATGGTCGGCATCGGTTTAAGTGCAGGTGGAAAAATGGCGGAGCATCTGACACAAGTCGGTCCGCAGATCATTGGCATCGCGTTTTTGGTCAGCGTCGTTCCGGTCTTTTTCGCTTATTTGGTTGGGGCTTATGTACTGAAAATGAACCGAGCCCTGCTATTTGGTGCCATCATCGGCGCGAGGACATGCGCACCCGCAATGGACATTGTTAACGAGTACGCCAAATCAACAATTCCAGCATTAGGTTATGCCGGCACTTACGCAATTGCCAATATCTTAATGACCTTAGCGGGCACCATTTTGATCATACTCAGCTAACCAAACACACTCTTTGGATACAAAAAAGGCGCTTACAAGCGCCTCAGACTGCTGACAAAGGTCTAGCTTTCGAGCTAGACCTTTGATCTAATAGGGGTATCGAAATATGGATACTCCGATATGCTTCAAGAACCGACTCCGCAACAATACGAACTGGAAATGGTGACGATGGAACAGTTAGTTCCTAAAAACCATTTAGTGCGCAAAATCGATAATGCTATCGACTTTGAATTCATTCGTGATGAAGTCGCTCATCTTTATTGTAAAGATAATGGGCGTCCACCTGTTGACCCTGTTCGTCTCTTCAAAATCATCTTGCTTGGTTATATCTTTGGTATAAAAAGTGAGCGTCAGCTCGTTAAAGAAATTGAAGTGAATGTCGCTTACCGTTGGTTCTTACGGATGTCATTAACAGAGAAAGTCATCCACGCTTCGACTCTAAGCCAAAACCGCATTCGTCGCTTTAATGGCACGGATGTATTCGAACGTATTTTTATCAATATCGTAGAGCAAGCCATGACGAAAGGCTTGGTCGCGGGTCAAGAGCTCTTTACGGACAGTACTCATCTCAAAGCGAACGCCAACAAGAATAAACACACCAATAAAGTCACGGCGGTTCGCGCGAGTGCCTATCTTGATATGCTGGATGACGACGTCGCGTTAGACCGAGAAAAAGCGGGTAAGAAGCCTCTTAAGGCTCGTGAATCAGAGTCAAAAACAAAGAATACCAAAACCAGCACCACTGACCCAGAGAGTGGCTTCATGACTCGTGATAATAAGCCACAAGGCTTCTTCTACCTCGACCATCGAACCGTTGATGGTCAACATGGAATTATCCTCGATACCTATACCACCGCGGGCAACATCAATGACTCACAGCCTTACGTTCAACGCTTAGATTACACGCTTGCTACATTCCAATTGAACCCGATAGCCGTTGGACTGGATGCGGGCTACTTTACCGCTCCAGTGGCGGAGTCACTTGAACGTCGAGGTATTCTTGGCGTGTTCGGTTATCGACGTCCATCGAGAACGAAAAATGCGTTCAAAAAGAAACACTTTACTTACGATGCGCAAAGAGACTGCTACCAGTGTCCGAATGGTCAGGCGTTGCTTTATAAAACCACGTCACGCGATGCCTACCGAGAATACCACTCAGACCCGAAAGAGTGTGCGTTCTGTCCAATGAGGGATGACTGTACTCAAAGCAAAAACATGAAGAAAGTGATTACTCGGCATATCTATAGCGATGCCGTAGAGAGAGCAAATCAAATGCGGCTTTCTTCCTATGGTAAGAAGACCTATCGACGTCGAAGTGAAACAGTAGAACGGAGCTTTGCAGACGCTAAGCAACATCATGGTCATCGTTATGCACGATTCAGAGGTCTAGCTAATGTGCAAATGCAGTGTTGGTTGGCAGCGGCAGCCCAAAACATCAAGAAGATAGCGTTGGTGGTGAACTATCTACGAAAAATGGGCTTAAATATGGCAGAAATAAGGCAGATACTTGCTTCTGTATACCCATGTAATGAATGGGAACTTCTGCGCACGATATAACAAAAAAAAATCACGATCGCGACCTACGGTCGCTTCCAAAAAAGAACCCCACTTAAAAAGCGGGGTTCGTCATCAATCTGAGGCGCTTACAAGCGCCTTTTTTATTCTATTTCTCTGTTTCGTTGAGAGTAGCACAACCCTGTTTGGTGCTGCGCTACGGAATAGAAACTAGATAGCAATAAAATCCGTTGCAACGTCTGGGTTAACGTCTGCTTCGTAATCTACGCCATCAATACCGAAACCAAATAGCTTCAAGAACTCTTCTTTGTACTCAACGTAGTCAGTCAGCTCTTTTAGATTCTCAGTGGTGATTTGTGGCCATAGGTTGCGGCAATGTTCTTGAATATCATCGCGCAATTCCCAATCGTCAAGACGAAGACGGTTCTTCTCATCCACTTCTGCTGCACTGCCATCTTCTTTATACAGACGCTGGCTAAACATGCGGTAGATCTGTTCCATACAACCTTCGTGAACGCCTTCTTCACGCATCTTTTTGAAGACCATCGCGATATACAGAGGCATCACTGGAATCGCTGAACTTGCTTGAGTCACAACAGATTTAAGCACTGCAACATTTGCACTACCGCCAGTTGCAGAGAGTTTCTCGTTCAGTGCAGACGCTGCACGATCGAGATCCATCTTCGCTTTACCCAGCGCACCATCCCAGTAGATAGGCCAGGTTAATTCAGTACCGATGTAGCTGTAAGCAACGGTTTTGCAACCTTCTGCCAGCACACCCGCTTCTGCTAGCGCATTGATCCAAAGTTCCCAATCTTCACCACCCATAACCGTTACCGTGTCTTGGATTTCCTGCTCAGTTGCAGGTTCCACACTGGCTTCAATAATGATGTCTTTGTTGGTATCAACCGCCGTTGAGGTGTAAGTTTGGCCAATAGGTTTTAGCGCCGAGCGAATAAGTTCGCCCGTTTCTGGTAACTTACGAACAGGCGAAGCCAAAGAGTAAACAACCATATCCACTTGACCCAAATCTTCTTTGATTAGGTCGATTGTTTTTTGTTTTGCTTCGTTAGAAAACGCATCGCCGTTTAAGCTTTTTGCGTACAAACCTTCTTCACGAGCTAGTTTCTCAAATGCCGCTGCATTGTAAAAACCTGCGGTGCCTGGTTTCTTCTCTGAGCCTTCTTTTTCGAAGAAAACACCGATAGTGGCCGCACCACCACCGAAAGCAGCTGCAATACGAGAAGATAAGCCGTAGCCACTGGATGCACCCACAACAAGTACACGTTTTGGTGCGTTTTTGATAGGGCCTTGTGCTTTGGTGTAAGCAATTTGTTCTTTTACATTAGCTTCACAACCCACTGGGTGCGTTGTAGTACAGATAAATCCACGAATTTTAGGTTTGATGATCATATTCAACTTCCTTTAAAAAACTGTGTAAGGATAAAAGGTTCGTCGCCTATTCGCATCTAATTTCTGTAAAAATGCGCTGAAAATGCAAGTGGTTGGAGCTCTATGCACCAATTTCTATTGCAAACCATACGAAAAGCACCTCGTTTGAGGTGCTTGGTTCATCTCTTCACTACAATGGCGCTACGCCGCGCTGGTTAGCTTCTTTTTTTTCTCAGGCGCATTGGTGAGCGTCTTTGAGAAGTCAAAGCTGAAGTGATCCACTTGGATCGCTTGGTAACGCAGCTTATCCGCGGCTAAGATTTTATCTACTTCACGTTGCGTTAGCACATCGGCGTCTAGCGCTTGTTGCAGACGCTCAGCCAGCAAGCCTTTACGGGCCACTTTGCCATCTTTTGCCGCTTTCATCAGCTTACGCTCTAGCGGTTTGATGTCGTACATCGCTAGGAATGCTTGCTCCATCAAACCAACACTGTCGTCTTTCTCTTTGCCGATGTAACACAAGTTAGTCAATCGGTCGCGCTGCACGCCAGGGGTCATCATCGCTTCCGCAATGTCCACACAGAGTTCATCGCTTGGTTTGGCAAAGTGATTACCTAGTGGGAATAGCAGCCCTTTGAGTACGCCGCCGACATATTTCACCGGGAAGTTAGCATAGGCTTCGTTCAACGATTTCGCTGCGTGATGCAAACAGTGCTGCACTGCGTAATGAACGAAGTTGAGATCCGATTGTTGACGACCTTCATCTTCATATTTTTTCAATGCCGCAGAGGCCATGTAGAGATAACTAAGGCCATCACCCAAGCGTGCAGAAATCATCTCTTTGCGCTTAAGTTCACCGCCTAGCGTTAACATGGCAAAATCGGCACTGACCGCCAAGGCGCGACTCAGACGAGTCATGTCTTTATAGTAACGTTGCGTTGGGCCGCTCATTTGCGCTTTTACAAAGCGTGAGCCTGTAAGCGCTGCACCTAAAGCGCCGAGAGTATTGAACGTGGCGTGCTTAATGTGCTTAAACAGCAACTCGTCAAATTGTTTCGCACCTTCTTTGGCATCTGGGTTCGCTGCGGCTTCCATTTCTTTCAAAACGTATGGATGGCATCGCGTTGCACCCTGACCAAATATCATTAGGTTACGAGTGAGGATGTTAGCTCCTTCGACCGTAATCGCCACTGGAATACCAAGATAATGGGTCGCTAGGTAGTTCATCGGACCATCTTGAATCGCACGGCCAGAGTGAATATCCATAGAGTCATCAAGAATCGTTCTCGCCATCTCCGTCATATGATACTTAGCAATAGCGGTTACGATCCCAGGTTTTTCCTTCAGATCGAGTGATGTTGTGGTCAAAGTACGAGTGGCTTCCAATAAGTAGGTCAAACCGCCAATTCGTCCCATCGCTTCTGCAACGCCTTCAAACTTACCGATAGACATGCCAAATTGCTTACGCACATAGGCATATGCCCCCGTTGTGCGCGTGGTCAAATGACCAATGGCCGTGCCAAGCGCAGGAAGTGAAATACCACGCCCAGCTGATAAACACTCCACCAGCATGCGCCAGCCTTTACCTGCGTAATCCGCACCACCAATCAGCCAGTCCATCGGGATGAACACATCGTGGCCACGAGTTGGGCCGTTCATAAACGCCAGACCTAGAGGATCGTGACGCTCACCAATCACCACACCTTCATGATCGGCTGGAATCAAGGCACAAGTAATCCCAACATCGGTTTTATCACCCAACAGATGATCAGGGTCTTGAAGTTTAAATGCGAGACCAAGTACGGTCGCGACAGGGGCGAGTGTGATGTAACGCTTGTTCCAACTCAAACGAATACCAAGAACTTCTTTGCCTTCATGCATGCCATAGCAAACCACGCCTTGATCGGGAATGCCACCAGCATCCGAGCCAGCTTCTGGACCCGTCAATGCAAAACAAGGAATGTCTGTACCATCGGCAAGACGAGGTAACCAGTAATCTTTTTGTGCCTGTGTACCGTAGTGAGAAAGGAGCTCACCAGGGCCTAATGAGTTCGGTACCATAACCGTCACGGCGGTACTGATACTGCGTGTCGCAATTTTGGTTACTATGGTTGAGTTCGCCAGTGCGGAAAACTGACGGCCACCATATTTCTTCGAAATGATCAGTGAGAAAAAACGCTCTTTACGTAAGTATTCCCACACCTCTTTCGGTAAATCACGATCTTCTTTCACGATCTTATGATCATCAAGCATTTCAAGCAGTGTTTCTAGCTCGTTATCAATGAAAGCTTGCTCTTCAGCCGACAAGGTCGGTTTCGGATAATGATGCAGTTTGGAGAAATCTGGCTTCCCAGAAAACAGCTCCGCGTCCCACCAAACACTTCCCGCTTCCATTGCTTCCTTCTCTGTTTCAGACAAAGGAGGAAGTACTTTTTTGAACATTTTAAATGCAGGGTCGCTGACCCATTTTTTTCTTAGAGAGCACATAGTTCAGATCCTTTTGTTCACTTGGTGGAACCTGTTGGTCCTTGTTTGTTTTTTAATAATAGCTACTCAGCGGACATGCCGGCTGAGAGATAGGGAATCAATAGATCAACGACAGATTTCACGTCGGTCTGTTGATTAAATTTACTGTCTGCAATTTCCACCAACGCTTGGCTAGAAGCCATGGTGAAAACACACGTGCCTAAAGTGAAGTGCAAACGCCAGAATAGTTTTTCTTCCGTCAACGCTGGGTTGGCTTTTAGGATGGAGGCGATAAAAAGCTCCAGCACCTCGGCATAACGTGTCGTGATAAACCATCTTAGATGGCCCTGCACATCGGTATAGCCTCGACCAATGAGAAGCATGAAAAGGCTGGTGCCATTGGGCCTGACATCATTGAGCTCTCTCAGCGGCAATCGAAGCGACTCAAACACTTCATCCATCGTATAGCACTCCTGACTGTTGAGCTGCGTCAGGGATTGCTTTACCGCAGGCATCAGAGCCTCCAAGTAACGGTTCAGTACTGCACGAACTAAGGTTTTCTTATCGCCAAAATGGTAATTCACGGACGCAAGATTAACGCCTGCTTTACCCGTTATGGTGCGCAACGACGTGTCATTAAAACCGTATTCCGCAAATAAACCTTCGGCTACATCAAGGATTTTTTCTTTTGTACTGCTTCTTGGAGCCATTTTAATCACCCGTATCAAACAACTGTTTGAAATATACGTTTGACACCATAAATTAACAAGCAATTAACATCACACTTTTCAACATTGGTCCGACCAGATTCAAGCACTTCACTCTATCTGGCTGTTTTTCTGTTAAAAATTGCTGGAGAAAAAATTTTTAAAAAAATGGGGAACTGTTTAAAAAAGGCAGGGTCTGAATAGATGTAACAAAAAGGGCAATTTAAAGTTCTACTGGCCGTCAAACTTGTTTCTTACTTTCTGTTACGTTGCTGCTTTATCTTATTAACTCCTATGTTTGTATCTGCCCAGACCCCATTGGTACTGGGCTTTTTTTTGTTTGTCACTCTCTGTTCAGCCTCAATTTAAGACGGCAAATAGTTAAGACAGCCAATAGAAACCAAAAAGCCTCTGCGATAATCGCAGAGGCCTCTGAGTTTATTGAATCAGTCTATGGTTTAGCAGTCTCTCGTTTAGCTGATTGCTTTCTCACTTTCCGCCGCTGTTTTTGGCAGCGATACATGCAGTAGGAAATAACCAAGCACAGCCGCTGTCGTTGATCCCATCAAGATACCTAGTCGTGAATAAGTATCGAAGTCTGGATTTGCACTACCAAACGCCAACGATGAAATAAAGATCGACATGGTAAAACCGATACCACAGAGCACTGACACGGCAAAGATATGCTTGAAGTTCACACCGTCAGGCAATTTAGCCACACCAAACTTCACCGCTGCCCAGCTAAACGTAAAGATACCCAGTGGTTTACCAACCAATAGCCCTAGCGCAATACCTAGCGGCAACATGGAAGTCAAGCCAGAAAGAGACACCCCTTCAAGCGAGATACCAGCGTTAGCAAAGGCAACATATGGGTGAAGCGCATGTTCCATGTGTTTCAACGGAGAGTGCTCACCTTTTTTACCCTGTAATGGGATAGAGAAGCCAATCACAACACCTGCCAAAGTCGCATGGACTCCAGATTTCAGTACCGCAACCCACAAGATAAAGCCGACAACGATATACCAAATTAACTTTGTCACATTCTTAGCGTTTAGCATGAACAAGACACCCGTCATCGCGAATCCAACCGTCAACGCAAGCGTCGACAAATCACCACTGTAGAAGAGTGCAATAATCACAACGACGCCCAAGTCATCGATGATCGCTAATGCCAAAAGGAACACTTTAAGACTGACAGGAACGCGCTTACCTAGCAGCGCCATGATACCCAACGCAAATGCAATATCGGTCGCTGCTGGAATTGCCCAACCTTTAATCGCTTCCGGATCGTTTCCATTAAAAGCAACATAGATAAGCGCTGGTGCCAACATTCCCCCCACCGCGGCAATCGCTGGGAAGATCGCAGTTTCACGCGATTTCAATGCACCTTCTAATAATTCACGCTTAACTTCCAAGCCGATAAGCAAGAAGAAAATGGCCATTAGGCCATCATTGATCCAATGAGATACTGACATACCAAATACATAAGTATGCAAAATCGCTTGGTAACTTTCATTGAGAGGCGAGTTTGCAAGCACCATTGCGATCGCGGCGGCGATCACAAGCAAAATGCCACCAGCAGATTCCATTTTGAAAAAGTCACGAATGACATCGTTCATGATTTCACCCTTTTATTTATAATCGTAATCAACGAACTTTGAAGAATGTAAGCAGTGTATATATAACCATTTTGTAGGAATAATCGCTTGTTTGGATATTTCACTTCGGTATTTCCGATGTAAGCAATTACCTCAGCCAACCACATTCTTAGTTCATCGACATTCAAGCCATTGAAAAGATTATAGCCAATTCGTTAAACGGATGTTAGTAAAGCGATTGATTATTCATAAATCGTAACAGATAAAACAATGGGCTCCATCAGGAGCCCATTGTTTTAATAACCCGTTAATTGCATAAAGCCTCTTCCGGACTTGCTACCGGCCACATTAATTGGCCCTTCCCAATAGGGAATCAAAAAGGGTAACCACATCTCTTGCTGTATCGCTTTCGTTTGCACGTAGATGTCTTGACTTGGAATTTCAATCGCCCATTGCAATGGAATGCGCTTCCCGTCCGCCAGCGTTGTGTAGAGGATCGGATAAACCGTCACATCCTTTTCCGTTAACGGTATGACTTTGCCAGACGACGTTGATAGCGTACCAAAAATATAGGGAACTCGACTTTGATGACGGTAACGGCTGATGCTCAGTGCCTTGTCATTGTCGAGGTTGAAGGTGAACCAATCCCACCCTTGCTGCCCTTCTTCGAAAAGATTGCTACCCCACTCTTTTTGTAGCCACGCATTGCCCGTCACTTCAATACGACGCCCTTCTAAGAACATACTGCCTTTTACATCGAGAAACGGAGCGCTAATGCTGAATGACGCAACCGACTCGAGATCGTGTTTAAGTTGATAGCCTTTATCACCATTGAGAACAAAGGGGCCAGCCGTCCTCGTCGCCAGCTCCAGCGAAAAATCATCGGTTGCTATTGTTAGACTTCCTGGAAACGGTGTTGTCCCCAACGAGCGCCATGTCCAGTTATCGATCCACATACGAAAGGGTTTATTGGTTGCCCCTGCTTGGCCTATCCCTCCTCGAGCCACACGCTGCTCCCGCCAGATCTTTTCTTTCCCCGTCAAAACAACGTTAGCAAGATAAAGCTGAGGGTTTTGCCAACCGCTGACTTCTCTTTCATCAGTCGCGATACGGATCAGGCTAAACTGGACAGTGTAGAATTGACCAAATTCGTCTTGCAGCGTTGCAAAATAGTGCCACCATTCATGCTGGTATTGCTCATGAAATTTGAAATCTTCCGGCAAAGAGACTTTTTTATTGGGTAATACAGGTTCAAAGATCGTTTTGTCCTGTATGCCCAAAGAGTTGTTCAGTCGATATTCTTGCGCCTCATTGGTGCCAGATTGAGACCAATAAAAGCCCATCGCAGCTGTCACCATAGCCGCCAAAAGAAAAATGAGCATTAATGCAAGATTATTGGATTTTCCAGCTAACCACTTCATCTAGAATGAATCCCTTAATGATTTCATTGGCGTGTTCTTAACCAGACGGATAACGGGTAATGCACCAGCAAGCATAATCGCGATCATCGCCCAAAGAATGGTCTCTCCATACTCAATTACATCAATTTGCAATTGCAAAGACCAACCAAACGACTGCTTAATCACTATATCCACCACCAACGTGGCAAGCGCCATACCGAGTGGAACCGCGATAAGGGCGGAAATCACGCCGAACACAAATAGCTGTAAACCACCAAGGATGATGAGTTCTTTACCCGAAACACCCAGACATCTCAAAATAGAAATATTCTTTTGACGGCTCATCTCTCCGGCTAACGTCGCGAAGAAAAGGCCAAACACGGCGATCACCAGTGTGATATTTCCTAAGGTATCGGCAATAGCAAAGGTATGATCAAAGACTCGCATCGCTTGACTATAAATGTTGTTGTTATCAAACACTCGTTCAGACGTCAGTCTAAAGATGTTTTCCAAGCGATGCTTGAGGCCCTCGCCATTGACGTTGTCTTTAAGCAACACGCCTAAGCCCACGTTGCCAGAGCCTGCAAATGCATACAGCCAGTTGCGATGAGACAGCAGCACTTGATTGTAAGGATTGCCGTAATCGTAATACACCCCAACGACCAGCCACCCTCCACCTAATGGCGCAGCGAGATCAAGATAATCGCCGGGTCTGATATCAAGTTTTAACGCCATCGATTCACTGATCATGACGCTTTTACTGTGATGTAAATGATACCAATAATTAGGCACACCCAATTTTACGGTTAGTGCTTCCAATTCGCCGTCGCTTGGGCCAGTACTGACCACTTGAACGATATCACGCTCATCCGCCAGTTCTTTCTCCCAACGCCACCAAACTTCATCCACTTCCGGTTGGGCTTCAAGCCAGTTACTCAACCTCGCCGCGGAATTGTTGGTTGGATAAATGTAAAGATCCGCAGCTAAACGCTGAGTTAACCACTTATCGGTGGTGTCTCTAAAACTGCCGACCATGGTTTCGACGCCAATGTTGGCCGCCAACGCCAACATAAACGCCATCATAGCGACACCACGATAACTCATACTGGCAGCCATATCGGCGAAAAACCAACGTAAATTCACCCAGCGCAAAGTATAAGAGAAGCTGTTAAATACCTTCCACATTAAAAAAGGCATGAACAGCGCCACACTCATCAACATCAGTGCAATGATTGTAAAGCCCGATTCTGGTGTCTTCGGTGCTTGATAAACGGCAATCGCCGCTACGGCGAAACCACAAGCAGCGAGAGCTTGCCAAGCGAACTCTTTGCCTGCAAAACGCACCAACGATAACTTAGCGGACAGACGAATGGGCTGAGATTTCAACAAGCGAATGAGCGGCCACAAGCACGATATTAATGCGCCAAGTACCGCCAGAAGCAAGCTGTATAAGCTCGACTCCCAGCTCCAACCAATCGACAAGCCCACGTTAGCATCGTACAAATCCCCTAAACTCGCAGAAACAGCAGGGATCAATTCATTTGCCAAAAACAGCCCTAAAACATTTCCGCAAGCCCAAGCAACTAAGACCAAAATGGTCAGCTCGAGCAATAAAGCTTTGGCTAACTGCATGCCAGTCACACCCGTTTGTCGCAAAATACCCACAAGCGGCTGACGCTGGATAAGCGATAACGACATCGCTTGATAGAAAATAAATAAGCCAACGAGGAAAGAAAGCATCCCCATCGCGGTCAGATTAAGGTGAAATGCTTTGGTCAATGATTCCAGTTCATCTTGGCTGTTTCGAACCAGCGTCAAACCATTGGGCAAATAACGTTTAAGATGCTCTAGCTTCTCTGGTGGCATTTCTGCGCAAGCGATCACCGATAAACCAGAGCTGCGTTTTAGCATGCGCAACAATGAAATGTCAGCGACCATACGGCTGCCATTTAAGCGTTGTTCACGGTCAACACGTAAAGGCCCCAACTGGCTGCCATCTTCTAAAGCAATAAAATCGCCATCTTGCCATGCCATGTGTTCAGCAAGATCTTGGCTAATAAGAATGGGATAAGGTGGATTCATTAACGCCAGTGAAGTGGCACGATTTAAAGAGGTCTCTTTCTCCAACTGCAGCATGGCAACCGGATCCATACCGATCAACGTCAGCCCCATACCATCTGCCGTTTTGATATGGTGCATATCAAATGGCGTACATTGCTGAAAACCGGCTCGGCGTAATTGAATATAAAAACCTTGGGGAATCTTATTGGCGCTGTGCTTTGGGCGAATGCGATATGGCAAAGGGTTATTGAAGAGTTTCTCGCCGTTTTGATAGCTTTCTTGCGCATGATGGTTAATAGCTGTGACGCCAACCAATAAAGACACACCTAACGTGAGGCCAAGCCACACCAATAAAATTTGTAGCGGGTAACGTCTGTAGTGACCGAGTAGTGCCTTAACTACGGGCCATAACATGCAGTTGCCCCCCTTGCAGACGAATCATCCCTTCCATGTGTTTGGCCACTTTTTCACTGTGCGTGACCAACAATAAGGTGCAGTTTAGCTGACGGGTAAGCGAGGTGAGTAAGCGCATAACCGCTTCGGCATTGCGTTCATCAAGGCTGCCTGTCGGTTCATCCGCCAACAGCAATTTGGGTTCCATATACAACGCACGAGCAATGGCCGCTCTCTGCTGTTGTCCCCCAGACACTTCTTCCGGATAGCGCCCAAGAAGCGGCATGAGATCCAAAGCCGATAAAATTTGGCGCCACAACCCCTTATCATCAGGAAGGCCCTTTAATTGGCGGCAAAAACGAATATTGTCGGCAATATTGAGTGTTGGCAACAGGTTGAATTGCTGGAAAATATGCCCAATATTATTTCGGCGGTAGGCAGTTCGAAGATGCTCTGGAGCATCGTTCATAGCAAATCCCGGAAACATAATTTCGCCAGAATCAACAATGTCGAGACCGGAAATCAAATTCAACAAAGTGCTTTTACCTGAGCCACTTTCCCCCATCAAAGCAAGTTGTTCCCCTTGCTTTAGGGACAATTCAGCACCTTGTAGTACGGGATGAAACTCGCCTCCATCCACATAGCCTTTACATAGGTCTGAAAGTTGTAGCATTGATCTAATCACTTTATTGCTTTGAGAAATTGGAACCAGAATCTACACTAAAAACCTGATAACCGGAAGTATTTTGAGCTCTACATCACGCTATTTTGGTTTTCTTTTGCCTTGAATCAAAACCCCTCCTTTTTAAGTCACTTACCGACAAAATAGACAGCAAGCGCTTGAGTCGACAATGAAAATGCGACAACATGAAAATACTCAGACAGATGCATTACTCGTTAAGGAAAACGGAATGAAAAAAGTGCTGGTGTTAGGGGCCTCTGGCTACGTTGGTTCACAGTTGATCCCAAAGCTTCTTGAACAAGGTTATCAGGTCACGGCGGCGGCAAGGCACATAGATCATTTGCGAGCGCGAGTGCTGCCCCACCCTTCTCTGACTTTTCACTACCTCAATCTGGCCGATCAAGAACAAACCCATGCACTGATCCCCCAATTTGAGCTCATATACTTCCTTGTACACGGCATGGCGCATGGACACGACTTTGTCGACTACGAGTTATCGCTTGCCGATCATTTCTACCAAGCACTTGTGGGCAGCAATGTTAAGCACGTCATTTATCTCAGTGCCATCCAACCCCAATCGGGCTGCTCGCAGCATTTACTGGCGAGAAAAATGACCGGGGATGTGATTCGCAAAGCCAATATCCCCGTCACCGAGCTTCGTGCAGGCGTTATCATTGGCCCAGGCTCTGCCGCTTTCGAAATTATGCGTGATTTTGTTTACCACTTACCCGTTTTGATCGCACCGAAGTGGGTCGACTCAAAAGCCAACCCTATTGCATTAGAAAACTTGAATCACTACTTACTCTGTTTGGCAGAAGAAGACGTCAAAGAGAGTGCCATGTATGAAGTTGGTGGTCCTGATACCCTCTCATATAGAGAACAGTTTCGTTTAATTTGTCAGGCAACTAAGCGCCCTTTTCGCTTGGTTTCCACCTCACTACTTACGCCTAAAATGGCCTCCTATTGGCTAGGGTTGGTCACATCTGTACCGAGCAATATCGGCAAAGCCCTTTTGGCAGGCTTAGAGCACGACTACATTGCCAGCTCCCAAGCAATAAGAGAAAAATACCCTCAGCCACTGATTCGTTACCAAGACGCTGTGGCTCAAGCGGTTAAAAATGAAGGTACTTTCGTGAGGAGCAATGTTTGGGGATTTGATCCAACCGCACTTCAACGTTGGCAGCCAGGCTACGGTTACTACGCCAAACAGGCAGGAGCAAGCATACGCACCCAAGCAAGCGCAGAGTCACTTTGGAAGTGGGTGCAAAAAATTGGCAATCGCAAAGAGGGGTACTTTTTTGCCGATATCTTATGGCGCACTCGAGAATGGCTCGATGTGCTCTTTGGTGGCTCTCGGCCTATTCGCCGCTCTCCACTCGGTCCCGAGCTAAAAGTTGGCGACTACATCGATTCTTGGAAAGTAATTCGCTGTGAAAAGCAGCAATTTCTTTCGCTGTTTTTCGGTATGAAGGGACCAGGTTTAGGTCGACTCGAGTTTACCATCCACGATCATGGCCATTATCGGGAGCTCAATGTCACCGCGTGGTGGCATCCGCAAGGTTTTCCGGGCCTGCTTTACTGGTTCGCCATGATGCCTGCTCACCTGTTTATTTTTAATGGCATGGTGAAAGCGATCGTAAAAAAGGCGCTAAACCATTAGCGCCTTCTCTGAAGTGTCTGCCTAACCACTAGCAAGTAAAGCTCAGCGGGATCTCCGCCAATTGGTTACCGAGGTTGCTCGGGAACACCAAATATTCACCATGATATTTGACGTTAGATTTATAGTCCGTCACCTTGTGAACCATAAACCCAGCTGCGCTCGCTTTCTCAACGAAACCGGCATGGTGACCACGAACAAACCAGCTCATCGGTTTCACTAATAGCTCGCCGTCAAAACAGTTTTCGCACTGCTGCGCGCACAGTGCCAAAGAGTTCTGTCCTTCCGTGAAAATCTGCACTTTGCCACAGCCGACAATCGGATCTGAAGTCGACACTTCCCAGCCCGCGTTTTCCATTTCATCGAGAAAAGCTTCGATCTGTTTGTCGGTAATCGCTTTTGGTGCGCCCTCTTGGGCAAAGAACGAAGCATAAAACGCAGAAATACGTTGGAACGTTGGCAACAGCGCCGCGTCGTTTCCTTTCGAGCGTCCTGCTTTTTGCCAGCGAGTTAAGTCCGCGACAACACAACGATCGAAACGCTGACCTTTCAGCGCTTTGGTCACCCAACGTACCAAAAAGTGGTTGTTGGCAATCGGTGCGTCGACCAATTTGCCCGATTGATGTTCCGCAGCCAGCTCAGCGAGCGCGGTATTCACTAAGCGCTGAATTTCACTTGTGTAGTTCGACATTATGCTTTTCGTCCGAAAATCCAATAAAACAGTGCTGAAAGCACAGAGCACGCAGACATCACTAGCACCATAGGCCAAGTCACTCCTGATGGCAGTATGGCAACCAAAGCACCAACTAGAGAGCCAGTGCCAAAACGCAATGTGCCCGCAAGAGAAGACGCCGTTCCTGCCATATTAGGGTAGCCAGAAAGCAATAGCGCCATTGCGTTACTGCCGATGGTAGAAAGTGTGCCGATAAATAGAACCACGAATGGTACCGTGCCCCATAGCCCAAGGTCTAGTAGCCAACTGACAAATAGACCAAGACCGGCGATCAATTGAACAGTCAGACCCAAACGCAACATGAAATGCGATCCCACTTTCTTCACCATTCGACCATTTAGGCTGGTCATGATAATCATCGCAACAATGTTCAAACCAAACAAATAGCCAAACTGATCGGGTGAAATGCCGTAAATATCAATATAGACAAACGAGCCTGCGGTTAAAAAAGCAAACATTCCCGAGAAAGAGAACGCGCCAGACAGAATCAACCCCATTGCCGTTTTGTTACAGCATAACTTTAAGTAATTACGCATGGTCGTTTTGAAGCGCAATGGCTGTCGGTTTTCTACCTTGAGTGTTTCTGGTATTTGCCACCAAACAAGGGCGATCACGATAACGGCAAAAAACGCCAGCACCCAGAAAATTGAACGCCAACCAAACCAAATAGCGAGGTGACCACCGATCATCGGCGCGACAAGAGGCGCAATAGTGATCACCAATGTGACGAACGACATCGCACGCGCAAAGTCCTCGCGATCAAACATATCGCGAACCACGGCTTGAATGATCACCGCAGCCGCGGCACCAGCAAAGCCTTGCGCCGTGCGCACATACGTTAACGCATCAATGCCATTAGTGGTGGCACTGACCACCGCCGCTAGGCCAAAAAAGAGCACCCCAAGCAACAAAACCGGACGTCGGCCAAAACTGTCTGCCAATGGACCATGAATCAGTTGGCCGAGCGCAAAACCTGCAGTATAAGCGGTTAAAGTAAACTGCACCGCACCAGCATCGACACCCAAATCGCGTGCAATGGTCGGCATCGCTGGTAGATACATGTCGATGGCTAAGGGTGTCAACGCACCGATGGCACCGAGTACAGCAAACAAAAAGAGGCTAATTTGTGATTGGCTAACGGCTTGAGATTGATTCGTCATTGATTCTCCGTTTTGGTTGCGATTGCGTCGCAACACTCCGGTCACAATACAATCTCGTTGCCCATGTTCCACAACAGTTTGCCAAACGTTGGCCGTTGTCCTTTCTGCTAGAAATTCTGGGAGGGAAATGATGGCGTGATGCCATAGCAGCCTGCGTGAAGAGGTTAAAGAAATGTCAGCAGGCTGAATTATTGTGATACAGATTAGGCAGAAACACTAGTTCCTTATAGGAACTAAATCATTTCCAAACAGAGTCTATTTCTTCCTGAGTGAGGTAACGGTACTCTCCCGGCTCAAGGTTTTCATCCAGTTCGATCGCACCAATACGCTCACGATGTAATTGCTCAACTTTGTTACCCAATGCCGCGAACATACGTTTCACTTGATGGTATTTACCCTCATGGATAGTCAACAGCACTTCGTTTTCGTCCGCATTGACGATCGTCATCTGCGCTGGAAGTGTTAGCTCCTTTTCGTTACGCAATTGTACGCCTGCAGCCAGTTTTTCTGCATAATCACTGCCTATCGGGTCCGCCAACCAAACACGGTAAGTCTTGTCGCATTTATGCTTAGGCGAAGTAATACGGTGTGACCACTTACCGTCGTCGGTGATCAACACCAACCCCGTGGTATCGACATCCAAACGACCTGCAAAATGAAGCTCATCCATTTTTACTTCGTCTAATAGAACAAACGCAGTGTGGTTGAAACCATCTTCATGCGAGCAGACAAAACCTTCAGGCTTGTAAAGCATAATGTAACGCGGTCCTTGCGTAACCAGTTCGCGCCCTTGCCATTCAACAACACACTCTTCCGTTACTTTTACCGCACCACTTTTTTGCACTTGTTCGTTAACGGTCACTTCACCACTTTTTAGGATCTTAGTGGCCTCTTTTCGCGTCGCGCCAAGCGCATCGCAAAGAAATTTATCTAAACGCATGAATACCTCATCTGGTTAAGGTCGGGTATTATAGCGAGCTCACAAAGAATAGTTGAGTGATTTCATCGTTTCCATGTACACCCTCAGACCTTATCAAGCAGACTCAGTCAAAGCCGTTGTGCACTATTTTCGCCGCCATTCAACGCCGGCAGTCATTGTCTTGCCGACAGGGGCGGGCAAAAGTTTAGTGATTGCCGAATTGGCGCGATTGGCGAGAGGACGCGTATTGGTTCTGGCGCATGTGAAAGAGCTGGTTGAACAAAACCATGCGAAATATGAAGGATATGGTCTACAAGGTTCTATTTTTTCGGCAGGATTAGGACGAAAAGAAACCCAACATCAGGTGGTTTTCGCCTCTGTCCAATCGGTCGTCCGAAACTTAGAGCAGTTTCGTAATCAATTCTCTCTACTGGTGATCGATGAATGCCACCGAGTTCCGGAAGAAAAAAGCAGCAGCTATCAAAAAGTCATTAGCCATTTAACGGAGCTCAACCCGGGGATAAAAATCCTCGGCCTAACGGCGACACCCTATCGCTTAGGTATCGGCTGGATTTACCAGTATCACACTCGTGGCCAAGTTCGCAGCGAAGAAGCGCGATTTTTCCGCGATTGTATTTTTGAATTGCCCATTCGCTATTTGCTCGACGAAGGCTTTCTTACCCCAGCCAGAATGATGGACGCACCCGTCTTGGCGTACGATTTTTCACAGTTGAAACCCGCCAATACAGGCCGCTATAAAGAAGCAGAGCTGGATATGGTGATCGATAAAGCCAAGCGTGCGACACCGCAGATCGTAGAGCAAATCCTTCATCTCGCCCAAACCAAGCAAGGTGTGATGATTTTTGCAGCAACGGTGCGTCATGCCCAGGAGATCCACGGCTTATTGCCGGCAGATGACAGCGCTATCGTCATTGGCGACACTCCGACTCCAGAACGAGATGAGATCATCCGTCGCTTCAAAGCGCGTGAAATCAAGTTTTTGGTCAACGTCTCGGTGCTCACAACAGGTTTTGATGCGCCCCATGTTGATCTGATTGCGATTCTGCGCCCTACCGAGTCCATCAGCCTTTATCAACAAATTGTTGGGCGTGGTTTGAGGCTCTCCCCCGGCAAAGAAGAATGTTTAGTGCTCGACTACGCGGGCAACAGCTATGACCTTTATCAACCAGAAGTCGGCGATCCCAAACCAGACTCAAACAGTGAGATCATCACCATTCCCTGCCCTGCTTGCGGCTTTAATAACAACTTTTGGGGCAAGCTCGACAGCAATGGCTTTTTGTTGGAGCACTTTGGCCGACGCTGCCAAGGGTATTTCACTGACGAAGAGAGTGGAGAGCGAGAGCATTGCGGTTATCGCTTTCGCGCCAAATATTGCGGTGAATGTGGCGCTGATAATGACATTGCGGCGCGCATCTGCCACGAATGCGATGCCACTTTAGTGGACCCAGATAAAAAGCTCAAAGAGGCGTTAAATCTCAAAGATGCGTTGGTGTTTGAATGTCTTGAGATGGTGTTGAGTGTGCATAAAAATCCTGAAGGCAAATCGCAGCTAAAAGTCAGCTATCTTGGCGATAATCAAGCCCAAGTGCATGAATTTTGGCCTTTAACCACCGCCAAACAGAAATTGCTGTTTAAGAATCAGTTTGTGCGACCTCACTTGGCGGACAAACATCGTCCTTTCGAAGAGGCCTCGCCAACTAAAGTGGTGGCTCACCAGCATCGATTCCGACCGCCACAATTTGTCATTGCCCGAAAAAGCGGCCGTTTTTGGAAGATGCGCGATAAAATTTTTGAAGATGAACTGCAAGAGCGCTAGCCAGAGTTCGGAGAGCGGCAAGGTTCACTTTCGATTCATCTTTATTCATTTATACTCGGCTCACACTCTTTACCAAGGTAAGAACATGTTAAATAGTAAGCTCACTTGCGCTCTTTTATTCTCTTCTCTCCTTGTTGCGCCCGCTATGGCGCAAAACCTTGAGCAAGATGGCCACAGACTTGTACAGGACGTCTACAAAGAAGGCACTGCAATCGAGTTTGATGAAGATCAGAACGAAGTATACCAAGCGGTGCAGCAAGGGTTGATCAAGCCTTTTTCTGAACTTTATTCTACCGTCGACAAACAACTCAATGGTCGCCTGATCAAAGTCGAGTTAGAAGAAGATGATGATGAATGGATCTATGAGTTAAAATTGGTCCATGATAATCACGTCATTAAAGTGGAGTACAACGCCACCACCTTGGAACTCATTGAGATAAAAGGTCGAAATTTACACGACGTCATCAAGAAATAGAGAAAGATCATATGAAAATTTTGGTAGTGGAAGATGACCCTCGTTTGGGCGAACAGATTATTGAATCCCTCGAAAAAACGGGCTGGGTGCCTGAGCTTTCTCAAGATGGAATCGATGCTTTGTATCGTGCGACGTCAGAAGAGTGGGATGCAATGGTGCTGGATCTGGGCCTACCAAAGTTAGACGGGCTAACCGTACTAAAAGGCATTCGTGACGAAAACATCAACACACCCGTTGTTATTTTAAGTGCCCGAGATACCCTTACTCAGCGCGTGGAAGGCTTAAACGCAGGTGCCGATGATTACTTAACCAAACCGTTTGAAATGGTTGAACTGATCGCTCGCATTCGTGCCCAACTGCGCCGAGCCTCCGGTAACGCATCACCGGTGATGCAAATCGGAGACCTCAGCTTGGACACACGTACATCAAAAGTGATGTGGCAGGGTCAGGCGGTGAGTTTGACCGCACTTGAATACAAAGTGGTTGCCTATTTTGTGCATAACGCCGATAAAGTGATTTCACGTACTGAGCTGGTGGAACACATCTACAAGCAAGACTTCGACCGTGATTCCAATACCATTGAAGTCTTCATTGGACGCATTCGTAAGAAGATCGCGCCCAATATCATAAAAACCGTTCGCGGCCTTGGGTATCAGCTCAATGCCAACTAAGCGACCGCTGTACAAACACCTTAGCTTAAAAAGCCGCCTTTTTTTGGCGGCTTGCCTGTGGGTGACCGCAATGATCATTGCCGCTGGTGTCGGGATTCCCAAGCTGGTCAAAGAGTATTTAGTCAGTGATGTGGAAAGCCAACTGCGCTTAGCATTAGATGAAATTTCGGCCAACCTCGAAGCCGGTAAGAATGGGAGCATTGTTCTTTCATCACGGCTTTCCGATCCTCGTTTCAGTCAGCCATACAGCGGCCTATATTGGACGGCAACCATCAACAACCAAACTCTGCGTTCTCGCTCTCTTTGGGATCGCACCATTCAAATCAAGCAGGGTGCCATCCGAAAAACAGTACTTGGGGCGAAAAACGAACGTTTAATTGTGTTAGAGCAGGATGTGTTTCTCCCTGAGTACGTGAAACCCGTCCACATTGTGATTGGCATGGATGAAGCGCCGATGAAATCCACCTTGGACCATTTAACTGGACAACTGTGGATGATCCTCGGTCTGCTCTTTGTTGGCGTCATGACCGTGATTGGCTTGCAAATCGCTTGGTCGTTCCGACCATTAGGGAAATTACAACGCGAGCTCAAAGCGCTAAGAGCCGGTAGCCAACAACAGCTCGAAGCCAATTATCCAACGGAGGTATCACCGCTGATCGATGATCTCAATGCCCTCCTCTTCCATTATCAAGAGTTGTTGCAACGAGCTCGCAACCATGCGGGCAACTTATCTCACTCCTTAAAAACACCGCTATCTGTTTTGCGTAACGAAATCAGCCAATTGGATGTCGAATCAAGCCACAAGCTCTTACCACCGGTTGAACAGATTCAGCAGCATATTGATTATCATCTTGGTCGCGCTCGAATGGCAGGATCGATGAATATTCTTTCGGTGAAATCCAACCCTTCTGAGCGTGTCGATGCCATTTCCATGGCGTTCGATAAAGTCTATGCCGAGCGCGAGCTATTGCTGATCAACGAGCTGGACAGTGAACTGGAGGTGGCCGTCGATCAAAGCGATCTCGATGAGATGTTGGGTAACTTACTTGAAAACAGCTACAAATGGGCACGCAGCCAAATTCGAGTCCATAGCACACTGGCAAGCGACGATCAGCTTACTCTCATCATCGAAGATAACGGGCCAGGAATTGCGGAGGAACACCTCACTCAGGTGCTGAAACGGGGTGTTCGCCTTGATGAGACCACGCCAGGTACCGGCCTGGGACTGAATATAGTCGCGGAAATGGCCTACAGCTATCGCGGCGATCTTACGCTAGAGCACAGCCAACTTGGCGGTTTACGCGCCAATTTAACCCTTAAGCTGGCAGCAAAGGGTTAGCGACGATAAGAAACCACTATAAAACAGCGCTTTTGGCGGAATATCAGTTGCTCAAAGCACGGTTGAGTGGTAGTATCCGCGCTCGCTTTGACAGGAAACTTCCCGTTGAAGCCATACTTACTTCTGTAAGGTCGCATTACAGGGTATGAAATTAACTTTTACTAATTTGAGAGTAAAACTATGAAATTTGAAGCAGTAGTACGTACTGAACTAGGTAAAGGTGCGAGCCGCCGCCTACGTCTTGCTGGCCAATTCCCAGCAGTTGTTTACGGTGGTGAAGCAGCACCAGTTGCAGTAGCACTAAACCACGATGACATCGTAAACCAAATGGACAAGCCTGAATTCTACGAAGCAATCACTCTAGTGATCGGCGGCGCAGAAGTTAAGGTTAAGCCACAAGACGTTCAACGTCACGCGTTCAAGCCAAAAGTTGAGCACATGGACTTCATCCGTATCTAATTCCTTACCAGGGAATTAATCGGATTTAATCCAACCTTTTGCATATATAAGATTCTCGGCCTTACCATCCGAACAATCTAAAAAATTCGAAACCCCAGAGACTTACCACCTCTGGGGTTTCACCGTTTTATGCCCTTTCCCACGTTTTATATCCTTTCCGTCATAGGCGCCTTCTTTAAGAAGCACCATCAAAACGCAAACACTCCAAAAGGCTTACTCCTTTTCATTCTATAATTTGCACAGCCTTTGCATTTTCTCTCGCATTCTCTGTAATCAGCTTCGACGCAACTTGAAGCAACAGCACATTAATCCTGATCGACGCTTTTAATTACCGGACGCTTTCTGCTACTTTCCGCTCAATTTTTTACTCTATCACCGTTTAT
Source organism: Vibrio vulnificus NBRC 15645 = ATCC 27562 (assembly GCF_002224265.1). Taxonomy (NCBI): domain Bacteria; kingdom Pseudomonadati; phylum Pseudomonadota; class Gammaproteobacteria; order Vibrionales; family Vibrionaceae; genus Vibrio; species Vibrio vulnificus. The sequence goes on from NZ_CP012881.1 coordinate 162,243, forward strand.
ATACAAACTACTTGGTGTGACAGCTCAGCAGCCAGCAATCCTCCTTCGATAAGCATCACGAGAAACGCTTTCGAGGGTGAGCTTTTTTGGCCGATATCACTGCGCCAGCAAGTAGGAAAGGACTCTATGAATTTTTGGCAAATACGCATTCTACCCGTCACTATTTTGGGTGCTCTACTATCGGGATGCGGCAGTGACAGCAGCTCATCCCCGACACAACCAAGCTACCTAGAACCGAACCAACGCTACGATTTACTTTATCGAGCGACTTTTGGCCCAACCCCGAATAGTTATCAACAAATGGCGTCAGTTGGCTACCAAGCTTGGTTGGATCAGCAATTTTCTATGCCCCCTTCATTCCACCTTCCGCTCTTACAAAGTTATGTGATTGAGGGCGATACGCTCACTCAATCAGATCGCGTTGCAGTCTGGTGGCATCAGGCTAATCACGCTCCCGACCAACTGCGTCAACGAGTCGCCTTTGCCTTGAGTGAGATCTTTGTTGTGTCACGTTATGGCGCCAGCCTCAATGGCCGTGCGCCAGAGCTCACACACTATTACGATATGCTGTTGGAACACGCTTTTGGCAATTATCGTGATCTGCTGGAAGCGGTAACTCGCCATCCCGTCATGGGCGACTACCTTTCGATGATGGCAAACCAGCACGCCGATCCGCAAAAGAACCGTTTCCCAGATGAGAATTACGCACGCGAAGTGATGCAGCTATTTAGCATAGGCCTGTACCAACTCAACCAAGATGGCACCCCTTTACTCAATAACGGCGCGCTGCTCCCGACTTATTCACAAGATGACATCGAAAACTTAGCGCGAGTCTTTACCGGTTGGCACTTGGCGGACAAAAGTAATGGCAGTTGGACCAGTAAGCAGGGAGATTGGTTTCAAGCCATGGCACCTTATGCTGACAAACACGATAGCGATGAAAAAGTCGTTATGGGTGAGCGCTTCCCAGCAGGGCAAAGTATTGAACAAGATATGGCTCAAGCGATGGCGATGTTGACCAACCACGCCAATACCGGTCCATTCATCGCTCGTCTACTTATCCAAAGGCTTGTCACGTCCAATCCGTCCCCTCAGTATGTTGAACGCGTCACTCTGGCCTTTAATGACAATGGCAAAGGCATACGAGGCGATCTCAAAGCCGTCATCCAAGCTATTTTGCTCGACCCAGAAGCACTCAATGGCTCAACAGAGCGCTTAAAAGAGCCACTCATTTCGATGACCAATCTTTACCGTGCACTCGAAGCCAAAAGTGCCGACCCAACCGGGCGTTATCACAACAGCAATGGCACGTTTTTCGCCTTTGGCCAAGCGCCTCTCTCTTCTCCAAGTGTGTTCAATTTCTTCTCGCCGGACTACGCGCCAAATGCGCAAATGAAGGAAAAAGGCCTAGTAGCACCGGAATTTCAGATTCTAAGCTGGAACAACTTCATTAATATCAGTAACCAGATGTGGTCTGCTACTGGAAACAGTCAATACGATTCAGAAGAGAACCCAAAGAAAATTGTCGTCAATCTCGCCCCGTTAGAAGCGCTCGCGAATGATCATCCCGCGCTGATTGCCGAGCTGAGCCGACGCTTTCTCTCCGAGCAAATCAGCCCAGAACTTGCGGTCATCATTGAGCAGAACTTAAATCAGCTCAAAGATCACCAGCAAAACACCAAAGTGCGTAATGCGCTGCATATCATTTTGAACAGTCAGGAATTTCACACCGAGGTAAGCAACGTATGGTGACTCGTCGACAATTTATCTCTGCTCTCGCCGCCACACCTTTGGTATCGATGCTAGGCAGTAAACCCAGCTTCGCTCTACCCACCAATGATTATAAAGCACTTGTGTGCGTGTTTTTGTTCGGTGGCAATGATGGGTTTAATATGTTGGTTCCGACCAGTGATGCCCATTACGATGAATATGCACGTGCTCGGCCTGACATTGCGTTAGCCAAAGAATCGCTGTTGCCGCTGACGTTGGCCACTGGTTCAACGCTCTCTTTCGGCCTTCACCCTGCCATGAATGAACTGCAAGCATTAGTTAACCGCGGTAAAGCCATCCCCATTGTCAACAGTGGGGTGCTCGTAGAACCCACAACCAAAGCAGAGCTTCTCAATGGCACTCGCGCTCTACCACCCTTTCTTTTTTCACACAACTCGCAACAAGCTGAATGGCAACGGGGTTGGGCGGGCAGTTCCTCCACGTTAGGTTGGGCAGGCAGAATGATGGATGTGCTTTCCAATGGGCAGTTAGAAGTGAGCCCAACGTTCAGCATCAACGGCTATGTGCAGTGGCTGAATGGTGAGAAGCAGCGCGCGAACCTGATCAACCCAGATGGCATGCCCACTTTATGGGCAAACAACAATACGTTGAGGAAACAAAGCTTTGACCAAGTTTTGGCGCTGCAACCCGACAGCCTATTTGCACAAGCTTTTGATCAGGTGAAAAGCGATTCTATTACTATTCGAGATCAGCTTTCAGCCGCGCTAACGTCCTCTCCTGAGGAGCCACACTTCCCAGATAACCGACTGAGCCAACAGTTTCATACCGTTGCAAGATTGATCAAATCCAGTGAACAACTGGGGCATCAAAGACAGGTGTATTTCGTTGGAATGGGTGGATACGACACCCATGCCAACCAATTGGTCGCCCATCAAACCTTACTGGCTGAGCTAAGCCAATCCCTCGACGCCTTTAACACTTCGCTGGAAAATGCCGGGATCGCCCATCAAGTCACTACCATGACAATGTCAGATTTCGGCCGAAGGCTTGCCAGCAATGGATCGGGAACGGATCACGGTTGGGCAAGCAACCACTGGGTCATGGGTGGCGCTCTGCAATCTGGACGGATTTATGGCCAATGGCCTTCCCTCGTCCTTGATGGGGAAAACGATTTTAATCGTGGCCGAATGATTCCAACCACCTCTGTCGAACAAATCGGTGCAACCGTGGCAAAGTGGATGGGTATTCAAACTGAGCAGCAATTGCTCGACATATTCCCCAACCTTAAGCATTTTGCGCAAAAAGATTTAGGATTCCTTGCTGGATGATGTCTTGTGGATGATCAACTGCTTTCATTGACTTTTTGCACTTGGACAACTCTTCCCTTACCTGCAGATTTTGCTTGGTACATCGCGATATCCGCTTCGTGAATGAGGCTATCCACATTGGTTGACGTCGTCTCGACGTCAACCGTCACTAACCCAATACTTGCGCCAATGACGAGGGCTTTGCGCTCAACAATCACTGGTATCGCAATCGTCTCAAGCAATGCTTGAGCGATTTTGGTCGCTTCTTGCGTCGATTGATTCTTCAACAAAACGATAAACTCATCTCCGGCATAGCGAGCCGCCATATCCTCCTGACCCACGGTATCCAGTAACCGCTGAGCGACCGCTTTCAATAGAAGGTCGCCCGTTTGGTGACCGTACTCGTCATTGACGGCTTTGAAGCCATCAAGGTCAATAAATAACAGCGAAAACGGCTGCTTACGCTCCAAGAATTTTGCTATCGCTTGTCTCACGGCAGTACGATTCGGCAAATCCGTGACAGAATCATGTGATGCGAGATGACGCGCAAAACGTTCTGCCGATTTCAGCTCTTTGGTTCTTTCTAAGACTCTAAATTCGAGCTCTTTTCGCCCGCGATTCACTTCATTGGTCATGAGATTGAAACTTTCCACCAATGCTTGAGTCTCTTTAATACCAGTAAAACCTTCGATGGTTTCCAAATGAGAGATGCGGCTCTCTGTCTCCGTCATTCCTTGAATTTGCTTGGTAAGTTTTCTTATTGGTCGCATTAGCAGACCCGAGAGCTGCCAACTTAAGATAAAGCAAATAACAAAACAGGCGATGGCCACCACCAACGTGACTTTTTTAAAATCGTTGATTGCCGCATCTAATTCACTCACGGGTTGAGGGATCATAATGCCCCAGCCTAACGTCGGCGTCACAGTAAACCCAGCAATCATGTCTGCCTTCATTGCTGGTGAATAAAAGCGCTCCACGCCTGTTTCACCTCTTAACATCCGTTTTACCACACTGATTTTGGCAATATTTTTCGCCTGAGCTTGCCACTCTTTGTTTGGATGAGCCAAGACGCTTCCGGTGTTATCGACAATAGCGGCATGCCCTTTCTCGCCAAAACTCACCGCCTCTTGAAGCTGAACAACATACTCATTCGCCATCGCCGCCACCCAAACTCGTCCGTATTTATCTTCACGGTAGAGATAAATTGTTGGTTGGGGAAGAAACTGCGAAATAACCGGGGTAACTCGCGTGATTTGATCGGCGTTGACATCCAATGTTTTGGGAAAATAGACGGGCTCACCAAACAACACCCTACGTTGCATGGCGTTTTTTGAATAACGTGCCAAAGCATGTAAATTGAGCTGCTGGAGAAGGTTGATTTGTTGGGCAGAGAGTTCATTGCTATCAAACTCATCGCTGATCGATTCAAACACAGAGAGCACATCGACACTGTAGCGTTCTAAAGCGGCGCTCAGGTTTTTGGCGAGCAGCAAGTGCTTTTCGTGCACGGCTCGATACTCTTTCTCAAGCGCATGCTGAACCGCCCAGTACGAAAACAGCACAATAGGCACGACAGACACTAACAGCATCACTGATAACAAAATTGCACGCAGAGAAGGTCGCAATACAGGCATAAGCGTTCCAAACATTCGCAACAAGTTCTTAAGCACCTTAGCTGTGCTTAACGTTAACCTGCGCCAACTGTCATTTATAGAAATTATAATGATTTATAAGATACGGCGTTTAGAGGTGGTATAAAAGCCATCATCTGTAGTTCGTGTCCGCCATTCATAATTTTTATGAATAAATTTGCAATAATCTCACTTATTAGAATAGCGCTAACGGCGCTCGATACAAATTTCATGAACGCGATAATCCCGTCTTGTCCCTTCGTCGCCATTCACCAACGAACTAAATCACGCAAGGTTATCAAGGCTCGGTTGAACGATTGCTTTGCTATAAGAAAAACTCAAAATTAAAAAACGAACAAAAAATAATCAAAACACCATTGACGAGATGTTGGCCCACTTCTAAATTTGATCAGTACCTGAGCAACCCACCCTCGACAAGGTCGCTGGCTTGCAACCAAACGAGGAAGTTGCTATCGACTGAGGTGTAGACCGATGTCGTTTAGGTTTCATTTCACGTCTCTGAGAACCGTTAGATACGTGATACAAGATGGCGTGCCTATCTGCTCTGAGACAATGTATTTAATGCCAAGCGATTGACTTCAAATGGCCTCCAGAGAATTCGTACCACTAACGTACGAGTAAGAGCAGTTTACGCCTTAAACACTGCTGCTATGTATTCACGGAGGTTAGAAATATGAAACGAGCCAGCAAATCCTATCGTCTACAGCTCATAAGAGAAGTGGTGACACGACGCGAGCTGCAAACCAGTAACGACCCTATGGCAAATTACATCTATCAACTGATGACAGACAAAACGCATTCAACGCATGATGTTGAACAAAATCATAAATTTGTCGGTAGCCATTTTGATGAACATGCTGGGGGGTGGGTAAACGATAAGTGGGGGCTAAAATAGTCATCAACTCATGCATTTGACTCTCCTTAGTCAACGCATCTCAAATGTGTACTAGGGCTAGGGAGAGTTAAAATAAATCTTGCTGTGGGCTTTGTACTTCTTCTTTTGTGCTTGATGGATCTTTACCTTGTGCAAGCTTACGACGATAACGCTGACGACACAGTTTAATCACATGCAGCTGTTCACTTGGTGTCATGTTCAGCCAGTTAAAACGCTCTTCACGTTTACGCATGCATCCGTTGCAATAGCCTTTGTCATCGACACTGCAAACCCCCACACAAGGGCTGGGTACAGTGAAAAACTCCAATTGTTCCATACCGCCTCCTGCTGCTCATCGCTTTCACTGTTCACTCTAATCGTATCTCCATGAGCTAAGAAAGCATTCTCTAATAAAAACATGACCATGGTTGCTTTAAACGGCAAATTTTCATACGAAACTATGACCGTATTCTGACAAATACAGCGTTCGATTAACTATACTTCCCTCATTCCCCAAATCTGGAGTTAATATAATGAAGCTTAGTTCAAAAACCCTACTTGCCGCTATTTCAATGCCTCTACTAATGACTGCTTGCGTAAGTAACGGTGACAACATGAAACAATTAACAGCTCAAGATTTACAGCACCATAATTGGGAACTCGTCAGCATTGATGGCAACGCCATTACAATCAACGAGCATCAACAAGCCCCTCGCCTTGAAGTGGGTGAAAACATGATGGCTAATGGTAACGCGGGTTGTAACAACTTCTTTGGTCAAGCCGAGCTGAAAGATAACCAGTTCCGCATTGAAAAAATGGGCATGACAATGAAGATGTGTATCGATGACGCGATGAGCACTGAGCAAGCCGTTTCTCAAACTTTGTCTGACTGGAGTGATATCACCCTAACAAAAGACAGCCTAGTGTTGAAAAACAGCAACCACACGCTCACATTCACACTGAAAGATTGGAAAAACTAATCCAGTTTGATTGATTTTTTAGGGCCGCTTCTCGCGGTCCTTTTTATTCTCTCGCCACTCCATACATCGCTTTACCCCTGCATTCTCTCATCTTGCTTCATGTGGCTTTCACTTTCGTTCTCTGCACCTGTTCATAGAAGCATCAAAAACTGAACAACTTGCGCACAAAACTCGTAAACATTTCAATAAATTCAATTTTTTCATTCATAATGAAAGAAAACCGAGACAAGCACGGTCTCTGGTTGCAACACATAAAGCTCAACATGAAAGGAATGCTATGAAACGGCTGACAACACTACTGACTGGCGCGCTACTCTCTGCCAGCGTTTTTGCTACCACACCCTCTTGGCAACAAATCGAAGAAAAAGCACAAGGACAAACGGTCTTTTTCCATGCATGGGGCGGTAGCCAAGAGATCAACGACTATCTTCGCTGGGCGGGAGGCGAACTGAAAACTCGCTATGGTGTCACGCTTAAGCACGTCAAAGTCACCGATATTGCCGAAACCACGACTCGACTCATCGCAGAAAAAGCCGCAGGAAAAAACCAAGGCGGGAGCGTTGATATGGTTTGGATTAACGGTGAAAACTTTAAGTCGATGAAAAACAATGATCTGCTTTACGGACCTTTTGTTGAACAGCTTCCAAGTTGGCAATACGTCAATAAGACGCTGCCAGTAGACAGTGACTTTTCAGAACCCACACTTGGGCTCGAGGCGCCATGGGGCGTGGGTCAATTAGTGTTTATTCATGATGAAAAAACACTTAACAATCCGCCCACTTCGTTTTCAGAAATGCTGAGCTATGCAAAAGCGTACCCTAACCGCATCAGCTACCCGCGCCCTCCTCAATTTCACGGCACCAGTTTTCTGAAAGCGGTGCTCATTGAGCTAACCGATAACGACCCAGCATTAGCAAAACCGGTCAACGAGCAAGAGTTTCAACTCATCACTAAGCCACTTTGGCAATATTTGGATGAATTTCATCGTGTTGCTTGGCGTCAGGGAAAACAATTCCCAACGGACAGCGCAGAGTCTTTCCAACTATTGGATGACGGCCAGTTGGATTTAGCCATCACCTTTAACCCAAATGCAGTTTACTCCGCCCAAGCGAATGGCACGCTAGCAGAATCAACCAAGACATTTGCCATGAGCAAAGGCGCGCTATCAAACATTCATTTTCTCGCCATTCCTTGGAATGCAAACGCAACGGAAGGGGCACTGGTCACCATCAACTTCTTGCTCAGTCCAGAAGCGCAGTCACGCAAAGGTGACCTGTCAATTTGGGGCGATCCATCTGTATTGGAGAATCAGTATCTCACCGGCAGCGCTAAAAACACGCGCCTATTTAAATCGGTGGCTGAGCCACATCCAAGCTGGCAAACCGCGCTTGAAGCCGAATGGCAAAAGCGTTACGGCAATTAATTCGACCACAACCAAGAGCCAATACAAACGAGAGCACGATGTTTAGAGCCGCTTATTTGATACTGATTTTAGTGTGCATTGCTCCGGTTATTCCGGGCTTGTTCGGCGTGTTGCTCTCGTCTTTTGGTTATATTCCTCCCGTTGGCTTGCACCAACTGTCTTCGGTCGGATTTGAGGCAGTATTCAATTGGACTGGTGTGGAAAAGTCCATCGCGTTGACGGTGTTTAGCGCCCTTTTCAGTACCTACTTGGCTTGCTTATTTACTTTCGCAATCTTGCAAGCCTTGTGGCAAAACCGCCATTGGAAAAAAGTGGAGTCGCTACTCTCCCCACTGCTTGCAATGCCCCATGTGGCGTTTGCTATCGGTTTCGCCTTTCTCTTCTCTCCCACTGGGTTGGTTGCGAGAGTCGCGGTGCAAACGTTGGATGTTGGTCTATCCACTGACGATAGTGCTTGGTTTGTCAACGACCCGTATGCGTTGGGGCTGACCATCGCCCTCGCACTGAAAGAAATTCCGTTTTTGTTGCTCATGAGCGTGCCAGTGTTGCAGCAGTTAAACGTTGCTCAGCTCAGCCAAGTCTCCGCATCTATGGGCTATTCACCGGCACAGTTTTGGTGGAAGACCGTCCTACCTCAGTGGTTAAGCAAAATGCGTTTTCCACTGTTTGCTGTGATGGCGTATGGCGTTGCGGTGGTTGATCTCAGCTTGATCCTCGGCCCAACCAATCCTGCCACGTTTGCCGTATTGGTTTGGCAGTGGTTTAGTGATCCTGAGTTAGAGCTATTACCAAGAGCTGCCGCAGGTGCGATGGTTCTGTTTGTTATCGCCAGTCTGCTTATGGCGGCTATCATGCTGTTTGAAAAGAGTGTCACGGGTTATTTTGGTCGCTGGCAGTATTCCGGCCGATTTGGTTTTTCGCTGCCAGGAAAAACACTCTTTGCTTTTTCAGCGTTACTGGCACTGACTATGTTTCCTTTGATGTTGCTCTGGAGCTTTGCCCACCGCTGGCGATTCCCCGATCTTCTACCCAGCCGTTATAGCCTGCGCTTTTGGCAGGCCGAATGGCAAAACGTACTGCCAACCGTGGAACAGAGTTTGCTTTTTGCCCTCGCAACAGCCAGTGTTGCTGTACTTTTGGCTTTGGTGGCACATGAATACCGCGATAAGCATCGAATTCATCTTCCTGGCTATGTCATTGCCTTGCCGATGTTGATCCCGCAGCTTTCTATCTTGTTTGGATTGCAAATTGCGACGCTTTATCTCTCGTCAGATGCCTATTCGCTTTGGGTGTTGTGGTCACACGTGTTTTTTGCCTTTCCCCTCGTTTATTTGGCTTTGGATGGCCCTTGGCGCAGCTACAACCAGAACTACACGCGCGCCGCGCTCAGTCTTGGTAAAGCACCGATTTGGGTCTTTATTCGCATCAAGATGCCCATCCTAATGCCGGCTATTTTGTATGCTTGGGCAGTCGGGGCAAGCGTTAGCCTTGCACAATATTTGCCAACGCTTATCCTCGGTGCGGGCCGCATCACCACCATTACCACCGAAGCGGTGGCGCTCTCGAGCGGCTCAGATCGTCGCGTGACGGCCATTTACGCTTTGTGGCAAGCCATACTGCCATTTGTTTTCTTTTCTATTGCCCTCTTTATTGGACATTTACAAACGCGCGGTCGTCACGCTCGCGTTAAGGACACTAAAACTCATGACGTTTTGTCTCGAAAACCTCGCCATCCATAAACGCTCGGGCGAGACGCTGTTTTCCGACATCAATTTGACGATTGACGCCGGTGAGATTGTTAGCTTAATGGGCCCAAGTGGTTGCGGAAAATCCACACTACTGAGCCTTATCGCCGGTCATTTGAGTGACGAATTTAAGTACTCAGGTACACTTTCGCTTAACCAACGCGATCTCGCACCTTTGGCTCCCCACCAGCGTCAGGTGGGTATTTTGTTTCAAGATGATATGCTCTTTCCTCATTTGAATATTTGGCAAAATTTGGCGTTTGCGTTGCCCAACGACATCAAAGGGACAGAGCGAAAAACGCAGGCTATCAATGCCCTCGACAAAATCGCTTTGTCTGAGTTAGCCGACTCTTATCCGGAGCAAATTTCTGGGGGGCAACGAGCGCGGGTCAGCTTGATACGAATGTTATTAGCCAAACCACAAATGGCGCTGCTTGACGAGCCATTTAGCAAATTGGATAAGGAACTGAGAGTGCAATTTCGCGACTGGGTCATCAGCCAATTGCAACAGGCCAATATTCCAGCGCTGATGGTAACCCACGATATTGATGACGTGCCACCGGGAAGCCGAGTGCTGCATTGGCCTTGGGAGCAGTGCAATGTTAGATAGATTTAGCATTAAAGTGATACGTTGGCCGCTGACGCAAAGTGCCCAAGTGCTCAACCATTATGGCGTCACCGCCAATCAGATCACGATACTCGGTTTTGCCTTGGGCTGTTTTGCCCTTCCCGCCCTGATGGCAGAGCAATACCTACTAGCATTGGCGTTTATTGTTCTGAACCGAGTCTGCGATGGGCTTGATGGGGCGTTAGCACGCATCCAAGGGATCACCGACGCCGGTGGTTTTCTCGACATCAGCTTGGACTTTCTCTTCTACTCACTCGTTCCTTTTGGTTTTGTCTTGGCCAACCCAGAACAAAACGCCATTGCTGGCGCCTTTTTGATTTTCTCTTTCATTGGAACAGGCAGCAGTTTTCTCGCTTTCGCGGTGATGGCGGGTAAACGGGGTATTGATAACCCGGTTTATCAAAACAAATCTCTTTATTACATGAGTGGTCTGACCGAAGGCACAGAAACCATCGCCTGTTTTGTGTTGTTTTGCCTCTTCCCACACTCTTTCGCGACACTTGCTTACCTCTTTGGCGCGGCATGTTGGTTCACAACAGGGACACGTATCTACTCTGGCTTCCACACCCTCAATCAAGTCGATGAAGAGGAATAAGACAAATTGATCGACGTCAATAGAACATCAACTTTTGCTTGAATGCGATGTTCAAATGACATCACCTTGGTAGCATAACCGCTCAAAATCCAAGAAGAGGCGGTTATGTCCCAAACGATTGACCAAGCGGTGTTGAAAATCGCACTGAATTTAAGTTCCACTCTATCAAGCGAACAACAATACCAACACTTGATTGATGGCATCGCTTCGGTATTTCCTTGTGATGCTGCTGCGTTATTTGTGTTTGACCAAGACGGTTTTCTTACGCCCGTCGCAGTTAAAGGCTTATCCCCAGCGGTATTAGGCCGGCGTTATTTTCCTGCTACCCATCCCCGTTTGGAACGTATTTTACAAAGTCGCCACACGGTGCGCTTTGATGCCGATTGCGCTCTACCCGATCCCTTTGATGGTTCGCTGCTCACCGAAGATCAATGCATCGATGTGCACGATTGCCTTGGCAGCAGCCTTTATGTCGACGGCCAATTGGTTGGTGTACTAACGATGGATGCTCTGACCGTCGGCGCCTTTGATTATCTCGACCCCGTGATGGTGGAAACCTTTACCGCCTTAACCGCGGCCACCTTGCGCAATATTGCCCAGTTCAAGGCCTTGAAAGCGCAGAATAAAAAGCAAAAAAGCGTCACGCAAACACTGATCCAACAAGCGCGATCTCAGCAAGGGGAAATGGTGGGATTTAGCCCGCAAATCAATCAGCTGCGCAAACAAATTACCACCGTTGCTCCTTCAGATTACGCGGTATTGATCATGGGAGAAACGGGCACGGGCAAAGAGCTGGTGGCGCATAACGTTCACGCACAATCGCATCGCAGTGACAAACCGATGATCTACGTGAACTGTGCAGCGCTCCCGGAAGGGTTGGCGGAGAGTGAGCTGTTTGGGCATGTAAAGGGAGCCTTTACCGGCGCCAATCAACATCGTGCGGGAAAATTTGAGCTGGCTGATGGAGGCACTATTTTTCTCGATGAAGTGGGCGAGCTGCCTTTGGTGCTGCAAGCTAAATTGCTGCGCGTGATTCAGCAAGGGGAACTGCAGCGAGTTGGGAGTGATAAACACCTGTTGGTGAACGTACGCATCATTGCCGCCACCAACCGAAATTTGGAGAAAGAAGTCGAAACGGGCCATTTTCGCGCCGACCTTTTCCATCGTCTGAATGTTTTCCCAATCAAGGTTCCTGCCTTGCGTGAGCGAGAGGGCGATATTCCGGTATTAGCAGGCTATCTGCTTGAAAAAGTTCGCCATCAATTCAATGAGCCTAACTTGCATGTCCACCCAAAACTTTTAAACCAATTAGAGCATCTACCTTGGTATGGTAACGTTCGTGAACTAGAACACACCCTCACTCGCGCCGCCTTGCACGCCATTCAACAAGGGCAAACCACCATCAAAAGCGACCATATCGGGACACTGACAAATCAATCTGATGTCAAAAATACATCCACCTTCTTTCCTGAACACGCTCAAGGGATGAGAGAGTTGGTCGAATCCTATCAAAAACAATTGATTGAACACGCTTTGTCCCAATCGGATGGAATTTGGGCGAAAGCCGCTGAGTTTCTACAGATGGACAGAGGCAATTTGTACCGGATGGGGAAAAAACTAGGGGTTAAAGTGTAAGCAATTGGGTATTTATTGATGTAAAAAAGACACGAACAGCGTGTCTTTTTTACATCTCCGACATAGGCATCTTAAAAATAAATCCTTTAATTTCATAGAGATACAAATTGGCACGTAATCTGCTCTTAGGTGAACGTTTTTAATCTAATAACAACAACCTAAACCCATTTCGTTTAGGGATAACGACACCGGAGACGCCACTATGTTCTGTATTCAATGTGAACAGACGATTCAAACCCCAGCCGTAAAAGGCTGCTCTTTTGCTCAAGGTATGTGCGGAAAAACCGCAGAAGTGTCCGATTTACAAGACGTCCTTGTCTACTTATTGCAAGGGGTTTCCTACTGGGCGACTCAAGCACATCGATACGGCATCATTAACGATGAAATCAATCAATGGGCGCCAAAAGCGTTTTTCTCCACACTGACCAACGTTAACTTCGATCCTGAACGTATTCTGCAATTAACTTCTCAGGCTGCGCAGTTTAAAGCACAGCTAAAAGACCAAGTACTCACTGCCTCTTCACTGGCAAACTCACCACTGTCAGAAGTTCCTGCGGTTGCTGAGTTTGAACTGCCAGAAAACGCACAAGCCATTCTCGCCTTCGCCCCACAAGTTGCGGTCAATCGCGGCAAAGAAAGTGTTCATGAAGACGTCATTGGCTTGCGCTTACTCTGCCTGTATGGTTTAAAAGGGGCCGCCGCCTATATGGAACACGCACGCGTGTTGGAACAAACCAACAACGACATTTATGCGGAGTACCACGAAATCATGGCTTGGTTAGGCACCGATCCTGACGATCTTGGCGAGCTGCTAGAGTGTTCAATGCGCATTGGCCTAATGAACTACAAAGTGATGGAAATGCTCGATCATGGCGAAACCGCGACGTTCGGCCACCCGGTTCCTACCGCGGTCAACGTCAAGCCAGTCAAAGGCAAATGCATCTTGGTTTCCGGCCATGACTTACACGATTTAGAAAAAATCTTGCAACAGACCGAAGGTAAAGGCATCAATGTCTACACTAACGGAGAGATGTTACCTGCGCACGGTTATCCAGAACTGAACAAATATCCGCATCTGGTGGGTAACTATGGCAGTGCTTGGCAAAACCAGCAAAAAGAATTTGCTAACTTCCCGGGTGCCATTGTGATGACCTCAAACTGCCTGCTGAACCCCAATGTGGGCCAATACGCAGACCGTTTGTTCACGCGTAGCATCGTAGGCTGGCCGGGTGTCGCTCATATTGAAGGTGACGATTTCAGTGCCGTTATTGAATCTGCGTTGGCACAACCGGGCTTCCAGCACGATGAGATTGAGCACATGATCACCGTCGGCTTTGGCCGTAACGCACTGATGAATGCCGCCCCTGCGGTGATCGATCAAGTGAAACAAGGCAACATCAAACATTTCTTCCTCGTGGGTGGATGTGACGGTGACAAGGCCGAGCGCAGCTACTACACCGACTTCACTGAAGCCGCACCAGAAGATACGCTGATCTTAACGCTTGCTTGCGGTAAATTCCGTTTCAACAAAAACACCTTTGGTGACATCAACGGCATCCCTCGCCTACTCGATGTTGGCCAATGTAACGACGCGTACTCCGCGATTCAATTGGCTTTGGCGCTGGCGCAAGAGTTTGACTGTGGCATCAACGAGCTGCCACTAACGCTTGTCCTTTCGTGGTTTGAGCAAAAAGCGATTGTTATCCTACTCACCTTGTTCGCTCTGGGTGTGAAAGGCATTTACACCGGTCCAACTGCACCTGCGTTTTTGACTCCTAACCTGATTGCCATCATTCAAGAGAAGTTTGATATGCGCAGCATCGGTAATGTTCAGGACGATCTGAACACCATTCTTGCTGCTTAATCACTCGTGCCCTCCTTCGTGAGGGCACTCATCTTCCTTCTATCCCAACAAAGAGTGCTCTATGTTTTTTGAATGGCAAGGCAACGAACCCGCAACGTTGCAATGCGTAGATAAGTTTTTTGAAACCGATGACACGGTTTCCATCCGTCTCGCTGATCTCACTGAATCGCTGCTTTTTCAATTTAAGCCAGGCCAGTTCGTTAACCTTGGTGTAGAGATCGACGGCAAGATGGAATTTCGTGCCTACTCAATCAGTTCGCTGGCTGGTGATGAATACCTTCAGTTCACCATCAAACGAGTTGAGGGGGGTAAAGTGTCAAACTTCATCATCGACTCTCTGCTTATCGGAGATACGGTTCAAGCCCTCGCCCCTGCGGGTGAGTTTAATTGTGTTGACCACCCACCACGTGAATTCGATGGACAAAGGAAAGCGCTCTTGATCAGCGCTGGATGTGGTGTCACTCCCGTTTTTGCCATGGCCAAACATTGGCTGAGCAATGAGATGAATGTCGATATTGAATTTCTTCACATTGCCCGCTCAGCCCAAGAAACGATCTATTTTGATCACCTATCAACCTACCAGTCGGCCTATGCTCATTTCCACTTAAAGCTGCTGCTCAAAGATGCCCAAGGTACAACGCACCCACAAGGGCGATTCAATGCGCAATGGCTACAAGATTTGGTGCCAGATTTTGCCACCCGTACCATCTATCTCTGTGGGCCAAATCAGTTTATGCAAGATACGCAAGACTATTTGCAAGTCTTGGGGTTTAACATGAATAACTTTTATCACGAAAGTTTTACCCCAGAGAAAGCCGACGCTATGGAAGCGAGCGATGAAGCGGTTTGCATTTCGGTGCCTGACTTCGCCCAAACCATTAACGCCCAGAAAGGTCAGTTGTTGGCGGATGTACTTGAAAATGCGGGTCTGCCGTTGATTGTCGCTTGTCGCAGTGGCATTTGTGGCTCATGTAAGTGCAAAGTGGCGAATGGCCAAGTGCGCACCATCAGCCAAGAAACGCTCACCGACGAAGAAATTGCGCAAGGTTATGTTCTGGCTTGCTCATCGCACATCGAATCGGATCTGGATGTCAGCTTGCACTAAACAAGCGACGCTCCTGATAAACAAACGCCCTCACAATGTTGAGGGCGTTTTCACGTTCGCTGGCTACGCTGTTAATTGAAGCGCAGCACTTTCAGCGCGGCTTCGCTGTCGATATCCATAAACTCAGGAGGATTGTCCAAGCGCTCACGGAAAGTCAGCTGAGGCGCTTCTTCTTTCATGCTTTCAATCAAGAAATCGCTGCTCACTGCAGGGGAGTTAACGCACGCCAACACCTCACCTTGCTCTGTCAATAACTCTGGCAAGCGGCGAAGAATCTTCTTGTAATCCTTGGTTAGCGCAAAACTGCCCTTTTGAAACGACGGCGGATCAATAATCACCAAATCATAAGGGCCCGCTTTTTTGATTTTCCCCCAAGATTTGAAGATGTCGTATCCCAAGAAGCTAACCTGATTGATGTTGTGCTCATTTAACTTGTGGTTGTCACGCCCTTTCGACAATGACGATTTGGCCATATCAACGTTCACCACTTTATCTGCACCACCCGCGATCGCCGCAACAGAGAAACCGCAGGTGTAGGCAAACAGGTTGAGTACATTCTTCTGTTTGGCATTTTCGCGTACCCAATCGCGACCATAGCGCATATCCAAAAACAGGCCAAAGTTCTGATTTCGGCCAATATCTAATTGATATTTCAGGCCACTCTCGACAACCACAGGGCGCGCTTCCAATTCGCCAACCAACACTTCGGCTGGATCACCATCGGCATAGCGGTGTTGAATCACCACACAACGGCCAAGCTTTTCTTGCCACAATGGTGTGTTCGTTAGCGCTAACAAGCCTTCTCTGAGGCATTGTAAGAATGCCTCATCCACTTGTTTGAAGAGATTGACGATCAACTGGCCGTGCAGCCAATCACAGGTAATTTGCTCTAGCCCTTCAAAGCGTCGACCACGCCCATGAAAAAGACGGCGAATCTCATCAGGAGCCTGCTGTAACTGCGATTCGACATGCTGGAAAAATGTCGTTAGGTGTGATGCTTGCATCTGTGTCTCTACTAATTTGTTTATTTATTGATGGTTGGCCAGTTGAGTTGCCAAGGTGTCAACCATTGTTCAATGGCTTGGTTGAGCGCCTCGCTGTTCCATTTCTCACCCAGGTCGGCTTGATTTCTCGGGTCGCACACAAAGTGGTATTGCTCACCTTGGTATTGGAAACCAAGACAAAACGCGTGCAAGTAACCACGATCGGAATCACTGCCAGCATTGTAGATGGGATCGCCAACAATGCTCGATCCTACCGATTTTAACGCCACGCGGATCTGATGGGTTTTGCCCGTGTAGGGTTTACACAAAAAGGCGCGTTCTCCCGGTTCTCCGGCAAGGGAAAAGAACTGAGTGATGGCGGGATTTTGCTTACTGTTGACCAGCTTCCAACTGGCCCGTCGTGAGCGCTCCATATCGCCAATAATGGTACCTTGTTTTTTCTTTGGCTTCTTCGCACCAATGGCGAGATAGAACTTCTCTACCTCTCGTTGCGCAAAGCGTTGTGAAAGCGCGCTGGCCGCCGTGCTGTTTCTTCCCAGCAACAAAATACCAGAAGTCATTTTGTCGAGCCGATGAATAAGATATAGATGCTCATCACCACTGACGTTGGCCACTTCTTGTAACAGCATGGTATCGCCATCATCTTTGTGAACCGAAACATTAGGATGTTTGTTGATGATCAGAAAATCAGGGTGGGTAAAGAGAATATCAAACATGGCGTAACACAAGTTGAGCCATTTTCATGCGAATTTGGCTGGTTTCATGGACAAGGACGAAGTATACCCGTAATCGTCATGAATACCAGCCAAACTCTAATGCTTACGCAATGCGAAACTTACCAATCAACTGGTCCAGTTGAGCCACTTTACCACTCAAACCAGCCACGCTCTCAGAGCTGCGGTTTGCAAGAGCCAAAGATTGTTCAGAAATATCACTAATAGCGGTGATGTCTGACGCGATCTCTTTCGTTACCGCTGTCTGTTCTTCCGCTGCAGTAGCGATGGAATTGACCATGCTTTGCACATTCGCAGCCCCCGCCACAATTGCTTCTAGCGAAGAAACGGCACCTTGACTCTGCTCAACACCAATTTCAACCAAACGACAATTATCTTGGGTGTAAGTGACCGCTTCATGTGTGCCTGATTGTATCGCTTGAATAATGCCTGCGACTTCTTTAGTTGCTTTAGTGGTTCTTTCTGCCAGAGCTCGAACCTCATCCGCCACCACCGCAAAACCGCGACCAAACTCACCTGCACGAGCCGCTTCAATCGCCGCATTGAGAGCCAATAGGTTGGTTTGCGCGGCAATATCTTCAATCACTTTAATCACACTACCAATTTGCTCACTGTGCGTTCCAAGCTCGTTCATTTGCACCGACATATCACTCATTTGTTGAGAGACTTGCTGAATACTCGCCACCATTTCTACGATGACGTTGCGCCCTTCTTCCGCCGACGCTTCTGAGCGTTTCGCCTCTTCAAACGTTGAGCTGCCTTGCTGCGCCACTTCCGAGATGGTGAGGCTCAGCTCTTCGGCCGCCGTTGCGATCAAATTGGCTTTGTCAGCTTGCGCGGATGCACCCTGCACAATATCTCGGCTTACTTTATTGAGATCCCCCGTGACCACTTGCACCTCCCGAGTCACTGAGGAAATTGAACTGATAAGGTTAACCAAAGAGTGCTGCATCTTGTTAACGGAGGTGGCTAAATTCGCCAACTCATCACCAGATTGGTCTTCAATATCTTCTGCTGTCAGATCCCCACTGGCAACACGCTGAGCGACTTCATCTAGCTTACTTAAACGGACGGTAATCGAATTCGAAAGCAGATAAGCAATGGTACACGTTAGGACGATACCAATCGCTGTGAGTATCATGATGGTACGCTCAATATTAGACAGAGAGTCCTCTAAGGCCCCCATGGCCCCATCTGCACCAGCAATTTCTTCCTCTGATGCCTCATCAAGCATGTTTTCAATTGGAATCAAGTGGGTTTGATACAACTTGCGTAAAGCCACAATCAGAGATTCATCAATGTCTCCCTGTCCATTTTTCGCCAAGATTTGAGCTTCAAACGCGTCAGTAAACTGCTTCATGGACGATTCAATTTTCTCAAGGCGGCGATCATCTTCTCCCCCTGGCGTTTCGAGTTTACGCACCTCGCGTAGTGCAGCGGCAAATTCACCTTTATTGTCTCGATAGTCTTGTGCTGCGCCTTCTACGCCTGTCACAACCCCCATAGCATCACGGTAGACGTCTCCCGCTTCATCCACCAAAATTAAGTAGAAAACCACTTCAGGTACATCGTCTTGACGCACTTCATTGGCCACCGCATGTGATTCAGTTACCTCTACCCATATTGTTGCCACCATCACCAGCATAATGGCCAATACACTGCCAAAACCGGCGTATAACTTTTTTCTTACTGACATCTTCACTCTAAACTTCCTTACGATGAATCTTTCTCACGTAAAGTATATCGACTACATTATCAAATAGTTGAGTGTTGTAGCTCGCAAAAAAAAACCTCCCAAAAGGGAGGTTTTTGATGTTTATTCAACGGTTTTACAGCTTCTTCGAAAGTAATCCAGCGAAGACGAAGATGGAAATACCTAGCACCATGATCTCGCCTTTACCGCTATCAAAGCCAGACTTAATACCCATCACCGCAACAATCGCGATTGCTACTGGAATAATGTATTTGACTAGGTTGTACCAAACACCAAACAGTGGGAAAGAGACTTTGCCGTCGTTGGTGATCTCTTTTTCAAGATCTTCGCGGCTCAAACGCCAGCCGGCAAAGATACATACCAACATACCACCCACTGCAAGGAAGATTTTATCAGTGAGCAAGTCGAAGATATCAAATGCACCAGTATCAAACAGTTTTGGACCCACACCACCTAGCGACAGTGAAGCGAAGATACACAAAGACGCCATCACAACACTTGATGAGATAACAGCCGTTGAACGCTTCATGCCTTTCTCATCGATGAGGTAAGAAACCACCACTTCAAGAAGAGAAACAGAAGAAGTCAGTGCTGCTACAGTCAAACCGATAAAGAACAGGAGTGCCAGAACGAGACCAATAACACCACCCATTTCAGAGAACAACTGAGGCACAACCACGAATACAAGACCAGGGCCCGCTGCTGGCTCCATACCAAAAGCAAACATCGCTGGGAACATAGCCACACCGGCTAGGATAGCGACACCGGTATCCATCGCGGTAACCATACCCGTGGTTTGTACAAGGTTTTCTTGCTTCTTCAAGTAAGAGCCGTAAGTCATCATACAACCCATACCTAAACTTAACGAGAAGAACGCTTGACCCAGAGCTGCGAGCACAACATTGCTGTCTACTTTTGAGAAGTCCGGCATAAACAGGAACTCAAGACCTGCCATCGCACCTGGCAACATCAGACCTTTCACCGATACGATGATGAGGATGATAAATAGCAGTGGCATTAGGACCTTGCCCGCTTTCTCGATACCGCCAGAAACACCACGCATAACAATTACGATGTTCAGTAGCAGGTAGATACCCATCCAAAGCAGAGGTTGAACCGGATCGGAAATAAACGCGCCAAAGCTCGAACCAATGGTGTCTGGTGTGCTTAATAGACCACCACCCACTTTGAAGATGTAGGCCAGTGCCCAGCCACCAACCACTGGGTAGAAACCCATGATCAATAGACCACTGAAGACACCCAATACGCCTGTAAACGTCCAACGACGATCCGTTGACTTAAATGCGCCAACCGCAGAAAGACCTGTCTTACGACCAATAGCAAACTCAGTGAGCATTACGCTAAAGCCGATAAAAATAACGAAAAATAGGTAGATCGCAACGAATGCACCGCCGCCGCTCTCACCTGCTGTGTAAGGGAACTTCCATATATTGCCTAAACCGACCGCAGAGCCTGCGGCTGCCATCACGAAGCCTAGTTTAGACCCCCACGTGTCACGTGGTGCTGCACTTGTATTACTCATATCCACGCTCTATCTCCAAAAAATATGTTGTGTTTGCATCCAGATGAGCGTCTAAATAGGTTATGTACAAAATTTTTTACACACGAACATTGTTCGCTTGACGTCATCCTGCTAGCAAGTAAAACAGTTTAAGAATAAAATTGGAAGCCCGAACAGTCTATTTTCCCACCTTATCTTTCATTATCGCGATTAAGTGCTGATTTTTTCGCCACAAACACCTCATCAACCTTAATTTTACAAAATATTTACAACTTTTCGCTATATGAACTCGGTTCTCTATTGAGGCTGCTATTTCTAATTTCTCTATTTAAGCTTACTATCTGAATCGTTTACTAGTTTCTACGAGATAGCGATGGACAAGTTCTACCATTTTCTCACCCTCGCAGGGATCGGACTTTATTGGGTTCTGATTGCTGGTGTGACGTTCCGTGTCGTGTTAAAGCGTCGTGCCGTGAGCGTTTCGCTCGCATGGCTAATGATCATTTACATTCTCCCAGTGCTTGGCGTCGCCTGCTATTTTCTGTTTGGTGAGCTCAATCTCGGCCGAAAACGAGCCGAGCGTGCAAAAGAAATGTTCACTCCTTTCGCCACTTGGTTCTCTCAATTAAATGACTGTCAAGCTCACACACCTGAGTCGATGGGACGCCATATCTATCGTATTGACGAGTTGTGCAACACCCGTCTTGGTTTGCCAGCGCTGAGTGGCAACACGCTTTCACTGCAACGTTCACCTGAAGAAATTCTTCACTCTATTATTCGTGATATTGAAAAGGCGCAAAGCTCGATTCGTATGGTGTTTTACATCTGGCATCCCGGTGGTTTAGCGGATTCTGTCGCTTCCGCGCTTATCCAAGCCGCCAAACGAGGAGTGGATGTCAAACTGTTGCTTGATTCCGCTGGCAGCCCACGATTTTTCCGCAGCCATTGGCATCAGATGATGGTCAATGCGGGCATTCAGGTAGTACAAGCTTTAGAAGTCAGTCCGTGGCGTATTTTCCTACGTCGCCTCGATTTAAGACAGCACCGAAAAATCATCGTTATCGACGATGAGATTGCCTACACAGGTTCAATGAATTTGGTCGACCCCGCCTACTTCAAACAAAGCAGCGGCGTTGGACAATGGGTGGATATCATGGTGCGTTTGACTGGCCCAACGGTGAACGTGCTATCTGCAATCCACTGCTGGGACTGGGAAGTGGAAACTGGGGCGCGCCAACTCCCCCGGTTACCTGAATGCCCATTAGACTCGACGCAATACCAAAACCCAATTCAAGTAGTTCCATCGGGCCCCGGCATGCCGGAGAACTTGATTTCTCAAGTGTTGATTCTCGCCATCAACCAAGCAAATCACTCGGTTACCATCACCACTCCTTACTTCGTACCTAGCCTTAATTTGCTGGATACCTTAAAAATGACCGCCCAACGTGGCATCGACGTTCAGTTGATCATTCCTCATAAGAATGATTCTTTAATGGTTCAGTGGGCATCGCGGTCGTTCTATAGTGAATTGATGGAAGCTGGGGTCAAAATTTTTGAGTTTTATGGGGGCTTACTGCATACCAAATCCGTTGTGATCGACCAAGAGTTTTGTCTCGTCGGGACGGTCAACATCGACATGCGCAGTTTGTGGCTCAATTTTGAAGTCACACTGGCGGTAGATGATGAGCATTTCACCCAACAAATGCATCAATTACAACAACACTACAAATCTCAATCCCACGCAGTAAAACGAAGTGACTGGAATAAGCGCTCACTCTATTCTCGTTTTCTTGAACGACTCTATTACTTGTTCAATCCGCTGTTATAAGTTTCCCAAAAGTCGGCATCATGAAACATCCCCAATTCGGGGATGTTTTTGCTTTAGAAACCTTGCCAAGCCTATGCCCTCCGTGTTTTAAATAGAGAAATCTCAAATAGGACAAGGAATTGACATGTCGGAAGGCAAGCAAACCAAATTGGTCACCGCTGGACGCGATAAAAAATGGACAAATGGCGTGGTAAACCCGCCAATTCAGCGTGCGTCGACGGTGGTTTTTGACACTGTGGCAGACAAACACCACGCGACCGTCAATCGAGCCAACAAGACACTTTTTTACGGCCGTCGCGGCACTCATACCCACTTCGCCTTTCAAGAAGCGATGACTCAAATTGAGGGTGGTGCCGGCTGCGCACTTTACCCATGTGGCACCGCCGCCATTTCCAACGCCATTCTTTCCTTCGTCGAAACCGGCGATCACATTCTAATGGTCGATACCTGCTACGAACCAACTCGTGATTTCTGCGATAAGATCATGAAAAAAATGGGGGTGGAAACCACCTATTATGATCCAATGGTTGGAGAAGGCATTCGTGAGCTTATCAAACCCAATACCAAAATACTGTTTTTGGAATCTCCCGGCTCTATTACGATGGAAGTGCAAGATGTTCCTACCCTCGCACGTATTGCGCATGAGCACGGAATCATCGTCATGCTCGACAATACTTGGGGGGCTGGTGTTAACTTCTCGCCTTTCGAGCATGGTGTAGATATCTCGATTCAAGCAGCAACGAAGTACATCGTCGGCCATTCGGATGTGATGCTAGGAACCGCGGTCGCGAGCGAGCCCTACTGGGATCAGTTGCGCGAGCAAAGTTATTTGATGGGACAATGCGTCTCACCGGATGATGCCTACCTTGGTCTGCGTGGTCTAAGAACAATTGACGTACGTTTGCGTCAACACGAACAAGCCAGCCTCAAAGTCGCGCAATGGCTAGCAACCCGACCAGAAGTGGACCATGTTCGCCACCCAGCATTGGAGAGCTGCCCTGGTCACGAGTTTTTCAACCGTGATTTCACTGGCGGTAATGGCCTGTTTTCCTTTGTATTGAAGACTTCATACCCTCGAGCAACCACAGCGCTGCTCGATGGAATGAAACACTTCAACATGGGCTATTCGTGGGGTGGGTTTGAAAGCTTGATTTTGGCCAATGAACCAAAGAGTTTCTCAAGCTTACGGACTGTCGCCAATCCGAACTTTGAAGGCACCTTAATCCGCCTGCACATTGGTTTAGAAAATGTCGAAGACCTGATTGCTGATCTCGAAGCGGGTTTTGAACGTTATAACGCATTGATTCTTGAAAGAGAAACCTCTCTTAGCTAGCGGCGATTTACCTCGTTAGGCGCTCCCCGCTATGCATATAAAACAGCCCCTCATCTCTGCGGGGCTGTTTTTTATCGGTGTGCTTTACAGGGGCAATCAATTAAATGATCATCGACCATCCCGACCGCTTGCATGAAGGCATAGCAAATGGTTTCTCCAACAAATTTGAAGCCCCGCTTTTTAAGAAACTTACTGAGCGCTTTGGATTGCTCCGTGACCGCAGGCACTTCATCCATGGATTGCCATTGGTTGACAATCGGCTGATGGTCGACAAACGGCCACAAAGCGTTAGACAGTGAACCAAACTCTTCTTGAAGCGCCAATGCCGCGCGTGCGTTACTAAACACCGACGCAATTTTCCCACGATGTTTCACCACATCGTACTGAGCAATGATCGCCTCAACTCTTTGCTCTCCCTGTTGCGCGAGTCGTTTGAGGTCATAGCCTTCAAATGCCTCTCGATAACCTTGGCGCTTTTTCAGGATCGTAATCCAGCTCAATCCTGCCTGTGCACCTTCTAGCGTAATGAACTCAAAAAGTATGGTGTCATCGTAAACAGGCTTACCCCATTCCGCGTCATGATATTCACGCTCTAAAGGGTGATTCATCGCCCACGCACATGTTTTTTGTTCTGACATCATCTAACTCCTTATAAAAACGCCCTCACAAAGTGAAGGCGTTTAGATTCCTAAGCCAATTAATTATTTCGGCACCGCCACCTTGTGGAAAAGACGATACAACACAGGCACGACAATCAGTGTCAGGATTGTCGCAAAACCCAAACCAAACATAATGGTGACTGCCATCGGCTTAAAGAAAATGTCGGGTAAGAGTGGCACCATGCCAAGAATCGTCGTGATCGCCGCCATACATACCGGACGAACACGGCTCAATGCTGCATCCACAACCGCAACATACGGGTCTTTGCCTGACTTCATCTCTATTTCGATTTGATCAAGCAGTACGATGCCGTTTTTCAGCAACATGCCAGACAAGCTCAAGAAGCCGAGTAACGCCATAAAACCAAATGGCGTATTGAGCGCTAACAAGCCAGTTGTTACCCCAATCACCGCCAAAGGTACTGTTAACCAAACGATCAATGGCTCTTTCACCGAGTTAAACAAGAACACAGTGATCAAGAACATAAACAGGTAACCCATCGGCATGGTGGTAAAGAGTGACGCTTGTGCATCACGAGAGGATTCATATTCCCCACCCCACTCCAGAGAGTAACCCGGCGGCAGTTGAATGGCTTCGATTTGTGGCATCAAACGTTTCTGTAACGTTGACGCGGTCTCTTCACCAAGAATGTCAGGGTCTGCCATCACCGTCAGCACGCGTTTGCGGTTCTTACGTACAATAATGGGATCTTCCCAAAGCAATTCATAGCCTAACGTCACCTGTTGAAGAGGAATGAACTCGCTTAACGCCGGGCTCCAAATTTTCATCCCTTCGATATTGCGAATGTCCACACGCTCTTCATCGGGTAAGCGCGCCACAATCGGCATTAACGTCGTGCCATCACGGTAAATACCAATCGCCATTCCCGAAAACGACATCGCGAGGAAATCGTCCACATCCGACTTTGTGATGCCGTAACGTCTCGCTTGGCTTTCGTTAAACTGTGGCTCAAGCACTTTGGTACGTTCACGCCAGTCGTGGCGAACGTTGGTTGCCCCTGCATCGGCATACATGATATCCATCACCTGAGTGGCAATTGAACGTAATACCGTTGGATCCGAACCGATGATACGCGCTTCGATTTTCGCGCCACCGCCTGGACCTAACTCAATTTGCTTTAACTTGTAGTTGATCTCAGGGAAGTTCTCTTTGACGTGCTGGCGGAATTTCGCCATCAAAGCATCAAGGGCTTCATAGCTGGTGACACGCGTGGTGATTTCCCCATACGCGGCATAGCTTTTCTCCGGTGCGTAGGTCAGCATGAAACGCTGCAAACCCTTACCCGCAGTGGTCGTGATGTGCTCGACATCGTCTTGTTGTGACAACCAGCTTTCCAACGCTTTAAGCTTAGTGTTGGTGGCTCGAATGTCCGTCCCCTCTGGCAGCCAGATATCGGCTTGGAACATTGGCGTGGTCGACGATGGAAAGAATGCCTGTTTCACCAGTGTGAAACCGTACAAGCTGACGCCTAAACCCACCACCAGCACAATCATGGTCAACCAAGCTCGCTTCATACAGAACTCTAAGAAGTTCTTGTATACCACGAAGATCATGCCGTTATACGGGTCCACTTCTTCACCCGATTCTGACACATTCACTTTCTGGCCTTTAAAGAACATGTCCGCAAAGAAAGGCGTCAGTGAAATCGCAGTGAACCAACTCAGCATGAGAGAAATCAGCAACACGGTAAAGAGAGTGCCACAGTATTCACCCGTCGCATCTTCAGACAGACCGATAGGCGCAAATGCGGTCACCGCAATGACCGTCGCTCCAAGGAGCGGCCACTTGGTTTGCGTGACAATGTCGGTCGCAGCTTGCATACGGGTTCGGCCTTTTTGTGTGCCGATCAATATCCCTTCAACTACCACTATGGCGTTATCCACCAGCATCCCTAGCGCAATAACCAACGCGCCGAGAGAGATACGTTGCAAGTCGATCTTGAAATACTGCATGAAGATGAAGGTGCCCAGTACCGTTAGCAGCAAAATCAAACCGATCAACAGGCCAGAGCGTAAGCCCATAAAGAACAACAAGACGATAATGACAATCGCGACTGCTTGCCCCAAACTCACCACGAATCCGCTGACCGACTTATCCACTTCCTTCGGTTGGCTATAAATCTCGGAGATATCAATGCCAACGGGTTGCTGATATTTCAGTTCTGCTAGGCGACGGTCGAAGGATTTACCCACTTCCACCACGTTAACGCCTTGTGCAAAAGAAACGCCGACGTTCAACGCCAATTTGCCATTAAAGTTGATGATGTTGTTCGGCACTTCCACGTAGCCACGTTTGATATCGGCCACATCTCTTAGATAGATCAATCCCTGAGCACCGCTCTCGGTGATAATGAGATCGCCCAACTGATCGACGTTTTGGAACTCACCCGTAGGATGGATGCGAATGTATTCATTGCCTATTCGGATCGCACCAGCGTCAGACACCACGTTTTGCGTTGACAGCAGGTTAAAGACTGTCGTTGGTGATAAGCCTAATGAACTCAATCGCTTCATCGAAATTTCGATAAACACTTGCTCTTGCTGTTGTCCAGTGACGGAAACTTTGCTGACGCCATCGACCAGTTCGAGCTCACGTCTTAAATAATCGACATAATCCAGCAGTTCTTTGTAACTGTAACCATCACCGGTGACAGCGAGTAAGATGCCATAAACATCACCAAAGTCGTCTATCACCTGAGGAGCATTCACCCCTGGCGGCAGTTGACCTTTTAAATCATTGACCTTACGACGCAATTCATCCCAGATTTGTGGCAGATCATCCGGACCATAATTGTTTTTCATCGTCACGGTGATTTGAGATAACCCACGGCTGGAAATGGAGTTAACTTCATCCACATAAGTTAATTGCTGAATCGCTTTCTCAAGCGGATAAGTCACCTCTTCTTCAACCTGCTGAGGTGTGGCCCCCGGATAGGAGGTCACCACCATTGCGTCTTTGATGGTAAATGCAGGATCTTCTAAACGACCCAAGCCAAAAAACGCAGCCACCCCACCAATCAAAAAGATCAACGAAATCATCCAACTAATCACACGATTTCGAATGAAATACGCTGCGATGCCCGTTACTTCATCATCGCTTTGAGGCGACACTACTGGTTTATCACTCATTATTCGCCTCCTGAGAAATCACATTCACTTTAATGCCGTCGCGCAGTCGTGCGATACCCGCCACCACCACTTGCTCTGAATGCGTTAACCCCTCAATAATTTGCGCACTCTCTTTCGAGGCTTTACCCACAACAACCTGACGCTTGCTAACACTGTTGTCTGCGTTTAACACCCAAACAAACTTATCCTCTCGATTCAGATCATCCCCATCGGCATTAAAAATGGCCTCAATCGGTACACGAATACCAGAATTCAACTCCAGTCCAACACCTTCTCCTCGTGAAGTCACCTCAACGGCCATCCCATCTAAGATGTACTCGTTTTCCGGCATCGGCATGGTCAGCGTGACAGTAAAAGTGCCAGTTTTCGGATCGGGCTCTGTGGTGAACTCTTTGATTTTTGCTGAGTACTCATTCCCACTGCGAACGCGAACTAAGGCATCAACTTGCTCAAGCTTTTCTCTGGTGGGCTGATTAACATACAGCTGATCGGGAAGCTGAATTAAGATTTCGACTTCATCAACACTGTGAATGTTGACCACTTGCTGCCCAACTTGAACGTTTTCAAATTGGTCAACACTGACCCGTGAAATAATGCCGTCAACAGGGGCTTTTAACTGTGTAAAAGAGAGGCGCAGTTTTGCCAATTCCAGTTCAGCCAGTGCAATTTGGCGCTGTGCGGCAATCTCATCAAACTGAGATTTTGCCAGTAGCCCTTTTTTCACCAGCGGCTCCGAGCGCTTAAACTGGCTATCCACTACAGAGAACCTTGCTTGGGCGTTATCCACGTCTAAGCGGTAATCTGTGGGATCAAGTTCCGCGATCACATCGCCTTTTTTAATCCTATCCCCTTCTTTGACGTATAAGTTCCTTACTTCCCCAGAAACTCGAAAACTGAGGTGAGAACGTTCTGCAGCATTTGCTACAGCGGGGAAATAGAGGCTGTCGATCATCTCTTCATCAGTCAACGAGACAATTTTGACATTTGGGTCAGCCAGAGCGGCTGGCTGATTTTGTTGCCCACATCCGGCTAACAGTAAAGCGGCGGACAACGCGGTTAAACCAATCCATTTGTTCACGTTATAGCCCTCGCTCTTTAACCCATTCACGAACTTTTATGCCTGACTCGATACCACTGACACCAGAAATAATGATTTGGTCACCATCATTGAGACCATTAACCACTTCGCGCTTGTCGTTAAGCTCTACTTCCGCGAGCTCTACAATGCTCTGATCATTCACGCGCCAAACATACTTTTTCTCATCTTGTTTAAAGATGGCAGAGGTTGGAATTTGTGTGGCAGATTGAGATTTGCCACTGACGTGGACACTGCCAGCCATGCCGGGGAGCACGCCAATATCGGCAGGACGCTCCATGATCATAGTGACTTTATAACTGCCGGTTTTGGTATCCGCTTCGGTATCAATTTCTTGAAAGCGCAGTGGGAACTCGCTCCCTGGGAATGCATCAAAACGCATCACCGCATTCGGCTCAACCCCCTGAGAGAAGCGACCCAATAGATGATCTGGCAATTGGAAAATCACCTTCATCAATTGATTGGTTTGGATATTCATTACGCCTTGTTTGGCCGCAACGTATTCGTGATTTTCAGCTGGAATAAGAGAAATGGTGCCATCATAAGGTGCAATCAGCTTAGTGTAACGAAGGTTGGCCTCAGCTTGCTCTAACGTAGCGCGCGCAGAGTTGTGGTTAGCTTGCGCTTGATCGAAGTCTTGCTCTGAAACCACTTTATCGGCGCGAAGCTTTTTGTAGCGCTCATATTGCACATCCGCCAGTTTAAAATTCGCTCTCGCTTGTTTTGCCAGCAAAGCGTATTCATCAGGGTTCAAGGTGGCTAAAACCTGACCTTTTGCCACTCTTTGGCCTGCAGTTACGTCAATGGTCTGCAATTGTCCGGGAACACGAAATGTTAAAACGGCCTTATCACCCGCTTCAGAAACCGCAGGAAAAGTTCGCTCAAATCTGGCGTCACCCACCGACACCGTGAATAACTTGGCAGGCCGCGAATCAGGCTCGGGAATAGGAGGAAGCTCTCGACCACATCCTCCCAATGCCGTGGCGACAGCAAGAAAAACCAATGCTTTTCTCATGGTTATCATCCTGTTAGAAAATGTTCTCTATACCTTAGATGAAACTATGATTTTGTTCCAGTTAACAGCTTTGTAAATATATGAAATTTAATAAAATGAGAGCAAGGTTAAACCTTGCTCTCATGAAAATTATCCAAGAAGGGTTATTTTTACTAAAACAAACTTAAAGTTTGTTAAATTCTCGGTTCACTTTGAAGGTATCGGAAGTGACATACGCTTCCATATCACGCACTTTGCTTTCAATTCGATTGAAATCCGCTTCAAGGATCGCCAACAAGGATTCCGCCGTTTGCCCTTGCTGCCAAGGCTTGGCTTTGAGCTTATGATCATGGCGCATTTTTAAATCTTCTTGGTACTGGATTGGTTGCTTTTCCAACATAAATGTCAGGGCAAGATACGCCAGAATAACCAGAAAACTTCCGCCTAACAGCGCCGCAGAAATCACGAGAATCCGAATCAACCAAACTTCAATGGCCAAGTAGTTCGCAATACCCGCACAGACACCACTCAATTTGCCGTTGATTGGGTCACGATAAAGCTCTCGACTATTCATAGCGACGTCTCCAATTTGGGTTTTCCGCATCGAGGATACGTTCCAAGGTGTCTATGCGTGATTGAAGTTTTTCCGCTTGACCGGACAAAGACTCCAACTTCTGCAAATCTATGTCCGACAAACCGCTACCTACTTTGCGCTGACTGCGATAGTGAAGAAATAGCCACAGTGGTGCGACAAAAATCAAAAATACGATTAATGGCCCTGCAATCATAAATGTCGTCATAGATGGCTCCTTAGCTTATTTTTTATCCGAGTTCACTTGTTCTTTTAGCTTTGCTAGCTCTTTTTCGATTTCATCTTGGGCTTGAAGTTCAGCAAACTCCTGTTCTAACGACTTGGCAGAGCCAGTATTCGCATACACATCCGCTTCAGCTTCAAGCTCATCCACTCTGCGGGCATATTGCTCAAACTTTGCCATCGCTTCATTCGTGCGACCAGAGCTCAAATGACGCTGAACATCACGACGGTTGGAAGCCGTTTGATTGCGGATCATCAAAGCTTGCTGCTTCGCGCGCGTTTCGGCAATTTTGGTTTCCAATTTGCCAATTTCGCCAGTCAGTTTCTCGATGGTTTCTTCCACAAGAGTTTGCTCTGTATGCAAACCTTTGATCAAGTCTTGTAGCTTTTGCTTTTCAATTAATGCTGCACGCGCCAAATCTTCACGTTGCTTAGTCAGCGCCAATGTCGCTTTTTGTTGCCAATCCGAAATTTGGCTTTCCATTGCTTCTACTTTACGAGCGAGCTCTTTTTTATCCGCAATGGCTTTCGCCGAGTTGGTACGCACTTCAACCAACGTGTCTTCCATTTCTTGAATGATGAGACGAATCATTTTTTCCGGATCTTCTGCTTTATCCAGCAGCGCACTGATATTGGAATTGATGATGTCTGCAAAACGAGAAAAAATACCCATGATGGAACTCCTCTATTAGTCTCGATATCGTGCTTTTGTCTAAAAATGCACTCAGTCAGTGTTCTAGTTATTAACGTTATAACAAGAAGCATGCCAAAGTTGATTTTCTTTATTTTTCAATAACATATAATTCAACTTGTCTCTCACCGAACCTATGCTATGATGATTTTCACCAAATATTGGTGAATTTAACCAATTTCGTTCCCTAAACGCTCACTAAGAAGGAACTTATGAAGCAAAACTTGATCGGAGAATCACCTGCCTTTCTATCTGTGCTCGACAAAGTGTCAAAACTGGCACCAATTGAGCGTCCAATCTTGATTATTGGCGAACGAGGCACAGGTAAAGAACTGATCGCTCAGCGCTTGCACTACCTGTCTAAACGTTGGGATAAACCGCTCCTATCTTTAAACTGTGCCACATTATCAGAAGGTCTGATCGACTCCGAGTTGTTTGGCCATGAATCCGGTTCTTTTACTGGCTCTAAGGGAAAACACAAAGGGCGATTTGAACGTGCAGAAGGTGGCACTCTGTTTCTTGATGAACTTGCAACCGCCCCTTTGATGGTGCAAGAGAAGTTACTGCGCGTAATCGAATACGGAGAATACGAACGCGTGGGTGGCCATCAACCGCTGACCGCGGACGTTCGCTTGGTGTGTGCCACCAATGCGGACTTGGTAAAAATGGCCGACGAAGGTCAGTTTCGCGCTGACTTGCTCGATCGACTCGCGTTTGATGTTATTACACTACCGCCATTGCGAGAGCGCCAAGAGGACATTCTATTGCTCGCCGAACACTACGCGATAAAAATGTGCCGCGAACTCAAACTCGACTATTTTGTTGGCTTTACTTCCTATGCTAATCAACAGTTGACTCAATACCGCTGGCCGGGCAACGTTCGAGAGCTGAAAAACGTCGTAGAACGGGCCATTTATCGTCACGGCCTTAACCCAGATCCGATTGATGAGTTGATTTTTAATCCCTTTGCTACCGGTTGGGAGAGCGAAAAGGCCGAACAAGACCAACCGAATGCATCAAGTACTTCATCCATTTCGGCAAACGACGATCAAGTCTCTCCACCAGCAACGACCGAGTTTTCGTTCCCCATTGATTACAAACAGTGGCAAGAAGAGCAAGACATCAAGCTACTCAATCAGGCCTTGGAAGCCAGTAAATTTAACCAGCGCCAAGCCGCCGACCTTTTAGGACTCAGCTATCATCAGTTCCGAGGTATGGTAAGAAAGTACGCCCTGGTCGGACAAAACTAGCGCTCGATTCAGCAGCAAACTGTCGCCTAAGTGTTACACTTAGCACAAAGGAATTTTGATTATTAACGCTTTGCTGAAAAAAGAATTTCTGTTTGGAGCAAGGTAAATAAAATGGTAAATTAGCCGGATCTTTTGGCGCTGACAAAGGCGTACATCCATACGATACGTTTCATTTTATGAAAACACTAATACAACTCACATTGGGATTATTAGGCTTTAGCTTACTAACCGGGTGTGGCAAAGACATTGACCACAAAGAAGTACGCCAAACTGGCTTTGTTTTTTGTGGGCAAACCAATCTCAAAACCTTCAACCCCCAGTTGATTGATAGCGGTATTACGGCAGACACTCTCAGCCCACAGATTTTCGATACCCTTTTGACGCTTGACCCACAAACGCATCAGCCCATTCCGAGCCTTGCTGAAAGTTGGCAAGTCAATAAAACCGGCACAGAATACACGTTTACCCTACGCAAAAATGTCGCTTTTCAAACCACAGACTGGTTTACCCCTTCACGCCCCCTTAACGCAGAAGACGTGGTGTTTAGTTTCCGTCGTATTATCGACCCTAGTCACCCTTATCATCTCGTGGGAGGCGGGAATTACCCTTGGTTTGCTGGCATAGACTTTGCCAACCTTTTGGTGGATGTGGTACCACTTGCCGATGACCAAGTGAAGTTTATTCTCAGCCGTCCGAATTTTGCGTTTCTTTCTAATCTTGCGACTGCGCACTCGGTGATCCTGTCTGCCGAATACGCCAATCAACTGGCAGCAAAAGATGCCAAAGAGCGTATCGATATGTACCCCGTTGGCAGCGGCCCGTTTTTGTTAGACGAGTATCAAATTAACGATTTGGTTCGTTTACGTCGCCACGAAGGCTATTGGCGTAACCCCGTAAAAATGGAACAGGTGGTGTTCGATATTTCACAACGTGGTACAGGCACGCTTGCCAAACTACTGCGTAACGAGTGCGATGTGTTGCGCTCACCCATTTCCAGCCAGATCCCGATTATTGAAAACAACCCCAATATGGAACTGACGGCAACGCCGGCCATGAACGTTGCTTTCATCGCCATCAATACCAGCCATTCTGCGCTAAAAGATGTGCGTGTGCGCCAAGCATTGAACCTCGCGATCAACCGACAAAATATCCTCGATTCCGTCTATTATGGAACAGGAACAAAGGCCTACACCTTGTTGCCTCCTAACTCATGGGCATACCAAAAAGACAGCGTCAAAGTGCGTTTTGATCGTAACTACGCACTTGCGCTAATGCGTGAAGCGGGTTACGAGAAGGGGCTTTCACTAACGATGTGGGTACCACTAGAGCCTCGTGTCTATAACCCAAGCCCGAGAAAAACTGCGGAGTTGATTCAGTCTAATCTTGCGGATATTGGCATCGATTTAGCCCTTATTACCGATGAGAGAAACGAACGAGTGACCACCGATCACACACAAGGCGATCTTTCACTAACGGGTTGGGTGGGAGACACTGGCGACCCTGATAATTTCTTACGCCCACTGCTTTCTTGCAGCTCTGAAAGAGCGGGGATTAACGTTGCCATGTGGTGTAACAGTGATTTTGATTTCTTACTCGATCTCGCGTTAGAAACCGAAAAGAATCGTTATCGCTTAAACTTATATCGTCAAGCGCAAAATATTCTCAATGAGGAATTCCCTGTGATTCCTTTGGCACACGGTGTTCAGTTCCGTGCTCATGACAAATCGCTGATTGGCTTCAAATCCAGTCCATTCAATTCCCAACCTTTCGACACGGTAGAGAGAGCTTATTGATGTTCTGGTATGCAGTAAGACGCCTTAACTTATTTGTCATTACACTGGCCATTTTAACCATGGTTGGTTTTTCGATCTTACGCTTAGACCCTGAATCTGTCTGGGCTCGAGCCGAATATTGGCATGGTTGGAGTATTTATCTCTCCGAACTCGCGCAACTTAACTTTGGCGTCAGTAAGAGCGGTGCCGCCATTTATGATGAGTTAGCCGTGGTGTTTCCCGCCACATTGGAACTCTGTTTTTTTGCCTTTTTGGTTGCGCTCTTGATCGGCATTCCTTTTGGCACGATCGCAGGCATGAAACAAGGAAAGTGGGTCGATACCACCATCTCTTTTGTCTCTATGTCCGGCTACTCTGCCCCTCTCTTTTGGGTCGCTCTATTGATGCTGATGGTGTTCTCTCTCCATTTCGAGATATTTCCTGTCTCTGGGCGCTACGATCTACTTTATGAAATCCAACACGTAACCGGTTTTGCCATCATCGATGCGTTTCTTGCGAAAGGGCCTTACAAAGCTCATGCACTGCAGAGCGTCATTGAACATATGGTACTGCCCTGTTTGGTCTTGGCGCTGGCGCCAACCACGCAAGTGATCGGTTTGATGCGAGCTTCTGTGGCCGACGTCATGAGTCAAAACTACATCCGTGCGGCCAGAATCAAAGGTTTAACCACGCGAGAAATCGTCACCCAACATGTATTACGCAACGCGATTCCGCCCATTATTCCTAAAGTTGGCGTACAGCTATCCAGCATGCTAACGCTGGCCATCATTACGGAATCGATTTTTAACTGGCCGGGCATTGGCCGCTGGCTACTAGATGCGCTCTCGAATCGAGATTATGTATCGATTCAAGCGGGCGTGATGGTCGTGGCGACATTGGTGCTCACGGCCAACATTTTGTCCGATCTGATTGGCGCGATGATCAATCCACTGGTAAGGAAGGAATGGTATGCTAACCGATAGTGTTTACCAGGAAGAGCATATTCCGACTCAGTTTGAGCGTTTTTGGCGCAGTTTTCGCAGTAATAATTTAGCCATGTTTGGCTTGTGGTGTTTAGTCTTATTGTTGCTGGTGACCATCAGCGCACCTTGGCTGGTTCCGCATGATCCTCAGCAGCAAACCGCACAATTACTGGTCCCTCCTTCCTGGAGCCCTGCAGGGACGGTCGAATATTTCCTCGGCACTGATGATTTGGGGCGAGACATCCTTTCGCGCCTCATTATGGGAGCTCAACCTACCTTAGGTGCATCGATTATCATCACCGCCATCGCCGCGATTATTGGCTGTTTCATCGGTGTTCTTGCCGGGATGACACGGGGACTCCTTTCCAGTACGTTGAACCACTTACTCGATACGGTCATGTCCATTCCATCGCTGCTTTTAGCGATCATCTTTGTCGCATTCTTTGGTGTCGGCGAGTTCACCGTGTTGTTAGCGGTTGGGCTGGCGCTTATTCCGCGTTTTATTCGCTCGGTTTATATCGCAGTACATACTGAAGTAGAGAAAGACTACGTGATGGCGGCACGTCTTGATGGCGCCAACAATTTTTACCTGCTTTGGAACTCGATTTTACCCAATGTGTTGGTTGTCATTGCTACTGAGATAACCTTAGCCCTTTCCGTGGCCATATTAGATATTACGGCTCTCGGCTTTCTCGGCCTTGGCGCTCAAGCTCCGAGCACCGAATGGGGCGCAATTCTTGGCGATTCAGTGGAACTTATCTATCTAGCGCCTTGGACCGTTACCCTGCCGGGCCTTTCCATCATGTTTACCGTTGTCGTTATCAACCTTGTCGGTGATGGCGTGCGACGAGCTCTCAATGCGGGGATCGAATAATGCCATTATTGGATATTCGTCATTTGACGATCGAAATTGAGACCCCTCAAGGGCTTGTAAAAGCCGTTGATCGCATGAGCCTCACACTAAATGAAGGTGAAATTCGCGGTCTGGTGGGAGAATCAGGTTCAGGTAAAAGCTTGGTCGCCAAAGCCATCGTTGGGGTATGCAAAGACAATTGGAAAGTCACCGCCGACCGCATGCGATTGGGCAACATTGACCTGCTGCAACTCACACCAAGTGAACGTCGACGGGTGATTGCTCGCGACATCGCGATGATTTTCCAAGAGCCATCGACCTGTCTCGATCCTTCAGAAGAAGTGGGTAAACAGTTGATTGAGTCTATTCCGTGGCGCACTTTTGACGGAAAATGGTGGGAACGTTTCAAATGGCGTAAGAAACGCGCGATCGCCCTTCTCCATAAAGTTGGGATTAAAGACCATGTGCGCTTAATGAAGAGCTATCCTTATGAGCTTACAGATGGTGAATGTCAAAAAGTGATGATTGCGATGGCAATAGCCACTGCACCTAAGCTCTTGATTGCCGATGAACCCACTAATGACTTAGATCCAATCACTCAGAACCAGATTCTGCGTTTACTAAGTCGTATGAATCAGTTGAACAACACCACGATTCTGCTCATCGGACACGACTTAACCAATATTACCCAATGGGCTAACCGTATTACGGTAATGTACTGTGGGCAATCAGTAGAGTCTGCTGATACAGATAGTATTTTGGAGGCGCCAAAGCACCCATACACCGCTGCGCTATTGAAAGCGATGCCTGATTTTAGTCACTGGATTCCTCACAAACAAAAGTTGCAGTCTCTACCGGGGTCGATCCCGCCATTGCAGCATTTGCCTATTGGCTGCCGTTTGGGACCACGCTGCCCTTATGCACAGCGCCAGTGTGTGGAGATCCCTTATGCACGCCGCATTAAAAATCATAAGTTTAGCTGTCATTTCCCTCTTAACACGGAGAAAGATTCATGAGTGCCTTGTTAGAGGTGGAAAACCTGTCGAAAAATTTTGTTACTCGCTCGGGCTTGTTTAAGCGCAGAGTACAACAAGCGGTGAAACCGGTCAGTTTTACGCTTGAAGCGGGTCAAACCATTGGTTTTATTGGCCAAAATGGTTCAGGAAAATCAACGCTAGCCCGCATGCTGGCGGGCATGGTGGAACCGACCTCAGGCGAAATTCGTGTCAACGGTGAGCGACTCGAGCACCGAGATTACGCCACACGCTGCAAACTGATTCGGATGATTTTCCAAGATCCCAATACCTCATTGAATCCACGTATTCAAATCGGGCGTATTTTGGAAGGTCCACTCAAGCGAAACACCAACATGCCACCAGAAGCGCGCCTAAAACGTGTTAAAGACACGCTATTGCGGGTTGGCCTGTTACCCGAACACGCCTATTTTTATCCGCAGATGCTCGCAACCGGGCAAAAACAGCGTGTCTGCTTAGCACGAGCCTTGATTCTACAACCGTCTATCATCGTTGCCGACGAAGCGCTCAACGGCTTAGACATGGCAATGCGTTCACAGATCATCAATCTCTTTTTAGAGCTTCAAGAAGAGATGGGGGTATCGTTTGTTTATGTATCACAGCACATCGGTATCGTTAAACACATCACCGATAAAGTGATGGTGATGCATGATGGTGAAGTGGTGGAATCTGGTGATACGCAAATCGTGTTGAGCGATCCACAGCATCCTCTTACACAACGCTTGGTCGAAAACCATTTCTACAAAACCCCTTCTCACTACTAGACGCCATCTGCAAGTAGAAGCCATCTGCAAGCGCGATGAGAAAATCGTCAACGAAGCAAGGAGCAATGCATGAATAACGTTTGGGTGAAACCACTGATTGGCATTGCTCTCATGCTCTTGACATCAAGCACTCATGCACTGGAAAAAACGTGGCTTCAACCCGCCTTTGTCAGTAACGCATTCATTCAAGTAGCATTGCGCAATGAATACAGTCCAGGGGAAAAGAAAGTTCGCAAATGGAACTCGCCGATACGTGTGTACGTTGAACATCAGGTTGCTGATAAAGCGCTACATAAATCGCTATTAGAGATGCACCTGCGTGACTTGTCCGCCATCACTGGCCTCTCAATTGAGACCACCAGCGACAAAACACAAGCCAACGTTGTTTGGGTATTCACCCAAGAATCGAACTATCAAAGTGAAGTCAAACGTCTCATGGGACGCCAATCTGCCAACAATCTAGGCAGCGCGGTTTGCAAAGCGGGTTTTAAAACTCGCCAAAGTGCCATCTATTATGCTGCGATTGTTATTCCTGTCGACAAAGCGCGCGAGCACGGAAAATTAGTCGCTTGTATTGTGGAAGAAGTCACGCAGGTTCTTGGCCTGCCTAACGATTCAGATCAAGCTTACCCTTCTATTTTTAATGACAACTCCCCAGAAGAGCTACTCTCACCACTCGATATCGTCCTACTCAAGTTGCTTTATCAACCGGAGATTAAAGCCGGTATGTCGGAGGCGGAAGTCAAACCCGTGCTGAATACGCTACTCACGCGTTTTGCCGACAATGGCACCCTATCTCAATCCGTCGATGTAGCAACACAAACCGAGCTGTTTCAGTTTATTGGTTATTGAGCGGTAGCCTTTGAGGGGTTCAACAAGGTTCAAGTTGCTATTCGGCGATGAAAAAACGGCGCTGAATAGCACCGTTACTTTCTGTGATTGGCCAAAGCGTTTTATCTCTTCGCCGCCTGTTTTTTCAGTTCAAAATCAAACTCATCAGGGAACAGCACTACCCCTTCCTCATTAATGCTCGGAAACACGACAACCGATAGCTCGTCATCTTCTAAGCCACGAGTCCAGCGGCTGTGCCACTTGTTTAGCGAGATCGATTCCGCTTGGCACTCTTGCCAATCGCCCGTGGCCCACTCTTCGGCAAATTCTTTATTTGGCCAAACCGGTACGCACTCTTCCTCTTCGGTGTTGAGCATCACGCAGCCGTGCTCATCAGTGAGGATCCAAACTTGGCGCTGGGCGACAATTTCCTTCACGCAGTAACGTAAACGCTGCTCTTGATCGTAACTATTAATGGTACGAATTTGATCTTGGGATAATGGTGTGGTCATTGCGCCTCTCCACTTTTGCCTTTTGGCGACATTCAATTAAAAACGCCCACTTGCCGTGGCAAATGGGCGTTTCCATTATGGTGCAAAGTCTCACCTAGTACCAGCGAGACTCTTTCACTCTGTGCGACTGATTACGCAAGCTCAACTTGAAGCCAAGGCCAGCCTTGCTTCTTACGACTTAGCGTGTTTTCCATCATCAACAGGCCATCTTTTTCATGCTTAGTCAGTTTGTCTGACCACTCACCTTTGTAGATCAAGCGAGTCCAAGCTGTCGTAATGTCAGTTAGCATCACAGCGGCAAAAGCAAGGCCATCTTCATCACAACGACGTTGTAGGTCTGCTTCTAGTGCTTCGATCATGCCGTCAACTTGCTCAAGCGTTGCCAGTTCAACTTGGCCTACAACCACGTCACGACCATTGAATGGGTAACCTTTCAGATCTTTCTCTACAAGTTGTGCCGCAGACAGACCTTCAATGTTTGTTTTCGCGATCAGTAGATCTTTAGTGAACGCATCAATATCAGTAACACCCGCAATTTGCGCAAGCTCTGCTACTGCATCTTTATCTTTTTGCGTACAAGTTGGAGAAGCAAAACCAACGGTGTCAGACAGAATTGCAGACATCATTAGCTTAGCGATTTTTTCAGAGATCGCGTGACCTTCAATCTTGAACATGTTGAACAGAACGGTGTTAGTACAACCAACAGGCCAGATCCATGCTTCCATTGGGTTTACGGTCATGACGTCACCAAGACGGTGATGGTCAACGATACCCGCAACTTCAGCTTCAGCGATATCATCAGGCGCTTGCGCAAGATCTGAGTAATCCACCAACCAAACTGTTTCACCGGCTACAGATGTGCGTAGCTCAGGAACCTCTGCACCAGCCACTTCAAGAATGTGCTGTGTTTCGCGGTTGATTTCGCCTTGACGAATCGGCATCGCTTCAACGCCACGCGCTTTTAGCAGCTCAGTGGCTACGATGGCACTACAAATACTGTCACTGTCTGGGTTTTTATGACCTACAACTAGAATCATTATCTTTCCTATCCAAGTCTCGTTATTCCTGCTTAACCAAAAAGCAGGGTTGCTCACAAAGGGGCATACTTTACCTGAAATGAGCGGATTTGACATCAAGAAAAGTGACCTCTCGCTATTGCGAATAATTCTCACTTTAATATAATGATAATCATTCTTATTTGCATTAGAGACAACAATGAACGCAACGAAATTTTTTAGCTCAACGCACCCATTGCTGCAACCGACGCAGTTTCGTCTCGCTCATAAACGGTTGATATTGCCTGTTGCCCTTTTGGTGTTGCTGTTCAGTGACACGACTCGACAAGTAACCGTGACCACTCTGTCTGACTCTTTCTGGGCGGTCTCCTGTTACGTCGCGGCCACGCTCGCCATTTATCACTATTTATCTGGCTTTATGTCGCGCCCCAATCGAGTGACACAACTTTATCGCGCATCACGCCACTACCAAGTCTTTTTTGCCGCTTTACTTGGCGCTCTGCCCGGCTGTGGCGGAGCCATTGTTGTCACAACGCAGTTCATCAGTGGCCGAGTTGGCTTTGGAGCGATTGTCGCCGTGCTAACCTCAACCATGGGCGACGCCGCCTTTCTGCTGCTCGCCGCCAAACCCGTGACTGGACTCGGCGTTATTGCGTTGGGCATTGCAGTCGGAACCCTTTCTGGCATGGTGGTGAACGCATTCCATGGCGACGATTTTTTACGGCCCAAAGTGAGCGATGAACCTAACCAACCACATTGTTGCCAAAACAAGCCAGACGCACATACCCCATTTGAACAGCGAGCTATTAACTTGCAAGGCGCATTTTGGAAATGGCTTCTGATACCCGCTGCGGTCATCGCTCTGCTTGGTTCGTTTCAAGTGGATGTGAATTTGCTGCTTGGTCTTGAGGAAAACACCATCGAATGGATGGGTGCGATCTTCGCCGTCACCAGTATGTTCCTTTGGGCATTAACCAAAGAGCTCGGAAGCTATCAATCTGCCGTCTCTGAAGACGAAAAGATCATCGATTCCCACCCAATTCAAAAAGCCGCACAAGACACGAATTTCGTCAGTGCTTGGGTGATTTTGGCGTTTCTTGCTTTTGAGCTGACTCACTATTTTTCTGGGCTGAATTTGCATGCAACTTTCTCGGGATTGGGGGTATGGATGCCGCTCATCGGGGTTGCCGTGGGAATGCTGCCCGGGTGTGGGCCACAAATTCTCATGACCAGCTTATACCTCTCAGGCGCCGCGCCGCTCTCCGCGCAGCTCGCCAATGCGATTTCAAACGATGGTGACGCGCTCTTCCCTGCCATTGCAATGGCACCGAAGGCGGCCTTGGTCGCGACGATTTACTCCGCCATTCCTGCGTTTATTGTGGGTTATGGTTACTTCTTCCTGTTTGAGTATTAGTTTGCACACGACAAGCCGTCAAACGCCCCATCATCTCAAAAAAAGAGCCTCTACTCTATAAAGTGAGGCTCTTGTCTGGATAGGCTTGCGATCAACCGAATTTACGCTGTGACGATGGCTTTTGCATTCAAGCCAGGATTTAATTGAGTCACAAATAGCTGGCAAGGCTCATCACTTAAGCGTTCTTGTGTCCAGTAGTCGTACCAATGCACTGGCGTATCAGAGATCAACGTAAACTCTTTGTCTTGCTGGCCATCATAATTGAACAAACAGTGTAGATCGTTTTTCTCGGTCAGCTTCAAGAAGGCGTGGTTGAGACTGAACGCGGTAAATTTCGCCGCATTCTGATTGTGCTTTTGACGAACCATCAATTTGGCAAGACAAGATTTGGCGAATGGCGTGATCTCAGGAAGTGGATCGCCCGACAGCAATAGCCCGCCACACGCTAGCAGGACATTACGATGAAATTCGTATTCTTGCCTTTGTGCACCTTGGTTAGGTAGCGAAGTGAACGTTGCGCAGTCAGGATCAATCTGCCACAGTTTTCGATGCTGCCAACTACGGTAGAAGGTCTCTTTGGCGATTTGTTCGAAGCGATGTGCATGGCGCTCAACGTCATCCGAAACGCGCATGGCATCAACCAAACCTAAAGAAGGCCACATCGGTGCATTGCAGCCTAACAACCACGCGTCCCCCGCTCCCTGAGCAATGGCTTCCATTCCGAGTCGATACGCTTCAACACCTGTTATGCCTTTTTGGTAACGCTGCCCTTTTAGCGTACCCCAATAGTTAGCGTCCAATTTAAAGAGCTCTACGCCCCACTCTTCTCGCATGGTTTTTACCACATGAGTTAGATGCTCCTGCACTTCAGGATTTGACGTATCAAGGATATACCATGGTGTGCAGCGCCAACCGCCATAAGTAATATCTTCCGCTTTTAACAGCGAGCCATCCTCATGTTTGACAAACCATTCAGGATGTTTACGAAAGATCTCTGATTCAGGCTGGGCAATAAAAGGCGCCAGCCAAATCGCTGGTTTTTTGCCGCTCGCACGAATCTGCGCAATCAGTTGTTTGACTCCCCCTGAAAACTTGTCAGAAGGAGTAAGCCAATCACCCATAAATGCCTGATAGCCGTCATCAAGTAAGACCCACTCCAGCGACTCTAAGCTGCCCTGCATCTGCTCGACATTGGCCAAGATATTTTGCTGACTCACATCGGCATAATAGGCATACCAAGAGCACCAACCTACTGGCGCATTCTGCTTCACCCCTGCTCTGATCGGATGATGAATTGCAATGTGTTGTGCAAACTCAGCATAGAGCTCAGACAAAGACTCTCCTTCCAACAGCACCACGGATTCCAGCGTATTGGTTTCCCAATCTTGGATTTCCGTCTGTTCGCCATCAAGATAAGCGACAACATGCCAGTGGTTGCCCGTCTGTTCCAGCTCAAAATAGCCAGCGAAGCGCCGACAAGAGGTAAAACCAAACAAGGTGTAACCTTGTGATTCCTCAATCACTAAGTAGTTATAGTAACGCTTAGACGCATGCTGTGAATAAAGGCGATATTGTGGGTTATTGTCAGGACAGCGACCGATGTCGGTCACTTGGTCTCGAGTGCCTGTGGTCTGCGCCAACATTTGAAACCCATCCCCCAAGAGCTGAGCCTGAGCTTCAAAATTGAAAGGAGTACGAAAGAGTTCAAATCGATAATCGATGGTACGGTTGTGCATACCGTGATAGCAGAAGTGAACTTCATTGTTATTTATCGTCACTTCCAGTTCATCATCATTCACCTCGAAAGGGATGTGATTGCCTAAGATATAAGGGCTTTTCATGAAATCTGCTCACTGTATTTTTCTTGTATTATCAATCAATAGCAGCACTACAAATCGTTATCTTCATCACGATTTACTGGCAAAAATTTTCAAATTGCCTATCAAATTGAGAAGAACTCAACGCCTAAGAGTGAGTTTTCTCTAACGAATTGTTATTTATAAAAATTTCGTTTGGCACAAGCTTTGCTCTCAATCTAAAAGCAAGCACAAAATCGACACTAAGATGGGACGATAACATGATGACAAGCAAACCCAATCATCAAACTCGATTATCAGCACCGATCATTTTTATCGGTCCCGGCCGTTCAGGCTCAACCGTTATTTCTGAGTTTGTTATGGCTCATCATAGTTTGGGCTGGCCAGACAACTACTGCGAGTGGTTTCCATCTCTACCATCACTTGCTTGGCTCACCCGACTCACCAATAACTCACTTTGGTACGTATCCGGCGAAAAAGCGCAGCTTAATCACACGTTACCACTCAATAACTTGCTACCGAGACCCGCTGAAGCATGGCCTTTTTGGCAAAAGATCACTCGTGATGAGATCGATTTCAGCCGGGGATTCTTGCTTCA
This sequence comes from Vibrio vulnificus NBRC 15645 = ATCC 27562, assembly GCF_002224265.1. NCBI lineage: Bacteria > Pseudomonadati > Pseudomonadota > Gammaproteobacteria > Vibrionales > Vibrionaceae > Vibrio > Vibrio vulnificus. Next base: position 206,165 of record NZ_CP012881.1, read on the forward strand.
CCAGAGAGCCAGTACAGAGGAAAAACAACGGATTCGTACTTATTTAAATCAGCATTTGCGAGCGCAAGGAAAGACGCGTTTAGCGATGAAATTTACTGGCCCGGGACGTGTGGAGTATTTGTCCAGTATATTTCCAGATGCGTTGTTTATTAATGTCGTTCGCGAGCCCGTCGCCACCGTCAATTCACTGCTCAAGGTGCCATTTTGGCAAGCTCAGGGGTTACATCAATTATGGTGGCAAGGCGCCTACAGCAACCATGAACTCGAAACCTATCAGCGAATTCGTCACGACCCGGTCTGCAGCACCGCATTTCAACTGAATAAAATTCTTAAAACCACCGAGGAGGAAATCTCACGAACAAAAGTAAAATCGTTGACGGTTCATTACGAGGACTTTGTTCGAGATCCACAGTTTATCGTCCATCAAATCATGCACTTTTGTCATCTTCCCCCTTGCGAAAGAATGCGCAACAAACTGAGGAACAGTCCAATTCGGGATCAAAACAAAGCAGCAAAAGTGAGTGGTATCGCGAAAAGAGTATCCACTTGGTGTGAAAACGAAAAGACCCTCGAATCCTGAGGGTCAAAGAAAAGGCAGTGGATTATCGCCAAAAAAGCGTCCTGCTTTAAATGGCCCGCGACGCAGGCCATAAATTGCTAAGGAAGTTCTTAGAAGTCGTAAGCAACTTTGAAGAATGCTGCTAGATCATCGCTGTTGTTGTCATCAGACAGATCAACTTTGATATCGACAAGCGCAGATAACTTGTTAGTGAACTGGTAAGAACCACCGAAGTTTACTGACTCTTTGCTAGCTGAATGATCATAATCTTTAGCTGCGTAACCGGCTGCTAGGTATAGTTTATCGATAGTGTAGCCTACTGATGCACTGTATAGGATAAAATCATCACTGTTAAAGGTATCGTGCTGTGCTACATTTGCACCGAACGCTATATCACCCAGAGTAATCACACCATTAACCAAGTACAGTTGTTCAACTAGATCACCGCCTTCTACTGCTGGTTTATGGTTTTTCTCATCGTTCTTCTCGTAACCTGCGTTTACTTGGAACTGTTCATTTTTGAAACCAACATAACCGTTGAAACCACGTTGACCAGATGCGTCTGCTTCGCGGTCACCGTAGTAAGCGATGCCGTATTTGAAGCCTTCTTTCATGCCTTCAAATTTGATCACTTGGTTTACGTCAGAAGCGTCAGATGCAGATGCACCAAACTCAATAGTTAAGTCAGCTGCGCCGTCTACTGCATCAAGTGCAGAGTCGTTTGCGTAACCGATAGACGCTACGCCGAAACCGGTTTTGTAACCAACCCAAGTGTCGATCACAGTGAACTTAGCATCCATTGAAGAGTAGTTGTCTGCAAGGTCGAATTCACCAGCAAACTGACCAACTACGTTGCCTTTTTGGTAGTTGATGAATAGGTCAAAACCAGTCACACCGTCGTTGTAAAACTCTCTATCAGGACGACCTTCTTCATAGTAACCACCGACAGCCACTTGACCACCAACAGAGAATTCTTCACCAGAAAGGATTAGGTCGATCATTGACTCACGAGCACGCTCAGAAACGTTTTGGTTTACGTCTGCTGCGATCGCAGAACCAGCAACAAGAGATAGCGCCACCGCTAATACTGTTTTTTTCATTTTTATTTTGTCCTATCAATTTTATAGATTTTTTCACCACTCGACTTAGCCCGTAAGCGCCAGCCGTTGCGGCGAAATTATTCTCAAAGACAAAACTTTCCTAATAAAACATTACAAATAGATATAAATTACAAACAGTAAGGCAAGGAAAATTTCCTAAAAAACAATAAAAAATGCGCTCTATTTAATCGATTAACTGTATTTTTAGCGAACGTAATCACAAAAACAGCCAACAATTCACAAAAAAGCATAAATATTAAATCAGCATATAATTTTTCAGTTTTAATCACTTTCAATGACACCCCACCAAGCACTGACGAAAAAACAAGCACAACAACGCTCACAAAGTGCACAAACCAACCTATTACTCAGCGTCTAACTTAACTCTGTGTTTAGCGTTAAAAATACTTTCCAAGGGCTGCGGCGTCTTCTTATAACGTACATAGGTATCTGTACTTTGATCATATACGTATGTGTTTATGCTCGGACTGTTCCAGTCGCAAATGGAGTGAACAGATATTGGCAAACGCTCATCTGAGCTTGTTTCCACTGCGTGAATACGGGGAACATTAGTTAACTCACAACTGATAGAGCTGAGCATCTCTGAGACTTCTCTACCGCTTTGTATCGGTAATGTGGCACCCCATAGTTTGAGCTTCTTGTTCTTCCATTGAACAAAAAGGAACTGGTTAACATGGAAATTTTGACCAAAAATATCTCCTGGCAATCTCGAACGAATGGTCATAGAGGGAAAAGAAAACTCCCCTTGTTCATTGGTTTGAGTCTCATCCAATATCGCTTTCCCTTTGTTATACCCTTCGTAAAACAACTCTCGAACAACCGTCATTCCTTCCTGTGGCACTCTTTCAAGCGTGATCACCCCATGCACTTCTGGAGACATCTCAACATCATATTTTTTAAATGGCCAAAACATGGCATTTGCTCCTGACGAAAAAGCCCCTAACGAAACCGCACAAAACCAATAGCAGCGTGACTCTTTAAGCCATAGCCCCACTTTATTGAGTACATCCAGTTGAGATCATATGGAAAACGACAAAACAGCGAACGTGTTTCGCTAGAAGAAAATAATTTGTGGGAAGGAACTCGAAGGAATATGTAATGGATGATGCTATTTTTGCGTTATCGAAACAAAAAAAGGTCCGGCATGTATGCCAGACCTTTTCTCGTTCATTATCAAGCTGCGATTACGCCACTTCGATTGGGCCACCAAATGAGGTCACTGGTGGAACTTTGCCAGTGAACTTCTCGAAGTCTACGATACAGGTGTTCGCAGAAGTCGCCTGTGCCAGCTCAGATGAGCCGATATCTTGAGTCAGTGTGTTAGGGTCACCGTAAGTACAGATAGCTCCCACTTTCTCGCTTAGAGGACCGTACCACGCACCTTCTTCGATACGAATCACGCCACGTGGGTAGCTGTCCGTTAGCACAGCTCCTGCTAGAAGCTGACCACGGTCATTAAACACGCGTACCAAATCACCCTCTTTGATGCCTTTTGCTTTTGCATCAAGTGGGTTGATGTAGACTGGCTCACGACCTTTTACTGCGTAAGTCGCACGGAACTCTTCAGACTCACACATCTGAGAGTGCAGGCGTTTGTCTGGGTGACAAGATTGCAACCAGAACGGATGTTTGTCTGAGCCTGGTCCGCCGTGTGAACGTTCTGATTTTTCGAACCACATTGGGTGCTCTTGGCAGTGTTCGTAGCCGTAACGACCGATCTTACGAGACGTGATCTCGATAAAGCCTGAAGGTGTACCCAGTGGGTTGATTTCAGGGTCTTGACGGAAATCCGCGTGACGAACCCAAGGTTGACCTTGGCCGAAGTCCAGTACGCTCTTCTCCCAGAATTCATCAAATTCTGGCATCTCGAATTTGCCTTCGTTCGATTTCTTACAATCGTTGTATAGGCTGCGAATCCAATCCATTTCACTCATACCGCGAGAGTATTCTTCACTGCGGCCAAAGCGCTCAGTCAGTTCCTTCATGATTTGGAAGTCTGGCTTAGATTGGAACAGAGGATCCACCAAACGATGCATCGCAATCAAACCACGGCTTGAGTATGAACCGTATACGTCGATGTCATTGCGTTCCCATTGGGTACATGCTGGTAGCACGATGTCTGAGAAGCGACACGTCGCTGTCCACGCGAAGTCGATCGTTACGACAGTTTGTAGTTTCTGGAACGCTTGCTTCATGCGGTTGCGATCTTGATGGTGGTGCCATGGGTTACAGCCCGAAATAACCATCATCTTGAAGTCTGGCAGCTTCACTTTGCCACCGTTGTAGTTGATCTCTTTACCTGGCTCTAGCAGACAGTCGATCCAACGCGCAACAGGGATAGTACGGCTGTAGCCATTGAAGTCATTGTTGTCCCATTTTGGTTTCATGCCCGCATCAAGGTTACGAGGGAAGCCACCAGGGCCAGCAAAACCGGTTGAAGGCACACCGATACTTGAGTAGTGGTGACCATAAGAGATACCACCGCCAGGCAAGCCGATTTGACCGATCATTGCCGCAACAACCGCGGCTGCCCAGTAAGGCTGCTCACCGTGCTCTTGACGTTGGATACACCAACCCATCAGGATCTGAGTGCGGCCTTTCACAAGCATGCGGGCAAATTCACGGATTTTGTCTGCTTTCACGCCACAAATAGGCGCAGCCCATTCTGGTGTTTTTTCAACTTTGTCCTTCGTTTTGCCTTGAACGTAGTTGATGAACTCTTCAAAACCAAGACAGTAAGTGTCGATGAACTTCTTATCGTATAGATTTTCAGTGTAGAGAACATGCGCAATCGCCAACATAAACGGTACATCTGTCATTGGGTTGACATACAGATGATCGTTCTCTAGGTAACGCTGTGTTTTGTTCTTAACCGGGTCAACCGAAATCACGTTGATTTCGCCTTTTGCCACTTTCTCTTTTAGTTGCGCAAGGTAAGCGTAAGATTCATGCGTTTCACAGTTCCAGCCCACTTGGAGGTTTTTCACTGGGTCGTTCGCCCAAAGAATAATGTTGTCTGCGTTTTCTAGAATCTCAGACCAAGACGTACCTTGTGCGTACACTTCGGTAGAACCTAGCACGTATGGCAGAATCGTTTGGCCAGCACCGGTTGAGTAGTCACCAACTTTGGTGATGTAGTTACCGTGCATGCCCACAGCGCGCTGCATGTGCGCTGTACAGTTGTTAAATGAACCCGTTTGGTTCCAACCTGTTTGGCCTGCGTGTAGCGCCCAAGGGCCATACTCTTTTTGTACGCGCTCTAGCTCACGGTAGAACAGGTCCAACGCTTCATCCCAAGTCACACGTACAAAACGGTTGTTGCCGCGCGTATCTGCGCTGTACTTGTGTTTTTTCAGCCAGTCTAGGCGCACCATTGGGTAACGCACACGTGAAGGGCTGTAGATGATGCCTTTGATGCCGTTTAGCATCTCAGTTGGGTTTTGGTCTAGCTCTAGCGGTTTGATCTCTTGAACTTTACCCGCGTAGATGTGGGCGCGGAACGCGCCCCAGTGAGAACCGGATACTTTCCATGTTCCTGTTGTTTCTACTGCGTTTGCAGAAGCCGACGCCAATAAGCTAGGACCGATAACAGAGGCAGCACTTGTGGTTGCTACGCCCTTAAGAAAACTTCTTCTTGTAATAGCCATTTAAATTACTCCATCCAATGCTTATTAGTGATGACCTTCAGCATAATCTGAAGAGTGCTTCTGTAGATATTTCAAGATAAGGGCTTCGCTATCCGTATCAAGGTTCACGAACGCTAGCATGCCGTCAAACATGCCTGGCCAAGTATTGGCATCGAAGTGCGCTTCTGCAGGCTGTGTGTGACACACTGAACAGTTTGTTTTGTATGCTTCACGAGATTTTTCCCACACTGGGTTGATGTCGTTCAGCATTGACTCTTTCTTGATCCAAACTTTCGCCGCCACTTTTTCCCATGGAAGACCAGTTAGCTCATCCACTTTCTCTTCGCCAGTGGTGACAATTTTGTCATCCATAGACGCTTCTTTTAGCAGCGAAGCCACAGCGATGTTTTTGCCGAAGTCTTCTTGAATTACGCGACCAAAACCTTTCGCTTTACGCCAGCCATCGATCTCGATTTCGACATAATCACCTTTGTCTTCCACTACTTTTACGGTAGACGCAGGGTTCAATAGACCCGCTTCGGTTTGACCTTGTGCATCAAAGTAGATCGGTAGGTGACGAACACTCACAAGCTCTTTACCCACAGAATAATCGGTGCTTGAAGCCATTTGCTCTAAGTCACCAACGATACCACCAATGCTATCCATACCTGCCGGTAATTTGTGCGCGATGCCTTTGTGACAGTCAACACAGCTTTGATCTTTCTCTGCCGCTTGCTTCATTTGGATACGAGCCGTTGGAGACATTTGCGTGAAGTCCATCGAGTCGTAGTTATGACAGTTTTTACATTCAAGGGATTTGTTGGCTGAGAAGCGATCCCATTCGTGTTTTGCTAGCTCGATACGGCGAGCTTCGAAAACGCCCGGTTCATCGTAGTTACCAAAGACTTGCGCAAAAACTTCTTTAGACGCCTGCATTTTACGTGCAATTTTGTCCGTCCAGTTGTGTGGTACGTGACAGTCAGGACAGGTCGCGCGAACACCTGAGTGGTTTTTCCAGTGCACTGTGTCTTGCAGCTCTTGGTACACGTTGTCACGCATGGTGTGGCAACTGACACAAAACTCTTCGGTGTTGGTCGCTTCCAACGCGGTATTAAAACCACCCCAGAAAATCACACCGGCAATGAAGCCGCCCACGGTCAGCACACCAAGGCTGATATGAACTGCTGGGCGCGTTACAGTACGCCACAATTTAATGATCAATGATTTCATTGTCTGCTCTCTTAAAATCTTTTCAAAAGTGTGGGGATAAGTTCACAGGCTTACATGCCGTGAGCACCTGGAGGTCCGAAGAAGAAAACTTGCAACATCCAAACGATGAAGCCATATCCACCAACGAACGCCACACTCAAGATTGGAAAGAGGACGACGGTAATGAAGAGGAAAGATTTCCACTCCAATGAGCGCTTTTCAGCACTCTCAATTTTGTTAACATCACTCATACATTTGCCTATTTTGTATTTAGTAATTTCAGTTGCCCCACCCCAACAGGATGAAACTTTTAACACTATCTAATGCAAAATATTAGACCATACACAATGTGTGGTTCAATCAATTCCCTACGGCCTACCCTTGTTATTCAACACTTTTTTGAGCTCATCCAGAGATGTGTCGGATTGATATTCCATGTGTAAAGTTGTGAATAGATATGAAGAAATAAGTCTTTTGCATTATTGTTAAAAGAAAAACAACCACGTAACACAAATGCTAGCAGAGTGACATTTTTTAGCCGGACTGATTCTTATTCTCTCAAAAATAAAACAATCACAATGGCGATTGTTTTATTTTATTGTTATCAAGGTGTGAATATTTAAAGAGAAAAATAGTAGTTTAAAGTGGCTATCTCAGAGCAAAAATCGTTCAACATTGCAGCAAGTAAGCAATTCAAGAGATACATACGTTACGACTCACCGCTCGTGATTTACACAGTGTGACTTCTGACAAGAAAATGCATCAGACGCCTTCCCATACCACCTTAGATTCGTTTCAATCCCGAAATGACGAATGGAAAGAGATAGGTATGGATTCAGTTATTGACCTCACTTGGGGGGCTCTCTTGGCGTTTTCTAGCCTCCTTATTATCCCGCTAATCATTAGCCACTTTTATCAGTTGGCGATCGCAAAAGAAGCTATGCTGAGTGTTGGCCGTATGGCACTGCAACTGATTTTAGTGGGCTTCTATTTGGAATACCTGTTTACCCTGAATGACTGGCGCATCAATGTGCTTTGGTTATTGGTGATGCTCTCTGTTGGCGCTTCTTCCATTGTCAGCAAAGCCCACTTGCCACAAACTCAGCTGCTCTTGCCTACCTTATTCGGGCTCGCTGGAGGTATGTTGCCAATACTCTCAGTGTTGCTTGTTGGTATCATCAAGCCAACACCTTGGTATCACACACAATATATGATTCCTTTGGCTGGTATGCTGCTGGGCAACAGCTTAAGTGGCAATATTGTCGCTTTGCAAAATCTGTTTGATTGCTATCGTAATCGAAAGAATGAATACGAAGCTGCGATCGCCCTCGGTGCGTCGCCACGTTATGCGTCACTTCTGTTTGTTAGGCAAGCGATACAAAAGTCTTTTGCTCCTATTCTTGCCTCAATGGCGGCGACAGGGCTAGTGACATTACCTGGAATGATGACAGGACAAATCTTGGGGGGCGCAAGTCCAATGGTGGCGATTAAATATCAACTGATCATTATGATCGCGATTTTTGTCACCCTCACCCTTTCTGTTGTCATCACCTTAGAACTGGCGCTACATCGCTGTTTAGATAGAAACGGGCAAGTGAAAACAAACACACTGGACACAAAATAAGCAGTTTTATCTATTTTTCTAACCACCTCTTTTCTAATCACTTTTAGCTGAAATGAGATACCCACGAAGTTTACGACAGGTTATCCACAGAAAATGTGGATAACCTCGTTCAGTCCCCATCAGTCGGTGTCTTAAAAACGCAGGAAGATCGTCACACGGCCGTCATGATTGAGACGTAACTTGCCTATAAAGCATCCAATGGAGAGGAAGACTATGGACGATTCACTGCAATACCATGATGAGCTGGAGCAAGATTGTCGAGAGTGGCTAATTGATAGGCCCTTTGAATTGCCTCCGCAACCAGCAGAGTTCTGAGCACACTCAAGTGATTTCTAAAGTGTATGAAAAACGAAAAAGCAGACTTGACGTCTGCTTTTTCGTTATCTAAGAATCGCGGTTAATCGTGTCACTCAGCGATTAATCGCGCAGGTAGATTAGCCAGTACCACATGCCAACAAACACACCACCACCGATGATATTACCAAGCGTAACGGGCAGTAGGTTATTCAGCAGAAAGTCCATCATGTTCAGGTCGGCGTAGTCGGCAATGTTTGCCCCCGTCATTTGCCAAAATTCAGCTGGGGCAAAGTTTTTGATACCAATCGCCATCGGCACTTGGAACATATTGGCAATACAGTGCTCAAAACCTGCCGAGACAAACATCGCAACAGGAAGAATCATCACCGCTATTTTATCCGTTAGTGTACGACCGCTGAACGTCATCCACACAGCGATACAAACCAGCACATTACACATGATGCCTAAAGCTACGGCAGAGAAAAAGCTGTGGTGCATCTTATGCTGTGAAATCGCCATCGCGTTTAGACCAACCTGTCCATGGTCAAACATGTACTGCTTAGTGATCAACATGCAAACCACCAGCAAAATGGCGCCAACTAAGTTACCGACATAAACCACAAACCAGTTTTTGATCAGAACACGCCAGGAGATTTTACCGCTGGCACGCGCAACTAATGTCAGCACTGAACTCGTAAACAGTTCACCACCAGTCACAACAACAAGGATTAAACCTAAGCTAAATGCTAGGCCACCGATCAGGCGTGTGATTCCCCAAGGCAAGTCCGCCCCACCAGTTGTTACCGTGGTATAAAACACGAAGGCGATACCGATATGAATACCGGCTGAAATAGCAAGTAAAAATGATTTAACCGGGTCCTTGGTCGCTTTCCCTTCACCGATCTCTGCCGCTCTTTCCGCGGCCTGTGGTGGTAATAGCGAGTCAAATTGATTGAAGTTCATTGCAGGTTAACATTTGGAAACAATTTCGAGTGGCGCGGATAATCTCTCCTTTTCCAGAGTTTTTCAAGGGGTATTTTTTATGTTTACAAAAAATGTTGTTTTAGTGAGTTGGAAAGCAATACCAGATTGCCACTACCTATTAGCATCTTCTGCTTTCAGTTTCTGTGCTGACGTTAAAAACGGCTCACCAATACGCCAACGAGAAACCGATATTCAAACGTGCTGTCGCAAACCGAAGAAACAAAAAATGCCTCATATGGTTGAGGCATTTTTGAGTTAGTGTTAGCGAAGCTCTGAGATTATTCTGCTGCTGCAATCTCTGGCTGCGTTTCTGGCGATACGGTTTCGCTACTCGCCTCACCGTCGCTTGCCGCCTCTTCAGTTTCAGTCACTTCGGCTTCTGGGGCTGCCTCTTCTACTTGAGGAACTTGCTCTTCTGATGTAATCCCCTCTTGCACTGGCTCCGCTTGTGCCACAGTAGCCACAGGCTGATCTTTTGCCGCTAACTGAAGTTTCAGATTCGCGACCAACTCTTCCAAACTCTTGATATGCGCAGCTTCACGTTCAATGTGAGCATTTAACGCCAGCTCACGTTGATTGGCTTTTTCCAATGCTGTTTTTTGCTCAGCCGCCTTGGTTTCGAGCACTTTCACTTTACTGTTAAGCTCTGTCACCTGCTGAGACAAATCGGTGGTTTTGTTTGCTTCGTGCATGCGTTTCACGCTTGCAAGAATCTTCTCGCTTTGCTCTCTTAGCATCACATCACGGTAATCAGAACCATCGACTGCTTTAGAGATGGCAAGCAACTTGTTTTCAATTTCTAAAACTGAGTTTTCAAAAGCATCGTCTTCGACAGAAGCCAACAGTTTCACCTGATGCGTGACTTGCTTAACGTGTTCGATCTCAAACTGAGCGCTCGCCACTGCCAACTCAATTGCGGCTTTATCACGAGGATTAGTTTGAGCAATGTTTGCTGCAATATTAATAACGTTTTCCGCCGTGGCAAAACTCACTGGCGCAACTTCATTAAAATCTTCTTTCTTTAGAGTTTTCAGTTCTTGTTGAAGCGGTAGAATGAACGTTTTGTGCACTACCTTCACCTCAAGCTGTTTCGCGGTATTGAGGAAAACAACTTGTTTCTCTTGCGCTTCTTCTAGCTCATCAACCACAACGTAAGAAAATAGCTTCTTATACTGAGAAAGCACCTTGTTGTAATCATTCGCGTAGAGTTTCGCGGCATTGATCTCTGCTAGGTAATCCATCTGAGCAATAGAATCTGCCAAGATCACGTCTGCTTTCGCTTTCAGTTTTTCTAACGCTGCGAAATTTTGATCCACCAACTTAATTTGCTCTTGATAGGCTTGTGCATAGGTGTCAGAAGAGAATAGAGAGTAGCTTTTCGATGCTAGAGAAGGATCTTTTTCCAGTTTTGTGTAGATCTCACTGGCTTCTTTCCAAGCCGATGTTAAATCTTTGAAGTTTTCCGGTGCGTAGATCGCCAGCTTCCCGCTGTCTTGTAGAGCTTGAGACCATTGTTGGTGCGATTGTTGAATACCAACAAACGGCGTGCTCGCATTTTCAGCGACTTCGTTTGTCACCTCTTGGGTGGCTTTTTCTTCTGGCGTAGACTGACAACCCACAATGGAGAGCATCATTGATGCCGTCAGTACCAACTTCATTTTATTCATTCTGTTACCCTTTTATGTCTTAGCTCATTGACGCGCGAGCATTTTTCGTCCCCCCTCCGCATCAACAGCCAAAAGGCTAAACATGAAGAAATGGAGTACTCGCAAAAATATCATTACAAACGAGCGTTTTCTTACGCTCTGTTATCTCGAATAGACACGTAAATATATTATAAAAGTCTTAATAATGATATGTGGCATTGGTTAGATGAATAATAAAACAGCGTTTCTTATCAATCACTTCGATACAAAGAGAGAAGAATTTGCGAATTTACCGACTGGCTAACAATTCTCGCTCTTTATGATTGTAACTATTGCCTAAGCGTACTAAGTTGAAGCGGAAAGATTTGTCGGAGTATGAGTATGAAATTTACAGAAGAACACTTAGCTGAAATGAACCTATTGCTACAATTTGACTTGAGTAGCGCTGCAACAGGGATAAAAGTGCACAAAGATGCGGCAGAATCGGCTCAGGCCGCGGTAAAACGTTTATTTGATAAAGGCCTATGTACTCAAATCGACGGAGGCTACCTCACTGACGAAGGTATTGAAGTAGCAGAGCACGCAGAAAAAACATTGAGAGTATTAAGCGCATAGTGTTTTAGCGCAACTGACTGAGAATAATAAAGACTCGCTTTTGGTCATTCAAAAGCGAGTCTTTTTGTTTCTCTAGCTTGGTGACGGAGCGTGCAAACAACAAACTGTTGACTATTACGCACCCCGCAGAGCATTACCTAGCGAGAAAATAAGGCATTCATCCATTGATAGGGTTGAACGCGGTCGTAAAGCCAATTAAACCCCGTCGCGTAAAATAGGAAAAAGAGCAAGAATCCCGCTTCCAGCAACAAGGCTTGTAATATCGAGATGCTGAGAAACCATGAGATCACTGGAATGGTAATGAAGATCAGCCCTCCCTCAAATCCGAGCGTATGCAAAAGACGCATTTTTAATCCTCTCTCTGCTCGATTTGCACCAAACCACTGATCAAAATATTGGTTATAGATGTAATTCCAAATGACGGTAAAGATACTCAGCCCAATCCCGACAATAGCCAGTGCCGAAGCCCCTTTGCCAGTCATCAAAGATGTCGCTGGTACAATGATCGCCAATGCCAAAAGTTCAAACGCCACGGCATGAAAAAGTCGTTCACCTTGTGTCATCACAAAACCTCTTACTGATGCTTTTCAATCACACACATTCTATCTACCATTAAGATACATAAAAGTTAGATACCATCTTTCAAAACGATATGTTTACTATCGAGCAACTACAAGCATTCGTCACTACCTCTGAAAAAGGCTCCTTTTCTGCCGCTGCGAGGGCACTTGGTAAAGCGCAATCGGTCATCAGCCAGCATATTATGAATATGGAGCTTGATTGTGGGGTGGATCTTTTTGATCGCACAGGACGATACCCTGTCCTCAATTCGTCAGGTTTAGCACTTCTCCCATACGCAAAAGCAACGCTGGAACAGTTAGAGAGACTCTCGAATAAAGCCAGTTCGCTATTTGAACCGAGCGCGTCGCAACTGATTCTTGCCGTCGACGAAGGTGTACCTCTGTTAACACTGCCACACGTTTTTCGCACCTTGGAGGCGTCATTTCCAGAGCTACAAATCGAGTGTTTAACGGCTTCAAGCCCAGATATTATTGAGTTGGTAGAGTCTGGGCGCGCGACTACCGGCATCATTTTGAGTGAAACCGTACTGCCATCGACCATCGATTTTTCGAGCTTAGGCGCGGTGGCGTTTGATGTGTTCGTGTCCACTGAACATCCTTTGGCTTCGATGTCATTAACGCATAGCGACCAACTCAAGTTGCACCGGCAATTGGTCATACGGTCTAAGAACACCCAGTTCAGTTCCCTTAATCAAGCCTTTGGCCCAGACGTTTGGTACGCTGATAACTATTTTATGCTGTTAGAGATGGCAAAAGCTGGCTTCGGCTGGTGCTTGTTACCAGAACACCTCATTGGCGCAGAACAACACGGCTTGGTAAAAATACAAAATCCTCAGTTGCAATTTGGCTGGCAAGCCAATATCGATGTGATACAACATCAGAAGTGGCACTCTGATCCAGTGCATTTAGAAACGCGTAGATTGCTGCGTAACTTATTTGGGAAATAGCGATGAAAAAGATATTAATCATTGGAGCAGGTTGGCTAGGGTTACCTTTTGCGCAACAATTGTCCGCGTTAAAACATCAGGTAATTGTCACTCGACGCTCTACAGACAGCCTTCGTGAAGTCCCTTTGGAGCTAGAAAACAAAGCCGTCCTCGATCTCGCCAATGATGATGCTGCAAAGAAGGTGCGAGCGATCGTAGACAACAATGCCATCGATATTGTTGTTGGCAGTTTTCCCCCCGGCTTTCGAAAAGGTAGCGGTGAAGAATATGCTCACCAGTGGCAAAAAATCGTCGACGGCATCAAAGATAGCGCAGTACAAAAAGTCATTATGGTCAGCTCAACGACGGTTTATCCAAATCAACCCGGTGAAATGAGGGAAGACGACGCAACACTCGCCAAAGCAAACTGCGAGAATGCCTTATTCAGTGACAAAGCACGCGTGATGTTGCAAGCAGAGCAATCACTGTTAGATTCAGGCAAAAACTTTACCATCTTACGTTTGAGCGGACTCTTTGGGCCTCATCGTCACCCTGCCCGCTTCGTCCCTCATCTAAAACAAATCAGCAGCCGTGCTCCCGCTAACATGCTTCATCTTGACGATGCAATCAAGGCGCTTTTGTTTGCGATTCATGCCGTCGACCAGCAAGTGCTCAACGTGTCAACGCCAACGACAGTCGATAAAGCCACCTTCTATCAAGCCGCGCTTGAATCTGCACAACTTAAGGTTGATTTTCCACCGGTTGTCGCCGTTGAAGACAAACGTATTGTTGTGGACAAATTGCTGCAATCGGGTTTTCAATTTCAATATCAATCAACGCTGGATGCTTTATGAAACTTTTTCGTCAAATTGAACAGCTCTGGCAATACATGCAATTGCAGCATCACTTAACTCCCGCCGATTGCTTGCTCGTAATGTGCAGTAACGATCTTCGAGTCGCTGAACACGCTGCGAATTTGTACAAACAAGGGTACGCGCCTTATATCCTCTTTTCTGGCGGTGAGGGGCGTTTCACTGAAGGGCGATTTGAAAAAAGCGAAGCGGAGACTTTTGCCGAGCTCGCAAAAGCATCAGGCGTGCCTGAAGAAGCGATCTTACTCGAAACAAAATCCTCCAATACTGGGGAAAACGTCCGTTTTTCCGAGCAACTTTTGATCGACAAGGGGTTAGTATTTGACTCGTTTATTTTGGTCCAAAAACCCTTTATGGAAAGACGCGCCCTCGCGACGTTCGAGAAACAATGGCAGGGGGCTTACTCACGCCTGTTGGTGAGTTCCACCGGAGAGGCCTTCTTTGATTACATCAATGAAGAGATGCCTCTAATGTTGGTGCTTGAAGCGCTTCTTGAGGACTTTGAGCGCATTAAACATTATCCAGCAAAAGGCTTCCAAACCGAGCAACCGCTGCCCGATGATGTTGAAACCGCTTATCAAGAGATCCGAGAAAAGCTCACTTCGCTGCTTGTTTAACGCCGGAACACGTTTAATGCAGTAACCAACGAAAAAAGCCACTGCACATTGTGTGAGTGGCTTCATTGCTTTCTTGTCAGCAGGATAATTCAAAGAACCCGTTATTTACCCAACGCTTCTTTGTAGTGCTGACGACAGACTGACACGTAACGATCGTTACCCCCTATCGCCACCTGATCACCTTCTTTAATGGCATTTCCGTGCTCGTCGGTGCGGATAACCATGTTGGCTTTACGTCCACAATGACAAATCGTTTTTAGCTCGACTAATTTGTCGGCCCAAGAAAGGAGGTATTTGCTGCCTTCAAACAGCTCACCCAGAAAATCCGTACGAAGTCCGTAACACAATACCGGAATGTGCAGCTTATCGACCACTTCCGTTAGCTGATACACTTGCTCTTTCGATAAAAATTGGCACTCATCCACCAAAATACAATGGCGTTTCTCCACTTCATTCAGAGCAGCGATCTCTTGATAGAGATTGGTGTCCGCTTTAAACAATTGCGCTTCGGCTTGCAAACCAATCCGTGAGCTGACTTTACCAATACCGTAGCGATCATCTAAAGCCGCGGTAAAAATAACGGGCGTCATACCACGCTCTTGATAGTTGAAAGAAGACTGAAGAAGAGTCGTTGATTTACCCGCGTTCATCGCTGAGTAATAGAAATACATCTGAGCCACAGAGCACTACCTAAGTAAAATTGGAAATTTAAAAATGTAAAGAAAAGGGCTGAATCAACAGCCCTTTAAAAAGATGCAATTACTTGCGACGCCACGTTGTTCCTTCAGGACCATCTTCAAGTACGATACCCATCTCGTTTAGCTTATCGCGCGCCATATCTGCGTTTGCCCAATCTTTCGCCGCACGAGAATCGTTACGCAGTTTGATCAGCGCTTCAATTTCTGCCACTTCATCATCATTGCCCGCGTCACCTTTCAAAAACGCGTCTGGATCTTGATGAAGAATGCCGATCACGTCCGCAAGCTCACGCATCAAAGCACCTAGTGCACTGGCGTTGGCCAGATCTTCGGTTTTCAAACGGTTGATCTCACGCGCCATATCAAACAACACAGAATAGGCTTCCGGTGTGTTGAAATCGTCGTTCATTGCCGCAGTGAAACGCGACACATACTCTTCACCACCTGCTGGCGCTGCCGCAAGATCCAAACCACGCAAAGAGGTGTATAGGCGCTCAAGTGACGCACGAGCTTGGTTGAGATTTTCTTCGCTGTAGTTTAGCTGACTGCGGTAGTGACCCGACATCAAGAAGTAACGTACGGTTTCTGCGTCGTAGTGCCCTAACACATCGCGAATGGTGAAGAAGTTACCTAGAGACTTAGACATCTTCTCTTTGTCGACCATCACCATACCACTGTGCATCCAAGTGTTGACATACTGGGTGTCATGAGCACAGCAAGACTGGGCAATTTCGTTTTCGTGGTGAGGGAACTGAAGATCAGAGCCACCACCGTGAATATCAAAATGATTGCCAAGAATAGACGAATTCATCGCAGAACATTCGATGTGCCAACCAGGACGACCAGGCCCCCAAGGTGATTCCCATGTTGGCTCACCCGGCTTAGACATTTTCCAAAGTACGAAATCTAGAGGGCAGCGTTTTGCTGTTTCCACATCGACGCGCGCGCCTGCTTGAAGCTGGTCAAGGTCTTGTTTTGAAAGCTTGCCGTATTCGTCAAATTTATTGACTTCAAACATCACATCACCGTTGTCGGCAACATACGCAAAACCACGATCAATGAGTCTTTCCACTAACTCAATGATTTCTTGAATGTATTGTGTTGCGCGCGGTTCTACATCTGGGCGCTTCATGTTTAGCGCATCAAAGTCAGCGTGCATTTCACCAATCAAACGTTCGGTCAATGAATCACAGGTTTCACCGTTTTCCGCCGCACGTTTGATGATTTTGTCATCGATATCGGTAATGTTGCGCACAAACGTCAGATCGTAACCTAAATAGCGCAGGTAACGTGATACGACGTCAAAAGAGACAAATGTACGGCCATGACCGATGTGACAGAGATCGTAAATGGTAACTCCACAGACATACATACCGACTTTACCGGCTGTGATTGGTTTGAATTCCTCTTTCTGTCTTGTCAGTGTGTTATATATCTTCAACATGATCTCTATCTGTATATTGATTGAACTAAAATGAAACGGCAGTATACCAACTACAATGTTTTTAGGTAATAACAATTCCGCTGAAAAACGATAATCGACTAAACTTCCAACACAAAAGCGTAATTTGCTTAGTCCTTCATTTTGCATGAGCCTTAACTTAGGCTAGAATTCTGACTTTAAACAAAACAGCACAAAGGAAAACAGCATGATCACCCTTCACACAAATTTTGGTGACATCAAGATTGAGCTAAACGCAGAAAAAGCACCAGAAACGAGCGCAAACTTTCTTCAGTACTGCCGCGAAGGTTTTTACGACAACACCATTTTCCACCGTGTTATCGATGGTTTCATGATCCAAGGCGGTGGCATGGAATCTGGTCTACGTGAGAAATCAACTCGCGAGCCAATCAAAAACGAAGCGAACAACGGCCTAAGCAACAAAGTCGGCTCTATCGCGATGGCTCGTACTATGGACCCACACTCTGCTAGCTCACAGTTTTTCATTAACGTAAACAACAACACATTTTTAGACTTCCGTAGTGAAAGCCGTGATGGTTGGGGTTACTGCGTATTCGGTGAAGTTGTTGAAGGTATGGACGTGGTTAACAAAATCAAAGGCGTTAGCACAGGTTCTTACGGCATGCACCAAGACGTACCACTAGAAGACGTGGTAATCACTGGCGCAACCATTGAAGAGTAATCTTACTCATCATCTTTTGAGATAGGTTTATGGGGAGGCTAAGCCTCCCCTTGTTTCTATGACAACACTTTTTATTTCTGATTTACATCTCACTCCTTCTCGCACAGACATCACTGAGTGTTTTGTGCAATTTATGCGTAACGAAGCCGTGAACGCGGAAGCACTGTATGTGTTGGGTGACCTGTTCGAATTTTGGATTGGTGATGAAGATTGCACTCCCTTTGCCGAACGCATTCGCAACGAATTTAAAGCGCTGACTACAGCTGGTGTTCCCGTTTATTTTATTCAAGGCAATCGCGACTTCTTATTGGGTCGACGATTCTGTCATGAAACGGGCATAACACTCTTAGACGATATCTGCACCATCGACCTTTATGGCGAAAAAGTCGTGATCCTTCACGGTGATACTCTGTGCATTGACGATTTAAAATATCAAGAGTTTCGAAAAACGGTGCATCAGCCATGGCTGCAATGGATCTTCAAACGGATTCCTTGGTTTATTAAGAAACGAATCGTTGCCAAAGTGCAGTCTGGCGTTCGTGATGATAAGCAACATAAGTCGCTCGAGATCATGGACGTGAACCAGCAAGAAGTCGAGCAAGTCATGTCTCAGTTTTGCGTCAAGCTGATGATTCATGGCCATACTCATCGCCCTAATATTCATCACTTCGAACATGATAATATCCCGTTAACACGCATTGTATTGGGTGATTGGTATTCCCAAGGCTCTGTTTTAAAAGTTACTGCCGATGGATATTCCTTAGAACAACGCCCTTTTTTTACTGAGTGAATTATTACTACAACATCGCTAGCAAACTGTAACAATCGACATAGATCTTTTGGAAAAAGTCGCTATCATCAAATCTAAAGCACTTTAACAGAACAGAGTTCAGCAAATTGAAGTATTCCTACGTTGCCAGACAACCCATTCTTGATCAAAACAGAAAAACCATTGGTTATGAATTGCTGTTTCGCGATGGTCCAAAAAATACCTTCCCCGAAGTTGAACCAGAGTTAGCGACCAGTCGCTTACTCTCCGATCATTTCCTTTCCACGCACTACAATACGCTTGGAAACAAACTCGGTTTTGTGAACTTTCCATACCAGAGTCTCATTAACTTAGTACCAACGCTCTTCCCAAAAGAGAGCTTGGTGATAGAGATCCTGGAAGATTGTGAACCAACCGATGAGCTATACGAAGCCATTATCAAACTTCACAAAGCGGGCTACCACATCGCATTGGACGATTTCGTTCCCAATCGCGCGTGGAAACGCTTCTTACCTTATATCCATATCATTAAGTTTGATATTCGCATCGTTCCTATAGAAAAAGCCGCTCAGTTTATTGCCTCACTACGTAAACTGAAAATCAAATTTTTGGCTGAAAAAGTCGAGACTTACCAAGAATTTGAGCAAGCGATCAAAGCGGGATTTGATTATTTTCAAGGGTACTTCTTTAGCCGCCCTGAAATGATTCAAAAGAGAAGAATTAACCCTTCTTTTTTAACGGTCGTTCAGCTGTGTAAAGAGATTGCAGATGAGCCCATTGATTTTAATGAAGTGGAACGTCTATTTTCTATTGATGTCACGCTTTCCTATAAGTTGATGACTTACGTGAACTCAGGCTACACCCTTACGGCGAAAATAAAGTCTTTCCGCCAAGCTTTGATCTATTTGGGTGAGGAAAAACTACGCCGATTTATTTCACTCGTCGCGGTGGCATCCGTTCACGAAGATAAACCAGACTCACTCTACTCGTTAGCCGTTCAACGCGCGCGCGCTTGTGAACTGCTATTAGGGCATACGTCAACCAAATACGACCCTGGACAAGCTTTCCTGACCGGGCTTTTTTCTCTGCTTGATTCGTTGCTAGACCAGCCTCTCGGTGACATTATCGAAGACATTCCTGTTGATGAAGAGATCAAACTGGCCCTCAGCGAGCGCTCTGGCCAACTTGGGACGATACTGTCTACCATTACGGCTTATGAACAAGCAAATTGGGAACTGGCGAGTCAGTATCAGCAACAACTGGGGATCTCCGAACATCAGTTGTGTATGGCATATAGTAAAGCAACCGAGTGGACACAAGAATTGCTGTCGCAGACACCGTAACTCGTTATAATGACAAACAACCCCACAACAGTGGGGTTGTTTGTTTTATCGCTTTATTTGCTGAGATTTCAATTTATGGCTGCTTCTTGTCCTTGCGGATCAAACCGTACCTATGCTCTGTGTTGTGAAATTGCCCATAAGCATCATGCCGATGTGATCACACCGGAACAACTGATGCGTTCTCGTTACAGTGCCCACGTCTTGGGGTTGGTCGATTACGTTGTAAATACCTACCACCCAAGCTGCCATGCTGAAGAACAGCGCGAAGGCATCGCTGAATCCATTGAAAATGATTGGTGCAAGCTTGAAGTGGTTAAAGCAGAAGCGGGAAGCAACGAGAATGAAGGCTTTGTTGAGTTCAACGCTTACTTTAATGAAGACGGTAAACGCTACTGTATGACAGAACGCTCTCGCTTTGTGAAAGAAGAGGGGCTTTGGTACTACATTGATGGCACTTTTCCGGAAGAAGAGCCAGAGCAAGATCCGCGTCTCAATCAATCCGTCAGTAGCTTGAAAGTGGGCCGCAACGATCCGTGCATCTGTGGCAGCGGTAAGAAATTTAAGAAATGTTGTGGGTAAGAAACAAGGGAAAACAAGGTTCTAGGTTCTAGGTTCTAGGTTCTAGGTTCTAAAAACCTTAGATCTTTCCTTTCCGTAAGCGAAGCATCTGTATTCCATAACACTTTCTAAAAAAATAAAGTGCGCAGACTCCCTGCGCACTCACTATCTAGGCCCCTAGTCCCTATCAACCTTGACCTTGCCTCTATCTTAATTATGACGCTCTTTAAGCTTATTGATCACATCATTCATCGATAAGCCTTGGTCTTGCAGCAATACCATTAGATGGTAAATCAAGTCTGCCGATTCACACACTAACTCCGCCTTATCGCCCGACGTCGCCGCAAGCGCGACTTCAACGCCTTCTTCGCCCACTTTCTGCGAAATACGCTTGGTACCACGAGCATACAGACTGGCAGTATAAGAGGAATCTGGATCGGCACTCTTGCGGGCAGCCAGTAGCTGCTCAAGTTGATGAAGCCACACCATTTGTGACTCTTCCTGTGGGTCACCATCCCAGCAAGTGGTCGTGCCCGTATGACACGTCGGCCCAATTGGGTTGACTTTCACTAACAGTGTGTCGTTATCACAATCCAACGACATGTTCACCAATTGCAGTACGTTACCTGACGTTTCCCCTTTGGTCCAAAGACGTTCTTTGGTACGAGAGAAAAACGTTACTTGGCCAGTTTCACCCGTTTTCACCAAGGCTTCTTGGTTCATGTAACCCATCATCAGCACTTGGCTCGATTGGAAATCTTGTACGATGGCAGGTACCAGACCGTCCACCTTCTCCCAGTTGATTCGCTCAGCGAGAGAGCTGACTTCGGCGGTTTTAAAACTCATAGTCGTACCTCAATGCCTTGTTGCTTTAAATACTGCTTTAATTCACCAATATTGATGACTTGTTTGTGGAAGACCGATGCAGCCAGCGCACCGTCCACATTGGCTTTTTGGTAGGCTTCCGCGAAGTGCTCCATGGCACCAGCACCACCAGAGGCAATCAACGGCACCTTACACACTTCGCGTACCATATTCAGTTGTTCGATATCGTACCCGTTACGTACACCGTCTTGGTTCATCATGTTCAATACGATTTCACCAGCACCGCGCTTTTGTACTTCTTGCACCCAATCACGGGTTTCCCATTGGGTCGCTTTGGTGCGTTCTTCGTCACCAGTAAACTGATAAACCTGATACTTGCCCGTCTCTTTGTCGTAGTATGAGTCGATACCAACGACGATACATTGCACACCAAACTTATCCGCTAAATCCGTAATAAGCTGCGGATTAGCCAGCGCTGGCGAGTTGATAGAGACTTTGTCTGCGCCAAACTCCAAAATACGTGCTGCGTCTTCTGCGGATTTAATGCCACCAGCGACACAGAAAGGAATATCAATCACTTCTGCAACGCGAGCCACCCAGCTTTTATCGACGACACGGCCATCGCTGGAAGCAGTAATGTCATAGAACACCAGCTCGTCAGCGCCTTCTTCCGCATAGCGTTTAGCAAGAGGAACGATATCACCGATGATTTCATGGTTACGAAACTGAACGCCTTTCACCACTTGCCCATCACGAACGTCAAGACATGGAATTATTCGCTTTGCCAACATGCAAATGCCTCCTCTGCTGTGAACTTGCCATCTAACAGTGCGCGACCAACAATCACCCCCGCCACACCGCTGCCTTTCAATGCTTCAATATCCGCTAGAGAGCCGATACCACCTGAAGATTGGAACTGCACTTGTGGGTATTGTTTACATAGGTCGACGTAAAGCTCGACATTTGAACCTTCTAGCGTACCGTCACGAGAAATATCCGTGCAAAGCACGTGCTGTAGACCTACCGTTAAGTAATCATTAATCAGCGCTTCAATGGTCACGCCAGAGTCTTCTTGCCAACCCGAGATCGCCACTTTACGCGTGCCGTCCTGATCGATGTTGATATCCAGAGCAAGAACGATTTTCTCTGCGCCGTATTTTTCCATCCAACCTTTCACAAGCTCTGGTTGTTTTACTGCGGTCGAACCAACGACAACACGTTGAGCACCGGCTTCTAGCAAATCAACCACATCTTGTTCACTACGCACACCACCACCGATTTGGATATTCGCTGGCGTGCTTGCCAGTAACTTTGCAATCAAATCAAGCTGACGTGCTGTGGTATCTTTTGCGCCCGTTAAATCGACTAAGTGTAGCCAGTTGGCACCTGCTTGGTGGTACAAGTTGAACTGCTCTGCTGGGTCGACTTTGTACTCAGTTACTTGGCCGTAATCACCTTGATATAGGCGAACCACCTGTCCTTCAATTAAATCAAGAGCTGGAATAATCACACTAAATCCCTTTTATAATTCTAAGAAGTTTTGAATAAGCTTCGCGCCCGCTTTTGAAGAACGCTCAGGGTGGAATTGCACGCCGTAGTAGTTGCCGCTTTGCACTGCGGCTGTAAACGGGTTGCCATATTCACATTCGGCAATGGTGTAATCCCCAACTGGCATTGCAAAGCTGTGTACGAAGTAGAAGTACTCACCTTCTTCAATACCTTTGAATAGTGGATGACCTGTTTTTGCCGATACCGTATTCCAGCCCATATGCGGAAGCGGCAAATCGCCGGTTTGCAGCAACTTCACTTCACCATCGCAAAGTCCAAGACACTCCACCAACGCATCGGCTTTCTGGCCTTTCTCTTGAGACACTTTGCCCAACAGTTGCATGCCTAAACAGATACCGAGCAACGGTTTCTCTACTTGTTTTACCAAGCTAATAAGATCGCGTTCCTCTAGATTTTTCATCGCTTCACTGGCGGTTCCGACTCCCGGTAGGAATAGCTTGTCAGCCGACAATACCACTTGTGGATCTTTTGAAATCGTTACGTCATAGCCTAGGCGTTCAATGGCAAATTTCACCGAAGAGACATTGGCACAGCCAGTATCGATAATGACCACTTTCTGTTCTGTCACTGTTTTTCTCCTTGCTAACGTTAGCCTTAAAGTACGCCTTTACTACTTGGTAGCTCAGTGCCTTCTACTTTGATTGCTTGGCGCAGAGTACGACCAAACGCTTTAAATAGACTTTCAATGATGTGGTGATCATTATCGCCCGCAGAAGAAAGGTGCAGGGTACACGCTAGGGTATCTGTCAAAGAACGGAAGAAGTGCACCACCATCTCTGTTGACAAATCGCCTACCTGATCGCGGCTAAACTCGGCATCGAATTTCAGGTATGGGCGACCAGACAGATCCAGTGCACATTGTGCCAAACACTCATCCATTGGTAGGCTGAAGCCAAAGCGACCAATACCACGCTTATCACCCAATGCTTCTTTCAACGCCTGCCCCAACGCAAGAGCGGTATCCTCAATGGTGTGGTGATCATCAATGTGCAGGTCACCTTCCACCTGACACACCATTTGGAAGCCACCGTGCGTCGCGATTTGATCCAGCATGTGGTCGAAGAAACCAAGGCCGGTAGAGATCGCGTTGCCGCCTTGCTCATCAAGGTTCACTACCACTTTGATGTCGGTTTCTTTTGTGGTACGAATCACTTCGGCAACACGCGCTTTCACTGTCAGGTCTTTCAGGATCTGTTTCCAACCCATGGATTCTGGGTTGTATTGAATACCACGAATCGCCATATTTTCTGCAAGTTGAAGATCCGTTTGACGATCGCCAATCACAAATGAGTTCTGGAAATCCACTTTACCCGCTTGAAGGTACTCTTTTACCAAGCCCAATTTCGGTTTGCGGCAAGAACAATTGTCTTTTTCAAAATGAGGGCAGATCAGTACATCATCAAATTTCACCCCTTGAGATTCGAAAATCTCCATCATCATATTGTGTGGCGCATCAAAATCTTCTTGCGGATAGCTGTCTGTTCCAAGGCCGTCTTGGTTGGTGACCATCACTAGACGGTATCCTGCTTCCTGCAACGACAACAAGCTTGGAATAACAAATGGCTCTAGTTTTAGCTTATCTAAACGGTCTACTTGAAAATCAACTGGCGGCTCAACAATTAAGGTGCCATCACGATCGATAAAAAGGATTTTTTGTTGTTTGCTCACTCGAACTTCCTTATTGCTATTCTTTTGGCGCTCTCGCTGTTTAGCGAGAGCAATTCATTTTTTCTCTACTTATGAGTAGTAGTTTCTAATGAAACCCAGTGTTTTCTCGCACTCATCTCGGCTGCCAACACTGACTCTTACGCAATCTTTGATTGGCGAGTTTCGCAAGATGATGCCGGACTCCCAAGCCGCCTTAAATAGCTCGTCACCATTAGGGAATTTCACCAGCAGATAATTACCCCACCCTTCAAACACTTCTAAGCCTGCAATCATTGATAATCCCACCTGCAAATAGGCACGATTCGCGTTGAGGTCGAGCACTTGGAACTTGGCACGAGCCAAGCCAGCTTCTGACAATGCTTGTGTCGCAATTTCCGCGACAGGCACGGGTACCGGATATGGCGCGATAACTTTTAGAAGTACATTAATCAGCTCTTCATTCGCAAGTGTGAATCCACAACGCAAGCCAGCCAATGCAAAGGCTTTCGACAAAGTACGCAAAATCGCAAGGTTCGAGTACTGCGCAAGTAAATCGACGGTTGAGGCCTCTGGACAAAAATCGATATACGCTTCATCCATCACAACAATGGCTCGATCTTTTGTCATCTCTAGCAAGGCGATGATGTCTTCTCGCTTCACTAAGTTGCCTGTTGGATTGTTTGGTGAACAAACAAACACCAACTTAACCTTGTCCAAATTGGCTTCAATACCTGCAAGGTCTAACTGCCAATCCTCTGTCAGCGGCACGGTTTTGCGCTCAACGCCAATAGTTTCAGCGCTAACAGAATACATGCCATACGTAGGAGGGCAGTAAAGAATGGCATCTTCATTTGGTTCGCAGAAAGCACGAATCAGCAATTCGATACCCTCATCCGCACCACGCGATGTGAGAGTTTGTTCAGGTTTAACACCTGCATAGGCAGCGTAAGCAGCAATCAATGCTTTCGGCTGACAATCACTGTAACGATTCAAGCGCGCAAAGTTTGTGCGGTATTCATTGTCAAATGGCGATTCGTTGGCATTCAACCACACATCACCGGTTCCACCGATGCGGCGCGCCGAAAGATAAGGCGTCAGTTTCTGTACACTTTTACGAGCAAGCTTTTCCATCGTCTTTTCCTTAGCTACGCGCAGTTAATTTTTCAACACGAATTGTGACCGCTCGTTTGTGTGCGTCCAATCCTTCTGCTTCCGCCATCGTCACCACCGTTGGAGCAAGGTTTTTCAGCCCTTCCGCAGAGAGTTCTTGTACCGTCATGCGTTTAGAAAAATCAGCCAATCCAAGGCTTGAGTAGGTACGGGTGTACCCATACGTCGGCAATACGTGGTTGGTTCCTGACGCATAATCGCCCGCCGATTCAGGCGACCAATCACCTAAGAAAATGGAACCTGCGTTATCCAGCAATGGCAACAACTCTCGAGGATTTTTGGTTTGAACAATTAAATGCTCTGGACCGTAATAATTTGAAATGGAAACCGCTTGGGTTAAGGAGTCAGCAATAATAATCAAGCTCGACGCCAGTGCTTTTTCAGCTATAGAGGCGCGTGATAATTGATTCAACTGTTTCTGTACAGCATCCGTTACTTGATCTGCAATCAAGACAGATGGCGTCACTAAAACCACTTGCGAGTCTGGTCCGTGCTCAGCTTGGCTAAGTAAATCGGCGGCGATAAAATCAGCATCTGCTGTTTCGTCAGCAATCACCAGCACTTCTGATGGCCCAGCCGGCATATCAATGGCTGCACCACGAAAATCATTACTCACTTGACGTTTTGCTTCTGTGACATAAGCATTACCAGGACCAAATATTTTATCCACCTTAGTGACACTTTCTGTCCCATAGGCCATCGCCGCGACCGCTTGCCCACCGCCAACATTGTAAACTTCATCAATATTACAAAGCTTTGCCACATAGAGAATCTCATCGGCAATCGGTGGTGGTGAACATAAAACCACTTTACGGCAACCCGCGATTTGCGCAGGAACACCCAGCATCAATACCGTAGAAGGCAGCGGTGCACTGCCACCAGGAATGTATAAACCCACTTTTTGTATCGGGCGAGTGACTTGTTCACACACCACACCCGGTTGTGTTTCGACTTTAATTGGCGTCGGTTTCTGAGCATTGTGGAACTTCGCGATGTTGGCGTAAGCCTGCTCCAGCGCCTGCTTCATTTTTGAAGTTAAGCGAGCAGAAGCGTCTTCGATTTCTTGTTCTGTCACTCGAATCGATTCAGGTTTAACGCGATCAAACTTCTCCGTCAGCTCGATCAGAGCAGCATCACCTTCTGCTCTGACTTTCGCAATCACTTCTGCCACTGCAGCGGTAATATTCGCACCTTCAGTTATCGCTGGACGTTCCAAAATAGCGTCTTGTTGCGTCTCACTAAGAGATTGCCAAACAACCGTTCTCATGAGCCTTACTCCATCATTTTTTCAATTGGTAGAACAAGAATAGAGCTCGCGCCAAGTTCTTTGAGCTGTTCCATCGTTTCCCAGAATAGGTTTTCTGTACTCACCAGATGTACTGCCACTCGTTGTTTCTCTGCAGAAAGTGGTAACACGGTTGGATCTTCCGCCCCTGGCAACAGTGCTTTGATCTGTTCTAGCTTATCGACTGGAGCATGTAGCATGATGTATTTGGATTCTTTGGCTTGCTGAACGCCTTGCATACGCGTTAACAGCTTCTCGATAAGCGCTTGCTTGTCTTGGGCAAACTCACCTGAACGTTGAATAAGTGTTGCTTTAGATTGGAAAATAACCTCTGCCTCTTTTAGGCCATTGGCTTCTAGTGTTGCGCCTGTTGAAACCAAATCAGCGATTGCATCCGCCAAACCAGCACGAGGCGCCACTTCAACTGAGCCTGTCAGCATACAGGTTGAGAAAGCCACACCTTGTCGATCCATATACGCTTTTAGCAGTTGTGGGTAAGTCGTCGCAATACGTTTCCCTGCAAGATCCTGAGGGCCATTGTATTTTTCATCTTTATCAATCGCGATGGACAAACGACATCCACCAAAATCTAAACGACTCAAGGTTTCAAATTGACAAGCATCACCAGTGGCTTTACGTTCTAGGCGCACTTCTTCCAGCACGTTTTCACCGATAAAACCAAGGTCGACAACGCCGTCCATGATCAGCCCAGGGATGTCATCATCACGAACTAATAACAGATCAATTGGCATATTTTCTGAGTGCACGACTAAACGCTCACCCATAATATTAAATTTAACGCCACACTTTTTTAAGAGCCCTTGGCACTCTTCACTCAGTCGGCCTTTTTTCTGAATTGCAATTCTTAAGCGTTGTGTTTGCATGACATTGTCCCTGTGCTTCAATTTGAAAATGATGAAAGTAAAAACTAAAAAACCCTCGAGAGATGTTGGTCTCCCGAGGGTTTAAAATCTGAATTTGATGATTTTCACCTCCGGGAGTTTCCTATCTCCCGGGTATGCGTACATCTCCCGAAAGACTAGATTGGGTGATGATGGTGATGAATGTTCATTACAAAATTACGCATACTTATATAGGCTCTTAGCTTGATTGCTTCGTTGATAACCACACTAACTAAGCTTCTCTTATTTTGCAACACTTTATTTTAAAAAATATCAATTTGTATAAGACAAATAAAAAGGGTAGCCGAAGCTACCCTTTCAAAGTTCATATAAATGAATATGTTACGCTTGTTGGCAAGACTCAATCTTTGCTTTTGACAACCAAGAGAGGATTGCACAAACGATGATGAATGCCATCGTTGCAGCCGCTAGTGAGAACATAACGGAAGCGGTCATACCCAATACAACGAAACCAATACAAGATACCAGTGCCACTGCAAGTGCATAAGGTAACTGAGTCGCTACGTGGTCAATATGATGACAACGTGCCCCCGTTGAAGAAAGAATCGTCGTATCAGAAATCGGTGAACAGTGATCACCAAAAACAGAACCCGCTAATACTGCACTTAGCATAGGAAGCATAAGAGCGATATCTGTCGCACCCGCCATATCACCCGCGATAGGTAGCATAATACCAAACGTGCCCCAAGATGTTCCGGTAGAAAACGCCATCAAACCAGAAAGCAGGAATAGAATCACAGGTAGCCAATGCGGGGTAATATTGCCTTGTGCCATTGTAGATAGATAACTACCTGTTTTCATATCACCAATAACAGAACCAATCGTCCAAGCGAAAATCAGAATAAGGATTGCACCAAACATCGATTTAGCACCGATCCATAAAGTGCGAGCAATTTCTGCAACTGGAAGACCTTGTTTGAACACAGTGAACAATGCCACAGCCAAACCAACCAGACCACCATAAATAAGCGATGTACCTACGTTGGTATTTTCGAACGCACCAAGCAAGTCGAAAGCTTTACCATCTGCCGCAAGTGCTTGGCCACCGGTATAGAGCATTGAAGCAACCGTTGCAATAATCAAAGCAATGATCGGCATAACAAGATCTGTCACTTTACCTTTATCGCTTTCACGGATATCAAGCTCTTCGTCAATTTCATGCGCTTCTTTTAGGTCGGTATCAGCGTCATTGTCAAAGCCACGGCCTTGTGAAGCGGCAATTTCATGTTCACGCATTTTACCAATGTCTAAACCAAACCAAGCAACCGCAAACACCATTAACAAGGCGAAAATCGCGTAGAAGTTCATCGGTACTAAACGTAGATATGCGCCCAATGCGGAATATTCAGTGATGCCATGTGACACCAGAATACCGCCGATAATGGTCATGATGTACGCCCCCCAACTCGAGGCAGGCATCACCACACACATTGGAGCGGCTGTTGAGTCTAGAATATAAGCCAGTTTGGCGCGTGAAACATAAAAGCGGTCTGTTACTGGGCGAGAAATCGCACCCACAGCTAGGCTATTGAAATAGTCGTCTACAAAAATGAATACGCCTAAAAACGCTGCGAGTAATTTCGAGCCTCGCTTACTTTTCACTCGAGTCTGTGCCCATTCAGCAAAAGCACGAGTGCCTCCAGAA
The DNA here is from genome assembly GCF_002224265.1 of Vibrio vulnificus NBRC 15645 = ATCC 27562. Lineage (NCBI taxonomy): Bacteria > Pseudomonadati > Pseudomonadota > Gammaproteobacteria > Vibrionales > Vibrionaceae > Vibrio > Vibrio vulnificus. The sequence goes on from NZ_CP012881.1 coordinate 235,418, forward strand.
AGAGTCAGTAGCGCAGTGGTCATACCCAATAACAACAAGAAACCAACAATACTCATATTCCAAGTATTGATGCCACCATCTTCAATAAAAACAGCTGAAACTTTATCTGTAATATAAGCTGCCGCAGAGCCTACCGAATAATCATTCAGTAACACTGCACCTAGAAGAATACCGACACCAAGCGATACAAGCACTTTACGCGTTAAAATGGCGAGCGTCAGTGCCACTATCGGCGGTAAAAGTGAGATGGGAGATGTAGCAAAATCTATTAAATTCATGATCTTCAAAAACCAAAGTTTGGCTAGAGATCTACTGCAGACAAAGTAAACAGGATGTCCGTTACTTATGTTGAACTAAGCGACAGGGAAGTGAGCACTTCACCCAACCTACAGTAGCGCTCCATAGTTATAAGTTAAATACTATGGCAGTGTTGTTCCTTTCGGATGCAACCCCAGCAAACTGCTTTGATATGCAATTCACTTCGGCAATGGATACCTTTCACTATTATTCATTGGCATCACCCCAATAATAGTTACTCTTTACCATTGCGCCTCTACGTCGATAACAAATTCTTAACTATCTGCCGATTAAAAAAACAACAAATAATCTAATTTATCGCATCAGGTAGCGGCTATTGTACTCATGACGCTCCTCATTGCAACAGATCTGTCTTAAGTTGATTAAATTTGAAAAATCAATATGAGACAGGTTTTCTATTGCCATTTCATTAATCCATGCTCTTTACGTCATGCTACTAATAATAGAAAAAATGAGATCACAAACCACTTTTCATTGAACCATTTTGTTATAAAGCCATCTAATCATTCGTCAAATATTTTTGAGACAGCTTTTTGTTCGTTGAAGGAATTGCTTCTACAACTTTCGTCTGTCTTAGAAATTTTATAATCATTCTTTTTTAATTTTTTTACTTTTAATATTGCTTATATTGTATTGCACGTTAATATTAGCATCGTAAGAATTAATCTAGTTTGTTTAATTTAATTCTCGGTATTATTATTAGACAATCGACTTAGCGAATATATAGGAAAGGTTATGTCTGAACTAACAAAAACTCTGTTGAACATTCGCAGCCTACGTGCGTTTTCTCGTGAACTTACTCTTGAGCAATTAGAAGAAGCTCTAGATAAATTGACAACTGTTGTTGCAGAGCGTCAAGAAGCGGAAGCAAAAGAACGTGCAGCGAAAGCTGAACAAGAAGCGAAACTAGCGGCTATCGCAGAACAAATTGCTAAAGATGGTATCGATGTCGAAGCACTAATCAGCGCACTTGCTGGCGAAACTAAAGTGAAGAGCAAAGGTAAACGTGCTCCTCGCCCAGCAAAATACAAGTACGTTGACACCAATGGTGAAGAAAAAACTTGGACTGGTCAAGGTCGTACACCTTCTGCAATCCAAGCTCAATTAGATGCGGGTAAATCTCTAGAAGATTTCGAAATCTAATACATTTTAGATATCAGTAAAAAGGCTCCTTTCGGAGCCTTTTTATTATCTTTCCCAGTACGCTTCTTCTAAGCTATCTTCGCGTTCAGGTAAGCCACGAGATAGGCGCGGAGAATGTTGTACCAACACTTCATAACTGGCACGGTTAGCATACTTACACACTTGAGAAAAAGATGAGTACGTCAAAAACTCATACACGTGCTTACTTGAGTTTGGCACGTTTTCTTTGTGATATTTGTTTGCCGCCATATCGTGCAGTACCGCTGAAAGTGCAGCATCACCTGCCCCATTGGTATTTTTAATTTTCTCAGGACCGCCCATATACGGTGAAATATGTGAATAGACTTTAATCGGGTTTTCACAAGATGCCTTTTTCGTTGGGCGACTAAATTCATAACGATTGAATTCAGCAATGCAGCCTGGAAGTAACGGTAGAGATGTTTCACGCTTCGCGCTGTCTTCCGTATAACCGGCCATAAATAGACCTAGCGGACCCGCAGTACAAAGTACCATGTCTGCCCAATCCAATGTTTTATCTGAAGCGGCTAAAGGATCGGATTCCCCAGTCAATGCTTCTGCTTCATCTTCATTCATCGCAACTACCGTCACATTGTCACGAATAAATTCTTGCCAGAAAGTTGGATCATCTTGAATCACAAATTTAGTACCAAGCGTCAAAACAACAGGTACATCGTATTTTTTTGCGTACTCGATAGCTTTCATCGTCGCATCAGGCATTGGATCACCTTCTTTACAACGAATCAAATAAGCGGTGAGCACCAAAGCTGAGGCTTTTTTAAAGATCTTTTCCGGAATATTATCTGGATGAAGTTGGTTCATTTGACCTTCACTAATCGCAAAAGTACGTTCACCATCTTCGGTAATCAACGCGAAACAACGACCAATCGCCCCATCGACACCTTGCAGATAATTAAGATCCATACGGCTTGATGTGTTACATAAGTAACGGTATCCGTAACTACCAATCTTAATATCTTGACTCATCACGCCCAATAATGTCGAACGATCATCTGCTAGCACTGAGTAATTGTGCAGCGTATTGCCAATCGTACCGCCAGCGTATTCGTTGGTAATCAGATTTTCTTGCTTTAATTGCTGATATAGCGCTTCTGCCGTCACATCATCAATAACCAGTGAGTGCCCTTTACTCAAACCGTATTTTTCAATCATTTCCGACGTCACTCTCGCTTCGATATCCACCAAAGTTTGATCAATACCGATAATATGAGTACGCGTCATTTTCTTGCTTTCCTGCGCCTGACTCACTAATGGGTCACGTGCATGTACGGGAAAATAGTGTTTTGATTTGCGCTGTCCGGGAAATTTCATAGTGTTTGTCTGAGTACGGGGTTAAAAGAAGTGCGGATTCTAACTCGCACTCCCATAGGCGGCAATAAAGGCAATTATAGCAAACGTTTGCTACGTGCTTTTTATTTTGCGAGGCGCTATTCACCTTCCATAAAGCTTAAATCTGGCAGGCAATCCAAGTTTTCGCTGTAACGTTTTAGATTGAACTCGCCGTCATTTTTCATCACGTCGAAAATCTCAATTGACATTGAACACGCCATCATCGCCACCGCATCTTCACGAGGCGTGCCTGTCATCATTAGGCGCATCAACGTTTCTTTGACCTTGATTGGATTTCCATCTTCAAGTTGATTTTCAATGATCTCGATAAGATCCGCTTCTTGCATAAATTGCATTTCATCAGTCATGATGTTTTCTCATTAGGATTTTTTCCAACTATGCCACATTCCCACTCAGAGCTCGCGCGGAATTTCTTTTCGTTTGTCCTTTTGCTGAAAAAAGCAGCGAAAACGAATTGTGATTGCGATCTCGGATCTGTCACCCGTTTCTGCTTTCTGTTAGAATTCGCCTCCAGTTAATTTTAAGGGTGTTGAGTAATGTCTGATAACAGCCAAAAGAAAGTCATCGTTGGTATGTCTGGCGGTGTTGATTCATCGGTTTCTGCCTATCTTCTAAAACAGCAAGGCTATCAAGTTGAAGGCCTATTTATGAAGAACTGGGAAGAAGATGATGATTCTGAGTATTGTACTGCGGCAGAAGATCTCGCCGACGCTCAGGCTGTTTGTGACAAACTTGGCATTCACCTACATAAGATCAATTTTGCGGCAGAATACTGGGACAATGTATTCGAATATTTCCTTTCCGAATACAAGGCGGGCCGTACCCCTAACCCAGACATCCTTTGTAACAAAGAAATTAAGTTCAAAGCATTTTTAGAGTTTGCTGACGAAGTACTTGATGCCGATTACATCGCGATGGGTCATTATGTCCGTCGTTCTTTCCCTGAAAATGGTGAAAAGCCACAGATGCTGCGTGGTTTAGACGGCAATAAAGATCAGAGCTACTTCCTCTACACGCTAAGTCACGAACAAGTGGCACGTAGCCTCTTCCCTGTTGGTGAGCTGGAAAAGCCTGAAGTTCGTCGCATTGCGGAAGAACAAGGTCTGATTACCGCGAAAAAGAAAGATTCTACCGGTATCTGTTTTATCGGCGAGCGTAAGTTCACCGATTTTCTAAGCCGCTACTTACCGGCTCAACCGGGTAATATTGAGTCACCAGAAGGCGAAGTGCTTGGTCAACACCAGGGTTTGATGTACCACACGCTAGGCCAACGTAAAGGCCTACATATTGGTGGCCGTAAAGGCGGTGGCGGTAACGAAGAACCATGGTTTGTTGCAGAAAAAGACCTTAAGCGCAATGTGTTGATTGCCGTTCAAGGACAAGATCACCCGATGCTGAAGTCCGAAGGCCTGATTGCTTCTCAGCTTCATTGGGTAGAACGTGAGCCAATTCGCGATGTGGTGAAATGCACGGTGAAAACTCGTTACCGTCAACAAGATATTCCTTGTACAATCATCCCTATTGATGACGAAAACATTAAAGTGATTTTCGATGAACCTGAGATCGCAGTGACCCCAGGTCAATCCGCTGTTTTCTACCAAGGTGATGTTTGTCTTGGCGGTGGTATCATCGAGAAACGCATTAAATACACTCAAGCTTAGGAGTCGTTACGTGGCGAATACACTTTATGACCGTACCATTGCTTTTGCTGGCATGTGCCAAGCTGTAGCGTTAGTTCAGCAAATCGCGAGAAACGGACATTGTGATCAAGATGCCTTTGAAACTTCTATTAAAGCAATTTTGAATACCAATCCAGCCAACACACTTGATGTGTTTGGCAATGAGTCACAACTCAAACTGGGTTTAGAATGCTTAGTAAAAGGGATTGATAGTACCCCCACTGGTAGCGAAGTGACTCGCTACCTCATCAGTTTGATGGCGTTAGAGCGCAAACTTATGGGTAGGAATGATGCGATGTCACAGCTTGGCGATCGTATCCAGATGGTACAAAGACAGACGGAACACTATGATCTTTTTGAAGAACAGATGATCAGCAATGTGGCCAGTATTTATCTCGATGTTATCAGCCCTATCGGCCCTCGAATCCAAGTGACAGGTACACCGACGGTATTACAACAAACATCGAATCAACACAAAGTACGTGCGTTACTCCTTTCTGGTATTCGCAGTGCCGTGCTTTGGCGTCAAGTTGGCGGTCGACGCCGCCATCTGATCTTCGGCAGAAAGAAAATGGTTGAGCAGGCGCAGATCCTGCTGGCCAGAATGTAATTCGACCATCATTAGCTCGCGCCAGACGCGAGCTAATTGTTTTGGTCAAAATCACCTTAGCGCAAACGTTTGCGCAATATTCGTGACAATTGCCACAGTTATTGGTATAAAGCTCGCGAAATTTTGAAACCCAATTCAGGAGAACATCATGGAACTGTCAGCATTGACTGCTGTTTCACCAGTAGACGGCCGTTACGGAAGCAAGACAATTGCGTTACGCGAAATTTTCAGTGAATACGGTCTACTAAAGTACCGTACTATCGTTGAAATCCGCTGGCTACAAAAGCTTGCTGCTACTGCTGAAATTGCAGAAGTGCCAGCGTTCAGCGCAGAAGCAAACCATTTCCTCGACGATCTTGCTGCTAACTTCTCTGAAGCAGACGCATTACGCATCAAAGAGATCGAACGTACTACTAACCACGATGTAAAAGCGGTTGAGTACTTCCTAAAAGAGAAAGTCGCTGACGTTCCTGAACTGCACGCAGTAAACGAGTTCTTCCATTTTGCCTGTACTTCTGAAGACATTAATAACACCTCACACGCTTTAATGCTTAAAGAAGCACGTGAGACGGTCATTCTTCCAGAAATTCGTAACCTGATTGACGCAATCAAAGCACTTGCTGTTGAATACCGCGACATCCCTCTTCTATCTCGTACACACGGTCAGCCAGCTTCTCCATCAACAATGGGTAAAGAGATGGCAAACGTGGCGTACCGTATGGAACGTCAATACAAGCAAATCGAAAACGTTGAGATCCTAGCGAAAATCAACGGTGCGGTAGGTAACTACAACGCACACCTCTCTGCTTACCCAGAACTAGATTGGCACAAATTCTCTGAAGAGTTCATCACGGAATCTCTCGGCGTTACTTGGAACCCTTACACCACACAGATCGAACCACACGACTACATCGCTGAGCTATTCGATGCTGTGGCACGTTTCAACACGATTCTGATCGACTTTGACCGTGACGTTTGGGGTTACATCGCACTAGGCCACTTCAAGCAAAAAACCATTGCTGGCGAGATCGGTTCTTCGACAATGCCACACAAAGTTAACCCAATCGACTTTGAAAACTCTGAAGGTAACCTAGGTCTTGCAAACGCAGTGTTTGGTCACCTAGCACAAAAACTGCCAATCTCTCGTTGGCAACGTGACCTAACTGACTCAACGGTTCTCCGTAACCTTGGTGTGGGTGTGGGCTACGCAATCATCGCTTACACGTCGACGCTTAAAGGCATCAGCAAACTTGAAGTCAACCGTGAAGCGCTTCTTGCGGAACTCGATAAGAACTGGGAAGTGCTTGCAGAGCCAGTACAAACCGTTATGCGTCGTTACGGCATCGAGAAGCCATACGAGAAGCTAAAAGAGTTAACTCGTGGTAAGCGTGTAGATGGCGAAGCAATGCGTAACTTCATCGACGGTCTTGAGCTTCCTGCGCACGAGAAAGCACGTCTAAAAGAGATGACGCCAGCAAACTACATCGGTCAAGCAATCGAGCTGACAGACAAGCTGTAAGAGAATCGAGAATCGAGAATCGAGAATCGAGAATCGAGAATCGAGAATCGAGAATCGAGAATCGAGAATCGAGAATCGAGAATCGAGAATCGAATAATTTTAGGGTTGACGTGAAAGCGTCAACCCTTTCTTTTTGAGCGCGAAGAGATAAGGCTCGACTCCTAGAGAGAAGCGTTCCCGAATCTCGGAATGCAGCATTCCTAACTGTTTTATTGCCTCTGGAAAAACAACGTTATCGTCCCTACCTCTACGCCAAACTTCTTAATCTTGGTGAGATTAAACACATGCTTTTCATCTTGGCGATAAAGCCAATCATCAAACGACACCGTCAAGCTTGAACCATCGATTTGCAGTTCAAAATCATAGCGCCATTGCAGTGCATTACCCAGTTCCATTCCCTCAGCGACGCCAATGATGTCGTCAGCTTCACCTTGATAGCGACCATCGGCCAATCGGGTAATCCGCCAAATGCGCTGATCAATCTCACCATCGTCAAAAACAAAATCTTCAACGAGAGTCAGAGTGTTATTTTCAACAGAACCGACAATCTCAACCTCAAAGCGTCTGGTTTGTTTACCACTATAATCTTGCACCATACCCCAAGCTTTCACATTTCCAGAAAAATACTCAAACAGTTCAAATTTTGGGGATGCTTGCTGGAAGTCCTTAAGATCACTCGAACAGCCGACCAAAGCGTTCAATGTCATAACAAGCAAAACGATAAAAACATTATGTTTATTCATCTTATTGATTCCACCCGATTAATTTTGCTCGCAAAGAGGGATATTGAGTTTTTGGCGATAACCAAATCGCGAGGAAAGCATCGTTAAGCTCCTGATCAGCCACATTACCCACCACTTCAGCTTTGTCACTGTCATGTCGATTAATAAGCAAACGCCCTTTTTCTCCATCTGTAATGTAGGTTAGCTTGTCACCTTTTTTGATGTTCGGAAAAATTAGCTCGAGGCTGTCTCTCCACGGTTTTTTCGCTGCGATCCCCATCTTTTGCCACTGCTCTTCCGTGGCACTGAGTAGATCCTCACGTGAAATATCGCGTAAGTATCGAATCTCCAAGGCGAGGGGATGTGGCGTAACATCAGCATTCACCTCGAACTCTCCATTTGGTGTAACCAACTTCGAATCATAGATATCAAAGACGAACCAGCTCAATCGTGCCTCCCCAACGGTCAGCCACTGCTGCCAAGTCTCGATGTCTGCCGCTCCAGTTTGACTATGCGAGCTAGACGAAAAGCCTAGCAAAATACTAAGAAACGTACTCCGAATGACACAACTTGCTTTTCTCATCATGGCGAAGAACCTTAATGATAAAGAGCGTGATGATTGCCCATTCTAAAAACACAATCGATGCCGTTATCAACACGCTGTAACCGTAATCCACCGCATTGAGTTTATAACCTGCGTAGTAACTTAAGCAGCCCCCCAATGCCCCTACCGTTAATACGTAAAACGGCGCAAAACGGAGCAAAATTCTTTTCAGTTGATAAGCGTACCAAGCAAAAACTATCCATAAGCTTAAAAGCCAAACGGGTAAGAAAGTCGAAGTGAACTGAAAAATTGAGAGATATTGATTAAGCGAGTCGACTAGGCAGCCGACCACGGCAATCAAAAGCGTTGGTTTCCAGGTTTTTTGGTCTACTCGGTGCTGATACCCCAATGTCATCAAGGCAAAGCAAAGTGTGACCCATTGCCACTGCTCAGTGCCAATAACCGCCAGAAACCAAACGAGATTGAACCAAGCAGAGGCAAGAATAAGAGCCATGATATTAGGCTCTTTGAAGCGTCATGTGTACGGTACTGATGCTACGAGCTAAGAATCCCCCTTCACAATAACTTAGGTAGTAACGCCACATACGAATGAATCGCTCGTCATACCCTAGTCTTTTTACTTGCTCTTCAGCGTGGTTAAAACGTCGGTGCCATTCTTGCAATGTTTTTGCGTAATCCATGCCAATATCAAACAAATCCCTAATCACTAAATCACTGTATTGGGTCGTGGCTTGAGCCAGTGAAGTCACTGACGGCAAAAATCCACCTGGGAAAATGTACTTTTGAATAAAATCGACGTTGTTACTGTAATATTCGTAACGTTGGTCGGCGATAGTGATCGCTTGTATTGCCATCAAACCACCAGGTTTTAATAACGACTGGCACACTTTGATGTAAGACGGTAAATATTGCTTACCTACCGCTTCTATCATTTCGATAGAAACCAATTTATCAAACTGCCCAGTTAAATCTCGATAATCTTTCTTCAATAACTGAATACGCTCAGTCAAACCTCTTTCTGCAATCTGTTGTTGCGCGTAGTCATATTGCTCATCTGAAATCGTCGTCGTTGTCACCCGGCAGCCATAGTTTTCCGCCATGTATATCGCCATCGCCCCCCAACCAGTGCCGATTTCAATCACCTCATCAGTGGGTTTTAATTGCAATTGCTGACACAATCGATCCATTTTATTTATTTGTGCTTGCTCTAATGACTCACTATCCGAGTGATAAATGGCAGACGAATATAACATTCTCTCATCCAAGAATACTCTGTAGAGGTCATTACCAAGATCATAATGGGCATGAATGTTTTTACGCGAGTTTTCCTGCGTATTTCGATTGCTCCAATGACTGAGTTTGTAAAGCAGTTTGGTGACCCAGCTACTTTGATTTTCTAATCCATCTAATGCATTCAGATTGAGCGCCATTAATTTCATTAACGAAGTTAAATCTGGACTGTCCCACCAACCATCCATATAGGCTTCACCCGCTGCAATACTGCCACCCCGCATTAAACGCGAATAAAATGCCGGGTGTTTGACTTCTATTGTTGCGCTAATGGCCACACCCGGCTTGTGATTGTTGGTACCGACAAAGCGTTCACTACGCTCTTGAGTGTCGCTTTGAAAACTTTCAATGACCGTCAAAGTGCCGATTTCCATATGCTGTAAGCACTTAAATATCAGGTTTCTAGCCGCCTTTTGTGCTGTAGATAATGGAGAGGTCAATGCCATCGAAGAGGTATTTAACATGCAGAATTCTCCCTAAATTTATTATTCTTCACAGTTTAGTTGTTATTCTCAGTCTGGTTGGCTGGAGAGCGGTATTTGGGATGCGAGTAAAATGGTGCGCCTTTTTTCCATAATTTGAACGCATGCCAGTAAATCCCTACCAACACTTTTACTGTTTGAATAGGCGTTACGATCAGTCGTTTTAGCAGATTGTTACTAGAAAATGGCTCTGCGCTCATCGCCATGGTGGCGTCAAACTGTTTATTTTCTTTGTGGCATTCCAAATGAATATGTAACTTTTCACTCAGCGGTTTAAGTCGCCAAATATAAGACTGTTCAATGGGGTTAAAGGGCGAAACGTGAAACGCTTTGGTCTGTTTCCAGCCAAAAGACGAGTCATGTTCATCAGCAGAAATAGCGTAATAATGACGCTCATTCCAAGGAGTGTTACTCACTTCCGCCAGTAAATAGCGCCAGTGTTCTTTCTCATCAAAAACGTAGTAGAAATTAACCGGGCTAAAGTAGAGCCCAAGATAACGTAGGTGGCACACCGCGATGACCCTCCCTCTGACTGACTCTCCGGTGAGCTCTGTAAGTTTCTCTTGCACTGCGCGTTTGAGGCAGCCCTCTCCCACATAGTCACTGCGTTTAAATCGCGCCCAATGCCACCAGCGAGTGCCAAAACCCCACACTTCTTTTTCAAGCTGTGCTAACTCGTCCAAATCGATCGCTGGCATGAACAATTGATAATTCAAACTATGTTCTACTGGGGTGAAGCGGCGGTGCCGAACATTACCCACAAACAAACGACTGCTGATGACCATGCTCACGCCGCCCCTTGGTGAAAAGAGATCGTATCTTTTTTCGCTTGCACAAGGTTGATGCCTCGCACTACATCCAAGGCACTGCGAACGCCATCTTCATGGAATCCGTTGTACCAATACGCGCCGCAAAACCATGTGTGATTTCGCCCTTGAATGTCACCTCGTCTCTGCTGTGCCACGATGGACTCCGTGGTAAATACCGGATGGTGGTAAACAAACTTACGAATAACTTTGTTTTCGTCTATCTTATCGCTGCTATTGAGCGTCACGCAAAACGTATGTTCTGCTTCAATGTGTTGAAGAATGTTCATGTTGTAGGTTAACGAAGGTAGGCGTGTTTCTTCTCCTTCCTTACCATCGAGTAAATAGTTCCACGACGCCCAAGCCGCCTTTCTACGAGGCAGCAAGCTATCATCAGTATGCAAAACAACCTCGTTGGCTTGATATGCCATACGCGACAAAATCGAAGCTTCATCACTGGAGGCATCCTCTAATAACGACATCGTTTGATCGCTATGACAGGCAAAAATAACGTGATCGAAACGTTGTGCTTCTCCTGCCACATATAATGTGACACCCGTTGAGTCACGGATCACTTTTTCAACGGGACAGTTCAAACGAATGCGATCAGAGAAGCCCTTCGTTAGTGGCGGGATATAAGCTTTTGAGCCGCCATCAATCACATACCACTGTGGTCGATTGGTGACATCAAGAAGGCCGTGATTGAGAAAGAAACGTAGAAAAAACGTAAGTGGAAATGCACGCATATCCGCTAAGGTCGATGACCAAATCGCAGCCCCCATCGGCAGGATATAGTTGTCGCTAAAATAGTCACTAAAACCATGCGTATCTAAGAACTCCCCAAGTGTTTGTTGGGCAATCTGGTCATCGTGTGCAGACGCTTTCGCCAGTTTGTTAAAACGCAGAATTTCAAAAATAAAACCGTAGAACTGCAGTTTAAACCAGTTTCTTTTTTGGGCAAACAGTGTCGCCAGCGTGTGGCCATTGTACTCCAGTCCATTGCTGTCATTGCGAACACTAAAGCTCATTTGGGTTGCTCGCCCGGTCACGCCAATTTCATCCATCATATTGATGAAATTGGGGTAGGTTCGATCGTTATAGACAATAAACCCCGTATCAACCGAGTAGTCTTTACCGTTGAGTTTAAAATCGATCGTCGCCGTATGCCCTCCAATGTAATCATTGGCTTCAAACAGCGTAATGTCATGCGCTTTGTGCAGATGGTAGCCACATGTTAATCCGGAGATGCCTGTACCTATAATTGCAATTTTCATACATTATCCTTTGAATTTATTGGGCAATTAATTTTGAAGCTAACGCCTTCTGCCAACGGTAAGGCAGTAACGCAAGTAACCGAATGAGCGCGGTAAACCGAGCGGGAAAATAGATGTGCTGCTTCCCGGAAGCCAGTTGTTGCCGAATCGCCTTTGAGGCTTGTTCAACCGTGATGATCATCGGCATGGCAAACGTGTTTTTGTCCGTCAGCGGAGTGGAAACAAAACCAGGAAAGACAGTGACAACATCAATGCCCTTGGTCTGAAGATTCAGCGACAAGCTACGCGCAAAATACCCAACCGCGGCCTTAGACGCGCCATACGCTTCCGCTCTTGGCAGGGCGAGTTCCGAAGCAATGGAGCCGACAATCACCACTTTGTGTCCAGGTTGAAAATGGGCTTGGCTCGCCTCGATACAGTTCACCACACCAAAAACATTGACGCTGAACACACGTTGCATCAATTGGGCATCAACGATGCCATCGTCCATGTACTCACAATCACCAGCGTTAAATAGCCACACGTTTGGAATAAAGGGCAGCACCGATAATGCTTCTCGCGTTTGCTGGTAATCGGTGACATCAAAACTGATCGTTGCTATGGCGGGGGAATAATCTTCTAGCTCTTGGAGAACCTGACGATTGCGTCCGCATGCAATCACTTTTGCACCCGCGTCAGCATAATCTTGCGCGAGCTGTTTTCCGATGCCTGATGTCGCACCAGTGATCAGTACCGAGTTCATTGCCCTAGCCTCTGCTTAATGCTTCTAACAACCGAGCCGAGAATGGGAAGATGCTCATACAGCATTTCACCCAAATCAAAATAGTCACGGTGGTATATCACTTTTCCCTCATGAAACTTCAAATGGGAGACGCCTTTCACGCTTACCGCCTCCCCTTTTTTCAACTTCGGATGTTTTAAGGTCATCGTCCAAGTAAGAAAGCCTGACTGGTCGACTTGCTGGTGTTCATGAATATCAAAGCGACAGTCGATGACATTTTCATACAACGATTGGAAGTAGTCCTTAAGCGCAGACCAACCTTCAAGCCGATGCGCTGCGTCTTCAAATACGACCTGTTGGTGATAGACATCGGCTAAAATTTCTAAATTTGATTTACTCAATGACCGGTAGACATTGCTGACCGCTATCACATCCATATTGCCAATCCCACAAGAGTTAAAGTATTAAAAATTAGCCACATATAAAACGTAGACTAGCCTACAACAGTTACACAATTAAATTTGTATATCATGCGGTAATACGTTAACTAAGACTATTTGGATCATGCCACCAACAAAAAAGGCTTGGAGTTTTCTCCAAGCCTTTCGTTCATCATTACTCACAAGATGTTTGCTCACATTGGAAGCGATTATCCACGCTCGTGATTAATCAATAACATTAGAAGTTACGTAGCGCTGCAATACGTTTGTCTAGCGGTGGGTGACTCATCAGTAACTCAGTCAGAGATTGCTTACCGTTGATACCAAACGCCATCATGGTGCCATCCAGTTTTGATTCTTGGCTCATTTTTAGACGCTCTAGAGCCGCAATCATTTTCTCTTTACCAACTAGACGGGCGGCACCCGCATCGGCATGGAATTCACGATGACGGCTATACCACATGGTGATGAAGCTCGCGAGGAAACCAAACACCAGCTCAAGCGCGATAGAAACCGCGAAATACACCATCATGTTTGAACCTTCACCTTCTTCATCACTGTTATTAGAGGCCACCATGTTGGCAATAAAACGAGATAAGAAGATAACGAAGGTGTTCACGACACCCTGCATCAACGTCATGGTCACCATGTCACCATTGGCGATATGACTCACCTCATGCGCCAGCACCGCTTCTGCTTCATCACGCGTCATGTTGTGCAACAGACCCGTCGAAACCGCGACCAGTGAATCATCACGCTTTGCACCAGTTGCAAATGCGTTGATGTCCGGTGAATCATAGATAGCAACGGTTGGCATACCAATACCCGCTTGCTGAGCTTGGCGGCTCACCGTTTCCAATAACCAGTGCTCTGTCTCGTTACGAGGGCTCTCGATCACCACTCCACCGACAGAGCGTAGTGCCATCCCCTTTGACATCATCAAGGAGATAAATGCACCACCAAAACCAAATACCGCAGCCATTACCAATAAACCTGAGAGGCTTCCTGGCTGCATTCCAGTTACAGCATAAACAATGTTCAACACAACACTGAGGACTAAAACCACAGCAAGGTTGGTAATCAAAAACAACATGACTCGCTTCATTACTTTTCTCCAAAGAAGCTTATTTATATTGAACGCCAGTAACACTGGCCTCTTTTGCTAATAGATATAGTCTAATTTGTTTAAAAACAAGGTTAAGCGATAAATTGCAACATTTGTTTACCAAGTTGCTTATCTGTTAGAAATCAACACCATCGAAATTCTCTGCATCGTTTTGTTTCAAACGTCCTCTCACGCGTTAGACTTTTGTCTTATTGTGCTTATTCGGCTTCGTGCTATTTTCAGTCTCAGATATTCAATACTGCTCTGAACTAGATCGAATCGTCTTATCTGTGCCAACGAAAAGCGTTTCAAACAGAGCAGAAATAAACCCATGTTAACAAAGGACATGATCATGGTAGAAGCTAACAACTATCAAATGGCTATTGATTTATTGTGCTGTCACCTAGGGATTTCTGAAGAAGAGGCAAAACAGCAGCTCGGCATTTCGACTGAGCAGCAAGTTGCAAAGCAAATCTCGGATACTCAACAGGCGCTTATGGGCTTAGTTCAAGACAAATAAGCACAAGACCTGATAAAGAAAGGGCTGCCAATGGCAGCCCTTTTGATGTTTTAAAGCTCGAGTAACACATCCGCATTGATGTATTTACCGAGGTCTTTACGCTTAGCGCTTGGGATATAAGGAATTTCACCCAGCTTTGGAACCTCCAAACGCTCTTCCAACATATCAATGATCTCTGCGTAATGCTCCGTGCCAGGATTCACTCGGTTTGCAACCCATCCAACCAAATTGAGGCCATCGGCTTTGATCACTTCAGCGGTCAGCAACGCGTGGCTGAGACAACCCAATTTGATACCAACAACCAACACAACAGGCAGATCTTCTTGCTTAACCCAAGTAGACAGACTGTCAGTGTCTGACACTGGAACTCGCCAACCACCCGCACCTTCAACCAGCACGACGTCTGCATTCTCTTTGTGCTGCGCAAGTTTGCTGCTCAGCACAGCATAGTCAATCTCTACTTTTTCATGTTTTGCTGCAATGTGCGGAGACGCTGGCAACTCAAGGGCATATGGATTGATGTCCTCGTAATCAACGACCACTGTTGCCGCCTTCTGCAGATGCAAGGCATCTGAGTTACGCCAACCTTCTGGCGTTTTATCGCTGCCTGCTGCCACTGGTTTATAACCAATAGTACGTAGATCTTTGGCCGCTAATGCGTGAAGAATCGCTTTAGATGCCACGGTTTTGCCCACATCGGTATCCGTACCTGCAATGAAAAATGCTTTCATCATAACTGTATAACCCCTAAACAAACCTTATAACTTGCCGGTACTTGACCTAAATGGTTCTGAAATGTCTGGTACTCTCTTTCCACTCGTTTTAATGCTTGTCTTGTCGTTAAACCATGTGAGCGCCCGCTTACATGGTTCGCACCTATACCCTTAAGATCACGCATAACAGCAAACGCAGACTCGTACCAGACTGTGATATCGGTCAAGTCTAGATGATGGTTATGACTATGAGATTGCGCTAACGCAATTTTTACCTGATTGGCAGAGATAAAACGGTTGACGTGTTGATATGAGTCAATTTTTGCCCAGGCTTGCTTTAGCTCATTGAGTGAGCCATCTAGTAATGTGGAAAACAGCACTTGCCCATGCGGTTTTACAACACGGTTCATTTCACGTAAAGGCCGCGATAAATCCTCGCACCATTGCAAGGCTAAGCTACTGAAGACAATGTCAAACTCATCTTGCTCGAATGGCAGAGACTCCGCATCGGCAACGCGATACGACACCGACTCTTGCCCACAACGCGCCTTTGCCTGCTCAAGCATCTCATGCGACAAGTCGGCACATACGACTGCAGCGCCTCGTTGCAAAAGTTGCCACGAGAAATACCCCGTGCCACAACCAAGATCCAAAACACGCAGACCCGATAAATCTTGGGGCAGTTTATCTAATAACTTATGTCCAACCTCTCGTTGAAATGCAGCATGCTGGTCATAGCTTTTTGCTGCCTTACCGAATGCTTGAGCAATAGCCAGCTTATCCACATACGCTTCTTCCACAGTAAAGGATACTTTAGCCATTTCCATTAGTGCTCTCCTGTGACTGTCAGCAGTACTTGTGCCAGTGTGTGCATCTGTTCTTTGGTGTGATTAGCAGACAAGGTTATTCTCAGGCGCGCGGTGTTTTGGGGTACCGTCGGCGGACGGATCGCTGTCAACCAAATGCCTTGTTCTCGGCAACGCTGTGCAACCGTCACGGCTTGTTGTGTCTCTCCAATGAGCCACGGTTTGATCGGCGTTTGAGTGGATACATAACTATCATGCTCCCCCAAATATTCCGCAAAAAGGGTTTGCAGCTCATTAAGTTTGTCTCGTCGCCACTGCTGCGTTCGAATCAGCTCTACCGCATGCGTCAACGCGAAAGCTTGTGCTGGCGGAAGCGCGGTAGAGTAAACGTGGTGACGAGCAAATTGAGCAAGGAAATCACCGCTGGATTTATCCGTTAGAAGTGCAGCCCCCGATAAGCCGAATGCTTTACCAAAAGTGACCACCAAAAAATCTGGCTTCACATTAGCGAGCGCACAGCTTCCGCGACCTTCTTCACCCAGTACGCCAACGCCATGTGCATCGTCCACCATTAAGCTTGCCGAATGGCGTTGGGTGAGTGCGTGCATTTCAGCTAATGGTGAACAATCACCATCCATGCTAAATACGCCTTCCGTCACCACCAAACTTGGGCAATCAGCTCGGTTTAAAATCGTATCTAGTGCTTTAAGATCATTATGCTTAAATCGCTTCATAGTTGCAGGAGAAAAAAGCCCCGCCTCGATTAAAGAAGCGTGATTTAATTTGTCTTGCACTAGGAGATCACCTTTTTCAAGCAGTGCAAACAACAGCGCTTGATTGGCCGAAAATCCCGATCCAAACAAAGTGGCACTTTCATACCCTAGCCAATCACATAAGGAAGCCGCGAGATTGCTGTGCGCAGGGGTGTAACCCGTCACCAATGGAGATGCCCCGCTGCCACAACCATATAAACTCAAACCCTGCTGCCAAGCTCGAACTAAAGATTGATCGTTCGCCAATCCCAAATAGTCGTTGGCAGAAAAATTGAGATAGCGCTTCCCTTGATGTTCTAAAACCGCTTGATTTCCCGAGAAAATCACTTCACTTTGGCGATTCAAGCCCTGTTTGCGTCTCTGCTTCAGGGCTTGTGCTATTCTTTCGTTAAAGGCTTGCGTCATAAAACAGATCGTCTTTTGTTGGGCGAGCAGCCACGCTTTCGACTACACGATCTAACAATTCGTTTTCTGTAATTTCATCGGGTTTTTGTGAGACTTGCTGACTGTTAATGCCCAACTTGTTAAACAGCTGCATGTCTTTATCTTCAGAAGGGTTTGGTGTTGTGAGCAGCTTACAGCCGTAAAAGATAGAATTGGCTCCCGCCATAAAACACAAGGTTTGCATTTGTTCATTCATGTTTTCACGCCCTGCCGACAAACGAACGGCTGAGGTCGGCATCATTATACGAGCAACGGCAATTAAACGGATGAAGTCAAACGGGTCAACCTCTTCAGCCGTTTCCAAAGGTGTCCCTTTCACCTTAACCAGCATGTTGATAGGAACACTTTCTGGATGAGTAGGCAGATTGGCCAACTCAACAAGCAACCCAGCGCGGTCATTAGCGCTTTCACCCATACCGATGATGCCGCCAGAGCAGATCTTCATGCCTGCGTCACGTACATGAGATAAGGTATCTAGGCGATCTTGATAAGTGCGTGTGGTAATAATGTTACCGTAATACTCCGGTGAGGTATCGAGGTTGTGGTTGTAATAATCCAAACCCGCGCTTGCCAGTTGCTTAGCTTGTTCTGGAGTTAACATGCCCAGAGTCATACAGGTTTCCAGCCCCATATCTTTGACGCCTTTGATCATGTCAGTCAGCAGCGGCATGTCGCGTTCTTTCGGATTCTTCCAAGCTGCTCCCATACAAAAACGAGTCGAACCGGCATTTTTAGCCTTTTGCGCGGCGTCCAGAACACGCTCCACTTCCATTAATCGCTCTTTTTCAACATCCGTTTGATAACGAGCGCTTTGCGGGCAGTATTTGCAATCTTCTGGACAAGCACCGGTTTTAATCGAAAGCAAGGTGCTCACTTGCACATAGTTCTTAGGGTGGTATTGACGATGGATTTGCTGCGCTTCAAACAACAAATCCATAAAAGGCATTTCCATCAACTCACGAACTTGCGCATGAGTCCAGTTATGACGTACTTCCACGTGTATTCCTTGCGTAATAGTTAACTTGCTATTTTTGTTTTGTTGACAGTCTACCGAGTCCCGATAAACTGTCAACATTGATAAGTAATTCAAAGTTTACATCTGGTTTATTTTTAATCTATTCTCACTTGGATTTTATTATGGATTTGGCCTTCGACCGCCAGCACATCTGGCATCCGTACACTTCAACACTGACACCTCTGACCTGCTACCCCGTGAACTCCGCAAGTGGTGTGTATATCAAACTCGAAGACGGAACCACGCTCATCGATGGCATGTCTTCATGGTGGTCGACCATTCATGGCTACAATCACCCTCATTTGAATCAAGCGGCACATCGTCAAATTGATCAAGTATCCCATGTGATGTTTGGTGGTATCACTCATCAGCCAGCGATCAGTTTGTGTAAAAAATTACTGTCCTTGGTGCCAAACAACCTAGAGCATGTCTTTCTCGCTGATTCGGGCTCAGTAGCCGTTGAAGTGAGCTTAAAGATGGCCTTGCAATACTGGCACGCAAAAGGTGAGCGCAGGCCGAAATTTTTGACATTACAACATGGCTACCATGGCGATACCTTTGCAGCCATGTCGGTCACCGATCCCGATAACTCGATGCATTCACTCTACAAAGGCTTTTTACCAGAGCACATCTTCGCGAAGTCGCCGACTGGTGGTTTTTGGGATGAGTGGAAGCAAGAAGATCTCACTGACTTTGCGCAGAAGATTGAGCAGCACCATCAAGAATTAGCGGCAGTGATTCTCGAACCCATCGTTCAAGGTGCGGGAGGAATGCGTATCTATCATCCAGAGTTTCTGAAAGGCGTTCGAGCACTTTGTGATAAGTATGGTCTACTGCTAATAGCAGACGAAATCGCGACTGGTTTTGGCCGTACTGGCAAGCTGTTTGCCTGCGAGCATGCCGATATCCAACCGGACATTCTGTGTGTGGGTAAAGCACTGACTGGGGGATACATGACCCTTTCCGCGACCTTAACCAGCAAACACGTCGCCGATACGGTTTGTGGCGGTGAAGCAGGTTGTTTCATGCACGGCCCAACCTTTATGGGTAATCCACTCGCCTGCGCCGTCGCGACCGCCAGTTTAGAGTTGATAGAGCAAGGCCAATGGCAACAGCAAACCAAGCAAATCGAATCGCTGTTTTCTGAGTTACTGCCAAAACTTGAAGAACACGACTTGGTGAAAAACACCCGTTGGTTAGGTGCGATTGGCGTCGTAGAAACACATCGCCCAGTGAATATGGAAACCATCCAAGCCCTGTTTGTTGAGCAAGGCGTGTGGATTCGCCCCTTTGGTAGACTGATCTATATGATGCCGCCATTTATCAGCGAGCCGGATCATATAGAACAATTGGTAAACGCCATTGAAACCGCACTTCAGCGTCCAGAGTGTTTTGTTTAGCCACGAGATAACAAAAACCCAGCGCAGTGGCTGGGTTTTGATATTTTTATGGTTAATCAATTAACCGATGTGCGTTGCGCCGCCCATGTACTTCTGAAGTACGGTCGGAATGGCAATGCGGCCATCTGCTTCTTGGTTGTTTTCTAGGATAGCAACCATGGTACGACCTACCGCTAGACCAGAACCGTTTAGTGTGTGTACAAGTTCAGGTTTCTTCTCGCCTTTACGACGGAAACGCGCTTGCATACGACGCGCTTGGAAATCCCACATGTTTGAACAAGATGAGATTTCGCGGTAAGTGTTTTGAGCCGGAACCCACACTTCCAAATCGTAAGTTTTGTGCGAGCCAAAGCCCATGTCACCTGTACACAATAGCACCTTACGGTAAGGCAACTCTAGAAGCTGAAGCACTTTCTCAGCATGGCCAGTCAGCTCTTCTAGTGCATTCATTGAATCTTCTGGTTTGGTGATTTGTACCAGCTCGACTTTGTCAAACTGGTGCATACGAATCAGACCTCGAGTGTCACGACCGTACGAGCCAGCTTCTGAACGGAAACATGGCGTATGAGCGGTCATCTTAAGCGGCAGATCTGCTTCATCAGAAATCGTGTCGCGAACTAAGTTCGTTACTGGTACTTCGGCTGTAGGGATAAGAGACAGTTTACGTGGCTCTTCATCACTTGCCTTTTCTGTCAGTGGCTCTGTGTGGAAAAGATCTTTACCAAACTTTGGTAGTTGACCCGTACCAAACAAGCTGTCTGCGTTCACAAGGTAAGGCACATACATTTCCGTATAGCCATGCTCTTCAGTGTGAAGATCAAGCATAAACTGAGCGATGGCACGGTGTAGACGAGCAAATTGACCTTTCATCACGATGAAACGTGCACCAGTGATCTTAACTGCGCTTGCGAAATCTAGACCGTCACCCATTTCGCCTAGGTCAACGTGATCTTTTAATTCGAAGTCGTAAGACTTTGGCTCACCCCAACGCGAAATCTCAAGATTATCGTTCTCGTCTTTGCCATTTGGCACTTCATCCGCAGGAATGTTTGGAACAGAAAGGATGATGTCATCTAACTGCGCCATCAGTGCGTCAAGTTCGAGTTTTTTCGCATCTAAATCAGAGCCTAATGACCCGATTTGTTGCTTGATCTTTTCTGCACCTTCTTTGTCACCAGCCGACATCAGTTGACCGATTTGCTTGGAGATGGAGTTACGCGTGGATTGTAAATTTTCAACTTCTACTTGAATGGACTTACGTTGTTCTTCAAGTTTACCGATTGTCTCTACGTCTAGCTTAAAGCCACGACGTGCCAGTTTAGCAGCTGTTTCATGCAGCTCTGTACGAAGTAATTTAGAATCCAGCATTGTTAATCCTATGCTTTTTGTTGTGAAGGTACGCACCCAATCCTGTCGAGCACGTTGAAAAAATTAACCGAACAAATGTATCCAAAAATGCCTACTTTTCATAGCGCTTTTGTGGGCTATTTGCGTCTAAATTAGCCAAGTAATCTAACTTTTCAGCGATTTTGCTCTCTAAGCCTCGATTTGTTGGCTGATAGTACTTGCGATCAGCGATTTCGGCAGGCAAATATTGTTCACCAGCGGCGTAGGCTCCAGGCTCATCATGAGCGTATCGATAACCTTCCCCATAACCGAGATCTTTCATCAATCCGGTCGGCGCATTACGCAAATGGAAAGGCACTTCAAACTCTGGAAGATTATGCGCATCCGACAGCGCTTGCTTCCAAGCGGTGTAGACCGCATTACTTTTCGGTGCGCACGCAAGGTAAACGATCGCCTGTGCAATTGCGCGTTCGCCTTCTGCAGGCCCAACACGGGTAAAGCAATCCCACGCGGAAAGTGCCACTTGCATTGCCCTCGGATCCGCATTGCCCACATCTTCAGAGGCAATGGCCAGTAAACGTCGCGCGATATAGAGTGGATCACAACCAGCAGAGATCATTCTCGCTGCCCAATAAAGCGCAGCATCCGGGTTTGATCCACGAATGGATTTGTGCACGGCAGAGATTAAGTCGTACCAAATATCGCCTTTATTATCAAAGCGAGAGACCTTCTCCCCCGCCACTTCCGCCAGTAACTTTAGTGTGATCTCTTTTGCGCCCTGAGCATTGTCTTCTGCCATATCATACAGCAACTCAAGATAGTTCAGAGACATTCGAGCGTCACCATTGACGAGCTCAGCCAGACGATCCAAGACATTATCAGCAAAGTGTGCTGGTGTATTACCCAGACCACGTTGTTTATCGTTGATCGCTTGGTTTAATGCCAGTGAGATTTCTTCTTTGTTGAGTGACGTAAGCTTATACACACGAGCACGTGACAATAATGCGTTGTTCAGTTCAAACGATGGGTTTTCTGTGGTCGCGCCGATAAAGGTCACTGTTCCATCTTCAATGTGCGGTAAGAAGGCATCTTGCTGTGATTTATTAAAGCGATGTACCTCATCCACAAACAAGATGGTGCGACGACCCGCCATTTTGTTCTCGCGTGCTTTTTCAATTGCGGCACGAATTTCTTTGACGCCAGACGTGACCGCAGACACGCGTTCAACTTCCGCGTTGGCGTAGTTTGCAGCCACTTCTGCTAACGTTGTCTTGCCTGTACCTGGCGGTCCCCACAAAATCATTGAATGAATGTGGCCGGCCTCAAGCGCGCGACGCAATGGCTTACCAGGCCCTAAAATATGCTGCTGACCGATGTACTGTTCGATCGTTTCCGGTCTCATACGAGCAGCAAGGGGACGAAAATCTTCGTCCCCTGAAAAATCTAAGGTGTAATTTGACACTGGCGATTAGTTCCTTTGGTCATCCACTTCAACCCCTTCTGGGACGTTAAAGGTGAAGCGGGCAGCAGCAGGCTTTCCTAACTTGATATCCGTAAACTTAAAGATGCCTTTTTGCCCATCTTGTTCAATGACATTAAAACCATGCACAATCCCTTTTTCATCAATATCAATTTGGAACTGCCCCTGGGTAGAGTCTGCCGCTTTCGGCACGAGAGTGAATACACTACCATCTTGCGTGATTTGATAGTTTTCCCAATCACTGGACTGATTACGAGTGAGTAAAACAAACGGTGTTTGTTGTACGGCTTGTTCTTGCCAGTAAATACTCACCTGTTCAATAAATGGGCTGTAATACCATAAGGTTTTTCCATCCGAAACCAACAGGTTTTCATCCGGTAAAGAGGTACTCCAGCGAAACAGGCTTGGTCTGGCAATATCAACGCTGCCTTCCCCTTCCATCACGACTTCACCATCTGGGCTTGTCACCGTTTGGTTGAAGTTTGCGCTAAAGCCATCATTCATGCCTAATCTCTGATTCAGCTCTTGCTGTGGATTTGCCAATGCTGACGCGCTAAGGAAAAATACAACTAACCATTTTTTCATTTTTATACCTATTCACGGCTAAGGTTTAAAAGGAGTTGCACGTTTTGACTCCTCCTTCTAAACGAAAGTTCATTATTCTCTTGGAGGTGCAGGAGCCAGCACTTCTCGGTTGCCATTATGGCCCGGTGCACTCACAATACCTTGAGCTTCCAACTGCTCTACAATACGCGCCGCACGGTTGTAGCCAATTTTGAAACGGCGCTGAACACCAGAAACCGAACCACGACGTGACTGAACAACATGTTCAACCACTTGATCGAAAAGGGGATCAAGATCTTCATCGCTCTCCATTTGTTCACCTGGCAGCAAACTTTCTGGCCCCTGGTCGCCACTGATGATCTCGTCAATATAGTTTGGTTTACCACGCGCTTTCCAGTTGTTCACAACTGCATGCACGTCATCATCTGAGGCAAAGGCACCATGCACTCGGATGGTGTGACTCGAACCCGGAGGAAGGTAAAGCATGTCACCCATGCCCAATAGCGATTCAGCACCACCTTGATCGAGGATGGTACGAGAGTCGGTTTTGGTGGATACGGTAAATGCGACTCGTGTTGGAATGTTCGCTTTGATCAGACCGGTAATGACATCTACCGATGGACGTTGTGTCGCTAGGATCAAGTGGATACCCGCGGCACGCGCTTTTTGCGCCAAGCGTGCGATCAACTCTTCCACTTTTTTGCCGACCACCATCATGAGATCCGCAAATTCATCCACAACGACAACGATATACGGCAGTTTTTCTAATAATGGTGGCTCCGTATCCATGCTATCCCCTTCTTGCCAGAAGGGATCGTGAATAGGATGGCCCGCGTCTGCCGCCATTTTCAGTTTCTCATTAAAACCTTTAATGTTACGCACGCCCATCACAGACATCAGTTTGTAACGACGCTCCATCTCCCCGACACACCAGCGCAACGCGTTGGAGGCATCTTTCATGTCAGTAACCACTTCCGCTAATAGGTGTGGAATGCCTTCGTACACCGAAAGCTCCAGCATTTTCGGGTCGATCATAATAAAACGCACATCTTCTGGGCTTGCTTTATAGAGCATGCTAAGAATCATGACGTTTACCCCAACAGATTTACCCGAGCCCGTGGTACCTGCCACCAGCACGTGAGGCATTTTCGCCAAATCTGCGACCAATGCTTCACCAGCAATATCTTGCCCTAGAACCACCGTGGTCGGTGACGTTGCATTCTTAAACTGTGGGCTATCAATTACGTCTGAAAGGTAAACCGTTTGACGGCTCATGTTTGGCAGCTCAAGCCCCACGTAGGGTTTACCAGGGATCACTTCCACGACTCGAACAGCGATGGCGGAAAGTGAACGCGCTAAGTCCATGGATAAGCTCGAAATACGGCTTACTTTCACACCCGGCGCTAAATCAAGTTCAAAACGGGTGATCACAGGACCAGGGAAGATCCCAACCACTTCCGCGGTGATCTTGTAGTCGGCCAGTTTAGATTCGACCAATCTTGCTACTTGTTCTAGTGCTTCTTTATCGATGAAATTCTCGCGTTTTTCAGGGTGATAAAGTAGCTCAAGCGTTGGTAACGGCTCTTTAGGGACTGGTAGCGTTGTATCTTGCTTCATTAAGAACGGATTTTGTGTCGCCGCCATATTTTGCTGCGCTTTGGAGACCATGTTTTGGAAGGCGGTGACATCTTGATCTTGCTCTTCATTCTCTTCCACATAATCTTCCACTTCTGGATTCACATCACCCACACTGTCAGCAGCAGGCAACTCCACGCTCTCTTCTTGAGTAGTATGTTGAGTAGTTGATTCTACTCCTGGGTGAGAGAACATTGGCTCTCTCGACTCTGCGATTGCAACGCTCTGCGCCTCATTGCGATGCAATGGTGCTTCTTCAGCAAAACCGACCATGACAGGCTCATCGATTTCTTCTGATATCTTATCCAGTTCGGAAAGTGAGATAACGTGATCAAACTCTTCCACATCTACACTGAAATCTTGCGCATGTTCAACTTGTGTTGTTTGAGAGTGTTCTGCAGAAACTTGAGCGATGTCGGCAACATTATAACGTGCACGTTCTGCACTCATGGCGTCATCAGGCAGGTCATTCACCGACAGTGCTTCTTGCTCTAACTCTTCAATTGTGGCGTTAAGCTTTTTCGCTCGCTCAAAGGAGCTATCCTCCAGTTCATCCAGCTCGTCAGCGACCGTTTGGTAGCTCACTGTCTGTGGCATATGGATCGGGTATTCTCTGCGTATTTGAACCACAGGCTCCATTGGTAGCGGATCAGGAATACGCTCTTCCTCAACAATCTCATCTTGTTGTGCTTCTATTTGTGGCTGAGCTTTAGGCTCATCGTCAGACAATGCCATTGGTTGTAATTCTGGTGCGATAACTTCTGTTTTTTCACCGCGAAGACGATTAAGCGCCCACTGACAAACATCGAGAAACAAGCTACCGATCCATTCGACAATCGAGAGCCATGAGATGCCGGTAAGTAGAGTTAAACCCGCCCCCCAAGCAAACAGCAAAACCAACGTTGTACCCAGTAGGTTCAGTGTGGGTAACGCTAGACTATTAAGAACATCACCAAGCACACCACCAGAAGAGAAATACCAGATATCGTCGAAATTGATGTCCGCCAAACCACAACTGGTTAAAATTAGTATCACCAGACCGAGCAAACGCGTTCCCCACAACATGAGGTCAATGCGTTCATCTTCGTCTCTGGTTCGGAAAAAGACCCATGTCACAATCACCAATAGCACTGGCAACAGATAAGCCAACAAGCCAAATGTAAACAAGAGAGTGTCCGCTACCCAAGCACCAAATTGTCCACCTGCATTGCTGATGTCTCCACCCCATGAGGTTTGAGACCAAGAAGGGTCAGCTGGGCTAAAGGTTATTAGGGCAATTGAAAGGAAAGCAGAAGTCAGTACGCCTAGAATAAGGCAGCACTCTTTGAGACGTTGAAAACCGTTCAGACGAGAAGACTGAGCCTCTTCGCTTGTTTTAATAATGGTTTGTACTTTTTTAGCGTTCTCTTTGAACATAAATCAACTTGAATCAACAGTAACTGAAACATTCCGAGCGGCCTGTGCCGCTCGGATTCATAAGTCGATTTAACCATATCGAAAGGAAAAACCCAACGCTTGGAAGGTGAAAGCAGCGATATAAGCCGCTTTCCTTACAAGAATTTAACGTGTTTTAATCACAAGTTGGTTGGTTTGCTTCACTTCTTCCATTACAACGTAGGTTCGAGTGTCATTTACACCTGGTAAACGAAGCAGGGTATCACCGAGCAATTTACGGTAAGCACCCATATCAGATACACGCGTTTTTAATAGATAGTCGAAATCACCAGAAACAAGATGACACTCTTGGATATCATCCAGTTTTTGAACCGCGGCATTAAACTGTTCAAATACATCGGGCGCACCACGATTTAACGTTATTTCAACAAACACGAGCAACGAGGCATCTAGGTACTGAGGGTTTAACAATGCGGTATAACCCGTAATGTATCCTTGACGCTCTAAGCGACGAACACGCTCTAAACATGGAGTTGGAGAAAGCCCCACGCGTTTAGAGAGTTCAACGTTTGAAATTCGACCATCTTTCTGCAATTCATTCAAAATATTGCGATCGATACGGTCTAGATCCTTGGACGGCTTTTTGTAGTTATCTACCATTTTTTATTCCACCTTATTACTTCCTTGCAAAAAAATATACTACAACTTTTTAATATTCAGTATCAAATTTTGCCACATCACATCTATACTAGGCACAAATTCGACATTACACCCTACACATAGTCAATACAACCAGAATAAAACGAGGAGTCAGGATGATTATTGGCGTTCCAAAGGAAATCAAGAACCACGAATACCGTGTTGGTATGATCCCAGCCAGTGTGAGAGAGCTTATCTCACATGGTCACCAAGTTTTTGTTGAAACTAATGCCGGTGCAGGCATCGGTTTTTCAGACGATGATTACATCGCTGTAGGCGCATCCATTCTTCCTACTGCTGCTGACGTCTTCGCGAAAGCAGAAATGATTGTAAAGGTAAAAGAACCTCAAGCTGTTGAGCGAGCCATGCTCAAAGAGGGGCAAATATTATTTACTTATTTACACCTAGCTCCAGATTTTCCACAAACTGAAGAGCTAATCAAGAGCAAAGCTGTCTGCATTGCCTATGAGACTGTAACAGATCATATGGGTCGCTTACCACTACTTGCTCCAATGTCTGAAGTTGCTGGTCGTATGTCTATCCAAGCTGGTGCACAAACTCTAGAGAAATCTCACGGTGGCCGTGGTTTACTTCTTGGTGGTGTACCGGGCGTTGAACCAGCTAAAGTCGTTGTTATTGGCGGCGGTGTCGTTGGTGCTAACGCTGCTCGTATGGCTGTTGGCTTACGTGCTGATGTTACTATCCTTGACCGTAACGTGGATACGCTTCGTAAATTAGACGAAGAATTCCAAGGCCGCGCTAAAGTCGTTTATTCTACAGAAGATGCGATCGAGAAGCACGTTCTAGAAGCCGATCTTGTCATCGGTGCGGTGCTTATCCCAGGCGCAGCAGCACCAAAACTGGTCACAAAAGAGCACATCGCGAAGATGAAGCCTGGTGCTGCAGTTGTTGACGTTGCAATCGACCAAGGCGGTTGTTTCGAAACTTCTCACGCAACCACACACGCAGAGCCGACTTACATTGTTGACGATGTCGTACACTACTGTGTTGCTAACATGCCAGGTGCCGTCGCTCGCACTTCTACTTTTGCCCTTAATAACGCGACTCTACCTTACATTGTGAAGCTTGCAAACAAAGGATATCGTGAAGCATTGACGGCAGATAAAGGCTTCCTACTGGGTCTAAATGTGATTCACGGTAAAGTGACCTGCAAAGAGGTTGCAGAAAGCTTTAACCTAGAATACGTAGATCCAGCAGAAGCCATTCGCATGTTTAACTAAGCTGCAGATTCTTATGCTCTCAGTAAAAAGCTCGCATAAACGCGAGCTTTTTATTACAAAATAATCTAAGTTATAACAACAAATTCTATATGTAACACTCCCAAATAAGTATTTCTTAGGTGTTCTTTCTGTCAGATGCGTGAATAAGAATATTTCTCGGAGTAATATCTCGATCGCAAAATTCACTTAGCGATACTTGATACCCTTGTTCTTGGAGATACATGGCTTTGTCATAAATAAGCCACATTTCAATTGCACGTTGAAAGATTTGCTGCACCAAGCTTAGCATTTCCATACGCCAAAAACGTTTCGCCCCTTCAGCCTCATACAGCTCGAAGTTCACTTGAGGCAAGCTCCATTCTTTTAGCTCCGCAGCCCAACGACAAAACGCCTCAAAGCCTAGCGAAAGCTGTGACTTTTTAATGCTCGGTACAGGCGCATACTCTTTAAAAGCACATTCTTGTCTTAGTAGCAGATCCAAACCAAGACGAAAAGTCATCTCTAATTGTCGATGTCGCTGAACCCGGCTTCCACCAGTCACCGTCTGCTGCAATGGAATTCGCAGTTCACTTCGACTAAGACGTATTCTCGAGAGCTTGGCCACACTCGACAATACTTGGTAAGCGTCGCTCTGAATGAGGTGGTAACAACAAGGAGCAATCGTCATCGCTGCTACGCCTTTCTCGCAACCATACTGCATCATTCGAACATGTAAATCTCCGCAGGCATGTAAGGCGACAGCATGCTGTTCTGGCTTAAAGTATTGTTTAGATTCACATTCAAGAGCATCGCCTTGAACAAAATGCATGGGCAGATTCAGTGCATCCGCTTCGGATTGACCACTTTGACACAAGGGTAACTGATACTCAAAACTCGTCACGCGTTGCCTAGTTTGAGAAGAAAGAACTCGGCCTAGGTATCCCTTCCCCGAGCACCATTCTAGCCATTCGCTCCCTTGATGACGAGTTAGGCTATAAGAGCCCATTGCTTCAATTTGCTTAAGTTTTCGTCCTGGGATTCCGACGTCAAAACGCTCAGCGAGTTTTATGGTCGTTGTCGAGTGTGGTGTCAGTGCAATGTTCGCTAATACCGTTTTGCTATCTGGAATAAACCTGCCAAGATCTGTAATCAAACTAGTGGGATCGAGTTTGTATTGTGATAACTCTTGCACTGAGAGAGAGTTTAACCACGCACACATGTCAGGATGCGTGTCTACCCAAGGAAGTTGTTCATGCAAACTTTGATGAAATGGTTCAAAACGCCAGAATCCTTGGTGCTCAGTAAGCCATTCATCGAGCAATTGAAATTGTTTTTGCATGTATCCCCCTAAAATTGCGACGCTATTTTAGGGGGAAGAAGCGGTGGAGGAAAGCGCTTTAACGAACGGGAAGAACGATGTCTTTAAACATTTCATCAATCTCAGCATTTGATTTCAACGAGATCGCTTGTTCTACTACTGGTCTTGTCAAATGAGGGGCAAATCTTTCCATAAAATCAAACATATATGAACGTAGGAACGTACCTCGTCGGAAGCCGATACTGGTGGTACTTGCGCCAAATAAGTGGCTCGCATCGATCGATACCAGATCTTTATCCTGCTCTTTATCTACCGCCATGCTGGCAATCACACCCACACCAATCCCCATACGTACATAAGTTTTGATAACATCAGCGTCGGTTGCAGTAAACACTACTCGCGGCGTTAATCCTACTCTATTAAATGCGGTGTCAAGCTCCGAGCGACCGGTAAAACCAAACACATAAGTCACTAATGGATAAGAAGCCAAATCTTGAATAGTCACTTTTTCCTTCTTAGCCAATGGATGCTCTTTAGGTACAACAATCGAACGATTCCAGTGGTAACAAGGCAACATAATCGCATCTTGGTACAAATGCAGAGCTTCTGTCGCAATCGCAAAATTCGCCGTGCCTTTTGCAATCGCTTCGGACATTTGACTTGGCGTCCCTTGGTGCATGTGCAAGGAGACCTTCGGGTAACGCTTTACAAACCCTTTAATGACATCCGGTAAAGCATAACGAGCCTGTGTATGGGTGGTAGAAATGTTCAGTGTGCCCATCTCAGGATGAGTATGCTCACCTGCCACAGCTTTAATACTCTCAACTCGAGCTAAAATTTCTTGCGAAATTCGCACGATATCTTCCCCAGCTCGAGTCACTTGAGTGAGGTGTTTACCACTTCGTTCAAATATCTGAATGCCTAACTCATCTTCTAAAAGCCTGACTTGCTTACTGATCCCTGGCTGAGAGGTATACAAGCTTTCGGCGGTCGCCGAGACATTTAGATTGTGATTAACGACTTCAACAATGTACTTCAGTTGTTG
The DNA here is from genome assembly GCF_002224265.1 of Vibrio vulnificus NBRC 15645 = ATCC 27562. NCBI lineage: Bacteria > Pseudomonadati > Pseudomonadota > Gammaproteobacteria > Vibrionales > Vibrionaceae > Vibrio > Vibrio vulnificus. The sequence continues at coordinate 265,855 of NZ_CP012881.1, forward strand.
CAGTTTCATACTGGCCCCGTAATCCGTTACTAATAACAAATCTCACTCATTTGAGCAGAACTTGCGCATACTAAGTTCTCAAATATAATTATTAGTTATAACGTGTAACGTTAAAAATGAACAGCGAAATTGATAGTTTTCTCTGTCATTACTTAACTGGAGATCTCATCAACGATGGTTTTTGTAATGCATACCTCATTCTTCAATCGGATTAGCAACTTTTGATTATTAAAGCTTTAAATAACAGCAATAATCACTAAGAATATGATTAATAGGTGCATGTCATTAAAGGAATCGTGTATCCTTACTCGTTAGCCGTTAATAAATAAAGCAGACAAAACAGATATGAATATTGGTTTAATCATCGCTCTGGTCGCCGTTTTACTTGTACTTGTTATTGGTTACAACGTTATGTTGCAGTACAAAGTAAAGGCAGAAACCGCGAAAAGACAGGAGTCAGCGCGTTATGTTGCCGTTATAGATGCAACAGAGGAGTTGATCGGACACGCTCACCATATCCCCTACAGTAAAGACCTACTCGTCTGCTTAAATAACCGTATCCTAGATGCTTTAGAAAATATGGCGGCACTTGATCCCAAGAGCAAGCAACTTGCTCAACGGGTCGAAGCCATGAAGCAGCAAATCGAACACCTTAAAAACAATTACCAAGGTGGTGAAAGCACAGCCTTTAAAGTTCCGAACAGTGATAAGCAAGCGATTGTGATGCTGAAACTTGTCAAACGCCTGAGAGACACCATTCGTAACGAGCACAACAAAGGTCGCTTTGATACTCAAGCTTACGTTGAAGAAAATGCTCGCCTTGAGACTATGCAGATTCGAATTAACATTGAAAACGTCATCAAGCGTGCGCATGATTCTATTGCTCGCGGTCAAGCAGGCACCGCGGTTCAATTGCTTCGTAAAGGTATTGATGTACTGAGCACAAAAAACGATGCTTACTCAGTCCAAGCCAAAGAAAAGCTAGAAACAATGCTTAATGAGGTTGATAAGAAGCGTTCAGATAAAAACGCGGTAGAACTGCAGCAAATGGAAGAAAAAGAGCGTAACAACGACATGGATGCACTCTTCGGTGATAAGAAAAAGTGGTAAGATTTACCACTACGATTCTCTTTGTAAAGGTCGCAAACGCGGCCTTTTTTCATCACTAGTTAAACTGATTTATGATATCTCTCGAAGCGTACCAAGATCTGCTTGGCCCCATTAACCATTTTCTACAATGTGAAACACCTAGTGAATGGGTCGAAGAGGCCAAAAAGCCTGAAAATCTTCCCACCATCTTGATAGATCATTTGCTTTGCGAGCTGAAAGCTGGGCAATCAGCGATGTATTTGATCCGTAAATATGCGGTGGATAAAGAAAGCTCGCATACCCTACTCGATTGGTTTAAGCCATACGAAGATTTTGCCTATCGTGGAATTGGCTCCATTGAGACACTAAAGGGCAAAAGTAACTTTTCTAAAGCCATTATGGCTAAGTCAGACTCACCTTATAGCCAAGAGCTCATTGATAAAATGGTCTTACTCATTAAAGAAGAGTTACACCACTTTTACCAAGTTCTGGAAATCATGTGTTCCAGAGGGATTGAATACGAAAACGTGACCGCAAGCCGCTACGCAAAAGGTTTGCTCTCACACATGAAGACACATGAGCCTGAGACACTGATCGATAAGCTTATTGTCGGAGGGTATATCGAGGCACGATCTTGTGAGCGGTTTGCAAAGCTCGCTCCTCACATGGACGATGACATTGCCAAGTTCTACGTTTCTCTGCTGCGCTCAGAAGCACGGCATTACCAAGATTACCTCACCCTCGCAGAGCAGATCGCTGGCAAAGACATCAGCGAGCGAGTCGCCTATTTTGGCCAAATAGAAGCACAGCTGATTTGCTCAAAAGACAACGACTTTAAGTTTCATAGTGGCGTGCCTACTCGCTGAAAAATATTGTGTATTGATTAAAATGATAAAAAGCCCGCTGGTTAGCGGGCTTTGAGTTATTTATCAATGATTAGTGTGCGTGTAAGTCATCAGATAAGTAACTAGTACGGTTATATACTGGTAAATTCTCCAGAGACTTCAACTGGTAGGCATACTTCTTAAGCAACTCAGCTCGTTTTTCAGCATCTTGATAATCTGCAAGCACCACAGCTTCTAAAGTCACCGTTGTCAAATCAACAGAGGCTGCTTCAGCTTCTTGCAACGCTTTAATGTCATTCGTGAATGCAATCATATTCCAAGCGTAGCTGTTTTCTGGTGTAGCGTAGTAAGTAGTGCCGTTTGAGCGTTTAAATGTACGTAAATCGCTCATTGAGCCAACAGGTTCACTTCGCATACTGATCTTGCGAGCTAATACTTCATCACGCTGATCCACCATATTTCCTGCTGAATGCCAAACCATTGCCGTCAAAATAGCTTTGGTCAATGGAACTTCTTCGAAACGAGGAAGTGCAAAGTAATTACGTACACTCCAACTACCGTAATAAGGCATAGTTTCGATTTTATCGTTCCATGTTATTGCAGTGAAGTCACCTTTTGGTCGAGAGTAATTACCTTGTTCATCTTTGAAGTTCAGATAAAGAAACTCTTCACCCAAAATCAAAGTATCTAGCAAGAGATCCCCTTTCGGATAGAACTGGAAAAATCCATTTGCTAAGCCTGTCGTTTCTGGTAGTTCTAACAGTGATGTCGTAGAGCGATCAGTTGAACGACGCATACCAACACGATCAACTAGTGCCACAGATGCCGCTAGTTTATCTGGCCAATGACCGATGTAATCGATGTAGTTAGAGTAGTTATTTACTGGAGCAGGACGTGGAGCCTTGCCACTGTTTAGGAACTTACCTATCTCACCTACAACTTTTTCCCCTGTTGCTAATGACGCTTTGATAGTGTCATCAAAACATGTCGTCGGGACAAAGTTGATAGGGAAATTATTACGCATTGAATAATTGCCCATGATCTCTGCAAGTTTCTTGTAAGTAAATGAACCGTCAGCTTTCTCAATCTCACACGTATGGTCTGGAGTAATCAGGATGTTTACAAGTTGATCACGCGCTTTATCAACAGCCAATGGAGCACCACAGTAAACGGCAAATGGCCAACGAGTTGCATTTGCTTCGTCACTACAGAACGCTTCCTGTGCTTTTGGCAAGCCCTGCATTTGGATATGTGAAAGAGGGCTAGAGAATACTAACTCACGGTAGCGATCGTATACATGTAGGGCATTACGCCAATCTTGGAACTCTTGAACTCGACGAACTGTGTAACTCATCATCGTCCCTTCAGAGAAGTTCTCTCTCATGCCACGTACTGTACGTTTGTAGTACAGGTCATCGTAAGTTTCTAACTTGTAAGACATAATTTCAGAACGGTTGCGCCCTTCATCATGACGGTTACAGTCATCATTTAAACTTACATTTCCGTCAGTACAAAACGCAAAGTCTCTCATCGGAATCGCAGGGTTTTCCGATACTAGTGCTTTGATTGTACCGTCACTTAGAAGATCCGAAGGAGCCTTGTAAGGATCAAGAATCTCCTCGCGAAGCTGCGCATCATACTGGCCAGCATCGAGATAAACAGTTTGCTCGCTCGTGGTATTGTCTGCTTGATTCACTACCGTTTCAGTAGCTTCAACTTGACGCTTATAACCAAAACGTAAAGCGGCCAAATCATAAGGACCAAAAACCGGTAGTGCATTTAATAGCGATGGGTTGTAATCCATGATCGAAGAATACCCAGGTACTACTTTCAGACCGTGCTCGGCAAGCTCATGATCTTTAAAGTAGTTTGAAGCATCATTACTACCTTTGAAGTTGTGACGAAGACCAAAGTTATGGCCTAGCTCATGTACAAGCGTTTTCGCATAGAATACGCCAACAATGAACAGACTCAGCTCTTCTTGTTGTTTCTCCGTCAAATCAGCCCATTCTTTTAGGCTACCAACTTCGCCTATTTGACCATTGCTCCAAAGAGATGCATCTTGGAAGTTGAAGCTCATACCACCAATAGAACTTGGCAGACTCTTCAATGTAGCACCAGATCGAAGCGCTGAAACTGGGTACATATTGTTCTCAGCCCACAGGCGACGCTCCAACTCTTTGATGGCACTTAAATCTTCAAATGAAACATTCTCATCATTGGCTTCAAGTTCTTCTTTAACAGCGGCAATGACATCGGCCATAGACTCATTCGCCATTGGAGATTGCTCAAACGCAACCATATCTCCCAAAGAAACAACTTCAGTAGACTGAGACGCTTCAGTAATAGAGGCGACAGAGTTTGATGTAGTTGATTCTCCAGTGCTGTTTGTCGCGTTAGATGTAGAACCCGCATCCGGTTTTGCAACTAATTCAACTCGCCCTTTGTTATAATCTTGAGCAATACGATCCCATAGCCAATCAGAGATTGAACGCAAAACACCTGAGTACTGGTTTACATGTGCGTGAACAATTTCGCCTGTCAACGGGTTAACCGCTGAGGGGCCATACCCAGCCAAACCATTGTCTAGCGGCTCATCAATCAAGTTGATAACATTGTATCTCAAATCACCTGACAACTTACCGGAAGGTTCGTGAAGACGAATTTTGGGAACACCCACTTTCTCTAACTGTGGATTAATTCGGTCAATAACATCTTTCGTGACCTGCTTAAAGAACCGTGTTTCTTCGTTTTGGTCAAAACTGTCCGAAAGATGGTAATCAATAAATTCTAGGCTTGGGTTAAAACGGTGAAGATAGCTAAACTTCTGATCAAATTGTCCATCTACATACGATGGATCAGGACGGCCTACTTCATTAGCAAAGAAGCCAAAAGTATCCTCATCACCTTTCAGATACATCACTGGTTCATATTCTGTCGATGAAGAGCGAACAAGGTCGAGAGGCACAAGAGAATAGAATTGAGATGCCGTAAACGACAACTTATCCATGTCAAAGCCGTTACTACTTAGGGAGTTAATCATGCAGCGCCAGTTGTTTGCGATACGATAATCTTGTTTAACTTCAAAGTTAATTACGCCATCGGCTGTAACTTCGTATCCTTTCCAACCCGTGTTGGCGTTTGCAGCAACTCGAGGGCTACCCACTTTCGTATAGCATCCACTTGCGAATGTGAATAACTGGTTCCATGTTGCTTCAGCAACTTTTACATCATCAAAGCTAGGTTCAAAAAAGCGGCGGTCTTGCCAACGCACTTCATTGTTATCTACTTTTTCTTCTTTATTCGTACACTCCCCGTAGTCATTTTCACGACATTGGTAGTCTACGTAGTCAACTGGAATGGAAAGAACTAGACTTGTGTCGTCTGGATTATTGATCCAACGTCCTAATTGACCTTTATCAATTTCTCCCTGGCTAATAACATCAGGGCTAATCATTCGTACCTTCAACTCACCAGATCCCGAGTTATCCTGGCTCGCTTCAAACGCCAGAGTTACAAGCTTTTCTTGTCCCTGCATAAACGGGGCCATTGAGCCTGCAAACTTAGGAGCATTCGCCATAGATGGCATATAAAGATAAACTTGGTCTGTTTTTACATTCGTTTTTTCAAACGAATTTTCTGGTTTGCTTAGTGTGTCATATGCTTGGTCATCTGCGCCACAGCCGGCTAAAATAGCTGTTATTGCAGACGCTAATGCTACTTTTTTAAAATGCATATTATCGTCCTGTTATAATATTTTTTTCCCTAGAAAGAGAACGTTAGTTGTGCAATATAGGTCGCTTTATCAGTATCGAACAAATCGATATTGCCTAGCGTTCCTCGCTCTGCGTCTGAATAGAAACCTGCCGTTGAGACCGTGAATGACGTAGACCAGTTATCCGTAATCCCATATGAGGCATATGCTGACGCCCCATAAGTAAACTGACGACTGCGAATTCCTTTGTAACTCATGCCATTACCGCCTAAAGCCGAAGCTCCAATCGTTAGATCATCAAAACTATAACTACCGCCTACAGATATGGAGTAAACCCATTCGGTTAAAACTCGGCCATTCATGGTTTCATATTTGTAAAAGTTTTTTCTCACTCTAGGCGTAACGGAATAATTTCCGCCTAGCATTTGAAAACGAATTGGGGTTGATATCCGAATCGCTGTATATAGCTTGGTGTCTTGTGATATTTCTGACGTAGGAATGGTTAGCTGGCCACTTAACCCTATCTTACCTGTCTCACCAAACTCGTAGATATTGGAGTAACTTGCTCCAAAAACAGAGTCTGTTGCATAAGTACCGACTTTATCTTCTAAGGCTCTATAGCCACCTGTAGAAAAATATAGCCCCGTCTTATCTGATAACTTGTAGTTAAGAGTTCCATTCCATGAAAAGTTTCTAACCGAGCGATAATCATTCGTGTCGTATAGATTACTGTCATAGGCAAGTGAAGCTGAACCGCTGACATTACACCAAATACACGAAGACTGTGCTTCTGAGGTCGATTCCGTGTTGCTTTCGCCATTAGTTTGACTATTTTCTTCTGCATATATAGAAGAAGAAAATAATGCACCTAATAGAATAGCGAGCGGCGTTATCTTCCACTTTGTTGTGTGCTGCATATTGTTAACTTCCATGAGATTTAAGTTTATTTGAATAAACTTAAGTTAAACGGTTTACCGAATTACATTTGCACGTGTCCTTCGTAACAAATTGTTCCGATAAGCCTATTAACCGTAAAGAGTTCTCTTTACGGTTAAATCCATATTTATTTTTCAATTTAACGCTTGTGCTACTTTATGGAAAATAATATTAAATTCTAAAAAATTCACTTTTCCTATATGTAACAAATTATGATATTTTTCGAGTCACTTCTCTTTTTTTAACTCTGTATTTTGGATGCGTTATTGGTATCGCCGAAAGTAATTTTTTTGTGTAGTCATTTTGTGGATTATTGTATAGCTCTACTGATTTACCATATTCCACTATTTCACCAAAATACATCACTGCAACATTATCTGACACTTGTCTCACTACTGATAAATCATGTGAAATAAAGATAATGGCTAAATTCATTTCTTGCTGTAATTTTAAAAGCAAGTTAATGATTTGTGCTTGGACAGAGACATCGAGCGCTGAAACCGATTCATCGCAGATAAGCAGCTTTGGTTTTAATGCAATCGCTCTTGCGATACCAATACGTTGACGCTGTCCACCGGAGAATTCATGTGGATACCGATTGATCGCGTTCGCAGGGAGTCCCACCTTCTCGAGTAACTCCAATACCCATTGCTTTCTTTCTTGCTGCGTTCCTACTTTGTGAATAATGAAAGGCTCTTCCAAAATCATACCAATCGTATGTCGCTGATTTAACGATTCAAGTGGATCTTGAAAGACAATTTGCATCTCTTTACGCAAAGGGCGCATCTCTTTTGCAGAGAGTTTCGTAATATCACGTCCTTCAAAGAAGATCTTTCCGTCGGTTGGCTCAAATAGCTTGAGAATAGTGCGACCAAGCGTACTTTTCCCACACCCCGACTCACCCACCAGACCTAACGTTTCTCCTCGTTTCACTGTTAAGGAAACACCATCAACGGCTTTTACAGTATATCCCTTGGAAAAAAGTTTTTTCCCGGAAACAAAGTGCTGCTTCAATCCTTCGATTCTCAGTATCTCATCCATAATTAACCTCGAAATTCAGGAAATTTTGAAACGTCAATTGGCTTAATTTCGATCAATTGTTTAGGTTCATGCTCTAAACTTGGCATCAATCCCATTAATCGCTCTGTATAAGGGTGTTTAGGGGCATCAAACAATTCAAAAACATCGGCATATTCGACTATCTTGCCGCCATACATGACCGCTACATCATCACATATCTCTGCTACGACACCGAGGTCATGGGTAATAAAGATAACCGCCATGCCTGTCTCTTCTTGCAGTTCATTAATTAACTCCAATATTGAGGCCTGAACGGTAACATCTAGAGCGGTTGTGGGTTCGTCGCAAATCAGAATCTCAGGCTTGCAAGCCAACGCCATTGCAATCATGACTCGCTGTCTCATACCACCAGATAGATTATGTGGGTACTCATCTAAACGCTTTTCAGGCATTGGGATGCGAACTTTTTTCAACATTTCCAACGCCTGTTCACGACGGGCTTTTCTATCCAAATCAGGTCGATGAAGCTTCAATACTTCCATAAGCTGCTTACCTACCGTATGGACAGGATTGAGTGCTGTCATAGGATCTTGGAAGATGATCGAAATACGATCTCCGCGCATGGCATACATTTCATCCGCAGGAAGAGTGACGAGATCTTTGCCTCGATAGAGGATTTCGCCACCAATAACTCGTCCGTACGGCTTAGGCAACAAGCCCATGATAGACATGGACGTGACACTTTTTCCACATCCAGATTCGCCAACCAAACCTAGTGTACGTCCTTTTTTTACATCAAAACTGACACCATGGAGTACTTGTACAGCACCATCATCCGTTTGAAACTCAGTCTCTAAGTTTTTAACGCTTAGAACTACTTCACTGTTCATCTTCCTGATCCTACTTAATTACATCTTGTATCTGTCATCAACAACGGCAACTTTCGGGAATGTCTTACCTGACTTCATCGCTTTCTCAGTTTCCTTTTTGAGCTCTTTGTCGATCCAGAAATTGCCGATATCCATTGGGTGGAAGATGTTTTCTGTCGCCTTAGTCATTGCTGTTTGAGGTGTTTTCAACCAACGCCAATGAACTGCGCGGGTGTAAGGAACCATATAACCAGGGACAATAATATTGGCGTCTGCTACATACTCTTGAATTTGGTGAGAAAGTGCGAAACGCTTCTCTTGGTCAAATTCAGCATCGTATGCTTCGATCAACTTATCTAACTCAGGACTGCTGTAATTGGTATGAGCGTTGGTTTGAGGTTTATTGGCGTTGTCTGAATGCAAATACTCCCAATATGCAGGGATTTCACCTGAGCCCATATTTAGAAATGCCAGTTGATGTTTCTTTTCAAGGATGTATTTAAACGCTGAAGAGCCATCCACCAGGTTCAAAGTAAACTCTAAGCCAGCGAGTTTAGCTTGCTCTTTTAAGAAGGCGATTCGAGGAGTCCACGATTGGTAGCCGTAAGTAATGGCAAAAGACAATCTTTGCCCTTTTTCATTCACGCGAATACCATCAGCACCGATTTTGTCGAAGCCTGCTTTCTCAAAATAAGCGATGGCTTTTTCTGCATCAAATTCAGGCGCTTTATTGTCTGGCTTGTCATATTGTCCGTGACCGAAACCAAGACCATGAGGCTTACGTGAATAATCGCCACGCATGATGTTCGTGATCATACCGTCATAGTCTGTTGAAAGCATGATCCCCTTACGAACATTGATGTCATCCAGTAGCGGCATAGCAGTATTCATCCACAAACCACCAGCGCCCTGTGGAGCTTGGTTATAACCCCAAAATTTCTGGATATACCCTTTCTCAAAGCCTTCAGAATCGGCTTTGCTGTGCCAATACTCCGGTAGAATCATATCGAAGAAATCAAGACTGCCTTTTTCGAAATGTTTCAAGGCAATATCTTGATCACGAATGACATTAATGCGAACTTTGTCAACATTGTAACGGTTTTGGTAGTAGCGATTACTGTAGCCCCACCAATCCTCGCCAACGTGCTTAAAAGTAACGCGTTTGCCTTTTTCTACATTTTCCATGTAATAAGCTGCTGTAGTGGGTTCTGCCTTAAAGTTAAATGCACGAACAAAGTTGTCTGGCATACCATCTTTATTGTCGTCTTTAGTGCCTTTAAAGAAGTGCTCCGGACGGGGCTGTACACCATTACTTGGCATGTTGATCAGCACCATCAAGGCATCATCACTCTGCGCAGTGGCCGTTTTGATAGCAATGGTGTAGTCGTCATACTTGACGACTTCTTTTATGCTGTTGGTGAAGAAATCGTTATACCAAGGGTCGATGATGTCCTTTGACTGATAATACTTCATCATAAACACATAATCGTCGGCGGTAACACCTTCACCATCAGACCACTTTGCGTTCTTATCCAGCTTAAAGTAGACAGTTTTGTTGTCCGCATCAAAAGCCCAAGAGTCTGCTAATTGAGGAATCCACTTACCTGTATTAGGGTGGCGCTGCGCGAGTTTTGGCGCGCCATCCATAAAGTAATGGCGTAAACCAGAGTTGGCATCAGGACCAACACTTCTCAGTGTCTGAGGGAAACTCACCATATAGGTCGTTAGCGTACCGCCACGTTTGGCTTCTTCTGAAGCAAATAGCGGCTCGTTTTTATTCGTTAACCAATTAAGGTCACTAGGCAGAGATTGTGCGAATGTCTGAAAACTAAAAGCAGACAAAGCAGCTAATGTAGCGAGACTTACTTTTGTGTATTGCATCTGTGTATCTTCCTTGAAACTGATACTTATACGTATCGAGTAAATTTCTTTGGATCAAAGGCTGCGCGGATCGCTTCACCAATAAAAGTCACCATAACTAATACCGCTACGATAGACGTAACGACAGATGACACGATCCAAGGAGAGTCTAAGTTCGATTTACCTTGTTGTAATAATTCACCCCAACTTGGCGTTGGTGGCATTAGGCCTAGCCCTAAATAGTCCAAAGCGGTTAGCGCTGTAATGTTACCCGCAATAGTGAATGGAGCTAGGGTTACTATCATCACCATTGTATTCGGCAAAATATGGTGCAATAGAATTCGCATGGTCGAGGCACCTAGCGCTTTCGCAGCCATCACATACTCTCGAGCAGATTCTTTATATGTCATGGTGCGCATGTACCAAGTCATCCCCATCCAGCCAAATAACACGTTTATAGCGACAAATAACGCGAAGGTTGGTTGGGTGATAGAAACGAGAATCATAATGACATAGAGGAACGGCACCATAGACCATATTTCAATCAGCCTTTGGACGAACAGATCAAACTTGCCACCAAAGAATCCCATTGCACAACCGACTACGGTGCCAATTGCATAGGATATCGCCATCGTAACCAGCGCAAATCCCATCGCAGTTCTGAAGCCATACACCAAGCGCGCCAAAATATCTCGTCCAATGACATCAGTTCCTAGATAATGCTTCGTCTCTGCATTGGGCGCTGTTGGAGGAAAGTCACCCGAGAAATCTTGTTCGTATGGATTCCAAGGAACGATTGGCATGAGTACAAAGTTGCCTTCATCCGCTTGGGCAAACTTTTTCTGCAGCACTCGATAATCTGCTTCACTAGCATAATCCAAACCGAAATCTGTTCCTGAGCGCACATCACTAATCACTGGGAAAAACCAATCCCCTTGGTACTTTACGATTAAAGCTTTGCTATTAACTAATAACTCAGCGAATAGAGACAGAACCAGTAAAGTCGCGAGAACAATAAATGACCAATAGCCACGTTTAATATTCTTGAATGCCTTAATTTTCTTTTGAGTTAATGGACTTACAGTAAACATCAGGCACCAAACCTTACTCGTGGGTCAGTTAATGCCACACAAAGATCTGAAAGAATATTGCCCACCATCAACATAACAGCATTAATAGCAACAATACCCATTACAACGGGGTAATCACGCTCAATAATAGATTCGTAACCAAGAAGCCCTATACCATCAATATTAAAAATAACTTCGATCAAAAATGAACCTGTCATAAAGAACAATAGAGAATTACCAAAATGACTTGCGATTGGAATTAAGCTATTTTGCAAAGCATGCTTTTTAACTGCTTTTTTAAAAGGCAGCCCTTTAGAAATCGCGGTACGGATATAATCTGAAGAAAGGTTTTCCATTAAACTATTCTTCATCGTCATTGTTAACGTTGCAAAGTCGCCAATCAAATAACAAATAAGCGGCAAGACTGCGTGCCACATAATATCTTTAAATTGAAGCCAGAAGGTTTCATAGTCATCAAAGTCATCGCCGACAAAACCACCCATAGGAAACCATTCAAGGTTATAGGCGAAAACGGTGATCAAAAATACGCCAACAACATAACCAGGCAAAGCATAACCAACAAAAATCATTATCGATGATGCTGAGTCAAAAACAGAACCGTGCTTTATAGCTTTGTAATAACCTAAGGGTATGGAAATAAAATAACTGATAAAAAACGTCATGCCACCATAAAATAAGGAAACAGGAAGACGCTCGGCGATCATAGTCCCAACAGGCTCATAATAGCGCGTGGATTCACCAAAATCTAAGACAAGAAGACGAGTCAACCAATCCCAATAAGCTTCAACAACCGGTTTATCTAAACCGTAGAAAGCGTTTAGCTCTGCCATTTGATCTTCGGAAAGGGCAGAATTGTTGCCAGCGACACTGACCGTAGCGCTATCACTGCCAGAATGCATACTTGCCAGCATACGCTCTACAGGGCCACCAGGCACAAAACGGGTAATGGCAAAAATTAAGATGGTAATGCCAAGAAACGTCGGCACGATTAACGCCATACGTCTGAGGATATAAGATAACACCTACGCTCTAACTCCATGCTGTGACAAATTGATTGTCTTAAGACCACAACGACCTTGTTGCGGCCAAACGATAATTTTTGATGATATATAATCACAAAAGTATCAATAAGTACGTTCTCAGTTACAATCCGCAACATTTGAACGTTCAGTCTTACATATATTTTTTAGTCAATCACACGGTAAAACGTATGAAAGTGTGGTTATGATTACGAATAATTAACACACAAGCATCAATTAAAAACCAAATGTTAGGGTGATATCAAATTCGGCTTTTCTAATATAGAGCGCGTTACGGCTCCAAACATGCATAGATAGTCGACTCCCATTCACTTTACCGCATAACAAACCCATTCACCGAACCAATAGAAAACTCAACAATCCAAAATTCATTTGATTTTACTTGCCCTACCAAATAAAAATGCACTCTTTGATAGTCAAAAAGAGTGCATAAAAATTCAATATAAATATTTTCATAACGCGCCATTTATTTTGCGACAAGAATCACAATAAAAACAGCATAAGTATCAATCTATGAGCTCAAGCTATTTGGTTAGGCTTGTATTTATAGCTTGCAAGACTGCCGCAGGATCTACTGCCTGCGTAATTGGCCGTCCGATAACAAGATAATCAGAACCTGCTTGTACCGCTTCAAGTGGTGTCATGATACGACGTTGATCACCTTGTTCTGAGCCGAGTGGGCGAATACCCGGCGTAACCAATTTAAACTCTTTGCCCAGCGCATTCTTCAGAAGCGAGGATTCTTGAGCAGAACAAACAACACCATCCAAACCAGAATTCTTCGTCAACGTAGCCAAGCGAATCACGTGATCTTGTGGTGCAACGTTCAAACCAATGCCTACTAGATCGCTTTGCTCCATGCTGGTAAGTACGGTCACACCAATCAGTAACGGGCGATCTTTACCATAAGGTTCAAGAATCTCACGAGATGCTGTCATCATCCGTTCGCCACCACTTGCATGTACATTCACCATCCAGACACCCAACTCAGCGGCTGCTCGAACGGCTTTTGAACATGTATTTGGGATATCATGAAACTTCAGATCTAGAAAGACAGAAAAACCACGTTTATGAAGCTCACGTACGAAATCAGGACCAAATAGCGTAAACATTTCCTTGCCTACTTTTAGGCGACATGACGCAGGATCAATTCTATCTACGAAGGCCAGTGCATCGGCTTTATTATCGTAATCCAGTGCGACAATAACTTTTTGGTCGATCATTTCATCTCCTAACTGTTTTTGGTTCTTATTAAATAAAAGGTTAAAAAAATGCAGCGAACAGAAACTCTGTCAGCTGCATTGAAACTATTCGCCATCCAATCCTCGGATTGGCTTGATCGTCCCCCACCCTTTACAGGAAGGACAATGCCAATAAAGGGAATGCGTAGAAAAACCACATTTGCGACATCGGTAATGAGGCTTAATTTTAAGCTGCTCTCCGACCATTGCCTGCAGCGTTGTTAAGCTTTCTTTGGCCCTTCCATCTTCCGCTTCTGCAAGATGATAGTCCATCAATCGATAAAAACCTTTCATCGTCGGGTTTTTAATTAATTGCCTTGTTAACAACTCTTGGGCAGCACCAACACTTTCGTGATGTGCAACCAGTTGGGCCAGCATTAGCTCAGCAGACACACCTGCTTTTTTACTAATACACGCGCGCAGAAATTCGACAAGTTGATCTTCTTGGCCTAGATGGTGGTAACACTCAGCAAGAATAGGCAACGCTTCACTAACGAAATCCGCATCTTGTTCTAGAACATGTTCTAGATACTCGATCGTCTTGCGATATTCTTCCATCTCGAGGTAAATACGCCCAAGAGAAATCGATGCTCTCACACATTTAGGATCTTCTTGCAGTGCTTTTTTGAAATGGCTGATGGACTTGGTTTTATTGCCATCCGCTTGTTCTAACATCGCTAGCTCACACCAATAATGGGCGATGTTTTTTCTGATCGATTTTTTTCCAGTCTTCACTAAAAGGTGGGCATAGTGAATCGCTTTGTCCCACTCTCGTGTCTGCTGATAGATTAAGACTAATTGCTGTAAAGCAGCATCACGATGTTCTGGCTCTTCAACTAACTGCTCGAATATTTTTTCCGCGCGGTCCAGAAAACCCGACACCATATAGTCTTTCGCCAATTGTTGTAGCGCGATGTTTTTTTGTTCAATGGTCAAGCCGGAACGAGAAATCAAATTTTGATGTATACGAATGGCACGATCAACTTCCCCTCTAGAACGGAAGAGATTTCCTAACGCCAGATGAGTATCAATCGTGTCGTTATCGACTTGAAGCAACTCAATAAAGTGATCTACCGCTTTGTCCGATTGATCAGACAGCAGTAAGTTCAGCCCCGTCACATATTGTTGAGAGATCTGATTGGAGTGCTTCTGCTTGTCATCCTGTGCGCTGCGATGGCCCATATACCAACCATACGCAGCGGCAATAGGAAGTAACAAGAAGAGTAATTCAAGCATTAAACCGATTCGCCCTTACGCTTGTTTTTCGACCTGTGTGCTTTGCTTTTTGATCTGTTTGTTTAGCTTTCTGATTTTTAATCGCATCTTAAACTGCAAGCTAGCAAAAATAGCCCACGCCAATGCAAAGCCTGCGACAAACACACCACCCAGCAAAGTGGACAAATGAAAATCCCCTTTTGCCAGTAAGTAGTTGAAAGTAACAACTTCTTGATTCTGAGAACCTAACGCCAGTGCAATAAGAAAGAGAGCTATTACAGCAATGATTTTTATAATTTTCATCTGTCATCACCTTGAAGATATCAGCCGATACAATTATGCAGGAAAACCCACCTGCCGACCACGGATAATAACAATTATCTGACGATAAAAAAGCGGCATACTCTAGGTATGCCGCTTTTAAATCACGATTTATGTAAATCAGCCAATGTTTACGCGCTCGCGCAACTCTTTACCTGGCTTGAAGTGCGGTACGTATTTACCTTCTAGTTCCACTTTATCGCCAGTCTTTGGATTACGACCAACACGCGGTTCACGGAAATGAAGCGAGAAACTACCGAAACCACGAATCTCGATACGATCACCGCTTTCTAAGGTTGAAGCCATATGCTCCAAAATATCTTTGACAGCATCTTCTATCTCTTTGGCTGAAAGATGTGTCTGTTCAGCGCAGAGTCTTTCAATCAGTTCAGACTTAGTCATAGTTTCCCTCTTCGAGTCATTTTTATCACTTATTATAGTAAGTAATATCAATTACACCAAATACTTGCTACAAATTGTAGTGAAAAATCCGCTACTTGGATGTAATCCTTTTGGGGAAATTTCATTTAAGCCCCAGCCAAAAGCTAGGCGGCAATATTCAGTGAAATTACTACTACAGTCACCATTAAAACTTATAGCAGACTTTCGTGTAAAAAAAAGGAGCCTTTCGGCTCCTTTTTTAAGACGTCTATTATTCGCCTTTAGCTGCTTTGAAAGCGTCAGCCATAGCATTACCAAACGCAGCATCGTCTGCTTTGTTGATGCTTGCCATTGCTTCTTGCTCTTCAGCTTCGTCTTTCGCTTTGATTGAAAGGTTGATTACGCGGTTCTTACGGTCAACACCAGTAAATTTCGCTTCAACTTTGTCACCAACGCTTAGGATCAGTGTTGCGTCTTCAACGCGATCACGTGAAACTTCAGACGCGCGGATGTAACCTTCTACGCCATCTTCTAGCTCGATAGTTGCGCCTTTAGCGTCAACTGCAGTTACAGTACCGTTAACTAGAGCACCTTTCTTGTTGTCAGCAACGTAAGCATTGAATGGGTCGTTTTCCATTTGCTTGATGCCTAGAGAGATACGCTCACGCTCTGCGTCTACTGCTAGAACTACTGCAGAGATTTCGTCGCCTTTCTTGAATTCGCGAACCGCTTCTTCGCCAGCTACGTTCCAAGAAATGTCAGATAGGTGAACAAGACCGTCGATACCACCGTCTAGACCGATGAAGATACCGAAGTCAGTGATTGACTTGATCTTACCAGTTACTTTATCGCCTTTAGCTTGAGCTTCAGCGAATGACTGCCATGGGTTAGCTTTACACTGTTTCAGACCTAGAGAGATACGACGACGTTCTTCGTCGATTTCAAGAACCATAACCTCAACTTCGTCGCCAACATTAACAACTTTAGATGGGTGGATGTTCTTGTTAGTCCAATCCATTTCAGAAACGTGTACTAGACCTTCAACGCCTTCTTCGATTTCAACGAAACAGCCGTAGTCAGTTAGGTTAGTTACGCGACCAGATAGTTTGTGACCTTCTGGGTAACGCTTAGCGATTGCTACCCATGGATCTTCACCTAGCTGCTTAAGACCTAGTGAAACGCGAGTGCGGTCACGATCGAACTTAAGAACTTTAACTAGGATCTCGTCACCAACGTTAACGATTTCAGATGGGTGCTTAACACGCTTCCACGCCATATCAGTGATGTGTAGAAGACCGTCAACGCCACCTAGATCTACGAACGCACCGTAGTCAGTTAGGTTCTTAACGATACCTTTAACTTCAGAACCTTCTTGTAGAGTTTCTAGAAGCTCGTCACGTTCTACTGTGCTTTCAGATTCGATAACTGCGCGGCGAGATACAACTACGTTGTTACGCTTCTGGTCAAGCTTGATTACTTTGAACTCTAGCTCTTTGTTTTCTAGGTGAGCAGTGTCACGGATAGGACGTACGTCTACTAGAGAACCTGGAAGGAAAGCACGGATACCGTTTAGTTCAACAGTGAAACCGCCTTTAACTTTACCGTTGATGATACCAACAACAGTTGCAGCTTCTTCGTAAGCTTTCTCAAGAACGATCCAAGCTTCGTGACGCTTCGCTTTCTCACGAGAAAGTTGAGTTTCACCGAAACCGTCTTCTACAGCGTCCAGAGCAACGTCTACTTCAGAACCAACTTCAACTTCAAGTTCGCCAGCAGCGTTCTTGAACTGTTCAGCAGGAATTGCAGACTCAGACTTAAGACCAGCGTCAACAAGAACGTAGCCGTTTTCGATAGCTACTACAGTACCTTTAACGATAGTACCTTGTTGGAATTCAGTCTCGTTTAGAAACTCTTCAAAGAGTTGAGCAAAAGATTCAGTCATTTATTTAATCTTCAAAAAATTAAACTTCCATGGGTATCCTACCGCATGGGGTTATTAAATTCGCCAATCATCATCCTTGCGATCGACGTTCTTACCTGCCTGAGTGAAATTACTCAGCCAGCTTAGATTCGATATATTGTAGTGCCTTTTCGACCACTTCGTCGATACTCATCGAGGTAGAATCTAGCACAAGCGCATCCTCTGCAGGGCGTAATGGTGCCACTGGGCGGTTACGATCGCGATCGTCACGCTCTTGGATCTCGCTTAAAAGGTCGTCAAATCTAACATCTAACCCTTTATCTTGCAACTGTTTAAGGCGACGATGTGCACGTTCTTCCGCGCTCGCATCAAGAAAGATTTTAGCTTTGGCATTTGGAAAAACAACCGTTCCCATATCACGACCATCGGCCACCAGGCCAGGTGCTGCTTCAAATGCTCTTTGACGACGCAGCAAAGCTTCACGAACACGAGGCAATGCTGCCACTTTTGAAGCCGCCATGCCCGTTTCTTCTTTACGCAATTCTTTAGAGACATCCTCGCCTTCAAGAATCACTTTAACCAAGTCGCCTTCAGCAACAAACTGTACGTCCAAATGAGTGGCAAGTGGGACTAATGCATCTTCAGACTCTGTGTCTACGCCATGATGAATAGCAGCCAGTGCTAGTACGCGGTAGATCGCACCAGAATCTAATAATTGAAAGCCGAGTTTCTTTGACAGCAGCATGCAAAGGGTACCTTTACCCGCACCACTTGGTCCATCTACGGTCACTACCGGAGTCTGAGACGACATGTTTTTCTCCACCTTTTGTTTTCTTTCTCGGGTTAATACCCAGTTTCAGAGGCGCGTATTATAAAGGGAATCGCTAATTGGGGCGAGGAGAAATCCCTAAGTAATCGATTACATTGACGATCTAATTGACCACAATGAAAAACGGCGAAAGTGAAAACCTTCGCCGTAATGATGGCTGCCTGCGCGTACGCATTAAACGATTGGCTTTTGTCCACGCTCAGCCAGTTTAAGAATCACACTGTCTGCCACTTGTGCCGCGCTACCGGCTAATTTATCTGCCAGTTTTTTCTTTTGTACATAATGTACTGCCAGAACGGTTTTTTCTTTGCATGCCGCGACAATGAGATCATCGGAAGTCGCAATCTCATCCACTAATCCTAACGCATGGGCCTGCGTTCCAAACCAGTGCTCCCCTGTTGCGACTTTTTCAAGCTCTAATTCAGGGCGACGTTCACGAATAAAATCTTTAAACAGATCATGCGTTTCTTCCAATTCTTGCTTAAATTTCTCTCGAGCTTTGTCGGTATTTTCACCAAACATGGTTAAGGTGCGTTTGTATTCACCGGCCGTCATTTGTTCAAACTCAATATCATGCTTCTTTAATAGCTTGTTGAAGTTTGGAATCTGGGCAATGACACCGATTGAGCCAACGATGGCAAAAGGGGCAGAAACAATTTTATCCGCAACACAAGCCATCATGTAACCCCCACTGGCTGCCACTTTATCAACCGCAATAGTGAGCGGTAATCTCGCGGCTTTAATACGATCCAATTGTGACGAGGCCAAGCCATAACCGTGAACCATGCCGCCGCCAGATTCTAGACGCAGCAATACTTCATCTCCTTCCCCTGCAACGGCTAGAATGGCGGTGATCTCTTCGCGTAATGATTTCACTTCTTTCGCATCGATACTGCCATTGAAATCCAATACAAACAGATGTGGTTCACGCTTGTGATCCAATTTACCTTCTTTAGCGGCTTTTTTTATCTCTTTTTCACGCAGCTTATCTTTCTCTTTTTCTTCCTTCCTCTCAGCTTTATGACGTGCTTTGAGATAAGCCTCATCGTGAAGATAATGCTCCAAGTGTTCAACATTGCTCTTGTGCAACTCCGACAAGTCAGTAATTTCTAACTCGCCTTTGATTGCGGAAGATTTTCCACTCACAGATTTGGCCAGTATGAGTAACACGACAACGGCCACAATAAAGGTAACGACTTTCGCTAAAAACAAGCCGTAATCTAATAAAAATTCCAATGTAATATCCCCTAGAGTGTGAATTGGTGTATTGTAACCATCTTGTCACGATTACCAAGACTTTCCGTTGCATATCTGTTTGATTTTGCAACGCAGGATAGAACAAATAGAAATATAAGGATTGAGCACAGTGGATTATTCAATCTCTACAGATGCCCTGAAAGATAAAGTTATACTGGTGACGGGTGCTGGTGCTGGCATCGGTCGTCAAGCTGCATTGACCTACGCAAAACATGGTGCCACCGTAATTCTCTTAGGCCGTAACGTTAAGAACCTCGAATCCGTCTACGATGAAATAGAAGCCTCTGGTTACCCACAAGCGGCAATCATCCCTCTTGATCTCAAAGGTGCCACCAAACAAAACTACATCGATATGGCTGAAACCATTGAGGGCCAATTTGGTCGCTTGGACGGTTTACTGCATAACGCAGGCGTCTTGGGCACCTTAAGTCCTTTCGATCAAATCAGCGAAGAAGACTTTGATGACATCTTACAAATCAATGTCAAATCCGAATTTTTGATGACCCAAGCGTTATTGCCATTGCTGCGTAAAGCACAAGCGGGTCGCATCATATTCACCTCATCCACCGTAGGCCATTCTGGCCGCGCATTTTGGGGTACCTACGCCATTTCTAAATTTGCGGTTGAAGGTATGATGCAGATCCTAGCCGACGAATTCAGCAATTCTCCAATTCGTGTTAATGCCATTAATCCAGGTGCCACACGCACACGAATGCGTGAAAAAGCCTACCCTGGTGAAGATGCAAATACACTGAAAACACCAGCAGATTTGATGCCGCTTTATCTCCATTTAATGGATCCAGCAACCACCGACGTGAATGGCCAATGCATTGACGCACAACCAAAGCGCTAGCGCAGATTCTCGCTACTTCCATTGATTAGAAAGGCAGCAAACGCTGCCTTTTTTCATTTTCTGTACGATAAAAATCTTGCGCCTTTCTGGCAGTTAAATATACTGTATGTATATACAGGTATTTTATTATGCAGAACATCATTCAGACCTTAAAAAACCAACAGTTGATTTGGCATGCAAATTCAACAAGGTGCGCTAATGAATCTCGTTACCAAACTTCTGGTATTGATGAGTTAGATAAACTGCTTGGTGGTGGATTCCCACAGCATGGTGTGGTGGAAATGGAATCTGCACTCGGCATCGGTGAATTGCGCTTACTGGCTAATTATCTTAAACAGCAGCAGGATCTGATCGTGCTGATCCATCCCCCTGCCGTTTTGAATGCCGCTTTTTGGCGTAATATGGATTTTCCCTTAGCCAATTGTCTCGTGATCCACTCAGTGTCAACCAAAGAAGCATTATGGGCCACCGAGCAATGCCTAAAAAGCGGAGTGTGTCGTACCGTTATCCTTTGGCAAGATGAGATGGAGATTCATCAAGTCAAACGCTTACAAGTGGCCAGCGAGCAAGGGGGTTGTGTACTGTTTATATTCCGCCCTTATCAATCACATCGCCTTTCTTTACCACTGTCCTTAAGCTTGCGTCTTTCGCCTACTGAGCACGGCATACATGTCGAACTCTTAAAACGCCGAGGGGGATGGGGACAAGGAGCGGTTGATATTGATTACCACCGTCAGTATCCCCAGCTGACACTGGCAAGCCAAATACCAAACCACACTGTCATTCCTTTTCCTGCCGTTATGCAGGGGTGAACATGCACTTATGGTTATATCTGTCGTTTCCTCGACTGCAAACAGACTCTATGCTGGCGACACAACATCCCCTTGCTGTGGTGCATCCTCAGTCACACCAAGTGGTTCAAATAAACGATTTGGCCTCAGATGTGGGTCTTGCTGTCGGTATGGGATTAGCCAGTGCCGCCACACTTTGCTCCCAGCTACAAGTTATTGTTTATGATGAAAAATTGGAACATCGCAAACTCAAAGAGATCGCACAATGGCTCTATTTTATGACGGCTGACCTCGTGTTAGATCCTCCGAGTGGTATATGGGTACGTGTCAGCCATATGCTGAATCTCTATCAAGGGCTTGATAATTACTGGCACACTCTCAGTGAACACCTAGCGACACTGGCAGTCAGCTACCACGCTTCGACGGGGTTTTCTCCCCTATCGGCGAAATTACTTGCCAAGGCAGGACATCCGATCATTAGCGACAACCAAACGGATCTACTCACAAAAGTAAAAAAACACCCACTCACATTTAGCGAATTGAAAGCCACCACTATCGAAAAACTGCAACGTATTGGTATTCATACATTCGATGCACTGCTGACGCTTCCTTTACAAGAGCTCGCTCGACGTTTCGATATCGAGCTGGTTAATTACATTGGAAAGTTAACTGGCCAACTCAAGCACCCAGTGGACTTTTATCATCCACCTTCTCGTTTTAAACAGGAATTAGAACTGCTGTTTGAGTTAGACAATGTCCAATGGCTGGAAAAGCCGCTAGAGAAGCTATTTAGGCAGTTAGAGAGCTACCTCACCATACGCAATAAAACCGCGCATGAGCTGCAACTCACCTTATTCCAACGTAATGACTTAAGCGAGGCTATTTCTCTTCACTCCGCGCAAGGTGAGTATCGTAGCCAACAATGGCGAAAGCTCTCCGCTCTAACTTTAGAATCCACGGTTCTTCAGGCTCCCGTTACACGTCTGCAACTAGAGGTCATCCGGGAAGGAGAGCCCAACGCTCACCCAACGGATCTCTTTTCTCATCGAACTGGGCAACTCTCTCGCCTCGAGTTGTACTCACTGTTGCAAGCAAAATTAGGCGCAGATTCCATAGCCACTTTGAGCTTGAATCATGATCCTAGACCAGAAAAAGCAACCCGTTACCAATCAACATTAACGGAAGCTCCAAGCGAAGAGATTGAATGCCAGCTACTACGCCCAAGTTTTTTACTCCCTGCACCAGCGCCCTTGCAGCATCATGTTTCTTTGATACATGGTCCTGAACGTATTGTCAGTGGTTGGTGGGATGGCGATGAGATCATGCGTGATTATTTCATTGCGAGAACCGATCAAGGCCAGTGGCTTTGGGTATTTCGCGATCAAAAAAAGCAGTGGTTTTTACACGGTTTATTTTGTTAATCAATGAAGGTCGTTATGTTTTACGCTGAACTCTTTTGCCAAAGCAACTTCTCTTTTCTGACGGGGGCTTCTCACCCTGAAGAACTCATCGTGCAGGCGAATTTTTTAGGCTACCACTCGCTGGCGATCACGGATGAGTGCTCACTGGCAGGCATCGTAAGAGCCCACAGTGCCATTAAGCAACATCAACTTTCGGTCAAACAAATCGTTGGTAGCTTTTTTAAACTCAATACAGAATGTCAGTTTGTCTTGCTCTGCCCCAACCGCGAAGCCTACGCTGAATTATGTCGAATCATCACCAACGCTCGTCGACGTTGTGAAAAAGGCCAATACCAACTGTCGCAGTGGGATATCATGTCGATAAAACATTGCTTGCTCATCTGGCTTCCGACAGGGCAAACGAGCGATGAACAATGGGCGACATGGCTTTCTCGTTATCAACAATCACGTCTTTGGCTTGGCTTACAGCGCCATCTTCGCCATGATGATGAACATTACCTTCATCACTGCCAAACATTGGCAAACCAGTTTGATTTGCCCATCACAGCCTGCGGTGGAGTATTAATGCACAGACCCGAGCGATTACCTCTACAGCACACGCTCACCGCCATTCGCCAAGGTTGTACGGTAGAACAACTGGGCACACAGTTATTGACCAATGCAGAGCAGTCTCTGCGTTCGGAGAAGAAACTCCGCAAGCTGTTCAAACCTCAGTGGCTAGCAGAGAGTCTGTATATCGCCAGCCTATGCAGTTTTGACCTTGACAGTTTACGTTATGAATACCCAAGCGAGTTGATTCCTGATGGCTACACACCCAACTCTTACCTCGAACATCTTGTCGAACAGGGCAAGAAACAGCGCTTTCCTGAAGGAGTCCCTAACGCTATCGAGCAAACGATTCAAAAAGAGCTCGCCCTGATTAAAGAGCAAAAATACCCATTTTTCTTCCTCACTATCCATGACATTGTCATGTTTGCCAAACAGCAAGGCATTCTCTACCAAGGGCGAGGTTCGGCGGCCAATTCCGTCGTCTGCTATTGCTTACAGATCACCTCCGTTGACCCTAGACAGATCGCGGTACTATTCGAGCGTTTTATCAGTAAAGAGCGTGATGAGCCGCCAGATATTGACGTTGATTTCGAGCACGAGCGACGTGAAGAAGTCATTCAGTATATCTATCAAAAGTATGGTCGCCAAAGAGCCGCGCTGGCAGCGACGGTTATCTCCTATCGTTTCAAAAGTGCCGTTCGACAGGTAGGAAAAGCCTTGGGTATCGAGGAAACACAGCTCGATTTTTTCTTGAAGAACATCAACCGTCGTGATCGCCAGGCTGGCTGGCAAGTGCAACTCGTCGAACTGGGTTTAAGACCCGACTCACTCAAAGGGCAACACTTTATTCAGTTAGTCGAAGAAATCATTGGTTTCCCTCGTCATCTTTCACAGCATGTGGGTGGGTTTGTTATCTCTTCTGGGCCACTATACGAACTGGTTCCAGTCGAGAATGCCGCCATGCCTGAGCGCACCATTATCCAATGGGATAAAGACGATCTTGAGAGCCTAAAGTTACTGAAAGTCGATGTTTTATCTCTTGGTATGCTTACCGCAATCCGTAAGTGCTTCCGCTCAATTGAGCAACATCACCAACAACGACTTTCTATTGCCGACATTACTCGCCGCCAAGATGACCAAGCCGTCTACAAGATGATTCAAAAAGCCGACACTATCGGCGTCTTTCAAATTGAATCTCGAGCGCAAATGAGTATGTTGCCACGGCTTAAACCTGCGTGTTACTACGATCTTGTGATTCAGATTGCGATTGTCCGCCCAGGCCCGATTCAAGGTGATATGGTCCACCCTTTTCTAAAAAGACGTGATGGAGAGGAGCCGATTAGTTATCCATCGGTACACGTCCAAGAAGTATTAGAACGAACACTCGGTGTACCGATTTTCCAAGAACAAGTGATTAAATTGGCGATGGTGGCTGCGGGATTCAGCGGCGGAGAAGCCGATCAATTGCGCCGCGCTATGGCGGCATGGAAAAAAAACGGTCACGTCTTCAAATTCAAAACAAAGTTAATCAATGGCATGTTGGAAAGAGGCTATGAGTTAGACTTTGCAGAACGTATCTTTGAGCAAATTTGCGGCTTTGGTGAATACGGTTTTCCAGAAAGCCACTCCGCTTCCTTCGCAGTTTTAGCCTATTGCTCTGCTTGGTTAAAACACTACTACCCAGCTGAGTTTTATACTGCGCTACTCAACAGCCAGCCCATGGGTTTTTATAGCCCATCACAGCTGGTGCAAGACGCCAAAAGGCATGGTATTGCCGTACTACCCATCTGTGTCAATCTCTCTAATGCAGAACATCAACTGGTGACGTTAGCATCCGGCGAGTTAGCCATTCGCCTTGGTTTCAATCTGATCAAAGGGTTAAGCCACGAAGGCATCACTCGCCTACTGACTCATCGCCCCGCACAAGGCTACCAATGCATAAGCGAAGTGAAACAAATCCTGCGTCAGGCAAAAGATATCCAGAGCCTTGCCTCTGCTAATGCTTTTTATCAATTGGCTGACAATCGCTATTTGGCTCGCTGGCAGGTGATGGACAACCTTAATGAACTGCCTTTATTCCAAACATTACCCAGCATAAGCAACAACCCTTTAACGAAGCCAAGCGATTATCAAAATGCATTAGAGGACTATGCGGCAACAGGGCTCTCTTTGGCTGAGCATCCCGTCGCTCTGCTAGAAAAAGCGGGCGGCTTAACACGCTTTACGCGCGCCAACCAATTAAACCAATGCTCTCATCGCTCATTGGTGACGGTGATCGGGCTGGTGACCGGAAAACAATCTCCCGGAACCGCCGCGGGTGTCACGTTTTTCACTTTAGAAGACGACACGGGGAATATTAATGTGGTGGTCTGGCAGGCAACCTCAAGAGCACAAAAGCAAGCCTACTTAACCGCGAGACTGTTAATGGTGAAAGGCATTTTGGAGCGCGAAGGAGACGTCATACATGTGATCGCAGGAAGATTGATTGATCTGACGGAGAAGCTTTCGGGTTTAAGTCCAAAATCTCGTGAGTTTCATTAAGAAAAAATGCCAACCAAAGGCAATAAAAAAGGAGTGAATTTTCACTCCTTTTAACCACCGTTAAATGATTTCTCTTAAGCGATCTTGGGTGACTTGCACCAGTAGATCTGGTTGGAACTTAGAAATAAATCGGTCACACCCTACCTTTTGTACCATCGCTTCGTTGAAACTGCCGCTTAATGATGTATTGAGCGTAATAAACAACTTAGACATACGCGGATCACTGCGCACTTCGTGTGTGAGTTTATAACCATCCATTTCTGGCATTTCCGCATCGGTGATCATTAACAGCAATTCTTTATTTAAATCCTTGCCCTCATCACACCAAGATTTGAGCAGATTCAGTGCCTCTAGGCCATCGCAACATTCAATAATATGAAGGCCAAGCTGAGATAAAGTATCGCGTATCTGATTACGTGCCGTAGACGAATCATCCACCACTAACACTTTACGCCCCACCATTTCATTCGACAGCTTCGAATCCAAAATGCCTTCAGAAATCGTTACGTCGTAATCAATGATTTCTGCCAGTACTTTTTCAACATCAATAATCTCGACGATTTTGCTCTCTTTCCCCTCTTTCACATGGGTAATCGCCGTTAAATAATTACTGCGCCCTGACGTCTTCGGCGGCGGCTGAATTTCCGTCCAAGCGGTATTAATAATATTGCGCACTTGGCCAACCAAAAATCCCTGAATGGATCGGTTGTATTCGGTAATAATGAGGTTCTCTTCTTGCCCTTCTAATTTCGAGGCAGGGAAACCTATCGAGCGTCTAAGATCAATAACCGGAACTGGCTCACCTCGCAAGGAAGCGACGCCTCGGATGTTTGCGTGAGCGCCAGGTAACTTGGTCAGCGGTGGCACTTTCAGTACCTCCCTCACCTTGAATACGTTGATCGCAAATAACTGACGGCTATTTAAACTAAACAGCAGAAGTTCCAGACGGTTTTCACCAACCAAATTGGTTCGCTGGTCTACAGTATTTAAAACTCCAGACATACAACATCCTAATGGGTTAAAACTCTATTAAAAATAGCCTAAAAAACATAAGTCATGGCAAAAGTACATGAATGAAAAACA
This sequence comes from Vibrio vulnificus NBRC 15645 = ATCC 27562, assembly GCF_002224265.1. Taxonomy (NCBI): domain Bacteria; kingdom Pseudomonadati; phylum Pseudomonadota; class Gammaproteobacteria; order Vibrionales; family Vibrionaceae; genus Vibrio; species Vibrio vulnificus. The sequence goes on from NZ_CP012881.1 coordinate 292,723, forward strand.
GAGATCAATTGATGAGGGACAATTGAGATAGGCAGGTCACTGATTTCAAGGCTGAATAAAACAAAACCTGGAGAAGCTCCAGGTTTGCCGCGAGTTGGGAATTAACCTTCGACCACTTTCATTAATAGCAAACCATCGTAAAGCGCCTGCTTAATCAATGCCGCCCCTGGCATGGTTGCCTGTTTATAGAAACGCGATTCCACCAGTTCAAGATCTTGGTGATAAACAGGCAAACTTTGCTCTTCAATGCAGCGTCGAATAGCCGGATAGAGAACTTCCTTCGCTTGGTTGATTACACCGCCGATCAGCACTTTTTCTGGGTTAAATAGGTTAATGACAATCGCAATCGCCGAGCCGAGATAGCGGCCGAGTTTCTCAATGACATCCACAGCTAATGCATCTCCATTCGCTGCGGCCTCACAAATGCTTTCAATTGTGACGTCTTCCAGCTCTTCGAGAATGGACGACTCTCCGTTAGCGATGCGTTCCATTACCTCTTCACGAATGGCTTTAGAACTTGCGACCGTTTCAAGGCACCCTCTGTTGCCACAATGGCAAAGTTTGCCTTGTGGATCGATCTGGATATGACCTAATTCGCCGATGTTCCCATGACGGCCCTGCAATACCCGTCCATCAAGTATGATACCGGCACCTAAACCATGGTGGATCGAAATAAGCACCGAGTTTTCGTTACCTTGAGAGTGACCAAATAGTTTTTCCGCCAAAGCCCAAGCTCGTGTGTCATTGGCGATGAAAACCGGGAGCCCCGTCGCTTTGTAAATCTCTGGACCGAGAGCGAGGTTTTCAACATTGTAATGCGGCATTTGCAGCACAATACCTTGTTCTGAATTGACTAAACCAGGCAACGTAATCGCGATACTGGTTACACGATCCAGTTGATCGGCGTAGGTTTGGAAAAATTCTTCGATTTCGTGTAGGAGTCTAGCAAGAACGTCATCTTGATCCCTTTCGTGGATATCGATTTTTGTATCGATCAGGACTTCACCACCCAATTCATGGAGTGCAATGGTGAGATAACCTCGTCCAAGCCGCATCGAAAGAAATTGCCATCCAGCATTATTCACTTGAAGACCGACCGCTGGTCTTCCTCGGCTAATCGCTTCTTGCACGGTAGTTTCGTGCACAAGATGTGCTTCTATCAACTCACGGGTAATTTTCGTAATACTCGCCGGTGCCAGCTCGCTTTCTTTTGACAAATCGATTCGAGAGATTGGACCCTTAAGGTCAATTAATTTGTATACACGACCAGCATTGACCTGTTTGATATGATCAATATGGCCCGGTTGAGCCATGTACATCTTGCACTCCAACATTCTATAACGGAGCAATTTTTTTACTTTGCGAAGTAATTGTGAAGTGAATTGATAAATCCCCGTGACCAGCATCACGTATAAACATGAATGTTTGTGTATCGAATCAAATATCCATCATTTAGTCGGCGACACATCGCATCACCTCAAACTTATTTTTCTTGAAAAAATTTCTGAATTTTGTGGAAAGTCAACAGCAAAGAGACCACGCTTCTCTGTATAACTATCTATGACATACGTCTATCGCAGGAGAAGCTATGACTCAGCCATTAAGAAGAACAAAAATTGTGACCACTTTAGGTCCTTCAACTGACAAAGATAATGTACTAGAAGAAATTATTCGAGCCGGCGCGAACGTGGTCAGGATGAATTTTTCTCACGGCAGCGCAGAGGATCATAAAACTCGCGCAGAAAAAGTACGAAATATTGCCGCTAGACTTGGCAGACAAGTGGCTATTTTAGGTGACTTGCAAGGCCCGAAGATCCGAGTATCCACCTTTAAAGAAGGGAAAATTTTCCTTTCAGTGGGTGACCTCTTCACTTTAGACAGCGACTTGCCCAAAGGCGAAGGCGATCAGAAATCAGTGGGATTAGACTATAAAGCACTGCCTCAGGATGTGGGGCCAGAAGATATTCTTCTGCTTGATGATGGACGTGTACAACTGCAAGTACTGACAGTCGATGGTAACAAGGTGAACACTCGTGTGATTGTGGGCGGACCACTGTCAAACAATAAAGGTATCAATAAAAAAGGGGGCGGACTCTCTGCTGACGCTCTGACGGAAAAAGACAAACAAGACATCTTGCTCGCCGCCGAGATCAAAGTCGATTATCTCGCGATCTCCTTTCCACGTAATGGTGCCGACATGGACTACGCTCGTCGCTTGGCCAGAGATGCCAGCTTGGAAGCCAAACTTGTTGCCAAAGTTGAACGAGCAGAAACCGTTCGAAACGATGAAAACATCGACGATATTATTATGGCTTCCGATGTCATTATGGTTGCTCGTGGCGATCTAGGGGTAGAAATCGGCGATCCGGAATTGATCGGTGTACAGAAAAAACTCATCAAACGAGCCAAAGAACTCAATCGTGTCGTCATCACGGCAACACAAATGATGGAATCAATGATTGAGAATCCAATGCCCACTCGAGCAGAAGTCATGGACGTAGCCAACGCGGTACTAGATGGCACCGATGCCGTGATGCTTTCAGGGGAAACCGCCGCTGGTAAATACCCAGTCGAAACGGTGCGCTCTATGGCAGAAGTTTGCATTGGGGCAGAAAAAACGTGGGAACCGGGCAGCCAGAATTATCGCATCGATAAATCCTTTGTCACCGCCGAAGAAACCATTGCAATGTCGACAATCTACGCCGCAAATCATATGGAAGGTGTCAAAGCGATGGTTACGTTGACTGAATCGGGAAGAACCGCATTAATGACGTCAAGATTGAACTCAACACTGCCCATTTTTGCGCTTTCGCCTAATGAGCGAACCCTTAATCGCTGCTCTCTCTATCGTGGCGTCACTCCCGTATTTTTTGATACCAAAGTAGAAACTGGATTTGATGTCGCAATGGCCGCATTGAGCACGCTTAGAAAGAAAAAACTGCTCGATTTTGGGGATTTAGTGATCATCACACAGGGGGACATCATGGATGTTGAAGGCTCGACTAACTGCATGAGAATCCTGCCTGTTTTCGACTAAATATCTTCATTAGTGATAATGACAACCGCCCTTCAGCGGTTGTCATTTGTCTGATTCAACCGTGACAGCATTCTTTGCTGTTTAACCAATTGATACTGTTTAATAAAGCGATAACCGGCCTGCACACCACAATCGTAATCAAACAGCAATTCGTCTCGCCCACTGAGCAATGAACTGGATCGCAGTGGCGCATCCGGTGTAATTTGAATGATAAACGTATCGTCAGGTGGCTTAGCAAGAAAATCTCGGGTTAACGAATACGTTTGATAATGCACCATCAGCATATCGGCTAATCCCGAATCAAAATTGTCACCAATCAGGTGGCTAAGGCGGTAGATGTTATCGGCACCAAATAACCAACGCCCCCCGTTCAACAAGCGAAATTTGTGATCGGGAGTTGCTTGAGAATCGGCAATTTGTTGTTGAAAGAACAAGCTCCAATCTTCACGCCAGCGGCTCACCCTATCCTGCCATTTCAACTGCACATTACCGAATGAATTACGAAACCAATCAGCTTCTCTCGGTTTCATCTCATTAAGATTAAGAGGCGCAGTATTCTCGGTTGCACTAAACGGTTCGGTTCGGATCACCACAATAGAACGGGCATTACGTCGCCACGGCTCCTGAACCGGAACAGACGCCGATACCCCACCGTCCACATACTCGGTACCATTGATCATCACAGGCTTCGCATATAGCTTAGGAATGGCACACGTTGCCAGCATGGTGTCGTGCCATATCGGACCAAACATTGGCAAATAACGGTCAGTTAATGTCGATGTTTCCGTCACCGAAGCATACGCTTGTCGTTCACCCAATATGGTTTCACCAAGATCAAGATCCAACTTATAGGGATAAGAGCGAATTTTATCCAATGCCCATTCTAAACCCAGATATTGCTTCTGCCGAATGTAACCAAATAGGTTAAAAAACTCAGAATCCGTGGTGAGATCGAGTATGAAGGCTTTTCCTAATCCATGCTGACGACACAAGTAAGCACACAAATTTAAAGCGCCAGCAGAGGTACCATAGAACTCATGGAAAGGGTCAAAATCAGAGAGGATGAAAGCATCTAAAACACCAGCAGTAAAAATCCCTCTTTGGCCCCCCCCTTGGGCAACCAAAGATGTTTTTCCCTGTTGGTATTTGGCGTACCGCTCTATGTCAAGATTGGTGTAACTGTTCGTGACAATACCACTGTTTATTGCCATCGGCGTTACCTAAATTTAAGCGGCAGTGATCGCAATAAAACCAAAAGAGAGTAGAACTGCAAAGACAGTTGCTGTGATGATTAGGGCTGCTTTTAGATCGTGTTCCATAAACACCTCCAACTTGTAACAAAGTAATAACAGTAGTATGGGGGATGTCTGGAAAATGTCTAAAGATGTCATACAAATTTGACGTTAGCATCACAAATAAATAGTTGGCGAAAAAGGAATTTATCATGTTGAAACATCTCTCCCTCCTCAGTTGCACACTCTTACTTATGTTTGCGCCACTGGCATCAGCCAACAAACTGATTGTAACGCCTTTTGTTGGTTATACCTTTGGTGGTGCTGTTGAAGATGAAAATCAGAACACATTCGATCTCAATGCCGCGCCAAACTACGCCATCGCCATCGAAACCCCTCTGGATAAGGGACGAGTTGGTCTTTTCTACTCCTATCAAAGCTCAGAAGTGGATGTCATCAAACAAGATTATGGTTTCCACTATTTATACTTCCAAAGCAGCATTTACTATCCAACAGATTCTGGCTTAAGCAGTTATCTCGGTATGGGACTCGGTGCCTCTTACGCTGATGTAGATTGGGCAGATGACAAAGTTGGTTTCTCCACCAGTATCTTTGGCGGAATTGAATACCCAATTACCAGTAATTTGCTGATTTCAGCCCAAATTCGTTGGCTAGGAACAGTGGTCGACAATGACTCAAGCGCCGCTTGCGTTGTGCCCACCACGGGACAAAACTGTGTCATTCAATTTGAGACCGATTGGGTAAACCAATTTCAATCTAATTTAGGATTAACCTTCAAGTTTTAACATTAATACAACAAAAATATTCTAATGGGCGTATAAAAATCAGTTATACGCCCTAAATGTTCAAAAAAGTAACATCCCCCAGCAACAACCAACAAACCAACACATTCCACTAAAAAGACCACAAAACACCATTGCTTAACTTTGCATACACACCAAAAAGAAAAATGAAAACCAAATATAAATCCAAATTTAACAATTACATTCTGTTGCTTAACGCAAAATAAATCGCTACTCTCCACCTTACGCGACAGTTGAATATTTCAACCAACGCAAACACACATTAAATAAGTTGGAATTTAATTCTGAATTTTCTCTCTTGATTCGACACAAAAACTAACAATGACATTAACATTAGGTTAATTGCTCGAATACAGTATGAAAGACCGTTTTTCATACATACTCGTCATTCAAAGAGAAAAGCTTCATTCCTCAGGGAGTCGTAAAGGAGTTAGTTATGAAGCGAGAACAATGGGGATCCCGAGCGGGATTTATTTTAGCGGCAGTCGGTTCAGCGATCGGTTTAGGCAATATTTGGCGTTTCCCATATATGGCTTACGAGAACGGTGGCGGCGCATTTTTTATTCCTTACCTTTTTGCCATGATCACCGCAGGTATTCCCTTTATGATCCTAGAGTTCAGTATGGGACAAAAATACCGCGGCTCAGCGCCAGCAACCTTAGGTAAAATCCACCCTAAATTTGAATGGTTAGGTTGGTTCCAAGTTGGCGTAGCGGCCGTTATTGCAGTGTACTACGTCGCCGTTATTGGCTGGGCAATCTCTTACTTTGGCATGTCATTTACACAAAGTTGGGGAAGCGATACCAACGCCTTTTTCTTCAGTGAATATCTGGCACTTGGCGATAACTCACCAACCAATCTAGGTTCCATTCAATGGAAAATTGCTTTGGCAATGCTGATTGCGTGGGGGATCACCTATGCCGCCATCGTGGGTGGCGTAAAATCTGGTATTGAGCGAGCATCGAAGATCATGATGCCGATTCTTTTCATCATGGTACTGCTGCTGATTGGTCGTATGATCTTCTTACCCGGAGCTTTGGATGGTGTGAACTACATGTTTGAGCCAGACTTTAGCAAGATTTGGGACGTTAAAGTATGGGCGGCAGCCTACGGGCAGATCTTCTTTACCCTCAGTATTGGTTTTGCCATCATGCTGGCTTATTCAAGCTATCTACCTGAGAAATCGGACATCACAAATAATGCTTTCATGACCGTATTAATCAACTGTGGTTTCTCGATTCTTGCGGGCATTATGATTTTCTCGGTACTTGGCTATATGGCGCAAGAACAAGGCAAACCGATCACGGAAGTGGTGTCTGCTGGTGTGGGCCTCGCATTTGTTACTATCCCGGCAGCCATTAACTTGTTACCCGCTCCTTACATCCTTGGTCCATTATTCTTCTTAGCTTTGGTGGTGGCAGGTCTAAGCTCGCACATTTCAATCATGGAAGCGGTCACTTCTGCGCTTATCGACAAGCTAAACTGGAGCCGTAAAAAAGCGGCCACTATTGTCATCGGTAGTGGACTGGTTGTCTCTATGGCATTTGCAACCAACGGTGGTTTGTTACTGCTCGATCTCGTTGATCACTTTGCAAACAACGTCGGTATCATGGCCGGTGGTTTAGTTGAAATCATACTAATGGCATGGCTGCTCAACAAAGTGGCCGATGTTCGCGAATACGTGAACAAGATTTCCGATTTCACGATTGGCACTTGGTTCGATGTTTGCCTGAAATTCATTACCCCAGCGGTTCTTGCTGTGATTCTAGCCACCAAGCTGATGACGCTGTTTACCGAAGGCTACGGTGGTTATGACTTGACGCTTGGCTGGGCAATTATCGCAGCGCTGTTTGTGATGGGCTTTGTTATCAACGCAACAAATCGTAAGGAAGCATAATTATGGCAACGAGCGCAATTATCATGATGCTGATTGGCCTTGGCATTACCTGGGGTGGTGCAGCCATCTGTATTAAACGAGCAATGGACAAACAATAACTTGTCTCTTATTTCTCGATAATACTGCACATAAATGAAAACCGGCTTAAGCCGGTTTTCTTGTCTTCTAAAACTGATATTTAATACCTACTGCGCCACCAAGCTGCAATTCTGCACCTTTGTATAAACTGAGCTCTGGTTGTATCTGACCATACAGATCCCAACCGTGAGTGAGGTCCCAATTAAGCCCCAGCGGCACGCGAAAGCCAAAGTCATCATTCCACTCAGCCCAGCCACCTACGCCAACATACCAAGTCACAGGGATATCTTGATTAAACGTGCCTTTTTTCGCGAGGTAATCCAATGCTAAACCATCATTACCAATCACCCCTCGGTACTGCTGATTCAATTCAATCACGACACTTAACTGCTGGTCCACTGCCATACCGACAGCAAGGTCGGTCTTTTGTTCTGCAGCTAGAGTAGCGAAAGGAAATAAACAAAGAGAAGCCACTAACCACTTTTTCATCTAAACGTCCTATTAATAAAAAAACAAAAGCTGTAAACATCGCCACAGATCAGGTTTTGCGTTGCTCTGTAATATCAGTGATGCAATTTTGTCCATATAGCCATTACGCCATGTCAGCCAACGGTTAGCCCTACGATAATTCGTTGCAAATGAGGGTGTGAAGATTGAGGGAAGGATGCAGCCAAATGACTTGAGTAGCAGATAAGCGGCAAATGAATGAATCCCCTTGAGTACAGATACACGATGTGATGGTGCCTGGCAGGCGATCCCATAAACGAGCGTAGCCTGCATCGCTTCAGCGTCAAGTCGGGAAGGACAGGAGAAGGGACAATAAAAAAAGGAGGCCTCAGCCTCCTTTTGTCAATCAATGAGTGTTAGGGATTAACCGTGGTTACGGATCCACTCATCCATTTCAGTTTTTAGGTTGTCAGATTTAGTACCGAAGATAGCTTGAACACCACCAGCAACGACAACAACACCTGCAGCACCTAGCTTCTTCAATTTATCTTGGTCTACCGCTGCTGTGTCAGCAACAGCCACACGTAGACGTGTGATACATGCATCTAGACCTGTGATGTTTGCTTTACCGCCGAACGCAGCAACCAATTCACCAGCAAGGTCTGAACCAGAAGTCGCTGTTGCTTCTTCCGTTTCATCTTCACGACCTGGAGTCTTAAGATCCATCGCTTGAATAACGAAGCGGAATACTACGTAGTAAATAGCTGCGTAAACGAGACCAACACCAATCATCAGACCCATCTTCTGCGCATTACCAGATAGAACTAGGAAGTCAATCAGACCGTGAGAGAATGAAGTACCGTGTACAAAACCTAGAGTGTTAGCAACAACGTATGCAGAACCCGCTAGTAGAGCGTGGATACCGTAAAGTACAGGAGCAACGAATAGGAATGAGAATTCGATTGGCTCAGTAATACCGGTTAGGAATGAAGTCAGCGCTGCTGACGCCATGATACCCATTACTTTCGCGCGGTTCTCAGGCTTAGCACAGTGTGCGATAGCGATCGCTGCTGCTGGTAGACCAAACATCTTGAACATGTAACCGCCCGCTAGCTGACCGAAGCCATTGCCCGCAGCACGAGAAGCTTCATCTGCAACTAGGTAACACGTTAGAACACCATTTTGAGCTTCGCCTGCAGCGTTCACACAGCTACCCGCTTCGAAGAAGAATGGTACGTTCCACACGTGGTGTAGACCGAATGGGATAAGAGAACGTTCAACAATACCGTAGATACCGAATGCAACTTGTGGGTTCTGATGAGCAGCCCAATCAGAGAAAGAAGCAATAGCACCACCGATTGGAGGCCATACGATTGATAGTAGGATACCAAGAGCGATAGCCGTGAAACCAGTGATGATCGGCACAGCACGCTTACCAGCAAAGAAGCCTAGGTATTCTGGTAGTTGAATCTTGAAGAAACGGTTGAATGCCCAAGCAGCAACACCACCGACTAGGATACCACCAAGGACACCTGTGTCGATTTTTTCAACGCCCATTACGCCAGCCATAACTGCAAGTGTTGCTGTCATGATGCCGTAACCAACGATCGCAGCTAGACCTGCTACACCGTCATTATTCGTAAAGCCAAGTGCCACACCTACCGCAAACAGTAGTGCCATTTGACCAAATACAGAACCACCCGCCTGCTCCATCAGATTTGATACGATATCTGGAATGAAGCTAAGGTCGGCAGCACCCACACCTAGTAGAATACCCGCAACTGGTAAAACCGATACTGGTAGCATCAGCGCTTTACCAACTTTTTGCAGGTTAGCAAAAAGGTTCTTAAACATGTTTATGCTCCTGATTAATTTATTAGTATTTTGGGTTCTAACGGCACACCCCCGTAGCCTAAATGTTAGCACCCTATGAAAATGTAACCACATGTTGCATTATATTTTCCGCCTCTAAATATATCTTGATGCCCCTCAAACTTTCTACAGAGTTACGAAAATTAGTTTCAAAACAAGTCACGGATCACACACAAACAAGCCTATCAATACGCTTACATCTAATCATATATCATTGTTTTATAAGGATTATATTAATACCACTATTAATTTCGATGGGTAAATAAAATTGATTGTAATGTTATTTTTAGTAACAAAATTACATTTGATTAAATTTCGTCAATTTCAATCAACAGATTTAGTTAACAAGAAAATTTAATTTAATTTATGGGGTTAAAAATAAAAAAAGAGAGCATTTGCTCTCTTTTTAATCAATATTTCTTTTTCTATCGCAAAAAAAGATTTTTAAAGTTTTGGGTGGTTTTTTCACCAACACTTGCTAAGGAAATGTTTTTAAGCTGTGCGATATATGCAGCAACTTCGATAACATAGGCGGGTTGATTCTCTTTGCCCCTATGAGGTACAGGTGCCAAGTACGGGGAATCCGTTTCAATCAACAACCGTTCCAAAGGAATGTGTTTTACAACCTCTTTAAGCTCCGTTGCTTGTCTGAACGTGACAATTCCAGAGATAGAGATGTAAAAACCGAGCGCCATTGCCGCTTCAGCAAAAGCAAGATCTTCGGTAAAACAGTGAATCACGCCACCGCATTTATCTGCCCCCCCATTGCGAAGAATGGCTAAGGTATCTTCTCTCGCTTGCCTCGTATGGATAATCAGTGGCTTATTCAGCTCAACCGCGAGTGCGACTTGCTGTTCAAAACGTTCGCGCTGCAAGGCTTGCGTTTCTGGCTTATAGTGATAATCAAGACCCGTTTCACCAATAGCCACAACTTTAGAATGCGAGGCGTAGGCTTTCATTTTGTCCAAACAAAAGGGACTTTCCACGTCTAATGGGTGCACTCCACAAGAGGCGTGTACGTTGTCAAAAGGCTCAATGAGCTCAAGCATTTTTGGAAAAGAATCCAATGTCACACCGACAGACAGCAATTGCTCAACATTTACCTGCTTGGCTTTGTTGATCACGTCAGCAACATCTATGTGCAGATCATCGTAATTCAATTTGTCTAGGTGACAATGAGAATCTACAAACATAATGCCTCTCTAGTTTCGATTAACCAGTTGATGATCATCAGTTCTTCGTTTAAACCCGAAAACTGATGTAACTGTTGATTTAATTGATTGAGTTTTACCATTGAGGTTTGTAATCCGCTCAAAGGCAGTTGGCCTAGCGCTTGACTACCTTGCAATGTTTCTTCATTTTGCAAGCCAAAATGAACCTTCTGCGCATCAGAAAGCAGTAACCACAACCACGAGAGATTACGTAACGTTGCTGCTTGAATTGTCTGACATAGTGACACGTAGTCAGAATCCGCCTGAATTAAGAAATCCACAAACTGTCTTTCGAGTTTTTCATAGTGTTGAAACTCTGATTCTTTTGCCATGTGCATTGCCGTCACGGGCGAGTAATGAGCCAGTTTCAGAAAGGACTCATTCACACTGATCCCTTGTTGTTGCAACCATTGCATAGACTCAGAGACCTCAGGAGGCGTTATACTCCACTGTTGACAACGGCTGATGATAGTGGGCAACAACCGTTTCTTATCGTGGCAAATCAACAAAAATAGGCAGCTCCCAGACGGCTCTTCCAATGTTTTCAACAACGCATTTGAAGCCGATTCGTTCATCGCCTCCGCAGACTCGATAACAAACAAACGATATCCGCCCATTTGAGAGGATTCTTGTGCCTGACGGTTACATTGGCGTATCTGCTCAACAGTAATAGCCTTGCCTTCTTTCTCTGGCCTAATGAAATGAAGATCAGGATGATTTTGCGACTTTAACAGCTCGCAACTATGGCAAAAGCCACACCCCTCGTCAGGGTAAGTCTTACACAGCAAAGCCGCCGAAAACTTTTCGATAAGCTCATCAACACCGAGTTCAACGTCAGATTGCAACAAGATGGCACCAGGTAACCGCTGTGCCGACATGGCCGACTGCAGCCCTTGCCATGTCGATGCTAACCAAGGATAGTGTGTCAAAACCTTAATCCTGTAACTGTTCTAGCCAAAGGTTGAGCGCAGATCGAATGTCGTTCGCGACCTGCTCAATGCTTTGCTCTGCGTTAATCGTAACGATAGACGCATCGCTCTTCGCTAACTCCAAATAACGCTGACGTGTTCTTTCGAAAAAGCTGATGTCCATTTTTTCGATGCGATCAAGCTCTCCTCGCCCTCTCGCTCGCTCCAAGCCCACTTTAGGGTCGATATCCATATACAGAGTAAAGGCTGGCTTAAACTCTCCTAATGCAGTGTCACGCAGATTTTTCATTAGTGTCGCATCAATTTGGCGACCACCGCCTTGATACGCTTGGGAAGAGAGATCATGACGATCACCCACCACCCACTTTCCTTCGTGTAGCGCAGGCTTAATGACATTCTCAACTAACTGAACTCGCGCAGCATAGAGCAGTAGCAACTCGGTCATGTCATGCAAATGCTCGCCAGGATGATCTTCCTTCACCAGAGCTCGCATCTTTTCCGCCAGAGGTGTGCCACCCGGTTCACGTGTTTGCGCAATCTCATTAATCCCTGCTTGGCGTAATGTGTCCAAAACTGTTTGAATTGCCGTGCTTTTCCCAGCGCCTTCTAAACCTTCAATGACAATAAATTTTGCTTGCTTCATCTTTTCTTTAATTCCCGCAGATATGCTCTTACTGCTCTATTATGTTCAGCTAATGTTTTTGAGAACACATGCCCACCTTTACCGCTAGCGACAAAGTAAAGATAACTGCTGTTCTCTGGATTTAATGCGGCAGCGATAGAGGCTTCTCCAGCCATCGCAATTGGCGTAGGTGGTAATCCGTTAATCACGTAAGTATTGTAGGGCGTTGGCGTGCGCAGATCTTTCTTGCGAATGTTGCCATCGTAGGCCTCCCCCATGCCATAAATCACCGTAGGGTCCGTTTGCAAACGCATTCGCTTATTCAAGCGGTTCACAAATACAGACGCGACTCGCTCTCGTTCTTCATCAATAGCCGTTTCTTTCTCAATAATGGAGGCAAGAATCAACGCTTCATAACTGTTGTCTAACGGCAACTTCTCTTGGCGCTGCTGCCAATGTTTATCCAGCACTCGGTTTAACTTCTCATGTGCGCGTTTGAGTAACTCAACATCAGAGGTGCCGTAGGTATAGTGATAGGTTTCCGCAAGAAAAAGGCCTTCAAGCTTTTCATAGGGAATCTCCAGTCGCTTGGCAATTTCTTCTTCGCTCAAACCTGCTAATTCATGAACCAAATAAGGATCTTGTGCCATCTGCACCATCCATTCTTGGAAACGACTTCCCTCGACGAATGTGATGGTAAATTGATGCTCTTTGCCAAGATTGAACACTTCCAACGCTTGATAAAGCGACATCTCTGATTGGATTTGGTAAGTACCTGCTTTAATTCGAGTAATTTCTGGGTAGAGTTTTGGAATTAAGCGCGCCAGAGGTGTGGGTTCATCAATCCAGCCTTTTTCTGTCAGTATGGCCAATGTGCGGCCAAAGCCACTTCCTGAAGGAATGGTGATGATCTCACTGCCCTCAATTTTTAGCGGTTGGTTAACGTAGGTTTTGGTTTGTGAATATGCCCAAACAGCGGCAACGCCTATCATCAACGCGGCAATAAAGAGCAGCCCTATTATTTTTTTTATCACGAGTTAAAAATTCCTTGAAAATATCGTGTTGTGGTACCGATTGGGTACCGGGTTTCGAGAATCTGGTTGATCGGAGCAACACCCAGTAACGAGTTGGTCATGAATACTTCCTCAGCCTCCAATAAAGAGGACAAGTCTGCTTTGATTTCCTGACACGCTATCGCACGACGTTGTGCCTCGCCCATCACCAAGCGACGCATCACACCGGACACCCCACTCAAAGTGAGATCGGGAGTAAAAAGTACACCATTCTTAACCCAAAAAAGATTGGCTATTGTAGTTTCAATCACATGGTTTTGCACATTAAACGTCACCCCATCTTGGTACCCCAACGCATCAAGCTCCGCTTTGCAAAGAACTTGCTCAAGACGATTATTATGTTTGTGTCCTGCAAGAATAGGATTGAGACCGAGTGGTGTTTGGCACACACCGAGCTCGACACCGTGTTGTTGCCATTGGGAATAATGAACAGGATAGGAAAAACACGAGATAGTAACGTTAGGCGTAGCAACACCACTGGGACTGTAACCGCGACCACCTTCTCCGCGGCTAATGTGCAATTTCAACCCACCTCGCGCATCAGGCAACGCGGCCTGGTGCAGCCACTGTTCAACCAATGCCCAATCAGGGAGAGGAATGGAAAGAACCTGTAAGCACGCTTCCATCCGTTCAATATGCAATGGCCAATGCTCGATTTGGCCATTCAATGTTTTCATGGTGGTAAAGCAGCCATCACCATACTGGAATGATCGGTCTGAGAGAGAAACTTCCGTTGCTACAACGCCATTGACCCAATACATGCTATCTATATCCCAATAAAAACAAAACGGCTTAATGCTAAGCATCAAGCCGTTTAAATACAAGTTTCAGAAACCTAAATGAGTGTTAGATTTTCTTAAATACGAGTGAGCCGTTTGTTCCACCGAAGCCGAATGAGTTACAGATGGCGTACTCCATATCCACTTTCTTCGCAGTATGTGGAACAAGATCGATATCCAAACCTTCTTCTGGGTTATCCAGGTTAATGGTTGGTGGAACGATCTGATCAACCAGCGACAACACGGTAATGATCGCTTCAACAGAGCCTGCAGCACCAAGTAGGTGGCCGGTCATAGATTTCGTTGAAGATACTTTAACTTGTTTAGCGCCCTCTTCACCAAGGGCACGTTTCACGCCTTTGATTTCAGCCACATCGCCTGCTGGTGTTGATGTACCGTGAGCGTTCACATAACCCACTTGTGTACCAACAATACCTGCGTCACGCATTGCCGCTTCCATCGCTAGTGCGCCACCAGAGCCGTCTTCGCTTGGTGAAGTCATATGATAAGCATCACCTGACATACCAAAGCCAACCAGCTCAGCGTAAATTTTTGCGCCACGTGCTTTTGCATGTTCGTACTCTTCAAGTACCATGATGCCAGCACCATCGCCTAATACGAAACCATCGCGATCTTTGTCCCAAGGACGAGACGCTTTTTGTGGTTCATCGTTACGAGTAGAAAGAGCTTTCGCCGCACCAAAGCCAGCCATACCAAGCGGTGTGGATGCTTTCTCTGCACCACCAGCAACCATAGCGTCAGCATCGCCGTAAGCGATCATTCGCGCTGCATGGCCGATGTTATGCAAACCAGTAGTACATGCCGTAGAAATCGCGATGTTTGGACCGCGCATACCACGCATGATAGATAGATTACCTGCAACCATGTTTACAATGGTTGAAGGAACGAAGAATGGGCTAACTTTACGTGGGCCTTTTTCAACTAAAGCGGTGTGGCCTGCTTCAATAAGATCTAGACCGCCGATACCAGAGCCGATCGCAACACCAACGCGGTGTGCGTTTTCATCCGTAATTTCAAGACCTGAATCGTCTAAAGCCTGAATACCTGCTGCAATGCCGTACTGGATAAAGAGATCCATTTTACGCGCATCTTTTTTAGACATGTATTCTTCGCAGTTGAAGTCTTTTACCAAACCGGCGAAACGGGTAGAGAAGTTAGTTGCATCGAAATGATCGATATTGACGATACCACTTTTGCCTTCAAGCAGGGATTTCCAGGATTCTGCTACGGTGTTGCCAACCGGTGACAACATACCCATGCCAGTGACAACTACACGACGCTTGGACACGATATAATTCTCCGGGGATTGAATTTCTATGAGAGGATAGAAGAAGTTAGAAAAAACACAGGCGGTCTAGGTGACCGCCTGGGGGAGATGATTACTGAGCGTTCGCAGTTACGTAATCGATCGCAGCTTGAACAGTTGTAATCTTTTCAGCTTCTTCGTCAGGGATCTCAGTGTCGAATTCTTCTTCTAGTGCCATTACTAGTTCAACGGTGTCTAGAGAATCAGCGCCTAGGTCGTCTACGAAAGAAGCTTCGTTTTTAACTTCAGACTCATCAACACCTAGTTGTTCAACAATGATTTTCTTTACGCGTTCTTCGAGGTTGCTCATTTTTCTTTTCCTTTACAGAGTTCGCTTTATGCGATGTTTTCCGTAGTTTATTCAAACTATTAAAAGTTGCAAGACCAACTTTTCTGGTCAAACCACAATTTACGCGATTTTAACCGATTTTCATTACATATTTGACCTAAATCATGCACAGACAGTGAACACAATTTAGACCATATACATTCCGCCGTTGACGTGCAGTGTTTCGCCAGTGATGTAAGCAGCAGCTGGCGACGCCAAAAATACCACAGCTTCCGCAATTTCACGAGGATCACCAAGACGACCTGCTGGAACATTCGCCAAAGTGGTGGCACGTTGCTCATCATTTAGAGCACGAGTCATATCCGTCTCAATGAAACCTGGCGCTACAGTATTGACCGTTACACCACGAGATGCAACTTCACGAGCCAATGATTTTGTGAAACCAATAACACCCGCTTTCGCCGCCGCGTAGTTTGCTTGGCCTGCGTTACCCATTGTGCCAACAACTGAACCAACGTTGATGATGCGGCCATCACGTTTTTTCATCATGCCACGCATCACTGCTTTAGAAAGACGGAAAATAGACGTTAGATTAGTGTCCATAATGTCGTTCCATTCGTCGTCTTTCATGCGCATAAGCAGATTATCGCGTGTGATACCAGCGTTATTAATCAAAATATCGACCGCGCCGAACTCATCATTAATTGCTTTTAGTACGCTTTCAACCGATTCAGCATCCGTCACATTCAGAGCAAAGCCTTTGCCATTTTCGCCTAGGTATTCTGAAATGGCCGCTGCGCCGTTCTCTGAAGTCGCGGTACCAATTACTGTCGCGCCACGTGCAACCAGAGTTTCTGCGATTGCACGACCGATACCACGGCTTGCGCCCGTTACTAACGCAACTTTACCGCTTAGGTTTAATAAGTCAGTCATTTTTATTCCCTATTACTTTACAGCGTCAAGCGATGCAACATCGTTTACTGCCACTGCTTCTAGTGATTTGACAATACGCTTTGTCAAACCTGTCAATACTTTACCAGGGCCCATTTCAAGCAATTTTTCGACACCCTGTGAACTCATTAGTTCCACACTTTCAGTCCAACGAACTGGGCTGTACAGTTGACGAACTAAGGCATCTTTGATTTTCGCTGGATCGGTTTCTGCAACCACATCCACGTTGTTGATCACTGGCAACTGTGGGGCTTTGAATTCGATAGATTCCAGTGCAACCGCGAGTTTCTCTGCTGCTGGTTTCATTAGTGCACAGTGTGAAGGCACAGAAACTGGAAGAGGAAGAGCACGTTTGGCACCCGCTTCCTTACAAAGTGCGCCCGCACGCTCTACTGCGTCTTTGCTACCTGCAATCACCACTTGGCCAGGCGAGTTGAAGTTCACTGGAGAGACCACGTCGCCTTGCGCCGCTTCTTCACAAGCTTTGGCAATCGCTTCATCATCTAGACCGATGATCGCGTACATCGCGCCTGTCCCTGCTGGTACTGCTTCTTGCATAAGTTGACCACGAAGCTCGACAAGTTTGATCGCTTCTTGGAAATCAATCACGCCAGCACACACTAATGCTGAGTACTCACCCAAGCTATGGCCTGCCAAGTTATCTGGTTGAGCAAGACCTAATTCTTGCCACACTCGCCAGATCGCTACCGACGAAGCCAGCAATGCAGGTTGAGTACGGAACGTCTGATTCAAATCTTCCGCAGGACCGTTTTGTACCAGTGCCCATAAATCGTAGCCAAGCGCTTCTGACGCTTGTGCAAATGTTTGTTTAACGATTTCATACTGTTCGCCAAGATCTGCCAGCATACCAACTGCTTGAGAACCTTGACCTGGAAATACGATAGCAAACTTGCTCATAGTAATTTTCCTTAACCGAAGCTAAATAAAATACTGTTACTACTCACGAGCAACAGCAAAATTATGAATTCTTAATTAAAAGCGAACTAACGCTGAACCCCAAGTGAAACCGCCACCAAAGGCTTCGAGTAGTAGCGTCTGACCACGCTGAATACGCCCATCACGCACCGCCTCATCTAATGCCGTCGGTACGGTTGCCGCAGAGGTATTGCCATGACGATCAAGGGTAATCACCACTTGATCAAGAGACATTGACAATTTTTTCGCCGTTGCTGAAATAATGCGATAGTTGGCCTGATGAGGAACTAACCAGTCGAGCTCAGATTTATGCATATTGTTCGCAGCCAAAGTATCTTTAACCAGTTTCGATAACTGAGTCACCGCAACTTTGAATACTTCGTTACCCGCCATATGCAGCCACTTGTCGGCATCTTTGCCGCGCTCAGGTACTTCTAAGCTAAGAAGATCACCAAACTCACCATCCGCGTAGATGTGAGTAGACAGAATACCCGGCTCTTCGCTTGCTCCAACAACCACAGCACCTGCGCCATCACCGAATAAGATAATGGTCGAGCGGTCCGTTGGATCGCAAGTTTTCGATAAAGTATCAGAACCAATAACCAGTACGTTTTTACACATACCCGTTTTAATATGTTGATCAGCAATAGAAAGAGCATAGACAAAGCCGGAGCACGCCGCGGCTAAATCGAACGCAGGACAACCTTTGATGCCAAGCTTTGCCTGTACCTGACATGCAGATGAAGGAAAAGTATGGCTTCCACTTGTCGTCGCGACGATGATCAGGTCAATATCGTCTTTGTCGATACCTGACATCTCTATCGCGTTTTGAGCCGCATAAAAACCCATATCAGCGACTGTTTCATTTTCAGCAGCAATACGACGCTCTTTAATACCGGTGCGGGCAACAATCCACTCATCACTTGTCTCTACCATTTTCTCTAGATCGGCATTGGTGCGGATCTGAGATGGCAGGTAGCTGCCAGTACCTAAAATTTTGCTATACATGAAGACTAATAATGCCTCTCGAGTAAAACCGCTTCCAAACGATCGCTTATACGGCTTGGTACTTGTCGTTTGACCTCGTGTACCGCCTCACCAATCGCATTAACTAAGGCAGACACATCAGCACTTCCATGACTTTTTATCACAATGCCGCGCAATCCTAGCAAACTTGCGCCGTTATACTGGTCGGGGTTCAGTGTTTTTAGTTCATTAAATAGTTCAGAAAACAATATTCTGGCTATCCAACCCTTTATCGACGAAGCCATCATGCTGGTTTTTATTTTTTCGATAAACAGCTGCGCAGTTCCTTCGCTGGCTTTTAGGCAGACGTTGCCAACAAATCCATCGCATACAATCACGTCTGCTGCGTTTTTTAAGATTTGGTTCCCTTCAATGTAGCCGACAAAGTGAACCGCTTGTGTCTGCGATAGCAGTTCAGCGCAACGCTTCACCAAATCATTGCCTTTCGTTTCTTCTTCGCCCACGTTCAACACCGCGACTCTTGGAGCACGGTTCAAATGCTCTTCAGCAAGTGCAGAGCCCATGACCGCGAATTGAAACAAAGTATCCGCATCGCACGAAACATTGGCACCAAGATCCAACATCCAACTGCGACCACCCGTTACGGTTGGTAAAGCGGAGATCAATGCAGGCCGGTCGATTCCCGGCAGCAATTTGAGAATAAAACGAGAAAGCGCCATGAGTGCGCCAGTATTGCCACCGCTGACGCATGCATCGGCGGTTGAGTCCGCAACAAGCTCGATTGCATGTCGCATTGAACTGCCTTGGCTGTTGCGCAGGGCTAAAGAAGGCTTTTCGGAATTAGAAATCATTCGATCACAATGCTGAACGCTCAGGCGAGCATCAGGTTTGTAACCTAATAAGGAAAGTTGGGACGTGATCTGTTGTTGATCACCTGTAAGAATCACTTTTAGCTCTGGGAAATGAGACAGTGCCTGCACGGCGGCAGGCACTGTGACGCGCGGACCGAAATCCCCGCCCATTGCATCAAGTGCAACGGTAATACTTTGCAAAGGATCAACCTTACTTGTTGATAACCTTTTTGCCACGGTAGTAACCTTCAGCGGTTACGTTGTGACGTAGGTGAGTTTCACCTGAAGTCGCGTCTACAGATAGTGCAGCTGTAGTTAGCGCATCGTGTGAACGACGCATGCCACGCTTAGAACGTGTCTTACGGTTTTGTTGTACGGCCATTGACCCTACTCCTATGTTATGGTTCAGCTTAAAGCTTAGCGCTTTAGGCTTTTTAAAACGTCGAACGGATTTGGTTTTGTTTCCTCAATTTCTTCAGGAATCTCACCAAAAACCATGTTATTTGAATCAACGCTGCAATCCGCTTCGTCATGCATTGCAATTTGAGGTAATTCTAAGATGAACTCATCTTCAACAAGTTGAATAAGGTCGACTTCGCCATATTCGTTAAGATCTACCAAATCGTAACATTCTGGGGCATCTTGCTCACTTTTCTCACTGTAGTAAGGAGTATAAGTGAACTCTACTTCACACAGATGCGTGAAGGTCTCATTACAACGTTGACATTCTAAACCGACTTCGATGTTAGCTTTACCAGAGATAACAACAAGTCGCTGTTCATCTATCTCAAATGACAAATAGACTTCTGCGTCGCGTTTTACGCCTTCGGTCATTTCAGCTAGACGCTTAAACAGACTGGCTTGGATGATGCCATCGTAATCCAATCTCTTCTGCGCGGCTTTGGCTGGATCCACCGTTCGCGGTATTTTTACCTTTTGCATAGGGCGCGAATATTATCTTCCAAAAAGAATTTAGTCAAAGGAAAAGGCAAAAAAGTTGTACTTTTTTGCGCTTGTTATACAGAGCATTAGCATGCTCCAACGGGAATCCGTTATGCTATGAAGAATGCTCCGTCAAATTGTAAGCCAAAATGGAAAATTACCAACTAGTTTTAGCGTCTACCTCACCATTTCGTCAGCAACTGCTGGAAAAACTGGCAATTCCTTTTTCAACTCTCTCTCCAAACTGCGATGAGACCCCACTGGAAGGCGAGTCCCCACAACAGTTGGTCTTGAGACTTGCCGAAAGCAAAGCGCAATCGTGTCAAATCAACCAACCAAGCTTGGTGATAGGCAGCGATCAAGTGTGCGTTATTGACGGTAACATTGTGGGTAAACCTCATAGTCGACAAAATGCCATCGCACAACTGACCGCTCAAAGTGGCCAATCCATTGTGTTTTATACTGGGTTGGCGGTTTACAACAGCGAAACCGGAGAAACACGCTCTTGCATTGATGAGTTCAAAGTGCATTTTCGCCCACTGACCCAAGCTCAAATTGAGCGCTATGTGGATAAAGAACAGCCATTCTTCTGTGCTGGCAGTTTCAAAAGTGAAGGATTAGGGATTGCTTTGTTTGAAAAGTTAGAAGGCAAAGATCCCAATACCTTAGTTGGCCTCCCCTTAATCGACCTCATTGACTTACTAGCTCAACAAGGCATGCACATTTTGGGTTGATACAAAAGAAAAAGGGATGATTCGCTCATCCCTTTTTCCTTATCGACTGGTTCGTAATGATTGAACGACCTTTTCCAACTGCTCACCCATCGGCGCGTTGATTTCCATTGGTTGTTCTGTCGCCGGATGTGTAAAGCGAATGTTGGCGGCATGAAGGAACAAGCGGTTCAGTCCATGCTGAGCAGTATAAGCATCGAAACGTCGATCGCCGTATCTGTCATCCCAGGCAATGGGGTGCCCACTATATTGAGTATGAACTCGAATTTGATGGGTTCTTCCCGTAATAGGGCTAGCTTGGAGCAGCGTCGCTTGTTCAAACTTCTCGATTACCTTAAAGCGGGTTTCTGATGGCTTACCGTTTGGATTGACGCGCACAATGCTGTTGACTTCGTTTTTCAGTAATGGGGCGTTAACCACTTTGCAACTGTTTTTCCACTCTCCCATCACTAGTGCAAAATAGTATTTCTGTACTGTTTTCTCACGAAACTGCGCTTGCAAATGACGCAGAGCTGACCGTTTTTTCGCCACCAAAAGAATACCAGAGGTATCACGGTCGATGCGATGCACGAGTTCAAGAAAACGCGCTTCTGGTCGCAGTGCACGTAACGCTTCGATAGCACCAAACTTGAGACCACTTCCACCATGGACGGCGGTACCTGAAGGCTTATTTAACACCAACAGATGGTCATCTTCATAAATGATCAAATCTTGCAGTTCAGCCACTTTGTTTAGTTTCGTACTCGGTGCCGTTTCAGGATCTTTTTTCTCAACGGTTACCGGTGGAATGCGAACAACATCACCAGCAGCCAATTTATATTCGGCCTTAACTCGCTTTTTGTTTACGCGCACTTCTCCCTTACGCACAATTCGGTAAATCATGCTTTTCGGAACATCTTTCAGTTGGTTGCGTAGAAAATTATCAATACGCTGCCCTGCCATATCTTCATCAATATCGACGATTTGGACTTTAGTTCTTATTTCATTCATGGCGCTATTCTAAAGGTAAATTTGCTGGGTCTGCTGACTTGTTGTGATACAAGCATCGAGCAAGTCATTATTATGGCAAACTTGTGCTATTTGTTCGCAAAGCCGCACATTTTAGCGGTTTTCCACGACTAGGAAAACCGTAGAATTTTTGCTGACCGTGTAATAGAGCAGTTCAAAGTTACTCACAGGTTACTAATAACTCAATCGTTGTTTATTAAACAATCAGTTAGCAAACGCAAAATTGAATGAAACACGAAAAAATTTCATCGTTTGCCGCAATGCTCGTTGCTGATATTACCGTCCACTGCTATAGTTCACAGCTGCGAAGGTAGGTCTGGTTGAATTTTATGCAAAACCGACCATTTATCCACAAGCAAATGAGTAGTTTGTTGGTGTTTGAATGCAGCAATTGGCGTAAGACATATCAAAACCGACATAACTGTCACACTACTCATCGCACACTCATGTTGAGTAATTACCGATATTAATGCGGCTCACAGGCAATTCTTTGTTTGTGATGACTGACGTGCCCTTAGAGCATCCCCTTCCAGCCGGGAGGCTGCAACGCGTAAACCACGGGATCAGGCACCATGAGATAGCGATATTCAGTGACAGGTAATTAAGACAATAAAAGATAAAGACAACGAGAAATTATCAATGAAAAGAATGTTGATTAACGCAACTCAAAAAGAAGAGTTGCGTGTCGCTTTGGTTGATGGCCAGCGACTTTACGATCTAGATATCGAAAGTCCTGGACATGAGTCAAAAAAAGCAAATATCTATAAAGGACGTATTACCCGTGTTGAACCTAGCTTGGAAGCTGCATTTGTAGATTACGGAGCTGAGCGTCACGGTTTCCTTCCTCTAAAAGAAATTGCCAAAGAATATTTCCCAGATGGTTACTCTTACCAAGGTCGCCCAAGCATCAAAGAGGTGCTGACTGAAGGTCAAGAAGTCATCGTTCAAATCGAAAAAGAAGAACGTGGTAGCAAAGGTGCGGCATTGACCACCTTTATTTCCCTAGCGGGTAGTTACTTAGTTCTTATGCCAAACAACCCACGTGCCGGCGGTATCTCCCGTCGTATCGAAGGGGATGAACGCACCGAATTAAAATCTGCATTAAGCACACTGGAACTACCGCAAGGTATGGGTCTTATCGTGCGTACGGCAGGCGTTGGTAAGAGCGCTGAAGAGCTAGAGTGGGATTTAAACGTTCTGCTTAAGCACTGGGCCGCCATCAAAGATGCTTCTGAATCCAATCCAGCACCTTTTTTGATTCATCAAGAAAGTAACGTAATCGTTCGCGCGATCCGCGACTATCTACGCCGTGACATTGGTGAAATTCTTATTGATAGCAACACCATCTATGAACGTGCCAAAGAACACATTCAGTTGGTTCGCCCAGATTTTGTTAATCGCGTGAAGAAGTATGACGGTGAAGTGCCACTGTTTAGCCACTACCAAATTGAAAGCCAAATCGAATCGGCTTTCCAACGTGAAGTGCGTCTGCCTTCCGGTGGCTCTATCGTTATCGACCCAACAGAAGCACTGACGTCTATCGATATCAACTCTGCTCGTGCAACAAAGGGCGGCGATATCGAAGAAACCGCACTGAACACCAACTTAGAAGCAGCAGATGAAATCGCTCGCCAGTTGCGTCTTCGCGACCTTGGTGGTCTTGTGGTGATCGACTTCATCGATATGACACCCGTACGCCATCAACGTGAGGTAGAAAACCGTCTGCGTGAAGCCGTTCGTCTCGATCGCGCTCGCGTTCAAATCGGCCGTATTTCTCGCTTTGGTCTGTTAGAGATGTCTCGCCAACGCTTGAGCCCTTCTCTTGCAGAAGCAAGCCATCATATCTGTCCTCGTTGTAGTGGTACAGGTGTGGTTCGCGATAACGAATCTCTTGCTCTTTCTGTTCTTCGTCTTATCGAAGAAGAAGCACTTAAAGACAACACTGCTCAAGTATTGGCTGTTGTACCAGTGCCTATCGCCTCTTACCTTCTAAATGAAAAACGTCGCTCTGTGAACCACATTGAACGTATTCAAGAAGTGAAGATCACCGTTGTTCCAAACTCTGATATGGAAACGCCGCATTTCGAAGTGATTCGTGTGCGTGAAGGTGAAGAAGTGGATCTGCTTTCTTACCTGCTACCGAAGAAACTCGAAGCAATGAAAGAAGCGGAAGGCAAAGAGAGCCCCGAAACCGAATACAAGCCGAAGAAAATCGAAGAGCCTGTGCTTAAAGGTTTTGCTTCTCCAGCGCAATCTGTGCCAGCTCCAACTCCAGCGCCAAAAGCAGTGGTTGCTAAAGTGGCAAATGAAAAACCGCAGGCAGAAGAGAAACCGGGTTTGTTTGGTCGCTTAATCAAAGCATTGGGTAGCTTCTTATTCGGTTCTGCTGAAGAAAAAGCAGAAGCAGAGAAGACCGAACGCAAAGACGACCGTGAAAAAGGCAACCGTCGTCAAAAACGTGACCGTAACGATCGTCGTCGTAATAACCGCGACAACCGCGACAACAATCGTGACCGTGATGGCAAACGTCGTCAGCGCAATCGTGATGAAAACGTCGTTGAGACTCAAGATGAAGCAATCAAACCACGTTCTCAGCAAAAGCGTAAGCAGAGACCGGCTCAAAACAAAGCAGATAATGCAGTAGAGAGCAAAGCAAACGCGAAAGTGGCAGAAAAAGGCCTACAGCTTGCTGCCGAAGCACAAGGTGCGTCGAAGCAAGAAGGTCAGAAAACGCCAAGCAAAGCGGAGAAAGTGAAAGAGCGCCGTCAGCGTCGTAAACTCAACAAACCTGTTCGCGTGAAAGATCAGCTAGAACAAGCTGAAGAAACGCTTATGGATGTAGCTCCAGTCGTTGAAGCAGAAGTCTTTAATAAGCAAAACACACCGGTATCTGAGAAATCAGAGAAAGTGGTTGCTGACTCTGTCGATGCGATGGACAACAACGAAAACGAAGAAAAACCACGTCGTAATCGTCGTTCTCCTCGTCATCTACGAGCAAGTGGACAACGTCGTCGTCGCGGTCGTGATCGTCGCCCTAACCCATTCCGCCTACGTAAAGGTGGGGTTGCCTCTCCAGAAATGGCCATGGGTAAAGTGATGCCTCGTTACATTCCAAAACCAGTTGCTAAGAAAGAAGAAGCGGTTAAAGAAGAGGTTGTAACAGCCGTTGCTGCAGTACCTGCAATGCAAGGTGGTGTCGCATGTCCAGAAATGGCGATGGGTAAAGTGATCATCAGTCGCGATATCACCGCTGCACAAGCACCGACTGAAACGAAGCCAAAACGTTCTAAATCTCGTCACAACAGGCCAGCAAAAGCAGCCGTTGTTGAGGTGGTTACTGAAGAACCAATGGTAGAGAACGCGGCTGTAGCACCGATTCAAGAAACTGAAATTCAGAAAATCGAGCCTCAAGTTGAAAGTGCTTCACAACCAGTAGAACAGGTTTCTATCGAAACTACAGAAGTAGTGGCAGAAATCGTTGAAACGACTGAGGTTGTCGCAGAAGTGGAAAGCGCAACGGAAACAGTCGCAAACGAAACCGAAGCAACTGTGGCAGTAGTCGGAAGCTCTATCAAGGTAATTAAAGCGCAAGCTTCAGCACCGATGACTAAGGCACCTGGCCCTCAAGAGCTTATTGAGATCCAAGTTGTCGCGGCACCATTTAAAGCAGAGCGCTATTCACAGCGTGGTGCGGGTAGCCAAGTGGCGACAAGTCAAGCCTCAGCGGCAATGACAAAGCCTGAAATGGTGTAACGCCTTAAGCTAAAAACATAAGGGTCATCTTCGGATGGCCCTTTTTATTACTTGTAAATATCCATTCATCACCCTAATCATTATTGAACTTAATCACACTTTTCTGTAGCATCTTGCGACTCAGCTTTTCGGCACGGGTGCAAACAAGCTCTTTTTTCCTCAATCAGCGAACCTCAATCGCAGATCAAGGATAGGTTTCAGTTTTAATGCTTTGCGAACTTGTGTCGGGTAAATTCATTTAACGATATTAGCCAAAACACATGTTCGAATTTCCTCAATTTTCAAAGCACTCAGTAAAAAATGATGTGCTCTCCGGGCTCACCGTTGCGCTAGCATTGGTGCCAGAAGCCGTTGCTTTTGCCTTCGTTGCTGGCGTTGACCCTATGGTTGGCCTCTACGCAGCCTTTATTGTGGGTTTAGTCACTTCGATTTTCGGTGGACGTCCAGGTATGATTTCCGGCGCAACTGGCGCAATGGCAGTTGTCATGGTTTCGCTCGTTTCTTCACATGGTGTCCAGTATCTGTTTGCCGCGATTATGCTCGCAGGTATTTTGCAGATTGCCGCTGGTCTATTTAAACTGGGCAAATTTATCCGTATCGTGCCGCATCCAGTTATGATCGGCTTCGTCAATGGTCTCGCGATCGTGATTTTCCTCGCGCAACTCGGCCAGTTTAAAATGGCGGATGCAGCAGGTGGACTCACTTGGTTACCTCAAGATCAGATGTTGCTGATGTTGGGCCTTGTCGCTCTTACTATGGCCATCATCCACTTCTTACCAAAGTTAACCACGGCCGTCCCTTCATCTCTTGTTGCCATCGTGACGGTAACAGGCTTAGTGATTGGCTTTGATCTTGAAACTCGTACGGTGGTTGATTTCCTACGTACCATGTCTGGTGACGAAGGCGCCACTCTCGCGGGTAGCCTACCGACCTTTGCTTTACCGATGGTTCCTTTTAATCTGGAAACCTTGCAAATCATCTTCCCATACGCGGTGATTCTTGCGGCTATTGGTTTGATTGAATCACTATTAACGCTCACCGTGTTGGACGAAATGACCAACACCCGTGGTCAGTCAAACCGAGAGTGTATCGGGCAGGGTATGGCAAACATGACCTGTTCTGTCTTCGGAGCAATGGGTGGCTGTGCGATGATCGGCCAATCGATGATCAACGTCAATTCAGGTGGCCGAGGGCGTCTTTCAGGCATCGTTGCTGCTGTGGCGCTTCTGATGTTTATCTTGTTTGCTGCCGCACTGATTGAAATGATCCCTCTTGCTGCTCTCGTTGGGGTAATGTTTATGGTGGTGATCGGTACCTTTGAATGGGCCACCTTCAAGCTGGCACGCCGCGTACCTAAGCAAGATTTCTTTGTTATCGTGCTCGTGACGGTCGTAACAGTGATGACAGACCTAGCAGTGGCAGTTGCTGTCGGCGTGATAGCTTCAGCACTGATGTTTGCTTGGAACCACGCAAAACACATTTACGCAGATACCCGTATGAACGAGGAAGGTTCTAAAGAGTACAGGATTCACGGTCCTATCTTCTTTGGTTCAACGGCTAACTTCCTTGAACTATTCAACGCGCAGCAAGACCCAAGCGATGTCATCGTCGACTTTGCCGATTCTCGTGTTACCGATCACTCGGCAATCGAAGCGATCGAAACATTGGCGGAGCGATACTCTGCCGTAGGCAAAACGCTGCACCTGCGTCATTTGAGTCCAGATTGCCGCAAGTTGCTTGATAAGGCTGGAAGTTTGGTCGAGATTAACGTCAAAGAAGATCCGAGCTATAAAGTCGCCACCGACGTACTCGCGGGATAATCACTTTAGGGGATGAGTTCACGTCATCCCCTTTTTTGTAGGGTCGTTAGTTCTTTGCAACGTTCTCAAGAATCGCTTCTGACGCGGCTTCGATAAGATCCAGCACCAAATCAAACCCTTCCTCACCGCCGTAATAAGGATCAGGAATTTCATCCACATCCAACTCTGCATGGCTGAGAAACAGTGACACTTTGTGACGATACTCCTTTGGGCAAATATCAAAAAGGTCAGCTAAGTTCGCTTTGTCTGCCGCTAGAATCATATCGAACTTAACAAAATCTTCGGCGTCAACTTGACGCGAACGAATGCCACTAAAAGAGTAACCACGTTGCTGCCCTGCCTGCATGGCCCGATGATCCGGCGTGTTGCCTGCGTGGTAACCTATCGTCCCTGCAGAATCCACTTCTACATCAACCCCCAGTTGCTGTGCTTTTGCTCTTAATACGGCCTCTCCAGTTGGGGAACGACAAATGTTTCCCATACAGACAACCAAAATTTTCTTCATTCTATCCCCTGTAATATCAGTGGTTTTTCTTCCATTCGACATGGTCTATCATAGCCGCAAAATCGAAAAGCTGAAAAGGGATGTCTATGTCTGACGAAAGCGTATCAAGCGAAAACCTATCCACAGAGCAAGTAAAGGCTCAGCGACACAAAGAGCGCCAACAAAAAGTGAAAGAGCAAGTCGACGCTAAAATTGCTCAAGCTCAGGAAGAAAAGGGACTGCTTCTCGTCATTACGGGCAATGGAAAAGGCAAATCAACCTCCGGTTTTGGGACGATCGCTCGCGCAGTTGGGCACGGGAAAAAATGCGCCGTCGCTCAGTACATTAAAGGAACTTGGGACAATGGCGAGCGTAATCTTTTAGAAAAACTGGGCGTTGAGTTTCAAGTGATGGCGACGGGTTTCACTTGGGAAACACAAAACAAGGAAAGCGACACTCAAGCCGCTCAAACGGTATGGAAAGAGTGTCAGCGTATGCTTCAAGACGACTCGATCGATGTGGTGCTCTTTGATGAGCTAACCTACATGGTGAGCTATGGCTATGTCGAATTAGATGAGATGGTTGAAGCGCTCAATAATAGGCCCAAAATGCAATCGGTCATCATTACTGGACGCGGCGCTCATCGCACCTTAATTGAGATGGCTGATACCGTCTCCGAAGTAAAAAATGTGAAACATGCGTTTGAATCGGGCATCAAGGCACTAAAAGGTGTCGACTGGTAACGGAAATGCTTTTACCTACGCCAATCTATAAACAGGGCGACATGATGTCGCCCTGCTCTTTCTATGACTTAGCTAGTTAAACAAGCCTTTAAGTAAACCATCCACCGCCTCTTTGGTTTTCTCATCTTTGATCTTATCGGTCAACTTCTCGACTCCACGGTCAATCTCTTTTTGGGCTTTTTGCTTTAACACATCATCAAACACCAACTTGAATTTTGGATCCGCCCAACTGCCTGAAATATTAATAGGAATGGTCACGTCTCTCAGTTCGTCGATGTCCTTACCGCCTTGGCCTTCTAGCGATCCCACAATTGAAGTGCTGACCGTAAAATCAACCGTTTGATTGATGTAGTTTGCTTCCCCTTTCCCACGAATACGCAGTAGCGGAGATTGCATGTGCATGTTATTGGTTGTCACCTTGCCTTTGTTCAACGTCAACGTTGCCGTCATTGAACTGAAGTCGGTTTTTTGCACCCCATCAGTGGCATCTAACTTTTTACCTTTAATCTTGGCGTAGTTTTCACGAATCATTTGCGCGACGTTAATGCCGTTGACGGCACCATCAGCAAAATTAATTTCAACCGTGCCGACAAGGTTTTTCTGAATACCGCTTGGCGTTAAGCTTGATCCCTTCACATCAACATCGATATTGCCAGTACCTTCCAGCTTGTCGTTTTGTGCCACGTCCACCAACAGCGGTTGCACCTGAACACCTTTGATGCGTTTTTTCACACTATAAGTGGCTGGTGAACGACGTGCATCCAGTTTCGCGCTGGCATTAATAGAACCTTGATACAGATTGGCATCAAAGCGATCTAACGTCGCGATGCCACGGTTCACCGTGAACTTGGTGATGACATTTTGCAGCTTGGCATTATTGGCTTTGAGCTTATCAATACTCACTTGGCCAATCACATCCAACGTTTTTAATGCACTCAGGTCAGGCTCAACTTCGTTGTTTGCCTCTGGATGCGCGTTTTTGTCATTGCTGCTGTTTGTGCTTGCCGTTTCTTGCGATGGCTGCGTTAGGCCGAGAAATTCATCGAGATCAATCTCTGGACTATGCAATGAAAAGCGCACTTTCGGAATCTCAGCTAACGTCACATCGGCTTTACCGTCTAATGCAATGGCGTTGGCGGTCAGTTTATTCAGCACAAGCGATAGATGGCTGCTTGGCACATCAAAGGTCACCTCGGAGCTCATTGCCACCTTCATTGGCGATTGAGGCAGTGATTTCCCATTTAATTGTGACTCCAACTGGAATGCCTTCACCATCACTGTGCTGATGGCTGCATCCACATGCAACTGCGCCGAGCCATTGGCCGAAAGCTCCATGCCCGATGCTTGGCCTTTGATTTCAAATGTCAGTGCGTTGTCTTTATCAAACTCGAAAGTGTCCAGTACCAACTTGATGGTATCCATCTTCGTGGCTGGATCGCTAAACTGGCTGTTTAGCTCGATATTACGCAGAGCATAAGAAGAGAAATCTTGCGCCAACTGAAACTCAAGCTTGCCGTTTGCACTGAACTGTTGCTGGTTGTTTTTTCCTTTGGCTGAAAATTCCGCTTTGGTCCATTGATCAAAGGCGAACTCTGAAAGTGAGAAATTCACATCATAGAGTTCAAGTGAAGTACCTGCTTGTCGATCTTGGTTAACGAGTTTGGCATTGCTCACCGTGATCCCGGCCAGCTCCATACGCCAACCTGCCGCCGCACCAGGTTGCTGGGATGCATCCGTGGTAGGCTCCGAACTCACCTCTTGCTGAACCGTTTCTTGTTGCGCTTTCTGCTGCTGAGTCAACGCATCAATATTCTTTTGCCCATCTTTACGCGTCTCTAGATGGAACTCCGCACCATCAAGGCGAACATCACCAATTTGCAAGACTTTATCAAGCAGAGGCATCACCGAGATATCGATCCCAACGCTCTCAACTTTAAATAAGTTTTCTTGAGAAAAGCCCTGAGGATTCTTTAATTCCGTTTTGCCTAGAGAAAAACCAATCGAAGGAAAAAATTGCCATTCAATGTCGCCTTCAATCACCAATTCTAAACCCGTTTGCTTGGCCACTTGTTCGGTGATCAGCGGTTTAAATTGATTGGGGTTCACTAAGGTCACTAGCGCTATCGCAGCCATTACGACAACCGTGATAGGCGCAGCCAGAATAAGGAACAGTTTTTTCATATGCGTATTCCTTTGCATGCAAGAGTTGAGACAAGAACAGAGATAACACCTATTTTACGCGGTTCTTGCTCCAAAAAAAGAAAGTGGCACTTAAAGTGCCACTTTCTTAAATAAAAATAAAGCTCGCTGACAAGACAATGACTTAAGCTTTCAATAGTTTTGCAATGTGCGCTTTCAGTACGTCAATCGCGATGCGGTTTTTACCACCACGTGGAACGATGATATCTGCGTACTGTTTAGACGGCTCAATAAACTGCATAAACATTGGACGAACGGTTTTTTGATACTGTTTGAGTACCGATTCCATCGTACGACCACGCTCTTCCACATCGCGTTTCACACGGCGAAGTAGACAGATATCAAGTGGCGTGTCCATAAACACAGTCGCATGCATCAGATCACGCAGACGAGGATCCGTCAGAAGCAGGATGCCTTCTAGAATGATCACCTTCTTTGGTGTCATCGTGGTGGTGTTTTCAGTACGAGTGTGTTCCGTGTAGCTGTATTCAGGTACTTCAACCGACTCGCCTTTCATTAACTTTTCTAAGTGTTCACAAAGAAGATCGTGATCAAGTGCATTCGGGTGGTCATAGTTTGTTTTAACGCGCTCTTCCATACTCAGATGGCTTTGGTCGTTATAGTAGCAATCTTCCGTAATCACACCGATTTGATGGTCTCCCACCTTTGCACGTAGTTCGTTATAAATCGTACTGGCGATGAGGCTTTTACCAGAAGCAGAAGCGCCAGCAATACCGACGATGACGCATTGACTTTTTTCAGACATTAGTTGCACCCGATGATGATTTTTTGCAGTGGGAATAAGATAAACCGCCTGATTATAAGG
Source organism: Vibrio vulnificus NBRC 15645 = ATCC 27562 (assembly GCF_002224265.1). Lineage (NCBI taxonomy): Bacteria > Pseudomonadati > Pseudomonadota > Gammaproteobacteria > Vibrionales > Vibrionaceae > Vibrio > Vibrio vulnificus. The sequence goes on from NZ_CP012881.1 coordinate 324,571, forward strand.
AGTTCACTCATTAGATACTAGTCGCTTTTCCCAGTTTCGTGGTGCATTGTGTGTACTACGAAGAATAATAAACCAGGCAAACGTTTACCTGGTCATTATTTATTCTTTAACTCGCAATAAAATCATCCGTCTATACGGGTAAACAGGATCGTTTCAGGCTTTGCCTTACCATTCCAATACATCGAGCTGCATATCTGCAAAGCAAGCTGACGGTATATTCTGCCGTGCTCGCTCTCTGGCCTTGCGACCACCGTCGGCACACCCGAGTCGAGATCTTCACGAACGCTGATATGCAATGGCACTTGCGCCAGCAAAGATAAACCAAACTGTTGCGCCATTTGTACCGCACCACCTTGGCCAAAAATGTGCTCTTTGGCACCGCATTGTCTGCAAATGTGGTAGCTCATGTTTTCCACAATACCCGCCACGGGAACACCGATCTTTTCAAACATCGCGGCGCCCTTCTTCGCATCGGCTAACGCAAGATCCTGCGGTGTGGTGACGATAACACTGGTAGTAACGGGTATTTGCTGTGAAAGAGTCAACTGAATATCCCCAGTGCCAGGAGGCATATCGATCACTAAGTAGTCCAAATCTGGCCACTCAGTTTCATTCAGTAGTTGAGAGAGCGCTTTCGATGCCATCGGCCCACGCCAAATGGCCGCTTCATTCTTATCCACCAAGTAACCAATAGAGTTGGTGTAGATGCCGTGCGCGAGGATCGGCTGCATCCATTTTCCGTCACGAACATCCGGTCTTTGATCGACACTCCCCAGCATGATAGGCAAAGAAGGCCCATAGATATCCGCGTCTAGTAATCCCACTTTTGCGCCTTGAGAAGCGATCGCTAGCGCAAAATTCACCGCTGTGGTTGATTTACCCACACCGCCTTTAGCGGACGTGACGGCAATAATATTCTTAACCCCACGAACAGGCTGAGAAACTTGAGTTTCTAACGCCTTAACTTGCTGACTTACCGTGAATGCAAACGGTGGAACCGCACCACGCTGCTGTTGCTGAACAATCCACTCGCTGAGCGCGTCTTGAAGTTGCTGAGCAGCAAATGGGAACTGAATGGCGAAAGTACCATCGGCTTGAACCATCACAACACCATGCACTTCGCTCCATTGCGGGGCTAACGTTTCGTGCTCAAACTGATTCAACCAATGACAAAAATCTTGTTTAGAAGTGAACTGATGCATAACTCCTCCTTTTTCGACATCCTATCACCGAGTCTTGTCTGACTGAACCCTAAAAAAACCAGGTGATTATCCTTGTCAGCACCTTGGACTTAAAGGTTTCCTGAGTTAGTATTACCAATCAATTTTTATACCTATCGAGATAAGCGAATATTAAGTATGGCAAACGATCCAAGAAACTTTCCCCCAAGGAAATTGCTGGTAACTTGTGCCCTTCCGTACGCTAACGGTTCGATCCACCTTGGCCATATGCTTGAGCATATCCAAGCGGACATTTGGGTTCGTTACCAACGCCTACGCGGCAACATTGTAAACTTCATCTGTGCTGACGACGCTCACGGCACGCCAATCATGCTTAAAGCGCAACAGATGGGTATGTCTCCAGAAGAGATGATTGCTGCGGTGAGCATCGAGCACCAAAAAGATTTCGCTGGCTTTGATATTAGCTTCGATAACTATCACAGTACGCATTCCGATGAGAACCGTGAACTGGCTTCTCACATTTATCTGCAACTGAAAAAAAATGGGTTTATTTCAAGCCGCACTATTTCTCAGCTGTTCGACCCAGAAAAAGAGATGTTCCTACCCGATCGTTTCGTGAAGGGAACGTGTCCGAAGTGCAAGTCTGAAGATCAATACGGTGACAACTGTGATGCTTGTGGCGAAACCTACAGCCCAACAGAATTGATCAATCCAAAATCTGCCGTCTCAGGCGCGACGCCAGTGATGAAAGATTCAGAGCACTTCTTCTTCGACCTGCCTCAGTTTGAAAGCATGCTAAAAGAGTGGACTCGCTCTGGCTCTCTACAAACTGAAACCGCAAACAAAATGCAAGAGTGGTTTGAGTCTGGTCTGCAGCAGTGGGATATCTCACGTGATGCACCTTACTTCGGTTTTGAAATTCCAGGCGAAAAAGACAAGTTTTTCTACGTTTGGCTAGATGCGCCAATCGGCTACATGGGTTCATTCAAAAACCTCTGTGATAAGCGTGATGATCTTGATTTCGATGAATACTGGAATAAAGACAGCAAAACGGAGCTGTACCACTTCATCGGTAAAGACATCGTTTACTTCCACAGCCTGTTCTGGCCAGCAATGCTGGATGGCTCTGGTTTCCGTAAGCCAAATAACGTTTTTGTTCACGGCTACGTAACCGTAAACGGTGCGAAGATGTCGAAGTCTAAAGGTACGTTCGTGAAAGCGAGCACTTACCTTGACCACCTAGATCCAGAGTGTCTGCGTTACTACTACGCCGCGAAACTAAACAGCCGCATTGACGACCTAGACCTTAACCTTGAAGACTTTACTCAGCGCGTAAACGCTGACGTCGTCAACAAAATTGTTAACCTAGCATCACGTAATGCAGGCTTCATTGCGAAACGCTTTGAAGGCAAGCTCGCTGAAAACTTCGTCGAGCCAGAGCTTTACAACGAATTTGTTGCCGCGGCAGATCGTATTGCTGAACTTTACGAAGCGCGTGAGTTCGGTCGTGCAATCCGTGAAATCACAGCATTGGCGGACAAAGCTAACCAATACGTTGATGAAAAAGCACCTTGGGTTGTGGCAAAACAAGAAGGCAAAGATCAGGAACTTCAGGAAATCTGTTCTGTTGGTATTAACCTGTTCCGCGTTCTAATGACTTACTTGAAACCAGTCATGCCTGCTCTCGCCGCTCGCACTGAAGCCTTCTTAAATGAAGAGCTGACCTGGGAAGGTGTTGCTCAGCCATTAACGGCACACGAAATCACCGCATTTAAAGCGCTGTTCAATCGTATCGATCCGAAAAACATCGAAGCCATGATTGAAGCATCAAAAGAAGATGCGGCGGCTGAAATGGCGGCAAAAGAGAAAGCAGAAGCCTCTAATGCAGCTCAAGAGACTGAGCTAAGCAAAGATCCAATTGCCGAAGAAATTGAGTTTGATGACTTCGCCAAAGTGGACCTTCGTATTGCCAAAATCGTTGCTTGTGAATCGGTGCCAAAAGCTGACAAACTGTTGAAATTCCAATTGGATATCGGCGGTGAAATGCGTCAAGTCTTCTCTGGTATCAAAGCGGCGTACAATCCTGAAGATCTTGTCGGCAAGTACACAGTGGTTGTGGCAAACTTGAAACCACGTAAGATGAAGTTTGGTATGTCTGAAGGCATGATCCTAGCGGCAGGCCCTGGTGGCAAAGATCTTTGGATCCTTGAACCACATGAAGGCGCGCAGCCAGGCATGCGCGTGATGTAATTCAACACTTCAATCTTTCAAAGCCCTGCACCCGCAGGGCTTTTTTGTGCCCAAAATCACACTATTAGTGCATTTGATGCACCAAATTAACCATAGACTCAAATTAGAACATTTCATCTCATTGTTTTGTAAAGAGATTTAATATGGCATCAAAACTGCTCCTATTATGCCATGCCCAAGCCAGTTGCTACTGCTGGTCGATAGAGTATGAGTGATTCTCCCTACGCATAGAGATCTTGTGCTGTAGAGAACCACAACGCACCGTAGTAGATCCAACATGGAAGGGCTGAGTATCATGCATACAAGGAGTCTGCTATGTTCGTTCTACTATCATCTCTCATTTCAATTGCAATCTTGCTCGTACTGTTTTATCTCTCCCACAAACGAGAGCGTCAACAAGAGCAAAAATATCAAGTGATCAGCACACTACGTGAGATTGTGCAGCTTTTGAGACAGCATCGCAGCGCAACCCACTTGAGTCTTTTGTATAAACAAGTGCACTCTAGCGAAATCCATCGTACCCAAACGGAAGTACTGGCCAAATGCCAAGCACTGATCGAGCTTGCTTCAGGAGAAAGCAAACCGTTGTATCGGATTTTACTCAGTCAATATCAAACTCTATTCTCACACTGGCAGGAACAGAGCATTGCCAAGAATCAGTTTTTGCACGGCAAAATGCTGCGCCACACATTGTTTCTTGTCGATGAAACGACCGTGGCTTGGCTAGCGGAATCTGAGCGCGACGAACTAATTGATGAGTATCATTGTCATTGGCAGGTGATCATTGAAAATCTCGATGCATTGACGCAATTGCGTATTGCGATTCAAGACTTACATCAACCACAAGGAAGGGAACGCTTTGCCCATTGTGCGCAGCGCATGGTTAGGCGTTTGAATCAGCTCACTTTACTTAGCCCTTATCACATTGCAGCACCGGCGAGCGTAGAAGTCATACGCGAGCTAGAAATGTACGCGAACTTGCAGCAGGAAAAGTTGAACAAGGTTAACGCCTATGAGCTAACCTCGCTCATCTCAGCCACGATTTTCCGTTGCTACGATGAGATGCTGGATGAAATGATTGAGAGCCTCTACTTGCCGTTACCCAGATTAGCACTGCGTTTTAACTAGCATGCACTTGCTGCGAAGGACAATGCACCTACGGGATGCTGAGAAACAAAAAACCTCAAACATGGTTTGAGGTTTTTTGTTTAAATTCGTTTGCTTTTAATGTGTTTGGCTCTTCTTCCAAACCACCAATTCAATCCATAACGCTTCAAGTTCACTGATTTCTTCTTCTGTAAGTAAAGCAAGTGTTGAAGTCGTATGCGACGATGCACTTGATTGCAGTGAATAAATTTGCGAATAAAAATCCTTTTTTAATTGCGTCTTAATTGTATCCACTCTGATTACCCGTCAGTAAACCTACAATAACTGAATTAACTATTTCATATAATTTTCAAAAATGATAACAGCTTGTATGATAATTGCACAATTAATTACTTGTTATGGAATAATTGTCACATTCTTTTTGTGTGAATATTTCGGATCGAAATAACAAAGAAAATGATCAAAATAACGACAGGAAAGATCCAAAGTAATAATGTACTGCTATTTATTGGCGGATTATATAACACCATATTGCCATATCGGCTGGTCATAAAGTCCACCACTTCTTGATCGCTTTTCCCATCATTTATTTGGCTATACACAATAAAACGCAGATCTCGCGCCACTTGCGCATTGGATTCAAGCAGATTCTGATTCTGGCATTGGGGGCAGCGCAGTTCCTTGGATAAACGTATTGCTCTCTCTTGCAGCTCGACACTATGAAACTGAAACAAATCAACGTGATTAGAGCTTGTATTCACGTTCTCTGCCTGACTAGAGAAAGAGACAAAAGCAATGAATAAGACAATCCATGTCGATAATAATGTTCTATTTAAAATACGTAGCAAAATGTTTATCCCACTGTTTTTGATCTAATTTACCTCGAAATTTGATCATTATTTCCCCATTAGGGTTTATTAAGTAGGTTTCCGGTGTGCCAATCACGCCAAAATCGATTGAGACGATCCCGTCTGGATCATAAATCACCTTGGAATAAGGGTTACCTTCACTTTCCAAATAGTCCAACGCTTCTCGCTTATTATCACGATAATTTAAGCCAATCACGTCAATACCCTGCTGTTTAAGCGACATAATAAACGTATGCTCATCTCGACAAATCCCACACCAAGATGCCCAAACGTTCATCACACGGTATTGATCGGAAATAAGATCTTGCGTTGTGATCGTATTCGCCGAAAAAAGATCTTTTGCGTCAATATTGGGCAAGGGAATCACAGTGGCAGGCGTTGTGTGACCAGCATTTTGTCGTTCAATGCCCAAGACTGCGGTAAACGTAACGATGCCGACGATGCTCACCAACACAAGCAACTTAATAACTTTGTTGTTCACAGTAGCGCTCCACCTTAACGCGTTGCTGAACTGGCTGCAATGCAGTGAACACCGCAGCGACAACCATCAAACCGCCTAGCCAGATCCACCAAATGTAAGCACGGTATTGGATCTTCAACGCATAGGCTTTGGGCCCGACTTTCTCACCCAGAGTCAGGTAGTAATCCCCATGCCAAAAAGACTTGATCGCGGGCTCTGTCATGTTCATAACCCTCACCGGATAATGCCGTCTTTCAGGCAACAATTGAAATTGCCTATCGGCAAGGATGAGTGCGACCGACGCTCGCTCTGCGGTATAGTTTGGTCCAATGGACCAGTCAATCCCCTGATAACGAATGGAAAAGCCATCAAACTGATGGTACGAGTCAGGTTCCACACGAACATTTCGTTCAAACGAATGTTGGGCATTCATCATCGCGCCCAGGCACACCAATGCAATACCAATATGAGAAAGCACCATTGGCAGTTTTTGGCGCCTCTTTGTCGGTGGCATCACAAACAATAGCCGAAGGTGACTGACGATCACCCAGGTCGTAACACACCAGAACAACAAAGTCATTGGCGCCCATACCTGCACTTGCAGCAAATAGAGCATGGCACCGAGTACCGCTGAGAGCACAAACTCCGTCAAAACGCGTTTGCGGCTCTGAAACAGTCCTTGCTGCCATTTTAGTAACGGCCCCCACCCCATTGCTAGCAGCCCTAAGAGGCTTAATGGTGCAATCATCGTATTGAAATACGGTGCACCCACTGAGATGCTTCCAAGCCGCAACAGCTCATAAATCATTGGGTAGAAGGTGCCAAGGAACACGGTACTGGTTGCGATCAGTAACAGTCCCATCGCCACCAGTGTAAGGTATTGGCGACTTAGCCAATGGGTAATGGCTTTGGCGGGAATGCTATCGCTTTTGAGGATCAATAACGCAAAAGTGAATAAAAAAATGAACGCCATGACCAGCAAAAGCACAATACCTTTGGTTGGATCCACGGCAAACGCATGGACCGATGTCAAAATCCCCGAGCGGACAATAAAAGTGCCGAGAACACTGAAACCGAAGGTCAAAAACGCGAGCACATAGCTGGATTTATTGACCCCACCTTGCCGCTTTGATTGAACAAGTGTGTGTAACAAGGCGGTTGCTGTTAACCAAGGTAGCAAAGAGGCATTTTCAACCGGATCCCAGAACCACCAACCTCCCCAGCCTAATTCATTGTATGCCCACCAGGAGCCGACAATAATGCCTAAGGTGAGAAAGCCCCACGCAACCATCGCCCAGTCTCGGCCAGCCTGAAACCAATGATGGATGGACGATGGCTGTAACAACGCCGCCACCCCCAACGCCAGGATAGAAGCGAAACCAACATAACCAAGGTACAGTAACGGAGGATGCAAAATGAGCCCAACATCTTGCAACATTGGGTTGAGATCGCGTCCATCACTGGCCAGTGATGGCGCGTACTCGAATGGGTTTGAGGTTAACAGAGTAAACCAGGCGAAAATGGCAGTCAGCATGAGCATTACCGCAATATAATCGGCTTTATACTGCGATGAGAACTCATCACGAGATCGAATCAAGCAAGCCCATAAACTTAAGGTGACGACCCAAAACAGCATCGAGCCTTGATGTCCTCCCCAACTCGCCGCAATTTTAAAAATCACGGGTAATTGGCTATTGGAATGGCTTGCCACGTAAGCCAATGCGAAATCATCAGCAACGAAAGCAAGAATCAGATACAACAAGGAAAAAGCAGAGCTGAGCGCCACTAAATACCCACAACCCAACATTAATGCGAGGGGTGTTTGCTTCGATAACAGTCGATTCATGGCATGCAGTATCACTGCCACACTACTGCCGACTGCCGCAAAAATCAGGCAAATTAGGCCCAGTTCTGCCTCCATCTATACTCCTTAATTAGACAACCGTCATCTGGCCGGCGTACAAAATAAAGGTACGCAGCATCAAAACGCCAACCATGCTAAGTGTCGTGACCACAAAAATATAAGCATGTTTATGCCTCACTTCGGCTGGTACTAACCAGTTGAGTGTCAGCGGTAGCAACATACCAATCAGCACCACACCAACCCAAAACCACTGCGCCCAAAATCCACCAGAGATAGCATTCCAAGCCGCCATTTCCGCTTGTCCACCCGCAAAGATCAACCCGGTGAAGAATGTGACCAATACAAATAACTCAAACAAGACCACAGGACGCTCAAAGCCATGTACCCAACTGACACTTGGATCTTTTACTGACTCTTTAAACACCAAAATACCGAACATCAAACACGCGGCAGCACCTGAAGACAAACTGGAGAAAAGAAACAGCAGTGGCAACACTGGATTATTGAGCATCGGATACGTTTTCAATGCAGACAGCAGGAAACCCGTATAAGCCGCGAGCACTAACGCTAAAAAGGCTAAAAACAACTCGATGCTGTTTTCAAAACGCTTGAACCAGGTCAACAAGCCATCAACAAAGGTCAACTTATCACCGAGAAAATCAACGATCGTTTTCTGAAAGATAATCCCAATCCAAACAAACAACACAGCCATGTACACTTGGAAGAGAATAACCCCCATCGACATAACGGAAGTTGGATTGTAGAAAATCATGATCTTCCAAAACTCAAGAGGTTTGGTTAAGTGAAAAATCAAGATCGTTAAACCCGAAATGATGCCAAACGGCGCCAGCCAAGCCATCGCTTTCATGATGCCATTTTGTGCTGGATCGCCGACAATCACCTTGCGTTTTAAGTACACGGTGATCATCACCGCCCCTGCAGACATACCGGCAAGGAAAAGATAGATCGCAATGATCCAATCCCAAACCAGAGAATCAAAGTGGAATGCAGATTCAAATCCGTTCATGCTACACCTCCCCTTTTTGATGTGGGATTTTGAATAATTTGGGTTTCGTGCCTAAGTGCACTTTGTCGCGGTAATAGACCTTCTCAGTCAATACTCGATTCACGTCACTTTGCGGATCATTTAAATCACCAAAAATTAGTGCCTTAGTTGGACAAGATTCCACACATGCAGGTAGTTTGCCTTGAGCCAAATTGGTGTCACGACAGAAATTACATTTATCGGCCGAGTGATCAACTGGGTTAAAGAAGCGCACTTGATATGGACACGCGGCAAGACAATAACCGCAACCGACACATTTTTCTTTGTGTACATCCACGATACCCGTTTTTTCATCTTTGTACGCCGCACCGGTAGGGCAAACATAAACACAAGGTGGGTTTTCACAGTGTTGGCAAGATTTACGGGTGAAACGGTAATCGACATTCGGATACTCACCGTGCGGCTCACTGCGTATGATCTCCAACCGACTCACACCTTCAGGAACCTTATTCACTTCTCGGCAGGCATCGGTACAAGCCGTACATCCGATACAGGCGGTCTCGTCGTGGATCATGCCATAACGAATCGCTTGGCCCTTATCCTCCTCCGCAAACGCTAAGCGCCCAGTCACCATAGAAGTGCCAGCAATGCCCGTTGTCATGATCAACGCACCACCACCAGCTAGGAAATTTCGTCTTGAACAACTCATATTACCTCTCCTCTTCTTTCTGGTTAAAGTCAGAGTGGCAATCCACACACATCTTGATTTTCTCTTTGCGCTCCAAGCCCAATACTTTGGCTTTGTTGGCATGAACATCATGACAATTCGAGCAAGTCAGATTTTTCGCGTGCACATCATGGGTCCAACTGTCTTCTTGCAGATACTGAGGTTGGTGGCAGTCGGTACAAGCACTGTTGGCTTTCAGAATAGCACTGGTGTCCATGAACACTTTTTCCGTACCTTGTTTAGATTGCGCCGAAGAGTATTTAGTAACAAGGGGTGCGCCCTCTCGGTGGTCTGGTCCAATGTTGTTGTGACATTCCGTACAGTTAACTTCTCGACCGAGAATTTTATGCGCATCTTCTCCATGAGAACCAGAAAGTGTTTCCTTCGAGTCCTTATGGCATTGAACGCATTTGTAATCACGGTCACGGATCAGTTCGACCTGGAATCGCGACGAGTCAGTGGCTTCTGTGGCTACAGAAGTGTCTGCTATCGCTGAGAATGAATAGCCATAGAAAGAGAATGCGAGAATAGATTTCAGCATTATGACTATGGCCAATTTTATATTGCCCATTTTATCCTTTCCTTATCCAAATAATAATTGAGAATTATTTTCAATTATTTCTTTGGTGATAAATTAATTCCTTCGAAATAACACGATTATTTCAAATGACATCAATTCTTATTTCGGAAAAGCCACAACGCTATACCTGCCATTCATCATAACTCTACTACTCTTTAGTAGTATCTATTTTTTGCTTAAAAAGCGACCTTAGTCACTCATTTTCTGTTGTGAAATTTTGCTAAATCATTGAGTTAAAAAAGAATAAACCTACCCCTTTAGGGGTATATAGATCTTATCGTGATAGCGATCACCTATCTAAATTGATCTAAAGCAATGAATATATTTTCGCCAATTCTTTTCTAAATGTTACTGACCTAATATAAACATCAGATCTCCAATTCTTATTTGGAAATAGCAAACTCACAACGCTGCTAATAAAAACGAATATGGAGATAACACCGTGAGCATAAAACACTGGATGGCTTCCTCAGTCTCAGTGACTGCCCTTGTGATGACAGCATTGCTGAATATCACTGCAGTTTCTGCAGAAGAAAAAGGACTGGTTGATCCGCGTAACGACGCATTTGAACTAAATCACCCAGACCAATATCAATCTTGGAAAAAAACCTCTGAAAGCGTCGAAATTGAAGATGCCTTAGCAGAAGATCCAAATATGGTGATTCTCTGGGCGGGCTATGGCTTTGCTAAAGATTACAACAAAGCGCGCGGCCACTTTTACGCATTGGACGATGTCAGACAGACACTGCGTACTGGCGGACCCCAAGATGCGAAATCAGGCCCAATGCCAATGGCTTGTTGGAGCTGTAAAAGCCCAGATGTTGCCCGCGTAATTGATGAGCGTGGCGAAGATGGTTACTTTGAAGGTAAGTGGGCACGTTTAGGGGCGGAAATTGCTAATCCTATTGGCTGTGCCGACTGTCACGATACCCGTAGCGAGAAGTTCAAAAACGGTGAGCCAGAGCTCGCATTGACCCGCCCTTATGTAGAACGCGCTTTCCAAGCGATCAACAAACCGTTTGAACAGCAATCTCGCTTAGACAAACAAGCATCGGTTTGTGCTCAGTGCCACGTTGAATACTACTTTACTGGCCCAACCAAAGCCGTCAAATTCCCTTGGGATATGGGCACAGGCGTACAACAAATGGAAGAGTACTATGACGCTCTAGGCTTTGCTGACTGGACGCATGCGGTCTCTAAAGCACCCATGTTAAAAGCGCAGCACCCAGGTTTTGAGACCTGGCGTGAAGGTATTCATGGCAAAAATAAAGTGGTTTGTGTTGATTGCCATATGCCGAAAGTGAAGAAAGAAGATGGTACCGTCTACACCGATCACAAAGTAGGTAATCCTTTCGACCGTTTCGAAGATACCTGTGCACAGTGCCACACTCAGAGTAAAGATCAGCTACGTGAAATTGTCTCTACCCGCAAAGCGCAGGTACTAAACATGAAGTTGACTGCCGAAAAACAAATCGTAGCGGCTCACTTTGAAGCGGGTGCAGCGTGGAAAGCGGGCGCTACTGAAGATGAGATGAAACCGATTTTGCAAGATATTCGTCATGCTCAATGGCGTTGGGACTACGCGATCGCATCACACGGCGTCCATATGCACGCACCTGAAGTGGCACTTGAAGTGTTAGGCACTGCGGTCGATCGTGCAGCAGATGCCAGAACCAAGCTCGTTCGTCTCCTTGCTACGAAAGGCATTACCGAGCCAGTTCAAATTCCAGACATTTCCAGCAAAGCTGCTGCACAAAAAGCACTTGGTATGGATATGGAGAAAATGAACGCAGAGAAACAACACTTCTTAAAAACCGTTGTGCCTGACTGGGATAAAGCCGCTGCGGAGCGCGAGTCTAAATACTAGCCAAGTACAACTAACCAAAAACGTCAGCCTTCAGGCTGACGTTTTTATTGAGCGATTGTTGCTTATTCTGGTTTGAACATTTCAAGCAAACCTGCGGCGTAAAAAGTTTCTGTCTGGATATGCGCTATCATGAAAATCAAAAGAATCAACGAAAATCCATAGTTAAAACGATTGGTTACTTTGACTTTTGTAACCTCACATCCGTTACTGGCCGCTTTTAAACCGACTAAAACAAACGGATAAGCAATAAGCATTACCATAATGATCGTCAGATAGGTTGAGAGTAGTTCCATCCTGGTTACCTCCCTATAAGAATACTTCCATATACCTAAACAATACCCTAGCAGCTTAGCGTTACAATTCGCGGTCAGGCCACCTGTTTAAACACAGCAAACTCTTTGCTTAGAGTGAGTAAGCCATACAACAACCTTGCTGACGCTTGCGCCAAGGAATTACCTGAGGAGGATAGCAGAGTTGGTTAGGAAAATGGTCATATGGCAGCACCCAGTTTCAAAAATCCCGAAACCCATCTCATGTTTGGCAACATTTACTTGAACAACGCCAATTAATGTACTGCTTAGCCACAAAACGCTTAACGGGTTGGAGTTTGCATCAATGCCTTGGCTTGATCAATGGAGCGGATGACCGATTCTCTGTCCAATTTAGGATCATTAGAATCCAGCAAATAGGTCCACGTATTAATCGCTTGCTGAAAACGAAAAGAGATAAAATGATCATTCGCGACCAGCGATAAGGCGGCTTCATTGTAAGGTTCAAGTTGTAAGGCTTGCTCAAGTAAAAGACTGACCTCATCACCCATTTGCTGAGATCCAAGGTAGTACAATGCGGTTGCTTTTGCCGCAAGTTGAGTAGAGGACGGCTGCTCGGTCAGCTGTATTGCATAGTCGAAACAGATCAAAGCAGCATCCAACTCTTTATTAAGCAGGTACCCTTGCCCAAGTTGAAACCACAACTCCGCATCATTCGGATTCTCTTTTAATTGAACTTGCAGTTGCGCCATCAAGTCCTCTACCGTCATGCTCTTTAACATCGCATTTTCTGGCTTTGGTTCAGGGCGGGAGCTCTGCAGTACACCATAGGTAATCACAGCACCAACCAGCGTTAAGAAGCTAAGTAGATACCATTGTTTCGCCGCCCATTTCGCGGCCGCCATCCAGATACTGATCAGAAAAAACAGCATCATAATTGTCGCGATAATTAACCAGCTATCCATATGATTATCCTTTAGAAAATGAGCATTCAGCTTAGCAAACTTTTTCAGCGCCCGCTTTGACCCATTACCAACTTCCTATCGACAAAAAAGAAAAAAGCCAGATAGTTTGCACTATCTGGCTTTGTTATGTCGTTGCTAAGCAAGATTACTCTTGGTCGGCTGCGTCATCGTTGTCTGCTTGAGGAGCTTGTGCCTGAGGTGCTTGCTCAGTTGCTTCCGTTGCGTCCACTTCTTCGCCTTCTGGCAGCTCAGTTTCTTCAACTTCATCAATGCGCTGTAAGCCCACGACCGATTCGTCTTCTGCAGTACGGATCAGAGTGACACCTTGAGTGTTACGACCCACTTGGCTCACTTCCGCCACACGAGTACGTACTAGTGTACCAGCGTCCGTGATCATCATGAATTCGTCGCCGTCTTCAACTTGAACCGCGCCAACAACACTACCGTTACGCTCAGAAACCTTGATAGACACAACACCCTGAGTGCCGCGGCCTTTGGTTGGGTACTCTGACAGCACTGTACGTTTACCGTAACCATTTTCAGTCACAGTCAGTACATCGCCTTCATTCTTAGGCACGATCAGCGATACAACTTGATCGCCGTCAGCGAGTTTCATACCACGAACACCCGCCGCGGTACGGCCCATTGGACGTACACCTTTGAACTTGATCTCTGGCTGACCATTCTCATCAAGAACTGGTTGACCATTTTCATCCAGTACTGGGCTCTCTTCAGCTTCTTTGAAGCGCACCACTTTACCAGATTTAGAGAACAACATGATTTCGCTTTCGCCGTCAGTGATATCTACACCAATCAGCGAATCTTCGTCACGTAAGTTAACAGCAATAAGACCATTTGCACGTACGTTAGAGAACTGATCAAGTGAGGTCTTCTTAACGGTACCATCACCAGTCGCCATGAAGATAAACTTATCAGCACTGAACTCTGTCACAGGCAGAATAGCCGTAATACGTTCGTTTTCTTCAAGCGGCAACAAGTTAACAATTGGCTTACCACGAGCCGTGCGGCTGGCGAGAGGCAATTGGTATACTTTCAGGCGGTAAGTCTTACCACGTGTTGAGAACAATAGAATGTTATCGTGCGTATTCGCAACCAACAGACGTTCGATGTAATCTTCATCTTTCATCTTAGTTGCGCTCTTACCTTTACCACCACGACGCTGTGCTTCGTAGTCGCTTAGAATTTGGTACTTAACGTAACCTTCGTGAGAAAGCGTCACAACAACGTCTTCACGAGCGATCAGCTCTTCCAAATCGATATCATGCGTAGCCGCTGTGATCTCAGTACGGCGAACATCGCCAAAGGCATCACGAACCGATTGCAGCTCTTCACGAATCACTTCCATCAAACGTTCAGTGCTTGCAAGGATATGCATCAACTCTTTGATTTCGTCCAGTAGCGCTTTGTATTCGTCTAGGATCTTCTCGTGTTCTAGGCCAGTTAACTTGTGTAGGCGTAGATCAAGAATCGCTTGAGCCTGAGTTTCCGTTAGGAAGTACTGACCATCACGGATGCCGTACTGAGGTTCAAGCCAATCTGGACGAGCAGCGTCAGTCCCGGCGCTTTCAAGCATGGCAGCTACGTTGCCCAGATCCCAGCCACGAGCTACTAAGCCCGCTTTCGCTTCTGCAGGAGTCGCTGCGTTACGGATCAGTTCGATGATTTCATCGATGTTCGCAAGAGCCAGCGCCAATGCTTCAAGGATGTGGGCACGATCGCGTGCTTTCTTCAACTCGAAGATAGTACGACGAGTGACGACTTCACGACGGTGATCAACGAAGCACTTCAACATCTCTTTCAAGTTGAATAGCTTTGGCTGGCCGTTATCAAGCGCAACCATGTTGATGCCGAAAGTCGTTTGCAGCTGAGTTTGGGCGTAAAGGTTGTTTAGAACCACTTCACCCACTGCGTCGCGCTTACATTCAATAACAATGCGCATACCGTCTTTGTCTGACTCGTCGCGCAGTGCACTGATGCCTTCAACTTTCTTATCTTTCACCAGCTCAGCGATCTTTTCGATCAAACGAGCTTTGTTCACTTGATATGGGATCTCAGTAACGATGATGGTCTCTTTGCCATTCTTCTCGACTTCGATTTCCGCTTTTGAACGCATGTAGATTTTGCCGCGACCAGTTTTGTACGCGTCAATAATGCCTTTACGTCCGCTAATCAAAGCAGCCGTAGGGAAATCTGGACCAGGAATGTAATCCATCAGCTCATCAATCGTGATGGCTTCGTTATTGATGTATGCAAGACAGCCATCAATCACTTCCGTCAAGTTGTGCGGAGGAATGTTGGTTGCCATACCTACTGCGATGCCGGAAGAACCGTTGACCAGCAGGTTTGGAATTTTCGTAGGAAGAACCGCAGGGATCTGTTCTGTACCGTCATAGTTTGGTACGTAATCCACGGTTTCTTTATCTAGGTCAGCCAAAAGCTCGTGGGCGATTTTCGCCATGCGAACTTCGGTATAACGCATTGCTGCCGCGGAGTCACCATCGATCGAACCAAAGTTACCTTGGCCATCGACCAGCATGTAACGTAGCGAGAACGGTTGTGCCATACGCACGATGGTGTCGTATACCGCACTATCACCATGAGGGTGATATTTACCGATTACGTCGCCGACGACACGGGCAGATTTTTTATATGGTTTATTCCAGTCGTTGCCTAGTACATTCATCGCGTAAAGCACGCGGCGGTGTACTGGTTTTAGGCCATCACGCACATCCGGAAGAGCACGACCCACGATAACGGACATCGCGTAGTCAAGGTATGAACCTCTTAGCTCATCTTCAATGTTTACGGGCGTGATCTCTTTAGCTAGATCGCTCATAGAGCCATTATCCCTCTATTTTCTGATCGTATGTACAATACGTGTAAGGTGCAAAAATATAACACACAATTCCCTAGTTCGGCATCACTTTCCCTGTCCTTTTATCAGGTTGTGACCTCGGTTGAGAATCAATCGAAGAGAAATTGCACATTTTTTGTCTATGCTGCTGATAAAGGATGTAATTTTGACCAGTTCAGCACAAAAAGCAGTTTCTCTATGGAGGAAAAAAGCGAAGGCGTTATAATGCCGTCCTATTTTCAAGGAAGCAGAATCATCCAGAGCAGCGCTTATGACTAAAACACAAAACGTTGACCCAAACGAAATCAAAAAATTCGAAGACATGGCTTCTCGCTGGTGGGACTTGGAAGGTGAGTTTAAGCCACTTCACCAAATCAACCCGTTGCGTCTGGATTACGTACTGTCAAAAGCAGATGGTTTATTTGGCAAGAAAGTGCTCGATGTCGGCTGCGGCGGTGGCATTTTAGCCGAAAGCATGGCAAAAGAAGGCGCTGTTGTGACGGGATTGGACATGGGCAAAGAACCCCTTGAGGTTGCTCGTCTGCATGCTCTTGAAACCGGTACCAAACTCACGTATATCCAAAGCACTATTGAAGATCACGCTGCTGAAAATGCACAAATGTACGATGTCGTGACATGCATGGAAATGCTAGAGCACGTTCCCGACCCACAGTCTGTAATTCGTTCTTGTGCCGCACTGGTTAAACCGGGCGGCCACGTGTTCTTTTCTACCTTAAATCGCAATATCAAATCGTATCTGTTTGCGATTGTTGGTGCGGAGAAACTATTGAAAATCGTTCCCGAAGGAACACACGACCATGACAAGTTCATCCGCCCTTCTGAATTGATTAAGATGATCGACCAAACCGATTTGTGTGAACAAGGCATCACCGGCTTGCACTACAACCCGCTGAGCGACACCTACAAATTAGGGCGTAATGTTGATGTCAATTACATCGTTCACACTCAGAAGTTTTAACGTAAAGTGAATGTAATTTTTAAAGGCAGTAGCACAAAACTACTGCCTTTTTTAGTTAAAGCATGCACGTTTTTTGTGCTTGCGATTCCATTTTAACCAAGCCAGTTTTCGCATACAAAAAAGCATAAAGATCAAGAAAAATATTTTCGTTTGCGGTTAAGAATAAACCGATCCAAAAATCACACTTTTCTTCATCCAAGTGCGCTCTTTTCTCATCGGTAAGTGTTTACTTACAGTTTTTTGTAATTTTGCAAGTTATCCACAAGTCATCCAGAGTCTGTGCCTTGAAAACCGATGCCAATAGCACTATCTTGTAACCCGAAAACATTAGTACCCCTATATGTTGTGTTTGAACTACAATATGTAGATAGACTTTGATCACAAAGCCACGAAGAAATTTACAGTTGTTTCAATAGAAACACACAAAAATAAGGCTTTTATCAGTTTTGTTAGGGAAAGAAAGCAGAATGAACCAACAACTTACCGTCACCAAGCGTGATGGCCGTAAAGAAAACATCGATCTAGAGAAGCTCCATCGCGTGATTACTTGGGCCGCCGAAGGCCTAGACAACGTCTCTGTTTCACAAGTAGAACTGCGCGCTCACATTCAGTTCTATGATGGCATCACGACGAGCGATATCCACGAGACTATCATCAAATCTGCTGCTGACTTGATTTCTGAAGAGACGCCAGATTACCAATATTTGGCGGCTCGTCTTGCAGTCTTCCACTTGCGTAAAAAAGCATACGGTCAATATGAGCCACCAACGCTGTACGATCACGTTGCGCGCCTCGTTGATATGGGCAAATACGACAAGCATATCCTTGAAGACTATACCAAAGCAGAGCTCGATGAACTGGATGCTTACCTCGATCACAAACGTGACCTCGATTTCTCTTACGCGGCTGTAAAACAGCTTGAAGGTAAGTATTTCGTGCAAAACCGTGTAAGTGGTCAAATCTACGAAAGTGCACAGTTCCTGTACATTTTGGTAGCCGCTTGCCTATTTGCAAAATACCCAAGAGAGACACGCCTAGATTACGTTAAGCGTTTCTATGACGCGACATCGACCTTTAAGATTTCGCTACCAACGCCAATCATGTCTGGCGTGCGTACACCGACTCGTCAGTTCAGCTCATGCGTTCTGATCGAATGTGGTGACAGCCTAGATTCGATTAATGCGACAGCGAGCTCTATCGTACGTTACGTTTCTCAACGTGCGGGTATCGGTATCAACGCAGGTCGTATTCGTGCGTTGGGGTCTGAAATCCGTGGTGGTGAAGCGTTCCACACGGGTTGTATTCCGTTCTACAAATACTTCCAAACTGCCGTGAAATGTTGTTCTCAGGGTGGTGTGCGTGGTGGTGCAGCAACAGTATTCTACCCAATGTGGCACGGCGAAGCTCGCTCACTCATGGTACTGAAAAACAACCGCGGCGTTGAAGAAAACCGTGTCCGCCACATGGACTACGGCGTTCAGTTGAACAAACTGATGTACCAACGTCTAGTTGAGGGTGGCAACATCACTCTGTTCTCACCATCCGATGTCCCAGGACTTTACGATGCGTTTTTCGAGAACCAAGCGGAATTTGAACGTCTGTATGTGAAATACGAAAACGATCCGTCAATTAAGAAAGAGACGGTAAAAGCGCTCGAGATGTTTACATTGCTCATGCAAGAGCGTGCGTCTACTGGCCGTATTTACATTCAGAACGTGGACCACTGTAATACACACAGCCCGTTTGACGCAGAAGTCGCGCCAGTTCGCCAGTCAAACTTGTGTCTGGAAATTGCACTGCCAACCAAACCACTTGCTAACGTAGAAGATGATTCAGGCGAAATCGCGCTCTGTACCTTGTCGGCTTTCAACCTTGGTGCAATCAACACACTTGACGATCTAAAAGAGTTGTCTGAATTGGTGGTGCGTGCTCTGGATGCACTGCTTGATTATCAAGATTACCCACTACCAGCGGCGTACAAATCAACGATGAACCGTCGTACTTTGGGTGTGGGTGTGATCAACTACGCGTACTACCTTGCCAAACATGGTGTGAAATACTCAGATGGCAGTGCCAATGGTTTGACTCACCGTACGTTTGAAGCGATTCAGTACTACCTATTGAAAGCATCGGTTGAGTTGGCGAAAGAACAAGGTAAGTGCCCACTGTTCCACGAAACCAACTATGCAAAAGGCTTAATGCCGATCGACACGTACAAGAAAGACATCGATTTGATCTGTGATGAACCCCTTCATTACGACTGGGATGCACTGCGTGCTGAGATCATGGAACATGGTCTACGTAACTCGACACTCACCGCGCTAATGCCTTCCGAGACCTCTTCTCAGATTTCTAACGCGACGAACGGTATCGAGCCACCACGTGGTTATGTGTCGGTCAAAGCATCGAAAGACGGTATTTTGAAGCAGGTTGTGCCTGACTTCATCGAGTTGAAGAACAACTATGAGCTATTGTGGAATATCGGCTCAAACGATGGCTACCTACATCTTGTTGGTATCATGCAGAAGTTCGTAGACCAAGCCATTTCGGCAAACACGAACTATGATCCTGCTCGCTACGAGAGCGGTAAAGTGCCAATGAAGAAACTGCTGCAAGATTTGCTCACCGCGTACAAGTTTGGCGTAAAAACGCTTTACTACCATAACACCCGTGATGGCGCGAAAGACGAGCAAAAAGACGCAGTTCAACCACAAGATGACGATTGTGCAGGCGGCGGTTGTAAGATTTAATCTTCCCCACCCATAATCGAAACCAATACAGACTATCGAATGCCTCCCCTGAAGGGGAGGTTAAAAGGAATTGAGGCATCATGGCTTACAGTACTTTTAACCAAACTAAAAATGACCAGCTCAAAGAACCGATGTTTTTGGGCCAATCGGTTAACGTTGCACGTTACGACCAGCAAAAGTTCGAGATCTTTGAAAAGCTGATCGAAAAACAATTGTCTTTCTTCTGGCGCCCAGAAGAAGTCGACGTATCGAGCGATCGCATCGACTACAACAAACTGCCTGATCATGAGAAGCACATCTTCATCTCAAACTTGAAGTACCAAACGCTGCTTGATTCGATCCAAGGCCGTAGCCCGAACGTGGCATTGCTTCCGTTAGTTTCTCTTCCTGAGCTAGAGACATGGATTGAAACTTGGTCTTTCTCTGAAACGATTCACTCTCGTTCTTACACGCACATCATTCGTAATATCGTCAATGATCCAAGTGTCGTGTTTGATGACATCGTCGAAAACGAACATATTCTTAAGCGTGCGAAAGATATCGCACACTACTACGATGATTTGATTCAATTGACCAACGACTACCACCGCTTTGGCGAAGGTGAGCACGTGGTGAATGGCGAAACCATTAAAGTTAGCCTGTACGAGCTGAAGAAAAAGCTCTACTTGTGTCTGATGTCCGTTAACGCGCTCGAAGCCATTCGCTTCTACGTGAGCTTTGCATGTTCATTTGCTTTCGCAGAGCGTGAGCTTATGGAAGGCAATGCAAAAATCATCAAACTGATCGCTCGTGACGAAGCACTGCATCTTAACGGTACTCAGCATATGATTAACATACTGCGCAATGGTCAAGATGATTTCTCTTTCATGCAAATAGCAGAAGAAGCCAAGCAACAGTGTTTTGATTTGTTCAAAGAAGCAGCTGAGCAAGAGAAAGAATGGGCAGAATACCTGTTCAAAGATGGTTCGATGATTGGCCTGAACAAAGACATTCTTTGTCAGTACGTTGAATACATTACCAACATCCGCATGCAAGCCGTTGGTCTTCCAGTCGCATACCCGAATGCAACCTCGAACCCAATTCCTTGGATTAACGCTTGGTTGTCTTCTGACAACGTGCAAGTGGCACCACAGGAAGCGGAAATTTCCTCTTACTTGGTAGGACAAATTGACAACGAAGTTCACTCAGACGATTTTGAGGGTTTTGAACTCTAATGCCTAAAATCCGCATCAACAAACTACACAGTTTTGAATCCAATCGTGCTAACACCATTTTGGAAACGATGGAACAAGCAGGGTTGCTGCCAGAATATAACTGTCGGGATGGGCACTGTGGTGCATGTCGCTGCAAGCTTGAGTCTGGCGAAGTGGAGTATGTGGGTTTTGCCATGGCCTATACGCAAAGCAATGAGATTTTGCCGTGTATCTGCCGCGCGAAAACAGATGTGATATTGAGTGACGTCAATTACGTGATGAAAGAAAAACGCGCTTAGTGTTTTTTGACCGAGAAACAGAGAGCCAGCAAAAAATATGCTGGCTCTTTTCATTTCTGCGTGGGCAAAAACAAATCGCGCTTAACCCAACAGATTTATTTCACGAGACTGCTCGGTACAAACATCTCTTTAACTTTTGTCACCGAGAAATACTCACCAAACATCGGTTTCTTTTCCAAATAGCGGCGTAATAAATCTGCAGCCACCGTGCTAATCACTCGACTCGCGTCTTCTTTACCATATACTCGATTGAGCTCAAGCACCATGCCCCACTCACCACCATGGGCTGATAACGCCACAGAGAATTGTTTTCCGTTGAGTTTACCGGTCACCAATGCCAGATCCGTCGAACATTTTTCACGCGTCGCTCCTGCCAAGGCAAAGACGGCAGCCAGCGGATTGCTGTTATCAATGCTCTCACTGCCTTTCGCCGACAACACCCAAGCATGACCACTTTGCTCTGCAATGTTGTCATCCGATTGCAACCAACTCGCTAAATAGCCAAAACTGCTCTGTTCAGCGGTTGCCAAGGTGAGTCCTTTCTCTTTCAACATATGACCTATGTGCTGCGTCATCGACTCATCGACACTCACCACGTTGCCTTCCAGCAACTTGTAAATCAGCTGCATTACCTTGACACGTTCATCAAGGGCATCTTTTGGTCCAAACAGTTTCACTTCAATAAATGGCAAACTTGAGCGGTAACCTAACTCGTAGCCTTGAGGCAGCTTCAATGCATCAAGCTTATCTGAAATGCCAGACTCAGACAGGCCAAACGTATACAAACGGCTACATTGAAACGCTTCGTTGTCTGGCCATTGTTTTTTCAAATCTGGCAAAATCTGCGTTTCCACCATCACTTTGAACTCACGTGGCACACCAGGCGTAAAGTAAAATACCGCCTCATTGATATTCATTTTGAAACCACACGCAGTACCAATCGGGTTATCTACAATCTCGGCTATTTCAGGCAACATGGCTTGTTTCAAGTTGCTGTCCGGCATAGGGCGATTGCGCTCACGGTACATCTCTTCCATGCGAGTCAACCACTCTTTAAACAGCACAATTTTACATTCGGCGGCTTTGGCTGCCGCTGCCGAACTCATATCATCTGTGGTTGGTCCTAAACCACCATTGACGATGACGACATCATTGTTAAAGCTCAGCATGAGTAGCTCTTCGACCAAGGCATTCATTTGATCCCCAACGGTCGAACGCTTAGTCAGGGCAAAACCTTGCTCATACATGACGCTTGAAAGCCAAGCGGCATTCGTGTCGACAATGTCACCGTGAAGGACTTCTTCACCTGTACTCAA
The DNA here is from genome assembly GCF_002224265.1 of Vibrio vulnificus NBRC 15645 = ATCC 27562. Classification (NCBI taxonomy): domain Bacteria; kingdom Pseudomonadati; phylum Pseudomonadota; class Gammaproteobacteria; order Vibrionales; family Vibrionaceae; genus Vibrio; species Vibrio vulnificus. Next base: position 347,128 of record NZ_CP012881.1, read on the forward strand.
CATGGCAATTTTCACGAATCGTATTCCTTAAATAATCTGGAGTCATTCACTCTTAAAGCGATATATTTTGGTTAGACCAAACTCTTATGCCAATTGTTTCGGCTAAATTGATGACAGCTGTTCCCATAAAGGTCACTTTAAGGGATAATTGTGAACTCGATCATCTAACACAACTTGGAGACCTTTTGTGTCAAAGCAAATCTTAAAAACTACAGCTTTGAGTGGACTCATTCTTACCGCTTCTGCATCTGCTACCGAACAATACGACTTCAGTAAGCATATAGAATTTTCATACAGCACAAACTGCCTTCAAGAGTACTGTGTCAGCGACAACTTGTATAGCTACAAGCCTACTACTACGTTGTCTTTAGACGAGCCGAGCAATGAACTGAATTTGGACGCCGGTACGCAACCTAAGCACTACATTGTCCCGCAAGATAAAGACTGGGACTATCTGATGGGCCAAACTTACACCATTCTTGGTTTGAGTGTAGCGACAGTAGGCTTGATGACTTTGTTACCAGAAAGCATTACCAAGTGGGATGACGATGCTCGAGACATCAGTAATCTAGGTAGCAAGTGGAAAGACAACGTTTCCTCGGGTCCAGTATGGGACCGCGACGAGCACTTCTTAAACTACATCATGCACCCATATTTTGGCGGTGTATACTACACAGCAGCACGTCACGCTGGATACAACGAATTTGAATCGTTTCTTTACTCTTCTGTCATGTCGACGTTCTTCTGGGAATACGGCGTAGAAGCGTTTGCAGAAGTACCATCATGGCAAGATATCTTCATTACGCCATTTTTCGGTGCCGTGGTTGGTGAAATCATGCTCGAAACGGAGCAAAACATTATCGCCAATGGTGGTGAAGTTTTAGGATCCGAAACAGTGGGCGATGTGTCACTGTTTTTCCTTAACCCTGTTGGTCATATCCATTACTGGGTCAGTAACGCTTGGGGTGGCAGTGCCGAAGTCAACTTTGTTTCTAATCCTTGGTTTGGTAATCAGGATGCGGCCAAATATGCGTTGGACTCTGGCTACGCTTACGACAACCAGTTCTATGGGTTTGATTTCAAAGTCACATTCTAACCAGCCATTTTTGTATCGGGCGACCTCAACGGTCGCCCTTTTTGTGCCCTACCACTGAATTTCTCCATCCACTTTGGGGATTAGGTGAAAAACTTGACCTTAGTCAAACCTGTCATACATCGATAGCTTCTACACTGAAATCAGACAAGGATTATTTCTTTTAATCAACAAGTTGCTTGATGTGTCAGGGGGAAGTTATGAACAGTGTATTCATCGTTAATTTCGTTGGTAGAGCCTCTCCAACAACGATCAAACAGTTAGCGGCTATTACTCATGAAAATGGGGGTAAATGGCTAATCAGCAAGGTTAACTTCATTGAAGACCAAGTGGCCGCAGTGATTAAAATTGACATGCCGTCACAGCACGTTCAAACCGTTAAAGATGCCTTCAGCTCTCACCCAGACTTGATTGTTCAGTTTGTAGATTCAGACTCAACGATTCACGACAAAGAAACCATCTTCCAACTTCGTCTCGATTCGAATGATCGTGCCGGTATTGTCAATGAGATCACTCACGTGCTCGACAATCAAGGCATCAGCATTCTTGACATGGATTGCCAACGCGTATTTATTGCTGGCGGTGGTGGTGTAAGCTCCAGTTTATTTACCGCTAATATGGCGATTAAATTGCCTGTCGAGCTCGATATAGAAGACGTCGCCAACGAGCTAGAATCCTTGAGTGAAGACACTCGCGTGATTATCGAGTCTTAACAAACAAAAAGAGCAGCCAACTGGCTGCTCTCCTTTCTTACTCTATATAACCATAACCGGACTTACTGTACCGACCAAAGTGATAATGTACGTTTAAAGTCTTCGTAGCCAAACTCGTTGAGTTTCTGAATTTCACCATTGGTGCGCTCACAGTATACGGAAGGCATCTTCAGACCGTTGAACCAGTTCAGTTTCACCATAGTGTAACCTGCACTATCAAGAATGTGCAGACGCTGGCCAACTTGCAGAGGCTGGTCAAACTTAGCCACACAGAATTGGTCACCAGCCAGACAAGAACAAGAACCAATTACGTACTCATGTTCACCATTTTCTGATGCTTCAAGCACTGATGCAGGTTCTTTGTAGATCAGCGTATCAAGGCGGTGTGCTTCTGTTGCAGAATCTACGATTGCCGTTTTCATGCCGTTTTCAACCAAATCCACCACGGTCACAACCAAATCGGTGGTTTTAGTGATGATCGCTTCACCTGGCTCTAGATACATCTGTACGCCGTGCTTCTCAGAGAACGCTTTCAGCGCTAGACCCAGTTTTTCTACATCGTAACCTGGCCACGTGAAGAACACGCCTCCGCCCATGCTGACCCAATCAAGTTTGTTGAGGTAAGCACCAAAACGCTCAGAGATGGAATCCAGTAGCGCGATGAAGGCGTCCACATCTTTGTTTTCACAATTCATGTGGAACATCACGCCGTTGATGCTATCAAATACTGCCGGATCAATATGATCAGCCTGTACACCTAAACGTGAGAATTGGCGAGCGGGATTTGCCAAATCTTGGCTTGCGTAACTCACACCAGGATTCAAGCGCAAACCGATAGACGCTTTGCCTTCAACGATATGACGGTGTGCTGCCAGCTGAGACTGTGAGTTGAAAATGATTTTATCGCACAGTTCCGCAACTTCACGAACATCATCTTCACTATACCCCACACTGTAAGCGTGTGTTTCGCCACCAAACTTTTCATAACCTAGCTTCACTTCGAACGGGCCTGAGCTCGTCGTACCGTCTAGGTAAGGTTTGATGATGTCGAATACACCCCAAGTCGAGAAGCACTTCAGTGCCAATACCAATTTAACCCCAGAAATTTCTTTTAACTGCTTAGCAATCTCTAGGTTTTGGATCAACTTTGCTTCGTCAATCATGAAAAATGGAGTTTTCAATTGCTCTTTGTTCATCTTTATCATCACTTTAACTGAACAAAGCCGGTGCAACGCACCGGCTTGAAGATAGGACTGAATAATACAGCGAAAGGCTTACTTCAGTGTATGAATCGTTGGTTGACCCGGTGTTAGCTCTAGCACATCCCAGTCCAAACCAATGGCTGGCATGGTTTCTAGGAACGGATCTGGATCCAACTGCTCCATGTTGAATACGCCAGCCTCTGCCCAAGCACCGCGGAAATATTGCAGTGCAGCAGTAATCGCTGGAACACCTGTGGTGTAGGCAATGGCTTGGTGCTCGACGTCTTTGTAAGCAACTTCGTGGTCTGCGTTATTGTAGATGAACACACTACGCGCTTTGCCGTCTTTCTTACCTTGAACCCAAGTACCGATACACGTCAAACCGGTGTAACCTGGAGCCAAAGACGTTGGATCTGGCAACATCGCTTTCAACACTTGCAGAGGCTGAACCACAGTACCGTCATGGAGTGTTAGTGGCTCTGGGCTCAACAAACCGATGTCACGCATGCAGTTGAAGTAGTTTAGGTAACGATCACCAAAACCCATCCAGAATTCAATGCGCTTAGCAGGGATGAACTCTTTCAGCGAGCGAACTTCATCGTGCGCCATTGAGTACACTTTGAAGTTACCACATTTCGGGAAATCAAACTCTAGCATACGAGTATGACAAGGAACGCGCTTCCACTCTTCGTTTTCCCAGTAGAAAGAATCCCCTTGGATTTCCAATAGGTTCGTTTCTGGGTCAAAGTTGGTTGCAAATTTCTTACCGTGATCGCCTGCGTTGATGTCCATCACGTCAATGGTATCGATCTCATCAAATAGGTGCTTCACTGCATACGCAGCGAAAACAGAAACAACGCCAGGATCGAAGCCCGCACCAAGGATGCCCGTGATGCCCGCTTCTTCGAACTTAGCACGGTATTTCCACTGCTCGTCGTAAGCTTCTGGTACTTGCTGACCTTCACTACATAGGTCAACCGCTACCGATGTATCTAGGTAAGACACTTTCGCTTGGTAACACGCTTCCATAATGGTCAGGTTTACCCAAGGAGGGCCTGCATTGATAACCAAGTCAGGTTTTACTTCCTTGATCAGTGCAACCAGCGAGTCCACATCGTCAGCATTCACAGCACGAGCTTCAAGTTTCTTACTTGAATCTTTCAGGTTGTTACGACCATGAATCGATTCAATGATCTTTTCACACTTGTCTAAAGTGCGAGAAGCGATAGTAATGTCACCTAGAACATCGTTGTTTTGTGCTGCTTTGTGTGCAATTACCCAGCCTACGCCGCCTGCACCAATTTGTAAAATTGCCATAGTTTTCCGTTACCTTTATTGCGCTAGCTCAGCCGCTAGAGTGTTGATTTTAGATAGTAAAGATTCAAAATCTGACATCTTCAGACATGGGTTAAGAATCGTGAATTTCAGCGCTGTTTTGCCATCAACGATTGTTTCACCCAGGACTGCCACACCGCGAGTCAGTGCCTCCAGTCTCAGCGTTTTATTCAACTCATCCAGATCCGAACCTAGAGTAGAACGGAACAAGACAGTGGATAGTGAAGGCTCAGCCAATAATTCGAAGCCTTCTGTATTACGCACTAAGTCAGCCACCTCAAGTGTTTGACCTAGAATGTGGTCGTACATCGCGCCTAGCGCTTTCGGACCCACGTTTTGCATCGTCATGAACACTTTCAAAGCGTCAAAACGTTTAGTAGTCGCGATCGATTTGTCCACCAAGTTCGGCAGTTCATCGTGTTCGCGGTTTAAGTAATCGGCATGGTGCAACAAGAACTTGAAGTTCTGCTTGTCGTTAACAAGCACAGCACCACAACTGATTGTTTGATAGAACAGTTTGTGGAAATCAACACTCACTGATTGCGCACGCTCAACCCCTTTTAAGCGCGCTTTCTGACTGCTCAGAATCAGAGCACCACCGTACGCACCATCAACGTGCATCCACAGGTCGTGTTTTTCTGCCACGTCAGCAATGGTGTTCAAATCGTCAATCGCACCGTGGTCTGTCGTACCGGCTGTACCCACAACAGCAAATGGAATCAAACCTTCGGCTTTCGCCTGCTCTACCGCAGCTTCCAGCTTAGTCACATCCATTGTGCCATTGGCGTGTGCATCGATGGTCAAAACCGCTTTTTCGCCCAAGCCCATCCAAGAAGCGGATTTTTGCACTGTGAAGTGCGACTTCTTAGAACAGATAATGCGCAGTTTGTCAGCGTAATCTGGAAGACCAAGCTTCTGGATTGAGTGGCCACTCAGTTTGTCTGCAATCCAATCACGAGCCAGCATTAGGCCCATTTGGTTGCTTTGAGTACCGCCACTGGTGAAGATACCGTCTGCTTTCGCACCCAGCTCATACTTGTCGCACAGCCAGTTAATCACTTTCTGTTCAACGTAAGTAGCAGATGAAGATTGATCCCATGAATCCATAGATTGATTCAATGCTGCGATCATTGCTTCTGCAGCCACCGCTGGCATCAGTGGAGGCGTGTGCAAATGCGCGATACAGTCAGGGTGCTGAGTAAAGATAGAGTTCTTAACAACGAGCTCTGTTGTTTCGTCGATGATCGCTTTAAGTGGTGCGTTTTTGTTGTCTAGATCAACCGCGTAAATCGCAGATTCTAACGCTTTCGGATCCATACCTGAGTAAGGTGCATCCACTTCTTCAAACGCATTCTTCAGTGCCGCAGTCGTGTGGTTCATCACCGATGCGAACTCTTTGCTACCGTTTACGCCGGTGTGGATAAAGTGTTTTTTCCACTCGGCATTTTCTTCAACCGCTTTTAGATTGCCACCCGCCGCGAGAATCGCTTCTTCCAAAATGCGTAGGGCAAAATCAAGCTGCTCAAAAGAGATGATCAGAGGAGGAAGGAAACGGATAACCGAACCGTCACGACCGCCTTTCTCGACCATCAAACCGCGCTCTAGCGCAGCACGTTGAATGGCAAGAGTCAGCTGACCATCAGAAACAGGCTCACCAAACTTATTCAACTCTGAGCCTGGCTTACGGATTTCAACGCCCAGCATCAAGCCTTTGCCACGAACTTCCGCAATACAATCGACGCGTTGTTGGATTTTTTCCAAGCCGTGACGTAGGTACTGACCTGCCACATTTGCGTGTTCAACAAGCTTATCACGCGTGATAATTTCAAGCGCTTTTGCACCAGAAACCATCGCGAGCTGGTTACCACGGAAGGTACCCGTGTGTTCACCCGGACGCCATGTGTCATGCTTTTTGTTAATCACTAGTAGCGACATTGGTAGACCACCACCAATGGCTTTAGATAGACACAATACGTCAGGCACAATGCCCGCTTCTTCAAACGCGAAGTGATAACCTGATTTGCCAACACCACATTGGATTTCGTCGAAAATCAATAGCATACCGTGTTCGTCACAGATACGACGAAGTTCACGTAACCAAAAAGCTGGAGCAGGAATAACACCGCCTTCACCTTGAACAGGCTCAACAATGATTGCTGCAGGTTTCATGATACCCGCCTCGTCATCGTTAAGAAGACGTTCGATGTAGCGGATACTCGCTTTTGCACCTTCGTCACCACCCAGTCCAAACGGACAGCGTAGGCTGTATGGGAAAGGCATAAAATGCACATCCGACATCAAACCAGTACGACGAGCTTTGGTATTCAAGTTACCCATCATACCCATGGTACCGTTCGTCATACCGTGGTATGCACCGCGGAAAGCAAACATGGTGTTGCGACCAGTGGTTTGTTTCGCCAGTTTGATGGCCGCTTCCACAGCATCCGCGCCAGATGGGCCACAAAACTGGATCACACAGTTGCTGCCAAGCTCTTCAGGTAGGAAGGCTTTTACCGATTTGATGAAATTGGTTTTTGCTGTCGTCGCAATATCAAGTGTTTGATATGGAAGACCAGAATCGAGCTGCTCTTTTAGCGCTTGATTGATTTCCGGGTGGTTGTAACCCAGTGCCAAAGTACCCGCACCAGCAAGACAGTCCAAAAAGATCTGACCACGAGTATCTTCCACTAGACAGCCATAAGCCTGCTTAATTGCGATAGGCAAACGGCGTGGGTAAGAACGTACTTCTGACTCGTGCTCAGCCTGATCAAGTAACACTTGATCTGGCGTTAAATCATAAATTCCTTCAACAACAGGAACTTGAGAAGAAAAGATAGTCGCGATAGTGTTAGTATCGACTTCAAAGGCGGTGCTCATACATTTTCCCTTGAAATAAAAAAAATGATTCTCGCCCCCGGCGCACTCAGTAACTCTTAGTACGTAATTGGGACATGACCAAGCCTTCCGATTGGCGTTAAATAACGGGTACGGAATAGCGACCATTACATCGAATGGTAAAGTATCGGTCTTAAAATCAAGGCTCGGTAATGCTTCTGTTTTGCAAAACAGGGCATTCAGGAAGTATGAAGCTGATTAATGTGTGATTATTAAAAAAGTTCAACGTTGGGTTTCCCATTTACATGCCGCTGCTTAAGCAACATTAGTATCCCGTCTATCGACAAAAGGCTCTGTCGATACCTACCCTACGTAGTGTCACAATCAGCTTGAATGGTCACTACGCGTGTCCCCCAGAACTACTGTCCGAGATTGCGCGCGAATTTAGCACAATTAGAAATAGACTGGCAACAAGTTTTAATAATAATTTTGCTGATTAGCTCGCACTATAAAATGCAAGAATAGAGAATAACAAGAAGAAAACGGGACGAAACGACACCACACGGGCAACATCGACTTGAAGAATCGCTGAAAACAAAAAAGCCCAGCATTTCTGCTGAGCTTTTGTGTTTGGAGCGACACACGAGGTTCGAACTCGTGACCTCAACCTTGGCAAGGTTGCGCTCTACCAACTGAGCTAGTGTCGCATCTGTTCTTTCGAACGATATTAAATGGTGCCCCGGGCCGGACTTGAACCGGCACGACTCGAAAGTCGAGGGATTTTAAATCCCTTGTGTCTACCAATTTCACCACCAGGGCACACAAAACTTGTTATGGCTTGCACCATTTCGATATCGCTTTCGCCATATCTTAAAATTTGGAGCGACACACGAGGTTCGAACTCGTGACCTCAACCTTGGCAAGGTTGCGCTCTACCAACTGAGCTAGTGTCGCAAATGGAGGCGCGTCCCGGAGTCGAACCGAGGTCCACGGATTTGCAATCCGCTGCATAGCCCCTCTGCCAACGCGCCTTACATCACCCTTAAGAGGTTGCTCTCTCTTGGGTACGGGATGCATTCTACCCATTCATTAAAACGAGTCAACACTATTTTTTTGTTTTTTAAATCGTTTGAGCACAAAATATGCTAAAAGCCACAAATTGCTCATTTTAAAGGCAGACTTTTCCCACATAGAGTCAAGATTATCTAGAATAATCCTTGTCTTACACAACTTATACTTACGCCTTGATCGTGAACTTCACGCATAAAAAAACGGGCTTGCGCCCGTTTTCTCTATATTAGTGATGTTCTTCATTCAACAAGTCATCTTTCGCGGCCATCAAATACTGCACCATCGACCAGTAAGTTAGGAATGTGGCAATGTACAATGCACCGAAACCTAACCAAACCATCCAATCGTCATAACGCCAGATCAATACCCAAAGCGCAAACATTTGACTCACGGTTTTTACCTTGCCCACCCAAGAAACCGCAACGCTGGCACGCTTACCAATTTCTGCCATCCACTCACGCAGTGCTGAAATGATGATTTCTCTTGCAATCATGGTCACGGCTGGAATCGTTACCCAGATGGAATGATAGTGCTCTGTAATCAAAATCAAAGCGGTTGCCACTAGTACTTTATCCGCCACTGGATCGATAAACGCACCGAAACGAGACGTTTGACCCAGTTTTCTCGCTAACATCCCATCGAGCCAATCGGTAAAACCGGCAACCCAAAACACCATTGCCGCAGCAAAAGGAGCCCATGAATAGGGAAGATAAAACGCAACGACAAACACTGGGATGAGAAATAATCTCATTAGTGACAATATGTTGGGGATGTTCAAACGCATATTATTATTCTCTTACACTTTGCGCGCTAATGGTGCTGGATTTTCACTATTGTTTCAATGCTTGATAGATAATTTCTGCCAAAGAGTGACTGATGCCCGGCACTTTGGCGATTTCTTCAACACTTGCGCGCTTGAGCTCTTGTAAGCCTCCCGTGTATTTCAACAGCGCCTGACGGCGTTTGGGCCCTACGCCTTCAATGCCCTCTAACGCACTCGTTTTGCGCGTTTTTCCGCGCTTCGCTCTGTGCCCAGCGATTGCATGATTGTGGCTTTCATCACGGATGTGCTGGATTAAATGTAGAGCCGGAGCATCACTTGGCAAATGAAACTCATCGCCATCAACCGTAATCAAAGTTTCCAAACCTGGTTTACGAGTGACCCCTTTTGCGATACCGATCATGACGGGTCGCTTCGGCCAATCTCCCCAGTATTGCGCGATGATTTCGTGTGCTCGATTAAGTTGTCCTTTACCACCATCAATAAAAATAACGTCTGGAATTTTCTCGACATCCAGTTGTTTGGCGTAACGACGCTCTAAAGCTTGTCCCATGGCTGCATAGTCGTCACCACCTGTGATTCCGGTAATATTGTAGCGACGATACTCTTGCTTAACCGGACCTTCACTGTTGAACACCACACAAGAGGCAATCGTACTTTCGCCCATGGTATGAGAAATATCAAAGCACTCCATACGAGCAATCGAGTCCATCGCAAGGACGTCACGCAATGCCTTAAAGCGTTGATTGATCGTCATCTTGTGATTGATTTTGGTCGTCATTGCCGTCAACGCGTTGGTATTCGACAATTTGAGGTAACGACCACGAGACCCAGATGGCGAGGTATGAAACTGTACTTTCCGCCCAGCGACATCACTGAGCGCCAGCTGAATCGCCTCGACATCCGCAGCCAGTTCCTGATTGAGAATGATGCGCGATGGAATCGTCCGAGCTTCGTTGTGGCTCAAATAGTATTGCGTCAAGAAGCTGTCAAACACTTCTTGCGCATTGGTGTTTTGAGGAATCTTAGGAAAATGACTGCGACTTCCCAGAACCTTACCTTGGCGAATCATCAAGATATGGATGCATGCAATGCCGTTTTCTTGTGCAAAACCGAGCACATCCATATCTTCTTGGCTATCTTCCGAAACGTATTGTTGTTCCTGAACGCGACGAATCGCTTGGATCTGATCACGAAATTTTGCCGCATCTTCAAATTTAAGCTGCTGGCTTGCCAGTTCCATCTTCTGCACTAAAAGCTCTAGAACTTGGTTATCTTTACCTTGTAAAAATAGACGTAAGTAACCCACTAGCTCGGCATAATCGACATCAGAAATGACACTGCTGACACATGGGCCTGCACAGCGACCAATCTGGTACATCAAACAAGGACGTGTTCGATTCGCATAGACGGTGTCTTCACACTGTCTCACCGGGAAAATCTTCTGGATCAAGTGCAAGGTTTCACGTACTGCACCAGAGTCCGGATAAGGTCCGAAATACTCGCCTTTTTTCTTCTTAGCACCACGATGCAGAGATACCCTAGGATGGCGATGAGCACTAAGGAAAATATAGGGATAAGACTTATCGTCTCGCAGCAGGACGTTATACTTCGGCAAATATTGCTTAATGTAATTGTGCTCAAGAATCAGCGCTTCCGTTTCTGTGTGCGTCACGGTCACATCAATTTTGGCAATATTACTCACCAACGCTTTGGTTTTTTCGCTGTCGACTTTTTTGCGGAAGTAGCTTGAGAGGCGTTTTTTGAGATCTTTGGCTTTACCGACATAAATAACAACAGCCTCGGCGTTATACATTCGATAAACGCCAGGCTGATGAGTTACTGTCTTGAGAAAAGATACCGAATCAAAAATTTGAGTCACACTAGAGAGTCTCGGTATCTAACATTCCGTGGCGAATCGCCAAATGGGTCAACTCTACATCACCATTAATCGATAGTTTGCTAAACAAACGATAACGATAGCTGTTGACAGTTTTAGGACTGAGATTTAACTGCTCAGAAATATCTGTCACCTTCTGACCTTTCGTGATCATCATCATGATCTGAAGCTCGCGCTCAGAGAGATCCTTGAAAGGGTTTTCGGACGCAGGCGAAAACTGGCTTAACGCCATTTGCTGCGCAATTTCTGGTGAAATATAACGTTGTCCACTGTGGACAATACGAATTGCATTCACCATTTCATCTGGGCCAGCGCCTTTGGTTAAATAACCAGAAGCCCCCGCTTGCATCACTTTAGTTGGAAACGGATTTTCCGTATGAACAGTTAAGACGATGATTTTTACGTCAGGATTAACACGCAAAATTTTCTTGGTAGCTTCCAAGCCGCCAATACCAGGCATGTTCATATCCATTAAAACGACGTCTGCATGATTGCTACGACACCATTTTACCGCATTCTCACCGCTATCAGCTTCTCCTGCTACGTTCATTCCACGGACGTCTTCAATAATACGTCGTATCCCTGTGCGAACCAGCTCGTGATCATCTACAAGGAAAACATTGATCAAACTTGTATCTCCACACTATTAATTGGCTCTGTTCCACATCAAGTGTGGATATCAGTACAGTTGCCTATATTACTGCATTTACTCTGAAAATGCCTTCTATGAATATGTGCCGAAACGCAAACTTTAGCAAGGACTTATTGGATACGGTGGCAAATATCGGAAGCCACTTTAACAATTTTGTTTTTAAAAGGAGACACTTACTTCGGGGCAATCGTCAGGAATTTTATCTCCATCATATTTATCACGGCCTAGGCGTTCAAACTTTAAGCAAACGTGCAAGAAACAACACTTAATTTCGCGCGCTTGAGTGACAATTTGCTAACATCAGGGCAGTTGTTCTTAATTGGAATTCGGATTTGACCATCACTCACGGTTTTGTCTTGACTCGACATGCACGCGATCGCTTTTCAGGCACTCAAATTGAACTGTGGCTCTCAACAGAAGATGGGCCGCACCAATTGCTTATTGATGGTGAAAAACCAGTGTTTTTCATCGATGATAATCAGTGCGAAGATGCCCAACGCTTAGCAAACGAGTATCATCCCGATGTTCAAGTGGAATTCAAGCCTCTTCCATTAAAAGACTTCTCACACACCCCTATGGCAGCGTGTTACTGTCAAACCAATCGAGATGCTTATACCCTCTCATCATTATTTACTCAACACGACATTACGGTGTTGGAGTCAGACATTCGCCTAGCCGATCGCTACTTAATGGAACGCTTTATCCGCGGCTCTTTGGCGTTTACTGGTACTTTTAAAACGCAAAATGCCCATGTTCAAGTCACCAATGCCAAGTGTCGGCAAGGGGATTACACGCCAACGCTTAAAGTGGTTTCACTCGATTTAGAGTGCTCAGAAAAAGGGATTCTTTATTCCATCGGTTTAGATAGCCCGATGGATAGCCGAGTGATCATGATTGGTGAGCCCGAAGCGGCCGACACACCCATTCAGTGGGTCCAAGATGAAAAACAATTACTGCTTGCTTTAATTGCTTGGTTTGAGCAATTTGACCCAGATGTTATCGTCGGCTGGAACGTCATTGATTTTGACTTTCGATTACTGCAAAAGCGCGCAGAGTGGCATCAGTTGAAACTGACTCTCGGCCGAGGCAACCAAACTAGCTATTTCCGCTCATCGAGCCAAAGCCAACAGGCATTTATTACCATTCCCGGCCGCGTCGTCCTAGATGGCATTGATACGCTTAAAACGGCAACGTATCACTTCCGCTCTTGGTCACTCGAATCGGTCTCAAGAGAGCTATTGGGAGAGGGTAAAGCGATTCACAATGTGCACGATCGCATGGCCGAAATTAATCACATGTTTCGCCACGACAAGCCTTCCCTCGCGAAATACAACTTACAAGATTGCGTCTTGGTCAATCGTATTTTCGCTCACACTCATCTGCTCGAGTACGTGATTGAACGGTCTAAATTAACGGGCGTCGAACTGGATCGTGTCGGGGGCTCTGTGGCGGCCTTTACCAACCTCTACCTACCGCAATTGCATCGCGCAGGTTACATTGCGCCCAATTTACAGCCTGAGAATTGGGTTGCGAGCCCTGGTGGTTACGTTATGGACTCGCTGCCCGGACTTTACGATTCTGTTTTAGTGCTCGATTTTAAGAGTCTTTATCCATCGATTATTCGATCGTTTCTGATCGACCCACTTGGGTTAGTTGAAGGGCTTAAATTAGAAAGTGGCAAAGCGCCACACCAAGCCGTTCCAGGCTTTCGTGGTGGCCAATTTCATCGCACTAAGCACTTTCTGCCCGAGATGATCGAGACATTGTGGCAAGCTCGAGATGTCGCGAAACGCAACAACGACAAGGCCTTCTCTCAAGCAATTAAGATCATCATGAACTCTTTTTATGGGGTACTTGGCTCATCCGGCTGCCGTTTTTTTGATACGCGTTTAGCCTCAAGCATCACGATGCGCGGGCATGAGATCATGAAGCAGACAAAATTGTTGATTGAACAGCAGGGCTATCAAGTCATTTATGGTGACACGGACTCAACCTTTGTTTCGCTCAATGGTCGTTTCGAGCAGCCAGAAGCCGATGCAATTGGTCGCCAATTGGTTAGCCTGATTAACCAATGGTGGAAGCATCATCTTGAGCAAGAGTTCAATTTAAACTCCATCCTTGAACTTGAGTACGAAACCCACTATCGCAAATTTTTGATGCCAACCATCCGTGGTTCCGAAACCGGCTCGAAGAAGCGTTATGCAGGGCTGATTCAGAAAGGCCGCGAGGAGCGAATCGTGTTTAAAGGCTTAGAAAGTGCGAGAACGGACTGGACGCCATTGGCACAACGTTTCCAGCACCAACTCTATATGATGATCTTTCACGACCAAGATCCAACGGACTATGTGCGTGAGATGGTTGAACAAACTCGCGTGGGTGCATTTGATGATGAGCTGGTCTATCAAAAACGCTTACGCAGAAAACTCAGCGACTATCAGAAAAACGTCCCGCCTCAAGTTCGAGCGGCAAGAATGGCAGACGAAATCAATGAGCGCTTAGGGCGCCCACTTCAATATCAAAATCGAGCACGTATTGAGTATCTCATTACGCTCAATGGGCCAGAACCCAAGGAATACCAATCGAGCGCGATCGACTACCAACATTATGTCGATAAACAGCTCAAACCAGTTGCCGATGCCATTCTACCTTTTATTGGTAAAGACTTCTCTCAACTGTCGGATTCACAATTGGGCCTCTTTTGATCTGTTTTCCAGCACAAAGAAGAGCTAGATTTTCTCTATCTCCACTATCGGCTTGATATGATTGGCGTTGATGCAGTATTGGATAAATGAGTTGTGTTGCAGTGAACGGCTGTAATACCAGCCCTGTATCGAGATGTGCTCTTTGGCAGGAATATGGTTCAATTGCTGTTGCGACTCAACGCCTTCAATAACCACTTCTAGCCCCAGTTGCTCGGCCACAGAAAGAAGGCTCATGAACACTTTTTTTCCTTTTTCGTTATCAAGTGCCAAAACAAAGGATCGATCGACTTTAATCGCGTCGACTTCAAATCGATTGAGGTAAGACAACGAGGAGAAACCCGTCCCAAAGTCATCAATATACACCGCCACACCTAATTGATGCAGCAGATTAAAAGAACGCGCCAGTACCTGCTCATCCACCAGCAACGTCTCTTCGGTGATTTCAATGTGTACTTGCGACGCGACAGGAGCCAAAATGTATTCCAGCTTATCCATATACTCTTTGTCAGCAAGAAAAGCAGGGGTAAGATTGATACTAACAGGCACATACAGGCCAATGCGATTCCACTCTTGAATGTCTTTTGCAACCGTTTTCAGCACCCAAAGATCCACATCTTTCATCAAGCCCGCTTCTTCGAGCCATGGCAAGAACGTACCGGGATACACCAGCGTACCATCAGGTTCGATAGCTCGAATTAACGCTTCACAACCAACCACACGACCTGTTTGATGGGAAACTTGCGGTTGATATTCCAGGCAAAACTCTTTGCGGCCAATGTGTTCTAATCGTTGTTCAACTTCCTGAGCACGGCGAGCGCGATCATTTGCAGTCGCAATGGGGTCATCTTTCAAGGTGTCCGCTTCTTCTCTGCGTCTCACGTACACCGTATCAAGGAAATCAATTTTGATTTCGCGATTGCTGTACAACCGATTGAGGTTTCTCACCGATGGATAGTAAATCACTACACCAACGGCAATGTTAAAGAGTTGCAGTAGCACCCCACCCCAGTCACCAGATGTTGCTAACCACGCGTTAATAATAATTGGCGCATTAAAAGGCACACTCGCGCTTGGCACGTCGATAACGCCGATTTCAATCGCAAGCAAGGTCGTCACCACGTGCACCGCCGGTGTTAAAAAAAACGGTAAAAACATACGAGGATTCAAGATAATGGGCAGACCAAACAGCAAAATTTCATTGACGTTAATTAAGCCAATAGGGATAGAGGCGATCGCTATTAATTTGAGACTTTTCTGCTTCGCAAATAATAACATGGCGACGACTAATGACAGTGTTGCTCCGCTTCCTCCAATGAAGACAAAAGTCCCCATCATGGAAAGGTTCATCGCATAATGCCCTTCACCTCCGGCGACAAAGGTGGAATAGTTCAACGAACTTGCTTGCTGTAACAGCTCAACCAGTGGCAACAGTGCGTAGTAACCGTGAACACCAAGGAACCACAGCAGCGAGTTCATCGCGGCGAAGGCGATACCAAACTCATACGGCTCATTGGCATAATCGAGTTGTACTAATTTCAACCCATCACCAAAGCTGAACATGCTGAATATTAAGTAATTAATAGCGACGACAATAAACGCGGTAAGCAGTGCTGGTAAAACAAGGTTCAACGACTCTTTGACCAGCTTCCCCCCACTGTCGGAGTTAGTAATGCGCAATTGAGGTACGTGCAGCAAATGCGCCAAGATAGGAATAGCGTACAGCGGCGTCACAATCGCAATGACGATGTGAAACATTTTCAACGTGTCATCAGCGGGTACCACGTGACCCACAATAAGGAGAAAAATAATGGAAAGCAGGGCCATCGGTGGGCGAGCCAATTTCCATTGCATCGCCAGCACATAAGAGATGGTAGCCGTCATAAGATAGGGGAAAAACGCCGCAATCGCGTTATGCACATCGTAAAGGGCATTGATCCAGCCACTGCGACCACCGCCAACAAACTCCCCCATACTGGCGAAGAACAGCGCAAAAGCCGATAACATCAAACAGGGAATCAGCCAAATCATCCCTTCGCGAATTGCCTGTAATGATGGGGCAAGTCGTTTGCTCACCTTCTTCAAATTGATGCCAACGACCGTCCACGACAAGCTTGCCTGCTTTTCCATGTGCTGATCCTGTAATCGCCTTCACCTTTTAAAGTTAGCACAGAACAGCGGATAGACTACATTAGCACTCGCTAAATTAAAGATTGAGAACGGTATGATTACCCGATTTTAAATTCCGTTTTTTGATATTGCTTCACTAGCCACTCACCAAACCCATCCAATAGCCCTACAACCGAACGCTTGGGAATGGCTTGACCCGTCAACAATATCGTTAGACGACGAATCTCGACTTCTTTTTCTGGATGGTATTGAAGGAACTGGCGGCCACACTCTATTGGGTCGTCGTACCAATGCTGATCTTTGTACATCACCAATGAATAGCTTGCCCGCAAAAGTTTTTTAGCGATGACCTTTTGCGGTTCAATTTGTTGCTCAACGGAAGTCGCGCGAGCAATTTTGTTACGATATACGGCAAGCCAATCCTCGACATCCATATTCCAATGCTTAGCGATTTCCCAACTAGGAACATATTCACCAAAACACTCCGC
Organism: Vibrio vulnificus NBRC 15645 = ATCC 27562; assembly: GCF_002224265.1. Classification (NCBI taxonomy): domain Bacteria; kingdom Pseudomonadati; phylum Pseudomonadota; class Gammaproteobacteria; order Vibrionales; family Vibrionaceae; genus Vibrio; species Vibrio vulnificus. The sequence continues at coordinate 364,027 of NZ_CP012881.1, forward strand.
AAGATCACTGCCATACACACAGACACAGCAGTGTTTGAGCATGAAGCCCCAAGTAAAAAGACTGTCTAAAGAAGCTATATCTCGTACTTCCGCCGTTTTTACCGCCACTCCGATCACTTGGGGAAAACTTTTTTGCACACGCCATTTCAAGGTGTTAAATACCGTGGCTCTTTGCTCGGTAAATGGACGATGGGTAACCACAACAATATCGAGATTCGACTTGCCTTCCTGCGCCGTCTTCCTAGCGACACTGCCATAAACATAGACACTGTGGAGGTTGTCTCCCAAGCCACTTTTTAGGCACATCAATACATCTTTGATAACTGGCTCAAATTTCGCTTGGAAAGGTTGTTTGGGATCGATAACAGGTAGAGTCATTAATCGGATACGAAGTTGATAATTCTAAGAAACGCCCAATCTTCGCTTAGCTTACACGAGGAATCAAGCCTTGAGTGCGCAACTGATCTCGGTCGTCGCGACATTCAGATACAAGAGTAAGACTTTGGTACGCAAATAGACAAGTTATTCGATTCCAGTACTCGCAAGTTACGCAGAGTTGAGTATATAATTCGGCGATTTTGATCAACCCTAAAACGCGATAGGAACTGATATGCCAAAGGCAAGTGAAATTAAAAAAGGTTTTGCAATTGAATCTAACGGCAAAACCCTTCTGGTTAAAGATATCGAAGTAACAACTCCAGGTGGCCGTGGTGGTTCTAAGATCTACAAAATGCGTTGTACCGATCTAGCAACTGGCGCTCGCGTCGAAGAACGTTACAAATCAGACGACGTTCTAGAAACTGTAGAAATGAACAAGAAAGCCGTTTCATTCTCTTACATCGATGGCGATGACTACATCTTCATGGATAACGCAGACTACTCTCAATACGTTTTCAAACACGCTGACGTTGAAGATGATCTGCTGTTCATCAACGAAGATACTCAAGGTATCCACGTTATCCTAGTTAACGGTGAATCAGTAGGCCTAGAGCTTCCTTCATCTGTTGAACTTGTGATTGAAGAGACCGATCCATCAATCAAAGGCGCTTCTGCATCTGCTCGTACTAAACCTGCTCGCCTATCAACTGGCTTAGTAGTACAAGTACCTGAGTACATTGCAACAGGTGATCGCGTGATCATCAATACGGCAGAACGTAAGTACATGAGCCGAGCGTAAGCATGGCTGATTTAATCTCTTACGATGATGCGATAGACGCGGCTTACGACATTTTTCTCGAAATGGCGCCTGATAATCTAGAGCCAGTCGATGTCATTCTGTTTACTGCACAATTTGATGATCGTGGCGCTGCTGAGCTGGTTGATATCAACGATGATTGGGCTGGTCACGTTGGCTTTGACGTTGACAAAGAGATCTACGCAGAAGTTCGCATTGGTCTCGTTAATGAAGAAAATGATGTCCTAGACGATGTGTTTGCTCGCATGCTGATTAGCCGCGATCCAGACCAAAAGTTCTGTCACATTCTCTGGAAACGAGATTAAGAAACAAAAAAGGCTTGCCAATGGCAAGCCTTTTCATTTCTGCTCGTTCTCTTAGCGCTGTGGCTTAGAGCGGCTACCCGCTTGGTTGCGGCTATTGGTTTTGTTTGTTTGACCATCGGCCTTACTTGGCTTGCGTCGTGCCGCATTGTTGCTGCGACCTTTTGGCGTACTCACGCGCTCTTCATGACGTTTTACCGCGCGGCGAATCTTCTGACTACGGGCACGGTCACGCTTACGTGATGAGTTATTCAACTCAATCATGGTCTCTTTCTCTGGACGAAGCTCTACCAACTCGCGTAGGTAGTTCACATCTTTCAGCTCAAGCTCCATCCAACCACCACGTGGCAGTTTCTTATCAAGATAAATGTCACCATAACGTACACGTTTTAAACGGCTTACTGTGCAATCCTGAGATTCCCAAAGACGACGAACCTCACGGTTACGACCTTCATTGATCACAACATAAAACGTATGGTTCATACCTTCACCGCCAGTATAAACCACGTCTTCAAAGCGAGCTAAACCATCATCGAGCTCAACGCCGTTAACGAGGTTACGTACCTTGTGCTCATTCACTTCGCCAAACACGCGAACTAGGTACTCACGTTCAACTTGACGACTTGGGTGCATTAGTCGGTTTGCCAACTCACCATCAGTGGTAAAAAGCAACAAACCAGAGGTATTCGCATCAAGACGACCAACAGAGATCCAGCGAGAGCCACGGATTTTTGGTAGACGATCAAAAACAGTACGGCGACCTTCTGGGTCGTGACGCGTACAGAGCTCACCTTCAGGTTTGTAGTATGCCAACACTCGGCAAATCACCTCTTCCTGAGCTTTCACGGACACAACGTGACCATCGATGCGCACTACTGCTTGCTCATCTTCTAGTCGTTCGCCCAGTTTCGCGACGATACCGTTCACACTCACACGTCCTGATTTGATTAATGCTTCCAATTCACGACGTGAGCCATGACCAGCTCGTGCCAAAACTTTCTGTAATTTTTCGTTCATTTATCTACCTAAATTGTCGTCTTCTCAGACGTCTTAGTCTTACCAAGCTAGACCCGTTTACAATGTCTACCCGATGCTCGGAATCGGGGCGCCGATTATACGGGAAAATTTCATTCAATGTAAGATCTCCCCTTCGACGAGCTGTGGAAAACTGCGCATATCCATCCGTGATATCGAGTCAGTTAACCATCTAAGAGTATTAGAAATACCATACTCCACCACCACCAATTTCCTACTTTGGTTCATGGGTCTACTTTTCGGACACTGATAAAATTATCAAGCAATTTTATGTAACGCTTGCAGTCAATATCATCACAAAACAAAAGGAATAATCTATGTCTGGAACAACGGTTGATTTGAACTGGATATTTGGTACCGCACAAGACGACGATCTGAAAGGCACCGTAGGATCGGAAACCACTGATATATTCTTTGGCTTTGGAGGCGACGATAAGTTCGTCGGCTTCGGGGGAAACGACTATATTTTTGGCGGATGGGGTAACGATACCCTGCTAGGCGGTCGTGGCAATGATTTCATTTCCGGCGGCTCAGGAAATGACTTTCTCTCCGGTGGTTTAGGTAATGATACCCTCTTTGGTGGAAGCGGTGACGACATCATTTATGACTACGAAGGGAATAACTTTCTCAGCGGCGGCTGGGGTAATGACACGCTGGTCGTAGGACACGGCGATTCAATGCTCAGCGGTGGTTGCGGAAAGGATACCTTTGTTCTCACCAACCATTTGCCGATCAACGTACACGATCAACAAGTGCCAGTGAATGACATTGAAGTCAAAGCCGAGATCCTCGACTTTAATCTGTGCTACGACAAAATTTCGTTCAATATCGGCAAAGATACCGATGGAGATGGTATTCGTGACACCTTCCTTCAGTCACGAGATGATCTTGATCTCTCGTTCAATCAATGGGGAGACGCTGTATTCTCCAGCGAAGAATGGGGAGTCGAACTCACTCTCACAGGCGTTTCTCAATACGATATGAATTGGATTGACCATTACGGTATTGAGCTGTTTGATTTTGCTTGATACGTGCGAGTATCGTCGCTTAAAACAAAGGGAAGCTAAGCTTCCCTTTGAACTATACGTCATCGCTAACATCATTACTCAAATGGTGCTGGGTCACCAGAACCAATACGCGCAACAACCGCATCACCTTCGCTAAAGTCAATCACCGTCGTTGGTTGCTCACCTAAGTAACCTCCGTTGAGAATCACATCAACCGCGTGTTCAAGTTTATCGCGGATCTCTTCTGGATCGGCTTCCGTTACCTCTTTGCCTGGCAAAATCAGTGAGGTAGACATCAGTGGCTCACCCAACGCATCAAGCAGATCTAGGGCAATACGGTTATCGGGTACACGAATACCTATGGTCTTACGCTTAGCGTTCATCAAACGACGCGGCACTTCTTTGGTCCCTTTAAAAATAAAGGTGTAAGGACCTGGAGTGTTGTTCTTTAACAAACGAAACGCTGTGTTATCCACACGTGCGTAGATGGACAATTCTGAAAGGTCACGGCACAACAGTGTGAAGTTGTGTTTTTCGTCTAAGCGACGGATCTGGCAAATTCTGTCTAATGCTTGCTTGTTTTCTAATTGACAGCCCAACGCGTATCCTGAATCGGTTGGATACACCACCACTCCGCCATTTCGAATGATTGCTACGGCTTGATTAATCAAGCGAGCCTGTGGGTTTTCTGGATGAACGTAAAAAAACTGGCTCATGGTAATTCCTCATTATCGAACCTCTCGGCTCTATAGCTCAGGGGCATTCGTAGACACGGTTTGCACTTTGTCTACCGGTTCTAAACCCCAATCTTTCCACACTGGTTCAACCCCCGCGGGTAACCAGAGGTTTCTTCCCAACTCCATCCACGGAGACGGATAATGAAAATCACTGCCTTGGGAAGCTAATAGTTTGTATTGTATTGCATAATCAGCCAAATTGCGCCTTTCTTGCTGCGATTGTTGAGGCTGCGCCACTTCCATCGCATCGCCACCAGCCTCGGCAAACGCTTGCAACAATCGTTTCAACCATTTCGCCGTCAAGTTGTATCGCGCTGGGTGTGCAAGCACCGCTTGGCCCCCTGCGGCATGAATGGCTTTCACTGCGTCTTCGATTGAACACCAGTTTGGCGGAACGTAACCCGGATTATTGCGCGTTAAGTATTTTTTAAACACCTGCTGCATCGTTTTGGCATAACCATTATCCACCAGCCATTTGGCAAAATGAGCCCGGGTAATCGGTGCGCCATCAGCGATTTGTCGCACCTCTTCGAGCACACCTTCCCGTGTCGCTTTTTGCAAACGTTGAGCAATCAACTCAGCGCGGCTAACACGATGTTCTTGTTGCTGCTCAATCAGTTGATTCAGTGTCATGTTGTTAGGATCAACATTTAAGCCCACGACATGGATGTCTTTATTCTGCCAAACCGTGGATATCTCAATGCCATTTATGATTTTAATTGGCAATTGCTTCTCATCGACATAACGATGCATTTCCGCCAACGCTTCTACCGTATCGTGATCGGTCACCGCGAGCACATCCAAGTCAAACGCTAGGGCTCGCTCGATGAGATCTTGGGGTGAAAAACGACCGTCCGAGGCCGTCGTGTGGCTATGTAAATCTATTCTCATATATTTGCTTCTAGGGGGTTGACTTTTTACCCTTGCACCAGTTAACTAGTACACAAATACAAAGTACCTGACTATAGGGCCGACCATGTTACAAGAATTTAACCACAACCAGAAAGCGAAACTTGTTCTGCATAACGAGAATGTTAATGCAGCAGAGCTCGCTTGGTGGCGCACTTGGACAAGTTCTTGGTGGGCTAACGTGTACTTTTAATAAAGAAAACGAATCACACAAAGCCCGCTAATCATGCGGGCTTTTTATTTTGTTGCACATCTCACAATCAACTGATTAAACATTCATCAAAACGAACAAATTCTGCGTTGGGTGAACGTTTGCTTTGTGCGAGTATGTACAGCAGGAAGACAAAGAATTGAATAATAAGGAGGTCTTGTGAACAAGGCCATTAACATCACCACACTAGGGCAGCTAGAGCTTTTGTCAACGACGGTTCCTTACCATTCGGATCCTACGCGCCTTTTTCATACTTTGTGTGAAAACAAACGCGATAGCTTACTGCTCGAATCGGCTGAAATCGATTCAAAACAAGATCTTAAAAGCTTACTGATTGTCGATTCCGCGGTACGTATGGTTTGCCATGGCCATGTGGTCACCATGACTGCACTCAGTGACAACGGCAAAAATCTGTTAACCCATTTGACCAAGAATGTCGCGAAAGAGGTTGAACATCAGTTTGATGGACAACAACTTACTCTCACCTTCTCAAGCCCAGATGACCGCCTCGATGAAGACTCACGCTTGCGTGAAGCCTCTAGTTTCGACGCGTTGAGACTGGTTCAACACAGCTTTGATTTGACGGAAAAAGACAAGCACGCGATCTTTATCGGTGGTCTGTTTGCCTATGACTTAGTGGCCAACTTTGAACCACTGGGTGAGGCCCGCGCGATAAATCAATGTCCTGACTACGTCTTCTACGTGGCAGAAACGCTGATGGTGGTCGATCACCAGACCGAGAGTTGCCATTTACAAGCAACGCTTTTTGCAGACGACTCACAAAAAGAAGCGCTAAATCAGCGTATTGAACAAATCCGCACTCTGTGTGCTACCCCGAAAGCGCTACCTAAAGCCATTCATCTCGATGAGGTTGAGGTCGATACCAACATCAGCGATGACGCCTTTTGCCAAGTGGTACGCGATCTAAAGCAATACGTTGTCAAAGGCGACATTTTCCAAGTCGTACCATCACGCCGCTTTACTCTGCCCTGCCCGTCACCGTTGGCGGCTTATAAAGAGCTCAAAGTCAGCAACCCGAGTCCTTACATGTTTTACATGCAAGATGAACTCTTTACGTTGTTTGGCGCATCACCGGAAAGCGCGTTGAAATATGAAACGCACACCAATCAAGTGGAAATCTACCCCATTGCAGGAACTCGACGCCGTGGCAAGCGAGCCAATGGTGAGATCGATTTCGACCTCGATAGCCGAATTGAACTCGAACTTCGCACCGACAAGAAAGAAAACGCCGAGCACATGATGTTGGTGGATCTCGCTCGAAATGATGTCGCACGCATTTCTCGCGCGGGGACGCGCCACGTCGCCGATTTACTTAAAGTAGACCGCTATAGCCATGTCATGCACCTAGTCTCGCGCGTTGTTGGACAATTACGTGACGATCTTGACGCACTACATGCCTACCAAGCGTGTATGAATATGGGCACATTAACGGGCGCTCCGAAAATTCGTGCCATGCAATTGATTCGTGATGTTGAAGGGGCTCGCCGTGGCAGTTACGGTGGGGCTGTCGGTTACCTCACTGGCGAAGGGACACTAGATACCTGTATCGTGATTCGTTCGGCTTACGTTGAAAACGGCATTGCACAGGTGCAAGCCGGTGCCGGAGTGGTCTTTGATTCCTCCCCCCAAGCCGAAGCCGATGAGACGCGCGGCAAAGCTCAGGCAGTCATCTCTGCCATTCAGAAAGCCCACAAGGAGTCGTAAAGATGGCGGACATTGTATTTATCGATAACTTCGATTCATTTACTTACAACTTGGTTGATCAGTTCCGCTCTTTAGGCCACCAAGTAAAGATTTACCGCAATAGTATTGCCACAGACACTATTGTCGACGCGATTGAGCAACTCGAGCGCCCAGTGGTGCTGCTCTCTCCAGGGCCAGGCGCGCCATCAGAGGCGGGCTGTATGCCAGAGTTAATTGCTCGCGTCAAAGGCAAAGTCCCAGTGATTGGCATTTGTCTCGGCCATCAGGCAATTGTGGAAGCCTACGGCGGCACCGTGGCAGGCGCAGGTGAAATCATCCATGGAAAAGTCTCGATGATGGAGCACCAAAGCCATGCGATTTATCAAGGGTTGCCATCCCCACTGGCGATTGCGCGCTACCACTCTTTGGTGGCAACACACGTACCGCAAACGCTGACCGTAACCGCCGAAGTGAATGGCCTTGTTATGTCAGTGGTTAACGAAGAAGACAAGGTGTGCGGTTTTCAATTTCACCCCGAGTCCATCATGACGACACAAGGTGCGACGTTGTTAGCCAACGCGATTAACTGGGCATTAGCATAAGGATTGGGAGAAAAGATTATGGAAGCCATCATCAACAAACTGTATCAGCAAGAATCTCTGACAGAGCAAGAAAGCCAGCAGCTTTTCGACACCATTATTCGCGGCGAGCTAGACCCTATTCTCATGGCTTCGGCCCTAACCGCGCTGAAAATCAAAGGGGAAACACCCGATGAAATTGCCGGTGCAGCCAAAGCGTTGCTTGCTAATGCTCAACCTTTTCCGCGTCCTGATTACGATTTTGCCGACATTGTGGGCACGGGTGGTGATGGCCACAACACCATCAATATCTCGACTACCGCTGCCTTTGTGGCCGCGGCCTGTGGGTTGAAAGTCGCTAAACATGGTAATCGCAGCGTTTCAAGTAAATCAGGTTCTTCCGATCTACTTGATTCATTTGGCATCAACCTCGCGATGAGCGCAGAAGATACTCGCTCAGCCGTCGATAGCATTGGCGTCGCCTTTTTGTTTGCACCTCAATACCATAGCGGTGTGAAGCACGCGATGCCTGTGCGCCAAACCATGAAAACGCGTACTATCTTCAATATCTTAGGCCCCTTGATTAACCCTGCGCGTCCTAACATCGAACTGATGGGTGTATATAGCCAAGAACTGGTTCGCCCAATCGCAGAAACCATGCTGAAAATGGGCATGAAACGTGCCGCGGTCGTACATGGCAGCGGCTTGGATGAAGTCGCTATTCATGGCGACACCTTGGTCGCAGAAATCAAAGATGGCGTAATTCACGAATACACTCTCACCCCAGCCGACTTTGGCGTTAATACGCATCCATTGGAAGCGATTAAGGGGGGCGATCCTGAGGAAAACAAAGCCATCATCACGCACTTACTCACCGGAAAAGGAACGGAAGCTCAATTGAGTGCCGTTGCCGTCAACGTCGCGCTACTCATGCGTCTTTTTGGTCACGAAGATCTCAAAGCCAATACGCAACAAGCGATCGACGCAATGAACTCTGGTAAAGCGTATCAACTGGTCGAAAAATTGGCTCAACACGCCTGAGGTTTATGATGACAAACAACAACGAAAAACTGTCAGAACACGTTTCTCTGCAGGAAGCACAAATGGCGGAAGTCCTAGCCAAGATAGTTCGCGATAAATACCAGTGGGTAGCAGAGCGTAAACAGGCGCAACCATTGGCCAGTTTCCAAGCCACGTTGACACCATCGGATCGCAGCTTTTACCAAGCCTTGCAGGGCCAACGCACGGTATTTATTACTGAATGTAAGAAAGCCTCTCCATCGAAAGGATTGATCCGTGAAGATTTCGACTTGGATTACATCGCGTCGGTGTACAACCACCACGCAGATGCGATTTCGGTACTCACCGATGAGAAATACTTCCAAGGCAGCTTCGATTTTCTACCCCAAGTTCGTCAACAAGTGCGCCAGCCTGTGTTGTGTAAAGATTTTATGGTCGATAGCTATCAAGTTTATCTCGCTCGTCACTATCAAGCCGACGCCATTTTATTGATGTTGTCAGTCCTCAATGACGAGCAATATCAAACACTGGCGGATGTTGCCCACCAGTTGCAAATGGGTGTGCTGACAGAAATCAGTAATGACGAAGAGCTTGAGCGTGCTGTGAAGCTGGGGGCGAAAGTGATTGGTATTAACAACCGCAACTTACGAGACCTCACCACCGATTTGAATCGCACCAAAGTACTCGCACCAACTTTGCGTCGCTTAGCACCAGAAGCGACTGTGATCTCGGAATCGGGCATTTACACCCACCAGCAAGTGCGCGATCTCGCCCAATACGCTGATGGCTTTTTGATTGGCAGCTCGTTGATGGCAGAAAAAAACCTCGAGCTCGCGGTACGCAAAGTGACACTGGGTGAAAACAAAGTCTGTGGTCTCACTCATCCGGAGGAAGCCGCCAAAGCCTATCAAGCTGGCGCTGTCTTTGGTGGTTTGATTTTTGTAGAGCAATCCAAACGTGCTGTAAATATAGAGCAGGCAAGACTGACGATGAGTGGCGCTCCGCTCAATTATGTTGGCGTGTTCCAAAATCACCCCGTTACCTTGGTGGCCGAAACCGCAAACCAGCTCCAACTGCACGCGGTGCAATTACATGGCAACGAAGACGCCGATTACATCGCACAACTGCGCAAGCAACTCAACGAATCGATTGAGATTTGGAAAGCCTATGGCGTGACCGACCAAGCACCGACCCTAATTACTCAAGACGTTGATCGTCACCTTTTCGATGCGCAAGTCGGCCAACAAAGCGGTGGAACAGGGACCACGTTTGATTGGGCTCTATTGGATGATCCAAGCCATATCATGTTGGCAGGCGGTCTCAATCCAGACAACGCGCAAAAGGCAGCAAGCCTTGGATGTTTAGGGCTGGATTTAAACTCTGGTGTTGAAGAAAGCCCAGGGAAAAAAGATCTGACGAAGCTGCAGCAAGCGTTTGCAGCCATACGAAATTATTGATATTGATGATCTGAACCTGAGGTTCAGTGAAGAACAAATTCTGGCACATAGCCAAACACAATTAAGGAAGCAAACATGACTAAGTTAAATGCCTACTTTGGCGAATACGGCGGTCAGTACGTACCTCAGATTCTGGTACCCGCATTAGAACAGCTCGAGCAAGCGTTCATTGACGCCCAAGAAGACCCTGACTTCCGCAGTGAGTTTATGGGGTTACTCCAAGAATACGCAGGCCGCCCAACCGCACTGACGCTGACGCGCAATCTGACCAAAGGCACCAAAACCAAACTGTACCTAAAACGTGAAGATTTGCTGCACGGTGGCGCGCACAAAACCAACCAAGTACTTGGCCAAGCACTGCTGGCTAAGCGCATGGGCAAAAACGAGATCATTGCTGAAACGGGCGCAGGCCAACATGGTGTTGCCACCGCACTTGCCTGTGCACTACTGGGCTTGAAATGCCGTGTGTACATGGGAGCAAAAGACGTTGAGCGCCAAAGTCCAAACGTGTTTCGTATGAAGTTGATGGGCGCGACGGTGATTCCGGTGCACTCAGGTTCTGCCACACTAAAAGACGCGTGTAACGAAGCATTGCGTGATTGGTCGGGTAGCTATGAAACCGCCCACTACTTATTGGGCACTGCCGCGGGTCCCCACCCTTTCCCAACCATCGTACGTGAGTTCCAACGAATGATTGGTGAAGAAACGAAGAATCAGATCCTCGCACGTGAAGGTCGCCTGCCTGATGCAGTGATTGCTTGTGTGGGTGGCGGCTCAAACGCCATCGGTATGTTCGCCGATTTTATCGAAGAAGAAACGGTTCGCCTAATTGGTGTTGAGCCTGCGGGCAAAGGCATTGATACCGACCAACATGGCGCGCCCTTAAAACATGGCAAAACTGGCATTTTCTTTGGTATGAAAGCGCCACTCATGCAAGATGAAAACGGCCAAGTCGAAGAATCGTACTCCGTTTCCGCAGGTCTCGATTTCCCATCAGTGGGTCCTCAACACGCTCACCTTAATGCCATTGGTCGCGCTGAATACGACAGCATCACCGATGATGAAGCACTTGATGCTTTCCAAGAGTTGGCAAGAAGTGAGGGTATTATACCTGCGTTAGAATCGTCTCACGCTTTAGCACATGCGCTGAAAATGGCCCGCAACAACCCAGAGAAAGAGCAGTTGTTGGTCGTTAACCTATCTGGTCGAGGTGACAAAGACATCTTTACCGTTCATGCCATTTTAGAAGAAAAAGGAGCAATCTAATGGACCGTTATCAAGCGACATTTGAGCGCCTCGCCGCGCAAAAACAAGGTGCCTTTGTTCCTTTTGTTACCGTGTGTGACCCTAACCCTGAACTCTCACTCAAGATCATGGATACCTTAGTTCAAGCGGGTGCCGATGCTCTTGAACTTGGCATTCCATTTTCTGATCCATTGGCCGACGGCCCAACGATCCAAGGCGCAAATATTCGCGCGCTGGATTCAGGCGCAACACCTGATATCTGTTTTGATTTGGTCGGACAAATCCGAGCTAAATACCCAGATCTACCGATTGGCCTGTTGATGTACGCCAACTTGGTCTATTCACGTGGTATCGAGAATTTCTACCAACGTTGCGCTCAAGCCGGCATTGATTCTGTGTTGATCGCCGATGTCCCAACGAACGAGAGTGCAGAGTTTGTCGCGGCAGCCGAAAAGTTTGGTGTACATCCAATCTTTATCGCACCACCAACGGCCAGTGATGAAACACTAAAACAGGTTTCACAACTGGGTGGCGGTTATACCTATCTTCTCTCTCGAGCGGGGGTCACAGGAGCTGAAACAAAAGCCAACATGCCTGTGGGTGATATGCTTGCGAAGCTAGAACAATTTAATGCGCCACCTGCACTGTTGGGCTTTGGTATATCAGAGCCTGAACAAGTCAAACAGGCTATCGATGCGGGTGCGGCAGGTGCCATTTCAGGTTCTGCTGTGGTCAAAATCATCGAAAGTCACCTCAATGAACCTGACGCGATGTTAACGGCACTGGCAAACTTTGTTTCCAACATGAAGTCTGCAACACAAAAGTAACGTGGTAGACATCTAAACATCTATGAGATCGATTTCTTATTTACCACTAGAAATCGATCTTTTTTTTAACATTCCAACTCACTTCCATCTCGGCTTATAAACGAGCCATCACTCAATAAAACGCCACCATTATATAAGGCCAAGCTATAGCAAACGTTTGCTTTCTGCTTAAAAAATTGTCAATCGTCAATAAAACGCCTGATATTCACACCCTCGCTTCTTATCCCGTATTGCTAAATGTGAAATAAACGTGTAAAAATCTGATCGAATATTTATCCAAAGAACACTTTTCGTTCAGTGGGTAATTCTGGATTTTTAATATTTATTAGCACAGAGGTTATGGAAGTGTTAAAAGAAAAGAGTTTGTTACGCAACATTGGTGTGCAGGTTGTCATCGCCATGATCGTGGGTACTGCCGTTGGTGCCTTGATGGGTGATAGCGCCTCTATGTTTGCTCCACTGGGGGCCATCTTCATCAACTTGATCAAGATGCTGGTTATCCCTCTTGTTGCTGTTGCCCTAATTTCTGGCGCAGCGGGCCTAGGCAATAGTCAATCTGCTGGCAAGGTAGGTTTCGTGACACTAGGTTACTTCGGTCTAACATCTGCACTTGCCGTTGCACTTGCCCTGTTCATGGGTGAAGTCTTCAAGCCGGGCATGGGTATCGATGTTTCCGGTGTCGAAGGCATGTTCTCTGCTGAGTACGCTTCTAAAGGTGAACTTCCTACTTTTTGGGCTACCATCACAGGTATGATCCCAACCAACGTTTTCCAGTCACTTAATGAAGCCAACATCCTACAGATCCTCGTCTTCTGTCTATTCTTAGGTATCGCCATCTCTAAACAAGAGAAAGAGAAGCGTGAGCCAATCATGAATGGCGTAAACTGCATTGTTGATTCCATGGTTTGGATGATCAACAAAGTGATGGTCATCGCGCCTCTCGGTGTATTTGGCCTGATGGCAGAAGCCGTAGGTACGTTTGGTTTTGGCGCCCTGATGGTGGTGTTTAAACTGTTTGTGGTTTACGTTGCGGCGATTCTTATTTTTGGCTTCGTTGCTTATCCACTGATGATCCAGTTGTTTACTAAAACCTCTGCGAAGAAATTCATCAGTGCGATGAAAAAGCCACAAGCTGTTGCTCTGTCAACCGCTTCTTCAATGGCAACCCTGCCAGTCACCATGGATACCGTTGAGAAAGAACTGGGTGTTCGCAACTCGACCGCATCTTTCGTTTTGCCTCTAGGCGCAACGATCAACATGTCTGGTAACGCCATTTACTACGGCCTAGTCGCGATCTTCTTTGCTCAGCTATTCAACATCGATTTGAGCATGGGTGCTTACATTGCCATCATTGTGACCGCAACGCTCGGCGCAGTAGGTCAAGCAGGTGTTCCTGGTCCTTCTTTCCTCGTTGTTGCCGTCTTGCTCGCAGCGGGCATTCCAATCGAAGGTCTACCACTGTTGTTCGCTCTTGACCGTATCTTCGATATGATTCGTACCGCGCTCAACATCACTGGTGATGCAGCGTGTGCCGTCATTGTCGATGCACTGCTTGATGAAGAAAATGAAAAACAAGCTGAGATGAATAAGCAAGAAGCGTAATCGCAGTTTTTGCAAATTGATTCTCAAAACGGGGTGACCAATGCGTTACCCCTTTTTTATGCCTGCAGAAAGCGCCAAAGGCGGCAAACTGAAAGTGGCACTCATATTGCTTCTTGCTCATAACCATCAGAAGCGTCAAATTCATCACGCAGTTTGTGCTTCGACGCAGAATGAGGACAGCATTATGACGTTACATCGACGCACCTATTATGGCCTTATCCATCATGGCATGAAGGCACTACTGTTAGACCGCATTGGCCATTTTACCGAAGATGAGTATCACCACTACCTTGGCATAACCACCGGCAAAACGACGTGCTTTTCAATGACCGACGACGAACTTGAGGTGACCGTTGAGAATCTTCGCACCGAAGGCTATTTGGAAGACATGAAACGTGTCATCGCCCAATTTCAGGGGGCTGCTTAAGCGCGGCGAATCTTGGGAAGCCGCCGGGCTTCCTAAGCCTCCAATAACCCATCATTTACTTTCAAGGCTTCACATTGAGCCAGTTTTGTTTAGACTGTGGGCAATTCAATCGACAGGAACATTTTTGCCACATGAAGCAAATACTTGATTTTATTCCTCTAATTATCTTTTTCGCCCTCTACAAGATGTATGATATCTATGTTGCAACAGGCGCTTTGATTGCAGCAACAGCCATTCAGATCGTTGTCACCTACGCCTTGTACAAGAAAGTTGAGAAGATGCAGTTAATTACCTTCTTAATGGTGGCCATTTTTGGTGGCATGACCATTTTCCTGCATGACGACAACTTTATTAAGTGGAAAGTGACCATCGTCTACGCCGTGTTTGCCATTGGTTTGACGGTCAGCCATGTTATGGGCAAATCGGCCATCAAAGGCATGTTGGGCAAAGAGATCACCTTGCCTGAGTCAGTATGGGCAAACATTAACTGGGCATGGGTTGGCTTTTTCACCTTTTGTGCAGGGCTGAATATCTATGTGGCCTACCAGCTTCCTTTAGATGTTTGGGTGAATTTTAAAGTCTTTGGTTTATTAGCGGCGACGTTGGTTTTTACCGTCCTCACTGGCGGCTATATTTATAAACATCTCCCTAAAGAACAAAATGGCCAGTCATCGGACGTGCCAACGGATGAATAAACTGCATTTTTTGCTATAATCCTGTTCTTATTTTTCGCAGCGACCCTTTGGTCGCTGTTTTGTTTGTTGTGGATGTCAAAATGAGTCAGGAATTTCACTCTCCAAAGGGTCAGTTACTGTTAAGAACCCTCGCCATGCCAGCCGATACCAATGCCAATGGGGATGTATTTGGTGGTTGGATCATGTCTCAGCTCGATCTCGCCGGTGGTATTTTGGCGAAAGAGATCTCGCACGGACGAATCGTCACTGTATCCGTATCCGGCATTACCTTTAAAAAGCCAGTCAGTGTGGGTGATGTCGTTTGTGTGTACGGTGAATGCACCAAAATTGGTCGCACTTCAATGTCGATTAATCTCGAGGTTTGGGTGAAGCCCGTACGCGATCACGGGATCGAAGATCGCTTTATGGTTTGCGATGCCACGTTTAACTATGTCGCCATTGATGCAGACGGCAAACCACGGCCTATCGTTACGGCATAAATTCCGTAGAGTTTCACAGTTTCTCGAATTTAGCTGTTCTAACTCCCTGTAATTGAGATAGATTAGGCCAAGTTAGTATCACCATTAGAAAGGAAAAGAGAATGTGGTATGTCATTTTTTCTCAGGACGTTGAGAATTCGTTGGAAAAACGCCTTAGTGTGCGCCCACAACACCTAGAGAGATTGCAAGCATTGCAAGACGAAGGACGTCTATTAACTGCAGGCCCGATGCCAGCCATCGACTCTGACAACCCTGGTGACGCGGGTTTCACAGGTTCAACCGTCATTGCGGAGTTTCCTTCTTTGCAAGAAGCTCAAGCCTGGGCGGATGCCGATCCTTATATCGCAGCGGGTGTTTATGCCAATGTGATCGTTAAACCTTTCAAGAAAGTGTTCTAATGTTTAAAAAAGTACTCTCTGCATCGTTAGTGTTGTTGGCATTAGCGGGCTGTTCTTCAAATGGTGAGAAAGAGCGCCAATTAGAGCTCATGGCGTCTAACCGCGCTGGTGTACTCTCGGCGGGATTACCGATTGAATACGGTCCACTTAAAGTCATGCGTATTTCATCATCGAAAAACATTGTTGAGATCATGATGATCTACAACACCGACGCGACTGGTGCAAAACCGACACAAGAGCTGCTTTCCACCAGCGTAAGTAAATACTGTGAAGACGCAACCGTGCGAAACCAACTCGATATGGGGCTGATGTACCGCATCAAAATTCGCAACTCTCGTGGGCAACTGATCATCGATGAGATGGTGACGGCGGCGAGTTGTCAGCCACAATAGCGGCTTGCTTCGAAAGCAACGCTCAATAACAGCAAAAACGGAGGTCATGACCTCCGTTTTATTTAAGTTCACTTCACGACATCTGATCGCAAACTCCCTAACGTCCAATGCCCTCACGACCGTGGTCACTGTCCAAATCCAAATTGGGGCCTAATGGCACGACTTGCGTTGGATTAATCCCAATGTGACTAAAATAGTAATGGCGTTTAATGTGGTAGAAATCTGTCGTTTCAGCAATCCCTTCGATCTGATACAGCTCTTTCATGTAGCCATTAAGATGGGGGTAATCCGCAATACGCTTTTGATTACACTTAAAATGACCAACGTACACCGCATCAAAGCGGATCAGTGTGGTGAACAGGCGCCAATCGGCTTCCGTCATTTGACTGCCCGCTAAGTAACGATGCGTCGCAAGATGATGATCCACACGATCGAGTGCAGAAAAAAGAGCGTAATACGCTTCTTCATAAGCCTCTTGCGTCGTGGCAAACCCACAACGATAAACGCCGTTGTTGATATTGGGGTAAATGAAGGCGTTCCACTCTTCGATCACCTCACGTAATGAATCTGGATAGTAATCATCTTGATTCCCCGTCAGTTGATTAAACTCCGAGTTAAACATGCGAATGATTTCCGATGATTCGTTGCTCACGATTGTATTAGTTTTCTTATCCCAAAGAACGGGAACCGTCACTCGCCCAGTATAATCAGGTTTTGCTTGGGTATAGATTTGATGCAATTTGGTATGACCAAACAAGGGCTCTGGCAACCCCATCTTCCATCCATCACTGAGCATATCAGGGCAAACCACGGTGACATCAATATGCTCTTCCAGTCCTTTTAATTTGCGAAAAATCAGCGTTCGGTGTGCCCAAGGGCAAGCTAACGAAACATAAAGGTGATAGCGACCCGATTCCGGCTGAAAGGGGGCTTGTGGTTTATTTTCAATCCAGTCACGAAATCCTGCATCTTCACGCACGAACTTTCCTTTGGTCTGCTTTGTATCGTACCAAACGTCGTGCCATACCCCTTCAATTAATTTGCCCATGAACCCTCCTCACTTTTTTCTCAGTATAGGAAAAGGACGTGATTTATTAAGCGCTAATATTTGCAAGTGATATTCGAAAAATTTGAACGTATCACCGACAAGGCAAGATTGAACTCAAATAATAGAGATAAAAAACCGCGGCTCATAAAGAAACCGCGCTTAAGCCCGTCACAGGCTGAATTACGTTACATCTCTACATGTAAACAAGACACTGCGTGTGTGTCATTACCTTGAATCGTTGGTTTGGTTTGCGCACACGCCTCTGTTGCCTGTGGGCAACGAGTGCGGAACACACAACCAGACGGCGGATTCATCGGTGAAGGCAGGTCGCCTTCAAGCATTTGAATGGTTTTCGCGCGCTCCAACTTTGGATCTGGAATGGGCACAGCCGACATCAATGCGCGTGTGTACGGGTGTTTAGGGTCCGCAAACAAGGCTTCAGAGGTGCCGAGTTCAACCGCATTACCCAAGTACATCACCAAAACACGATCAGAAATGTGTTTTACCACCGAAAGGTCATGCGCAATGAACACCAAAGAAAGGCCTAGCTCTTTTTGCAGTTCTTTCAAAAGGTTAACTACCTGAGCTTGAATAGATACGTCAAGTGCTGAAACCGGTTCATCACAGATGATCATTTTCGGATTGAGGATCAGCGCACGTGCAATACCAATACGCTGACACTGACCACCAGAAAACTCGTGTGGGTAGCGGTTAATCACGTTGGGTAGCAGACCCACTTTGGCCATCATCTCTTTCACGCGAGACTTCACTTCCTGCTTACCAAGTTCAGGGTAGAAGGTTTCTAGTGGCTCAGCGATGATGTCACCGATGGTCATACGCGGGTTAAGCGAGGCAAGCGGATCTTGGAAAATCATCTGCATGTCTTTGCGTGTTTCGCGACGTTGCACTTCTTTCATCTTAGTGAGGTCTTGACCTAGCCATACCACTTCACCTTCAGTCGCATTCACCAGACCAATGATGGCACGCGCGAAAGTAGACTTACCACAACCGGACTCGCCCACTACGCCAAGGGTTTCACCTTCATAAAGACGAATATTCACACCGTCAACCGCTTTAAGACTCGACGGTTTGCTCCATGGCCATGCCGACTTGGATGCAATGCTAAAGTGAACTTTAAGGTCTTTTACATCCAGTAGGATTTTTTTCTCTTGTGCACTCATTTTGTCCAAGCCTCCCATTCAGAAAAACACGCACGCTGACGACCATCGGCAAATGGGGTCAAGATTGGCGCTTCACGTTTACAACGATCTATTACGCGATGGCAACGCTCTTGGTAAGGGCAGCCAGGTGGTAGGCGCAGTAGGTTTGGTGGGTTACCAGGAATGGTTGGCAGAATCTCACCTTCGGTATCCAAACGTGGGATCGCCTTAAGCAGACCTTCCGCATATGGGTGGCTTGGGTTGTAGAAAATTTCGTCAACAGTGCCATATTCCATGGTACGACCGGCGTACATAACCAGCACTTTGTCACAAGAGCCAGCCACGACACCAAGGTCATGAGTGATCATGATGATGGCAGTGTTGAACTCTTGTTTCAGCTCGTTGAGCAGATCCATAATCTGTGCTTGAACCGTTACGTCAAGTGCGGTCGTCGGCTCGTCGGCAATCAACAATTTAGGACGGAACAATAGCGCCATCGCAATCATCACGCGCTGACGCATACCACCCGAAAATTCGTGTGGATACATGGTAATACGCTTGCGAGCTTCTGGAATCTTAACCGCTTCTAACATGCGCACAGACTCTTCAAACGCCTCTGCTTTGCCCATGCCTTTGTGCAGCATCAACACTTCCATGAGCTGATCGCTCACCTTCATGTAGGGGTTCAGAGAGGTCATCGGATCTTGGAAGATCATCGCAATCTGTTCAGCACGAACTTTATTCAGTTCTTTCTCTGGCAAGTTCAGAATTTCTTTACCTTCGAACTTTGCGCTGCCTGAGATAATACCGTTTTTGGCCAGCAGACCCATGATCGCAAATACGGTTTGCGATTTGCCTGAACCTGACTCACCTACGATACCGAGTGTTTCACCCTGATTGAGTGAGAAATTTAAATCGTTTACTGCGGTCACGATACCATCTTGCGTGGTAAATTCGACGCGCAGATCTTTGACATCTAATAAGCTCATCATTGCTTCCTTAATCTTATCGTTCTAATTATCTGTCTTTTGGATCCAGCGCATCGCGCAAGCCATCACCGACGTAGTTGAAACAGAATAGAGTGACAACCATGAACAGGGCTGGGAAAGCCAACTGCCAAATAGCCACTTCCATTGTTTGAGAACCTTCTTGTAGAAGTGCGCCCCAACTTGTCATTGGCTCTTGAACCCCAAGACCAAGGAATGAAAGGAAAGATTCAGTCAGAATCATGCTCGGAATCAATAGTGTTGAGTAAACCGCAACAATGCCAAGTACGTTTGGCACAATGTGGCGAGTGATGATCTTCCACTTGCTCACACCACAAACGTGGGCGGCTTCGATAAACTCTTTGCTACGTAAGCTCAGTGTTTGACCACGTACAATACGCGCCATATCCAACCAAGCAATCGCACCGATAGCCACGAAGATAAGCACAATGTTACGGCCGAAGAATGTCACCAGTACGATAACAAGGAACATGAAAGGCACTGCGTAAAGGATTTCAAGAATACGCATCATAATACGGTCAGTACGGCCACCAATAAAACCTGAGGCCGCGCCGTAGAGCGTACCAATCGTAACCGCGACCAATGCACCAAGTACACCCACCATTAGCGAGATACGACCACCAATCAAGGTACGGACGTACAAATCTCGGCCTAAACTATCCGTACCAAACCAATGCTCAGCATTTGGTCCAACGTGCATGGCATACCAGTCAGTATCATCAAACGTGAAAGGTGCTAGCATTGGTAGGAAAATGACAGCAAGTGTCATCACCATAAGGATAAACAAACTCACCATCGCAGCTTTGTTGCGCATAAAGCGAATGCGGGCATCTTGCCATAAGCTGCGGCCTTCAATTTCTAGGTTTTCTGAAAACTTCTCAAGCGCTTCCAGATTCTCTTTTTTCGTCAACATAACCATATACGTCCCTGTTAGTAGCGAATTTTCGGATCAATCATCGCCAACAGAATATCTACAATGGCGTTGAACAGAATAAACAAGAAACCGATCAGAATCGTTACGCCCATAACCAGTGAATAGTCACGGTTAAATGCGGCGTTAACAAATAGCTTACCAATACCTGGTAAACCAAAGATGGTTTCGATAACAACAGAGCCGGTAATAATGCCGACAAACGCAGGCCCCATGTAAGAAACCACAGGTAACATAGCTGGCTTGAGTGCGTGCTTTACAATGATGTAAGGGTAGCTCAACCCTTTCGCTCGAGCAGTACGAATAAAGTTACTGTTGAGCGTTTCGATCATCGAACCACGAGTGATACGAGCGAAGGTCGCGACATAAAGCAGCGACATACCGATAACCGGTAGGACAAGGTATTTCAGACCGCCATCATGCCAACCGCCTGCAGGGAACAAATCCCAATGCAGCGCAAAGAGGTAGATCAGCGCGGGGGCTAACACAAACGATGGCATAACCACACCAATCATGGCCGTAGACATAATGGTGTAATCCACCCAAGTATTGTGTTTGAGTGCGGCAATGGTGCCGACCGTGACCCCGAGAATAACGGTAAAGATAAACGCAATGAAACCAACTTTCGCCGATACCGGCAACGCAACGGAAATCAATTCGTTTACGGAATAGTCAAGGTATTTAAACGACGGGCCAAAATCGCCCTGGATAACGTTAAATAAGTAAGTGGTGTATTGTTCGAGCACCGGCTTATCTAGGCCATATTTGGCTTCGATATTGGCCATAACTTCAGGCGGAAGTGGCTTCTCACTTGAAAATGGGTTACCTGGTGCGAAACGCATAAGAAAGAAAGATACGGTGATCAAAACCAACATGGTTGGAATCGCCTCAAAGATCCTTTTAATGATGAATTTAAGCATAAACTCACTCTTTCAGTCTGTGACAGTTTAAATGAAATTAGACGCTGCACGCGGCTATGCCACATGCAGTGTCTCTATTTTTATAGTTATCAGCTTAGGTGATTACTTCGCGATGATGTAGAGATCTTTTGAGTAGATCTTCTCTTCCGCGTTGTTTGATGGGAAACCACCAACACGTGGATTTAGTAGACGCGAACGTACATATTGGTAGATTGGTGCGATAGGCATATCTTTTGCCATCAGATTTTCAGCATCCAAGTACAGCGCAGTACGCTCTGCTTCAGATGTTGACTTCAGCGCTTTGTCGATCAGAGCGTCATACTCTGCATTACCCCAGTGCTGACCACCCGTTGTATTCGCGCTCACCATCAGAGTTAGGAACGAAGATGCTTCGTTGTAGTCACCACACCAACCAGCGCGTGCCACTTCGAAATCACCTTGATCTTTAGTAGATAGGTAAGTTTTCCACTCTTGGTTTTCAAGATTAACATCTAGACCAAGTGTTTTCTTCCACATAGAACCGAGCGCAACGGCGATCTTCTTGTGGTTTTCGTTGGTGTTGTAAAGCAAAGTAAACTTCAGTGGATTGCCTTTGCCGTAACCCGCTTCTTCAAGTAGGCGAGCCGCTTCTGCGTTACGCTCTTTCTGAGACATTTTGCCGTACTCAGGAAGTTCTGGGTTGAAGTTTGCAGTGATCTCTGGCGTTAGGAAATAGGCAGGCTTCTGGCCCTGACCTAAGATCGCGTTTGCTACGATGTCACGGTCAATCGCGTAAGAGATTGCTTTACGTACACGCACGTCATCAAACGGTTTTTTCTTCGTGTTGAAAGAGTAGTAGTAAGTACATAGGCTGCCTTCAACAGAAACCGATTCTGGGTGCTCTTTTTTCAGACGCTTGAAGTGTTCAGTTGGTAGCGTTGATGTAAAGTCAATTTCACCCGAAAGGAAACGGTTCATTTCTGCAACCGCGTTTTCGATTGGTAGGAAAGTGACTTTGTTGATCACTGTCTTAGAGTCATCCCAGTACTTGGTGTTACGAACCATTTCTAAACGTTCGTTAACAACCCATTTGTCTACAACAAATGCACCGTTACCGACGAAGTTTTCTGGCTTAGTCCACTGATCACCAAACTTCTCTACCGTTGCTTTGTGTACTGGTTTCATGGTGGTGTGACCAGTCATCATCACAAAGTAAGGAACCGCCGTTTCAAGCTCGATAACGAGCGTGTAATCGTCAGCCGCTTTTACACCCAACTCAGATTTGTCTTTCTTACCTGCAACAATGTCTTTCGCGTTTTTCATCTTGGTGTATTCCATGTACCAAGAGTATGGCGATGCTGTTGCTGGATCGACAGCACGTTGCCAGCTGTATACGAAATCTTGCGCGGTAACAGGGTCGCCGTTAGACCATTTTGCATCTTTACGTAGGTGGAAAGTAAATGTCTTGTTGTCCGTCGTTTCCCAGCTCGTTGCGACACCAGGAATGGTGTTGCCGTCTGCATCTTGGTTTACTAGACCTTCCAATAGGTCACGAATCACATGTGACTCTGGCACACCTTGAGATTTGTGCGGGTCGATAGTAGCAACTTCAGTACCGTTACCACGAACGAGTTCTTGTTTTGCTGCTAATTTAGTTCCAGCTGGTACGTCTGCGGCAAGAGCAGAAAGAGAGGTAGTTGCGAGTGTTAGACCAGCACCAAGAAGAAGTGCTTGGGTGATTTTGTTCTTATACATGCATAAACTCCAAGTTTTATATTTGCATCCATGACTTCTTTGCCAAAACACCAGAACGGCAGTGTTTTAGAACTTTTTAGCTGCGTTTTAGAAAACAAAACAACTAAAAGTATTGCAAAGATTGCGGCACACATTAGCAATCATTGAAGTAATTTGCCATAAAAATGTAGCAAAAAACTCAATAATCCTGACTGAACGCCACGAAAATAGCACCTTATGCCAGTATATTAATTTCTCATGGTTATTTCCATTTACCAGACCAATCAGCGATAGCTATAAGTGCCAATAAATCTAAAAAATAACCACATACCAGCATCTTGTGCTAGATAATTAGCCAAAAATTAACATTTACGACACATGACGTCTAACGAATTGTGGGATTTGTATTGTCAGAAAATTGAAGAGTGTGAAGAGACTCACCGAACGGAAATTGAAGTAGGAAAAATTGTTAGAGCGTTTGTTCTGTCACAACAAACTGCTCTGTCACAGCAAAATAACAAAAGCGATGGACAGAACCATCGCTTTGAATCACAAATTTAGCATATAGCGGAAACGGCTATGATTGCCAGCGCTCAGCCGCTTGAGCATCAGACTCTCTAGACTCAACCCATCGAGTCGTTTCGGTTGTGCGTTCTTTTTTCCAGAAAGGCGCTTTGGTCTTGAGATAATCCATAATGAACTCACAAGCCTCAAACGCCGCACCGCGATGTGCACTAGACACCCCAACATACACGATTTGATCACCGATATTGAGGTCGCCAACTCGATGAATAACACGGACATTCAGCAGCGGCCATCTCTGCTCGGCTTGATCACAAATCTCACCCAGCGCTTTTTCCGTCATCCCTGGGTAATGCTCCAAACTTAGGCCCGTGACATTGTCGCCCAAGTTCATGTCTCTCACCTTGCCAACAAAAGTCACCACAGCGCCCGCCGCGCTCCCTTGTGACAACCACGCATATTCTGCTGCGATGTCGAAATCTTCGACTTGAACTGAGATACGATTATCCACGCTACCCCCCTGTCACGGGAGGGAAAAAGGCCACTTCGTCACCATCTTGCAGTGTTGTTTCCAGTGGAACGATCGACTGATTGACTGCAGCAAGTAATTTTCCCGCCTCTAAAGCAAGCGACCACTTACCTTCTTGCTCAGCTAAATGCGCTCGAAGCGATTCAACGGTGTCGAAGTTTGCCTCAACGTCGACTGAATCCACACCCACCAGCTCACGGGTTTGAGCAAAGAATAAAACCTTAATCATGCTTCCACCTTAAAGTGTCCAGACTTGCCACCCGTTTTCTCTAGCAAACGCACAGAGCCAATCACCATGTCTTTCTGCACCGCTTTACACATATCGTAAATTGTCAGTGCCGCGACAGACGCGGCGGTCAGCGCTTCCATCTCAACGCCGGTTTTACCCGCTAGTTTACAAACCGATTCAATACGAACTTTATTTTCCGCTTCGATCGCTTCTAGCTGTACTTCGACTTTTGACAATAATAAAGGGTGACATAGCGGGATTAAGTCCCATGTTTTCTTGGCGGCTTGAATACCCGCAATGCGGGCCGTCGCGAAAACATCTCCTTTGTGATGCTGACCAGAAACAATAAGCTGTAACGTCTCTGGTGCCATATGCACAAACGCTTCCGCACGTGCTTCGCGTACCGTCTCAGCTTTGGCAGACACATCCACCATGTTTGCTTCGCCAGAGG
This sequence comes from Vibrio vulnificus NBRC 15645 = ATCC 27562, assembly GCF_002224265.1. Taxonomy (NCBI): domain Bacteria; kingdom Pseudomonadati; phylum Pseudomonadota; class Gammaproteobacteria; order Vibrionales; family Vibrionaceae; genus Vibrio; species Vibrio vulnificus. The sequence goes on from NZ_CP012881.1 coordinate 388,757, forward strand.
CGTTGATGTGAGTAAACTGGCTCATGGACCCTCCTTTATACGCTCAGGTGAGGCATAAAGTTGCAAGGACGATGGCTCGCATCCATTAGTCCAACCTGTACGACAAGCCCCCGTTGAACCTGGCATAGCAAAAATCACAGTATGATTTGCAAAACCGGCAATCGCACGAGATTGAATCGTCGAAGTGCCAATTTCTTCATAAGAAACCTGACGGAATAACTCACCGAAACCTTCAACCTCTTTGTCGAAAAGCGGTTTTAGTGCTTCAGGAGTACTGTCGCGAGAAGTGAATCCGGTACCACCAGTGATCATAATCGCTTGCACGTTTTCATCTGCGATCCATTGAGAGACGATCGCGCGAATCTTGTACATGTCATCGATGACAATTTGTTTGTCGACCACGTTGTGGCCTGCTTCTTTTGCATTTTCAACGAGGTACGCACCAGAAGTATCATTTTCTTCTGTACGTGTATCAGAAACAGTGAGAACCGCGATGTTGGCTGGTTGGAATTTACTTTCTGCGTGACCCATGTGTTCACCTTCTCTCAGTTAAATTGGTTGCGTTGCCAGCAATTCGGGATTGCCAGCTGAATAATTTAATTTTGCGGATCATCCGCCTATTGAAGCCAAATGTGGCGTCATGCCGGTGTTGCCATCGTTTAAGAAATGGCTGACAGATTTGGTTTGCAGTTCCGCTTGAATTCGTTCAATAAGTGCTGACTCCTGAGAGTCCTGTTGGAGCAAATCTCTAAGCTCAACACCTCGGTCACCAAATAGGCATAAGTGCAGTTTGCCTTTCGCAGAAACTCGTAAGCGGTTACAGCTCGCACAAAAGTCTTTTTCGTAAGGCATGATCAAACCAATCTCACCTTGATAGTCAGGGTGAACGAACACTTGCGCAGGGCCATCATTAGCCGCCTTCACTTTCAGTAACCAGCCATTTGCGATCAGATGATTGCGAATCGCCACACCAGAGACATGATGTTGTTGGAATAATGTATCCATCTCACCCGTTTGCATCAGTTCGATGAAGCGCAATTGGATGGGACGATGCTTAATCCAGTGCAGAAAAGCAGGTAACTCGTTGTGGTTGAGATCTTTCATCAACACAACGTTGACTTTCACTTGTTCAAAACCCACTTCGAACGCACGATCAATACCCGACATCACTTGGTGAAATTTATTCTCGCCGGTGATTTGATGGAACATACGTGGGTCAAGGCTATCCACGCTGACATTAACTTGGTTTAAACCGGCTTCTTTCCATTCTCCAATGTGCTTTTCCATTCGATAGCCATTGGTGGTAGTGGCAACTCGTTTAATGCCTTGAGTTGAAGCGACCGTATGGATAATGTCAGTAAAATCTTTGCGCAGACTTGGCTCTCCGCCCGTAATGCGCACTTTACTTGTGCCACAGTCAGCAAAAGCCTTAACGACTCGGCGGATTTCAGCGAGGTTTAAAAAAGACGAGTTTTTCTGCCCCGAAGGTTGGTAGCCATCAGGTAAACAGTAAGTACATTTGAAATTACACACGTCCGTCACGGACAGACGCAAGTAATAGAATTTGCGGTGGAATCTATCTTCGAATTGTTGCGCCACGGAACACCTTTCCAAACACGGGAGGCGTAGTCATTTCCAAATACGCCCTTGTGACCTTTTGCCACTGGCTTAAGCCGCGTATTATTCAACACTTGATGTCGAATAACTTAGCAAGTTAAGCTCGGAGTTATGGCAACCCTTGACCCTATTGGTCAAATGGTAGCTTTGCCCGTTAAAATACTTAATATTTGTAGTGGAATCTAGCTCTAATCTAGAAAAATCTCACTAAACCCACAATTTACCACCTTGTGAGTACCTGTTATTAACGGGATACTCTAAATTGTAGTTGGTTATGAAAAAATAAGAAGAACAGAATGAACATATACGCTTCCAAAAAGGTCGTCGCTGTTGGCGGCGGTCATGGCTTGGGAAGAATGCTTGCGGCTCTCAAAGAGTTTAGTGGCAATGCAACGGGTATTGTCGCGACCACAGATAATGGCGGCTCAACAGGACGAATTCGCCATTGCCAAGGGGGCATTGCGTGGGGAGACACACGCAACTGCATCAATCAGTTGATCACAGAACCTTCCATCAGCTCGATGATGTTCGAATATCGCTTCAAAGGCAGTGGAGAGCTTGATGGTCACAACCTCGGTAACCTAATGTTGACGGCGCTCGACAACTTATCGGTCCGCCCTCTCGATGCCATTAATCTGGTTCGCGACATGCTGAAAGTGCAAGTGAATATTTTACCGATGTCTGAGCATCCTTCCGATCTGACCGCGCTATCAACCGATGGACGCTGGGTCACTGGTGAGACAAATGTGGATGAAATGGACACGGATTTGCGCCGCTTAGATCTCTCCCCAGAAGTACCAGCCACCAAAGAAGCTGTTACCGCCCTTGAAGAGGCCGACGCCATCATCCTTGGCCCAGGTAGTTTTCTGACCAGTATCATGCCACCACTATTATTACCGGAACTTGGCAAGGCTATAGCACACAACAAAAAAGCCAAGTTGATTTTTGTTGCGAATTTAAGTCCAGAATTCGGCCCTGCTGGTCGAATGAGCTTTAAAGATAAACTCGAATGGTGTGAGCGTGCATGCCAAGGGCGAAAGATTGACGTAGTCTTGGGGGATACCGAGCATCCTGAGTTGAAAGATCGATGGCACTTTGTGACCCAATCTCTTGCTTCCGCGAATCGTGATTGGCGTCATGACCGTAAAAAATTACGCCTCGCTATAGAGCAGCAACTCACCGAATAGCGATTAAACATACGAAGCCAGACTTAGGGCTTGGTAAATCGCTTGTATTTTGACAGTAAAACGGCTCGTATCTACGAGCCGTTATTTCAAAAGCCGTTTGCCTGCCAGTTGAGGTAGGCCTGCTGGGTTTGATGCAGACGGTCAATCATTGTGACCACGTCTTGCGTTTCATCTAAAGCGTCCCCTTCTTTTGCTCGAGTATCTATCTCGACGGCAAAATGACATAGTGCATCCGCGCCAAAACTGGCGGCACTGCTTTTTAAGGCATGGCTGATGTCTTTAAGATAGACGAGCTTGTCACTGTAGGTGGCATCACACAGAACCTTCAAATAACTCTCAAGTTCGTTCAAAAATATCTCCAACAACACGGGGACATTATCGGCACCTATTTCCTCAGTCAACGAGGCAATTTTCTTCTGGTTTAGTAATTCCATTATGCTTTCTGTTTTTCTTCTTTTTCATTCCACGCCTGTAACTTGCGATAAATCGTCGACGGGCTGACATCAAGATAGCCTGCGGCTCTCGGAATGTTACCATCACACGCTTTAATCGCTTGTTCAATCGCCAGTTTCTCGGTCAACCACAATGGACAAATATCCCTGACGGAAATCAACTCACTCAGATCAGGTTGCGCACTTTCTTTGCGTTCAAAGGGCTGATTCAAAGGAGGCGGCAACATCTCCATGGTAATCTCTTTACCGTTGTTAAGTACCACCACGTTACGCAGCACATTTTGTAACTGACGCACATTGCCTGGCCACTCATATTCATTAAATCTATCTATCACAGATTGAGAGAAACGAACAAAGTTTTTCCCTTCCTCATGTGACATATAACCCAGTAACGAGTAAGCGATCTCAATGACATCCTCTCCACGCTCACGAAGTGGTGGCAAGTGCAGTGGAATCACATAAAGTCGGTAGTACAAATCTTCACGAAAGCGCCCTTCTTGTACTTCTTTCCAAGGGTCTCGGTTTGTCGCGCACACAAAACGCACGTCAACACTCTTCATTTTTGAAGAGCCCACTTTTTGGAAAGTACCCGTTTGGATAAAACGCAGCAATTTTGTTTGCAGATCTAGGTCCATTTCACACAGCTCATCAAGGAACAGTGTGCCTCCATCGGCGAGCTCTGCTGCCCCTTGGCGATCGGTCGCTGCGCCAGTAAACGCACCTTTGACATGCCCAAATAGCTCGCTTTCAATCAAATCCTTGGGGATCGCTGCACAGTTAATCGCGATAAATGGCTTGTCTCCGCGTCGACTGGCTGCATGAATGGCTTCTGCGCACACCTCTTTACCCGTACCACTTTCACCAGTGATAAAAATACTCGCTTTACTACTGGCCGCCGAGTCAATGGTTCGGTAGACCTGCTGCATTTTTTGACTACTGCCGATAAAGCCTTGATAATTCTGACTTCCGGCGCTGTCTGAATCATTTTTTAGCTTGCTCGCCTTGCGGATAGCGTTGTTCACCGTGACCCTGAGTCGGTCAGCTTCACAGGGTTTGATCAAGAAATCTTGCGAGCCGTGTCGCATTGCTTCAACAGCAGTATCGATCGAGCCGTGTGCGGTCATGAAAATGATAGGAACATCAGGGTGGCTTGCTTTCACTGCATGCAATACGTCCATTCCCGTCATGTCCGGTAGGCGTAAGTCCAGCAGAATAAGATCTGGAATGCGATGTTTTAAACTGTCTATCGCGTCACGCCCAGTACCCACGATATTGATATCGATACCCAATGGCATGAGATAGGAGCGATAGAGGGCTGCGACAGAAGCGGTGTCTTCTACCATCAGCAAGTAACGCTGTTTCGTTGTCGTTATTTGTTGCATAGTCTAGCCAATTGTTATTTGTGTTTTGAATAATAATCGCATTGCGCGATGCATTTTGCAAATGACAATGGCAAATATTCACTTTTAGCGGTAAATAATCATCACTTAGCGGCGTTAAAATTGGCACAAACAATGCACAAACTAAAGTGACCCCTCGGGTCACCTAGCCAACTGACGTTGTTAGTGAACCTAGTGTTCACAATTGATAGCCAATAGTGAAATGACTGTTGGCTTTTTTTTGTCTGCAATAATGACAGTCAATGTTCTTCAAAAATGACTTGTTAATAGTAGCCATTAAACTCGGATGTTAGCTGTTAGCGATAAACTGCTGACGCAACTTTTCAATTTCATCACGCTTCTGCGCGGCCAACTCAAATTCCAAATTCTGAGCGTGTTTGTACATTTGCGCTTCCAGTTTTGTGATTTCTTTTTCCAATTGCTGTGGTGTCAACACATTATAGGACAGCGATGGTTCAGCCACTTTCGACAATGGCACCGTTTTGCTCACTTTCTGCTTGCGGGATTTAGTAATATCGCCCAGCTCCATAATATCTTTGATATTACGCTTCAAGGCTTGAGGCTGAATGCCTATTTTTTCATTGTACGCTTGCTGTTTCTCACGGCGTCGTTCCGTTTCATCCATCGCTTTCTTCATCGATTTGGTGATGGAATCTGCATACAAGATCGCTTTACCATGGAGGTTACGGGCTGCACGGCCAATGGTCTGAATCAATGAGCGCTCTGAACGTAAAAAGCCTTCTTTGTCGGCATCGAGAATCGCAACCAAAGACACTTCAGGCATGTCGAGACCCTCGCGTAACAAGTTAATCCCCACCAACACATCGAACTCCCCTAGCCTCAAGTCACGAATGATCTCCACTCGTTCAACCGTGTCGATATCAGAGTGTAAGTAACGCACTTTCACATCGTGCTCGTGCAAGTATTCAGTTAGGTCTTCCGCCATACGTTTGGTCAGTGTTGTCACTAACACTCGTTCATCTTTCACTGCGCGAATGCGGATCTCAGAAAGCAGATCATCCACTTGAGTCGCCACTGGTCGCACTTCCAGTACAGGATCGAGCAGACCAGTCGGACGCACCACTTGGTCAGCAATTTCGCCCGCACTTTTCTCTAGCTCGTAATTGCCCGGGGTGGCTGAAACGAAAATAGTTTGTGGCGCAAGAGCTTCGAACTCTTCAAATTTCAATGGTCGATTGTCCAATGCTGAAGGCAAACGGAAACCATATTCAACCAAGGTCTCTTTCCGCGAGCGGTCACCTTTATACATTGCGCCAATTTGTGGCACGGTCACGTGAGATTCATCGATGATCAACAAACCATCGTGTGGTAAGTAGTCAAATAATGTTGGAGGCGGCTCACCTTCTGCTCGACCACTGAGGTAACGCGAGTAGTTTTCAATGCCAGAGCAGAATCCCAGCTCATTCATCATTTCAATATCGAACTGGGTACGTTGACTAATACGTTGCTCTTCCAACAATTTATTATTGTCACGCAAGTAAGTTTGTCGCTCACGCAGCTCTTGCTTGATGTTTTCAATCGCCTGCAGAATACGCTCTCGTGGCGTGACGTAGTGAGTCTTAGGGTAAATGGTGAAGCGGGGTAAATCGCGTTGTTTGACCACTCCGGTCAGTGGGTCAAACACACTGATGCAGTCGATCTCATCATCAAACATCTCGATGCGTACCGCATCTTGGTCCGACTCAGCCGGAAAAACGTCGATGACCTCTCCGCGCACGCGAAATTGGCCTCGCTCAAAAGCAATATCGTTACGACTGTATTGCAACTCAGCCAAACGGCGCAGTATGTCGCGTTGATCCATCACATCACCACGGCGTATATGCAGCATCATTTGCAGGTAAGCTTCGGGATCACCCAAACCATAAATAGCCGAAACAGAGGCGACGATAATGGCGTCTTTTCGCTCCAATAACGCTTTGGTGGCAGATAAACGCATTTGCTCGATATGTGCGTTGACCGATGAGTCCTTCTCTATAAAAGTGTCAGTGGTTGGCACATAGGCTTCAGGTTGGTAATAATCGTAGTAAGAGACAAAATATTCGACCGCGTTATTTGGAAAAAACGCTTTCATCTCACCGTAAAGTTGGGCGGCAAGGGTTTTGTTTGGCGCAAGTAGAATTGCAGGACGTTGCGCTTGAGCAATCACATTCGCCAAGGTAAATGTTTTACCGGATCCCGTCACTCCGAGTAAGGTTTGGTGAGCCAAACCAGCATCCAACCCTTCTGTCAGTTGTTTGATCGCCGTTGGTTGATCTCCCGATGGCGCATAGTCAGAAACCAGATCGTAAAGTTTGCTCATTTTTCCTCTCACTACAGCACAACGTAAAAACTGTATAAATATACACTCCCACCCCTCATAAGAACAGTTGCAATTTAGGCATACAACACAACTTTTAGTCAGCCAAACGAATCAGGCGACAGTGACCACTTTTATTGTTGAAGAGAGTTAACCATTTCATGACATTTTTCTGGCTTATCAATTTCAACTCTGATATCCTCCTCCGCCCAATCATTGCTCTATCAGCAAAAAAGACGTTTTTGTCATCCACATCTTTTCCCCATTTTTTGTTTTTTTCGTTCATTCCAGCCTAAATCAGAAAAATTATCCACAAGCTCTATAAATGCCAATTCCTAATAAAAACCTTTCAAATTCAATATTTAAAAAGAAATACCATACTTTAAAATAATTGAGCACTTACTCTAGTTCGTGTCTGTTTTTATTTTGCTCAAGTTTCACTAACACACTTATCCACAAAATTGGTGGATAAGTAAAGGCAGGCCAATAAAGAAAAGGGATGCAGAAAAGTAAAGCACTTTTTTTACAGTTTCTTGGCATTTTGTCTCATTATTATTATTGACACACCCAAACCTGCTGAGTAAGATGCGTCCCGCTTTTAAGCGAAGCAATTCCTCCTTAGCTCAGTCGGTAGAGCGACGGACTGTTAATCCGCAGGTCGCTGGTTCGAGCCCAGCAGGAGGAGCCAAATTCTAAAAAACGCCACATCTTCGGATGTGGCGTTTTTTTATATTTCCCAGCCTAAACATCTCGCACGGCCTTAAGTCAATCGTTTACCACGTATAAAATTCCGTCAGCTACTCAAAACCTTACCTTTCATTGGTTGTTATTACCGGGACAAAGCACGATAATATCGGGATCGGATTTGCAGAACGTAATAATTATGACCGAATATATTTTGTTGTTGATTGGCACCGTCCTCGTAAACAACTTTGTACTGGTGAAGTTTCTCGGATTGTGTCCCTTCATGGGCGTGTCAAAAAAATTGGAAACCGCAATTGGTATGGGCTTGGCAACGACCTTTGTCCTTACTATGGCCTCCGTGTGCGCTTATCTTGTTGAAAGCTACATTCTTGAGCCATTGCACATCGAATACCTACGAACCATGAGCTTTATTTTGGTGATTGCAGTGGTGGTCCAGTTTACGGAAATGGTGGTTCACAAGACCAGCCCAACCCTCTATCGCCTGCTGGGTATTTTTCTACCTTTGATTACCACCAACTGTGCCGTGTTAGGGGTTGCTCTACTGAATATCAATGAAAACCACTCGTTTGTAGAATCCATCATCTATGGTTTTGGTGCGGCGGTTGGTTTTTCTTTGGTACTGATTCTGTTTGCTTCGATGCGTGAGCGCATTTCTGCAGCGGATGTGCCCGTGCCTTTTAAAGGGGCTTCCATTGCGATGATTACTGCAGGATTAATGTCGCTAGCGTTTATGGGCTTTACGGGGTTGGTGAAATAAGATGACAACCATCATGATTGCCGTGCTAGCAATTGCACTGCTGGCTACGCTCTTTGGCGCTATCCTTGGTTTTGCCTCGATTCGCTTTAAAGTCGAAGCGGATCCAATCGTGGATCAAATCGATGCCATATTGCCACAAACGCAATGTGGCCAGTGTGGCTATCCTGGTTGCCGTCCTTACGCAGAAGCCATCGCGAATGGAGACAGCATCAATAAATGCCCACCCGGAGGCCAAGCGACCATTGAAAAACTGGCCGATCTTATGGGCGTTGAAGCGGAAGAATCCGCCCATGATCTCGAAGGAAAAGTCAAAAAAGTCGCGTTTATCCACGAAGACATGTGTATTGGTTGCACTAAGTGCATCCAAGCCTGTCCGGTCGATGCTATTGTTGGTGGAACCAAAGCCCTACATACGGTCATTAAAGATGAATGTACTGGCTGTGACTTATGCGTGGCGCCTTGCCCGACAGACTGTATTGAAATGATCCCTCTGGAGACAACCACGGAAACATGGAAGTGGCAGCTTAATGCTATACCTGTGGTCAATATTTCCGAAGCTAACCCTAACTCTGCCACCAGCAGAGATCAGAATAACTAAAGGGCAAAGAAGATGTTGTCTTTAATTGAACAAATTCGTACAGGCGCGCTTTGGGATTTTCCAGGTGGTGTTCATCCTGCGGAAAACAAACGCCAGTCAAACCAGCAGCCTTTGGTGCACGCAGCGCTAGCCAATGAGATTGTGTTGCCGCTCAAACAACACATCGGCAAACCGGGAAACATCTTGGTCAACGTAGGCGATCACGTCTTAAAAGGGCAATTACTCACCCAATCGAATGCCGGTTTTACACTTCCAATTCACGCCTCGACTTCCGGAACCATAACGGCCATTGAAACACGCACAGTGGCGCACCCTTCTGGTTTGAGCGAAATGTGCGTGGTGATCACGCCAGATGGCCAAGATACATGGTGTGAAAAACAACCTGTCGTCGATTATTCACAACAAAACAGTGACTATCTTTTGGATGTGATTCGCATGGCGGGCATTTCCGGAATGGGAGGCGCAGGCTTTCCGACCGCGAAAAAAATCCAATCTGGCTTAGGCCGAACAGAAATTTTGATTGTCAACGCAGCAGAATGTGAACCGTACATCACCGCAGACGACAAGCTTTTGCAAGAACACGCGGAAGAGGTTCTACAAGGTATCGAAATTGTAGAACACATTTTGCAGCCTAAACTGACCATCATCGGAATTGAAGATAACAAGCCCGAAGCAATTAAAGCCCTTGAATCCGCCGCACAAAATAAAGACATCGTTATTCGCGTTATCCCCACCAAGTACCCCTCCGGTGGTGAAAAGCAGCTGATTAAGGTTCTAACAAATAAAGAAGTTCCCGCGGGCGGTATTCCTGCCGATATTGGTATCCTTGTGCAAAATGTGGGATCGCTGTACGCGATCAAACGCGCGGTGATCGATGGCGAACCAATGGTCAATCGAGTCGTTACCTTAACGGGTAACACCTTCGAGACACCACGTAACGTTTGGGTACCGCTGGGCACGCCAGTCCATGCTTTATTAGAGCAATTTGGCTATCAAGCAGACAAAAAACTGCCACGCTTGATTATGGGCGGGCCGATGATGGGCTTTAGCCTTCCTCATGCAAACGTTCCGATCACCAAAACGTCCAACTGTATTTTGGCTCCAACTCGCAAAGAGATTTCTCCAGCGGGTTACGAAATGGAATGCATTCGCTGCGGCGCATGCGCTGAAGCTTGTCCTGCTTCACTGCTTCCTCAGCAGCTACAATGGCACGCGAAAGCCGAAGAGTTCGACAAGTGTGAAGAGCTAAACTTAAAAGATTGTATCGAATGTGGCGCTTGTGCCTTTGTGTGTCCAAGTGAAATCCCGCTTGTCAGCTATTATCGTCAAGCCAAAGCCGAAATTCGAACGCGCGCGCAAGAAGCTGACGCAGCAGAACGTGCCAAGCTTCGCTTTGAAGAGAAAAAGGCGCGCATGGAGCGTGAGAAAGAAGAACGCGAGAATCGCTTTAAGAAAGCCGCGGAAGATCGCCGTAAGGAAATGAAATCCACCGGAGGCGACGACGCCATTGCCGCCGCTATCGCTCGTGTTAAAGCGCAAAAAACTCAAGATAGCGAGCAAACACCAAGCGTTAAACCGGCAGTGGCTGCTGCTATTGCCAAAGCAAAAGCCAAACAAGCCGCCGCTGCTGACTCCGGTTCGTCTGAACCAGACAATTCAGAAATGGTGAAGTTACGCGAAGAACGTAAGCGTCTTGCTCGCGAGCGAAAAGCAGAGAAAGAGCAATCTACAATCCCAGACTCTCAAGAGCAAGGGGATAAGAAATCTGCGGTCGCCGCCGCCATTGCAAGAGCAAAAGAGAAAAGAGCGCAGCAACCACCACTTGCTTCATCCGAATCATCGGCAGAGGAACCTGAAGATAAGAAAGCGGCTGTAGCTGCGGCAATTGCTCGCGCCAAAGCACGAAAAGCGCAGCAAACAGGCGAGCCTGCACCTGAGCAAAATCGCGAAGAATCGCAAGTCGCAGATGACGATCCTAAGAAAACGGCCGTCGCTGCGGCAATTGCTCGCGCCAAAGCGCGAAAAGCGCAGCAAACGGACGAGCCTGCACCTGAGCAAAACCGCGAAGAATCGCAAGTCGCAGATGACGATCCTAAGAAAGCGGCCGTCGCTGCTGCAATTGCTCGTGCCAAAGCACGAAAATCGCAGCAAGCAGGCGAGCCAGCACCTGAGCAAAACCGCGAAGAATTGCAACCAGCAGAAGACGATCCTAAAAAAGCGGCCGTCGCTGCAGCAATTGCTCGTGCCAAAGCACGAAAAGCGCAGCAAGCAGGCGAGCCAGCACCTGAGCAAAACCGCGAAGAATCGCAACCAGCAGATGACGATCCTAAAAAAGCGGCCGTCACTGCAGCGATTGCGCGTGCCAAAGCACGAAAAGCGCAGCAAACTGACAAGCCTGCACCTGAGCAAAATCGCGAAGAATTGCAACCAGCAGAAGACGATCCGAAGAAAGCGGCCGTCGCCGCGGCGATTGCTCGTGCCAAAGCGCGTAAAGCTCAACAAGCAGAACAAAAACAAAATACTGAGGAGAACGAGTAATGTCGTTTTTTATTGCGAGCTCACCACACGCCCACAGTCGCAAAAGCACCCCAGATTTAATGAAATGGGTAGCACTATGTGCATTACCCGGATTGTTGGCACAAACCTACTTTTTTGGATGGGGTACATTCGTTCAACTCATTTTGGCGATCACCATCGCGTTATCTTTAGAAGCGCTCGTGATGCTATTAAGAAAGCGCCCCCCAATGCGAGCGCTACGTGATCATAGTGCTCTGGTCACCGCTTGGTTACTGGCGGTTGCCATCCCCCCAATGGCACCTTGGTGGATCATCACGATTGGCCTTTTGTTTGCGATCGTCATTGCAAAGCATCTCTACGGCGGCCTAGGGCAAAACCCGTTCAACCCTGCCATGATTGCTTATGTGGTACTGCTGATTTCCTTCCCAGTGCAAATGACCAGTTGGAGCGCTCCGCTACCTCTGATTGAAGCCGGACACGAAGTGGCCAAAGATCCGGTGACATTCGGGGATCTGCTTTCCCTGATCTTTACCGGGCTCACTATCGATGGTTCTTCTCTGCAACAAGTTCGTGCAGGTATCGATGGCATTACCACGGCAACGCCGCTTGATGCTTTCAAAACGGGTCTGCACAGCGGAGCGACATCGTCAGAAATTCTCAGCCAACCTATTTTTGAAGGTTTTGCAGGTGTGGGCTGGCAATGGGTTAACCTTGCCTATTTGGCGGGTGGTCTGATTTTGCTCAAGCAACGCGTTATCCAATGGCATATTCCTGTCGGATTTTTAGGTGCGTTGCTTGTGATGAGCAGCTTTTTCTCCCTATTCTTCCCTGGCGAAACGGCGTCCCCCCTGTTTCATCTCCTTTCCGGAGCGACGATGCTAGGCGCATTCTTTATTGCAACGGATCCCGTATCCGCTTCCACAACAATCAAGGGGCGTATCCTCTTTGGGGCGATCATCGGTTCTCTCGTCTTTATCATACGTAGTTGGGGAGGCTTCCCAGACGGTGTGGCGTTTGCAGTGTTATTGGCCAACATGTGTGTACCTTTGATCGATTACTACACCAAACCAAGAACTTACGGGCACTAAAAGGCAGGAAATGAAATGTTAAACGCAATACGTAAAAACGGTTTAACACTAGCAATATTTGCCTGTGCTACCACAGGGCTAGTGGCCATGACCCAGTATTTAACTAAGGACCAAATCACGCTTCAGGAGCAAAAACAGCTCTCTTCGGTCCTTAATCAGGTTATCCCGCAAAGCGCACATGACAATTTATTGTTTGAATCTTGTACTTTGGTGAGCGATTCCGCGCTGGGCTCCGATAAGGCGATGCCAGCCTATATTGCCACACGTAATGGCCAAGCCACCGCCATTGCGATTGAATCCGTAGCACCAGATGGCTACAACGGTGCCATTAAGATCATTACGGGTATCGATGCCAGCGGTACCGTGCTTGGCACGCGCGTACTTAGCCACCAAGAGACACCGGGGTTAGGCGATAAGATCGACCTTAGAGTGACAGATTGGATCACCAGTTTCACTGGAAAACAGTTAAACGATGACAACTATAACAGTTGGAAGGTGCGTAAAGATGGTGGAGAATTTGACCAGTTTACCGGCGCGACCATTACACCTCGTGCGGTTGTTAAAGCGGTGCGCAACACCGTTGAGTTCGTCAACAGCCATCGTGAACAGATTTTGAATCAACCACTTAACTGTGGAGGCCGCTATGAGTGAGCATAAAAAATTACTTAAAAATGGCATGTGGGACAACAACCCTGCACTGGTCCAGTTACTTGGTCTGTGTCCGCTACTGGCGGTATCGTCAACCGTCACCAACGCACTTGGTCTCGGAATAGCAACATTATTAGTGCTAGTTGGCTCCAACGTCACTGTTTCACTGATTCGTAACTACGTACCAAAAGAAATTCGTATTCCGGTATTCGTTATGATCATTGCTTCACTGGTAACGTGCGTTCAATTACTGATGAACGCCTACGCCTATGGCTTATACCTATCATTAGGCATTTTCATTCCTTTGATTGTGACCAACTGCATCATCATCGGTCGTGCTGAAGCGTACGCGTCAAAAAACGATCCTTTGCCTGCGGCATTAGATGGTTTTTGGATGGGCATGGGTATGACCACCGTGCTTGTCGTTCTTGGCGCAATGCGTGAAATCATCGGTAACGGCACCCTTTTCGATGGCGCAGATCTTCTACTTGGTGAATGGGCGAGCGCGCTGCGAATTCAGGTATTCCAATTTGACAGTAGCTTCCTACTGGCACTGCTACCGCCTGGGGCATTTATTGGTGTCGGCCTGCTCATCGCGTTGAAAAATGTCATCGATACACAGTTAAAAGCTCGCCAACCTAAACAAGAAAAACCCGCGATTGAACGCGCTCGCGTAACTAACGCGTAAGTTACTGTCTAGGCTCATCAAAATACGCACCGCTAGAGTGCCCATGAGCCTAGAACAACTGGAAGTCAGCAATGAATAAAGACAAACGCATACAAATTCTCGAACGATTACGAGAAAACAACCCCAACCCGCAAACCGAACTCAATTGGAACTCCCCTTTTGAGCTACTGATAGCGGTTTTGTTATCAGCACAAGCAACGGATGTCAGTGTCAATAAAGCCACCGACAAACTGTTCCCAGTCGCCAACACCCCTCAAGCGATGTTGGATCTTGGGGTGGAAGGTCTCAAAGAGTACATTAAGACCATTGGCTTGTTTAATTCCAAAGCGGAAAACACCATCAAAACATGTCGCATTCTGCTCGAAAAACACAACGGTGAAGTACCTGAAGATCGAGCAGCGCTTGAAGCACTGCCCGGGGTTGGGCGCAAAACCGCCAATGTGGTGCTCAACACCGCCTTTGGCTGGCCAACCATCGCTGTCGATACCCATATTTACCGCGTTTCCAATCGCACCAAGTTTGCCCCAGGCAAAAACGTGGATGAAGTCGAACAAAAACTTCTCAAAGTCGTACCAAAAGAGTTTAAACTCGATGTCCACCACTGGTTGATTTTGCATGGACGCTACACCTGTATTGCACGTAAGCCTCGCTGTGGCAGTTGCATCATTGAAGACCTGTGCGAATTTAAAGAAAAAGTCTACCCAGAGAATTAATCTCTATCTGTAAGGAGCATAACAATGTCAAACGGTCGTATTCTTCATACTATGTTACGTGTTGGTAACTTAGAAAAATCAATTCAGTTCTACACCGAAGTTATGGGCATGCAATTGCTGCGTACCAATGAAAACAAAGAATATGAGTATACTTTGGCGTTTCTAGGTTACGGCGACGAATCACAAGGCGCAGTCATCGAATTAACTTACAACTGGGGTAAAACGGAATACGACCTCGGCAGTGCATTTGGTCACATTGCAATTGGCGTCGACGACATTTATGTGACATGCGATGCCATTAAAGCTGCTGGCGGTAATGTCACTCGCGAACCTGGCCCGGTAAAAGGCGGCACGACCCACATCGCTTTTGTGAAAGATCCTGATGGCTATATGATTGAGTTGATCCAAAACAAACAAGCATCTGCAGGTTTAGAAGGCTAATCACCACATCAATATGGCGTAATAGAAACGAGGAGGCAAAAGCCTCCTCTTTTGATCTTAATCATGAAACTTTACATGATAATAATTTTCATTTAGATTAATCCCAATTTTGCTAACTGGGATAAGCACATGATCAGTGAATGGGAAAAACACACGTTGCTCGCAGATACCGCGCTACAACTTGACGATCCAATTCGTAGTATTTTGCACTATCAACAAGCCTACAATTTGAGCGAAGACATCATCGCTTCCTCAACGGTAGAAGCCGACGACAAATTACTGATATCCGTGATCTCGTGCCACAACTTGGCACAATTTTGGCGTTGGGCGGGTGACACCGACTATGAACTAAAATATCTGCAATTGGCCTCGGAAAAAGTGCTGACCTTAATTCCTCAGTGCCCTCACCACCAATGTGAAAGTTTTATCGAGTCTATCGGTTGCTGCAAAAAAGCGTTGTTCGATTTTTTAAAGCGCCACCCAAACCCAAAGATCGCGCAACTGGTGGAAAAGATCGACACTGCGACCCATTGCGAAATCATCGCAAAGTTCAAACTCAACTAAACTTCACTTCGCCCCAGTGAAATGACAACGCGGCGGTTTTTATCTTTACCTATAGGCGTTGCGTTGTCTGCAATTGGGCGGCGTTTACCATAACCTTGAACTTGGATGCGATCTTCCGGCAATCCTAGTGCTTTGAAGTAATCTCTCAACGACTCCGCTCTACGCTCCGATAAGTTTTGGCTCACACTAGTACCATCAGTGGAATCGGTGTAAGTCGACACCAACACCAAATCAATATCAGAGTTGTAGCGCACGTATTCAGCAATCTGCGACAAGCGCTTTTGCGATGCCTTGGTGAGTTTATCGCCATTGCGTTCATAATGCAGAATCGTGAACGAAATATCTTCAAAGCTGTAAGGCAAAAGATTAGCGACACAGTCACTGAATACATTGTATTTCTGTTGGAACAAAACGGCAGACAGCGCGACTTCAATTCTTTGGTCACGGCTTTGCCAATCTTGATAACTAAAGGTCGGATAGCGCCCTTTCTCTAACTCAGACAGAATGCCCCACGCCGTTTGCCCACCAACATAACCATTAAACTGTTGAAAGAACTTAATATTAGTAATACGGTCGGCGTTTTCTCCTGGTCGCCAAGGAGGCGGCATCGAAATCAAACTCACATTGCGCGTTTCGCCCATAGGTCGACGCATTTTTAGCTCAAAATCCAGCACAATTTTTTTACTTGCGCGTGAAGAGAATTCCGCATCACCGTAGTTAGGGATCGGATGCACCAAACGGCATTCCAGCGGTGAATTCATCACCATTTCCCATTGTGATTGCTGCGGGGTGGCAATATAACGCTTCGTCATCGCTGCCGAAGGCAATGATGCAAAGGTAGTTAGTACTAAACCACTGGTTATTAGCCACTTTTTCATTATCACTACTTCTCTTACTCGCTCACAGTTGCATGGCAGACATTTGCCACTACCGGATGAATTCTATCTGACTTACACATTTATGCAAAAACCTCGCCAAATAGGAGCAAAACTTTTGCGGTTTTCTCCTTTTGTAACGTTTTTTTCATAAGGATAATCTGTAATAATGCAGCCTTTGTCACACAAAAATATAGAAACATGACTGTAGAAAACACAGCTCTGACCCTGAAAAAACGCTTTCGCGGCTATTTTCCCGTAGTTGTTGACGTAGAAACTGCTGGGTTCAATGCACAAACCGATGCACTACTCGAAATTTGTGCTGTTACCTTGTCCATGGATGAAAACGGTGATCTTCACCCTGCATCGACCATTCACTTTCATGTTGAGCCCTTTGAGGGGGCAAATCTCGAAAAAGAAGCTCTTGAGTTCAACGGCATTCGTGACCCGTTTAGCCCATTACGTGGCGCCGTGACCGAACAAGAGGCGCTAAAAGAGATCTATAAACTCATCCGTAGAGAACAAAAAGCCGCTGATTGTAGCCGTGCCATTATGGTGGCGCACAACGCAGCGTTTGACTTAAGTTTCGTTAACGCAGCGAATGAGCGCTGCAAACTTAAACGAGTTCCGTTTCATCCTTTTGCCACTTTCGATACCGCAACGCTCAGTGGGTTGGCTTATGGTCAAACTGTACTGGCGAAAGCGTGCAAAACCGCAGGGATGGAATTTGACAATCGAGAGGCCCATTCGGCGCTTTACGATACCGAAAAAACCGCAGAGCTGTTCTGTGGCATCGTCAATAAATGGAAAGCGCTTGGAGGCTGGCCATTAATTGAAGATGAAAACGAAAAATAATAAGTAAACACAACTACCTGAGAAAACTATGAATCCTGTCGTTATATCTGTTTGCGTCATGCTAGTTTTAGCTTTGATGCGAGTGAACGTGGTGGTCGCCCTCACGTTCAGTGCCATCGTTGGTGGCCTTGTTGCTGGAATGGGCCTAGGCGATACCATCGCTGCGTTTGAAAGTGGCCTTGGTGGCGGTGCAACCATCGCTCTGAGTTACGCCATGTTGGGCACCTTCGCAGTTGCTATTTCGAAATCGGGCATTACTGACCTGCTTGCCAGAAGCGTTATTAAGCACCTTAACGGCAAAGAAAGTGACGCTTCAACCACCGGCTTAAAATACGCGGTTTTGGTAGCGCTCGTACTGGTGACCATGTCATCGCAAAACGTCATTCCTGTCCATATCGCCTTTATTCCCATTTTAATTCCACCTCTATTGGGCGTATTTGCAAAACTCAAACTCGATCGTCGATTGGTCGCGTGTGTGCTGACATTTGGCCTGATTACGCCATACATGGTCTTACCTGTCGGCTTTGGCGGTATTTTCCTTAATAACATCCTATTGAAAAACCTGCACGATAACGGTTTAGAGAGCGTTGTCGCCAGCCAAGTACCGACCGCAATGCTCCTACCCGGCGCAGGAATGGTGTTTGGTCTTTTGACTGCTATTTTCTTTAGCTACCGTAAACCTCGCGAATACCGTGAAACCGAGCTGACCGTCGTGCATGAAGAAAGCAAAGGCATCAACAAGAAACACATTCTGGTAGCCGCCCTAGGTATCATCGCAGCTCTCAGTGTTCAGCTATACACGGGTTCAATGATCATTGGTGCACTGGCCGGCTTTATGGTCTTCACCTTTGGTGGTGTCATTGCTTGGAAAGAAACTCATGATGTGTTCACTAAAGGTGTTCACATGATGGCAATGATCGGCTTCATCATGATCGCCGCCGCTGGCTTTGCTGCGGTAATGAAACAAACGGGTGGCGTTGAAACACTGGTACAATCGCTTTCAACCAGCATCGGCGACAACAAAGGCCTTGCCGCTCTTCTTATGCTTGTGGTCGGTCTGCTTGTCACGATGGGGATTGGTTCTTCTTTCTCAACCATTCCAATCTTAGCAACTATTTACGTTCCGCTTTCCATTGCTTTTGGTTTTTCACCGATGGCAACCATTGCTCTTGTGGGTACAGCTGCGGCTCTTGGTGACGCAGGTTCACCTGCTTCTGATTCAACGTTAGGCCCAACTTCCGGTCTGAATGCCGACGGACAACACGAGCACATTTGGGAAACTGTGGTTCCAACCTTTATCCACTACAATATCCCACTCATTATTTTTGGTTGGATCGCGGCCATGGTGCTGTAAGCGCCTAAAACATTGCATGATCGACAATCAAAAAAAAGCCGCTCCATGGAGCGGCTTTCTCTTTCAATAAACAGGGCGATCTTTTTCAGCGTGTCTCGCTGACCTATTCCATCACGCTATTTTTTCACACTATTGAGCGGGCATATTCTCGACAATGCGCTCACGGATCAACTTCAACGTCGGCTCCGTGGAGAGGTAATCGATCTCGATTGGAAAATACGCATCGTTAATTTGCAACACCAAACTTGGGTAAGCGTTGACGCCTAAGCTTCGAGCCAAACTCAGCTGGTCTTCAAAGACGCCTTCCAATAAACGCCCTGTCACATCGTTTTCAAACTGTTGAACATTGAGTCCAATTTCTTGCGCAAGCTGGCGATGTGTCGCTTCATCATGTGGCGGCATGGCGCGCAAATAATACGCGTGCTGAATCGCTTCTAGCATTTGCTCATAAGAATCTTGAAAACCTGCCGCGATCACCGCACGACACGCCTGATAGGTACTACGAACCGGAGTACAACGAGTCCAAAACTCATAATTAAATTGAGTGCCTAGACGCTGTTCAATTTGATGCCAAATGCTTTCAATTTTTTGCTGCATTTCAGGTGACATCGGCAATGTTGAATCTGACGCGAGGCCGCCAACCACATACTCAAACTGAATGACTCCAGGTAACTGTTGCTTCAATTTTTCCAAGGTAGGTTTGTATCCCCAGCACCAGCTGCACATAGGATCATGGACGTAATATAGTTTGATTTTCATGGTAGTAACTCAAAAACAAAAAGGAGCCAAACAGCTCCTTCGTATTCTATCTTCGTTTGACGATAACCACTACCGAAACTCTTTCAAGCGCCATAGTGGTTGGCCAAATTATTCCGCGTCGTTGCCCGCTGCGCGTGCTGTCGCTTCTTTGATCAATGGTTGAAGTTCGCCTTTTTGGAACATCTCAATCACGATATCACAACCGCCAATCAACTCACCTTCAACCCATAGTTGTGGGAAAGTTGGCCACTCCGCGTATTTTGGCAATTCTGCGCGAATATCTGGGTTTTGTAGAATGTCTACATAAGCAAATTTTTCGCCACACGCCATCAATGCCTGAGCTGCTTGAGAAGAAAAACCACAGCTTGGTAGCTTTGGAGAACCTTTCATGTAGAGAAGGATTGGGTTTTCTGCGATTTGTTGTTTGATTTTGTCGATAGTTTCCATTGCTTCCTCGTTCACGGAATGACTGCAAATTTTTCGCACATTCTACCTTATTAGTGCAGAATAAAAAGCACATAAAATTAAGGGCTATTACCCGCACTAGATCCGCATTAGAATGACAAAGAAATTTCATATCAAAAAGCGGATTTTTCCTTTTAATAAAGTAAAAACTTGCTAAACTATAGCGCAAGTCAGTCATATTGACAGTCGATTCGTTGGTGAGTCATCAAACGGGTTGATTTAATTATAAATTCACTGGAAGCAACCGAAGGTAATCCCTTCATATAAATGGAGAATCGAGCAATGGCATTTGAACTACCAGCTCTTCCTTACGCAAAAGACGCGCTTGAGCCACACATCTCTGCAGAAACTCTTGAGTTCCACCACGGCAAACACCACAACACTTACGTTGTGAAACTAAACGGCCTAATTCCTGGTACTGAATTCGAAGGTAAAACTCTAGAAGAGATCATCAAGACTTCTACTGGCGGTATCTTCAACAACGCAGCACAAGTATGGAACCACACTTTCTACTGGCACTGCCTTGCTCCAAATGCAGGCGGCGAACCAACAGGTGCAGTTGCAGAAGCGATCAACGCAGCGTTCGGTTCATTCGAAGAATTCAAAGCAAAATTCACAGATTCAGCAATCAACAACTTTGGTTCATCTTGGACTTGGTTGGTGAAGAAAGCTGACGGTTCTCTAGCAATCGTTAATACTTCAAATGCGGCAACACCAATCACTGAAGAAGGCGTAACACCACTACTGACTGTAGACCTATGGGAACACGCTTACTACATCGATTACCGCAACCTACGTCCAGACTACATGAACGGTTTCTGGGCACTGGTTAACTGGGATTTCGTTGCAGAGAACCTAGCGAAATAATTTTCGCCCCTTAAGTTCCAATTTAGTCATACTTGAAAGCCCGCATTCGCGGGCTTTTTGTTTATTTTCTCTAAAGTTATCTGCCGACGTGCCGCTAATAAAGCATCACACGGAGAGCCGCATGCAGATACACACATTAGACAAAGCAAGCATCATTAACGAGCTGAGCTTCGGCAATGGCATTAGCCAAGCCGTTCAGCAAGGACGTCGTGCCGACTTTGCGCTGCTGCTTTCGATGTTTTCTGAAGACGCTCGTCACATCACTCCCGTAGAACAAATTGAAACGCAGGAAATGACGGATGCCGTGTTGCGTAAGCAATTTGGTTTGTCCGAACCTCAAAAATTAAGAAGCGATCAATCGAGCTACGCGATTTCTGCAGAACAAGCGAAACAGTTCCACAATGCAGGGCTTCCTTCAGCCAAACTGAGCCACTATCTCAGTGCAGAGCCATTGGCTTATATGCCAGAAGAGACGTTTGATCTACCAGAAGAGGTTTATCAAAACCTTTCTGGGCACGAGCGAGCAAAACTCGCAACCCCTGAAGTTAAATTGCTACCAGAAGCTGGGTTGTACAACCACCTATCCACTGCACTGGTCAAAGCAAAATTTGCCGCCTACGCGTAACACGCTGTTTATCGTTGTATTTACTGGCATGGCACGGATCAACTTTGCTAGACGCTATGCGACAATTTTTCATCCCTCAGAACACCAAACTGTGACTGTTTACAAATATCTCATCATCTCTTTTGCACGATTAACCGTTGTTTGAAGTTATTCACACAGCGTACCCAATTTCTCACCCAAGATGAAAGTACGGTCTGAATGCTTGAGGGAGAGCAACGAGATGGATATCAAGAACGCTTTGATTTTAGTGACGAGTGCGGGCTCATTATTGGGCAGAACAGTGGCAGCGCACTTTGCGCGTCTCGGTGCCATTGTTATTCTCTGCGACCAAGACCAAACTTCATTGAGTGAGACACACAAAGAGCTCTATGCCATCACTCAAGATGTTTATCCGATCACTTTGCAAGACTATAGCCAATCTTCCATTCAATCCTTGTTTGACCACATTCAGGCACAGTTTAACCGCGTCCCCAATGTACTCGTGAACTGTTGGACCAGCTCTCCTCTGCCACTTTTGAATACTGAAGCAACCTCAGAAGGCTTCATAGAAAAGCTATCAAGTACCGCTGGCGCACTATACGGCTATGTGCAAGTGTGCGCGGAACGAATGCGACGCACTGAAACGAAAGGCGTGATCGTCAATGTTATTTCGCACGATGATCATCTAAATTTTACCGGAGTTGAAAGTGTTACTTCCCTCGTTTCAGGTTTTACTCACAGTTGGGCAAAAGAGCTCACCCCTTTTAATATTCGCGTTGGTGGTGTGATTCCATCGGTATCACACCATCACGGACAGATAGACGCGACACATTGGGCTCAAGTGCAGGATGAACTCATTCGCAACGCTGAGTACATCGTGGCGAATGAGTACTTTAGTGGTCGAGTCGTCACGACTGAGGTATAACGAATACGTTCTAAATTGCCTCTCAATTGAGTATCACATACCCACGGTTGGTCATGCAATTACGCAGTACTTGGTGCTTTTGCTCTTGATAGTTTTTACTGTTTTCGCGTCTGTCTCGACTACCACCAATAACACCAGCGGCTAAACCAACAGCAGCACCTTTCTTTGCGCCTTCGCTACCGGAGCCTCCAGCGATAGCCGTCCCCGCAGAACCAATTGCAGCGCCTTTCAGTGCTCCACCGACTGCACCTCGACTCTGTGTTTCCTTCTCTACTTGCTCAGAAAGTGCTTCACACTGGTGCAAGTCGTAAATATACTCTTTTTCATCTATACCATTCTTGTCGATGATGAGTGACGCTTGTGTGCTGCTCGAGAAGAGCAACACCACCAATAATTTACTTTTCATACTCTATTCCCATTACGTTTTTGGTTAGGGAGGAATTGTATGAAGGCCTGTTTGTCGATTCGAGGAATATTAGATATTCCATTTATCCGTTTGATCCAAAAAAAGCCCCGGTCTTTCGACTGGGGCTTTGATCTTTTTCCCGATTTTTTTAGGTTTCGTGCTAGCGAAAACCTACCTCATTCCTGAGTCTTACTTCTTGCTGACACTTAGTGACTAAGTATCAGACTTATTTTTTCGCTTTTGGCGCTACTTGGTCTGCTTTCTTCTTGATTACAGTCGTACCTTCGAAAGTTTCACCTTCAACGAAAGCTTTACCGTAGTAAGAAGCCAGTAGAACTTCTTTTAGCTCAGCGATTAGTGGGTAGCGTGGGTTCGCACCAGTACATTGGTCATCGAACGCTTCTACTGCTAGTTCATCAACTTTCGCTAGGAAGTCAGCTTCAGCAACACCTGCCGATTGGATAGACAGTGGAATGTCTAGGTTGCCTTTTAGCTCATCCAACCATGCTAGTAGACGTTCAATCTTCTGAGCAGTGCGGTCACCAGCTTGGCTTAGGCCTAGGTGGTCAGCAACTTCAGCGTAACGACGACGTGCTTGTGGACGGTCGTATTGAGAGAACGCAGTTTGCTTAGTTGGGTTATCGTTCGCGTTGTAACGTACCACGTTAGAGATAAGTAGAGCGTTCGCCAAACCGTGTGGTAGGTGGAACTCTGCACCGATCTTGTGCGCCATAGAGTGACATACACCTAGGAAAGCGTTCGCGAATGCGATACCAGCGATGGTCGCTGCGTTGTGTACTTTCTCACGAGCGATTGGGTCTTTTGCACCGTTCGCGTAGCTTGATGGTAGGTACTCTTTTAGCATCTTAAGAGCTTGTAGAGCTTGACCGTCTGAGTATTCGTTCGCAAGAACAGATACGTAAGCTTCTAGAGCGTGAGTCACTGCATCGTAACCACCGAATGCGGTTAGAGACTTAGGCATGTTCATCACTAGGTTTGCATCTACGATTGCCATTTGAGGAGTCAATTCGTAGTCTGCTAGTGGGTACTTAGCACCAGTCTTGTCGTCAGTAACAACCGCGAATGGGGTTACTTCTGAACCTGTACCTGAAGTGGTAGTGATACATACAAGCTCAGCTTTTTGACCCATTTTAGGGAACTTGTAGATACGTTTACGGATATCCATAAAGCGCATTGCAAGTTCTTCGAAGTGAGTTTCTGGGTGCTCGTACATTACCCACATGATCTTCGCAGCATCCATTGGTGAACCACCACCTAGCGCTAGAATCACATCAGGTTGGAAGCTTTGCATTGCTGCTGCGCCTTTCTCTACAACAGATAGCGTTGGGTCAGCTTCAACATCAAAGAATGTTTGAACTTCCATGCCTTGTGCTTTAAGCAATTGTACTACGTCATCTGCGTAACCGTTGTTGAATAGGAAACGGTCAGTAACTAGGAATGCGCGTTTCTTACCTTCTAGGTCGCTTAGTGCGATTGGAAGGCTACCACGACGGAAGTAGATTGACTTAGGTAGTTTGTGCCACAACATGTTTTCAGCTCGCTTCGCAACAGTTTTCTTGTTGATTAGGTGCTTAGGACCTACGTTCTCAGAGATAGAGTTACCACCCCATGAACCACAACCAAGAGTTAGAGATGGTGCAACGTTAAAGTTGTAAAGGTCACCGATACCACCGTGAGTAGTTGGGATGTTTACAAGGATACGAGCCGTCTTCATCTTGTCACCGAAGTAACGGATACGGTCTGCGTTTACGTCTTGGTTAGTGTATAGGCCAGATGTGTGACCGATACCACCGATTTCAACCATAGTTACCGCTTGAGCAACTGCGTCTTCGAAGTTGTCTGCGCGGAATAGACCTAGAGTTGGAGATAGTTTCTCGTGAGCAAATGCGTCATCGTATGACACTTTACCAAGACCTTCACCAACAAGAACTTTAGTGTCAGCTGGAACTTTAACGCCTGCCATTTCAGCGATTGCTGGCGCTGGCTGACCTACGATTTTCGCGTTTAGGTTACCGTCGATTAGCAGAACTTTACGAACTTTGTCCGCTTCAGCTTTGTTTAGAACGTAAGCTTTGTGAGAAGCAAAACGCTCTTTCACTT
The DNA here is from genome assembly GCF_002224265.1 of Vibrio vulnificus NBRC 15645 = ATCC 27562. NCBI lineage: Bacteria > Pseudomonadati > Pseudomonadota > Gammaproteobacteria > Vibrionales > Vibrionaceae > Vibrio > Vibrio vulnificus. The sequence goes on from NZ_CP012881.1 coordinate 413,680, forward strand.
CGTCGTATACAGAGTCAACAACGATTGCAGCCTGCTCAGAAGCACATACTACGCCGTTATCGAATGTTTTAGACATTAGGATAGACGCTACAGCACGTTTGATGTCTGCTGTTTCATCGATAACAACTGGAACGTTACCTGCACCTACACCGATTGCTGGTTTACCTGAAGAGTAAGCTGCTTTAACCATGCCTGGACCACCAGTTGCAAGGATAAGAGCGATACCATCGTGCTTCATAAGAGCGTTAGAAAGCTCAACTGAAGGTTGGTCGATCCAACCGATGATGTCTTTTGGTGCGCCTGCTGCAACTGCTGCGTCTAGTACTAGTTTCGCTGCGTCGTTAGTTGAGTTTTTCGCACGTGGGTGTGGTGAGAAGATAATACCATTACGAGTCTTCAGAGAGATTAGAGACTTGAAGATCGCTGTTGATGTTGGGTTAGTAGTTGGAACGATACCGCAGATGATACCTACAGGCTCAGCAATAGTCATTGTGCCTAGGTTGTCGTCTTCTTCAAGAACACCACAAGTTTTCTCATCTTTGTATTTGTTGTAAATGAACTCAGATGCGAAGTGGTTCTTGATTACTTTATCTTCAACAATACCCATACCAGACTCAGCAACCGCTTGTTGTGCTAGCGGGATACGAGCTTGGTTAGCTGCTAAAGATGCTGCGCGGAAAATTTTATCTACTTGCTCTTGAGAGTAAGTAGCAAATTCAGCTTGAGCCGCTTTTACGCGTTCTACTAGAGCATCTAGTTCAGCCAAGTTAGTTACAGGCATAGGGAATCTCCTAAAATTAACAAATATTAAAAACTTTTTAGTAAGGCTACTTGTCTATCGTTTTTACTGTTTATCAGTAAGTTACTTAACAACCGACTTAGTAAATTGCTTTCAGGGCTGAGTATAATATTTCAGAGTATGAAAAAAATTGACTTGGATCAGATCCCACACTTTAAATACCCCGAAAGTGGTGCTTCAGTACAACAAAAACCGCTAATTCATTGATAAACAAATAAATTAAAAGCCACATTTGGTTGAGCAAAAAAGAAGCAAACGAACCAAAAGGTCAAATTAGCAACAAAACCTTGTAAAAAAGTTTCATCATAAATCTACAAAATTACATAAAATTACATGTAGACGAGAAATTCTGTGCTACTGAGAGTATATCCAAATGGTTAACTCGCTAAAGAAGAGCGCTGGGTTTTTATCAAAAATGTGCGAATGTTAACGTTTATGTAAATTAATTGGATGCTTGCGAAGAATTATACACAACAAAGTGTGACAAATTATTTTACAACTCTTTCAATGATTAGTTTTTCTCAGCAATCAAACAGCTCACACGTTAGTTTTTTTCATTCGTGAAGTCGCGCAATATCGACTATATTTCGCCAACAATCTGTTCTCCTATCTTTCGTGTGGTTTCTCTAATGCAAACGTTCGAAGTCGCTATCTTTTTGCAGTTTTTCTTAGGCTTAGTGGCCGCAGTAAACCCTGTGGGCATCATGCCGGTATTTGTGTCGCTTACAGGCCACATGACACCGGAAGAAAAATACAAAACCGCACTAACGGCCAATGTCGCAGTTGCGATTATTCTGACCGTTTCATTGCTAGCGGGTCAGATGCTACTCGACATGTTTAGCATTTCTCTCGATTCTTTCCGCGTTGCCGGTGGTTTGCTACTACTTAGCATCGCCTTTTCGATGATGAGCGGTAAGTTGGGTGAAGATAAACAAAACAAACAAGAGCAATCGGAATACGTGAGTCGCGAACAAATTGGTGTTGTGCCTTTGGCAATGCCTTTAATGGCGGGTCCTGGTGCGATTAGCTCGACCATCGTTTATGGTTCTCGCTACCCAAGCATGTTCGATACCATGGGTATTGTGATCACCATTGTTGCCTTTAGCTTTTGCTCATGGCTGCTATTTCGCTCAGCGCCAATTATCGTTCGCTTCTTAGGACAAACAGGCATCAACGTGATCACCCGTATTATGGGTCTTATCTTGGGTGCACTCGGCATCGAGTTCATCGCCAATGGCCTGCGTAATCTCTTCCCCGGATTAGCCTGATTCCCGAAATAAAGGTATGATGTTGCAACGTTTCCACTATGTCGCAACATCATGTCACGCCAGTCACTCAAGCATCATCTATACGTTATAATTTTCGGTACGCACACGCCTGCAGGCAGAGCCTTTGATATTGGCTTGATTGTCGCGATTTTGACCTCGCTGCTGGTGCTTTTACTTGAATCTATCCCATCGATTCGCGCTCAGTGGGCCAGCGAACTCAAATATCTTGAGTATGGTTTTACCGCTCTATTTACGCTCGAGTATTTGCTGCGTTTATATTGCTCGCCAAAACCTGCCGCCTACGCACGCAGTTTTTATGGTGTGGTGGACTTACTGGCGATACTGCCGACCTATCTTGCCTTCTTGTTCCCTTCAGCGGCTTTTATGGGCGTAATTCGACTGCTGCGTGTGATGCGTATCTTCCGTATTCTGAAACTCGTTCGTTATTTGCAAGACTCAAACTTGCTGATGCGCTCCTTGCTGATGGCTCGAAGAAAAATACTGATATTTTTCAGTGCCGTAGCCATTTTGGTGACCATATTTGGCTCTCTGATCTACGTGATTGAAGGTCCGCACAATGGCTTTACCAGTATTCCCAAAAGTATCTACTGGGCCATTGTGACCATTACGACCGTGGGCTATGGTGACCTCGTGCCACAAACCAATATAGGTAAAGCCATCGCGTCACTGACAATGTTACTCGGTTACTCTATTTTGGCGGTGCCAACGGGGATCATTACCGCCGAACTCAACCAAGAGATGAACTCACACCGACAATTGGTCAAGTGCCCCAACTGCTCACGTGCTGGACATGAATCCGATGCACTATTTTGCAAACACTGCGGCAGTGAACTGGCGGATCCCGATAAACGTGTGGTTGCCGTACAAAGCACAGAATCCGACAAAAAATAAGCGCTCGTGTGAGCGCTTGATTGCCTTGTTGAATGAGCCGTAGCGGGTTCAACATCCGTCTGTGATGGTTTCCACGGCGAAGTCCGCGCCCGGTTCCATCGCTGCGGTGTATTTGACGTAGCAACGGCTCTCTTCGATGGCTTTATTGAAATCCACAATGTTGCCATCTGCCAACCATTGTGACTGCGTGATGATCCACCAATCGGGATCTGAGACTGAGCCATTATTGTGTGCAGCCCAAACCCATTCACGTTCTAAATCATGGTACCCAGTGTCAATTTGTAAGAAGCTTTCCATTCCACCACGCGAGACACTCGGATAACCATATTGCACAATCCCGTAATTCGGCACGTGATAGGATTCAAGCTCTTCCATCCCTTCCACAGCGGTTTTTCCATACGCCATCTCAGCGGCATTCGTCACGGCGCCAGCTAAACCTTCAACGACGGAACGCCGTGCATCAGATTGTAAGTTCAGGAATCTTGGCGCAGCGATCACCGCTAACACGGCGACAAGCACAATCACCACGATTAATTCTATTAGCGTAAAACCTCGAAATTTCTTATACATACAGAACACCACTCTCAAAACCCACGCTAAATTAGGTCATCAATGTCAACGAACTGTCATTGAACAAACAAAAAAAGCGCCAACAAGGCGCTTTTTAGAATGATGTCTCATATTTGAGTTATTGCTTCTCAGCAAGGATGATTCTTAGCGTACGACGCAAAGGTTCTGCCGCCCCCCAAAGAAGCTGGTCACCCACGGTGAATGCGTTAAGGAAATCATCACCCATCGACATTTTGCGTAAACGGCCAACAGGAATTGAAAGCGTTCCTGTTACTTTAGCTGGCGTTAGCTCTTGCGCGGTAATGTCACGCTCGTTTGGAATCACTTTCACCCACTCATTGTCACTCGCAATGATCTCTTCAATTTCATCAAGAGGTACATTTTGCTTAAGCTTGATAGTCAGCGCTTGTGAATGACAACGCATTGCACCGATACGAACACAAGTTCCATCGATTGGAATTGGAGAGTTTTGTAAACCAAGGATCTTGTTCGCTTCTACGCCACCTTTCCATTCTTCTTTGCTTTGACCGTTTTCACGTTTCACGTCGATCCATGGAATCAATGAGCCAGCCAGAGGCGCACCAAAGTTGTCAACTGGGAACGAGCTGCTGCGCATCGTTTCCGCAACCTTACGATCGATATCAAGAATAGAGCTTGATGGGTTTGCCAATTCTGAGCTTACTGCATCATTGATTACACCCATCTGAGAAATCAGTTCACGCATGTTCTGCGCGCCCGCACCAGAAGCCGCTTGGTAAGTCATCGCGCTCATCCACTCAACCATACCTTGTTTGTATAGTCCACCTAACGCCATCAACATTAGAGAAACGGTACAGTTACCACCAACAAAGGTGTTTGTGCCACTATGGATGCCTTGCTGAATTTGAGCTAGGTTAACTGGGTCAAGAGTGATAATCGAATCTGGAGCCATACGCAGCGTAGATGCCGCATCGATCCAGTAGCCTTTCCAACCCGCTTCGCGCAGTGCTGGGTATACCTTTTCTGTATAACCACCACCTTGACAAGTGATGACTGCGTCGAGCTGTTTCAACGCATCAATATTGAATGCATCTTGTAGTAAACCAGCATCTTTACCAAAATTTGGCGCTGGAATACCAATTTGAGAGGTACTGAAAAAGACTGGTTCAATCAGATCAAAGTCTTTTTCTTCAACCATGCGCTGCATCAGCACCGAGCCAACCATGCCACGCCAACCAACTAAACCCACTCTCATCACATTAACTCTCCGTGTATTCAAATAACAAAATAAAGTTGCATTAATAGTTCTATTTTCTAGGCAAAATCTCAAGCACTAATTGACGAAAACGTCCAACTTTTTCGTTTTGATTTGTCAAGGTCGCAAAACTTTATGATTTAGCTTTGGTAAGAGCTCTGACCGAGCTGGATTTCCTACCCATCCTCCATATTCACACATGAAGCACATTTATTTCACATCACACAACACTTAAAACTAATTATTTTAAACTTTAGTAGTTTATTATTTCACAAAATACGCATTACACCGATCTACATCAAAACAAATGACTAAATAAATCGAATTATCCACTACGTTAATGTAATGTAAGCATCCTAAACATACGGGGGCGTAATCCCTCTAACGCTCCGACATTTAGCAGAGGAATATATGAAGCAGGAAATTACTCGCTTACCAAGTCTTCCCCAAGTGCTTATTTCACTGGGATTGTTTTTACTTTTGGCTTTTTCGTTTACCGCGAAATTAGATCTACCTATTCAGCTAGCACTTTATATCGGCTGGTTCATTATTATGGTGTTGGGCTTACGTCTAGGTCATCAGTATAAAGACCTGGAAAAAGCGGCATTAAACGGAATTTCGAATGGTTTGGGTGCTGTTCTTATTCTATTAGCCGTTGGCGCATTGGTTGGTACCTGGATCTCCGGCGGTATCGTACCCACTATTATTTACTATGGTCTGAAGGCAATACATCCTTCTATCTTCCTTTTAGCCACTATGATCATTTGCTCCCTAACAGCACTTGCAACAGGCACCTCTTGGGGCGCAGCAGGTACCGCAGGTATCGCAATGATGGGGATTGGCCAAGGTCTTGGCGTACCAGCACCGATCACAGCAGGTGCGGTACTATCAGGCTGTTACTTCGGTGACAAAATGTCTCCGCTTTCAGATTCAGTGATCCTTGCTTCTTCAATGTCGAACGTGGAAGTCATGGAGCACATCAAAGGCATGCTGCCAATCGCTCTGATCAGCTACATCATTACTGGCATTATGTTCACGGCATTTGGCTTCCATTACGCAGGTAATGTTGACATGAGCCAAGTAGAATCTGTGATTAAAGCGATGGATCAGCAGTTCTACATCACGCCTTACTCGTTTGTTCCCGTGATCATCGTATTGGCGCTGCTTGCCATGCGTATGCCTTCATTCCCTGTCATCAGCTTTGGCTCTCTACTGGGCATTATTTGGGCAGTCATGATCCAAGATGTGGATTTCCTAACCGCGTTCAATACTGCTTGGGCACCGTTTGCGATTTCTTCAGGCGTCGATTTCATTGATTCCATCCTAAACCGTGGTGGCATGTCCTCCATGTTGGGCTCAGTGGCTGTTATCGTGTTTGGTCTTGGTTTTGGTGGTCTACTGGATAAAGTTGGCGTGCTAGAAACCATCGCGAAACTGTTTGAACGTCGTGTGCAAAATGCCGGTTCTCTCGCAACCAGCACGATTGGTACAGCGTTTATGGGTAACGTGTTCGGTTCAGCGATGTACGTTTCTCTTATCCTAACGCCAAAGATTTGTGCGAAAAACTACGACCGCCTAGGTTACAAACGTAAGAACCTGTCACGAAATGCCGAGTTCGGCGGCACGCTAACATCCGGTATGGTGCCTTGGAGTGACAACGGTATTTACATGGCGAGTATTCTTGGTGTCGCTACCCTGTCGTATGCACCGTTCATGTGGTTGAGCTTTGTTTGTATCGCAGTGACGATTTTCACCTCCTACATGGGTTGGTTTGTCGACAAGTGCGAGCCAACCGCGCAGGCGAGCGAAGACGAAACACTGGCAGAGACAAGACAACAAACCGCTTGATCTTCACCACTCAATAAAAAAGCGTAGCCCTCGAGCTACGCTTTTTTGTTTCTCAGCGGCACTCGTTGTGCCAACATTCTGCCCTTTGGCTAACTGATCTTTCTTTGTGCTCTCTTTCCGAGTGCGTAACCTAAGCCAAGCGGGGCAAAGAAAATCACAGCGATAAACAGAACAAAGTAAATAATCACGCTTTTGATCAGCTCAACCAACTTATCCATCGCCAGCGCGACCACATCTTGTGAGAGCTTATCCATATCTTGAGTAAAGCTCACTCGCTCTTGCGTCACCATCTTATTTAGCGCTTCTCTTTCACGCTCTATCATCGCAAACAGCTCAACCCTCTCGCGTGCAACCATGGCTTCCAATGCCGCCCTTTGTTCATCGAGTTTACTCATCTGACGCGAGGTTTTTTGGTCAATATCAACCACCAGCGGCTGCAACTCTATGGCCATCTGCTCCGCCAAGTTCTTCATGTATTCTGGGTTATTCTTCACGAAATCTTGAAAGGCCTCAGAAGTGGCCTTCATGGAGGCCAAGGTTTGTGACAAATCTTCGCCACTGATGTGGCTGTTAAGTGCAATAAGCTCCGCTTTCCAACTCATGATCTTCGGCGTTTGCTCTGAAATCAAACTGAGGCGATCAGAGACATCGCCTAAAGCTTCCGGCATAGTGCCTAGCGTGGCTATCGCCTCATCTTCATTAATATCATTGGCTTTTAGCCAAGCGCGGTAAGCCGGCGTGGGATTGAATTTGAGATCGGTAAATGGATGTTGTGTGGCAAACTCGCGAACAAATTGCTCGCTGCTCTTGTACGAACTGTTCTTCAATAGATCACTCGCCAACTCTTCCACTTGTGTCAGTAAGGCCTGTGATGCATCTGAGGCGAGAGCCAATTCAAACTGCTCGCGACCCGGCCCTTGAGAAAAATAGTCTGCCATCTGCTGAGTAAAAACCCAACTGTCGATCAGCGCCGCAGTGGGTGAAACCTGATACGCAGCCCGTGCTAGACCTTCCTCTGCATTGATTTTCCACAACAAAATATAGGACTGGTGCAGCGTATCCGTCGCAGGATAGCGGCTTTTAAGCGTATCCGCCGTTTGCTCGACTTGGGTAAAAAATTGCAATGCGTATTCACGCGTATGTAAACGAGTATTCAGCTCTTGCTGAGTCAATGGGGTGACTTGACTATCCAGCTTCACCTCTAATAACGAGCATCCCGACAAACTCATTAGCGCCAAAATAGGCAAACAAAAACTTTTGTAAAAAGCGACCATCGTTGAGCGAGTCATTGCTATAACCACGACAAAAAGAAAAGGACGACGAATATAACCAGTATAAGTCAGAGAAATATCAGCGTCTTATGATGAGATGATAATCTCGCGATTGAGAATGCGGTGCGCGTAAGCCACCGTTTTATCAATGCACTCTTTCAATTGCTGCAATTGTTGCTCTGTCGGTTCATGACCATGCTTCATGCTGGATTCAATCTCCATCGCCACTTTACGTAAAGCATCTGCACCAAGGCTGGCGGCAACCCCTTTCAGGCTGTGAACGATGCGCTGTGCAGTTTCGGGATCATCGCGATAGGTTGCAACAAAATTGCTGTGCTCATCCGCATGATCTTGGACAAACACGCTCAATAACATCTGCACCGATTCTTCATCGCCAGATAAAGAGTCCATCATCAGATCGATTTTAATCGGCGGCAGTTCTTCACTCCCTTGCGGTACTGCCGTGGTGGACATGGAACGGTTTCTGTCTATCTCTGTTCTCTGCTCAAGCAGAGCGGTGTCACTTTGACGGCTTGATTGCTCCTGCCTCTCCTCGGTTTGCACTGCTTCGGATGACAAGCGTTCTCTCAAGGTTTCTGTCGGTACGTGCAACACCTCATTTTCTGCCGATTGTTGTGGCGACTTCACTAACGTATTGCCCCAGTACAGTAACCACAACAAACCGAGAAAACAGAGCCCACTCACCGCAATCACAATCACGATGGATTGCAAAACAATATGGTGATACTGCTCTTCTAACCAAGATTGCTGGGCGTAGACTTCGTGGGTACTGACTTGATTGACCAGATGATTCACTTCGGCATTTTGCCCAAGTACCACCGCCGATTGGGCCAACAACTTTTGTAGCGGCACACGTTGCGCTTCTTCAAGTTCATTCGATAACAACACTAAGTTATCGATATCTTTGAATACTGGGCTTAAGCGCGTGCTGTTGCTTAACGTAGCCTCGGAAATATACGAGCCGAGTAAAGCAAAGGAGAGAATGGAATCCGCATGCGTTTGTTGAAGACGTTGGCGACGCACCTCAGCGACCAAGTCTGACAAGCGGGTGTCGATTTGCAAAATGGTTTTTACACTATCTATGTAGCGATCGGTGACGTGCAAAAACTGAGTAATATCCGGGGCAAAAAACGAGTGTACATAGGTTGCTTCGAGCTGAATACGCAACGCATAAATCAATTGCACATTCAGCGAAATTTCATCTAACTTTTGGATTCTTTGTTCACGCTTGTAAGAAAATGCCGCGTGCACTTCTTCAATTTTGTTCCCAACTTCCTCTACGGCATCGACCGCAGCACGCATGTTGGTGATTTGCATCCAAACAAACGCGACAGAGCACAACCACACCAAGGCAAGACCCAAAGAATAGCGAAATACCCATTTATTACTCAATCGAACCATGCTCCATCCTTGCACAGAGATTCCAAGTTGCTTTCATAAGCTTATAACACAATCCGCTAGGGTAATGTGAAGTCACAAAAAAAGAGAGCATCTCGCTCTCTTTCTTCATTTGTATTATCGATTTCGCGTCAGTTGGTCACGCAGATTTGGCGGCGTGCCTTTGATCGTCAGCGTATCGGTCTCTGGATCGTAGAAAATGCGCTCTCCCAGCAGCAAACTATCGAAGCTCACGTTGAGACCACCACCTGCCCCTACATACTTCGTTAACTTGCGTACTAAACCACGATCGGCAGGAAAACTCTCTTCCAAGCCATAGCCTTGTTCTTGCGTAAATTCTAAGAAGCTCGCGCCAGATGGGCTTGGTGGTAACTCGCCAGAAAGCTCGCGAATTTCCACTTCTTCGCCTGCTTTGATTTGGCCATTACAGTATTCATAGACTTGCTTCTTGTACTCGTTGACTTCTTGTTTTTCCAACTTTGCATCGGTACAGAAATCATCGAGCGCTTGCATCAACACTTGGTTTTGCTGCTTGCTGTCTAGGCCCACTTCCGCTTGCAAGAAATCGAGGAAGAAATCCGCCACTTTACGGCCAACTCGTCCCTTAATGTAAGAGAGATAACGGTTGGAATCTTTATCTGCTTCGTACACCGATAAATCAATACGCGCAGCGATGTCCATCTTATTGATGTCCAAATAATCGGTCGCGCTGATGTCCAACCCTTCTGTCACTTTCAAACTTTGATTAAGCGGCAATATACCCACGAACAAATAATCGGTCGCTAGGCTTTGGTACTCCGCAAACACAAGAATACCTTCGTCCGCAAACGGGTATTTTGCTAACTCTTCTTTCAGTCTTACGGCGCATTTTTGTGAGAAATCATAGAAATCCAGTTCGCCACGTTGTAATTCATTGAGCCAAATCTGAAATTCGCTGTCAGATTGGAAACACCCAAAGCCTTTTCCTGCTTTGGAATGAAACACGCGATGCAGCTCAGCGACCAGATTTTCTGTAGAAGAATCATTGACCAGGGACTCAGAACGGTAGTTTACCATTAGCTCATCCTGATCATTTTTACTAAGCTGATGCAGAATAACGTTTGAAAGATGCAGACTCATAGTATTTTATCTTGCTTCAAGGTTTTAGTTGCGAGGCATTGTAGGTTATCATAGGCCGCTTTTACTATCATTATTAGAGTTTTTATGCCGATTACATCGAAATACACAGACGAACAAGTAGAATCCATTCTTACTGAGATTGGAGCGGTGCTTGATAAGCACGGTGCAACACCAGAATTATCACTGATGATTGCCGGAAACATCGCAACAAACGTTCTTAATCAACAAGTTGCTGCTTCTCAACGTAAGCTAATTGCTGAAAAGTTTGCACAGGCACTGATCTCTTCTTTACAAGAACCAAAAACTCACTAATAACGGATAACAGAATCAGACATGGTTGACAGCGGAAACTCATACGGCGAGCGCGTATCCAGATTAGTTGGATGGGGTCACTGGTTCGCATTTTTCAATATCATTGCTGCGATGTTGATTGGTACGCGTTATATCACCCAGTCCCCTTGGCCAGAAACGCTACTCGGGCAATTTTATCTGGTTGTCTCTTGGGTTGGTCATTTTGGCTTTTTGGTGTTTGCCTTATACCTGCTGATTCTGTTTCCTTTAACTTTTTTATTGCCATCGCAGCGGTTATTCCGTTTAACTTCTGTGGTTTTTGCGACCACAGGATTGACGGTGCTGCTGATCGATACACAAGCGTATCAAAGCATCAACCTGCACCTAACCCCCGTGGTTTGGGAGTTGCTGTTTAGCGATGACAAATCCGCTCTCAGCGCCGATCTCCAGCATCTGTTTATTGTGCTTCCGCTGATCTTTTTCCTGCAACTTGGTTTGTCGGAATGGGTGTGGAAGAAACAACGTAAACTCGCACACAAACATATTGGCCGCCCATTAGCCGCCGTCTTCTTTGTCTGCTTTATTGTTAGTCATCTGATCTACATGTGGTCCGATGCTTATTTCTATAATCCCGTGACTAGCCAAAGAGCCAACTTCCCGTTGTCTTACCCAATGACAGCGAAAAGCTTTATGGAAAAACATGGTCTACTGGATCGTGATGAATACTTAAAACGTTTGGAAGCGAACGAAAACAACGTCGAGTTGGTGCGTTACCCATTAGACCAGCTAACGTTTAACCGTCGTGGTAACAACCTCAATGTACTGATGATCAGCGTAAACAATTTACGCAGCGATCGTCTTTCGGCAGAACAAATGCCAAATATGTTTGAGTTTGCCTCTAACAACCAATGGTTTACCAACCACTACAGCTCAAGTAACGATGGCTATGGCATTTTTGGCCTTTTCTATGGCCTGCCGACCAGCTACGCCAGCAGCATTAAAGCACAAGGCACCGCGCCCATTTTCTTGAAAGTCCTCCAAGATCACGGCTATCAATTTGGTTTGTTTAGCGGAAATGGCTTTAACGAGCCTTTGTATAGTGAAGTTATCTTCCGTAATCAGCATTTAGCGACGCAGATCGAAGCAGAGAAAAACGCGCAACAAGCGGTGACTCATTCCGATGCAAACGCGGTCGATGCGTGGAACGAATGGGTAGTAAACCAAGCAAAATCGCCTTGGTTCAGCTACATCGAAGTCACTGAACTCGATAATATTGAAACCGCTTCGCTGCCAACCACCGCCAACGCGAGCGATAAATTCAAGCAAGCTTATGATGTCGCAGTGCGACAAGCCGACAGCACGCTACAACGTATTTTTGCGACCCTAGATGAACAGCAGTTAAGCGATAACACCGTGGTGATCATCACCTCAAATCACGGCAGCGAGTTTAACGAAACCCAAACCAACAGCTGGGGCGCAAACAGTAACTACAGTCGTTACCAGTTACAGGTACCTATGGTGATTCATTGGCCAGGAAAGCTGCCTGCGCAATTTGGCCAAAGTACCAGTCATTTGGATCTCTCCGTTACCCTACTTCAAGACCTGATGGGTGTGGCGTCGAATCCGGCTGATTTCAGCTCTGGGCGAAATCTGTTTGATGAAAGTAAACGCCGCTGGATCCTCGCAGGTGATACGAGAGAAATCGCGCTGATCACACCAAATCAAACCACGGTTATCGATAAATTCGGTAATTTCAAACTGTACGATAACCACTATCAGAGAGTTCGCGACGACAGCCCGAAACTGCCAGTATTGATGCAAGGGCTCACTGAGTTACAGCGCTTTTACGCTAAAAGCAACTAAGCCGCTATTTGTTGGTGATTTTCTATTCACTTAGTATTCATAGGGCTTTACAAACGAATTACGGGCTTATATATTTACCCGCACTGGAGAGATGGCTGAGTGGTTGAAAGCACCGGTCTTGAAAACCGGCGTACGTTAATAGCGTACCTAGGGTTCAAATCCCTATCTCTCCGCCACTTTAGTAAAAGGGCCACTAAGATATTAGTGGCCCTTTTCGTTTCTATCGTATCCAGATTCGTTATCTCTCCGCTTCCCAAGTAATTCCATACACTGTTTCTCGTGCAAATCAGCAAAGGGATTTGTTCTGCTCAATCTTGAGTGTGTCGCTTCACGCATCACACTCGCCATCATGAAACATCGCTGTTTTTATGCACAACTTCCGTTAATCTTCTGTCAAATTCTCATCAATAAATTTGCACCGAAGTGAAATTAGGCGCAGACTTTTCTGCCGAAATCCATAGATTAAGAGGCGCTCATGAGACGAGCTGAAAAACAATTTGCGGTGATTGGCTTAGGTCGTTTTGGTCTGGCGGTGTGTCAGGAGTTGACCGATTCCGGTGCTCAAGTGCTGGCCATCGACGTTAATGAAGAACGCGTCAAGTTAGCTGCAAGTTTTGTCACTCAAGCTCTAGTGGCCAACTGTACACATGAAGAGACCATGGCAGAGCTGAAATTGGATGACTACGACATGGTGATGGTCGCCATTGGTGCGGATATGAACTCCAGCATTTTAGCCACTCTGATTGCCAAAGAAGCGGGGGTCAAATCAGTTTGGGTTAAAGCCAACGACAAGTTCCAAGCTCGAGTTTTGCAAAAAATCGGCGCAGACCACATCATCATGCCAGAGCGCGATATGGGGATCCGCGTGGCAAGGAAGATGCTCGACAAACGCGTTCTTGAATTTCATCCACTTGGCAGTGGCTTGGCCATGACTGAATTTGTGGTGGGGTCACGCTTAATGGGTAAAACCCTCGGTGAACTGGCATTGTGCAAAGTCCCCGGCGTGCAGGTACTTGGGTTTAAACGCGGCCCAGAACTGGTCAAAGCTCCAGAGTTAGATGTCGAACTCGAAATTGGTGACATGATCATTTTGGTTGGCCCACAAGACGCATTGGCAAACAAACTCAGTTCACTATGAATCCATTTTCTTCTAACAACGGCTTGTTTTACCTCGCCGATAAAGCATCGAAACAGAGCAAAGGGAATGAGCCTCGCATCATTCTGCTTAGCTTTTTGGCGGTACTATTACCCTCCGCAATCCTGCTGACATTGCCCGTTTTTTCTGTCTCGGGCTTGTCGATAACCGATGCGCTTTTTACCGCAACTTCCGCCATTAGTGTGACTGGACTTGGTGTGGTGGATACCGGTCAACACTTCACCTTAGCGGGAAAAATCTTGCTGATGCTGCTGATGCAAATCGGTGGTTTGGGGCAAATGACACTTTCTGCCGTGCTACTTTATATGTTTGGTGTGAAACTGAGTCTTCGCCAGCAAGCTTTGGCCAAGGAGGCACTTGGGCAAGATCGACAAGTGAATCTGCGGCGATTGGTTAAAAAAATCGTCGTCTTCGCTTTTGTCGCAGAGTTGATCGGTTTTGTGTTATTGGCGTTTCGTTGGGTGCCGGAGATGGGCTGGCAAAGCGGGCTGTTTTATGCCCTTTTCCACGCGATTTCTGCATTTAACAATGCTGGCTTTGCACTCTTTTCTGACAGCATGATGAGCTTCGTTGACGATCCTCTGGTCATCTTCACCCTCGCTGCACTGTTTATTTTCGGTGGCTTGGGGTTCACTGTGGTTGGGGATGTGTGGATGAACTGGCGACGCGGTTTTCACTTCCTGCATTTGCACACCAAAATCATGTTAGTCGCCACTCCTGCACTGCTCATTATTGGTACGCTCTTGTTCTTCGTCTTAGAGCAGCACAATGCCAGTACGATGGGCGAGTTAAGCACTTCTGGGCAGTGGCTTGCCGCCTTTTTCCAATCCGCCAGCGCGCGAACTGCGGGATTCAACAGTGTCGACCTCGCCCAGTTCACGCAACCAGCCCTACTGGTGATGATCGTGTTGATGCTAATTGGTGCAGGTTCAACCTCTACAGGTGGCGGGATCAAAGTCTCTACCTTCGCCGTTGCGTTTATGGCGACCTGGGCATTTTTGCGTCAAAAGAAACATGTGGTGATGTTTCAGCGCACCGTGAACTGGCCAACTGTGACCAAATCTCTCGCAATCATTGTGGTCAGCGGCGCAATTCTTACCACGGCGATGTTCTTACTCATGATCACCGAGCAAGCTCAGTTTGACAAAGTGATGTTTGAAACCATCTCTGCATTTGCCACGGTCGGTTTAACGGCAGGCTTAACCGCTGAGCTTTCGGAACCGGGCAAATACATCATGATCGTGGTGATGATCATCGGACGAATTGGGCCACTAACGCTGGCTTACATGCTGGCAAGGCCGGAACCCACCCTGATCAAATACCCTGAAGACACCGTATTGACGGGCTAACAAAGCACGCACAATATCTCATTTTAGAAACAGTGTTTTGAAAAATGACTGGTGTTCGCTTTCGCGAGCAGTAAAATCGTTGCAAGCCAGTAAAAACTGGTTTGCGACTTTTATTTTCTTTTTGGGGGTAATCACCGTGTTTGTCGGTAAAACAACAGAGCTCGCCTTTACATCTTGTCTCTCTTCAAATCTCAAGCAAATCATTGCGCAGGTGTTAGCTAAACTGGCTGAGCCAATTGAAGATGGGCGTCATGAGTTGGACGGCGACAATGCGTTCTTTCTGGTCATGAGTGACCATACTCAGCCGCTCGCGTTAAGAAAATCAGAATGCCACCAGCGCTACCTCGACGTACAAATTCTGTTAAGCGGGAAAGAGACGTTCGGCTACAGCTTGCAACCTTTTGAAGCGTTGGATGAAGATTATCTCGCAGAGCGAGACTTGGCATTTAGTCACCATGTTGTGGATGAAAAGTTTGTGACACTCGGCGAAAACGAGTTCATTATTTTCCCACCAGGGCAGCCTCATCGTCCTCTTATCGCGCCAGAAGGCGAAGGCTCACCCGTGCGTAAAGTGGTGATTAAAGTGGATGGCGCAACGCTTTAACCTCACTTAAGATCAGTATGATAAAACGATGCGCCACTCGCTTGGGCCGCATCGTTTCTCCCTCGAATATCGTGAGCTTTACTGGATTTAAACCTCACACAACTTGCATGCCTGCCGTGCCACTTCCAAACTATCTGAAGAATCCATTTTGGGGCTTGGTCCGTTGCGAACATTTATCCATAAAGCATTGACGTATTGTTCTGTGATGTTGCTCTGCGCGTGTACATCACTCGAAAATCACACGCCATTCGACAAGCAACCAAGCTACCAACTGGGCTACCAAGCAGACTCTCGCCTATCGGCCTATCTTAACCATCACCCTCAAGACAGAGAAAACTTAACCGCTTTTTTCCCCCTGGACAAAGGACATGATGCGCTCCTCGCGAGATTGGCGTTGATCGAGGCGGCCGATAAAACGCTCGATTTGCAATACTACATCTTCCGCGATGACGAAACCGGACAATTACTGACATGGCGTTTATTTGAAGCCGCCCAACGAGGGGTTCGAGTTAGAATTCTCCTCGATGATATGCAGAAAAGAAACGATAACGGATTGGCTCGATTAAGTGCTCATCCCAACATTCAGATTCGCTTGTTTAACCCGCATCAATATCGAACGGCACGCACGCTTGCAATGGCCAGCAATTTTTCACGACTAAATCGGCGCATGCACAATAAGTCCCTCACCGCAGACAGCGTGGTGGCCATTGTTGGGGGCCGTAACATCGGTAACGAGTATTTTTCGGTTAACTCCCCTGTCGAATTTGGGGATTTTGATTTGATGCTTTATGGCAACAGTGTTGAACAGACTGCCGAGCAATTTGATTTGTATTGGAACAGTCTCCATGCCGTGCCAATTGAGTGGCTCACCGACAACCCCATCTCGGTTACCGAAGCGGAACTGCAAACTTGGCTAAAGGAAGCACAGCTAGAACAAAAGTTTACTCAAGGACAATACGACTTTACTCAGTTGCAACTGTACGAACAGTTTACCGACAAGAGTTTAGTTTGGTATTGGGGTAAAGGGCAGGTTTGGTATGATCTGCCTGACAAAGTAGACACGCAAGCACCACAATTGGCAGACAACCTCGCTTCGCTGTTAAGAACCGTGAAGGATTCCCTCGTCCTTATCTCGCCCTATTTCGTTCCAACGGAACGAGGTACACAAGCCTTGGTAGAAGCGGCTCAACGCGGCGTCGACATCACCATTGTCACCAACAGCTTGGCCTCAAATGACGTCTTTGCCGTGCACGGTTGGTACGCCAAGTATCGACAAGACCTTGTTGAAGCGGGCATTCAGTTATGGGAAACCAAAGCCAGCGCAAGAATCGACAGCAAATGGAGTTTCACCGGAAGCAGTCGCTCAAGCCTGCATGCCAAAGTGCTGTTAATCGACCACCGATTGCTGTTTGCCGGCTCCATGAACTGGGATCCTCGTTCGGCTTTGCTCAACACCGAAATGGCAGCAGTGATCGAACATCCTGATTATGTTCAAGCATCAGAAGCCAAATTGCCCATGGGTTTAAAAACCAATGCCTATCAGGTGCGAATGAAAAAAGGTCAAGTGGCTTGGTTTGATCACCAATCTCAAGCCTGGTTTGATTCAGAACCGGAAGCCACGGTATGGCGGAAAATCGGCGCTTGGTTTGCTGGCATTTTACCTATTGAAGAGCAACTTTAGACCTAACAAGCAATGCTGCCCCTTTACAGTTCGCGGCTCTCCATGGCGCGGCTTGATACAACGCGATTTTTGCCACTCTTTTTGCCTTGATACATTGCAGCATCGGCTTGGCGAATAACCTGATGAAACGAGAGTGCACCAAGATTGCACGCGACTCCGAAACTTGCGGTGAAGTGGTAAGCACCCAGCGCGCCCTTCGATTCATTGAACTCATATTGAATACCAGCAGCCAGATCGTAGGCGCGTTTGACATCAAAGTTCGGCAGTAAGATCAGGAACTCCTCCCCTCCCCACCTTGCGCAATAACCATGCTGCCCAATGACTCTGCGAGTAATCTCAGCAATTCTCACTAAAACTTCGTCTCCGACGTGATGCCCATATTGATCATTGATGGTCTTGAAATTATCGATATCAAACAAAATCAGGGCAAAGTTTCCTGACACTTTCCCCGCCATATCGG
This sequence comes from Vibrio vulnificus NBRC 15645 = ATCC 27562, assembly GCF_002224265.1. Lineage (NCBI taxonomy): Bacteria > Pseudomonadati > Pseudomonadota > Gammaproteobacteria > Vibrionales > Vibrionaceae > Vibrio > Vibrio vulnificus. The sequence continues at coordinate 431,524 of NZ_CP012881.1, forward strand.
CAAGATAGCGACGGTTGACCAACCCCGTCAGTGCATCGGTGGTCGCCATTCTTTTAAGTTGTTCATTTTGTTCGATCAATGCGCGCTGCAATGTCACCAATCCCGCATGAGTACGAACTCTGGCCAACACTTCCATCACTTCGAAAGGCTTTTGAATATAATCGACGCCACCGATCTGAAATGCGCGCACTTTATCTTGAACATGATCTAAGGCGCTGAGAAAGATCACCGGGATATCTTGTGTCGAGGGATCCTTTTTTAGCTGTCGACACAGCTCATAGCCATCCACCTCTGGCATCATGATATCGAGTAATATCAAGTCAGGTTTCTTTTTTTGGCACATGCGTAATGCACTCTTGGCACTCAAAGCACCTTTCACCAAATAGCCTTCGTTTTGCAGCAACTGACTTAAAAGCTTGACGTTATCAACGGTATCATCGACAACCAGAATTTCCGTATTCGATGGTTCTACTTTCATCTGCTTTCATTGCGACGCTTTTCCCGCAATGCCCTTTTTTATTCTTGAAATAACTCGTAAAGCTCATCAAATTGATAGTTCTCTACCAAGCTGTTTAGACGAGTGCGAACCTCACTGTTCGCTATCGTTTGTTCGAACAAGTAATAGAGCTCCTGCTGTTGCCCTTGCTCTATCGCTTCAACAATATCTTGAGTCGACTCGTTGGTTAAATCATCCAAAAAGCTCAGATCCAAGTCATCGAATGATATGTTCTCTGCCTCGTCTTGCCCCTGCTCATAGTCATAATCGAGATCGAGATGCTTCTTCATCATGTAAAACAAATCTTGCGGCATAAACGGCTTACGCGCAAAATCATCCATACCTGATGCTAACATCTCTTCTATCTCGTCATTAAAGACACTGGCGGTCAGGGCAACAATTTTTACCTGGCTGTTCTCTGAGGCGGCGCGGATTTCTTTGGTTGCTTGCAAGCCATCTTTTTTCGGCATGCGGCGATCCATCCAAATAAAATCCGGGCTCCAGCTCTTATGCAGAGCAACCGCTTCTTCGCCGTCTCTGGCCAGTTTGACGGTAAAGCCCGCTTGCTGCAAAAGCGTGGCAAGCAGCGTCTGGTTGTCCAGCTGATCTTCTGCGATCAAAATCTTAGGACTGAATGAGCCACTTTTTAACCCTAAGACTCGGGGCAAATTCGCAGGCTTGTTCTCGACCAAATGCTCACTGGTTTCCATCACAAGACTGAATGAGAAAGTAGAGCCTCGATGAAGCTCACTTTTGAGCACCAACTGGCCTCCCATCAGTTCGACAAACTGCTTACTGATGCTCAATCCAAGCCCTGTGCCATTTTGCGTAATATCAGAGTCCAATTGCTCAAAAGGTTGGAAGACGCGTCCTTGGTTTTCTTCACTAATACCAATGCCCGTATCACTCACTTCAAACGTTACTTTGTGCTGGCCATTTTGCAAAGCTTCGCTGGCTATGTTTAAACGGACATTGCCTCGATATGTAAATTTAATCGCATTTCCCAGCAAGTTGATCAGCACTTGTCGCGTTTTCACGACATCACCTAATACAAAATGCGGCACTGAATCTTCAACGCGGCAGTGCAATGTCAGTTGCTTTTGCATTGCCTTCATCTGCATGAGGTCATTAATCTCTTCAGAAACTTCTCGGAAGTTAAACCACTTGCGCTCTACTACACTATGGCCAGCGTCGATCTTTGACATGTCCAACACATCATTGATCAGCGATAACAGGTGCTCACCAGAACGGTTAATGATATCGAGATATTCGTGATGTTTTGCAGTTAAGCGTTGGTCGCACTTCATCAACTGCGTATAGCCCAACACGGCATTCAACGGTGTGCGAAGCTCATGACTCATGTTAGCCAAAAAGATCGATTTTGCACGGTTTGCCACTTCCGCTTTGTCTTTGGTTTCAGAAAGGCTCTGTTGCAGGCGCTTGAGTTTATCGATATCAACATGGATGCCGTTCATGCGCACAGGGACACCATCTTGATCGCGCTCGAACACTCGCCCAAGATCTAAAATCCATTTCCACTGACCATCACCGCAACGTACACGAAATTCGGCATGGTAGAGTTCCGTCTCACCGTCTAAATGGGCTTGAATCTTATCTGTGGTTTCAGCCACGTCATCGGGATGAACGATTTCAGACCATTTTTCGATGCCATTGATGATCTCAGAAAACAAAGCATCGTCAGAAAACAAATGATCGGGATCGAGTTTTTTCTGTATCGCCCACGTTTTATTGCCAATGATACAGCCCGTTGACGGATTAAAATCCCAAATGCCCAAATTCGCGCCCTGGGCAGCGAAGTCGAGCCGTTCAATATCACGACGTAAGCGCGCATTTTCGTCTCTGAGCGCATCATCACAAACGGCTTCTTGTAACCATAAATCGAAGCCACCTTGCGTTCTTGGGCTTGCAGAAAGCGTCCAATGCGTCGCGCGGGAAGACATGATGCTGAGTGGCGGGGATTGAGCAGAAAGCTGCTTTACCCATTCATGAAAGGTTCGACTGGAGTGAGCGCACGTGAGTGCTTCCCCTACCATCAAGGGTTGAAGCCAAAGCTCGCAAGACTGTGCTTGCTGGTTATACGCTTCAATCCATCCCTCGTGGGTGATTGAAAGCCAACCAATGGGCAGCGTTTCGGGACAAATCGTTACCATTGCCATTCCCTTGCTCAATGCCCTTCGAGGACATTGTCCTTTGATTGCTTGCTCTTGTTAACGAGGACTAAGAAAACCTAACGCCCATCTTCGAAGTAAGGCCATCTCCACTCGTTATTGTGCAAAACATCATCATACTAAACATATGAGCGTACGCTTATTTAATTAATTCAAATTCATAGTGAAAGTTGATGCATAGCACACTTTGTCAAAACAACGTTTTCGAGCAAAAATCTTGGCACGAATATGCATCAATCTCGTGTCGAACGATACACATCGTACGCCGCGTGGAGCAGTTGCAAATGCAGCGGCACCAGCGATTCATGATCCGTTCGATATCCACCACCCACCACCGCTGCAACCGGGATAGCATTGGCTTTCGCCTGCCCAAAGAGAAAGACATCACGTTGATACAAAGCGTCTGTGGATACATTGAGATAGCCCAACTCATCGTCGACATGAATGTCGACACCGGCATCGTAGATAATGAGATCCGGTTGATGGAGACGTATCGCCATCGGAACCACCTCTTTAAACGCCGCAAGAAACGCGTCATCACCACACTCTCTTGGTAAACCAATATCGAGATCAGAATCCGGCTTGCGGGCAGGGAAGTTCTTATCGCAATGGAAAGAAAGCGTCACAATGTCGTCGCGCCGTTGGCATAAAGTGGCCGTCCCATCGCCATGATGTACATCACTATCGATGATCAACACTTTGTCGACGGAAACATGTTCCAATGCTTTGTGTGCAGCCATCACAAGATCGTTGAACAAGCAAAAACCGCTGCCATAGTCGAAATGGGCATGGTGATACCCGCCACTAAGATGAATCGCAACGCCATGTTGTAAGGCTTTTTCCGCTGTCAGCACGGTTCCGGCGGTCGAGGTTAACGTACGTTCAATCAGTTGTTCGCTCCAAGGAAAACCGATTCTGCGCATTTTCGCTGCAGGCAATAAGCCAGTCGTCAGCAGATCCACGTATTCTTGTTGGTGAACTTGTTTGATGGCTTCAATCGACAACGCTTCAGGCTGATAAAAAGCAAATGCCCGCTGCCACTCGAGATGCTGTTGCTGATATCTACACACCGCTTGATAGAGATGGTGATATTTCATGATCGGGTAACGATGCCCCTCTGGCAGTGGCAACTGAGAGTAGATTGGGTGATAAATCAGAGGAATGCTCATCATGGGGTTTAAGCCGACTTGTTGGTTCTGTTTTTGGTCGCGGTTGATGCCGTTTTCTTGCTGGTACTGGCGCGTCTCTTGCGCTTAAACGCTGGGCGCTCCACTGGTGGTAGTTGACGCAGCGAACTCGGCACGGGCGATGTCTTGACCTGCTGCATTAATTCCGAAATACGCTGTTGCAAGGCTGCCATAAAAGGCTGGTAGGCTTGATTGCGTTCAGCCATGCCCTGCAATTGGTGCTCCCAGTGGGCCGTCATGTCCGGATAGGTTGATTCTTGTGGCAACGCATGGATTAACCCTCTCCCTGCCGGGGTACTAAGAATGGCTTTGCCTTGCCGAGAGAGTAACTGACGTTTAAACAGAGTATCAAGTATGCCCGCTCTGGTCGCTTCTGTACCTAATCCGTCGGTCTCTCTTAAGATTTTTTTCAGTTCTTTATCACTGACGTAACGTGCAATTCCCGTCATCGCCTGCAATAAGGTCGCTTCGGTAAAGTGCTTTGGCGGCTCGGTTTTGCAGTCTTTGATTACCCCTTCTCGACAGGTAAGTACCGTGCCTTTCGCAAGTGGTGGTACGGTATCTGCACCATCCTCTTCTTTTTCTGTTGCTCCCGTGAGTGCTTTCCAACCAGCGAACGTCAATTGGCGACCTTTCGCAATAAAGACACCACCGGCAATCTCAAACACCAATTTTGCTTCAGCGTATGTGGCTGCGGGATAGAACTGCATCAAATACTGTCTGGCGATCAATTGATAGATCTTCATTTCGTAGCCAGACAGCGCGTTAACACTGGCTTGTTTCGGCGTGGGGATAATCGCATGGTGGGCTTCAACTTTGCTATCGTTCCACGCTTTCGATTTTAAAGAAAGGTCAGCGCCACTCACCGCATCGGCCAGCTCTTTCGCATTATTGGCAATGGCTTGGCTGACACTGGCGGCCTGCGCATAGTGCTCTTTAGGCAGATAGCGGTTATCCGAGCGTGGATAGGTGATCAGTTTGTGCTTTTCATACAGTGACTGACACGTATCCAGCACCTGTTGTGCACTCATGCCATAGCGTTTAGCCGCATCAATTTGCAACGCTGACAGTGAATAAGGCAAAGGCGGGGCTTGCTTGGTCTGTTTATGTTCTGATTCCGTCACGGTAGCGGGTTGATTGGCAATACGACTGGCGACGTTTTCCACCAGTTTACGACTCAAGACTCGCCCTTCTTCGTCTTGCCAAGGTTGGCAAGCTTCGCTCGGTTTCCAACGTGCTTTGATGTCAAACCGCTCACTGTCATTCTGATAAGGGATCAGCGCGTGAAGAGTGAAGAAATCACGCGGTACGAAATTTTCGATTTCCTCATCACGGCGCACCACCAGCCCCAATACCGGTGTTTGCACTCGTCCGACAGACAGCACACCTTGATAGCCTGCTTTTTGCCCCAACAAAGTGTAAGCACGTGACATGTTCATGCCATACAGCCAATCAGCCCGAGAACGTGCCAGTGCGGAAACCGACAGAGGAACAAAGTCACGATTGCTGCGTAGACTACTCAACGCGCGCTTAACCGCAGGCAGGTTGAGATCGCTGATCAACAATCGCTGGGTTTGTGCTTTTTTGGTTTGGCTCAGTTTGCAGTAATCCAGTACTTCATCCACCAGCAATTGCCCTTCTCTGTCAGGGTCACCCGCGTGGATCACTTCACTTGCGTCTTTTAGTAGCTTGCGAATCACGGTCAATTGTTTACTGGCCGATGGACGTGGGCGCAGTTGCCATTGCTCAGGGATGATGGGCAAATCCGCCATATTCCATTTTTTATAGCGTTCGTCGTAAGCATCGGGCTCAACTTGCTCAAGCAAATGTCCAATACACCACGTCACGATGTCACCATTGCCACAGCGAATAAAGCCTTGTTCTTTCTTTTGCGGATTGGGCAATGCCGCTGCAATAGCGCGGCCTAAGCTGGGTTTTTCAGCAATAAACAGACGGGTCATAACAAATTTTTCGAGCTCAACAAACAAAGGGCCACATTAGCGGATGTGGCCCTTAAAAATCAACAAAAACTGTATGTATAGACAGTTATAGATACTCAACAAATTTAGCCAGATCACGCTCTGGTACTTTCATCGCGGAACATTCTGCGCTGCCCAAGTAGAGGAAGCCCACAATGGCATCGTCTCCCTGTAAGCCAAACGCTTGTTTCACTTCCGTATCGAACATCCATTCACCTGAGCGCCAAAAACCTTGGAATCCTTGAGCCACTGCGGCCATTTGCATTGCTTGCACCGCACAACCCGCGGAAAGATGCTGTTCAAATGCAGGGACTTTTTCACTCTCAGTGACTTTCGCAATCACGGTGATCACCATCGGCGCACGAAATGGGGCATTTTTCACTTTTTCCACCACCGACTCTTCACTGCCTTTGGCCTGTGCCGCTTTTACTAGAACGTCGGACAGCTTATGCAGGCCAGAGCCTTGCGCGATGACAAAGCGCCAAGGCGTCAGCGCACCGTGATCTGGTGCTCTTAATCCTGCACGAATGATATTTTCAAGTGCTTTGCCTTCTGGGGCTGGAGCGGCCAATTTGCCAATAGAACGACGATTAAGTAGAAGATCGAGAGCGTCCATCCAAGAATCCTTATAGTGGTATCGATTTGCGTTTACACTTTAGCATAGTTCACTACACCATATAACCGCCTGTTTATTGTGGAAATTCACGATTTACGCAACAACTGGTCAAACAAAAATACCGCGAATCACTTCGCGGCATTTTTTATGTTCAAACCATCAACCTTCACCGGCTAAAGTTTTGTCGCAAGCGTGACCCCTTGCTTAATCGCGCGAACCGCATCCAGCTCTCCGGCGTAATCGGCTCCACCAATTACATGCAGCTTATCGCCAAGCTCGTGCCATTTGTCTTCAAATGGGCGAACCGATTCTTGGCCTGCACAAATGATGATGGTGTCGGCATCGAGCAACTGCTTCTTACCATTGAGGGTAATTTCCAATCCCTCAGGCTTGATACCGTCGTAACTCACGCCCCCGAGCAAATTCACACCACGTTTTTCCAATGTGCGCTTATGAATCCAACCCGTGGTTTTTCCCGGTCCTTTGCCTACCGCGCCTTTACGACGTTGCAGCAACCACACCGTTTTGTCACTCATCGCATCCGGGAATGGATACAAGCCGCCCGGTTGCGTCATCTCTTTATCAATGCCCCATTCTTGTAGCCAGTCGTCTAGATTGTGCTGAGCGGGTTCTGTGACCATGCTCGCGACATCAACACCAATCCCCCCTGCACCGACAATCGCTATCTTGTTGCCGACTGGGGTTTTCTCACGGATCAATGTTTGATAATCGATCACTTTACTGCTTTCAGTTAGGCCGTCAATTTTCACTTTGCGCGGTTCAACCCCAGTGGCGAGCACCACTTCATCGTACTCTTTGAGCAGTTCTAACGTAGCATCGGTATCGAGGCGTAAGTTCACTCCTGTTTCGTCAATCATATTGGCGAAGTAGCGAATGGTTTCACGAAATTCTTCTTTGCCAGGGATCTGCATCGCGAGGCGGAACTGACCACCAATGCGATCATTTCGTTCAATCAAATCAACACTATGACCACGTTGCGCTAAGGTGGTTGAACACGCTAACCCAGCAGGGCCTGCGCCCACCACCGCGATGCGTTTTTTCTCACTCGCAGGCTTCACCACCAACTCGGTTTCATGACATGCCAGTGGGTTAACCAAACAACTGGCCCGCTTGCCCTTGAATACGTTGTCCAAACACGCTTGATTGCAGCCAATACAGGTATTGATGAGGTGAGATTTCGCTTGCTCCGCTTTGGCAATGAAATGCGGATCTGCGAGGAAAGGTCGCGCCATCGACACCATGTCCGCTTGACCAGAAGCAAGAATGCGCTCGGCTTCTTCTGGAGTGTTGATGCGGTTGCAGGTCACGATCGGCACAGAGACATGCGGCTTCACTTTCTCAGTCACCCATGTGAAGGCGCCACGAGGCACTTGCGTTGCGATGGTAGGTACTCGAGCTTCATGCCAGCCGATGCCGGTGTTAATGATCGTCACCCCTGCGTCTTCGAGCGCTTTGGCGAGCATAATCACATCTTCAAACGTGCTGCCTTGCTCCACCAAATCTAGCATTGATAGTCGGAAAATAATGATGAAGTCACTGCCTACAGCTTTGCGCACCGCTTTAACGATTTCTACAGCAAAACGCATGCGTTTTTTGTAGGTACCGCCCCACTCGTCATAACGCATATTAGTACGCTTACACAGGAATTGGTTGATCAGGTAACCTTCGGAACCCATGATCTCTACCCCATCGTATCCCGCCAGTTGTGCGAGACCTGCGCTGTTGGCGAACGCTTCGATGGTTTTGCGAATCTGTCTTGGGCTCATTTCGCTGGGTGCAAACTTCGCGATAGGCGCTTTGATGCCAGAGGCACTTTGCGCAAAAGGATGCATCGCGTAGCGGCCAGCATGCAGGATCTGCAACGCAATTTTTCCACCATGTTTGTGCACGGCTTCCGTCACCACTTTATGCGCTTGAGCGTGTTTGGGTTTACTAAATTCCGCACTCAGCGGGTGCAGACGACCGCGTAAATTCGGTGAAAAACCGCCCGTCACAATCAGACCGACGCCACCTTTGGCACGCTCTTCGTAAAACGCAGCGAGTTTTTGTAAGCCTTCCTTATGCTCCTCAAGGCCTGTATGCATCGAACCCATGAGCACTCGATTTCGCAGTTGAGTGAATCCGAGATCCAAAGGCTGTAACAAATGTGGGTACATGGCAGACATGACAAACTTCCATTTTTATTATCGTGGTCAGACCAGAGTATGAGCTCTTATCTAAAAAATCAAACGTGCGTTTACATTTTTGTAACACCGATCAATCTTAAGTGAGCTATGCCATTTGGATTATTTGCGTGTTAAGCTTTGATAACTGTTATCTTTTGCATGACTTATTGATGGCGTTGGCGCCAGTTTGGCGATCATTTCGATCTTTCATGTGAATGGCTGAGACATCTCGTTACGGAGAAACAATGAAATCATTATTCAAACTCATCGGTTTGGTTTTTAAAGGAATATGGAAAGCCATTACCTTTGTGCGTCTCGCACTCACCAACCTGATTTTTCTACTGTCTATTGCGCTCGTTTACTTTATCTATTTCTACGGCCATGACACGCAGCCTCAGGTTGAGCAGCCTTCCGCATTGGTGCTGAACCTATCCGGCCCTATCGTCGAACAAAGCCTTTACATCAATCCGATGGATTCCTTTGCAGGTTCGCTGTTTGGGGAAGAGATTCCTAAAGAGAACGTATTGTTTGATGTGGTGGACACCATTCGCTATGCCAAAGACGACGAAAAGATCACCGGTTTGGTATTGTCATTACGCGATATGCCGGAGACCAATCTCACCAAGCTGCGTTACATTGCCAAAGCACTCAATGAATTTAAGGCTTCTGGCAAGCCTATTTATGCGGTTGGCGCCTTTTATAACCAAAGCCAATATTATCTCGCTAGCTACGCAGATAAGATCTACCTTGCCCCCGATGGCGGGGTTATGCTGAAAGGCTATAGCGCTTTTAATCTCTATTACAAAACGCTTCTCGAAAAGCTCGATGTGACAACGCATGTTTTCCGTGTTGGCACTTATAAATCAGCGATTGAGCCGTTTGTACGTGATGATATGTCACCTGCTGCTAAGGAATCTGCGACACGTTGGTTGACTCAACTGTGGGGCGCTTTCGTGGACGATGTGGCAAATAATCGCCAGATTGACCCAAAAACACTCAATCCTTCGATGGAAGAGTTTTTGTCTCAGTTGAAATCCGTCAACGGTGATCTCGCGGCTCTTTCCATCAAACTTGGTTTGGTCGATGAACTCGCAACTCGCCAACAATTAAGAACGCAACTGGCTGAGAAATTTGGCGCAAGCGGGGATGACAGCTACAAAGCCATCAGCTACTACGACTACCGAGCAACCATGCGCGATAACTTTGATGTGAATGCCGATGATATTGCCATTGTCGTCGCCAGCGGCACCATCATGGATGGTCAACAACCGCGTGGTACAGTGGGTGGCGATACCGTTGCCGGATTACTGCGTCAAGCTCGTAACGATGACAAAGTGAAAGCGGTGGTATTGCGTGTGGATAGCCCCGGAGGCAGCGCATTCGCTTCAGAAGTGATTCGTAACGAAGTCCAGGCACTAAAAGACGCTGGCAAGCCAATTGTGGTGTCCATGTCTAGCCTAGCTGCATCCGGCGGATATTGGATCTCAATGAGCGCGGATAAGATTATTGCTCAACCGACAACGCTCACTGGCTCGATTGGTATTTTTAGCGTCATTACTACCTTTGAAAAAGGCTTCAATAAACTCGGTATCTACACCGATGGTGTTGGTACATCGCCATTCTCTGGTGAAGGCATCTCGACAGGCCTTTCAAAAGGGGCATCACAAGCGTTCCAAATGGGCATTGAACACGGTTACCAACGTTTTATCAGCCTAGTCGGTAACAATCGCGATCTGTCATTGGATGCGGTGGATAAAGTGGCCCAAGGCCGAGTGTGGACGGGCTACGACGCGCTGCAACACAGGTTGGTTGACCAAATCGGCGATTTCGATGACGCCGTTGCAGAAGCAGCAAAAATGGCTCAACTAGAAAACTACAACCTTTACTGGGTCGAAGAACCGCTCTCACCGACTGAGCAGTTTATCCAAGAGTTTATGAAGCAAGTGAAAATCTCTATGGGCGTCGATATTCAAAGCATACTGCCACCGAGCTTACAGCCTGTCGCCCAACAAATGGAGCAGCACGCTTCGCTGTTGCAAAATTTTAACGATCCGAAAGGCTACTACGCCTTCTGTTTGAACTGCGAAGTGCAGTAGAAGTAAGAAGTGAGAGGCATCTGTGTAGCAGATGCCTCTTTTTCTTAGCCAAGTTTTCGCTATAATCGCCGCTCTGTTCCCCTACACCTAAGTGATCACTCACTATGACAAGAAAACACATCTATATTGCCTACACTGGCGGTACTATCGGCATGAAGAAGTCTGATCATGGCTACATTCCTGTCGCTGGTTTCATGGAAAAGCAGTTAGCAAACATGCCGGAATTCCATCGCCCAGAAATGCCGCAATACACCATTCACGAATACGAACCATTGATGGACTCTTCAGATATGACCCCTGAAGATTGGCAACACATTGCCAACGACATTCGTGACAACTATGACAAATACGATGGTTTCGTGATCCTACACGGCACCGATACCATGGCGTATACCGCATCTGCGCTCTCCTTCATGCTGGAAAACCTTGGTAAGCCAGTCATTGTCACAGGCTCTCAAATTCCCTTGGCGGAACTGCGCTCTGACGGCCAAGCAAATCTGCTTAACGCGCTGCATATTGCGGCCAATTACCCGGTTAACGAAGTCACTTTGTTCTTCAACAATCAGTTAATGCGTGGCAACCGCAGTGTGAAATCGCATGCGGATGGCTTTAATGCGTTTACATCGCCAAACTTACCGCCTCTGCTTGAAGCAGGGATCAACATCCAGATCAGCAACAGCATCAAAGTGGGCGCGCAACCAGAAGGCGAATTCAAAGTTCATAACATCACGCCACAACCTATCGGTGTGATCACCATGTACCCAGGCATCTCACACGAAGTGATTCGCAACACTTTACTTCAGCCGGTGAATGCGATGATTCTGTTGACCTTTGGTGTGGGTAACGCGCCACAAAACCCTGAGCTATTGGCCCATCTCAAAGAAGCGTCTGAGCGCGGAGTGATTGTTGTTAACTTAACTCAATGTTTAGCAGGCAAAGTGAATATGGGTGGCTATGCAACTGGCTGCGCCCTCGCAGAAGCAGGCGTGATCAGTGGTTACGATATGACCCCTGAAGCAGCCTTAGCAAAACTTCACTACCTATTGAGTCAGAATCTGTCTTATGAAGAAGTGAAAGCACAAATGCAGCAAGTGCTGCGTGGTGAAATGAGCTTATAAACTAAAAACCTAGAACCTGGATCTATTCTAGGTTCTAGGTTCTAGGTTCTTTAACGACTAATCTCGATTTGGATTAACGCGGACAATATCTTCCTGACCCGATTGAAACTGTTTTTTCAGCTCCGCTTTCGACTTAAAACAGATTTCGCCACCCGCTGCCACTGACATATGCTCAGCATCAATATTGTGCTTAGATTGATACAACATCACAGCTTGCATACAGGAATCTCGCTGCGTTTGTGAAAGTGGTGTACCCTCTGGCCAACGTCCTGTTTCTACTGCATACGTCAGACGTTGGTAAACTTCTGGTGTCATTGCGCTGAGTAGCTGCTCTGTGTTCATAACATACCTTTACACTAACATTTTGTTCACAGAACATATCTGGATACTAAACTGAGTCAAGAAACAGTAAATAAATTGTTGTAATGGATCACAAGCAAATCACTATGAGTAATAAAATTTGGCTACTCGCCCTTAGCATACCGCTGCTACTCAGTGGCTGCTTAGAAGGCAACAAAACCACGGAAGAACTGTGTCAATCTCAACCAGGACTACGCTGTGAAAAACTGAATATGGATGACGGGCAGTGCCGTGTTGCACGTACCGACCTTATTTGGCACCGCTTTGAGGTACTGAAAAGCCCATCCGACAACAACAAGATTAAGGAATACAAGCTAACCGCAGAGTATCGCAAGTGCCTGGAGTTGGCTTCGCAAATTACACCCATCGATCAAACTGCGTTAAAACAAAAACGTTTTAACGCGCTGGTGCATAGTATTTCTGAACTTGAACGTATAGTGCAAGAACTTAGCTCTTCAAGTGAACCTGAAAGCCTCTATTTCCTTTGGAGCCAGACAGGCAATACCAATGCACGTCGTCAGTTTTTACAGATGGAAGGCACACCCGCGCTAGAAACCGCTGAAATGCAATACGCCTTGGCAACGTTTTATACTACACGTGATCAAACGAAAACCATCCAACTGCTTAATCATTCTCTCGAGTTGACCAAAGACGGCAAAGTGAATACCGAAGCGTTAAAGTCATTGGCAAGTACCCATCAAGGGTTACGTCAAATGAAGCAAGCTTACGTTTGGGCAATGGTAGCAAAAGAGTTTGATGTGCCCTTAGCCACAGAACGAGAAATGCAACTGATGTTTGGCTTTAGTGCACAGGAGTACAAACAGCTGGATGCTTTAGCTGAGCAAGTGGCATCTGCGCTCGAAAAAGGGCAATACCGCTCTATGATGATCCCGAGTGACTTGTAGTCTTATACGCTCGTAGCCACATGCATATCGCAATGCTGCTTTAGTTCGGCGCTTATTTTAAAGAACGACGCACTCAAACTAAAAAACCTTCCACATGGAAGGTTTTTGTCTCTTGGCTACTCACGCCATTTTGACTCTTTCAGTATGATTGCTAGACACGATATGACTGAAAGCGGAGAACAGCGTTCGGTGAAAAATCACTCATTAGTTTCAATTTTGTTGAAAATTAACGACACTGAGTTGACACAAAAACGTTCTCCGGTTGTTTTAGGTCCATCAGGAAAAACGTGCCCTAAGTGGCTATCGCATCGTGCACAGCGGATCTCTACTCGCTTCATTCCGTGACTAAAATCATCTAAATACAGGACAGCCATCTCATTAATCGGCGCATCAAAGCTTGGCCAACCACAACCTGAATCGTATTTGTTAACAGAAGAAAACAGCGGCGCATTACAGCAAGTGCATGCATATTCTCCGCTGTCTTTATTGTGCAGTAGTTTGCCACTAAAAGGAGGTTCGGTTCCTTGCTCACGACACACATGGTATTCCTGTTCAGACAATTGCTCACGCCATTGCTGGTCTGACTTGAGCACAACTTTACTTTCTTTTGTCACGTCACTAATTTCCCTTTTTCTTATTAATGTTGACGACTTTTTGTGCAAAAAACTTGCGAAGCATCATGGTTGTAGCACATACTTTCTCACCATCATGTCCTATGTTTTAAAATTGCTTAGAGCACCTGCTCTTGAGTTATTTTACGCCAATTGGTGAGTAGAATAACCGGTTCAAAGTTTAAAAAACGAGCATTTGCAAAGAATTGTTAAAAAAAGCGTCGCTTTTTTTTGACTTTAAACAAGTTAAGTCCGATTATCACTTGCAGATGTTTACTGGATTCTGTAATTTTACTACCAGTTATCTTTAATCAGAAATTAAGTTGTGGAGCAACTATAATGACTATCAAAGTAGGTATTAACGGTTTTGGCCGTATCGGTCGTTTCGTTTTCCGTGCAGCGCAAGAGCGTGCTGACATCGAAGTTGTAGGTATCAACGACCTTATCGACGTAGATTACATGGCTTACATGTTGAAATACGACTCAACTCACGGCCGTTTCAACGGTACTGTTGAAGTTGAAGGCGGTAACCTAATCGTTAACGGTAAAACTGTACGTGTAACTGCTGAGCGTAACCCAGAAGATCTAAAATGGGATGCAATCGGTGTTGACGTAGTAGCTGAAGCAACTGGTCTATTCCTAGACGACGCAACAGCTCGTAAACACATCACAGCTGGTGCTAAGAAAGTTGTTCTAACTGGTCCTTCTAAAGATGCGACTCCAATGTTCGTAATGGGTGTTAACCACACTTCTTACGCTGGTCAAGACATCGTTTCTAACGCTTCTTGTACTACTAACTGTCTAGCTCCTATCGCTAAAGTTCTTAACGACAAGTTCGGTATCGAATCTGGTCTTATGACTACAGTTCACGCTACTACAGCAACTCAAAAAACTGTAGACGGTCCTTCTGCTAAAGACTGGCGCGGTGGTCGTGGTGCTTCTCAGAACATCATCCCATCTTCAACTGGTGCAGCTAAAGCAGTAGGCGTTGTTCTTCCAGAACTAAACGGCAAACTAACTGGTATGGCTTTCCGCGTACCAACTGCTAACGTTTCTGTAGTTGACCTAACTGTTAACCTTAAGAACGGCGCATCTTACGAAGCTATCTGTGCAGCAATGAAAGAAGCTTCTGAAGGCGAACTAAAAGGCGTTCTAGGTTACACTGAAGATGCAGTAGTTTCTCAAGACTTCATCGGTGAAGTTCAAACTTCTGTATTCGATGCTAAAGCTGGTATCGCTCTAACTGATAACTTCGTTAAAGTTGTATCTTGGTACGACAACGAAATCGGTTACTCAAACAAAGTTCTAGACCTAATTGCTCACATCTCTAAGTAATTTCTACTTAGTAAAATAAGCACTTAGCGAAGAATTTCGTTAGACAAAAAGGCGACCTTAGGTCGCCTTTTTAGTATCACGGATTTGAGGTTAGCAATGGAGCTTTAGACTCTCAGCAGTGTCTGACTTCACGGTCCGTTTCTAAAACGAATCTTTTGAAACTGATTGTTAAGGAAATTCAGATGGATCTTAATTCACTTCCGGCGCTGACTGTCCTGTCTGATTGCGTCACCATTGTTGAAAAAGACAATGTCAAAATTGTTCGTGTGATTCACGAGAAAGCAACCGCAGGTATCTCTTTGTTTGGCGGCCATGTCGTCTCCTACCAGCCAGCGGGTCAAGCTGACATCATTTGGATGAGTGACAAGGCTGTATTTGATGGTAAAACTGCGCTGCGTGGCGGTATTCCGGTGTGTTGGCCTTGGTTTGGCCGCATTGCCGCACCTGCACACGGCTTTGCTCGCACTTCAGAATGGGAACTAGTTGAACACCGCGAAAACAACAACGGTGTGATCGTTGAACTCGCCTTATTCCCGACAGAAGAGTTGCACAATCTCTGGCCTCATATGTTTGATGTCCGCCTAGTCGTCGAGATCGGTGACGAACTGAAAGTGTCACTCAACATTCTTAATATTGATGATGAGGCATTCACTTTCTCGAGTGCGCTGCATACCTATTTGAACGTCGGTGATATTGAGCAGACTCAAACTATGGGCATGGGCTCTGAGTACATTGACAGTTTGAAAGCGGGCGAACTATGCCATGGTGGTGAAGTTTTACAATTGACCGACACGATCGATCGCGTCTACACGCAACCTGAGAAAGAGATTGTGGTTAAAGACCCAGTCATTGAACGTACTCTGTGCATTGAAAACCAAGGTCACAACAGCGCCGTGCTTTGGAACCCTTGGGCTCAAGGTGCCGCTGGCATGGCGGACATGAGCGATGACGGTTACAAAACCATGCTGTGTGTAGAATCCACTCTGCATGCAGACAGTATTATTCAGGGCAAAACGCTCAACCCAGGCGAAAGTCACCAGTTAACTACTGTGCTTTCTGCACGTTAAAGCTGACCATCGTTCAAACGCAGTGGGCAAATGTTCACTGCGTTATTTATCCCATCCGTTCTCTGGTCATTCCATCACCACAAATGAGCAATTACTTAATAAATATCAATTAATTCTATCAATCTTCGGCTATTATCCCTTCCATTATTACAATCTATTCTTTCAAACATACATCGTGTAGAGGCTGCTGATTTCAGCAGGAATAACAGTGCTAGAAAAATATAAAAATCAAAGCGTCGGTTTTCAGTTAAAACTGGTGATTACGCTATGCCTTATCATCGCCTTTGGCGGAACCGCCACTCTTGTCTATCGTAATGCATCTGACGTGCTACTCGAAAACACGCTTCGGGAACACCAATCAAAAGTGGAATCAATGGCCGCAACCATTGCGGGCCAGTTTGATGCCTATTTACAAACCGCGAAGGTACTTGAATCCACTTTCCGCAACGGCTACTTGGCCGGTATTTATGTGGAAGATTACCAAGTGGATTTTAATGGCAAATCGCTGCGTAATATCACGCAATACGGTGAAAGCCTGATTAATGACACCAAACTTGTCGACAGTTTCACGCGAGATACTGGCGCAGTAGCGACTATTTTTGCTCCGTTTGGCGATGATTTTATTCGCGTTTCAACCTCGCTAAAAAATCCTTCAGGACAACGAGTTGTTGGTACCACTTTAGGCTACAACCACCCAGCCTATCAGAAGCTCCGCGCGGGACAGGCCTATTACGCGCAAGTGAAGTTGTTTGGTGAAAGCTACATTACCTATTACTCGCCCATTCTTGACGCACAGAACAAAGTCACTGGTGTTTCTTTCATTGGCTTACCCGTGCAAAAAGCAACAGAAGATCTCTTTAGTGCGTTGAATCAGGTGAAATGGGGTGACACAGGTTACACCATCGTCGTTGATAACGAGCAAAGCAACCTTGGTAAGTACTTGCTGCATCCAACCCGAACCCAACATGACCCTTCTATTATCGATACCGCAGATTACGACGGCAACAAACCCTATGTCGCGATTTTTGAAAACAAAAGCGGTTTGATTCGCTACCGCCATGAATATCAAGGTACTGTTGGGGAGAAATACCTCGTCTATACTGAAATTCCTGGCTGGAACTGGAAGCTTCTTGGCGGCACCTTCATTTCAGAAGTGACGAAAGGAAGTCAAACGCTGCTTAAATTGATTATCGCCATTGCCACAGCCGTAGCCGTTGCTACATTTGCGATCTTGACGTTTGCCATCAATCGCAATCTTCACCCTTTGACGACCTTAAATGCTCTGATGGCAAGGCTTGCTAAAGGTGAAGTGAGCATTCAAATTGCGAGCACGGGTCAGCCTTCAAAAAATGAGATCACCAACCTAACCAACGGCGTTGCCAACATGGCAAATCAGCTCAACATGCTGGTAGGCGAAATTCGTCAAACGGCTGAAACCGTGTATATCGCGTCACACAGTGTTTCTGAAGATGCGGGCAATAACCTATCTCAGGCAGATCGCCAACAGGAACAGGTGGAGCAAGTGGTGACGGCCATTGAAGAGATGGCCACCTCCGCTCAGTCGGTCGCTCAACAAGTGGAGAGCATTGCGGATAACGTTCGCAGTGCGAATGAGGATAGTCAATCTGGATTGAGCCTAGTAGAAGGTGTCTGCATTGATGTAGCAGAACTGAATGATCAACTTGATCGCTCTGCCCATGCCATCAAACAAGTCAACACCGACAGCGAAAGCATTCAAACCGTGACGAAAATGATCGATGAAATTGCGGAGCAAACCAATTTACTGGCACTGAATGCCGCCATCGAAGCTGCGCGAGCCGGCGAACAAGGCCGTGGCTTTGCTGTGGTTGCTGATGAAGTAAGAACGCTTGCTCACCGTACCCAAACTTCAGTCAAGGATGTGGTTCAGATTATCGAGAAACTTAAAGCATCCACGGGTAATGCGGTGGGGCTGATGAGCCAAAGCCAGCAAAGTGCTAATCAAGTGCTTGATAAGGCACAAGAAGCAGGTAGCTCCCTAGAAGCCATTGCGAGCCAAGTTCACGCCATCGCGGCGCAAGCGGAAACCATTGCCGCCACCTCAGAGCAACAAGCTCAAGTGTCGCAAGAAATCGCGGCCAATGCGCACTCGATCAGCGATCTTAACCGACAGAGCCGAGCCACTAGCGCGCAAACGTCTGAAAGTGCTGAAGAGCTGCAAAAACAGGCGAATTCACTTAAATCGCAAGTCGACTTTTTCCATTAATTTGTAGAGCGACCAAAAACAAAGGGCGAGTTTTCGCCCTTTGTTGTCTTTTACGTTGAGTGTTAATTACACTTCCAGCACTTCCCTTTAACCCGAGTGTTAAACCAAGTTGTAGAACTCACACCTCCAGACTCAGCCCAATCCACTACCTGCGGATAAGCCAAGGTGCTATCAATGTTTTCATAAGGGTGTTTCCAAGCGGTTGGAATCGAAAGTGCCCAAGGTAATCCTTCAGCCGTTAAATAAAACTCGCCTGCCTGTGCGTCTGTGACGTCTACCCCTTGGCCAAACGAGTTGCTATTGGCGAGATCACTGCTTGGGTAGTTCATCAAGTGCACTTCCCGGCCTCTTTGTGCTGCTCGGTAGATAAAGGGATTCAGCGTATGGCTGGCAAGTGGTGGCATCGAGCTCTTGAGTATGAGAGAGACACTGTAATCGACGACAGGTCTGTCATCACCCATCTCTGTGTTATAAAAATCACTGTTGGCATCGCCAGGTAACAAAGCACTGATGCTTTCTAAAACCACGAAGACCAACTCGCCACTGTGTCCATTTTCAGCCGCCACGCTGGCACTGACGCCATCGACGACACGTGTCAAACTGCTCACATCGGCAGATTCTATGCCCGCGATCGACAAGGCAAAACGATTATCCACAGACGCCCCTCTTGCTACCGCCTGACCAGTAAAATCTAGACGAGTAATCTGATTGTTCGCGTTGGTGTACACCTCGTACGCGTAATGTGAGACAAAATCGTTGAGATCGTAATCGCCAGCAAATGGCCACATGTCTTCATAAGTTAGCGTATACCAACCGGAAGTAGGGGTACGTGCGTAAAAGGCAATGGTCGGGTCGTTAGGTGCATAATCGTTGGCATCCGCCACACCATCTCCATCTGAATCCCCTATTTCAGGCCATTCTATTTCGGTGATATCGCTGATTAAACCATTGGCATCTTCGGCTTGCACTTGCACTTTCCAGCGCTCACCATTGTTGGTTTGAGAAGCTGATACACTTGCGCCGGTATGATTATTTTTCCCCGCAAACTCATCATCGACAAAGAATCCCTGCCCAACATCAACAAACCAACGATAGTTGTAACTGACGGAATCACCATCGGGATCGGCGGGAGTCGGGCCAATAATCGACACGACCAAGTCATCATTGGTCGATAGCCCTTGACTTCGGCTTAGCTCAGGAACAGAAGGCGGTGTATTGCTCGTGACCAAATAGGTCACCGTCATTAAGCTGTAGTCTAACGTCGTTAGCCAGCCGCCATTATTCATATCAATATCCAAAAAGACATTCACTAAACCATCATTAAGCGACGCTATCGGCAGAGCAAACTCAGTAATCGACCATGTATTGTTGGTCCCTTGTAAAAATCCAGGATTCAGTTGAACACCATCGACAGAAACGCCGTCGTATTCACCGTTTTCACCACGAAAGGCTTCTGAATCGACATCGTATGCATAGATGGTCAATTTCGCTTCAAGAACCTGAGCGCCATCAGGGATCGCTATTGTGTGCTGCCAGCCATAATCTTGATTGGCATTGCTATAGATGCCAAAACCATAGGCACCTGGCGAGACATAGTGTGGCGCACTACTGCTTTCATCAACCGTTTGAGTAATCGTGACAGAACCATCAGCGTTGACGACTTGGGTGTTGTTCGTTGCGGCCGCCCAAGCCACTGGGCTCAGCAAACAGAGAGAAACGGCAAATGGGCTAAAATGCTTAGTTGATGTCATGGTCGTTCTCCTAATCCGAGTCCAGCGCGATATCGCAGCCAACCGTAATTTCATCGACAATCACAGCGATATCAGTATGAGATACGCATTCAATGCCACGCACGCTCGACATCGCTTTGATGGCTTGCCAATGCCCAGCCAACTCAATTTGATAGGTCAGTTCCCCCGAGACATCGGTGAGGCCAGTAAACATGGCGACTGAATCTTCTGCGTCGCCAACCACGCTAAACAAATGCACCACATGTTGGCCGCGGATGGGCATTGACTCCCCGCCCTGCTGACTAAAATTGCTCACCAGCTTAATCGTGACCTGCCGATGTTCGCTCCCTTTCCATTCGAAGCCAGTCGGTGCGGTAATATCGCTAAACTGGGTTTGAACTTCGGGCGTAGGGGCAGAACCAGATCCGCCTCCGTCTCCACCACCGCAACCCGTCAAAAGCCCTAAACTGACGGTCCCCCAAACCACTGCTTTCGTGAAATCGTTCATCGTCGCTCTCCCTTCGTGTTTTTAGAACACTTAGCGAAAGGTGTGCCAATCCGCATCCAACTGATTTTTAATAAAAATATTACTTTCCTCAGTGAGAGTTACTGAGATTTCTTTGAATGATTCTCAAATTAGGAAGACCGCAAAGACAAGGAAAACAGCGCTAACCAAGCGGATTAACCTTTGGCGTCACAGCCAAACAACGGGATAAGAAGAACACCTAACCAACCTTTTTAAACAATAAGATAGATATACCCATCATCATTTTTGATACTGAACCAACATCCTTTGATAGCCATAATTGCAAACCGTCTTCGACTCAGTAATATGAACCTGAATGATTACCTTTCCTCCAACGGGAGTAAAAAATGAAAGCACCTTGGATACCTGTCGCCCTTTCTGGGCTTGCCTTAACGGGCTGTTTTTCTGATAAAGATGACACAACCTTAGCCACAGCTCAGCCACTAAAAGTAACCGCGGCGGATGCCATCTACTATGGTGGAGAGATCCTAACAATGGCGGGTGATGGTCCGGAATACGCTGAAGCTGTCGCCACGTTGGATGAAAAAATCATTTACGTCGGAACAAAAGAGGGCGCCATGGAACATAAGTTTGGACAAACCCAACTTATCGACCTCAAAGGCAAAACCATGTTGCCAGGTTTTGTTGACCCACACAGCCACGTTTATGGTGTTGGCTTACAAGCCATGGTTGCTAATGTCCTTCCGCCACCCGATGGTGGTGCAAACACGGTCGCCAAGATTATTGAGATCCTAAAGGCCTCTGAGCAAGATGAAACCAAGAAGCTTTTCATCGAGAAAACCGGATGGATTCTTGGCTTTGGTTATGATGATTCACTGCTCGATTACTATCCAACCAAAGCCGATTTGGACAAGGTAAGTACTGATAAACCCGTTTTGATCATTCACACCTCCGGACACCTTAGCGTCGCCAACAGTAAAGCGCTTGAGATGGTTGGCATCACCGCCAAAAGTAAAAATCCCGAAGGTGGGGTAATCCGTCGCATGCCCGATAGCCAAGAACCTAATGGCGTACTGGAAGAAAATGCACACTTTGCCACGCTCTTCCGCTTAACCATGCTCATCGACCAAGAACTGCAAGATATGATGCTGGCCGCATCACAGAACATGTACGCACAATATGGCTACACCACCGCACAAGAGGGACGAGCAACAAAAGAAGGCTATGAAGCACTGAAACGCGCTGCGAAACAAGGAGATTTGTTGATTGATGTGGTGGCGTATGCCGATATGGCCACCAGCAGTGATTTCATGACGTCAGAATACCACTCACCTCAATACACCAGTCACTTCCGAATTGGAGGTGTAAAACTGAACTTCGATGGCTCACCTCAAGGGAAAACGGCTTGGTTAACCCAACCGTACTTTCATCCGCCTCATGGACAAAAGAAAGATTACGCAGGCTACCCAACCTTTACTGACACACAAGCATTTGAGTACGTTGAAACTGCGTTCAAAAATGGTTGGCAAGTACTAACCCACAGCAATGGTGACGCCGCGATTGAACAATTTATCGACGCGGTGACCGCGGCCAATAATAAACTCGGAAAACAAGACCGACGCCCTGTCTTGATTCACGGCCAAACCATCCGCGAAGACCAAATCCAGCGCCTCGCAGAGCAAGGCATTTTCCCTTCCCTCTTCCCAATGCATACGTTTTATTGGGGAGATTGGCATCGTGACTCAGTGCTTGGCCATCCTCGAGCTGATTTTATTTCACCGACCAAAGCCGTACGTGATGCTGGATTGATGTTTAGTACGCATCATGACGCTCCGGTTGCCCTGCCCGACGCGTTTCGGGTGCTTGATGCAACGGTCAACCGCACCACCCGCACAAACAAAGTGCTCGGTCCCGATCAGCGCGTTGATGCCTACACCGCATTGAGAGCGATGACCATTTGGCCCGCTTACCAACATTTTGAAGAAGCAATGAAAGGCAGTATCGAAGTGGGGAAAAACGCCGATTTCATTCTGCTAGATAAGAATCCTCTCAAAGTGGAGAGCGCGACGTTAAAAGACTTACAAGTCCAACAAACCATCAGCCGTGGGAAAGTGGTCTTTACCAATACGGCCCGCTAAGGCAATTTCGCCCTCTAATTTCTCTATTGCGGGAAGTTAGGGGGCTGAGAGTAAAAGCGAGGGACTAGGGACTAGGGACTAGGGACTAGGGACTAGGGACTAGGGACTAGCAAGCCAGAAACCTAGAAACCTAGCAAACTAGCAAACTAGCAAACTAGCCAAAGCTTTCCAGAAATCGAATGAGGCTAAAAAGCAAAAAGCCGCCCTAAAGGCTCATGCCTATCACTACAGGACAGTAACTCGGTTGTGTGTGTATTTCGTCACGATAGAGCTTAAGTCCCCTTTTGTTTTTCTCTAGCCGCGAAATACCTTAAACAGAGGAAACCAATTAAAGCCGAAGTAATGGACGCGATGAAGATACCCAATTTCGCAGCATTGATTTGGTCTGGGTTATACGCTAGTTCCGCGATGAATAGTGCCATAGTAAAACCAATACCAGCCAACATACCTCCCCCAAATACCATTCCCCAATTCAAATTTTCAGGCAATTTCGCGATCCCTAGCCAGACAGCAATCCAACTAAACAAGACAATACCGATAGGTTTACCAAAAACAAAACCCACAAAAACAGCCAGCGTAATAGGAGACGTTAGGTTTACACTGGTTAATGAAACTCCCGCGTTAGCAAGAGCAAACAACGGTAAAACAACAAACCCGACCCAAGGATGAAGCAACATTTCCAGCCGCTCTACAGGTGAAAGCGTTTCTCGTGCAGCCGCCGCTGCGGTTTTTAAAATCTCTCCTTCTCTCTTGTCCCCACTCCATTGTTGACTAGGTGAAGATGGCACTAAAGCCTCCATAATGATAAAAAGATGCTGCCTACTCATCCATTTATTCGTGGGGGTTAGTAAGCCGAGAATCACTCCTGTAATCGTTGGATGAACACCAGACATATCGATAACCAACCATATTGCTCCGCCGACAATAGAAAAGAGTACAAGACTACGGACCCCTAAGAAAGCCATCGCACGAACAAGCATAAAGCCCAACAACGCATAGGATAACACCTGCCAGTCAACCGCTTCTCCGTAACCAATAGCGACAACAAAGATCGCACCGATATCATCCACCACGGCCATTGATAACATGAATATCCGCAAACTGCTTGGAATGCTTCGCCCTAAGAGTGCAAGACATCCGATCACAAAGGCGGTATCTGTTGCCATGACCGTCCCCCAACCATGCTGACCGGATTCACCGTACTGTAGAAGTAAGTAAAAAAGAGGCGGGATCGACATGCCTCCAAGAGCAGCAGCAATGGAAAGGAGAGCTAATTGGGGATTGCGAAGTTCACCTAGCGCTAACTCACGCTTAAGCTCCAAGGCAATAAGAAAGAAAAATAGGGTCATTCCGGCATCATTGACCCATTTGTGTAATGAACGCTCAAAAACCAAATCACCAACCGTCATCCCTAGCGAAATCTGCCAAAAACGAGCAAACTCCTCACTTAAATGTGAGTTAGCCAATAAAACAGCTAAGAGCGTTGAAATAAACAGTACAATTCCAGCGGCAGATTCAATATGAATAAAACGGTATATAGGACGAGATAACCAATCAATGTACTCTCTTGGTAGCCGGGTCAGATTAATGGCTGCTCTCTTCTTTCTTTTAGTCATTGCTTTCAGCCGTGCCATTTAAGCTACCTTCAACACCATTAAGAAACTTGAATAATTCACTATTAGTAGACAAAACCAGTGTTGTGTTTTCTGCCAGGACAGTTGAGTAAGACTGCATCGTTCGTGTGAACTCATACAGACGTGTTGCTTCAGGGTTTTTATTGTAAGCTGACGCATAAATTTCAGCAGCTTTCGCATCGGCTTGCCCTCGAATCTCTTCTACCTCTCGATAGGCCTCAGACTGGATCATATTCAAATCTCTGATCCGGTCACCTCGGATCCTTGCTGCTTCCCCATTGCCTTCCGACAAAAAACGTTCTGCAATTTGACGACGTTCACTGACCATTCGCTCGTAAATTTTGGGACGAACACTCTCATTGTAGTTAATACGTTTGAAACGAATATCGAGCAGTTCAATACCAAAAATTTTTATTTTTTCTGCCGCGGCTAAGAATATTTCTTGTTCTACTAGTTGACGACCTTTTTGAATAGGCACGAGAGCGCCAATTTTTAACGCTCTTTCAGCCTCGCTCAGTAAGGGGTCTCGCAACGGTTTTCGATTTTTGTTTGTTCGGATTATTTCTATCAGTTCATGTTTTGCCACTGCATTTCGTGTTTCACTACCCAAAATATCGTCCAGCCGTGATTGTGCACTGCGCTCATCTTTGAGACGTAAGAAGTATTGAAGCGGATCGATAATTCGCCACCGAGCAAATAGGTCTACAGAAATATACAGTTTGTCTTTTGTTGGCATATCAGAAGGTCGTCCATCCCACTCCAAGACACGTTTATCGATCATGTTTATTTCTTGAATGTAGGGTATTTTTATCTTCAATCCCGCATTCACAATAGGCGTCCCGATAGGCTTGCCAAACTGAGTGATAACGACCTGTTGAACTTCATTAACCGTATACAATGCATTGTATAGGCTAAGAGACACACCCAAAATCAATGCGATTACAAGCCCTACGTTAATCGGTTTCATTTTGCATCTCCTTGTATTTTATTGAGATCAAGCAGGGGCAAAATACTGTTGCTTCGCTCATCAATGATAATCTTGGTGCGAATATTCGGTAAGACGACCTGCATTGTTTCAAGATAGATTCTTCGCAAAGTCACTTCAGGTGCTTTAACGTACTCAAGCAGTAAAGCATTGAAACGAGCCGTATCCCCCTCTGCCTCATTAATGCGTTTTAAGCGATAACCATCAGCTTCTCTGATTCGCTGATCTTTTTCTCCTAGCGCTAAAGGGATCACTTTGTTGTAATCTCTACGAGCTTCGTTAATCAGTTTCTCTTTTTCTTGTTGAGCTTGATTTACTTCATTGAACGACGCTTGGACAGGTTGAGGTGGGTTGATGTTTTTCAACTGAACTTGGTCAATTCTTATCCCTAAGACATATTTCGTAGAGAGCGCTTGCATTTTTGATAGAGCTTCGGACTCAATTTCTTGCCGACCTATGGTGATCACTTCATCCACAGTCCTATCACCTACCACTTCGCGCATCACAGATTCAGAAACATATCGAAGGGTCTCGCTAGGCTCACGGACTTCGAATAGAAAATGGATGGGTTCAGAGATTCTATACTGCACCACCCACTCGACAAGCGCGGCATTTAAATCACCAGTCACCATTTGCATTTCTTGATGCCGAGAGTTGATTCGAGGATTTTGGTGCGGATCACTTGCCCCTGGAGTAATAAACCCAAATTCTTGTTTGAGCTGTCGCTTCACCGGCACTATTTTTACGGCATCGATACCAAGTGGCATCTTTAAATGAAGCCCAGCAGGAACACTATGAACATATTTCCCAAACCGCTGTATCACCGCAACAGAATCGCTCGGCACTGTGTAAAAGACGCTCCAGGAAATGGACGTTAGAAGGAAGACGATAAGAGGAATAAATAAACTTGAATACCTACCGTTTGGAAGCCTTTTCTTAAAATGGTGAAAGAGAGTGTAGAAAGCTTCACCAAAATTAGGAGGATCTTGTTTTCCTCCCCCCCAGGGGTTTCGCGAAAGATGAATACGTTGGCTCATGAGCATGCCCTCCGGCTTTAGGGGGAACATTTTTAACCCACTCGGTTTATGCATTGAGGGATAGCCCGAAGTAACAAGGCCATATTTCGTGTCATATTCCAAAGCTTCTCTAAACGTTGTGTCCAGGAGTGCAACTAGATGCTTTAACAAAGAACGACACGTTTAAAAGAGAGGAACAATTGCTTTTAAACGCCTATTTTTCATCAATTCATCCGCTTTAAAGGCCTACTCTTACCTACCAAGATAAAATAAAAATGGTATCCAATAGGATAAATGTGAAAAAGCGACTTTTAGTAGTAGCGCTGAACGTTTTTTCAAGAAAAATCGGAAGAAATACAAAATAACCCTTCAATATAAGGTCACTAAGCAAGCGAAAAATATGCCTGTTAAGCACAAGTATACTGAATAAATTCAATATACTTGGCTAAAATTCAGTTAACTAGATAGTGATAGAATCAAGATCTAACTCTGGGAACATCTCCATCACCATTTCAACTAGAACTTCATCTGAAACAGTAAACAGCTCTGCCACTGGACGATGATACTTGTCGGCATAGTGAGAAATCACTTCCGCGGTAGATTGCTCATCCAAACCTTGACTGTTTAATGTAATGCCTATAACGGGTACACCAGCAAACAGCTCTATTAACTCTATTTCTGTATCCAAATCAGGCATAAAATATTGCTCACTACCACTCAAGTAGACCCTCGTTGGAGAGTGTTGAAGGATTACCGCATGTGGTTGCGAGCCACGGATAATCGATGCACTAGTACAAAAACAGGGGTGGCTTAATGCACCTTGCCCTTCAATCACAATGACATCAGGTCCTTCTTCTTCGTATGCTTCAACAACAACGGCTTCTAACTCTCCAACACAATACTGTGAAGGTATGGCTTCAAGTGCGATCCCATGGCGTGCTCCTTGGATCAACCCCGTTTGCCCTGTAGCAATCATGACGACATTTAAACCGTATCTTTCGAGGACTTTCGTCAACGCCAATGCAGTGGTGCGTTTGCCAATAGCACAATCCGTACCCATGACTAAAATCCTTGGGCAAAGAACGGTTTGGAGACGGTTCGCAAACAGCTCAAGTTCATCAATTGGCCTTGGTTTGATGACATCAATAATCCGAACATGATTCTTTTTGGCCGCTTCCATAAATTCTGGGTCGTCCGTTAAAAATTCATGTAGGCCAATCACAATGTTCATCCCCAATCTCATTGCGGTGAGGATTAGCTGTCTTTCTTCAAGAGATAAACGCCCACTCTCAGGAGAAAGACCGTAAATAAAGTATTCCGGAATCCAATCAGAAACCGCGATCGCTTGACTTAAACTAGAACAAATAGGAACGCCATTGTCATGCCCATAAAGATAAGCTCCACTATCTTGACCTGCTTTGGTGCTGTCGATAACAGATACGATCTTGAACCGATTCGACTCGCGTACCAACCCGTTAGTTGTTTTGCCTTTAGACTCACCAAAGAAGCCCTCGCAGTAAACAACCGCAGTCTCCCTTTGTTGCCTCAATAAATTGGGTTTAGGTAACGCTCTACTTCTTGGTAAAGAGTACAAGTTTTCTACGTTGCTCAGTTTTGAGCTCATTTTACGTGTTGGGTGTAACATGATTTACCTAACTTCGTTAGGCTTAGAAGGGCACTATGGGGAGGATAATCAATCCAGAATCAACAAAATGTCCCACTAAGCTGTGGGGGGTCACGAACTAGCCTACCATAGTTTTCGATATTTAATACTTAATTTGTACACTTTTTAACCAAACTTGTTGTTTAAGAACTTCCGACCATTTTCAATGCGTGGAGGCACACCAAACTTCATTGTTTGGTGGTTGCCCTTAAACGTATGCTTCGGAATAAGTGCCTTTGTGAACCGTCACAAAAAAATCTGGTGTGTATATCGGCAATTTCGGTTATTGAACTGATAGTGGAAGCCAAAAGGTTGAGAGGTAAAAC
This sequence comes from Vibrio vulnificus NBRC 15645 = ATCC 27562, assembly GCF_002224265.1. Lineage (NCBI taxonomy): Bacteria > Pseudomonadati > Pseudomonadota > Gammaproteobacteria > Vibrionales > Vibrionaceae > Vibrio > Vibrio vulnificus. The sequence goes on from NZ_CP012881.1 coordinate 459,893, forward strand.
TCTTGATGTTTGGGTTGTATTCGAGGTGAAAACAGAAATCGAATTCCAAAATGGAAAGAGTGCGAACAACAGCATCGTTCTTCAAGCTCATGAACTTACAGATGTTGTGTATGTGAGATGATTTCTTAGTTTGGTCAAACATAGCCAAGTCACTTTGTTGTAAACCGACAACAAAAAAATAGACTATGAAAACTTATGGTGCAAATATGAAGAAAGCCTGCAATTTATGCGAACATATATTGCAGGCTTCATAATGTGATGCTTGCAGCATAAGTCTGCATAGCCAGAACGAGCTTTCAAATAGTTACAAAGATATTTGCAGAATAAGTTCACATAAGATTGCATCAAAAGATTACAAATTTAGATAACCACTCAAATTGAGCGTAGTAAATTTACCACTTTCTTAGATGACTTATAGAGAGTGAATTCGATCGATACTCTGCATGCCGCGCACGCAGAGTATCGTATTTCATCATCGATAGATGATTACCTTTAGAGCTGGATCTGTGCGCTGACAACTAAGTTGGGTGAGAATGAAGATGTAACACTGTCAATAACAGCGTTATTTGTCACGCTTTCTCGCGTATCAAAAGCACCCATCGCTTGGACGAGTAAGTCCGTATTTATGACTGGTTCCACATAGTCTGGGAGTTCAAACGGCGATACCTTACTACCATCACTCAACACCACTTCTTCAATGCGGTACCGTTTGTCGGTATACGCATTCTCTATCGTAATCGAATCCCCAGAATCAAGACCTCCAATCATGAGCACCATATGATTACCGTTTCGACGCAACGTTAACTCGTCTCGGCTAATCCCTTCACCCAAGACAATCCGGTCGACTTGATTCCAACCGTCCACGGAGCTCCAATTGTTATGGTCATAGTCGTTGATGGTGTCCTGCCCGTCCCTCGATTAAATACATACGTCTCAGCACCCGCACTGCCTTCTAGACGATCATTACCTTGACCACCATTGAACGTGTTGACGGCCTTGCGCACATGATCACGTTGATAGTATGCATCCACGCTGCGATTCACCTTGAGAAGGTCATCACCCTCTCCTCCTTCCAGCGTGTTTGAGCCACTACCATTGACTGTCAAGGTATCGTTGCCCACACCACCAAAAAGTTGGTCATCACCGTCTTGCCATGAAGCGTATCATTACCTTCTTCACCATAAACGAGGTCATTACCAGAGCCGGCCAAGACCGTATCGTCTCCGAGACCCGCATAAACCTCATCATCACCGCTTCCAGCATCAACGGTATCAACCCCTCCACCACTACGGATCGTGTCATTACCGCCTTCAAGGCTAATAGTGTCATTGCCATCGCCTACGGTTACCGTCTCAGCAAAACCACCACCTCGAATATCGTTATCGCCGTCGATGGTGTATAGAGGGATATCTTGCGGAGCCAGTGTCGTACCATCACTCAACACCACTTCTTCAATGCGGTACCGTTTGTCGGTATACGCATTCTCTATCGTAATCGAATCCCCAGAATCAAGACCTCCAATCATGAGCACCATATGATTACCGTTTCGACGCAACGTTAACTCGTCTCGGCTAATCCCTTCACCCAAGACAATCCGGTCGACTTGATTCCAACCGTCCACGGAGCTCCAATTGTTATGGTCATAGTCGTTGATGGTGTCTTGCCCGTCCCCTCGATTAAATACATACGTCTCAGCACCCGCACTGCCTTCTAGACGATCATTACCTTGACCACCATTGAACGTGTTGACGGCCTTGCGCACATGATCACGTTGATAGTATGCATCCACGCTGCGATTCACCTTGAGAAGGTCATCACCCTCTCCTCCTTCCAGCGTGTTTGAGCCACTACCATTGACTGTCAAGGTATCGTTGCCCACACCACCAAAAAGTTGGTCATCACCGTCTTGGCCATGAAGCGTATCATTACCTTCTTCACCATAAACGAGGTCATTACCAGAGCCGGCCAAGACCGTATCGTCTCCGAGACCCGCATAAACCTCATCATCACCGCTTCCAGCATCAACGGTATCAACCCCTCCACCACTACGGATCGTGTCATTACCGCCTTCAAGGCTAATAGTGTCATTGCCATCGCCTACGGTTACCGTCTCAGCAAAACCACCACCTCGAATATCGTTATCGCCGTCGATGGTGTATAGAGGGATATCTTGCGGAGCCAGTGTCGTACCATCACTCAACACCACTTCTTCAATGCGGTACCGTTTGTCGGTATACGCATTCTCTATCGTAATCGAATCCCCAGAATCAAGACCTCCAATCATGAGCACCATATGATTACCGTTTCGACGCAACGTTAACTCGTCTCGGCTAATCCCTTCACCCAAGACAATCCGGTCGACTTGATTCCAACCGTCCACGGAGCTCCAATTGTTATGGTCATAGTCGTTGATGGTGTCCTGCCCGTCCCCTCGATTAAATACATACGTCTCAGCACCCGCACTGCCTTCTAGACGATCATTACCTTGACCACCATTGAACGTGTTGACGGCCTTGCGCACATGATCACGTTGATAGTATGCATCCACGCTGCGATTCACCTTGAGAAGGTCATCACCCTCTCCTCCTTCCAGCGTGTTTGAGCCACTACCATTGACTGTCAAGGTATCGTTGCCCACACCACCAAAAAGTTGGTCATCACCGTCTTGGCCATGAAGCGTATCATTACCTTCTTCACCATAAACGAGGTCATTACCAGAGCCGGCCAAGACCGTATCGTCTCCGAGACCCGCATAAACCTCATCATCACCGCTTCCAGCATCAACGGTATCAACCCCTCCACCACTACGGATCGTGTCATTACCGCCTTCAAGGCTAATAGTGTCATTGCCATCGCCTACGGTTACCGTCTCAGCAAAACCACCACCTCGAATATCGTTATCGCCGTCGATGGTGTATAGAGGGATATCTTGCGGAGCCAGTGTCGTACCATCACTCAACACCACTTCTTCAATGCGGTACCGTTTGTCGGTATACGCATTCTCTATCGTAATCGAATCCCCAGAATCAAGACCTCCAATCATGAGCACCATATGATTACCGTTTCGACGCAACGTTAACTCGTCTCGGCTAATCCCTTCACCCAAGACAATCCGGTCGACTTGATTCCAACCGTCCACGGAGCTCCAATTGTTATGGTCATAGTCGTTGATGGTGTCCTGCCCGTCCCCTCGATTAAATACATACGTCTCAGCACCCGCACTGCCTTCTAGACGATCATTACCTTGACCACCATTGAACGTGTTGACGGCCTTGCGCACATGATCACGTTGATAGTATGCATCCACGCTGCGATTCACCTTGAGAAGGTCATCACCCTCTCCTCCTTCCAGCGTGTTTGAGCCACTACCATTGACTGTCAAGGTATCGTTGCCCACACCACCAAAAAGTTGGTCATCACCGTCTTGGCCATGAAGCGTATCATTACCTTCTTCACCATAAACGAGGTCATTACCAGAGCCGGCCAAGACCGTATCGTCTCCGAGACCCGCATAAACCTCATCATCACCGCTTCCAGCATCAACGGTATCAACCCCTCCACCACTACGGATCGTGTCATTACCGCCTTCAAGGCTAATAGTGTCATTGCCATCGCCTACGGTTACCGTCTCAGCAAAACCACCACCTCGAATATCGTTATCGCCGTCGATGGTGTATAGAGGGATATCTTGCGGAGCCAGTGTCGTACCATCACTCAACACCACTTCTTCAATGCGGTACCGTTTGTCGGTATACGCATTCTCTATCGTAATCGAATCCCCAGAATCAAGACCTCCAATCATGAGCACCATATGATTACCGTTTCGACGCAACGTTAACTCGTCTCGGCTAATCCCTTCACCCAAGACAATCCGGTCGACTTGATTCCAACCGTCCACGGAGCTCCAATTGTTATGGTCATAGTCGTTGATGGTGTCTTGCCCGTCCCCTCGATTAAATACATACGTCTCAGCACCCGCACTGCCTTCTAGACGATCATTACCTTGACCACCATTGAACGTGTTGACGGCCTTGCGCACATGATCACGTTGATAGTATGCATCCACGCTGCGATTCACCTTGAGAAGGTCATCACCCTCTCCTCCTTCCAGCGTGTTTGAGCCACTACCATTGACTGTCAAGGTATCGTTGCCCACACCACCAAAAAGTTGGTCATCACCGTCTTGGCCATGAAGCGTATCATTACCTTCTTCACCATAAACGAGGTCATTACCAGAGCCGGCCAAGACCGTATCGTCTCCGAGACCCGCATAAACCTCATCATCACCGCTTCCAGCATCAACGGTATCAACCCCTCCACCACTACGGATCGTGTCATTACCGCCTTCAAGGCTAATAGTGTCATTGCCATCGCCTACGGTTACCGTCTCAGCAAAACCACCACCTCGAATATCGTTATCGCCGTCGATGGTGTATAGAGGGATATCTTGCGGAGCCAGTGTCGTACCATCACTCAACACCACTTCTTCAATGCGGTACCGTTTGTCGGTATACGCATTCTCTATCGTAATCGAATCCCCAGAATCAAGACCTCCAATCATGAGCACCATATGATTACCGTTTCGACGCAACGTTAACTCGTCTCGGCTAATCCCTTCACCCAAGACAATCCGGTCGACTTGATTCCAACCGTCCACGGAGCTCCAATTGTTATGGTCATAGTCGTTGATGGTGTCCTGCCCGTCCCCTCGATTAAATACATACGTCTCAGCACCCGCACTGCCTTCTAGACGATCATTACCTTGACCACCATTGAACGTGTTGACGGCCTTGCGCACATGATCACGTTGATAGTATGCATCCACGCTGCGATTCACCTTGAGAAGGTCATCACCCTCTCCTCCTTCCAGCGTGTTTGAGCCACTACCATTGACTGTCAAGGTATCGTTGCCCACACCACCAAAAAGTTGGTCATCACCGTCTTGGCCATGAAGCGTATCATTACCTTCTTCACCATAAACGAGGTCATTACCAGAGCCGGCCAAGACCGTATCGTCTCCGAGACCCGCATAAACCTCATCATCACCGCTTCCAGCATCAACGGTATCAACCCCTCCACCACTACGGATCGTGTCATTACCGCCTTCAAGGCTAATAGTGTCATTGCCATCGCCTACGGTTACCGTCTCAGCAAAACCACCACCTCGAATATCGTTATCGCCGTCGATGGTGTATAGAGGGATATCTTGCGGAGCCAGTGTCGTACCATCACTCAACACCACTTCTTCAATGCGGTACCGTTTGTCGGTATACGCATTCTCTATCGTAATCGAATCCCCAGAATCAAGACCTCCAATCATGAGCACCATATGATTACCGTTTCGACGCAACGTTAACTCGTCTCGGCTAATCCCTTCACCCAAGACAATCCGGTCGACTTGATTCCAACCGTCCACGGAGCTCCAATTGTTATGGTCATAGTCGTTGATGGTGTCTTGCCCGTCCCCTCGATTAAATACATACGTCTCAGCACCCGCACTGCCTTCTAGACGATCATTACCTTGACCACCATTGAACGTGTTGACGGCCTTGCGCACATGATCACGTTGATAGTATGCATCCACGCTGCGATTCACCTTGAGAAGGTCATCACCCTCTCCTCCTTCCAGCGTGTTTGAGCCACTACCATTGACTGTCAAGGTATCGTTGCCCACACCACCAAAAAGTTGGTCATCACCGTCTTGGCCATGAAGCGTATCATTACCTTCTTCACCATAAACGAGGTCATTACCAGAGCCGGCCAAGACCGTATCGTCTCCGAGACCCGCATAAACCTCATCATCACCGCTTCCAGCATCAACGGTATCAACCCCTCCACCACTACGGATCGTGTCATTACCGCCTTCAAGGCTAATAGTGTCATTGCCATCGCCTACGGTTACCGTCTCAGCAAAACCACCACCTCGAATATCGTTATCGCCGTCGATGGTGTATAGAGGGATATCTTGCGGAGCCAGTGTCGTACCATCACTCAACACCACTTCTTCAATGCGGTACCGTTTGTCGGTATACGCATTCTCTATCGTAATCGAATCCCCAGAATCAAGACCTCCAATCATGAGCACCATATGATTACCGTTTCGACGCAACGTTAACTCGTCTCGGCTAATCCCTTCACCCAAGACAATCCGGTCGACTTGATTCCAACCGTCCACGGAGCTCCAATTGTTATGGTCATAGTCGTTGATGGTGTCTTGCCCGTCCCCTCGATTAAATACATACGTCTCAGCACCCGCACTGCCTTCTAGACGATCATTACCTTGACCACCATTGAACGTGTTGACGGCCTTGCGCACATGATCACGTTGATAGTATGCATCCACGCTGCGATTCACCTTGAGAAGGTCATCACCCTCTCCTCCTTCCAGCGTGTTTGAGCCACTACCATTGACTGTCAAGGTATCGTTGCCCACACCACCAAAAAGTTGGTCATCACCGTCTTGGCCATGAAGCGTATCATTACCTTCTTCACCATAAACGAGGTCATTACCAGAGCCGGCCAAGACCGTATCGTCTCCGAGACCCGCATAAACCTCATCATCACCGCTTCCAGCATCAACGGTATCAACCCCTCCACCACTACGGATCGTGTCATTACCGCCTTCAAGGCTAATAGTGTCATTGCCATCGCCTACGGTTACCGTCTCAGCAAAACCACCACCTCGAATATCGTTATCGCCGTCGATGGTGTATAGAGGGATATCTTGCGGAGCCAGTGTCGTACCATCACTCAACACCACTTCTTCAATGCGGTACCGTTTGTCGGTATACGCATTCTCTATCGTAATCGAATCCCCAGAATCAAGACCTCCAATCATGAGCACCATATGATTACCGTTTCGACGCAACGTTAACTCGTCTCGGCTAATCCCTTCACCCAAGACAATCCGGTCGACTTGATTCCAACCGTCCACGGAGCTCCAATTGTTATGGTCATAGTCGTTGATGGTGTCTTGCCCGTCCCCTCGATTAAATACATACGTCTCAGCACCCGCACTGCCTTCTAGACGATCATTACCTTGACCACCATTGAACGTGTTGACGGCCTTGCGCACATGATCACGTTGATAGTATGCATCCACGCTGCGATTCACCTTGAGAAGGTCATCACCCTCTCCTCCTTCCAGCGTGTTTGAGCCACTACCATTGACTGTCAAGGTATCGTTGCCCACACCACCAAAAAGTTGGTCATCACCGTCTTGGCCATGAAGCGTATCATTACCTTCTTCACCATAAACGAGGTCATTACCAGAGCCGGCCAAGACCGTATCGTCTCCGAGACCCGCATAAACCTCATCATCACCGCTTCCAGCATCAACGGTATCAACCCCTCCACCACTACGGATCGTGTCATTACCGCCTTCAAGGCTAATAGTGTCATTGCCATCGCCTACGGTTACCGTCTCAGCAAAACCACCACCTCGAATATCGTTATCGCCGTCGATGGTGTATAGAGGGATATCTTGCGGAGCCAGTGTCGTACCATCACTCAACACCACTTCTTCAATGCGGTACCGTTTGTCGGTATACGCATTCTCTATCGTAATCGAATCCCCAGAATCAAGACCTCCAATCATGAGCACCATATGATTACCGTTTCGACGCAACGTTAACTCGTCTCGGCTAATCCCTTCACCCAAGACAATCCGGTCGACTTGATTCCAACCGTCCACGGAGCTCCAATTGTTATGGTCATAGTCGTTGATGGTGTCCTGCCCGTCCCCTCGATTAAATACATACGTCTCAGCACCCGCACTGCCTTCTAGACGATCATTACCTTGACCACCATTGAACGTGTTGACGGCCTTGCGCACATGATCACGTTGATAGTATGCATCCACGCTGCGATTCACCTTGAGAAGGTCATCACCCTCTCCTCCTTCCAGCGTGTTTGAGCCACTACCATTGACTGTCAAGGTATCGTTGCCCACACCACCAAAAAGTTGGTCATCACCGTCTTGGCCATGCAAAGTGTCGTCACCAAGACCGCCTTCAACAATGTCGTTGCCGCCTCCCGCGTTGATTATGTCATTGCCTTTTGAACCAATCGCAAAGTCCGCAGCGCTGCCACCTTGCGTATTCGTCCCCAAAAGAATGCTATTATCAATTTTCTTAACAAGGTCAATATTATTGGCTAACCAATCATAAGCTGCTGGCTCTGCTGATTTAATAAGGTCGATAACACATTCTTTTTGCGTTTTGGAGAAGCCAGATTCAAACTGTTCGAACACATCTAAGACAAGAAGTAGTTCTGCTGCATCATTAGCTGTTTTTAGGTTACCTAACTTGCTTGTGACTTTTTGAAATGTTGCATCAGCACGGCTCTTAAAATCGAAGGTACTTTGTAACGTATCAGATGCAGCATCGTAGGTAACAGAAGGGATTAAGTGATCTAAGAGTCCTTGACTTACTGCAAACTTAGCCACTAAATTGGCGCGAATACTGTTCCATGCTTCAAGATAAAGTTGACCCGTAGTATGCGTCTGTCCATTGGCGTTCCAAATACCGTCACCTATCTCTAGGGTGTTAATGCCTGTGTAAGCTTTTAGAACACCGAGCTGTTCAATGCTAAGAGTAATATTGGCATTAGGGAATCGAACCAAACCATTTTCGTCAGCCGACAAGTTTGGGGTGCTGTCGATATCAGCAAGCGTAAGCCTTTTAGAACCGGCCCAACCATACAAAATGTCATCAAAGCCACTGGTGAGTGTTTGGCTACTTAAATCTCGGGTAAACTGGAGAATCTGAGCTTCAAACTCTTTATTCAAGCTCATTGCTGCGTTAAGGTCGGGCATCATGCCGTAGCCTTGAATGTTTGCAATGGCTTTGGCCGCATCTGTCAGCGTGACTTCTCCAACGAATTCTGAATAGGTTGGTCGAGTGCTGAACAACACATCACCCAGTAGATATTCTTGTCTGTTACCGTTCGCGTCAACGGTAACATAGTGGCCAACTTCCTCGAGTAAAACATCATTTTTTTCTGCACCAGATGCACTCCTGTCGAGGCTAATTTCTGTGATGTTATAGTCTGAGAGTTTCTTGAGCTCTTCTTGTGTAGATGCACCATCGCCATTTTTATCTTGCCAGATTAGTAACTGTTCAAACGCGGCATCTTCCGTTGAGATCTTACCGTCACCATTACTATCTAGTAGCTCGAGTTCCTCAAAACCCGTTATATCTTCACGGCCAAACAGTTCGTCGATATTGTTTATCGAACCATCATTGTTTTTGTCGATTGCAAGAAACCCATCATCACCACTTAGCCAAGACGTATGGGTAGCAAAGCTATTACCCGTTAAATCAAATTTGGCTTGGCTGTTATCAAGACTTAAAAAATCTAATCCATCCCCATCTAAATCGAGAACGAGTGGATCAATCCTGCGCTGGCGATCGGAGTTATTACTACCCTCATGAACAGCATCGCCTTGCGTGCCGCCTTCACCACCAGTAGAGCCGCTGTCATCATCATGATTATTAGGGTCGTTATCACCATCTTGATCAGGGTCTATATCATCAGGTATACCATCGTTATCGCTGTCTTGTTCTTCATCATCTGGCTCTTCATCTAGAAGCTCCTCCAACTGGTCGATAATGCTTTCTAATAAAGAAATAATACTACTAAAACCATCATTTAATCGATGATGCTCTTCTTTTATATATACATCTGAGATGTTTAGAAAGTGAGTGAGGTCAGTAAAATTACTCAAATAAGAATCGAGGACGTTACTGGTAGCAGCCCTAGAATTATCTATCTGATTGTTTATTTCTTGGTGAAGTTCGCCCAACTTATTAAAAATTGAATTCGGTACTTTTCCTTCTTTACTGTTTGCTTTCGCTGCTAGTCTAATTGCTTTTTGACGTAAATACTCCGCAGATGTTTGATGCATATTGCGAACATCTTCCATGAATACTTTCTTATTCTCAATAACTAAGGATGCGACATCTCGATGAGCAAGGTCTATTTGTCTATTTTTTTCGAGCTTCTCAAATATTTGGTATTGTTCATTTAATTCATTACGTTTATTTAAATAATCTTGGACGAGATCTTTATTGACCTCCTCGACTAAAACCATCCCGCCGTTCAATACACCGTTTTTATAACTCAGTGAGTCAGCTATCAGATTAGATCGTGTACTAGACAATGCTTGTTGATATCTCCCAATCCATTTATCAACAAATCCTCCAACACTGCCTGACTTTAGATTAGCTTGTCGAAGGGCATCTTTTAGTCCTGCAGAAAAATCTAGTACTTGAGCACGATTTAGATCCGCATCCTCGACTTCTTCTATAAAATCATTGTGGGCAGCATCTAAAATTTTAGTTCTTGATTTTTTAACCGCTATACCGAGGGAGGTATTTAACAGGCTGGTGACTCTACCACCGTCACCATATCCGCCAAGTATCGTATTGAAGTCCCCAATATATTCATCTTTTATCTCTTCTATTCGATCTACACTAAGATCGATACGAAGCGACAAGCTTTTCTCAATATCAGCATTAATCTCGTTATTAAGTAGTTCAATAAGTCCATCAACCTCAGAAGAAAATCCGCTATCAATTACCGTAGAAAAATCGATGCCAGCTTTTTCAGCTTCTTGTCGAATCAAAGATTCATAGTCTTTAATAACTGCATCACGCCTTGACTCTGTCTGATACCTCAAACTATCGAGCAGACTTTTTTGTTCATTTTTTAAATTATTTTTTACCTGATTAACGTTACTTCCATGTATTGAAAGGTGCTTAGCTGCGACGCTCAGCATCGAGAAGCCTGCGGATACCGCAGCCAGAGGCCACAACTTTGACTTTCCAGCAACTGCTCCGCTAATACCAGCAATAAGGTCAGAGCTTGCAGCTACTAGAGAAGCGATAGTATTCTCTCCAACGAGACCATCGTTTTGTTGCATTTCCTTTCGGTATACATCCATAGCGTCTACGACAGCACCAACACTAACTCCGATTCCTAGCCCTGGCCATTTGTTTAAAAAGCCCGCTACTGAGACAACAACATCAGCGGCAGCAAGTAATTTACTTGTCGTCCTTTGCCCTTGTAATTGCGAATCTAACACTAAAACATTTGTTTCTAGTTCAGCGATTCCCAAAGTTCTGTTATTGAAAATTTTTCGGACTATATCTTGCATCACGTATACCTTTATTTACTTAAATTTATTAAAGAATTAATTATTATGATAAAGAAAAATATAAAAATTGAAGAAACAACTCCAAATATAAAATTATTGAAATTATTTTCATTTATAGTTTTTATTGTGGGTCTACTTTCGAGCATAACCTGTTGATTAAACTCTACGTAAACCACATAATATATATTTTCATTTGATGTCGAAACCAAGCCAACCTTTATGCCTTCTATTTCCCCTTCATCAAACCTTTGCGTTCCATAATTATTTAATTTATTACTAAGGCGCCCAAAATCAAAACCTTGTACTTTATAATCAGAACCATCTATTTCGTTATGAATTATGCTATAACTCAAACCCCGTCCATCAGAACCGTGCCTTCCATCATGTGAGTAGCTTGAATAATATACTTCCCCTTCTTTATAAGGGTCTAAGAACACTCTATTACTGACAATACTAAATATTAAAGTAAATGTAGAAATTACTGTCGCTAGTATTAGGTCTGACTTTTTTACCCTAAGAGCATAAAAAAAAGAAAACATAAAAAACCTTATTTAATTATTGATTATTTTTAATTAACCAAAGGTTTTCAAATATCATACCTTGGTCCATTCCGAAACTTGCCTATTTATATGGTGCTTCTTAGGCGTTATAACTAACCTTATAAAAATAATAAGGCCACGAAGATCACTTACACTTTAGGACTTAAAAATTTTTTATTAAAGAATTTAACAATCTTTTTCCCTTGTAGTCTTATGAAAAACCAGATTGAAGTTCCCAAAGATGCTTATATAAGCCTTGCTCTTGAATTAGGACATTGTGCTCTCCCTCTTCCGAAATTCGACCATCATTTATAACCAATATCCGATCGGCGTTTTTAATCGTGCCGAGTCGGTGAGCAATACTTATTACCGTTCTACCTTCACATATTTTTGTCATATTACTCATAATGGCTGCCTCAGACTCATAATCGAGCGCAGAAGTTGCTTCATCTAAAATCAACACGCTAGGGTTAGAGATAAGAGCACGAGCAAGCGCTATTCGCTGTCTTTGGCCGCCAGAAAGTAACGCCCCTTTTTCTCCGACGGGAGAATTGAAACCTTGCGGCAAATCGCCGATAAAATCGATGACGCCCGCAAGTTCCGCGGCGTTTCTCACATCTTCATCTGATGCTTCAGGACAGTTCAATCGAATGTTTTCAGCGACTGTGCCTGAAAACAGGTGGCTTTCTTGCAACACAACGCTCATTTGGCGACGCAACTGGACCGGGTCGGCGATGGCCAAATCCAATCCATCAATCAAGACTTGGCCTTGTGTGGGGCTATAAAGTCTCTGAAGCAACTTGGTCAGTGTGCTTTTACCTGAACCAGAGGGGCCAGTAATCCCAACGAACTCTCCCGGCTCAATGGTGATGCTCAATCCGCGCAAAACGTCAGGAGACTGCTCGCAATAACGAAAGCGCACGTTATCGAATGCTACTTTTCCTTTTAGGGGTGCCACGGAAGCCAGCCCTTCAGACCCGGATTCCGTCTCTACATCTAAAATGTCACCCACTCTTCGCAACGATATCAGCGTATGCTGAAAATCCTGCCAAATTTGGGCGAGGCGTAAAATAGGTTGAGTAACATGTCCCGCAAACATATTGAATGCGACTAACTCACCAGAAGTAAGCGCTCCATCCAATACAAGTTTCACACCTAACCACAAGAGTAATGCCGCTGTGAGCTTCTGAATTAAGCAAATACCTTGCCCAGCCCAGTTACCATAGTTTGTTGCGGCAAATGATGCCTTAGTAAAATGCGCCAATTGCTCTTGCCAATGCTTGTTGAAACGCCACTCTGTTGCTGTTGTTTTAACGGTTTCTATCCCCATTACCGACTCTGTCAGCATGGCTGTTGCATCGGCTTCTGCTTCAAAGGCGTGATTTACTCGCGTTCGTAACCCTTTACCGACGAGGATCCAAAACAGGAAATACAGCACAAGACTTATTACAACGACCGAGGTCAGTAGAGAGGAATACATCAGCATTACACCGATAAACAAGCCGATAAACGCAAGGTCTAGAATCAGTGTCAGCCCGGAGCCTGTCAGAAACTGTCGGATGCTATCCATTTCCTTCATTCTTGCGATGATCTGACCCGTTTGACGCTCATTAAAGTATGAAAGCGGCAATGCGGTTAAATGATCATAGAGTTTAGATGAAAGTTCAGCACCAATTTTGCTGGACAGGTTGGAGAATAACCAACTACGAAGTAATCCATAGAGCGGCCCCATCACTGCAAGTCCCAGCATGGCAACGCCCAATACCTCTAGGCTCGATAGGCTCCGGCTTACAAGCACTTTATCGATAACATTTTGAAACAATAGCGGAGAAACCAATGCAATCAGTTGAATCATTAACGACACACCGATGACCCAAGAAAACTGTCGCTTATGCTTCTTTATTGCCGGAATAAACCAGCCAAATCCAAACGCAATTTTCTCTTTAGCTTGGAAGTTAGCCCTCGCAACTAGGACCTTCCCTTGATATGTAAGCTTGAAAGCCTCTACTTCCAAGTTTAATCGCCTATGCTGATCAACGATCTCCACAGTTTTTGGGCTAATACGCTTAACAAGTCGCCACTGTTCGTCCATCAACACTAACGCGGGCAGCGGCAACGCCTGAAGTTCATCAATATTGGCTTCAACCACCCGAGCTTGAAGGCCAGACCATAGCGCCGCACGACACAAATCAATCTCATCAATGCTGTTATCGTTTTTCCCTAGACGATGCACCAGTTGCGAGCTATCTGGTGCGAGTTCATAGTCATTCGCTAGTTCGCATAACACATCCAGTGTCGGGTGCAAATCTGTCACGATCATTTTCTTATCGCTCCCTCATTGCTTCAGATTGGTACTGTTGGAGAGGGCTTAACAGATACTCAATCACACGCCGCTGACCAGTTTTTATCTCTGCGACAACAGTCATTCCCGGTTGAAGCGGCACAAGGTTCTCTTCAACTTTAATGTTGTCCTTTTGCAATCGGATCCTGACGGGAAAGACCATACCAAACTGTTCGTCTTTAACTGCGTCGCGGGATACATGAACTACATCCGCGGGTACGGTGCCGTACTTGGTATAGGGGAAAGTATCAATTTTAACTTCAACGGTTTGTCCCGGAATGACGAAACCAACATCCTTGTTTAACAGTTTGGCTTCGACTTCAAGCAAGGCGTCTTCGGGCACAATTACCATCAGTTCTTCCGCAGGTTGAACAACCCCTCCCAACGTATTCACTTGCAGTTGCTGTACTGTGCCATTCACTGGCGCAAGAAGGACTTGCTGACGAATCGCATTGTTAGCTTTCACTAACTCTTGCGCCAACCCTTCATATTGACCTTGAAGTTCATTTAATCGATGGTGATAGTCTTTTTTCAAGCCCGCTAGATAGGTCGTCCGGCTGTCTTTGAGTTTTTTTTCTTCTGCCTGAAGTACCTTTAATTGGGATTGCTGCTGAAACACAGCTCTTTGCGTATCAAGCAGTTCTTTCTCCAAGTCCAATACTTCCATTCGAGCAATAGATTTGCTTTCCATTAAAATCTTGCGCGCATCCAACCTCTCTTCGACATTATTCCGGAGCAATGCCAGCGAGCTCAACTCATTGCGCACAGCCAGTTGGTTCGCCAAATTGACATCAAGCTCCGCTGAAATCCCCTCCAATTGTGCCTGTCTTTCTTGCCAGTCAGACTGAATAGCCATTCGTGATGCATTAAGCAATTCCTCAGATCCAACATTTGGGTCAAGCCACAACGTGGGCAGTTCATCGCCCAAAAGAGCTTGATAGCGACTAATCTCTAGCAAGGTGAAATCTATCTGACTGGCTATTCGAGCACGTTCTGCTTCAGCGCCAATTGGGTTTAGCTTGATCAATACATCACCTTGATGCACTCGATCACCCTCTTTAACAAGAATCTCCTCCACTTCACCTTGGACGAAAGGTTCAATGACTTTGGAGCGACTAGATACAATCACTTGTCCTGATGCACTGGCAAAAATATCCAGTTTGCCGACTATCGACCATACAAGTGCAGCTATGAGCAAACTGGAAATAGCCCATGCACTCGTTTTAGCCAGCGGGCTAGCAGGCTTCTCAACCACTTCTAAATACGAAGGTAAAAACTCATACTGTTCATCTAAGGGTGCCTGTCGTTTTTTTTTCAGAGGCTGGATTTTCTCAATTATGCCCGCCATGTTTACTCCCTTTCTTCTTGCTGCTTTGCCTGTTGGAGTTGCCATAACCGTCGGTAAATACCGTTTTGTGCCACCAGTTCCTCATGAGAGCCCTGACTGGTCACTTGGCCGGCTTCAACCGTAATTATGCGATCACAACTTCTCACTGTAGAAAGCCGATGTGCGATAATGACCACGGTTCTTCCCTGACTGATGGCAGACATATTGTTCTGAATAACTTCCTGACTTTCGTCATCAAGCGCACTCGTGGCCTCATCAAATATCAGGACTTTAGGATCGCCCAGCAAAGCACGGGCAATGGCAACACGTTGCCTTTGACCACCAGATAAACTAACGCCTCCTTCAGCCAAAACGGTGTCATATCCCATGGGGAGTTTTAGAATAAAATCGTGAGCGCCTGCCAACTTCGCAGCTTTGATGATCTCTTCTAAATCAGCGGTCGGCTTTTTTAAACAAATGTTCTCCCTAACCGTTTTATTGAAAAGATAGTTTTCCTGAAGAACAACACCAATGTGCTGTCTTAGCGATGAAGATGAAATCGTAGCGAGATCAATGCCATCAATATGAATTGACCCAGAAACAGGAAGATAGAGTTTTTGGATAAGACGAGTAATTGTACTTTTTCCAGAACCTGAAGGGCCAACAATCCCAATGGTTTCTCCTGCACGAATGCTCAAATCGATACTTTTAAGCACGGCAGGCGATTTCGGTTGGTAACTAAAGACAACATTTCTCAGCTGAATGTTGCCTGAGACACCATCAACCTGAACTGAGGAATGCTCGGTTTCTGGCGGGAGGTTAAGCATATCTCCCAATGCATCAATACCGACTCGCGTTTGGATAAATTGCTGCCAAAGGTCTACCAGCTTACCCAAGGGTTGGTGTACATGGCTTAACAACATGTTGAAAGCTATAAGCTGACCTATTGTCATTTCCAGTGCCATCACTTGCATCGCGCCAGCCCAAATGACAAGTACCGCTGTTAACTTTTGAACAAGTTGTACAATTTGGTTCGTGACCGCTGTAATTTTCTGCGTATCAAAGTTCGCGTGAGCAAAGTCTTCTACTTGTCCTTGCCACTTCCGCCGCATAGCAGGCTCTATGGCAAGGCTTTTCATTGTTTGGATGCCAGAGACAGATTCCGTAACAAAAGACGTATTTTTCGCCCCGCATGAGAACTGCCTCTCAACGGCTTTATGCAGGTGTGCACCAGTTACCCAAGCGAGAATGAAGTAAACGGGAATGGTTGAGACAACCATCACCATTAAAGGAAAAGAGAGCCAGCCCATTACAGCGAAAAAGACCACGCTAAACGCAACATCTACACTGAGCGTCATCGCAGAGCTGGTCAAAAAATCACGAATGCTACTCAACTCCCTAACGCGGGCAACAATTGAGCCTACTTGCCGTGTTTTAAAATAGATGAGCGGCAGAGACAGCAGATGGCCAAAGAGCTTACCGCCGAGCTGAATATCAATTCTGTTAGTCGTATGTGCGAATAAGTACTCTCTAAGCCCTTTCAGTAGCACTTCATAAACGCCCACAATTACCAGTACAATCGCAAGCACATCCAGTGTTGAAATGTTGGCGTGAACAAGCACCTTATCCATCACAACCTGAAAAAAGAGAGGGCTAATCAACGCTAGTAATTGCAAGAGAAACGAAAAGAAGAGTACGCTTGACAGCAATTTTTTGTATCGAAGAAACTCGGGGATAAACCAGCGAATATCAAACTGGCGCCCGCTTTCATGATATTGAATCACTTGACCTGCCCACACTTCTTGAAGTGTGGTTCTTGAAATGACTTGGGGTACATGCTCGTGATGGCGTTGGATCAACGCTTGCTCATCAGACAGACGAGCAAGCACTACAAATTCGCCATCGTGCTGTTGATAAGCAAGAGGAAGATGTGAAGCTGCAAGTTTTTTTTCTTTTAGACGCTTTAATCTCAGTTGACCATCAGTTTGACCTGATGCGTTCTTAAGCCAGCTTTTTAGATCATCTCCTGTATGCTCTTTTGGCACTTGATAAGAGACGCCCGTAAGCTTGAGCAAAACCTGAGAACTTACAACAGCACTGCGTGACAGTGCCACCCGTTTCGGATAAGCCCTAACCATAACGATTTATAAATCTACTGCTATTTTTTATATTTCCGCGAGATTACATACCCACCACAATACATTCAACCAACAAATAACTAAAACAAGATCGAGTGCTACTTATTCCATCAAAATCCTCACATATAAGAAAGTCACTTATGTATCGGATTGTTTTCAAAATACTATTTTACACAGACCCTTCAACATCGATCTGCGTATTTCGGTGATTGCGATCGCTCGTTTCCCCCCTGTGTCAGCATAGTTGTCGCCTAGATTTTTAAGGAGATAACTATGCCAGCCAATCCAGTTCCAATTGATGTGAAAACGAAAGGCCAAACTTGGCTGTTACCACCATATAATTGGTCTCATCGAAGAATTGCTAAAGAATTAGATGTGAGTCCTTCCGTGGTATCTAAGTGGAGAAATGAACTTGTTGAAAGCGGCCTATTGTCTACAGAGCCGCCGTTAGAAAATACTACTACTGATTATTCAGCGGAGCAGAGATTTTTCATAGTGATTGAAACTGCAACAATGTCTGAACGCGAGTTAGCTGAATACTGTAGGTCTAAAGGGTTATTTGTCGATGACGTTAAAACCTGGCGAGCACTGTCTATCAAGGCGCAGAGTACAACATCGGCTTCAATGTCACACAAAGAAAATAAGCTACTACGTGATGAACGCAGAAAGGTAAAAGCGTTGGAGAAGGAGTTGGCACGTAAAGATAAAGCACTTGCTGAAATGGCTGCGCTACTGGTTTTGCGGGAAAAGTTCAATGCCCTCTGGGAAATCAACGAGGAAGACTGATTCCTATCTCAGAGCGGCTTAAAATAGTCACACTTGTTGATGAAGCTGTACGTAAAGGGGCAACAAAGACAAAGGCTTGTTCCACCGTTGGGTTATCAATACGAACGTTCCAGCGTTGGACACGGAACTCTGCCGAAATCACAAGTGATATGCGTCAGCATCCTCGGCAGCACGAGCCTCATAATAAGCTATCAGAAGCCGAAAGGCAGCAGATATTAGATATCTGCAATACACCAGAGTATGCCGATTTACCTCCGAATATCATCGTTCCAATGTTGGCTGATGAAGGCATTTACATTGCCTCAGAGTCCACATTTTATCGTGTATTAAAAGCAAACAACCAGCTAGGTAAGCGAACTCGTAACCAAGCTGGCACAAGTCCTTCTCGACCAAAGGTTCAAAAAGCCTGCAAACCAAATCAGGTATGGAGCTGGGATATCAGTTATCTGCCATCGAAAATACGAGGGAAGCACTATTACCTCTATTTGATAATGGATATCTTCAGTAGAAAAGTAGTAGGTGCAGAAGTGTATGCTCAGGAGCTAGGCGAATATGCAGCGGAGTTACTCCAAAGAACAACATGGCGGGAAAAGTGTGTGCAAGGCAACATTACTTTGCACTCTGACAACGGTGCTCCTATGAGCGTAGTGGCATAGTGAATTTGGTCACTTAGTTAGAGGTGATATCATCACCTCATAAGTTAACAGGTGACACTATGACAAAACGTACAAGACGACTATTTAGCGCAGAATTTAAGTTAGAAGCAGCGCAGTTAGTCCTAGACCAAAACTACTCAGTGACTGAAGCAGCCCAAGCTATGAATGTGGGCAAGTCCACGATGGATAAATGGGTTCGCCAGCTCAGAGAAGAGCGCCAAGGAAAAACACCTAAAGCTTCACCGATGACCCCTGAACAAATAGAAATTCGGGAATTAAAAAAGAAGTTGGCTCGCCTTGAAGAGCATAATGATATATTAAAAAAAGCCACGGCTCTGTTGATGTCGGACTCACTGAACAATTCTTGATAATCAAGAAACTCAAGCAGAGCTACAGCATAAAAACCTTATGCGAAGTCTTCAATGTTCATCGAAGTAGTTATCACTATTGGCTTAAACGCCCAACGGTAATTAATGCTGAAACAGTAAAATTGCGCAGCTTGGTCAGTGAGGCTCATGCCGCAAGCAATGGCTCTGCGGGAGCGAGAACCATTGCAGATATAGTCACAAATCAGGGGGTAAATCTGAGCCGATACCGAGCGACAAAGCTTATGAGAACGCTTGGGTTAGTGAGTTGCCAAGTACCAAGACATCGTTACCGAAAAGCTTCACAAGAACATATTGAAGTTCCAAATCACTTAGGTCGTCAGTTTGCGATTACTGCGCCAAATGAAGTCTGGGCTGGCGATGTTACGTATATTTGGACAGGTAATCGGTGGATGTATTTAGCGGTTGTTATCGATCTTTTTGCCCGCAAAGTGATTGGCTGGTCGATGTCGTTATCACCTGATTCTAGGCTAACAGGCAAAGCTCTTTCGATGGCTTATGAGTCTCGTGGTAAGCCTAAAGGTGTCATGTTCCACAGCGATCAAGGTAGTCACTATACCAGTCGTAAATACCGCCAATTACTGTGGCGTTTTCAAATAAAACAGAGTTTATCTCGCAGAGGAAACTGTTGGGATAATGCACCGATGGAGCGCTTCTTTAGAAGTCTGAAAACGGAATGGGTGCCAACTGTGGGTTATCGTAGCTTCGCTGAGGCTCAACAAGAGATCACTCGCTACATCATTGGATATTACTGCCAACTCAGGCCACATCAGTATAACGGTGGTCTAACTCCCAATGAGTCAGAACGATTATATTGGGAAAACTCTAAAACCGTGGCCAATTTTAGTTGACCACTACAATAGCTGTGGTTGGTATAATGCCCCTCCGGCGAAAGCAACGGGAAGCGCCGTTTTAAGCGCCGATCTAAAATCTGAAATTCGGCTTTCACTATGAACTCTGATAACTAAGTCTATTTCTAGGTCCGACAATCGTTCACTGCGAATGGTTGGTCGTTTCGCATTAGAAACCGTTCTAGCTTTGGCGACTGAGTTTGGTTCTGTCAGCTTCGCTGTTGATTGAATATTCTCGTTTCGAACATAAAAAGCGAAACTCAAAAACTCAACTGGGGAATCATTGTTAACCAATTGATTAAATTGCCTTTGATAATCGTGCATGAATCCCCAAATGGCCGTCAAAGACGGCACACCACACAAACAAGGGTTACTCATCGCTGCCGCATCTTGCACTCTCATTGACGACAGGTAGATATATTGCTCCCCCGTATGCGTATCTTGATTGTTAATTGGCTTACTAAGTTGCTCAAGCACCCATGTCACTTGTGCTTTAGCTACCTGCATCAGTTTGGGATGATAAGCAAACTTGGCTGAATACATATTATTTTGAAACGTGAGATGTAAGCGTCGGTTAAACTCACTAGCCAAAGAGCCAAGCTCCAATTCTGGTAACGACAAAAAGGCTTGAGCTAAGGTGTCGTCATGCTCTAGTTGTTGCTGATTGGGTTCAGATTCAGCGATATCTCTTAACTCAATGAGTGGAAGCATCCATAAGGCTATTTGCTTTCGTAAAATCTTACTCCTAACCTGACGAGCTCTTTCTCTTTGCCGCTGTGTTTTAGATGGCTCAGACCCAATTAGGCGATTTAGTACCTGACAAATTTTGGCGTTAGTTACCTGATAGTCATCAAAGTAATGACCACTCTTTTGACGGTTTTCCGTTAACGTCCCACCCTTGGTCTGTTTAACGCCTAGCGGGTAATTTAGGACTCTCATATGCCCACCCAAACTGCCACACAGGTTCCCAATACTGGCAGAGTTAGGCAGTGACGAAGAGACAAAACTGAACTTGTTTTCTGGACTTCGCGCTCTTATTTCTAGTTTGCACTGAAGAGCATGACTCACAACGGGGGTGATCGAAACATAATCATCACCCCATGGAAACCGTAATTGCTTACTGTAAGTACTAACACTGTCGGGAAAACTATTCTCAGGAAGCTGTTCTTCAATTGCACGTTGTAAGCGAGCAAGTGACTTCACATCCAAGCCAAATTCTGTAAGCAGATCAAGCCAAACTGGATTTTTCTGCTGAATAAGCGAAAGAACACACACTGGCTGTGATTGCCATTTAAAAGGATTCAGTAACCACAATGTGTGACGATAGACAGCAGAGTTATGAGCCCACCCCAATCGCTGAGCCAATACTGCACTTGAAATAAACTCCTCGGCTGTAGAAAGAGGTCGCGCAATTATCCGTTGGTCCTTAACACGACAGTCTGGAAACTTTAGGTTATGTGTGTGGAACCACTGGATTTCAGCAAGAGAGGCATCTAAGTTTTCAGAATCTTTTAAATACCTTTGAGCTCGGGCTACATCCAACCAATCCAAGCATCTATCCGCTTGATGGCTTGAACTGAGATTAAGCAAAATCGTCAACGTTTCTTGTTCATACCCATCAACACAAACGTCTTCTGTATAGGGCATGAACATCTTTTTTAGAGCCGTTTGTTTTATTGCTTCGTCTTCAATTGCTAGTAGATCACTTAATTTCGTCATAATTACCACTCAGGTAGATACACGCTTAAACCGTCATTTTCAGAGCACATGCGAGTCAGCTTTGTTTCGATGACACTTCTTAGGGTGAACGCCGATTCATGACTGGCAATTTTGGTATGCATCCGCGGCCTAATCGCTGCTTTAATCTCACCAAACTCATACAACCGATACACCTCATCCGTTGTGCAAGAAAGCAATGTAGACACTTCTAAGGGGCTCAACAGCACATCGCCTACATTCCCTTTGCTGCTTGAAGTTAGTGTTGCCATTAACTTTGTAAAGTAGGCTAACACTTGCGTGAGCACGCTATTACGCTCTAACTGCCTACTTGGTAACTGGCGACAATCTTTAAGCAAAGCGCCAAAAACTTCATTGAAAAACGTCTTTTTCCAATCTTTGATTCGAATGAGATCGGCTTTGTTTACCAACTCATCAAGTTCTTCCCTCAGCACTCTTGGCCAACAAGAGCAATACTCAACAAATGATTCAAAACTGATATTCTCAATATCACCGTAACGATTAACGTACCATAGTAAAAAACCATAGCGCTCAGAGAGCGTCATTTCTGCCTTCAGTAATCCCAAAGGTCTTGAGTCATTTCCTGACAACCATCTTGCAACCAGTAGCGCAGCCACTGGCGCATCTGCTACCGGTGAGTTGCGGAGTTCAAAACCGCATTCGCATTGGCTAATACTCTCGGTGGTTTGGTATTCCAGTCTCGATTGGCACTCGGGGCAATGATGAACCAGTTTACAGCCATGATGTTCACAGGCTTGGTGAGAGATAAATTGCCACTGCTGGCGAATGTATGGAGCCTCACTAATGCATAAGGGACAAATAGGTGTGAAGCGTTTACCAAGAAAAACGAAAGGATAATCAGAACCCAACCGATGAACGGCTTTGTATTCGGGAGAAAATTGAGCTTTTGAATGTGACAACGCAAGGCGAAGTGTTCCAAAGTTATTGAGTTTTAATTGGTTCTCAAGATGGATAAGCACTCGCACCCGCATTTGGCTTGTGGTTTGGGCGTGATAAATATTGATTCGGTTGAGCTCTAAGGGGAAAGCACCAGCAATCGCCTCATGCTGCTCCATAGTGTCGAACCAAATGTCTTCGGCGAAATGAGAAAATCGCTCGTAACCTTGCTCTTGCGATAAACGCAACAAGAAGCTTTCGAGCGATTCGTCAGAGTAATGTTGAATGTCCGTTTTCACATGCGACCACTAAAACTTAGAATTTCTAAGTTTTAGTATTGCCGTTAATCCCAATAATTCAAATTCTATGAAGCCAAATTGTGACTAGAAATCAATTCCAGGTTTACCACCTTGGCATTTAGGGCACTTTCGTTGAAATACGTCGGTACCATTTGAACCATAAACTGCACCACAGCCAATTTCAAGACATTCTAGCTTATACGATACTTGGCAATGGTCATTACCAGCAACACCTCTAGTGCCATGGTTTTTCTGATTATTACGATTAATGAAACCAACTTCGGTTGTTTTTGTTGTACCGCTTTTAAACATCAAAACTAACTCCTACTACATCCATCCTGAGCCACCACATTTCCAGCAACCGCCATTGATACCACCATCACCACGGCAATTACTGCAAGTGGTAAAGCCCGTTTTGTAAGAGCTTTGAGTTACTGATTTCTTAATAGACCCTAATCCTAAAATAGGACTTTTCGATGTGTGAATAACCTTGCCAGCTCCCGTTTTTCTCTTCATTCTAGATTGTGGTCTTATCTCTTTAATTTGAGTTGGTGACTCACGCTTTCGAAATGCATCAAATCGTTTTAGCCACTCTTTTGCTTCCTGACTAGATGAAAACTCGCTCAGCTTTACATCTGCCTTCGATGACAAAATCCACTTACCACCCAGTTCGTAAAGGTGAACTTTACTAACGCCTAACAACGACTTATCTACAAATTCAAACGTTATATCACTGAGTTCAGAGCGAAGCTTTCTTAGTTCGACTTGATGTTTCTCAGTAACAAAAATTTTATGTTTTTTATTAGCTAGCGTGATTTTCAAATCTTTTTGAAAGGATGAACCGAGAGCTTCTAACAATTGAACTTCTTTATCATTTGCATGTTGATACATCGCACGATGGTTTGGACAAAACAGCAGGTCGGAAAAACTACTTTTCTTAGCGTGGCTATGAACCGAAATTTCTTCGAAATAATACTCTCCAGTACCTAATTTAAACGGTAAAGCTGATTGGCAGATCTGACAGCAGAGTTCATTGGCATCATTTATATACTGCTCGACCAAAAACTCTCGTGAAGATGCATATACTTTTTCATTTTCAAACGCCTCTGTTATCTGAAGTTTTTCGATCTCTTCATTCGGTAGCGCTGATTTAGGCCAAACCCATACAAATTTGTGTTGGAGATAGTATTTCTCTTTCAGCCATGCTAAATCTTGTTCCCATTCACGAATGGCAACAGACATATTATTCTTCTTTCTCTTCGCATTTCGAACAAAAGCAGCTATTGCCTCTGCTAATTTCTTCAGCCTTTCTGAGCTTTTGGGGGCACCCCACTCGGCGACATACTTGCGGCTATCGACAAACGGTAAACGTTTTGAATAAACGTTACTCAATAGCTCTTGCCTCTGTTTAAGCCCCAAGCCATTAATTCCAACGCAATAACCTACCGCAGATAACATACCTACTTTAGGCCAGTTAGATTCAGGCATGCTCTCATCTGCTTCATAAGCGACGGTCGAAGGCCATCGGAACGTTTCTAGCTTAGGAGTCGCCGCAGATGACACTACTGGTTCTACTTTAGTCTTTTCTGATATTTCGAAACTAGACGGTACTTTAACCTCTACATCTAATTTAGGATTTTGAACCGTTGATTGAATTAAGACATTAGTTAACACAACAGCTTCAAGTTCTGGTTCATGTATGGCTGTCTCTACAGGGACTGTCTCTTTTGGCACAGCTACAACTTTATTCGCCTTAACCTGAGCCCATGTAGGCCATGGAGTCACTTGTTTTTTAGAAGCTGGCTTTAAAGCCATTTTGTGTACTCTTTGGGGGGAGGGAGATACATCAGGCGATTTAACGACGCTTGTAGGGACAATCTTCGGCGCTTTTTTAACTATACTCTGTGAGCGTTCTTTACGTTCACGATTCTTCTCTTTCTTTGTTTTTTTCTGTTCACTAACGAGTTTAGTTGAAACAGTTTTCGATTTATTAGAACGCTTCAAATCTCTCCAAAGCAACTCCAATTGGATTTCTTTGAACTGTTCATTAGTTCTAGCATCATCTAATACTGTGCGAATCTTCTCAACCATGCGCTCGGCATCTGATTTGCTTGAATATTCATAAACAGAAAAATCATAAATAAACTGGTTTTTTGAACGAGATGGTGTTGGTAACGAACTCATGGAAGCGAATAACCTCGAAGAAAAAGCATTAAAATCAGAGCACTCTATCAATAAGCATTAGATTGCACATTGCTATTAATCAATTAATACTAGTAAAAAGGGAGCTAATCGCTCCCTCTACAAATTCAATTTTCTATTCTTTCCGTCGCTATACCATAGCTTTTCATCGCATCTAACAGCCTTGGAATGTTGTCACCCCACTGGTTTGAAATGGCAATAAGCTCACCAGAGGTCAAAGTAATTAAGTCACATTCTGCTGAATGATAACGGCTCATATGCTTGTCAGCGATTTCCTCAAACAAAGCAACGGCACGAGGCAAGTTATAGTCTTTTAACGCATCCTTGATGACAGATAGGCTTTGAGGATTTTCTTGCTCAATCCAATGCGTCAAAACAGCCAGAGCCAACTTACGTTTGTTATAAACTTGGCCATTAAATCGATATTTCGAGTAATCGCGCTGCCCATTTTTACTGGTGCGTTGCTCTGCCTGTTTTTCGCGGAATTTGACTTGATAAGCTTCAACCTCTGGAACAGGGATGATCTGCTCTGCATTAATCAACACATCGTCTTTGTAGCGATATGGCGTAAGACGAACACAACTGATATCAATGCCTTTGTCTCGCAGCCAAAGGACAGATGTTGTCAGCTCTTTGCCAAAGTCAGCAGATGCGAGCACGATTCGCACATCGTTACCGAAATCATCAAGGCTGTTTTCATCTAAATCAACGAACTCAAGAATAGTTTCGCGTGCATTGATTTCCAGCCCTTCCTTGGCGATGTAACGCTCAAAATATTCGCAGGCTTTGTCGAACGTCATGGTAGAGATCATGGCCGCATAGCGAAGCGCTTGAAGCTCCATGTGTGCGCCTATTTCGTCGCGCTTTAGCTCAATCACCACCAAGTTGGCGTTACGGTCAATTGCCAATAAGTCAATACGGCGACGGCTGTCTTCCCAGTCGGAAAACTCCTCAGAGATCACTAGACAATCTGGGGCGATTGCATCAATGCAACCTTTAAGGGCTTCTTGTAAATCCTGCCGCTCTTGCAGCCCTTCGGCTGCAAAGGTGGTTTGGGTTAAAGCGGTTAAGTTTTTGTTTGAGATGTTATAGAGGCTCATCGTTTTTTCTTCGAGAGTTCGCACCAATTAGCACGAATATGATTGACTGTGGAGGGGCTGGTACCTATACTTCGCGTATCTCATCTACCAACTCTTTGCGAGTGTAAGAGTAGAAGGAGTTACGGCTCCGTCCTCATAAGAGGGCGAGGCCAGCCTCTCAAATCGTTACTTATCTTTATACTTTTCCCAGCGCTTATTGTATTTCTTACGCTGATGTTCTCTTTCTATATAGAATGCCGTCCAAGGTAAAATGTACTCTCCGCGATCGTCCAATACCACCAGATAACCTTCTTCCTCACACCAAATGTGTACCCGTTGATTCTTGCCTTTGGGTTCTGTCCATACTTTCAGGCTTTCATGTTGATCATTCTCTATGATGGGTCTTGGCCAACGAATGCGCTCACAGCGCCTAAAATCTGGCACCCTTTCTGTTTCATCATCGCCAGTACTGGTCATATGCCAGAATGTTGCCGATTTCCCGTCGTATTCTGGGTACCTCTTCAGGCCCAATCGTCGCCCCTGAAATTCGGGTTTTGAGTGAACAAAATCAGCTTCGAAGAAAGCGTATATGGCTGCTAAGTACTGTTCCCAATTGTGGTTGTAATCTTCCATCATGACCAAATCTGGGAGCCACGCTGTTGTCATGCAAAGCCTCCTTGTCCAGTCCAGACAAACAGGTTGAACTTGTTCTCTCTTAACAAGGTGTTTTGCGTCAGCTTATAGCCGCTGCGATCCTTGATTCGTTCAATAAGTGCTAATTTAGCCTTGTTGCCGTCAAGTCCACGATGCAAGTAACCTAACGCGCCAATCAGCAAGTCCGCCATTTGAAGCTGCTCGGCCTCATGGGAGTGAATTCGTTGCATCCGCTCGATAATTGACTTTGAAAAATCATAATGACTGTTACACATAACATCATGAAGCCTTTCAATTTTCTCGTGGCCTAGCGTGTCCTTTATATCAATGTATACGCGATATTTTGATTGGGGGTCGAAGATGGTTTTAAGCATGAAAAAGTACATCTTGTAGTACCAGTCATCATGATCTTGGCCGAATCGAGGGTGATCTAAAACCGTTTTGTCGGGCACAACTAATCCGCGGAAGTGGCAATCATCGTCGTCGAAAAAGTAGTCGATGATATCCAGATAAAAAGCCAGCTTGCTGTTGCTGACTTTTGTCCATTTGATCTCAAACTCTGCTTTTAATCCATGCCGGACTTTAATTTCCCGAATTCGCTTGGCGATTTCAGCGCGTTTGGAAAGCGGGCACCAAAGTGCGCCCAATGCCATGACACCAATTCCGTCATTTTCAAGATGACATGATTCGTCGCAGTAGACGTTGTAGATTTCGCTCATCGTTTTTCCAGAGAATAAAATGTGTGCCTTTGAATGCATATAAGGTACCACAAAATGGGCAATGCATCTTCATCAAAAGTACCTAACTTTCTTAATATCAAAGCGTTGAAATGTTTTTATTCGGAAGCTAAAACGGCAGCCTTTGGGCTGCCGTTTGGTGATACAAGTTACAACGCCTGCTCAACAATCGCATCAGTAAGCTGAAGCTGAGTTTGTTGGCTATCGCGAAGGCGTTGTTTTAATTGATCGCAAAGGGACATCATATTATCAACTTTCTGGGTGATTCTTGTACGTTCTTCTTTAGGTGGCAATGGAATTACCATTTCCCCAACATCACTCAAGCGAAAGCTATTTTTAATTCCTCGCTGAGGCGCATCAAATTGCAACTTAGCAAATGGTGATCTCATTAGCTCAGGGAAAAACTTATCTCGGCATTCTGGCATGAACCGAAGTAGACAAGTATGTTGATTTATATACGCTTCTCCAAAGCCCTCTGGAATTCGCCCTAGATTACCAACATCCCCTGTAATAGAAATAAGCAAGTCGTGAGGCTCAAGTTTTGTGCGAGAACCTTCACCATCAATTGGAGGTTTAACATATCGCAAATTATCCATTCGCAAATCGTAACTTCCTCTCGAGAGATTCCCCATCGTTACAAATAAAGCACCTGACTCAGAATAATATTTCGCCCAATCACGGGAACCCGATGTTGTGAACAATGAAATGTCATTAACCCGACACCACTCCCACCCCTTCGGTAGTTCAAACGGCTTTTCATCCTCAGCAATCGGCAGCAGTGCTTTTTGCTTTTTAATTTTCTTCTCTTTCACCAACTGCGCTTTTTCTTCTGCAATACGCTCTAGTAGTATCGCGGCAGGCTCGTCATTCGGATCTTGTGGTACGAGCTTGCCCATCACAGCCAGTTGCAGGATGGTTTGTTTTAACTGGTCGATACTTTGCTCTGTGGTGAACAGGGTATCGAAGTGTTCACTGATGCGTGCCCAGTTCGCCATCAGTTCGGTGGCGTCTTGGCTGTTGGTGAGCGTCGCGAGCAGGGTTTCTACCAATACCTGATGGGCATCAAGGCTGGCTTCGGTTTGCTGCTCCAGTTGATCGCAGAGCGCCATCAGCTCGTCGACCTTGGCGACGATGCGGTGTTGTTCTTCAACTGGAGGAATAGGGCAAATAGTTGATCTCAAATTCGACTGCGTAATTTGGTTGATAGTCGTTGTCGATACGCCTTCAAGATTTTTTCGATAAACAGGAGAGTTTAAAAAAACTTCGATGTAATCATTAATACAGCTACGAAAGATAGCCATAAATGCCCCAAAGGCCATCGGCTCTTTCAACTCACAAATTTGTGCAGTCTTCCCGACAAGAGCCTTGCTTCCGTTCCTAGCACAGATTAGCAAATCACCAATCTCAACCAATACTGAGTCTTTTACTTCTTTCTGGACCCTCACCAAATCTGAAAGGTCAATTTTCCCCCTTTGGATATTTGCAGATCGAAGTACAGGTATCCCAGTTTCTCCCGCATCCTTGGGCGAATAAGTTAAGCCAATATTTGTTTCGCCAACATTACCCAATCTCTCCCAACTCCAACCGGATGGAATATCAAATAGGTAATCATCGTCATCAATTGAAGGCAGCTTTTTTTGCTTTTTGATTTTTCCTTCTTTCACCAACTGCGCTTTTTCAACCGCAATTCGCTCAAGCAACACAGAAGCTGGCTCATCATTTGGATCTTGCGGCACCAACTTACCGCGCACCGCCAATTCTAAAATCAGCTCTCGCAATTTCTTAATGCCGTACAGCTCGCGCTTCTTGCTGCTACCGCGTCCCGAAGCCGATTTCGCCTGTATTGCCGATGTCCAGATGTCGATATGGTCTGTGATCAGTTTTTCCGCAGACATTACTTCACCTCATCCGCAGCTTGAGCTGATGAAGAGAGAGCATTCCCCAGAATGTCTTTCAGTTGGTTGCGTAGCTCGGTGATTTCCTGCTGTTGCGTTTGGTAGCTTGCTAGCAGTTCATCTGGGTCATGGCTGACCACTTCCCCTTGATACGGGTTTTTAATATCTAGGTTGAAGTTACGGGCGATGATCTCATCAATCGAGACTTTCCACGCGTGGTTGTTTTCTACGCGGCTGGCAAAGCCGTCTTCTTCCTTGCCCCACCAGTCGATTTCAGCCTGAAACTCTTCAAACTTCATCGGTTTGGTTTTGCTGTAGTTCTTCACGCCCTCTGGGTATGGGTGCTCGTAGAACCACACTTCTTTGGTTGGTTTGCCTTTGGTGAAGAACAGAATGTTGGTCTTAATGCCCGTGTAAGGGTTAAACACGCCGTTAGGCAGTCGCACAATGGTGTGCAGGTTACATTCTTCGGTCAGCAGCTTTTTGATTTTGGTTTTTACGCCTTCCCCAAACAAAGTGCCATCTGGCAATACCACACCCGCACGGCCATTTGCAGGGTCCAGCACTTCAATAATCAGTTGTAGGAACAAATCCGCCGTTTCACGGGTTTGCATTTCGGCTGGGAAGTTCTTTTCAATCCCGTCTTCTTCGGTACCGCCAAACGGTGGGTTAGTCGCAATCACGTTAATATTGCTGTCCCAGTTAGAAAGCGGCTTATTCAGCGTGTTGTCGTGTTTGATTTGCGACGGCACTTCAATGCCATGCAGCATCATGTTGGTGATACACAGCAGGTGCGGCAGCTGCTTCTTCTCAACGCCGTGGAATTGCTTCTGGAACGTCGCGTACTGCTCGCTGGTTTCAGGTTTATCGCGCTCTTGAATGTGGTTGATGGAGCAGGTTAAGAAGCCGCCCGTACCACATGATGGGTCAAAAACGTTCTCGCCCAATTTTGGATCAAGACGGTCGACGATAAAGCGGGTTACCGCACGTGGGGTATAGAACTCACCAGCATTACCCGCGCTTTGCAGGTCACGCAGGATTTGCTCGTAGATATCACCAAACAGGTGGCGCTCTTTGGTATCGGTAAAGTCGATTTCATTCAGCTTGTTGATCACCTGACGCAGCAAGGTGCCATTTTTCATGTAGTTGTAGGCATCGCTGAACGCTTCTTTCACTACATAACCACGTGGGTTGGTGTCCACCAGTGCTGCCATGTTTTTCAGGTTGTGGAACAGGTCGTCGTTCACAAACTCCAGCAGTTTGTCACCGGTAATGCCTTGTGCGTCTGCCGCCCAGTTGCGCCACAGGTATTTTTCATTGATTGGCGCTTTGTAATCATCCAGCTCGAGCTCTAATTCTTCTTCCTGCGCATCGAAGACTTTGAGGAACAACAACCAGGAAAGTTGCCCAAGGCGCTGTGCATCGCCGTCAACACCCGCGTCTTTACGCATGATGTCTTGAATGGATTTGATTACGGAACTGATAGACATGATTTAACTGCTTTTGAAGTACGAAAATTTGTGCGTATTGTAGCGCATTAACTGTCGTTAATTGAGCAGAAGTTAGCATTAACGAGAGTTAAGTGGCGAGAATACAAGCAACCCCGTACGTACGGGGCCGCCTGAATTTATCACCTGAATATATCAACCGAGTGCGGGTTTGGTGGTGACGCTTTCATAACCTTGATTAGCCCTCAACCAGCGGTATAAGCCGATAGTGATGATGGCATCGAACGTTATGCCCACACCGAACATTAAAGCGATACCCTCCAATGTCGGTTCGAACCACCCCAACTGATAGGCCACAAAGGCAGAACCATAGAAGAGCGTATTAACGGCTAAAGACTGATAAAGCATTAAGTCTGTGCGGCCAATTCCGTAGAAGTAGCTGTCAATAACGTTATTAAACGCAAACACTACATAAAAACCTAACATCAAGAGAACCAAATCCGTCACTTGTTGATGGTCACTGACACCCATGATGTGGGCGATAAAATCATCCCATAGTGGTACGGAGAGCAGCCAGCACAAGACAACGAGTCCTGTTAGTTTGAAATACACATTAACCCTCTCGACTGAAAGACCATTCGAGCAAGCGGCATCTCGCTTAATTAACTGCCCCAGAGCCATGACAGGTAATAGTAACCATCCCCAGATAAATTGGTTGGATACCCAAAAAATACCCGCTTGCTGAACCTGATTCACTAACTGTAAAATCATTATGATAAAGGCTGCATTGCGGACGAAAGATTCCAGTCCGGACTTCGCGCCAATCTTCGCCCATTCTTTCATCCATGATACTGAGTTAAATGCCATTTTCGGGTTGAACAACCCTTCTCGATGAAACCAGCACAGCGCACAGACGAGCAAAATACTGTTCACAACAATGTTGGTATAAGCGACGCCGTTTACTCCCAATAGAAGCGAATGGGAAAGCTGGCTGACGAACAAGCTGTCAAAACCAATGATCAACAATGATTTCACAGCGATAAACGCATACAGTTTTCTCTGTTCATCTTTCAGCACCAAGACCAAAAGACAAAGCTCCACCACGCTTGAGATAAAAATGGCGACAGACTCAAGCCGTATGTAATGGGTGGTCTGTTCTATCAACTCTCTGCTTTGCTGCATGGCTTGGGTCATATCGGGTGCAAGCAGAAGTACACTGAGTGTCACTGCTGCATACACTGCAACAAACGCCACCATTGCCCCATTTAAACGCTTTGTAAATCCCTCTGTATTGCTTGTGATCACCTGCCCCAGAATATAAGCCAGTGGGATCAGCATGGCTTCATTGATAACTTCATAACCAACATTTAGCCATGCGACCTGGGCTGCAATGCTAAATGCCCAAGTATCTGGAATGCTGCCAAGGAAATAAACACGGGAAGTTGAGTAAATCGCGGGTATAAGCCCAGACAACAAAAGGATAAACAGCAGCTTGTAGTTCACTGCTTTCAAAGATGGGAAAAACATGCATTCTCCGTAAGCGATGTTTTGATACGAAAAAGGCTGCCCGTTTTCGAGCAGCCTTGAGAGATAAGGGCGAGTTTAAGC
Source organism: Vibrio vulnificus NBRC 15645 = ATCC 27562 (assembly GCF_002224265.1). Classification (NCBI taxonomy): domain Bacteria; kingdom Pseudomonadati; phylum Pseudomonadota; class Gammaproteobacteria; order Vibrionales; family Vibrionaceae; genus Vibrio; species Vibrio vulnificus. The sequence goes on from NZ_CP012881.1 coordinate 492,631, forward strand.
CGTCTGGTAAATTTCTGATTCCAGTTCGTTAACGGCTTTCAGGTAGGCTTCTTTGTCACCAAAGCCTTTTTTGATGATTTCTGTCGGGCGCCCAATTTCATTGAACGGCGCCACTTTCAGTACCGTCATGTTTTCAATTTCAGTGACGCCCGCATCGGCGTACTTATCGAGAAGATTGCTCAATACTTCCTGCGCTACATCGCCATATTTAGTGAAGTAGTTACGCTTCTTCACGTTGTCAGCACGTTCTTTTCGGGTCAGTGGTGGTTGGTCATACACCACATGGCAGATCATATCGAAGGGATCCATATCTTTGCCCACTTCCTGTTCCAGCGCTTCCCAGATAATCCCCATCTCCGCGAGCTCATCAATGATGGCCTGTTTGCGGTCAGCATCGTTCCACTTGCGGGTGAAGTCATCCATTGAGGTAAACTGCGTCGCCATGGCTTTGCGGGTGTAGTCCTTGAACGATTCGGTCACCAGTTTGCCGTCACTGTCGTAGTACTGCACACGCTCGGCAATCTTCTTCACTTCGACGCCAGAAACATGGAATTTTCTGACTTCTTCCTGAATAGGCTCATCTGGGCCAGGGCCAAACGTATCTTCGCCTGAAGTTGTGTAGGGTGGCGTTGGCTCTAGAATCGTATCTGGGTCGATGTCATCACCAAACGGTGATTCCCCATCAACAGCCGCCTCGCCGTTTTCGTCTTCCGGCATACCATCGACAATATCATCAAGGTCTTCTGGGTTTTCAAAATCTTCCGGCTTGGTGACTTTTACCCGCTCGGGAGTGCCATCAAAACGCTCGTCGGCGAAAAGCTCGGTGGCCTTTTTAAAGTCGAGGATAGAGAACCAGAGCTTTCCGAACTTATCATCAATACGGGTACCGCGACCGATGATCTGCTTGAACTTTGTCATGGATTTGATGGTGGAATCCAGCACCACCAGTTTGCAGGTTTTGGCATCGACGCCCGTGGTCATCAGCTCTGAGGTCGTTGCGATAACCGGATAGGCTTTTTTCGGATTGATGAAGTTATCCAGCTGCGCTTTGCCAATTTCATCATCGCCGGTGATTTTCATGACGTATTTTTCGTTCTTCGCCATTTGCTCTGGGTTGCAGTTGGCAAGGGCTCGGCGCATACGTTCTGCGTGGTCGATGTCGTTACAGAACACAATGGTTTTCGCCATCGGGTCTGTGCGTTTCAGGTAGTTGGTAATGGTTTGGGCAACAAGCTCGGTGCGCTCATCAATCACCATGGTTCGGTCAAAGTCGCTCTGGTTGTAAATGCGATCTGTGATGACTTCGCCATGTTTGTCTACCTGGCCTTTGGTTGGTCGCCAGCCTTGAAGATCAACGTCGATATCCACGCGCACGACTTTATAAGGCGCAAGGAAGCCATCTTCAATGCCTTGCTTGAGCGAGTAGGTGTAAACAGGCTCACCGAAGTATTCGATGTTGGAAACTTCATCGGTTTCTTTTGGCGTTGCGGTTAACCCCACCTGAGTCGCTGAGCTGAAGTACTCCAGTATTTCTCGCCATGCGCTGTCTTCTGATGCGCTGCCTCGGTGGCATTCGTCCACTACGATTAAATCGAAGAAATCCGGACGGACATTTTTGAAGATTTTCTTTTCTTCTTCCTGCCCTGTCATGGCCTGATAAAGACCTAAATGGATTTCAAAAGCGGGATCGATAGTGCGATTACCGATTTTGGTCATCGCGGTACCAAAAGGCTGGAAGTCGTTATTTTTGGTTTGGTCGACAAGGATATTGCGGTCAGCAAGAAACAGGATGCGTTTCTTGGCCCCCGACTTCCATAAGCGCCAGATGATTTGAAAAGCGGTGTAGGTTTTACCTGTACCTGTTGCCATCACAAGCAGCACGCGATCCTGCCCTTCGGAGACCGCTTCAATGGTTTTGTTAATGGCGTTGAGCTGGTAGTAACGCGGTGATTTACCGCTACCATCATCGTAGTAATCTTGGGTGATCAGCGGCAGTTGGTCGTCTGAGTAACCTTTCCATTGGCAGTATTTTTCCCACAACATTTGAGGGGATGGGAAGTCTTCGAGTCTGATTTCTGTTTCTAGTTGCTCAGGGTTCGTTTTGTCATGAAATATAAACCCATCACCATTACTAGCAAACACAAACGGAACATCCAGTAGTGACGCATAATCCAAGCCTTGCTGCATTCCCTTACCAATTTCGTGCTTGTTCGCTTTCGCTTCCACGACTGCAAGCGGCATACTCGGTTTGTGATACAGCACAATATCAGCAGACTTCACTTTCTTACGTGCGGCAATCTGACCACGAACTACAACTTTACCGTCACGCAGTTTTACTTCTTGACGGATTTGGTTCATGTCATCCCAGCCGTTTTCTTTAATAGCGGGAAGAATGAACTTGGAGATGATGTCGGCTTCAGACAGCTGAGACTTGGAGAACTTTTCGACCATACGACTTTGATTCCATACTGAATTGCGACGGATTATATAACAAAGTTCATATGGGTGAAGAATAAGAACGCAACAATAGTATGGTTAATGGGTAATCCGATCACAAATTGCAGGCTTAGGAGATTAAACATAGTCAAAAGCCGCTATCACTCGCTCTCGAAAAGACCCAAGTTTGATGCGGTCGGATTCTTCGTGAGATAAAAAACCACTATTCACACTTTCCAAAAAAGGGCCCGTAGCCCATTCAAGTGGTAGAATATTGTTTGTTCGTGATTCAGAAATAGAACCAGTATCGTCTGAAGGAGAATCTGAACAACATGAAGTTACTGACTTTTCAACACCAATGAACATACAAGATTCTGGAATGTCTTCTTCTACACGCTCAGCAAACTTGACCAAGCTCTCTTCAGCAAAAGTATACAACCATGCTTCTTGGTTCAGTGAGTCGTTAACTCTCAATATTCTTCCAAGGACCTGCCTGAAATAGAGTTCTGTTTTCACTGAGCTCATATGACAGCAAACCTGCAACCGAGGAATATCCGTACCTTCACTTATCATCCCAACACTGACTATCCACTGAACATTCGAGTGTCGAAAAGATTCAATTTCATTTAGTGGGTTTACGTGGTGATAAGTGACAATGCTGGCTGATTGATTAAACTGCTCGACCAAGCGTTTTTGAATATCTTTCGCGTGCTTGATAGAAGCAGCGACCACTAACCCGCCTGCGTTTGGCGAAAGTTCCCTGATCTGCGCTAGCTTTTTACAGGCACTGTTCAAGATGTAATGCATCGCTTCTTCATTGTGGATGACGCTTTGATAAGAAATATCAGATTGTTTAAGGCAATCCAAAATGGACGCAAAATGTTGCCTATTGCCTCCAGACGTAATACTCAAATGCTCATTATCGATTAAGACAATTTTCGGTTGGCGGCAAACTCCGTCTACAACCGCTTGCTTTAAGCCATACTGGTAATCGCAGACTAGCATCCCTTCAGGGTCAGAATATTCTGCCATCACAATCGGCAGTCTGTCTGAACGCCAAGGAGTGCCTGACAATGCCAGCGTGTATCGTGCAAGCCCTTGTATCTTTGAGACTATCTCTACACCCCAAGAGTTTGATCGACCATCTTCTTCAAACGAACAGTGATGAATTTCATCAAACACAACTAACACTCGATGTTTGCTGATAGTGTTCCAAAAGTTATCGTCAAAAAAACGGATAGATTGGTAAGTATAAGATCCTCCCAAAGAACCTAACCCTCCGTTGAATGAGCACTCTAATTTCCATGCAAACGTTTTTTGCATCCCTTCTGCTACAGACAAAGATGGCGAAAAACAGAGCACTAAGTCAATCATACCTTCTTCAAATAAGCGCCTTGCTACCTCGGCAGCCATAACGGTTTTACCTGCACCAGGAGTCGCTTGGCAGAAGAAATGCGGTCGTCTATTGGATGCAAATTTATTGATAGCCAGCTCTGTACAGTCGGCTTGCCATACCCTTAGCATTGTTACACCTTACCTTGTGCGACTTTCATCCAATTGGTTAGTGCATTGATTTTGCCCAATAGCTTTGCTGATCGTTCTCGCGCTGCGCTAAATAGAGGTTGCATCTTTTGTCTGCTATGGGGGAAGCGCGTCAACAAAGACTGATATTCCTCTATCTCCCCAAGAGTAATCGCAAGCTCTCCTTCATATTGTTTTTTCTCCTGCTCCAATGCAGTTAGAGAGGTATCAGCAATTTGAATCGCTATTGGATCAACGTTAACTTTACTCTTTCTAGCCACTCGGGGCTCGACTGTGAGTGCTTTGAACTCGCTAGTTTGATGGTAACGTTTCGCTCTGTGAGTCCCAACAACAGAAAGCCAACCTTTCTCCTCGAATGATAGAAGTTGCTTATAAATGTACTTTCGAGCGTCATCCTTACTCGGGAAGGTCACATCACTGTTTAGTAGAGTATCCCTAGCATCTATGACTGAAAAGCCATCCATTCCTTTTTCAATCAATAGGTTAAACATGTGAGGGTTAATTCTGATCACTTTATTCATATCACTAGTACAAACAGCTAAAACTTAGGATTGCTAAGTATACAAAAATCAGTAAAACTTAGACAATCTAAGTTACCTAGAGGTTGAAAAGAAATGTGTAAGTGCAAAAAAACAACCCAATCCCAGAAAGGCTCAAAGCTGCGCGTAAAAAAGCCAAAATCACCCAAAAAGATTTAGGGGTGAAAATAGGCATGGAACCCAGCTCGGCGAGTGGGCGGATGAACCACTATGAGAAAGGTAGACATGTACCCGATCTTGGCACGCTCGAACGAATGGCTGAAGAGTTAAACGTACCACTAAACTACTTTTTCTGTAGAAACGAGTTAAGTGCTGAACTGGCTTGCGTGATTGACAAAATGAGTGACGAAGAGAAAGCAGCGCTGTTGGATAATCTAAGCCGTGAAAAGTAGTCTCTAAACTTTAAGCCCATTTTTGCTCAATAGCATGCTCAACGGAATGGCGTCTGTAAAACGAGGGGCTACTATTTTATCTTCAGTGGTAATTGCATTTAAGTGGTAAGCAGAACCAGAGTCAATTTGATGAAGACTAAGCTGCTCTAAAGGACGATCAAACGGGTTATCTAGGTAGGGGAACTTAAATGCAAAAGTGCGTGACAATATTGCTCTGTCTATCGTATCCGCATCGTCTTTGAAGCTCGTAAGCAACGCGTCTTTCAAGAAGTGTTTTAACGCTCGGCATTCTCCTCGGCACATTGCAAACAGGGGATATAGCAGTTCATTCTTTGTAAGTACTGGTGGCTCATCAAAGCCCATCCTTGAACTCAGACCCGCGACAAATCTGGCAAAATGTTTTTTTTGTTCTAAGTCAAACCCATAAGATACCGTTCTATTCGAATGACTCTTCGCTTTCAACAATTTGAAATAATCTATCTTTCTCCTCCAGCTTAGCCGCGAGTTCCACTGTGGTTCTGTCGCTATCACATCAGCATAAGGCATACCCACTAGCACAAACGAGACTCTTGCTTCTTCACTTATATATTTGAATGTGTTGGCAATAACTTGTCTCTGTTCTGCGGTTGAAAACTCAACCAGCTCTTGAATTTCATTAACAATAATCAGCTCAACAGATTTACGTTTAAGTTGCTTTACAACCGCTTCGCCAAGCGCAATTTCATTACGGCGCCGAATACCTCTTCCTCCGGATTTACAATCTAAATCAACCAAAAATTGGGTCAGCGTATTCTGTTCATTGATACGACTTGGCACTCTAGTGCTTAATACTGGCTGCTTTCCCCAAGTTGAACCCGATTGAAAGCGTGACAAGTAGTTGTTGATCAAAGCTGTCTTTCCACTTCCAGCCTCACCAGTTAACAAGAAAGACTCTGGTTCACCACCTAAAGAGTGATTGAAACGAAGTTGATCAAAGATAGAGTAGATTTCAGTTATCGCGGGATACTCGATAAAGCTGGTTTCAAAGGACTTTAGCTGCTCAAGCTGCTTTGGCGTTAAATTCAAATTAGTACCCTTCAATATCTTCAAAATCATCGTCATCTAAGTACTCCGAGGCATCGGAAACAACCTCAGATTTGTGCCTAACAGGAATCACGTTGATTGAGCTTGGTCCCTCAGATCCGACATCATTAAACTTTGCTAGTTTCGACGTGTTGCCTGTTTTAGGAAGGTTGGACTTGCTACTTTTAACACGGCGGAATCTATCGGTTTCTTCCTGGATACGTTTTTTCATATATAGAAATGTATCCGCAAGAGCCTCATCATCAGCAAGATCCTTGGTGTTCAGTCTGCGTACTTTTTGTATGCGCTGGTGTTCAAAAAGTGAAAGGCCGTTTGTATATCCGCTGTTGTCTACCGCTGGAACTTTTATGTACTTCTTTTCTGATTCTAGATAAACATGGATGTAGCTGATATCAGAAGGATCTGTTTTGGTTTTAACAAAGAGCTTTTTGCCATCATTAGGTGTGCAATATTTCCGGTATTCAATAAGCTCGGCGGACTGATAGCGTAAATTATGCAGCCTGATCCCGGCCACTCCAATCGTCCTGTGTCTAAGCAATCCTAACTCTACTCTAAGTTGCTCCTTCTCAGCACCATCATAGTAAGAAGGCGTCCATTTCGATTGGTGCCACTTGTGGTATGGGATCTCACGCTCTCTAGAATCTGGTGCCATGTGGTAATAGTCGACAATCCATTTATGGAGTAATTCAAGAAATACCGATACCCTGACCACGGCATCCTTCTTTGGATTGTAATCTTGTAGTTGAGTAGGATTGGTGAAGGTTTTTCCAGGCAGAGCGTTAACTAACCCTTTATTCATTTGATCGAACAGCTTTTCGATCCCTGACTTTCGCCAAGGCTTCGCGGCTTGACTATATTGAATATCGGACACCAAAGGCCGTAACGAATCTTCCAAGCTTTGACTCCAAAACTCGGCACCGTTATCGACGACCAAGCAATCAATCTTACCGTGGCAAGGCCACTCATTCTCAATCGATGGATACTTTGCTTTAAGCCAGCTTTTATCCAAAAGTGAATTCAACAGAGCCTTTCTAACAGAGTCAAAGCTTGGCTCTCTAAAGTTGATACTGCAACCAACAATGCACTTACTGAAACGGTCATAAAGCATCGTCAAATAAGGGCGGCCTAAAGGAATATCTAGCTCATCGTCAATCAAAATCACTGGAACTGGGGTGTGGTCTATTTCAACGAACTCCATAGGTTTAGTTGCAGCGACCTGCTGACCAACCGAGCGATACTCCCGATCTGCATATCGCTTACCAAATCTCGCAATCGCCACTTCATAAGGGGGTAACTCATTTATTCGATTGTAAAAAGAACGTTCGGCAATTGGCTTGATTTTTCCTTCAACAATCCCTCGATTCATTTGAATCACTCGACTCTTATAATATCGGTATGCTTCTGCAACGCTAAGTCGTTCACGTGTCAGGTATACGTTCTGAATTGCCTCATCAATCAAGGATTGCGAATCCATTTCTTTCTGGCGATTGCCCTTAAACGTATGCTTCGGAATAAGTGCCCATGGTTCTCTACCTGCTTCAGAGTAGGATTTTTTCCAAGTTGCTACAGTCCGCCAACTAGGGGGAGTCAGCTGTAATTCTGACTCAACGAGACTTAAGATGGGGTTCAAGTTTTTCTCAGTCCACCCACCTTTCAAGCGCTTCTCCACAAAGGTAATCACTTTTATGCGGCGAAGAACCTCTTCCTGAATTTTTGCTGGCAAACTATCTATGGTCGATGATATTTCAACGGGTTCTAGAATTAGTTCTTTTGGGAGCAACTGTGATTCTTCTTCTGACGCTTCAAACTCATCAAAGAACCCAAATATGTTATCAGAGTCAGGTGGCATAGTTAGCACCAAACGCAGGTTTCTAGACCAAAGCCAATCGTGTTGAGGTCTGTTTTAACGTGCCCCGAAGAGATCCAAGGTAGAGTAGAGATAAGTGTGTCTTGCTCTGATAGACCAAAATACAAAGACACCTCTTGCAACTTGACCATTTGCTTGCGTTGAATAAAAGCCAAAACTCGCTTTTGAAACTCGGTCACTGTGCGCAATCCAGAGTAGCGGTGTAACAACTTAAAGTTATCTAGCGTTGGTCCCATCCTAATTTGCTTTTCAGTAACGAGAACTAACCGTCTGTTGAACTCACTCAACGCTACTCTCTGCTTCTCTTCAAAGCGCTCCCTAAAATCAGGTTTAAGAATCTGGCTAGAGTGTTTGACCTCGAAGAATGTTGATTGCTCATTATGATCTATTGCTAAAAAGTCTGGAGTATATCGGCACTTGCGATTATTGAACTGATAGTGGAAGCCAAAAGGTTGAGAGGTAAAACTTTTGATGTTTGGGTTGTATTCGAGGTGAAAACAGAAATCGAATTCCAGAATAGAGAGAGTGCGAACAACAGCATCGTTCTTCAAGCTCATGAACTTACAGATGTTGTGTACGTGAGATGATTTCTTAGTTTGGTCAAACATAGCCAAGTCACTTTTGTTGTAAACCTACAACAAAAAAATAGACTATGAAAACTTATGGTGCAAATATGAAGAAAGCCTGCAATTTATGCGAACATATATTGCAGGCTTCATAATGGGTGGGACCCCAGCCACATCCCGGCACACAAGTCATTCGCTGCGGCTGCTTCCTTCCGGACCTGACCGAGTTCACGAACTATTGTTGCGAGAGGACCAGAGCCCCATAGATTCGTTTATCAAGCATTTCGCTCAATGTGGGCACGATTATTAAGCATCCCCCCCAAGATTGCAACCCCAATTCGGCAATAATCCATGATGAGGCGAGTGACTGCTTAACTCTTGTGCAAAACACCACTTTTCAAATGGGAGAGGTTAAGAATAACCCATCTCACGTTGTTCATTCTTGCTCTGGTACATGTCGACATCAGCCAGATGCAGCGCTTTTTGCAAGCTCATGGCCCGCTCCCGTCTCGCGGACAAGCCAATCGAAGAACTGATGATCAATGGTTTTCCGGCAATATGCTGCTCAAGTCGAATTCGGCTAAAGCGTTCAAACGCTTCTTCAACCTCTTGCTGAGACGCTTTGCCAATTAAAATAAACTCATCGCCACCCACGCGGAAACCTTTGCCACGCCAATGGCTTTTGATTTCTTGGGCGATGGCCTTGAGCACCATGTCGCCACAGTGATGACCATATGTGTCGTTAATCGGCTTAAAATTGTTAACGTCGATATACAAAATCGCAAGATCACCTGCGATGCCATTACCGTATTTTCTCTGTAGTTGGCGTCGATTGCCTAACCCAGTTAAATTATCTGTATTCGATAAACGATGCAGATAATATGAGAGTGCAAACGCGAGCAATAACATCGCCGCAAATAGCGTTTGTGTTTTTGCAGCAAACTTTTGCTCCATGTCTAACGAGCTTCGCCAGTCAGGACGAACATCGTAACGTTCGATAATGCTATTGAGATCGAGCATTTCTATCGCCCGACTAAAATACGGAGCCAGCACTCTGCCTTTTTCCGTGTTAGCCAAACCGATAGAAATTTTCGACGCATCAAATACGCCAATCGCGTCATCTTGCTCAATAGCCAGCTTCAACTCATTTCGTAGTAAATAGTTGAGTGTTGCCGTGTCCATCGTGATGTAATCCACTCGGTTGGCGAGTAAAGCACTGACCATCGCATCGTGATCGGAAAAACGGCTCAGCTCTTTCAATGGCAACATTTGCGTCAACAACGCATCAAAGTAGTCATCCTCAACCACTCCTACTCTCTCTGCAATTAACTGGGAGACATGAGAATAGACATTGGGCTTATACCCCAAACGTTTTACGATAACCGACTGAGGCGCATAGTGTGGGCTTGTGTAATAAGTAAACTGCTCTCTCGCTTTGGTCATAGCCAACGGAGCCAGTAGATCAAACTCTTGCTGAATGAAGCCTTGTAGCATTTCTCCCCAACGTTCATCTGAACGGCTCACCAGTTGACAGTTAAGAGTGAGAATATCGCAACTTTGCTGCAGAACTTCGGCAGTAATACCACTCACGTGGCCATCAGGATGGTAAATCACATAAGGGTAAATCGGCTCAAGTTTGATGGTCAATGGTTCATCTAGATCGAGGGGGGCCTGAGCAATAGCCTGCTGTAGCGCCTGTTTTCGAATGGCAAATTGGTATTGCGTAATTTCTTCACGAAGCCTTTTTTGCATCTGCTCGCTGTGAATGAACTGAGCAAATTGAGTCAACTCTTCTAAGTGTTGCCCTTTTTGACTGACGATAGAGACGGGTTTTATCGAAATTTCATCGTTGAGAAGATGGGCATTGGTCCCTTTAAGCAACATAGGCTTAAGTTGATTGATAGCATCCACAATGCCATCCACTCGACCGTGACTGATCAACACATATGCTTCTTCGTGGCCTTGGTACGAAACAAGCTGAATGTCTGGATGATTTACCGCAATCAGCTCCCCATAAATGGTGTCTTGAGGCACACCAATACGTGTCGCATCGCGCAACGAATTGGTCGTATTAGAATAGAGATAGGTATATTCAATATTGGTTGGGTGTGAATAACTGAATCTTTTTTCACGTTCATGTGTAAACGTAATGTTCGCTGCGAAATCTGTTTCACCACGCGCAACTGAATCGAGAATAGCATCAAAACTCGGCATATTCACATAGGTGACATCCAGCGCAAACTGCTCGGCAATGGCATCAAACAGAACCCGCGTCACCACATCATCCGCTTCCGTTGCCACTGTGATCTCTTTACTCTTTGCCCAACAGTTGAACGATACCCAAACGAATACGCAGGAAAGCAGCCAACCAAATTTTTTTATCATGTCACTGACTTAATCTAGGTTTCACACAAGCGTCAAAATATGAAGCAGAAACCTTATATCAACTCATTGTCACGTGCATAAATATTTTTATTGATATGCAATACCGGTCACTGTTCTAGGCAACTCAATCCTGCTCTTTCATCTCTTCTTCCGCATTTAAGATGTAGTCTGTCATCCAAGCGGTACCCAACAAGCAGATCCACACCACAAACACGGAATTGGGCACATCGACATTCGGCGTCACCACTAATGCGGCGAACCCCACGGTCGGTAATGTCCAACACAGCAGTTTGTTCCATGAAAAAGTTTTAAGTGAGTTAAGACTTTCCATACACGCCATAATGCCGGTAATTGAGAGCGCCACTAATACCGCGTAAGGCAAACCTGCCATCCATAGTGGGATCAATAGTAGCAATGGCCACCAGCTATGTTTGCTCGAAGGTCGCCAGTGATTTGCCGCCCACCAAATGACCATTACCGATAGCACTTGTACCACGGTTACCCATGGAGAACCGGTCAACTTACCGGCCATTTGCGTCACCATAATGCCGACCATCAGAGCCAAGACGATCATCCCTGCCGTGAGCAATACGCCCAGGCTGCTTTTCTTGGAAAACACCACCATAAGGAGTGGAAACAAAATCCACACGCACACAGAGAGAGCTATCGGCTGCATGGGTAACGTGAGGCCATACACCGTCATCGCAGCGAGCAAGACGAGACCAGCAATACCACCTTGAGGTAGAATCCACAAAGCAGGAATCACTAAGGCAAGGACGGGGATATCACCAGCGCTCATGCTGATTGCTTTGGCACAGACCACCGCTAAAAGGCTTGTGATTGTGAATTGAAGAATTGAAAATATCATAGCGCCTCCTTTAAGACCCGATTCTGTTTTTAATCAGACTCAGCGCAACGCAGAAACTTAAAACACAAAAGGTTGTACGCTAAGTGGGTTCATTTCCAGCACACCTGGCTTACCAATCCTTGGTAAACGACGAACTAGGACAATTTGAGTATGGACCATTTTTTGCCCCAAATCTTTGCTGTAATTCAACAAATTCCCTTTGGTAAAGTGACCACGTACGGAGAAATTGCACGTATGGCTGGATTTCCTGGTTATGCAAGGCATGTCGGTAAAGCATTAGGGAACTTGCCAGAAGGCACAAAACTACCTTGGCATCGAGTGATCAACAGCCAGGGCAGAATTTCGTTGCAAGGTTCGAACCTCAATCGTCAACGCCAATTGTTGCAGGCTGAACAGATTGAAGTGAGTGAGATAGGAAAAATAAGTTTAAAAAAATACCGATGGCAACCTTAGTCACCATCGGTATCAACATTGGGGTATCAACAATCAATTGTTGTGGCGTTGAGCGCCTTGGCGTGATTAACGAACGCCCACAACCATGATCTCAACATTATGCGTGTTCGCCTCGTCAGTGATGACAGGAACAATGGTGTCACTGATAAAACGTAAGCGACCATTCACTTCGATACGTGCACGTACGTTGTAACGGTGATTGGCAATGATCTTTTTGCTGTCATAAGCAAGATCGAACGACAGTGGAACTTGCTTACCATTGGTAATAAATTTGTGCTTCGCGATCACTTTGGCAGGCGCATCAGCCAGTGAGACATCTTCCAAAACTAGGGTGACAGCCGCGTCTTCTGGTAAGGCAATACGCTCACGATAAAAAACCGTCCCACTGATGGTTTGGATACCTTGGTCTTTCACTAATGGCTCCGAAGTCTGGCAACCCGCTAACAAAGCACCAAAGAACACTGACATCATCACTAAGATTATTTTTTTCATAGAGCCTCACTCATTAATAAATTCGCGAAGATTATAGTTTGAGCACGTCACTCTGTCTTGTGGATCAAATGTTTATTGACAATAGTTTGACTAAGTTAAAAATATTCACCGTTGTTAATTGCGTTATACTCAACGCAGTTGCTTGAATCAAAGTGACAAACCCATGTGTTAAAGAGAGGAATCAACCAACATGAGTAAACCCTTAAACGAGTTACTAAGTTTACTGCAACTTGAAAAGCTGGAAGAAGGACTGTTCAGGGGTCAAAGTGAGAATCTTGGTTTACCACAAGTGTATGGAGGCCAAGTGTTGGGGCAGGCCTTATCGGCAGCTCGCTATACGGTCTCTGACGACCGCACGGTGCATTCGTTTCACAGCTATTTTCTCTATCCTGGCGATCCAGAAAAAGCCATCATCTACGATGTCGAGAATTTAAGAGACGGTAAAAGTTTCAGCACTCGCCGTGTTAAAGCAATCCAAAATGGACGCCCAATATTCTATCTCACCGCTTCCTACCATGGTGAAGCACCGGGGTTTGAACACCAAAATACCATGCCCGATATTCCAGGGCCGGAAAATTTCATGTCTGAATCGGAGCTCGCCAGTCATATTGCTGAGTTTCTTCCCGCTAAGCTGAGACAAACCTTTTGTGGAGAGAAACCGATCGAGACCAGACCTGTCACCGTCATCAACCCGCTTAATCCTAAAAAGGCCGAGCCAAAACAGTATCTCTGGATACGCGCCAACGGTGAGATGCCCGACAGTCAATTGATCCACCAGTATCTGTTAGCCTACGCCTCTGATTGGGGATTTTTAGTCACGGCATTACATCCACACGAAGTTTCGCTCATGACGCCGAAGTTCCAAGTAGCGACCATCGATCACTCCATCTGGTTCCACCGACCATTTAAGATGGATGAATGGCTGCTCTATGTCATCGAAAGCCCAACAGCCTCTAATACCCGAGGACTGGTTCGTGGCGAGATCTACAATCAGCAAGGCCACTTAGTGGCTACAGCGGTGCAAGAAGGGGTGATGCGCTTTATTGATAAAAAGTAACAGCGCAGGTTATTTTCCCCTTGAACAAAGAAGGAGCGCATCGGCGCTCCTTCTAATTATTGTCGTTGGTAGTTTAACTGCAATATTCCCCACTCATACAAGGTTCTTGGGTCACCATAGGTGAGGCTAGATACCACCTCTCCCTCTCTTGGGTAACGGCCACCATCGCGCTCTGGTAAAAATCGGCGCTCGCCTTTACGGTAATAGATCATTGGACGGACAAACTCATACGGGCCTTCCAGCAGCGGGGAATCATCCACCACCGTAACTCGCGTCATCCGCAACGTACGAGACCCATCTTCGCAGTATCCTGGTGTATCAAATGCAATCGCTTTGAATGGTTCAATATTGTCGGGGTCTAACTTGGTGGCGCAATCATCAAAACGGGCAATATGCAGCATCAATTGACGTCGTTCAGTGAGCACATCGGAGCCAATAGGTTTCACTCTCACGATGGCAATCATACCTTCACCGTACTCTTTGAACTGTTCATCGGTTGGTCGCAACACACGATCAACACCCATCAGCCCAAATTGAGACTCTTGCAGGCTAGCAAATTCAGAACCACTCAGTTTGCTGATAATGACCGTCTGCTTCTCTGTCAGGGTGTGATTTGCATCCGCTTGTTCCGCTTTCGGTGCGTTCAACGTAAAGTTCAGAGACGCTTGGCTCAGCGCAAGGTAGTCTCTTGTCTCATCTTCACTCACGACGATGGAGGCCGCTTGATCTTGGTTATCACCTCGATAGTCCTTGAGCGTTATCACGCCGCTGATAGGATCAACGGAGATGGTGCTATCAGACAGAATCGTTTTGTAGCTGCGCGTACCAATCGGTGAGCGCATCGCCAAACTAACCTGCTTGAAGGGCACAAAATCAACGCTCTGCGGCTTGTAATCAAGCGCTTTGGCCATGGCCTTGCTAATCGTCCCCGTTACTCGCTTGGTCACTGTTTGATAGTTGCGAGCTGAAACCGTGGCTTCAATCTCAAAGCTCCCAGCGTGAAGCATACTTAACGCCCCCTCAGTACCAGAAGTGAGTTTTACTGTTGGATCGGCTTGATTGATCAAGCGATAACTGTGCTTATCCATTGCGATCGAAAGAGACGGCATAATCGTTTGGTTCTCTTCAAAGATCGTATTTGGATAATGAATCTCAACCGGGTTATCGGCGGGTAAAACGCGAGCAGTAAAACTGGTTTCACCTGCATTCACACCACTACTGCCCGTGTCTTTAACGATGACTCGAACAGAACCCGCATTGAGCATCTTCATAAAACCAGAGTCTTTATCCAATTCGATAACGTCGGTTGGTTCCCCTTCGGCGAGATAGTAGTTCAGTTTACCCTCAGCACCAGAGATTGCCGGTGCTGCAATCGAGCCGAATACAGAAGTCCAAGTGCCCTCAACAAGCGATTGCTCCACTCTTAACTGACTATCAGCGCTATTGATACGAACATTGACGTACTGTACTGGACCTGCCAAATAGTTGTTTGTTTCTGCTCTTTGAATCGTCAAACGAGTTTCACCCGCTTTCAAGACGTGCAAAATACCGCCTTCAAGCACTTTGACAACACTAGGATCACTGTTATCGAGAACCAGCAAGTCATTGGTGCGAGGGTTTAAGTCTCGCTGAAGATTGATCTGAAGATCTTTGTAATAGGTTTCTTGATAATCTTGCGTTTGATAGGGTTCAGCCGTCGCCTTGGCCACATCAATAGAAAGAGTAAACTGCGTTGATTGATACAACTCACCGCCATCATCCTCAATTTGCAGCGCGTATTGCCCTGCTTGCTTAATGAATAATGTTTTATCCACAAGGGCCAGTTGAGAAGATGAACCACTCACTAATGTTAAACGACCTTTTTGGCCCGAGAATTCAAACGGAATACGCAGATCTTCTTGATAGGTTAAAGAGATAGGATCTTGCTTGATGCCTTGGTGTGGTGCTTTATCAATTTGGATGGTAAAACGCGCACTGGAGACTTGATAGTTACGCAGATTTTGCTCTGTCACTTCCACTTCCGCCAGCCCTACACCATCAATAACGGGCAAGTTAGCAAGGGGATCAATGTGGAGCACATCCGCACCACTCAATAATCGATACTGAAGCTCGCCTTTCGCATTGCTCACAATAGGTTGCAGACGAGCATTAGCTTGATATTCCGTCACCATATTGGCGACCGACAGCGGCTGGCGAGCAGCCTTATCAATCGTCACGTCGTATTCGCTGGTTTGCTGAGCCGTTTTGTAAGTCTCTGGATAATATGCCGTAGCTCGGACCGTTACTTTACCGCTGTTTTTGATCGCCAGCATGCCTTGGCTTTGCTGTGAAAACTCCGCGACTTCCCAATCCGGTTCACTTTTAACGATCTGATATACGATGCGTTCTGTTGGCGTCGTATCTAAGCGTTTTGGCGCTAACACTAACCCTGGCTGATATGATCGCGAAAGTGCGGCAAAGCTAAGAGATTCCGCGTCGACCGCTCTGACAATTACGTCGGTTTCCATACTTCGTTCAGAATAGAACTCATCACCCAAATCGCTCACTTGGATACGCGCAATACCAGGGCGACCTCGACTTTGCACCTCTCCTTGTGCAGAGAGATCAATAATAGCGTCAGGATCGGAGAGAACACGATAACGCAACTCACCTTTTGCGCCACGGACAGTAAGCGAACTTGGCGTAGTTTGCGTGGTGGTTAAATAAAGCGGACTGATGGAGAGCGCATCATTCCAACCCTTTTGAATGGTAATCGTAAAATTCGACTCCGAGGTTTGAAAGGTATCGCTGGTGTCAATCGCCTTCACATGGGCAACACCTGGCTTTAATACTTTGATGCGGCCTTGGCTATCGAGCAACACCACTTGTGCACTTTCGTCATCAATGAGCTCAAACGCGACGTCACCTTTCACTTGGAAAAGTTGTGGTTGAACAATCTGGCCTATTTGTACATAGGTGGTGGTCAGGTCCAAAGACTCAAGAGGCGCACGATATTGCTTGCTTGGTTTCACAACCGCAGGGGCCGAACTGCCGCCACCTCCGCCGCCACACCCCACCAACACATTGGCAGTGAGCAATAAAATTAACCCATGTTCTATTCGCATTCTTACGCCTCAACTGAATATTTACTCAACAGGCGCGGACCTTATCACAAGGCAGAAAATTAAATCAGGCAAAGAAACCGGCAGATTTTGCGCGATTTATTACATGCAAATAGGAATGAATCACATTGCTAAAAAATGCGTTACTAAACTCAAAAATAAACAATAAAAAACATACAGTTATATCAATTCAGATTTAGCTTACACTGTTATAAGAAATTAGAGAAAGCTGATATTGTGAACATTGTTCATTTAAGATTCTTATCTTTGATACAGATAGATTCAATTGGTAACACCCATTTGTGTACCAAATAATCTTATGCATCTATTCCATCACTGACCAAGCGGTAGCGCGGTGGTGTATTTGAGAGGCTCCATCGCAAACGTTGAGGTGACGTTGGATATCCCTTCAACACTATTGACCAACTTCTTATAAAAAGTATCGAAGTTTTTCATATCTTTAACCAACACTTTCATCATGTAGTCGTACTCACCCGCCATGCGATAGAACTCCATCACTTCAGGAAAATCGTTCACTGTTGCAACGAAACGGTCATACCACGCATAAGAGTGATCACAGGTTTTAATTTGCACAAAGGCAATAAATGAGAGATCCAATTTCTCTGCATTCAGCAAAGCCACTTTCTTTTCAATAAAGCCTTCATCTTCTAAACGCTTTAGGCGCTTCCAGCACGGTGTCGTGGTGAGATTCACTTGCTCAGCCAAATCGCTCAGGGACAAGGTGCCATCCTGCTGCAGTAGTGAAAGTAGCTTCAGATCAACTTTATCCAGCATACAATTATCAATCCGCTCAATTAGAGAAAATTTTTCTACAATATAGAGACATCGCCACATAAAAAGCAAAGCTTTTCTCTACAAAGGTAGGTACTTTGTTACTGTAAATAAGAATTAAGAGAGGCCCCCATGTGTACGGACCACAACTGGATTAATAACGCGATTCGCAAGATTGAAGCTGACTTCCAACGCTCTGCTGATACCCATTTATTTAAGCTCGATCTTCCGTCTCTCGATGGCATTGATATTTATCTCAAAGACGAAAGCACCCATCCAACCGGTTCGCTAAAGCATCGCTTAGCGCGTTCGTTGTTTCTCTACGCGATTTGTAATGGCTGGATTGGCCCAGAAACCACCGTCATTGAGTCATCTTCAGGCAGTACTGCCGTGTCAGAGGCGTACTTCGCACGCTTGCTAGGCTTACCTTTTATCGCAGTGATGCCAAAATGCACCGCTAGAAAGAAAATCGAGCAAATTGAGTTTTATGGCGGTAAAGCCCATTTGGTGGATCGCTCCGATCAAATTTACGCAGAATCTCACCGCTTAGCCAAAGAGTTGAATGGTCACTATATGGATCAGTTCACGTACGCGGAGCGCGCAACGGACTGGCGTGGCAACAACAACATCGCGAACTCTATCTTCAGCCAAATGAAACTCGAAGAGCACCCAGAACCAAGCTGGATCGTGATGAGCCCAGGAACAGGCGGCACGTCGGCCACCATCGGTCGCTTTATCCGTTACCAAAAGCTGGACACCAAGTTGTGCGTGGTTGACCCAGAAAACTCGGTGTTCTTTGACTACTTCCAAAGCGGTGACAACACAATAACGGGCAATACTGGCAGTAAGATCGAGGGCATCGGTCGTCCACGTGTTGAACCAAGCTTTATCGCTGGCGTTGTCGATGAAATGCGAAAAATCCCTGATGCCGCGTCTGTTGCTTGTACTCACTGGGTATCTAAGCTGATTGGCCGCAACGTTGGTGCCTCAACGGGCACAAACCTGTATGGGGTGTTGCAATTGGCATGCGAAATGAAACAGCGTGGCGAGCGCGGCTCTATCGTGACTCTGTTGTGTGACAGCGGAGATCGCTACTTAGACACCTACTTTAATGAAGAGTGGGTAAAAACCAACATTGGTGACATTCAACCCTACTTAGAGCAGCTTGAAATCATTGAGCGCGATGGCTGCGTGGCCCCCATCTGCTGCCCTGCGTAACGCAGAAACAAAACCACTCGCGATAAAAAATGCCCACGTGATTCAGTGGGCATTTTGTTTTAAACAGTGCTGCGAATTGAGCTTAGTGAGGCGCTGCGTGCGTTATTTCTTCTGTTTTGCCTCAAAAGCCGCCAATTGCTCTGGCGTGGCTTCAGGTTGATGATTGGTTTTCCACTCTTCATAAGTCATGCCGTAAACACGCTCACGAGCATCATCCAAATCAAGATCTAACCCTAAAACATCCGCTTCGGCTTTGTACCATTTGCTAAAGCAGTTACGACAAAAACCCGCCAAAATCATCAAATCAATATTTTGCACCTCTTTGTTGGCATCAAGGTGAGCCAGCAGACGGCGAAATGCGGCAGCATCGAGTTTGTCTTGCTGCTCTTGAGTCAACTCTTGGTATTTAAACTGTGTCACTTTACTTTCCTTTCTTCTCATTTTGCCGTCTTAATCACGGGCGGATGACCAGCATAGTACAAAATCCACTAATAAAACCAAGCTCTTCGCCGAGGAATTGTGTACTATCTCAGCCAACACTCTCTTATGCATCTTATTGAATCACTCTTAGGTGGCGAACGATTATGAAAAAAATTATGCTGGCGTGTTCAACATTATTACTTTCCCAGCCGGTTTTCGCGGAGAAAATGGGAGAGTTGCCGAACTACTTTTACCTTGGCGCAGGCACGATCGCTTTTGATGTTTCTGCTTACGGTGACAACAGTGGCAGTGAGCTTTCAACCCCAAACTTTACGATCGGCTTTGGTAAAAACTTCAATGAACATGTTGCTGTCGAAGGTCTGTTTCGCTACACGCAAAATGAAGTCACCAACAGCACGGCAGGAACCAGCCTTAACTTAGACTATTATCAAGCAGGCGTTTCCGCTCTGCTCTCCACAGGCAACTTGGGGGATTCCCCGATTTCACTTTTCGGCCGCTTGTCGGGTTTGATCACCCAAGCAAACATGTATGACGTGACAAACAACGCCGTGAAAATCTCGGAAGAAGCGGGGATGATTTTCAACGTCGGGGGCGGATTAGGCTGGGATATGGGGCAAAATTTCTGGCTGAAAGCCGAATATGTCTATAGCTTTGCTGACGCAGGCTTTAACGATTTCTACGATAAGTATTCTGGTTTCCAACTCTCTATCGGTAAGCAGTTCTAGACAAGCCGAGATAAAAGAGCCGAGGTTTTGTTCCTCGGCTCTTTGGGTTTTAGGATTGGTTTAACCGTGGCTTACTCGGCCTTTCGTATCATGGCTAAGGGCTTGATTTAGTTCCGTTTCTACATGCCCTGGTGCTTCTGTGTATCGAGATATCAAACGATACATCGCAGGGATAACGAACAAGGTGACTAGAGTGGCAAACCCCATACCGAAGAAAATAACGGTCCCAACCGCCACGCGGCTTTCGTAGCCCGCCCCATCCGACAAAATAAGTGGAATCGCGCCCGCTAGAGTCGTGAAGGCGGTCATTAAAATCGGTCGCAACCGTCGTGCCGAGGCATCAATAATCGCTTGTTCAAACTCAAAACCTCGGTCACGCAGTTGGTTAGCAAACTCCACAATCAAGATACCGTTTTTGGTCACCATGCCGATCAGCATGATCATACCAATCTGACTGTAGATGTTCATGCCTTGCTGCATGATGAGCAAACCTAAGAAACCACCAAACACCCCCATAGGCACGGTAAACATCACCACCAGAGGGTTGATGAAGCTTTCAAATTGCGCAGCAAGAACGAGGTAGGCCACCAGCAAAGCCAAAGCAAACACAATGGCAACGCTCGACTGGTTTTCTTTGAAGTCCTTCGATTCACCGGAATAGCTGATGGTAATATCGCCCGGCAAGGTCTCGATCGCTTGCTGATCAAGAAAATCCAAAGCATCACCCAGCGTGTAACCATCCGACAAGTTGGCGGTAATCGTGATCGCTTTCTGCTTGTTGTAGTGCGATAAGCGAATCGACGACGCAATTTCCTCAACGTTGGTCACGGTATCTAAGGTAACCAGATCGCCACTTTGCGTGCGCAGATAAATTTGGCTCAGATCCGCTGCGTTATTAAAGCGATTTTCATCACCACGAAGATAAACATCGTACTCTTCACCACGTTCTACAAAGGTGGTTTCTTTACGCCCACCCAGCATGATTTCTAAGGTATCGGAAATCTCTTTGATGCTGATGCCCAGTTCCGCGGCACGGCGTTTATCCACCGACACCACCAATTCTGGCGTTTTCTCTGAATAGTTGATCTCCGCCCCTTCCATAATTGGGGATTCTTCTGCTTTGTTCTTCAGCACCTCGGCCCAATCGCGCAGTTCGTTGTAATCCGAGCCGCCAAGCACAAACTGCACAGGCTCGCTCGAACCGCCACGGAATCCGGGCATAAACGGGAAAACACGGACATCTGGAATACCCGCCAGCGCTTTACGCACTTCACCTAACGCTTGCTGCGCTGTCACCGAACGTTCATTCCAATCATCCAAGATCATAATAACGAATCCGGTTTGGTCACCCGCTTGGCCGCCAAACGCCGGTGACTGGATGCTGAATGACTTAAGGAACCCTTGCCCCAACAACGGCATTAAACGCGCTTCCACTAAGTCCATATTGGCAGACATGCGGTTATAACTGGTGGCATCGGCACCACGGACGAAGGCAAAAATCACCCCTCGATCTTCTTGTGGTGTTAATTGTGCTGGCACTTGATTCATTAGCGCGTAGCTGCCACCCATACAAGCAAGGATGATCAGGGGCGCAAGCCATCGCCACGCGAGTGCTCGCTTTAGCACCGCGCGATAACCGGACTCTAACTTGCCAAACAACAGGTCCACTACGTCATTAAAACGGTTTTTCTTAACATTGGCTTTAAGAATTTTGCTGCCCAGAACTGGCGTGAGCGTGAGCGCTATCAATGATGAAAAAATCACGGACATTGCCAACAACACCGAGAACTCGGTAAAGAGTAGGCCCACCATGCCGTCCATGAAGGAGATCGGTAAAAACACCATCACCAACACTAAGGTGGTGGCAATGACCGCAAAACCCACCTCTCGCGTGCCTTTATAGGCTGCAAGCAACGGCGATTCGCCTTTCTCGATATGATGGAAAATGTTCTCAACGACCACAATCGCATCGTCGACCACCAAGCCGATAGAGAGAATCAAGGCCATTAAGGTGATGAGGTTAATCGAGAAACCAAAGTAGTACGCGGCAATAAAAGAGGAAATCAGCGACACAGGCACGGTCACCGCGGGAATCAAGGTGGCGCGAGCTTGACCGATGAAGATATACAGCACGAGAATCACCAGCCCGCCAGTGATAAACAAGGTGCTGTACACCTCCGAAATAGAGCGGTCAATAAACACGGTTGAATCGTAGTCGATAGCGAGACGCGTCCCTTCTGGCAAAAACTTCTGCACTTTATCGACTTCTTCATGCACTCTTTTTGCCACCTCAAGCGGGTTAGCGTCCGACTGAGGGACAATCCCCATGCTGACGTTGACTACCCCGTCACTTTTAAACGTCGAGTTCTCATTCTCAGCACCGATAAAGACATCCGCCACGTCTTTGAGATAAATCGGCGTGTTGTCACTGGCACGCTTGACCACCAGATACTGGAAGTCTTCTACTGAGTTATAGCTGCGCGCGGTACGAACAGACATCACCGTTTGATCGTTACGCACTTCACCCCCAGGACTTTCAAGGTTCTCACTGCGTAGCGCCGCGGTAATGTCCGTGGCGGTCACGCCTCGCCCAGCCATAAGCTCAGGACTTAGCTTCACGTACATAACTTTGTACAAGCCACCCGAGATATCAACGGAACTCACTCCGGTAATAAGGCTAAAGCGATCCATGAGTACACGCTCGATGTAATCGGTGAGCTGAGTACGATCCATCTCTGAAGAGCTGAGGTTGATGTAAAGGGACGCCTCACCACTACCGTTGTTTTTAAACACGATTGGATCGTCGGCTTCCTCGGGTAGCGAACGCTGTGCGCGCGCCACGGCATCACGAACATCACTCACCCCTGTATTGAGGTCATAACCCAGTTCAAAGGTTATGGTGATACGAGACATGCTGTTACGCGTGGTCGACGAAATCTCATCAATACCACTGATGCCTGAGAGTTGATCTTCAAGCACTGACGTGATCTGGCTTTCGATGATCGTCGCCGATGCTCCGTCGTAACGTGTGCTAATGGAGACAACCGGGCTTTCTATATCCGGCATCTCACGTACCGCCAATTTGCTGAACGAGACAAAACCAAACACACACAACAACAAACTCAATACCAGCGCAGCAACTGGTCTTTTTACTGACACATCAGAGAGTAACATTATTGCGCATCCTTCTTCGCTACGGTCTCTTGCCCTGCTGCTGCGCCGCCAATTTCTTTGACTAACACACCGTCACGCATGTTCACGATACCTTGCACGACGATTTTATCGCCGATGCTGACACCCGACTCGATCACCACTTGGTTCTCGACTCGCGCACCAAGCAGAACTTCTGTGCGTTTCGCTTTATTGTCGCTGCCGATGACATAGACGTAACGTTTGGTCCCGGAATACTCTAATGCCTGCACCGGAATGATCGGCGCTTCAATCGCCGGGAACGCTAAGGCGGTATTGAGCAACATCCCTGGTTTCAACTGATTTTCCGGATTTTCAAACTGAATGCGCACTCGTAGGTTCAACGTTTCGGCGTTAATCCGTGAGTCAATGCCCACCACCTTGCCAGTGAACACTTGTTTACCCCAAGCGCTGGATGTGGCTGTCACAGGCATACCTATCGACAACATAGACAGATAACGCTCCGGAATTCTCAGATCCAGTTGCATTAATGACAGATCGTCGAGAGTCAGTAACTCAGTGCCTGAGTTCACCAACTTGCCGCGACTAAAATCGACGAAACCCACCGTTCCGGCAAAGGGTGCGGTGATATGAAGATCATTCAAGTTGGCATTGGCCGCTGTCAAACGCGCTTGTGCAATCTCGACACTCGCTTTTTGCGCGTCAATTTCTGTTTGCGTAATCGCATTGCGACTGACCAATCGCTCAAATTCTTTAAGTTTTCTCTGCTCATCTTTCAAATAAGCTTTTGCTTCAGAAACGGCCGCTAAGGCTTTATCGTCCTCAAGCTTGACCAGCAATTGCCCTTTAGTGACATTCTGGTTCGCTTTCACTTGAATGCTTTCGACTTTGCCGGACACTTCGGACGCAATCACCACTGACTGCACCGCTTCCAATTTGCCGACCAGCGCTAAAGATTGGCTAATTTGGTGTGTTTGCACTTTTTCTGCAACCACAGTAACAGCAGATGGCCCTCTTGGAGCAGCATGGGATAGAGAGGAAGTCCCCATAAGAGCCAGAGTAATAAATGAGATAAGAATGCGTTTTTTCATGTTCCGTCAATCAATAAAGCCATAGTTGAGATTATGAGTGTATCAGCTCTAGCGTACTGTAACGTCAAGTTGTGTAAATTATGGTGAGAAGTGAAGGATTTAGCGGCCTAAGTTGTCACCAAAATGTGTACTTTCTGGCATCTTTGCCCAAAAAGGCAGCATTCAACATGTAAAGCACAGAAAAAGGCTTTACACACTGAACTGGTTTGCTATGATGCGCTCCGCACTTGAGCGATGTGTTGGGAAAACACCGCTTAAGCCTAATCCATAAGAGATTAGGAAAATACCCTGGAGGGGTTCCCGAGTGGCCAAAGGGAGCAGACTGTAAATCTGCCGGCTCCGCCTTCGATGGTTCGAATCCGTCCCCCTCCACCATATTTCTTCTTGTGATTATCCTCTGGATTAATTGTGAGAAACACTTGGATAGTGTGTTGGGAAAACACGTTCTAAGTATAAAAACACCCTGGAGGGGTTCCCGAGTGGCCAAAGGGAGCAGACTGTAAATCTGCCGGCTCCGCCTTCGATGGTTCGAATCCGTCCCCCTCCACCATATTCTTCTTGTGATTATCCTCTGGATTAATTGTGAGAAACACTTGGATAGTGTGTTGGGAAAACACGTTCTAAGTATAAAAAACACCCTGGAGGGGTTCCCGAGTGGCCAAAGGGAGCAGACTGTAAATCTGCCGGCTCCGCCTTCGATGGTTCGAATCCGTCCCCCTCCACCATATTTCTTCTTGTGATTATCCTCTGGATTAATTGTGAGAAACACTTGGATAGTGTGTTGGGAAAACACGTTCTAAGTATAAAAACACCCTGGAGGGGTTCCCGAGTGGCCAAAGGGAGCAGACTGTAAATCTGCCGGCTCCGCCTTCGATGGTTCGAATCCGTCCCCCTCCACCATATTTCTTCTTGTGATTATCCTCTGGATTGATTGTGAGAAACACTTGGATAGTGTGTTGGGAAAACGCGTTCTAAGTATAAAAACACCCTGGAGGGGTTCCCGAGTGGCCAAAGGGAGCAGACTGTAAATCTGCCGGCTCCGCCTTCGATGGTTCGAATCCGTCCCCCTCCACCATTTTCTTCGTAAGAATCGAAAGCCAGCTCAATGAGCTCAATGTAGTTCACTTAAGAGGAGCTGCCTTGCGATTAACAGGATATCGGGTCTTTGATATTTTTACCGCCCTAGGCCGATTTGGCTTAGGGCGTTTGTCTATAAAAAGGATGGATAAGTCTCCGCGCAGACTTTTTAGACGCTTCGGTGTGTTACCTGGAGATACCGCTTTGCTCATTACTTTCAGTTGACTAGCGATGAACTGACAAGCGTATTTAAAACTGATTTCATTGGCCATTCGACCATGTTCTACGGCCGCTTGACTAGCTTCTCGTCTTACCAAGTTATAGCCAAGCAATAGCCCCCATAACTCTTGATAAACAAGCTCGACCGTCTTACTCCTCAGCACTAACGCGTTGTGCTGCATCGAACTTTTTATATCTCTGTACCCTAACTCAATTTCCCATCTCTCATGGTAAAGCTCGGCTACTGATTCCGCATCGTACTCTTCCCTAGGCAAAGACGTAAACACTGTTTTGTGCTTACCTTGCACTTGATAAGTAACGGCTCTGACTTGCCATTTTTCAGGTAGGTTAGGATTTTTCTTGCGAGCCTGTGGAGAGACTTTCATTTCTACCAACATGTCGTCGCTCTCTTCATTGTCCACAAGTCTGAATTTCACCCCTTTCTTCGCTGGTAACAACCAATGCCTGTTGGAGCCACTATTTTGGAGAGAAAGAAGTAAGTCTGCGCCATAAAACCCCTTATCTAGTAAAGTCACTGAGTTATCAGGTAGAGAGTCAATAAAGGGCATTGCAAGCGGTATTTCACCACGACGATAGGGGCTTATAGCTGCGTCTACAATGACATGTGAGCGAACATTCATCATGGTCACCACCCTGAGTACTGGATGAGGCGTCTGCCTCTCGCTGGATGTATTACCTGACCCAAAATGTTCTCTTAGCTCTGGTGTATCAGCGGTTCGAAAAAGAGCCCCATCAATAGCGAAGACTTGTAAGCCTTGCCAAGTATCCTCGGGGTAACGCTCTAGACCCCATGTGTGACTGCATTGTCTAAACAACCATTCTGGAGCCGCTTTACCAAGGCGTTGCCTTGCTTGCGTTAAAGCACTTTTAGCTAGCAGTTCCTCATCGGCTAAGCCCTCGGCACAGACATTCATTCGCCGTGCGACTTCTGCAATAGACTCATTGCGGAAAAACGCCATTCCAACAATAAGCCAAAGAACCATATCACTAGGTAAACGACGTCGACGAATTGTCGCTTTATCGGAAAGTGTTGCTGCTTTAGCAACCCACTCATCAGGAATATGCTCGGAGAAGGTGGTTAGCTGAGCGACATCAACAGGACTCTCTTCAAGAAAGTCAGCAAAATAGTTTTGGATAGACATAAAAAATCGGAAACCTATAAACAGGTTTCCGATTGTCTCTCATCAGAAGGATCGGTCAACCGATCCTTATCTGATCTACATTGGCTCAATGAGCTGGCTTTTTTCGTATTGAATTTAGCTCATCGATTCGCCTCTCCCAGCGTATGAATAATGATGGCGCAAATAACGCTTTTCACTCCGATCATCGTGACAATGGCGACTCGAAAGGCATCCCTCTTACGGACTGGCTCCAATGAAAAAACATTCCAAACCATCAGTAATGACTTGACCTATAGAACAGCAGCAATATCCAATGACTCTGCCAGTCCAAGAGATAAAAAAATCCCGCTCATCGAAATGAACGGGACTTGTGATGACTAAGTTGAACGAGGTTAGGCCTAGCCTTGGATACCCACGATCATCCACGGCGCATTTGGCGCAGTCAGATCTCGCTCAAGGTGCCAGATATCTGTGATATCTTCTTCAATGCCCTCCACCGCGTCACGGTAACGACCACTGAACTGTAAGCTCAAGTGCGCAGTTGACGCATCGTAATCAGCACGAACGATTTGTGCATCCACATACATGACATCCGTATGCTGCTCACCATCGAGTTTCGCTCGCTCCGCTTTTAGGTCTTCAAACAAGCTTGGAGAAACATACTCTTCAATCGTTTCCAGTTGATTATGGTTCCAAGCGCCTTGCAGGATACGGTAGTGTTCACGTGCGCCATTGACAAATGCAACTTGGTCGAAACCTGGAGGATAGTTGTGTGGTACATCAGATTGCGCGCCAAAACCAAAACCACCTGTTGGAGTGTTCGGTGACTGCTCGAAGTTATGAACATTTGATTGTTCAAACTTAGGTGCTTGGCCGCCAAATGCTGGCTGCTGGCGATGCTGATTCATACTGCCTTGCTTAGAAGCCAGTAGACCACGCATTAATTTAAAGATCACGAAAGCAATTAAGCCGATGATGAGGATATCCATAAACTGAATACCTTCAAACGCGCCCCCAAAGAACGCAGCAAGCAAACCGCCCGCCAACAAGCCACCAAGAATACCGCCCATCAGGCCTTTCTTGGAGCTCTGTTTTGCCGTCTGCTCTTTACCAATATTGTTCGTATTTTGCTGCTGTTGTTTAGGAGCTGGAGCCGTTTTATAGCTTTTGCCAAACGACTTACCGCCACCCATTTTTTTCGCTTCAGCAATTGGCGTTGCAATCACAGAAACCATCAGCAGGGCAACAATCGATAATAAACGTTTCATCTTTATCCTTTTGTAGTCTGATTGAAACTTTACGCACTAGTCCCCTTCTTGATACAAACCGCTTTGAAGAAAACCAGCTAACATGAATCATACAAGTATCCGCTGAGCATTGAAACGGAAACAATAGTTAGACATGTATCAGAATATTGCCGCTGTTCTATTCTATTTTAGGATGTTTAGTTGACGGATATATCCGACAAATTTAGAATATCGAACGTTGTTCAATTTGTAGTATATAGAAATGGCCCGTAGAAACGATCACACCAGAGAAGAACTTATCGCATTAACGCTTGAAACAGTGAAAGAGTTTCTTGCTGAACACTCGTATCATGAACTGAGTTTGCGAAAGTTGGCCAATATGATCGGCTACGTTCCTAGCACCTTGGTTAATGTGTTTGGTAGCTACAATTTGCTGCTGCTGCATGCTGTAGCGCAAACTCTAGATGAGCTATCAGTGGAAGCAATGAAAGTTGTTCAAGACTCCAATGACAAAAAACAGGCTCTTGCCGAGCTTGCCTATTGCTACCATGACTTTGCCTTGCAACACCCTCATCGCTGGCGCTTAATTTTTGAGCACAACATGAATGGCGCTGAATTGCCTGAGTGGCAAGCTAAGCGCATTGATAATATGACCGGTATGCTAGAGGCGCTATTGCAACAACTTGCCCCATCTCGCACACCAACCGAAGTGTTGCAAGCGAGCCGCGTGTTGTGGTCTGGCGTTCATGGTATTACGCTACTGAGTGTGGATGACAAATTTTTCTCCAGTGAGCCAATTGATGGTAAAGAGTTGATAGACAGTCTTTTGACCAACTATCTAACCAACTGGTAATACAAGGAACTTTCATGGCCGCGAATAGCCAAAGCTCGCTGTTAACACAGCGTAAGTTTCTGCCGTACTTCATTACTCAATTTTTCGGTGCCTTTAACGACAACATATTCAAAAATGTGTTGTTGTTGCTTGTCGCGTTTGCAGGTACTGGCGCACTGTCCATCTCCAGTGATCTTTTCATCAACCTTGCCGCTGGTTTATTCATTCTGCCGTTTTTCCTTTTTTCAGCGTCAGCAGGTGTGCTGGCAGACAAATACGAAAAGTCTTGGTTTATTCGCAAAGTCAAATTGTTTGAAATCGCCATTATGTTGCTCGGCGCTATCGGTTTTATTACCGAGAGCTACGCCATCTTATTGCTGCTGTTGTTTTTGATGGGCACACAGTCGGCATTTTTTGGCCCGGTCAAATATGCGCTACTGCCACAGCAACTAAAACAAGAAGAGCTCGTCCCCGGTAACGCTTTGGTTGAAGCGGGTACTTTTATTGCTATTCTCGTCGGTACATTAGGCGCGGGTATTATTGCCTCACACGAGCAAGCAAAATACGTTGCCGCTTTTTGTGTCGTTATCTTTGCTGTATTCGGCTATCTCGCCAGCAGAGCAATTCCCGTTGCACACGCATGCGCGCCAGAGTTGAAATTTCGCTGGCAGCCTTATCGTCAAACGAGACACACAATTGCCATCGCAAAATCGGATCGTGTTGTATATCAATGTATTATGGCGATCAGTTGGTTTTGGTTCCTTGGTGCCGCGTACCTCACTCAATTTCCTAACTTCACCAAGATTTATCTCAATGGCACAGAAAGTGCGGTCTCTTTCTTGTTGGCGCTCTTTTCTGTGGGCATCGCGCTAGGTTCACTCGCGTGCAACAAACTGTCTAAAGGCCGCATTGATGTCGGCATCGTCCCGATTGGTGCTTTTGGTATTACGGTATTTGGCTACTTGATGGCCACGTCGATACCCAGCGAGCTACCTCGATTTCATACCTTCGCACAGTTTGTGCAGTATCAGCCATTTTGGTCACTGTTTAGCTACTTGCTCATGATCGGCGTTTCTGGTGGATTGTTCATCGTCCCACTCTATGCCCTGATGCAACATCGTGCCAAGGAAAGTGAACGTGCGCAGGTCATTGCGGGCCTCAATATTTACAACTCACTATTTATGGTGGCCAGTGCAGTATTAGGCATCGTGTGTCTTGCCGCGATCGGCATATCGATTCCACAATTTTTTGTGCTACTTTCGTTACTCAACTTTTTAGTGGCTGCGTATCTCTTTTTGCAAGCACCAATGTTTGTGGTGCGTTTCCTCGTGTGGGTGCTTACTCACACACTCTATCGCGTGACACATAAGAATCTACACCACTTACCGAAAGACGGTGGCGCGCTTATTGTTTGCAATCACGTGAGTTACATGGACGCTTTGCTGCTGAGTGCCGTCTGCCCTCGATTGATTCGTTTTGTCATGGAAGAAGAATACGCAAGGCTGCCGATTTTGCGTCGCTTCTTACGCACTGCCGGGGTAATTCCTATCTCCGCCAGCAACAGAACCTCTATTCGACGTGCATTTAACGATGTCGAACAAGCTTTGAGTGAAGGGCATATTGTCTGTATTTTCCCAGAGGGCAGATTAACGGAAAATGGCGACATGAATCCATTTATGCGTGGCATTGACATCATCCTTCGTCGCAGCCCTGTGCCCGTTATCCCAATGGCGTTAAAAGGCTTGTGGGGTAGCTATTTCAGCCGCCACAAGGGCCGAGCCTGTAAAGGGCTCCCTAGCCGTTTCTGGTCTCGACTAGAAATTGAAGCAGGGTTGCCTATTGAGCCTAAAGCCGCCTCTGCGGAAGTTATGCAGCAAAAAGTGGCAGAGTTACGAGGCGATTGGCGCTAAGCGTTCAGTTTATCTGAACGCTTGTTCAAATCATTAAGACTTTCTGATCTCATCGACTCAGCTATACTCGCGCTTTCACTTAATAAAACGCAATCACTTTGAATCGTAAGCATCTTCCTTTTATTTTCTCGTTGCTACTCTGCTTGAGTCCTTGGGTCTCTTCGCCTACAGCATTGGTGCTAGGTTTTCTGCTCGCAAGCACGGGTTTGGTTCCATCCCAACTGCCCATTTCGACCTACACCAAAAAGCTTTTGTCTTACTCCATTGTTGGCTTGGGGTTTGGTATCCAATTTCAGCAAGCCATTGCCGTAACCTCTGATGGTATCGGCCTAATTGTGGTCACCATTGTCGGTACCCTGCTGCTCGGTTATTTAGTGGCTAAAGTGATTAAGCTCGAAACCACGACCGCATACCTTATTTCAGCAGGCACTGCGATTTGTGGGGGGAGTGCGATTGCGGCAGTTGCGCCAGCGATCAAAGCCAAAGATCAGCAGATTGCCCTCGCACTGGCGACCGTCTTCGTTCTTAACTCCCTTGCATTGTTTATTTTTCCGGTGATTGGACATGCATTAGCATTGGATCAACAAACTTTTGGGACTTGGGCAGCAATCGCCATTCACGACACCTCCTCTGTCGTTGGAGCTGCATCCGCGTACGGTAAGCAAGCACTTACCACCGCGACGACATTAAAACTCGCCCGAGCATTATGGATTATTCCCGTTGCTCTGCTCAGTGCAATGCTCTTTGCTCGCGGAAATGGCGCGGAAGGTAAGCGCAAGTTAGTGCTTCCATACTTCATTTTTTGGTATTGCGGTGCCATCGCCTTTAGCGATCTCTTCCCTCAATTTGAGACCGCCTATCAGGGCATTTTCTCGGTCGCGAAGCAGGCACTAGTGGTGTGTTTATTTTTGATTGGTTGCAGTATTTCTGTTGAGAAGCTGAAAAGTGCGGGTGCAAAACCTCTGATCTTTGGTTTGAGCCTATGGGTGGTTATCTCAACCACTTCGCTCAGTTGGTTGTTGCTCACACGTTAAACTTACTCAATTAAGCTGAGTGATGGGAATGAGGCAAGGTGGTGGTTGATTGACGTCGATAGTCAAAAACGATGGCGACAACAATCAAAAAGGCCGTCAATTCCGCCAAAGAGCGATAGAGGCCATCACTCAGCAAAGCAATGCCGAGCTGCAAAACTGCCGTTGCTATTAAGATCCCTCTTACCATCTTCAACCTTATGCCTTTTCTTTGTCATATGATGCACAATTATGATTGAGGGTTATAAGGTTGAGAAATTCCCTTTTTGACTAAATCATGCCGAAATCAACTAAGTTGATTTCCCAGCCACACTTTAACGGCTTGCCGCGAGACTTTAATCCCTTCCTTCAGTAACGTCTCAGGCATTAAGTAATAGGCGACTGGCCACTTAAACTTTTGCAGTTTCTCTTTTAAGTGTTGCTCATAACTCGCTCTGTTTGCTAGCGATGGCGATTGGATGACAGCAACGGGTCGATAGCCAAATTCCGCATCGGGCATGGGAACCACGATACTCTGTTCCACGCCGTCAATCTCGTTTAGCACCGCTTCAATCTCTTCACAATGGATGTTTTCCCCGCCAGAGATAAACTGATTGTCCGCACGGCCGATGATCTTAAGCTCCTCACCTTGCCACACGCCTAAATCTTTACTGTCAAACCACCCCTGTTCATCCACCAGCGTCGTTAGGTTTCCCTGAAAAAAATAGCCTTCTGCCAAGGTTTCACCACCAATATAGATGCGCTGACCAATCAGTTGCAGTGCCCGATGTTTTAATAGATGCCCTGCGTTGCTCACACTGTCGATCTGCTTGGCGGTCACCGTTGAAGCGGCTTCTGTCATGCCGTAGCCTAGCCAGGTCTCTATCCCTTTACGCTGCGCCGCTTGAGCCAAGGTATGCTCCACATGGCTCCCTCCGAGCAAAACATGGCTCAGTTGCAAAGGCGTATTGTCATCAAGTAGGCGCTTCAATTGAGTCGCAACGAGAGACACGTGTGTCACTCCTTGAATCTCTTCAGCCAGAGCGCCATGCCCCACTTTCAAACATGCGCCAGCGAACAACCAGCGATAAACAATAGCCATGCCAGAAACATGATACAGCGGTAGGGAGAGCAACCATGTATCCTGCTGAGTAAAAAAGAATTCTTCCAACAATCCTTGTGCTGACGCGAAATGCTGCCGATGGGTATGGGCCACGGCTTTGGGATTGCCCGTGGAACCAGAGGTAAAAATAATAGTAGCAAGTTGATCAGCGCGATAATCGCAAACGTGCTTGTCAGGCAGCGAGTTGAGATGATTCGAGGCGAGTGAGATTTCTAGCAGCACATTACGATGATCGTGAGAGCAAGCCGAGCGGGTCTGCCCATCAACATTAGGATCAAGCCAAATAAAACGCGTTTGCTGCTCACGGTAAAGCGTCTCAAGCTTTGCTGAGAACATCGGGACCGATTGTGGCATGGTGATGGCCACCACAGCGCCCAGTTGATGCGCTGCCAGCAAGATAAGCACCATATCAACATGGTTTTTACCCAGCAGAGTGATGACATCTCCAAGAGCCACCCCTTGCGCACCAAGAACCGCCGCTAAACGTTCAATCTCGTCGTTCAATTGTTGCCAATTGAATTGATAACGTGATGAGGTCAGCGCCATAGAAAATGGGCTCTGCTGAGCCCAATATTTCCACAATGGCTGTTCACTGACGAATGCCGTTTCAACCATTATGAATGCCACACCAATTGCTGTTCTTCTAACGAGGCGATCGGCAGTGCGCATTTCGGCCATCCCACCATTAACTGAGATTGGAACAAACTTATGGTGTCCAAGCCCGGCGTCACATCAGGCAATTGCCATTTGGCAAAACGCGCTAGCTGGGTAAGCCCCAAACTTGATTCAATGCTCGAACTGATGACCGCTTTGATGCCCAAAGAATGCGCTTTTTTGATCAGCGCAATACATCGAGGCAATGAACCGATCAGCGTTGGTTTGATGACGATCGCTTTCACGCCCGTGAGATCGTCAAGCGCAAAGTCAGGTTGTTGCAGAGCATTCTGTAAGGTTTCATCCCATGCAATCGCAATCCCAGTGTTGATAGCAAAAGAGAGGCTGTCTCCGGGCTTTTGACAAGGTTCTTCGATAAACACGATCCGCTGGCGCAAAGATGGACTGATGTACTTGGCAAATTGCTGCGCCTTTTCTGGCGTCCAAGCACGATTGGCATCTAATCGCAGTGTGAGATCTGGAATGCTTTCCAAGAATAAGTTGACCAACATGCCATCGCGAATGGGTTCGTACAAACCTACTTTGACTTTGGCGACTTTCTCACCTTGCATCGCATTCAATACCGGAATGAGTTCATCGGGATCGCCGGTACAAAGTGGCGCGGGCAAATAGTTCCCATCGCGAGGTAACTTCCCTTCCAACTCATACATCGCGGTGGAAAGACCAAACGCAACGGAAGGCAGCAAGGCGTCGTAATCGATGGGATGATCGGTGTTCATCCACAACTCAAGCTGTGCTTGCGCTTCAATACCCGCTTCTTCTATGGTCTCTAAGCTAAATCCTGGTAATGGTGCAACTTCGCCATACCCTTTTTGACCGTTCACGTTCAGCTCAATAATATAGCCAACACGCTCCGTCAGTTTCTCTTCTCTTAGCACAACACCGCTGTCCATTGGCAAGGTGTAGCGGTACAGTTTGGCTGATTTCATAGCTGTCCCTTAATACTTCATCGACAAATTGCTTTACTGAAAGTCAGGCTCTTTATGAATGAGACCGTCAATCGCAAAGAAAAGTCCCTAAACGATGCAGATTCTGTGCCTCTGCATCGCTCTCACATTGGGAAGAAAATTAAGGGTTACGTGGAAACTTATTGAAATCTGGACGACGTTTCTCGTTGAACGCATTACGCCCTTCTTGTCCTTCATCGGTCATATAGAACATCATTGTGGCGTTGCCCGCCAACTCTTGAAGACCCGCTTGACCATCGCAATCGGCGTTCAATGCTGCTTTAAGGCAACGCAGTGCCATCGGGCTGTGCTGAAGTACTTCACGGCACCAACGTACGGTTTCTTTCTCTAATTCTTCTACAGGGACGACCGTGTTCACTAGCCCCATATCCAACGCTTCTTGTGCATTATAGAAACGGCAGAGGAACCAGATCTCGCGCGCTTTCTTTTGGCCTACGATGCGTGCCATGTAAGAAGCACCCCAGCCACCATCAAACGAGCCCACTTTTGGTCCAGTTTGGCCAAATTGCGCATTTTCGGCCGCAATGGTCAAATCACACATCATGTGTAAAACGTGACCACCACCAACCGCCCAGCCTGCTACAGAAGCGATGACCGGTTTTGGACAGGTACGAATATCACGTTGGAAATCAAGAACATTCAGATGGTGAACACCAGAATCATCTTTATAGCCGCCGTAATCGCCGCGGATCTTTTGGTCCCCACCAGAGCAGAACGCATCTTCACCGAGACCGGTCAAAATGATCACGCCAACGTTAGAGTCATAGCGAGCATCCGCCAGAGCTTGGATCATTTCTTTGACGGTTTGCGGGCGAAATGCATTACGCACTTGAGGGCGTGCAATGGTGATTTTTGCAATGCCGTCTTCCGACTTGTGGTACTGAATATCTTCATAGGGCGCACTACAGTCATTCCAATTAACTGGTGCGTAAAGTTCTGCTTCAGTGATGCCTACTGTTTTAGCCATGGTGATTCCCATTGTTCTAATGTGTTTATCGTTGATAAACGGAATGAATAAAAGCACGGACGATGTCAGCAAAAGCGCTAGGTTGCTCTTGATGAACATTGTGGCCCGCATTGTCAACTATCGAGCAGGACAAGCCACTCTGTCTCGCTAGTTCTTGAAATTTTGTGTCTTTTTCGCCGCATACATAGTGCAAAGGTACGCTAGAGCGTTGCAACTGAGGCAATAGATTCGGTTGCTTCGCCAAAGAGGTTGCTAATAACATCTCCGCGACTGACGCACCAAGATTAGCACTTCGTTTTGCTATCAAGGTTTGTTTTTGCGCATGGTTTAGTGAAGAAAATACCCCTTGCTGATACCAATCGGCTAATACCTGTTCAATGGGTTCTTCACGAAATCGCTTCGCCCAATGGCTATCACTGATCCAGCGTTGCTGCTTTTCTTGCTCGCTGACTAAACCAAAATTGCCGCCTTCAATCAAAGCTCCACGCAGATTCAGTGCGGCAAAGGCGTGCTCAACAAGCCCCTGCATGGCAATTCGGCCTCCCATTGAATAACCAATCAGAATACATGGGCGTTGGGCCAATTGCAGCTCGATCACCGTCGCCACTTGCTGTGCACTCTCCGCAGCACTACTTGTGGCAATGCCAACACTTTGGCCGTGCCCTGCAAGGTCAATCGTTAGAGTTGGATATTCTTTGAGTGAACATTGCGTGGCACGCCAATCTTCTGCACTACCCAATAAACCGTGCAGAAACACCAACACGGGCGAACGGCCATCACCATTGCCTTGCTGATAATTAAACGAGAGCCCGGACATGATCAGCCAATTGCTTAATGTGCTGTGACGCTTGGTTTGGCGGCGTGTTGACTTCCACCACCAAGGCGCCACACCCGTGTGCCAAATGGTCAACAATTCGTTCTGTGAGTTCCGCCAACGATGTTGGACACACGTAATCGAGGCCAAATTGTTTGGCGGCAAATTCGAAACGGTAGCCATGAGGCATTTGGTATAACGCTTGTTTTTGCTGCGGTGGTACCGGTAATAAATCAAAAATCGCGCCGCCGTCGTTGTTGGTCACCACGATCACCACCGGAGTTTCTTGATGGCTATACAGCGCCAGCGAATTCAAGTCATACAACGCGGACGTGTCACCAATCATCAATAACATTGGGTTGGCTCTTGCTCTTTGCACGCCACTTGCCGTGGCAAAGAGGCCATCAATCCCCGATGCGCCACGATTGGTAAATGTTTCGACACCATGCAATTGACCAACCATATCGACCATACGCACAAACAAGCTATTGCCCAAAAACAGATCGGCACTGCCCACGAGCGAGGATAATTGCAGAGCAATCATCATTTCACACAGGCTGCTTTGGGCGATCGCTCTGGCTTGCTTGTTCACCTCCGCACTATAACGCGGCAGTTCATTCGCCCACGCGACGGGCTGCACTTCGCGGCTGGTCACCACGTTCAACCACGCTGCGATTGAGCAGACAAAATGATGTTGAGGCAGGTGGCTTTGGTTATCTCGCTCAAAATCCGGTGAAACGTACCAATAATCGCAACCAACTTGCACTTGCTGCTCTAACCATTGTTGTAAACGCTTCGAGACCAAACGACGGCCAAACTGGATGATCAAATCACATTGAGACAACTGCGCACGAGCTGCGGGATTTTGCAACCAGATATCATAGCCACTCCAATCAGAAGTGGTTCCGGATTGTGGGTCACACAACACTGGCCATCCCATCTGCGCCGCAAATTGATGGGCCTGTTTGGCTTCTTGCAGCGTTATATTGCCGATCACCACCACCCCTTTACGTTGTTCCATTTCTGCAATAGAAGGCGGCATGGGGAGCGGTATTTGCTTGTTGCTGTAGATGCCACCCTCTGATCGCCACACAGCCACCGTGTCTAAATAACTCTGGTAAATTGACTTTGGTGTATTGGAATACAGCGGTTCAGGAAAGGGACAGTTGATGTGCACCGCATGGCCACTGACTGCCTGTTGATGAAGCACTTGATCCACAGATGTCAGTAACCAGTTTAATGATGTCTGTGTGTTTGGACTGGGCAAATTTAATGAAGCACAAACATGATTTGAGAAGATGCCTTGCTGTGCGATCGCTTGATTGGCCCCGCACCCCACCAGCTCAATCGGTCGATCTGCCGTGAGTAGTACCAGTTTCTCTCCGGTTAAGCCTGCCTCTGCCACTGCAGGCAAAAGATTGGCCACCGCAGTGCCCGATGTCACCACCACCGCCACCGGACGTTGGCTGGCTTTGGCTAAACCAAGGGCGAGAAAACCCAACCCACGCTCATCAAAGTGTGTATGCAACTTCAAACGGGTATGGGCATTCGCTTCGAGGGCGAGCGGGGTTGAACGTGAGCCAGGTGCAACACAAACATCTCGAACCCCAAAGCGGTACAATTCTTCAAACAGCGTTTCACACCAAATCCGATTCAATACGGCTTGATCGTGGTTCATGATGCCACTCCAAGCGGTGGATGCTCAGAGATCAGTGACAATAAGGTCGACATTTTTTTATCCAGTTCACTCCATTCATGCTCTGCGATTGAACCAGGAACAATGCCGGCTCCTGCGAACAAATGCAGTGAATCATCCACAATCAACGCGCTGCGTATTGCAACACAAAACTCCGCTTGTTCATGACTAATGTAGCCGACAGAGCCCGCATACCAGCCACGGGCGAAAGGTTCATTTTCAACAATAAACTGCATAGACTCTTGACGAGGCAACCCTGCAACCGCCGCAGTTGGCTGTAAAGCCGAGAGCAATTGTACTCCATTGACTCCCGCCTTCAATTGCACATGGATATTGCGCTTCAGATGCTGAACTTTACGCAGGCGCACTAAACGCGCTTCCGACTCGACCTCTACACTCTCAGCATGAGGTGTAAGGCGATCAACGATATCGTCAACCACATACTGGTTTTCATTCAGATTTTTGACATCCTGAGAAAGCCAACTGGCCAGTTCCATATCTTGCGTGGCGTTGTGGCCACGACCAATAGTGCCCGCCAATGCTTCGGTATACAGCTCTTGCCTTTGGCGCAAGTAAAGTCTCTCTGGTGTTGAACCGATGAAACTGTGTTTACTGTCGAGACTCAGCATAAAGTGAAAACTGTGGTGATTCTGCAGGTAACTCGCTTTAAGCAACTGCGCAGCGCACAATGCTGAATCTAAATGCACCGTGGTTTTGCGTGCCAGAACTACCTTCTTAAACGCCTTAGCTTGTATGCCTTTCAGTACTTTACTCACCAAGTCACACCACCCCTCGCGCTCAGGTAAGTGTTCCACGCTCTGGATGTGCGCAGTGAGAGGTGCTAACGGTTTCGCCTCAGTCGTGAGTTTGCTCAACGTGTGCAGAATTCGGCTCTTATCACCATTTAGATTGACCGCCAACGACCACTTGTCGTCCAAACGGATCAGTTCAATCTGAGGTAGAAAGAAAAAAGAAGGCATGCAACGACGATTTTTCTCGCTGCTGCCATCGAATGATCGTCCTCCCCAAACACGTTGTCCGGGAGACAGTATGGTATAGGCCGGGCCTGGTTCGACAAAGGTGTGCAATTGTCCTAACGCAACCACCTCTTCACGAGTATCTCGTGACTGCCAATAAAATTTCGGAAAAACCGGCTGGGCTTCAAGCCAGTCAATGAACGTTAATGTAGGTTTTGTTATTAAAAGCTCGACCAGACGAGTCTCGTCATCCTTGGCATTTTTGACACGTTCAATGAGATTAGTAATGGCTTGATGAAAATGTGACAAAACAACCTCGTACATTAGAGGATAAAGAATTACTGTCGCTACTCTATTGATAGACCCTGATCAAATCAAGGTTGTGTGCGATCTTTTGCAGAATCCTGTGATAACTGACGCCTCCCAACGAAGAGGAGTCCTTCATCGAGATAGCGACACTGATCAAAATTCGACTTTTCTATAGATTTTTATTCTAAAAAATGTCAGTTTAGTATCCTTTAATAAAGAATTTTACGAATTTTCAGGAATTACACAATGCAAAATATCGGGATGTCGTCAAAACTCGACAATGTCTGCTATGACATCAGGGGTCCTGTGCTCAAACATGCTAAGCGCATGGAAGAAGAAGGGCATAAAATCCTTAAGCTAAATATTGGAAACCCCGCCCCATTTGGCTTTGACGCCCCTGATGAAATTCTGGTCGATGTGATTCGTAACTTGCCTACGTCGCAAGGTTACTGTGATTCAAAAGGCATTTACTCAGCGCGTAAGGCCGTTGTTCAGCATTATCAACGCAAAGGCATTCGCTCTCTCGATGTGGAAGATGTTTACATTGGTAACGGCGTTTCCGAACTGATCGTAATGGCCATGCAAGCGCTACTCAATAATGGGGACGAAATGCTGGTGCCTGCACCTGACTACCCATTATGGACCGCAGCCGTGGCACTTTCGGGCGGTAAAGCGGTGCATTACCTCTGTGATGAGCAAGCAGACTGGTACCCTGATCTGGATGATATGCGCAAAAAAATCACGCCTAAGACTCGTGGTATTGTACTCATCAACCCCAATAACCCGACGGGTGCCGTCTACAGTCGCGATTTTCTACTGGAAGTGATCGAAATCGCACGTCAACACAAGCTGATGATTTTCGCCGATGAAATCTACGACAAGGTGTTGTATGACGGCGCGGTTCACACCTCAGTCGCGACCTTAACTGACGATGTGCTGGTGATGACGTTTAACGGCCTATCAAAAGCCTATCGTGTATGTGGTTTCCGTGGTGGTTGGATGTTTATGACCGGGCCAAAGCATTTAGCGCAAGGCTATGTGAACGGTTTGGACATGCTAGCCTCGATGCGCCTGTGCGCCAACGTGCCAATGCAACACGCGATTCAAACTGCGTTGGGGGGCTATCAGAGCATCAATGAATTGATCTTACCTGGCGGTCGTTTATTGGAGCAACGTGATCGCGCATGGGAGTTAATCAACCAAATCCCTGGTGTTTCATGTGTGAAACCGAAAGGCGCAATGTATCTATTCCCTAAGATTGATACAAAAAAATACAGCATCAAAGATGACCAAAAGATGGTTTTTGATTTTCTCGTTCAAGAAAAAGTGTTGTTAGTGCAGGGTTCTGGTTTCAACTGGCCAAAACCAGACCACTTCCGCATTGTCACTCTACCGCACATCGAAGATCTCGAAACCGCCATTGGCCGCTTTGAACGTTTCTTACATGGCTATAGCCAGTAGTATTTATTGTTAAACTTTCATATGCTTAAAGGTGTTCCATAGGAACACCTTTTTTATAACTGCGTTTTGAGGTAACTATCGTGCAAGAAAGCCATTTTTTCGCTCATTTGGCTCGTATGAAGCTAATTCAACGCTGGCCATTAATGCGCTCTGTCTCCAGTGAGAATGTCTCTGAGCACAGTTTGCAGGTCGCCTTTGTTGCCCATGCTTTAGCGCTGATCAAAAACAAAAAGTTTGGTGGTCACATCAATGCAGAGCGGGTGGCCGTGCTGGCCATGTATCACGATAGTAGTGAGGTTTTGACGGGGGATTTGCCCACACCCGTAAAATACTACAATCCTGACATCGCGAAGGAGTATAAGAAAATCGAAGCGGCTGCAGAGCAAAAACTGCTCTCCATGCTGCCAGAAGAATTTCAGGAAGACTTTCGTCCATTTGTCATCTCACAACAAACTTCAGAAGAAGAAGCTCAAATCGTCAAACAGGCTGATTCCATTTGTGCCTATCTCAAATGTCTAGAAGAACTCAGTGCAGGTAATCACGAGTTTGCTTTGGCGAAAAAGCGCTTAGACATCACGTTAGCGGAAAGAAAAACACCTGAAATGGATTATTTCCTCAATACGTTTGCGCCAAGCTTTGAGCTATCCCTAGACGAAATCAGTTAACAAATATGGAGTCCACTTTGTCATTGACTATTCGCTCACAATGGCTGGAACGCCATGATGATGAACATAAAATTCGTCGTGATGATCATCGCAGCCCTTTTCAACGCGATCGAGCACGAATTCTTCATTCGGCCGCTTTTCGTCGCCTGCAGGCCAAAACCCAAGTGCATGGCAACAGCCTCGAAGATTTTCATCGCACCCGATTAACTCATTCGCTCGAAGCGGCGCAATTGGGTACCGGAATTGTCGCACAAATTAAGAAGAAACAACCTGAGTATCGAGATCTGCTGCCCACAGACAGCTTAATTGATGCCTTGTGCTTAGCACACGACATCGGACACCCACCGTATGGACACGGCGGTGAGGTGGCTCTGAACTATATGATGCGAGATCATGGCGGCTTTGAAGGTAACGCGCAAACTTTCCGTATCGTCACCCAACTCGAGCCCTACACCGAACACTTCGGCATGAATTTGTCTCGGCGCACACTGCTCGGGTTAATTAAATACCCAGCTTTTATCAGCCAGACTCGCGCGGCTTCACAGCCTGCACCTGTGAACCACCAACGTCAAATCAAAGCCAAGCAGTGGAGTCCAGCAAAAGGCATTTATGATTGCGATAAACCCCTGTTTGACTGGGTACTCGCTCCATTAAGTGAAACCGATAAACAACAGCTGAACGCAATGCGGGATTGCTCCCACGACGTCTTATCTCATCGGAAAACGCGTTATAAATCGATCGATTGTTCGATTATGGAGCTGGCCGATGATATTGCTTATGGCGTGCATGACCTTGAAGATGCCATCGTGCTTGGACTCGTCACACGTAGCCAATGGCAAGAAGGTGCGGCGAGTCAGTTGGCAGATTGTGGTGACCCATGGTTTGAAAAACACATTAGTTCCATTGGCGAGATGTTATTTAGTGGCCAGCATCATCAACGCAAAGATGCCATTGGCGGCATGGTTAACGCACTGCTCACCAGCATCGAGGTGAAGCCCGTCGACGGTGAATTTGAAAGTCCACTGTTGGCCTTTAATGCCTATCTTGATATCGGCATGGAGAAAGCACTGTCGATTTTGAAGCACTTTGTCAGCCAGTATGTAATTCAAATTCCTCAGGTTCAAATTGTCGAGTATAAAGGACAACAGATCATCATGGATTTATTTGAAGCGCTTAGTGCCGATCCTCAACGCTTGCTGCCTTTGCCCACTCGACATCGTTGGGAGCTGGCAGAAACAGACACCAGCAAAATGCGAGTGATAGCGGACTACATTTCTTCGATGACCGATGGCCATGCGCGGCGACTGCACCAGCAGTTGTTTTCATCACATCATTAACAACGCTCTATCTGGCTGTCGCTAACGATAGTTTCGTTCAAACACACCCGGCGGCATTTGCGCAATTTGAAACTCAATCATTTTGTCAAATGCCGTTATTAAGGGTGTAAAATCGTTTTCAGGCTGAAAATAACTAAGAATGTGAAAACCGGCCTCGACAGTGGAAAGCGCATTATCACTAGGTGATTTTCGGATACGGTAGTTTCCAGTGAGATTGTCGGGTAATTGTACACACGGCAGCGCTTGCAAGTTGCTTGAAAGCTGCCAGATTTTAAACGCTTTCTTCCACGTACCATCGAGTAGAATAAAGCGCAGACGACGCATTTTACTGCCATCAGATTGACTGACTTGTTCCACCGTGACGGCTTGTTCATTCGGAAACAACACCCAATGGAGATAGGATTCATCGCCTAGCAACTGATTAAGTTCAGCGTGTTGTGAAAAGTCTTCTCCAATGAACAAACGACAGCTAGCCAAAGACAAATCGAGAATTCGAGCCGTGCCAAGTGGGCGGTGCTCTTCACTCGGATGCTGTAGAATGATAAGTTCCACATCTGAGGCAAGAGATTCTATCCACTGGCAAATACACGCTTTTTTCGCTTTACCACATTGAGAACAATACCGAGA
Organism: Vibrio vulnificus NBRC 15645 = ATCC 27562; assembly: GCF_002224265.1. Classification (NCBI taxonomy): domain Bacteria; kingdom Pseudomonadati; phylum Pseudomonadota; class Gammaproteobacteria; order Vibrionales; family Vibrionaceae; genus Vibrio; species Vibrio vulnificus. Next base: position 535,885 of record NZ_CP012881.1, read on the forward strand.
CATACTGTGAACCTTACTATTTTTCTGACGATAACCAGCGTGCTTTGTCTATTGCTGCAGCAGCCACTCTTGTCTGATTGGACGGAGTGGCATCGCCAAGCGATAAATCATGGTGAATGGTGGCGAATCCTATCAGGAAATTTCACTCACACCAACTACCCTCACCTTGTGATGAATCTGGCTGGACTTTGGGTAATTGCTCACCTTTTCAAACCCAATTGGAAAACGTTGGCTTTGCTGCTAGTGATGATCAGCGTCATGGTCGGACTCGCTAACCTCTTAACCTCAATGCAAATATACGTTGGTCTTTCTGGAACGTTGCACGGCCTGTTTGCCTATTTTGCGCTAAGAGAAAGCTTGGAGGGAAGAAAAAGCAGTTGGCTGCTGGTGCTTGGTGTCGTGGTGAAAGTCGCTTGGGAGCATTGGATGGGCGCATCTGCAAGCACAAGCGAGCTCATTGGTGCTAGGGTCGCCATTGAGGCGCATCTTGCTGGTATGAGCAGCGGTTTCCTCTTAGCCTCGCTACAACCCTTTTACCAGCGTTACCTTAACGCCAAAGCGCAATAAAGAGACAAAGCAAGCTGACAGAACGTCAACTTGCTTTGTCATCCAATTACAACTTAATCCGTGACTGATTTTTCTCAATCGTTGATTTACCGATTCCTTTCACTTGAGCTAACTCATCAACCGTTTTAAACGGTCCATGAGCTTCTCTAAAGTCAACAATTTGCTGAGCTTTTTTAATGCCAACGCCTTTTAACATCATGGCAATTTCTTCTGCTGTCGCCGTGTTGATGTTGACGGAAATCTCAATGCCTTCATATTTATCGGCCGCTTTCGTTGCAGAGTCTGCAAAAGAAACGGAAGGAAAAGAAAATGCCATTAGCATGGCTAAAAGGGTAAATACCTGTTTCATTGTCGTGTCCTCATATTGGGTGAAAGGTGTTATACCTAACCCAGCGAGAGCAAAAAACAGACAAGAGACAAAAATGAAACAGGCCGCGAAAGCGACCTGTTTTTAGTTACATATCAGTTGCACACCGAACGATTAGTTGCTCACAACAAAGTATTCAATATCAGTGTTCGCACGAAGAATCGCGACGATAGAGCTCAAGTCACGCTGTGCAGAGACGCGTTGTAGTTGCACTGAAATTTGCTGTGCTAGTACAGGCTCTAAGCTCTCTTCTACTTTTTCAAGCGCCACGACGACAACATTGCCTTCCATATCTTTACTTTGGCCGTATACCGCATTACCTGCTGCTGGTTTTGTCATAGCAAACACGGTCTGTGCTAAAGGAGAACGACGATCAATCTTCTCTAACTCACCAAATGATAAGTCTTTCTCTTGCAAAATAGCGGTATTGCCTGCTTTCAGCGCCGTCACGACTTCGCTTCCTAGCTCAAGTGCTTGTTGCTCACCTTTCACTTGAGAAAGCTCTGCTGCTACTTGGTCTTGCACCTCAGTCAAAGGTAGTACCGTCTCATCGCGAGCATCATCAACACGAACAACGATGATGTGTTCAGGAGCAATTTCAATCGCTTCTGAGTTCAAACCATCCAGCTTAACTTCTGGACTGGTAATCGCTTGAGTCACCGCAGGTGTACGAAGAATTTCAGGTGCATCAACTTGAGAGATAAAGTCAGTGTGTTTCACTTCTTGACCCACCGCTTTTGATGCTTCTTCTAAAGAATCTGGGTATTCGAATGCCACTTTCTCTAGCTCACTTTGCAACTCATAGAATTGGTCGACGGCTTTCTGGTCGATCATTTCTTGTTTGATTTGCGCAGCTACATCGCTAAATGGCTTCACAACAGGTTCTTTTAGCTCTTCGAGTTTGATGATGTGGTAGCCGAAGTCAGACTTCACCAAGCCAGTGACATCACCCACATTTTTTAGCGCAAACGCCGCTTCTTCAAACGCTGGATCCATCACATCACGTTCAATCCAACCCAGTTCACCGCCATTATCAGCACTGCCAAAATCGTCTGATTTCTCTTGAGCTAGTGCCGCAAAATCCGCGCCAGCGTTCAATTCGTCTAAAATTGCTTGTGCTTTAGCTTGGTCATCACCCTCAATGAGGATATGAGCCACTCGACGCTGCTCCTCAGAGGAATACTTATCAAGGTGCTCTTGATAGTACTGTTTCACTTCGTCATCAGAAATGGTGATTTGCTGCTTGAGTGAATCCGCCGCTAACTCGATGTAAGACACCTTCACCTGCTCAGGGCGAGTAAAGCGTGATTTGTTTTCATCGTAGTACTTTTGGATATCTTCTTCTGTCAGCGTCACTTTATCCGCAAAGTCGCGAATATTTAGCGTCACCGTGCGAACATCACGTGTTTGAGTAAACAATTTACCTTCTGCATCCACTTCACCTGGTAGGGTAAATTCACTGGTTTGTAGTGCATCAAGCAATTGAGAACGAATCAACTCACGACGCATGTACTCTGCAAAAGAATCTGCTGAATAGCCCGCGCGACGCAGAGTCGCTTGGTAGACGTCTTGGTTGAACTTACCGTCTTGCTGGAATTCTGGCATTGCTAGAATCATGCTTCTTACTTGAGCATCACTGATGCGTAAACCTAATGATTCTGCATGCTGATCAAGCAAAACGTCGTTAATCATGCGGTCTAATACCGATTTACGGAAAGACTCTACGTAAGCAGGGTCAGCAAGGAGTTGAGAAAAGTAATCTCCTAGTTGCGACTGCATACGATTACGCTCATTTTGGTAAGCCATTTCAAACTCACCACGACCGATTTCGACATTGCCAACTTTTGCTGCAGAGTTACTACTACCACTCACAAGGTAGCTACCGACACCTGCAAAGACAAACGATAGGATGATCAATCCTAGGATAATTTTAACCGCGATGCTATTCACGCCTTCGCGCAATCGATCCATCATAACTAAACTGCTCTCCACTCACGAAGCCAACGCTTCTCTTGAAATGTAATCACGCGATAATACCAGAAAAAAGAAATGCGCATCAGTAGGATGCGCATAATTTAAAAAAGTTCGGCTTTCACATCGCAAAATCGTGTTCAAACGGGTTTGATTGAACAAAATTCACACTATCGCGATTAGTTACAAGCGTCTTTAAGAGCTTTACCTGCTTTGAAAGATGGTACTTTCGCTTCTGCGATTTGGATCTCTTCACCAGTCTTAGGGTTACGGCCTGTACGAGCTGCGCGAGTACGCACGCTGAAAGTACCGAAACCAACTAGAGCTACTTGATCACCAGACTGAAGAGTACCGCTTACTGCTTCAATGAATGCATCTAGAGCACGACCTGCTGACGCTTTAGAGATATCTGCGTTTGCAGCGATTGATTCTACTAGTTGAGTTTTGTTCACTGTGATTCCCCTTTGTGCCATCTGTGATTATTTTTTTAGATGACTTTCGTTCCATTAATACTAAAAATTAGCGCCAAGCCTTATCTTAAAAGGGCTGGCAGCCATCGAGCTCTAACTTAGCTCCCAAAAAAAACGCTGACAAGCCTTTTCGAGCCTATCAGCGTAAACTTTTACTTATTTTTGCTGCACATCACTATTTTTTAGCGTCGAACTCCACCCCAGTTGGGTCTCGCTCAAGTGCAACTTTAAGAACTTCATCAATCCATTGAACTGGAATGACTTTCAAATCAGCGATAACGTTGTCTGGAATTTCTTCCAAATCACGCTCATTGTCCTTCGGAATAAGTACCGTTGTGATGCCACCACGATGTGCAGCCAACAACTTCTCTTTTAGACCACCGATTGGTAACACTTCACCACGCAGAGTAATTTCCCCTGTCATGGCGACTTCTGCTTTAACAGGGTTACCCGTTAGGCTAGAGACTAACGCCGTGCACATCGCAATACCGGCACTTGGGCCATCTTTTGGTGTTGCGCCTTCTGGAACGTGCACATGGATGTCTTTCTTCTCGTAAAAATCGGAGTTAATACCCAATTTCTCCGCACGAGAGCGCACAACAGTCATGGCCGCTTGAATCGACTCCTGCATCACATCACCCAGTGAGCCAGTTTGGGTCAGTTTACCTTTGCCCGGCATCGCCTCAGTTTCAATCGTCAGCAAATCGCCACCGACTTCCGTCCACGCAAGCCCTGTCACTTGACCCACTCTGTTGCTGTCATCCGCTTTACCATAGTCAAAGCGTTGAACACCCAAGTACTCTTTCAAGTTATCGATATTGACCGTTACTGACTTCAACTCTGGCTTCAGCAGAATGTTCTTCACTGCTTTACGACAGATTTTCGAAATCTCACGCTCTAAACTACGCACACCCGCTTCACGCGTATAGAAGCGGATAATACCAATAATGGCAGAGTCCTCGATATTGATTTCATGAGGCTTCAAGCCATTGCGCTCGACCTGCTTCGCAACCAAGTGGCGCTTCGCAATGTTGAGTTTTTCATCTTCTGTGTAACCAGACAAGCGAATCACTTCCATACGGTCAAGCAAAGGACCTGGAATATTCATTGAGTTCGAGGTTGCAACAAACATCACGTCAGACAGATCGTAATCCACTTCTAAGTAGTGATCGTTGAACGAGTTGTTCTGTTCTGGGTCCAGCACTTCAAGTAATGCAGACGCAGGATCACCACGCATGTCAGATGACATTTTGTCGATCTCATCCAACAAGAAGAGTGGATTCTTCACGCCAACTTTGGCCATTTTTTGAATCAGTTTGCCCGGAAGCGAACCAATATACGTACGGCGATGGCCACGGATCTCTGCTTCATCTCGAACGCCACCGAGCGCCATACGAACGTATTGACGACCTGTTGCTGCGGCAATTGAACGACCTAACGAAGTCTTACCCACACCAGGAGGCCCCACAAGGCAAAGAATCGGGCCTTTGAGCTTATTGATACGGTTTTGAACCGCCAAATACTCTAGAATGCGGTCTTTTACGCGCTCAAGTCCGTAATGGTCCTCATTGAGCACTTCTTCCGCTTTCGCCAAGTCTTTCTTCACTTTAGAACGTTTGTTCCAAGGAACGTTGACCATCCAATCAATGTAGCTGCGCACAACCGTCGCTTCCGCTGACATCGGCGACATCATCTTAAGCTTTTGCAGTTCTTGTTCGGTCTTTTCGCGTGCTTCTTTCGGCATTTTAGCCGAATCAATCTTTTGCTGGAGCGCTTCAAACTCATCAACGCCATCTTCAGATTCGCCAAGCTCTTTCTGAATGGCTTTCATTTGCTCATTCAGATAGTACTCGCGCTGGGATTTCTCCATCTGTTTCTTGACGCGGTTACGGATGCGCTTTTCAACTTGCAGAATGTCGATTTCCGATTCCATTTGCCCCATCAGGAACTCAAGACGCTCGGTGATATCTACGGTTTCTAGTACTTGCTGCTTATCCGCTAATTTCAGTGGCATATGGGCAGCAATGGTATCTGCAAGGCGGGCAGCTTCATCAATGCCACCAAGGGAAGTCAGGACTTCTGGTGGAATCTTCTTATTCAGTTTAATGAAGCCTTCAAATTGGCTAATGGCGCTGCGAACAATCACTTCTTGCTCACGCTCATCCAATTCAGGAGTGATGATAAATTCCGCTTCTGCTAAGAAGAAATCACTTTCCTTGAACTGATTGATTTTAGCGCGCTGCTGGCCTTCAACCAGTACTTTTACCGTACCGTCTGGCAGTTTAAGCAGTTGCAGGATCGTGGCTACCGTGCCCACCTCGAACAAGTCATCAACGGTTGGTTCATCTGTGTCTGCTTGCTTTTGTGCGACAAGCAAAACTTGTTTATTGGCTTCCATTGCCGATTCTAAGCAACTGATCGACTTTTCACGGCCAACAAACAAAGGGATAACCATGTGTGGATAAACCACCACATCTCGTAGAGGTAGTACAGGGATCTCGATACGCTCGGAACGTTCCAAGTTCATATAATTCTCTCTTCCACTTACTATTATGAGCAGTATATGGGGGCTAATTATTTGGATTCAATAAAAGAAAATAAAAAAGGAGGTAATTCCTTACCTCCTTTTTCTACATCGATTAAATTTACTCAGCGCCAGCGGCTTGGCTCTCACTGTTGGTGTAAATCAAAAGCGGCTCTGATTCACCATTAATCACCGATTCATCAATAACAACTTTGCTCACGTCGTCCATCGATGGCAGTTCATACATGGTTTCTAGCAACACGCCTTCCAAAATTGAACGCAAACCACGAGCGCCTGTTTTACGCTCCATCGCTTTTTTCGCGATCGCTTTTAGCGCATCTTCTCTGAACTCAAGATCCGCACCTTCCAGTTCAAACAGTGCTGCATATTGCTTTGTTAGCGCATTTTTTGGTTGGCAAAGAATCTGAATTAATGCTTCTTCGTCCAACTCGGTCAACGAAGCGGTCACTGGAAGACGACCAATAAACTCAGGAATCAAACCATATTTCACAAGATCTTCTGGCTCTACCTGAGTGAACAATTCGCCCACTGTTTTGCTTTCGTCTTTAGAGCGGACTTCCGCACCAAAACCAATGCCGGTACCTGTTGCAACTCGTTGTTCGATCACTTTATCTAGACCGGCAAATGCACCACCACAGATAAAGAGGATCTTTGACGTATCCACTTGCAAAAACTCTTGCTGAGGATGCTTACGACCACCTTGAGGTGGTACAGAAGCAATCGTACCTTCAACCAGTTTAAGCAGCGCTTGTTGAACGCCTTCACCAGAAACGTCACGAGTAATCGATGGGTTTTCTGCTTTACGAGAAATCTTGTCGATCTCGTCAATATACACAATACCACGCTCTGCTTTCGCTACGTCGTAATCACATTTCTGAAGCAACTTTTGAATGATGTTTTCAACATCTTCGCCCACGTAACCCGCTTCTGTTAGCGTCGTGGCATCTGCCATAGTGAACGGTACATCGAGGAAACGCGCAAGCGTCTCAGCAAGCAACGTCTTACCGCTACCTGTTGGGCCAATCAGCAAGATGTTACTCTTACCTAGCTCCACGCCATCACTCGTTGTGTCACCATTACGTAAACGCTTGTAGTGGTTATATACCGCAACCGCGAGCACTTTTTTCGCATGGTCCTGACCGATTACATAGTCATCAAGGTGTGCACGGATTTCACGAGGCGTTGGTAACGCTTCAGATTCACGTTTTGGAAGCACATCTTTGATCTCTTCACGGATGATGTCGTTACATAAATCGACACATTCGTCACAGATGTAAACGGATGGACCAGCGATTAGCTTGCGAACTTCGTGCTGGCTTTTGCCGCAGAAAGAGCAGTAAAGCAACTTACCACTACCACTCTCTTTGCTTTTGTCTGTCATTCGCTAACCTCTTAGCCTTTACTCTTTATGTTTGAGTGTATAACAATTTGAATCAGTTTGCGCAGGCAAATTATGCACTACGATGAGTCAATACTGCGTCCACCAAACCGTATTCTACTGCCTGATCTGCCGACATAAAATTATCTCGATCAGTATCACGCTCAATCACTTCCAAAGGTTGGCCAGTGTGTTCTGCCAACAGCTTGTTCAGTTTAGTCTTAATTGTAAGAATTTCCTGAGCATGAATTTGGATGTCTGACGCTTGACCTTGGAAACCACCGAGTGGCTGGTGAATCATCACACGTGAGTTAGGTAGCACATAACGCTTACCTGGTGCACCACCAGCAAGCAAAAATGCACCCATTGAACATGCTTGACCCATACATACTGTGCTCACATTTGGCTTGATGAACTGCATTGTGTCGTAAATCGACATACCTGCTGTCACGCTGCCACCTGGAGAGTTAATGTAAAGGAAGATATCTTTGTCTGGGTTCTCAGACTCTAGGAAAAGTAGCTGAGCCACGACAAGGTTTGCCATGTGGTCTTCAACTTGTCCAGTGAGGAAAATCACTCGCTCTTTTAGCAAACGCGAATAAATATCGTAAGAACGTTCACCACGGGAAGTTTGTTCAACCACCATTGGTACTAGTGCGTCGATGATTGGCGACATTGCATTTTTTTCTTGGTAGCTCATATTCTTATGTCCCTAAAATAAATGGCCCGGATGATAATTATCATACGGACCATTGTTAGCAGAATAGTTAACGTTTAGTCAACCTTCTACGCAAGATATTGCTTATTAAGCTGGTTGGTTCATTAGCTCGTTGAAGCTAACTTCTTTTTCAGAAACCTGAGCTTTAGCAATGATCGCGTCGATAGCTTGTTCTTCTAGAGCAACGTTACGCATGTTGTTCATCATCTGTTCGTTTTGCTCGTAGTAAGTCACAACTTCAGTTGGATCTTCGTAAGCAGTCGCCATTTCAGTGATGATAGCTTTCACTTTCTCTTCATCAACTTTTAGCTCGTGAGCTTTGATCACTTCACCTAGAAGTAGACCCACGACAACACGACGTTTCGCTTGCTCTTCAAACAGTTCACGAGGAAGCTGCATTGCTGCTTCAACGTTACCGCCAAAGCGTTGTGCTGCTTGCTGGCGTAGAACATTGATTTCTTGGTCGATAAGCGCAGCTGGCACGTCGATTTCGTTCTCTTTTACAAGACCGTCAATCGCTTGCTCTTTGATACGGTTTTTAACCGCTTGCTTAAGCTCACGCTCCATGTTCTTGCGAACTTCTGCTTTCAGTGCGTCGATGCCGCCTTCTGCTACGCCAAACTTAGCAACGAACTCGTCGTTTAGTTCTGGTAGTTGACGTGCTTCAACTTTGTTCACTTTGATAGCGAATTTCGCTGCTTTACCTTTTAGGTTTTCAGCGTGGTAATCTTCTGGGAAGGTTACGTCGATTTCGAATTCCATGCCCTTAGTTTTGCCTTCGATACCATCTTCGAAGCCAGGGATCATACGGCCTGCGCCCATTTCTAGTGGGAAGTTCTCAGCTTTACCGCCTTCAAACTCTTCACCGTCGATAGAGCCAACGAAATCGATGCTTACGCGCTTACCCGCTTCAGCTGCTTCTTCAACTTCAGTCCAAGTCGCTTGTTGCTTACGTAGAGTTTCGATCATCTCTTCAACGTCAGCGTCTTTCACTTCAACTGCTGGTTTTTCAACAGTGATGTTTTCTAGACCTTTAAGCTCAACTTCTGGGTAAACTTCAAAAGTTGCGTTGAATACGAGATCTGAGCCTTCTTTGTTTTCAACTGGAGCGAAAGTTGGTGCACCCGCTGGGTTGATCTTTTCTTTGATGATCGCTTCGATGAAGTGGCGTTGCATTACTTCACCTAGGATGTCTTGACGTACTGCTTTGCCGTACATTTTCGCAACCATCTTCATTGGCACTTTGCCTTTACGGAAACCATCGAAACGACGGTTTTTAGCGATGTTGCGTAGTTCAGCTGTAACTGCATCTTCGATGTTAGCAGCAGGAACAGTAATATTCAGACGGCGCTCTAGGCCCTCTAGCGTTTCAACAGTAACTTGCATTATATATAAACCTCAAAAATGGCTCAGTTTGACTGAGCATATGAGCCTAACGAATGCCAGAGCAAACGAATACGGCTGCATCCTTGTCTGTGTTCTTTACGAACACCTATTTTAAAATCGAGTATCGGTTTCGCCATGAAACCAAACTAATCAGTGATATCTTCGGCTGCACCAAAGGTATCTCCCATTAGTCTCAGGACAAAATTTCAGACGCGACATTCTAACGATCTGATCTAACCCTGTCGAGCCAATCGCCACTATGTGCGCAATGTCTGTCCTAAAATCTCGAATTCATGTCGCAATTTGGCGGTTAGCAACTAAGATTGGGACAATAACGAGTTTTTCAAGAGAATCGACTGCTTTTTTTATCGAAAAGCGTAAAAAGAGATCTTGCTCTTGTTTTGCTCCACAGAGTTGAGATCTTTTTCGCCACTATTTTCTACAAACCGATAACATCTGACTATCCACCCCAATTGGACTGTTTTGTGGCAAGTTAAACAGAATGCGTTACCTGTCTTAGCTGTCATTGCTTGCTGCGATTTTGTTTTCGGAGAATCAGGATGTCTCAACGCACACCTATCGTGCTTATGTTCTTCGTCATTTATCTGCTCTGCATGTTGATCAGCGGCCGCTACATTTGGCTAACTAGCTACCAAGCGTTAACGCAGCAGCATCATTCTCAATTAGAGCGATTCGCCGGACACATCCAAAACAAACTGGACAAATTCGCACACATTCCACAATTGCTCGCTAAAGATGAACCTCTCATCGATGCTCTGCAACAGCCAAACAACAGTGCTCAGATTGATCTGACCAACCGCTATCTCGAAGAAGTGAACGCGGTGATTCAAGCGGCGGATACCTATTTAATTGACGAATACGGCAATACTATTGCCGCAAGTAACTGGAATATTGACCGCTCTTTTGTGGGACGTAACTTTGCATTCCGCCCTTATTTTAAACAGGCTATCGTAGGTCAACGAAGCCAATATTTCGCGCTCGGTTCCACCTCGGGCCAACGGGGCTACTATTACTCCTACCCTGTCACCTATGCAGGGTCGATCATCGGGGTTGTGGTGGTGAAGATGGAACTTCTTTCCATAGAGGACAATTGGCGAGAAAAGCGCAGCGTGTTTGTTGCAGACGATGAAAACCAGATCGTGTTTATGTCCAGTGACCCTGCTTGGTTATTTAAAAGCCTGACACCGAAGACAGAGAGCGAACTTCAACGTATTCGTGATTCACGACAATATTTGGATAAAAGCATTGAATCACTGGATTTCGTCGGTGATTTAAACGCTAAGCAAAGTGAAATCAAGCAAGGCGAGCCTTACAGTTCAGGCACCATGATTGTCTCTTCACTGCCTTTACCTGACTTAGCACTGACGATTCGGGTACTCTCTTCAAAACATAACTTGGTAATAACCACCTTTGGCTTGCTTTTGGTCGAAACCTTGGTATTTGCGATTCTTTTCTTACTTGGTCAACTCTACTACCACCGACAGCAGAAGCATCGCCAGATCGAAAGGGTGCAACAAGAAGCGAAACAAAAGCTGGAGTTCCTTTTGATGGAACGCACCGCCGAGTTGCAAGCAGAAATCGCACAGCGCACTAAGACCGAACAAGCCTTGCGACTTACTCAAGACGAACTCATTCAAGCCGCCAAACTCGCAGTTATTGGACAGATGTCCGCCAGTATTAGCCACGAACTCAACAACCCATTGGCCGCTATTCGCAGTTTTGCCGATAACGGCAGACTCTTTTTAGAAAAAGAGAAGTATCCTCGTGTCGATGAGAATCTCAGTCGCATTTCCGCATTGACGGAGCGGATGGCCAAAATCAGCCAACAATTGCGTTCTTTCGCACGAAAATCCGCGGGTGATGAGCTTGTCGAAGCGCGCTTGATGCCCGTACTACTCTCAGCTAACGAGCTAATGAAACCCTCCCTCAAATCCGCGCGTGTGCAACTCGAAACCGATTTCCCAGAACACGATATCCACTTGGTGATCAATACCATTCAACTGGAGCAAGTTCTGATCAATCTTATTACCAATGCGATTGAAGCGATGGAGAACACAGAGGAGAAGCAACTGCGTATCACCGTGGACAGGGCGCTTGAGCAGCAAATCCGTGTCCATATCGATGATAACGGCCCAGGCATCGATCCTGCGAAGTTCGCTCAACTTTGCGAACCTTTCCATACCACAAAGAAAAACGGCTTAGGCCTCGGCCTATCGATTTCACAACAGATATTGGCGGGTATGAACGGCAAGCTTCAAGTGTCACACAGCCCGCTCGGCGGAGCTCGCTTCACCATTACACTCCCCACTATCAATACAGAGGTTTAATATGAGCTTGGTTTATTTTATTGATGACGAATCCGATCTCAGACTCGCCGTGGAACAGAGTTTTGAGCTGGCCGAGATTGAAGCAAACTTTTTCGCCGATGCAGAAAGTGCCTTGTTGGCCATGAAAGCGCAAACACAACCTGCGGTGGTCATCACCGATATTTGCCTACCCGGCATCTCGGGTATGGACTTGCTCAACACCTTAATTCATCGTGACCCCGATCTGCCCGTCATTATGATCACCGGTCACGGGGACATCTCAATGGCGGTGAAAGCCCTTCACAACGGTGCTTATGATTTTATCGAGAAGCCCTTTGCCTCTGAACATCTGGTGGAAACCGTTAAACGAGCGATTGAAAAACGTCAGTTAACCAATGAAAACCAGCTTCTGAGACAATCGCTTAAAGCAAGCAAAACCCTTGGGCCTAGAATCATTGGTGAAACGCCGTCCATCCAAGAATTAAGAGAAACCATCAGTCACATCGCTGACACCCAAGCCGATATTCTGCTGTTTGGCGAAACTGGCACTGGCAAAGAGTTGATTGCCCGTTCTATTCATGAGCAAAGTCCTCGTCGTGAGAAAAATTTTGTCGCCCTCAATTGCGGGGCGATCCCTGAGAACCTAATCGAAAGTGAACTCTATGGCCACGAAAAAGGCGCGTTCACTGGCGCAGACAGTCAACGCATTGGGAAATTCGAATTTGCTCAGGGGGGAACGCTGTTTCTCGATGAAATTGAATCGATGCCAATGCAAGCTCAAATCCGCTTGTTGCGAGTGTTGCAAGAGCGCGTGATTGAACGCGTCGGGTCAAACCAGTTGCTGCCTTTGGATGTGCGCATTATTGCCGCCACTAAGGTTGACCTCAAACAAGCGGCAGCCAGCAGCGAGTTTCGTCAGGATCTCTACTATCGTCTTAATGTGGTGACTCTCAACCTACCGCCCCTAAGAGAACGAAAAGAAGACATTGCAGCCCTCTTTCACCACTTTTTACTGGTGGCTGCCGCTCGTTACGCAAAAACCGTCCCAGCGCTCTCTGCCAGCGATTTACAGCAGCTGTTAGCTCACAATTGGCCAGGCAATGTGCGAGAACTGCGCAATGCGGCAGAGCGATACATCTTGCTTGGCAAGTTAGCGCAGCTCGGCGAGACACCTGCAAGCACGACCGTGCATTATGCACTCTCCGATCAAGTGGCCGAGTTTGAAAAAAGCGTCATCGAGCAAACGCTGATGGAATGTGGTGGCAGCATCAAAGAGACCATGGACAAACTGCAAGTGGCGAGAAAAACCCTGTATGACAAAATGCAGCGCTATGGTTTAGATAAAGAAAACTACAAACAATAAAGGCCACAAAATGATTGGTGGCCTTATGTCGTTTGTCCCTTGCTCTCCTCTCACATGCACTCAACAGGCAAGCATGAGGGAGCTTAGTTATTTTTATTTTCCTTTGGCATAGCTGAAGTAGTAGGTCATGTACTCATTCGCTTGTTTTGTCTCTTTGATGTACTTCGGTAGCTCATCCACCGAGACCGAGGAGGCTTTTCTTTGGTAACGGTAGTTCATGTTGATTTTTTTATAAACTTGCGCCAATACCTGTAACAGCCCTTCTTCATCCCCCTTAATCGAAACATCCAGCGAGTAGGTGTCACTCTCAACTGAAAACTCTTCCTCTTCGAGCTGCAGTCTATCTGGCAAATTCACCACGATATTCTGCTCTATCGTCAAAGGCGCACCAACGTAGTACGGCGTTTTACGATTTTGAGTTTCTGGCGCATAGAGCGAGTTGTTGATGATATCCGCCGTCACTTCCACTCTCACAGTATTCTCTTCACCTTCCGTCCACGGGTTCTCGAGAACGTAAGTTTCCACCATGGTCACAACATTGCTCTGAGGGTCGTCTTGATACTCAAACTCTTCCGCCGCATAAACGCTTTGATAGAAGCGACTATAGTAGTCTTCATACTCACCCATCACCGTTTCCATCGAGTTTGCCGTTAGGTAGCGACGCATACGCTCAGCTTGGTGCCCTTCGTAAAGGGTCGTGATCTTCATCGTGCTGTCACCCTCTTTTTGGTGCTTGAAGTGGTATTCAACACTTGAGGTGATCTGATTGGTATTGTTGGCATTCATCTCACTCAACCAAATAGATTCGGGCTTAATCACCAGCGCGTAACCAAGCTCAGACTGTACAATCGAATCTAAAGCATCACCCTGTTCTGTTACTGTTGGATCAATCCAATACTCAAGACCTTGATGAAAGAAATTCACAATAACATGGTCGAATGCACTATGACCCGGCAGTTGTTCGTTGAGTTTCTCGCGATGAACGGTACTCACTAATGCAGGATAAGCTTCAACGCCAAGTTGGTTTAACAAGGTCGCCAGAAGCAAAGATTTGTCTTTGCAATCACCATAACCTTGCTCCAAGATTTGCTCAGGCAAACGAGGAGCGTGTGAGCCGATACCATTCTCAATGCCCAAATAACGGATTTTTTGCTGCGAAAGTTTAATCGCCGCCATGATCTGCTCTTCTTTTGAAGGCAAAGCTTTCAACTGCTCTAGCGCTTTAGCGAACAAACGGCCAGAGGTAGAATTTGGGTAAAGAGGAAGCGCCCACTGAGCCACCTCTTGCCAGTTATCGTAGTTCGACACATTGATATAAGGGTACGGGATAAACCAGCTTGGCTGATCCTTTTCATCAAAATCGTACGTTCTTCTACCATCTTCAAAAACATACTCTTCCATCGCGCCAACTTGGCGATGCGTCAATGAGCCAAACTCTGAGTTCCCAACGCGTGTGATGGTAAAACCTTTGTCTACAGGAACCAAGCTGCGTGCGTACACTTTAGCCACTGGCACTGACCAACCCAATCTAATCCATGTATCAAACTTATCACCAAAAACGGGGTTAGCGCCTTCAATGCTAAAGCTGTAGTCAATAATGTCGCCAACTTGGACATTCTTCAAAACCAAGTAATACGTTTCAGTGCCGTTATACAACAGTTTTTCTAAGTCGGATTCTTGCTTAAAACGCTTTAACTCCACCTCTTGCGACTTATCAATACGCTGGCCATCGCGCCATACATCAACGTGGTGAAATAGCACTTTTTCATAATGAGGATCAAACGAAATGGAGATCTGAGAGTTGTCTTCAACCCCTTTAGAATTAACGGATTTGGTTGCATAGTGGGTGTACATCGTCGGCTTAGGCAACGTAAAGTTGTACTGTTTGTCCACTAACAGGAAAATGCTGCCATCCACTCGATCCCGTCGATTCTCTTTGTCAAAAGTTTGCTTCACAACCCATTCTGGTGTGGGGGTTAACACAAGCGATTCACCCGCAAACAGAGAAAAGCTCGCGGTAAGTAAAAGCCACACTGACCATACAAATTTCATATTCATCCAACGCTATATTTTAATTTCATTTAATTAATCGAATGAATACTAACGAGTTGAGAGGCAAATAGTAAGCCCTTTACAAAGAAACCCGCCAAATGGGCTTTGGCGGGTTACGTTTAACGAATTTCGTACTTATTACAGAGACTTACCACTTGAGCTTATCGCATTGAATCTGCGGTAAGGCGACGCTGTTACTTGGTAATGATCTCCGGCCCCATCAGTGTGGTTGGTAGCCAAGTCGATACCCAAGGAACGTACGTGACAATAATGAGGAAGAGGAACATCACCGCCACCCATGGTAATGCGGCTTTGACCACGTTCATCATCGACATTTTTGCCACCCCTGCGGTGACGAACAAGTTGAGCCCGACAGGCGGAGTGATCATGCCTATCTCCATGTTCACCACCATGATGATGCCTAGATGAATTGGGTCGATACCTAACGCAATGGCGATGGGAAAAACTAACGGAGCGACGATGATCAATAGACCTGACGGTTCCATAAACTGACCACCAATCAGCAGCAATACGTTAACCACAATCAAGAAGGTGATAGGGCCAAGACCCGCTGACAACATTGATTCCGTGATCATTTGTGGAATGCGTTCTTCCGTCAATACGTGCTTAAGAATCAATGCGTTGGCAATGATAAACAACAACATGATGGTCAGCTTACCCGCTTCAAAAAGCGTATGCTGGGTATCTTTATGGAAGAAGGCTTCAAACACTTTCACGAGCGCAGAACGTTGGTTTTGCTTATCGGCAAACGGTCCCATGTCTTTATAAACGAAGTTGGCAATCAAAAACGAGTAGACTGCAGCTACCGCCGCCGCTTCGGTTGGGGTAAAAATGCCCCCATAGATACCACCAAGGATGATCACCACCAGCAGTAAACCCCAACTCGCTTCTTTGGCTGAGTTGATGGCTTCTGACCAGCCGACAAAAGGCTGTTTTGGCAGATTTTTTATGCGCGCCGCAATGTAGATCGCCACAATCAACATCAAGCCTGCAAGTAGCCCCGGGATCACGCCGCCTAGGAACATACGACCGACCGAAACATCGGTTGCCGCAGAGTAAACGACCATCACGATCGAAGGTGGGATCAAAATACCCAGTGTCCCAGCATTACAAATCACCCCAGCGGCGAACTCTTTCGAGTAACCGTTTTTGATCATCCCAGCGATAACGATGCTACCAATCGCCACCACGGTAGCCGGAGAAGAACCGGACAGCGCGGCAAACATCATACATGCCACCACCGAGGCCATGGCTAGGCCACCGCGAAACCAACCCACCATGGCAATCGCAAAGCGGATGATGCGCTTAGCCACCCCACCCGTCGACATAAAACTGGATGCCAAGATAAAGAACGGAATCGCCAACAAGGTGTAGTGACCTTCAAAGGCGTTAAATAAGGTCTGCGCCACCGACGCCAAAGACGCATCGGAGTGCCACATCAAAAACAGAATGCTCGATAAGCCGAGAGAAACCGCGATAGGCACGCCAATCAGCATAAAGCCGATGACGAACAAAAATAAAAATAGAATATCCATCGCTTACTGCTCCTTACCATCGCGACGTGAACCACCCATCAAATCGGCGGCATCACCCATCTCCGCTTTCAATGCTTCGAGATCTTCTTCTGCCTCATGGCCCGCGATCATGCGATCTTGTTGATCGGTCAGAATTCGCCATGCGACCTGCAAAAAACGAAACGTCAGCAACGCCATTCCAACGGGAAGTGCCATATAGGGAATAAAGCGGGGGATCTTCTCGTACGCTTCGCCTTCATTGAACCAATCCGACATAAACTGAAACATCTCAGGCATCGGGATGTCGTCGGTTTCATACCAAGCACGCTCAGTCGCAAAGGGGTACCAGTAATTCCAAGAGCCAATCAAAAGTAAGATAGAAAAGGTGAGGCAACAACTGACGGCCACCAAGGCCAGCACTTTACGTAACGGTGGTGGGGCTTTATCAATCACCACATCCACACCGATGTGGAAGTGTTTCTTCACACCATAAGACGCGCCGACCAACACCATCCATGCAAACATAAATACCGTCAGTTCAAGGGCCCAGAGAATGTTGTCGTTAAAGAGATAGCGCATCACAACATTGACGAAAGTCAGCAGTGTCATGGCACCAAGGAAAAATGCAATCAGCCCTTCTTCTACCCGATCGGTGAAGTGACCAATTTTTGCCAAAAGTGATTGTTCCATAATCGATTCGCTCATTATTGTGCTAAAAACTGGGCTCTGACTCGACCGTCAGAGCCCGTTCTTATTTATTGCTTGTTTGACGCCAATGCCGCATCAATCAGATCTGAACCGATGTCTTTCTCAAATTTCTTCCAAACAGGTTTCAACGCGCTTACCCACGCTTCACGCTGCTCTGGCGTCAAGGTGCGCACCACACCACCTGCTTCAATCACGTACTGCTTGTTGGCTAACTCAACCTTGTTGGACTCAGCGTTACGTTGCTCTGTCACTTCTTTTAGGATGGTCGCGAACTGATCACGTACATCCGCAGGCAGGCCATCCCACCACTTGCTTGAGGTCACAACTAAGTAATCCAAAATGCCGTGGTTGGTTTCAGTAATACCATCCTGCACTTCAAAGAATTTCTTACCGTAGATGTTAGACCAAGTGTTTTCCTGACCATCAATAACCTTGGTTTGCAGGCCGCCGTACACTTCAGCAAACGACATTTTTTGTGGGTTCGCACCCAGTTGTTCAAACTGAGCTACTAACACGTCAGAGGCTTGCACGCGGAATTTCAATCCTTTGGCGTCCTCAGGCGAAATCAGTGGCTTGCTGGCTGAAATTTGCTTCATGCCGTTGTGCCAGAACTCTAGCCCGCGTACACCACGACGATTCATGGCATTTTTCAACTTCACGCCCGCGTCTGAGTTTTGGAAACGGTCAACAGCGTCGACGTCTTCAAACAGGAATGGCAGGTCAAAGATGCGATATTTCTTGGTGAATTTTTCAAACTTGGAAAGAGAAGGGGCGGCCAATTGCACATCGCCGTTTAGCATGGCTTCTAACACTTTGTCGTCATCGTACAGTGTTGAGTTTGGGTAAACCTGCATACACGCTTTGCCGTTCATCTCTTCGTTCACGCGTTTTTCCAGTAGTGATGCAGCGATCCCTTTCGGGTGCTTATCGGTATTGGTAACGTGGCTGAACTTGATGACGATCTCGCCTGGGTCACAGTTGGCCGCCGCATTGAAACTGGTGACAGCAAGTACGGAAGCAGCAAGTAGGGTTAGAGGCTTTAACATTATTCTTCTCCTTGTTAATCGAACCGCCCCATCTTTGGGTGCGATACTTCTGTTAGAGCAATAACCAGACCAAAAATAAAAACAACTAAAATTCAGATAGATAAGATAAAAACCCATGAAGACCACCCCGTTGCAGCGTTTAAAATGGGTGGGAAATGACACATCAATCAAGAACAAAAGGGTGGAAAGTGACACATGGGGACTAAACGCTATGGGTATGTTCCTTGTCTTTAGAGCTCGAATGGCAGGCAAGATAAACGGATTGTCGAAAAATGGATTGTCGAAAAACGGAATACTGGAAAGCTGATAGTAGGACAACCGATAGTAGAAACACCAATTACAAGAAAGCGTATCTGACAGAAGGATAGGAGCTTCAAGACCGATGAGTGCAGAAAGGAAGGCGTGTCCTCACATCAAACCGCAAGCTTAGTTTGATCATTCTCCCCCGATCATGCCATAGCGACACCGTGATAATGTGCATCGCCACGATAGAGGACACGCAAATAATAGGCTAACGCGCCCTACACGCTTCGCCCTTGTGAGTTTCACCCAACCTCATCAGTGAAACTCTATTCGTTGTTGTGATTCGGCATCAAAATAGACCGCTTTGGAGAGATCAAAATAGAGCGAGGCACTCTCCCCGGCTTTTGCTTGTAGCTCCGGCGAAAGACGACACGCCACTTCCTGCTGGTTCACTTTAATCATCGCAATCGTATCTGGCCCTGTCGGCTCCAACACTTCCAGTTTCAGATCTAAGCACGTCGACGCACTCTGATCATCGCTCGGCTTGTCGGAAATGTGCTCAGGACGCAAACCAATCACCACGCGTTTGCCATCTTGCTCACGCATGGAAGCAGGCAATTTGATGTGATGCTCCTGGCCACACTCTCCGGTCACTTTAATCACTGGGTGATCTTCATTGTTGAGATCGACCATGGTGGAAATAAAGTTCATCGACGGTGAACCCATGAAGCCCGCCACAAACATATTCGCCGGTTGGTTGTAGATCTCCTGTGGTGTCCCGAGCTGTTGTAGGATGCCGTCTTTCATCACTGCGATGCGGTCTGCCAGCGTCATCGCCTCGATCTGATCGTGGGTCACGTAAACGATGGTGGTATTGAGCTTTTGATGCAACCGTTTGATTTGGTGGCGCATTTCCACACGCAGTTTGGCATCCAGGTTTGAAAGCGGCTCATCAAACAGATAGAGCTTAGGACGACGCGCTAACGCACGCCCCATCGCCACACGCTGGCGCTGCCCGCCAGATAGCTGAGACGGTTTGCGATCCAAAAGGTGGTCAATTTGCAGCATTTCGGCCACACGTTGCACTTCCGCATCGATCTCGCTTTGCGCCATTTTGCGGATCTTCAAACCAAATTCGATGTTGCCGCGCACCGTCATATTGGGATACAGCGCGTAAGACTGAAACACCATCGCGATGTCGCGATCTTTCGGTTCCACTTGCGCCACATCGACACCATCAATCACAATTTCGCCGGAAGAAATGTTTTCTAACCCCGCTATGGTGTTCATCAAGGTGGATTTACCACACCCTGACGGGCCAACCAAGATGAGAAACTCACCAGAGTCGATACTGATATCAATGCCTTTTAAGGTTTCTTGGTCCGCTTTTGGGTAGGTTTTGCGGATCTGTTTGAGTTCTAGAGTTGCCATGTTACTTATCCTTTTACTGATCCCGCAGTTAACCCGCGTACAAAATATTTACCCGCCAACACATACACCAGCAGCGTGGGTAGCGCCGCGATGATCGCCGCCGCCATGTCCACGTTGTACTCTTTCACTCCAGTACTGGTGTTGACCAAGTTATTCAGCGCCACCGTAATCGGTTGGGTTTCTGAGCCGGAATACACCACACCAAACAGGAAGTCATTCCAAATCGCAGTAAACTGCCAAATCACCGTGACCATAATGATGGGCGTTGAAATAGGCAGAAGGATTTTGAAGAAGATGGTAAAAAATCCTGCGCCATCGAGCTTGGCGGCTTTGATTAGCTCATCCGGTACGCTGATGTAAAAGTTACGGAAAAACAGTGTGGTAAACGCCATGCCGTAGATAACATGCACCAGTACCAACCCGGTGGTGGTATTGGCCAAACCCAGCTTGCCAAGCACCGCGGCCATCGGCAGCAAGATCACTTGGAAAGGAATGAAGCAGCCAAACAGCAACAAGCTGAAAAACAGATTAGAGCCACGAAATTGCCATTTGGTCACCACGTAACCGTTAAACGCCCCAAGCAGAGTCGAAATGGCCACGGCAGGGATCACCATTTGAAACGAGTTCCAAAAGTAGCCCTTTACCCCCTCACATTTCACCCCAGTACAAGCGCCATTCCACGCTTTGTACCAAGCATCAAACACCCACTCTTGTGGCAAGCTCATTAAGTTACCGGCCTTAATGTCCGGCAAGGTTTTAAACGAGGTGATCACCATGACAAACAGTGGCATCAAATAGACTAGGCAGAAAAAGACCAATGCGCTGTAAATAAACCATCGAGCCATGTTCACTGAAGAGTTCATGCGCGCTTCTCCCTAAGCTCGGAATAAAGATACGGCACCAAGATGGCCAGAATGCCTCCCAACATCATCATCGCACTGGCGGCACCTAAGCCGATTTGCCCGCGAGTGAACGAGTGAGCGTACATAAAGAGTGCAGGTAAATCCGATGAATAGCCCGGTCCACCAGCAGTCATAGCGGTAACCAAGTCGAAGCTCTTAATCGCGATGTGCGAGGTGATGATCACCGCGCTAAAGAACACCGGACGCAAACACGGCAGTATGATTTTCCAATAGATGGTCGGTAGGCTCGCGCCATCAATTTGCGCCGCTTTGATGATCGAGGAATCAATACCACGCAAACCCGCGAGAAACATCGCCATGACAAAACCGGACGATTGCCACACCGCGGCAATCACTAAGGTGTAAACCGACATCTCCGAGTTCACCAACCAGTCAAATTTAAAGGTGGTCCATCCCCAATCGTTCAACAGTTTTTCTATCCCCAATCCTGGGTTCAAAATCCACTTCCACGCCGTACCAGTCACAATGAAGGACAGCGCCATGGGATAAAGGTAAATGGTGCGAATTGCCCCTTCCTGACGGATGTTTTGATCCAACAAAATGGCCAGACCGACACCCAAGACGATGGCAATCGCAATGAAAAGAACGCCAAAAATACCTAGGTTAGTAATCGACGTTACCCAGCGGTCGTTTTCCATCAATTTGGCATATTGGTCGAAACCAACAAACTTAAAACTGGGTAGAAAACGGGAGTTAGTCATGGAAAGCGCCGCTGTCCAAAAAATAAATCCGTAGATACACACCACCGTCACTAGCATGGTCGGCGCTAACACCAGTTTCGGTAACCAGTGTTGCAAGCGATCAGCTAGCGAAGGTTTCGGTGCGATTTTGCTCGTTGGCCCACTCAAAATATGCTCCATAACGATTCCTTGTAGCGAAAAACACTTCCTACCGAGCAAACGCTCAGATTGAGAAGATCAGCTGAGATAGGCAGACAGGCAAAGAGCACCTGCCCGCCTAGGGGGTTAGATCGCTGCTTTCACGGCTTTCGCCAGTTTCTGTGCAGCTTCTTTTGGATCAGCCTTGCTGTCGTTAAAGAAGTTGGTCACCACATCGTAGATCGCACCTTGTGCGTAACTGGTGGTAGAGAGGCCATGCGCCATACTTGGCACGAGATCACCCGACTTCGCGCTGGCTTTGAAGGTCGCCATCGAGTCAAGCGCACATTGATCAAACTTACTCATATCCATGTCCAAGCGAACTGGAATCGAGCCTTTGTTGAGGTTGAATACCTCTTGGAACTCTTTGGTCAAGATGGTACGAGCCAAATCTTGTTGGGCTTTTTGATTGGCTTTGTCACTCAGTTCAAAGAAAGCAAAGCTGTCGATGTTGAAGGTAAACTGGCCAGCTGTCCCCGGCGCTGGCGCACAGATGTAGTCTTTGCCCGGTACTTTGCCCGCAGCGCTAAACTCACCTTTTGCCCAGTCACCCATGATTTGCATCGCCGCTTCGCCATTGATGACCATGGAGGTCGCCACGTTCCAATCACGTCCCGGCGCATTGCTGTCGATGTAATCACGCATTTTTTTGAACTTAGTGAACACTTCCACCATCTTGTCACCAGACAAGACGTTCATGTCCAGATCGACAAACGCTTTGTTGTAGTCATCGCTGCCTAACACATCCAGCGCGACCGCTTCAAACACGGTCGCGTCTTGCCAAGGTTGGCCACCATGGGCAAGCGGAACAAAGCCCGCCGCTTTGATTTTATCCGCTGCGACAAAGAACTCATCCAAGGTGGTTGGTAAGCTCACGCCCGATTTTTTCAATACATCTGGGTTTGCCCATAGCCAGTTAACACGGTGAACGTTGACAGGCACCGCCACGTATTCACCATCAAATTTCATCACCTTAGTGACAACGGAAGGCAAGATGCCATCCCAGTTTTCTTGTTTCGCTGTCGCATCGAGAGAAGTGAGGAAACCTAACCCACCCCATTCCTGAATATCGTGTCCTTTAATTTGAGCCGCAGACGGAGGGTTGCCTGAAACCGCACGGGTTTTCAGTACCGTCATGGCTGATTCGCCACCACCGCCGGCAACCGCAAAATCCTTCCAAGTGTGACCTTGCTGTTCAAGCATTTGTTTGAGCACGGCAGCGGATTTCGCCTCGCCACCAGCCGTCCACCAGTGCAGCACTTCTACTTCGCCAGCTTGTGCAAAAGAGGCAGCAGAAATAAGAGAGAGGGTAAGTAGGGTTTTCTTCATTTTCATTGTTATCTTCCATGTATCGGATTAGACAGATCAGGTCATGCCTGATATTGAGCAGTCTATCCATAACTGGAAATAAGCACTGCAACAAACCGTAACCATAAAGTAACACCATTGTTACATTACACTTCCAGCCCTTTAGGAATCAGCACTTGCGCACGTAAACCACCCTGCGGCAGATTGCTAATAATGAGATCTCCACCATGTCCGTGCAAAATGTTGCGGCAGATACCTAAGCCTAATCCATGCCCCTCGCTGTCCTTTGCTAAGCGGAAATAGGGTTCAAACACGGCCTCTAATTGCGCTTCCGCAATTCCCGGGCCTTGGTCATCAATGGTGATGTAAATCCACTCCTCACTGTGCGCGAGTGTCACCACCGCTTGTTCACCATATTTCACCGCGTTGTCGATCAAATTGGTGAGCACTCGCTTTATCGCTAGAGGCTTGGCCACCATAGGCTCCATGATGATGGGACGAAAATGGACCTGAGTGTGGTGCTGATTATAGGTATCAATCACATGCTCGATCATCGCATTGAGATCGATGTAGTCGTTGTTCTCATGCAAATCGGTATCGCGCACACACTGCAGCGCCCCTTTGACCATCATCTCTAAATCATCGAGATCGCGATTGAACTTGCTGCGTTTGGTGTCATCTTCGAGCAACTCGGCTCGGATGCGCAAACGGGTGATCGGCGTTTTGAGATCGTGAGAAATGGCGGAAAAAAGATGCTCTCGGTCTGCCACATAACGGCGAATACGCTGCTGCATGCGATTAAACGCGCGCGTGGCTGTCACCAGCTCACTCGCCCCTTCCTCTTTCAGCGGTGGCTGCTCGATATTGATGCTCATTTCATTGGCCGCTTTGGCTAAGCGCTTGAGCGGCTTCACCTGACGGCGGATCATGGTGTAAGTCAACACTAACAATAGCGTGGTTGAGAAGAAGAGGAACAAGATCTGTTCACGTCCTAAAATGGTGTCATCTAAGGTCAAATAAGGCGCGGGAAGCAGCGCGGCAATGTAGACCCATTCGTGACTTTCTAACTCAATCTGCACCACCAACACGGGGGGATTGATCGGCTCCAAAGTGAGCGTATGGTGCGCCCACGATTTAGGTAAGTCATGCAGATAGATATCGTCTTTCAGCAAACGTAAATTTTGCGGATGCGAGAAGTCAACGGAGATTGAGGCAACCTTGGTGAGTTTTTGCTGCAGCACGCTTTCGACGGCCAGCACCGAAGCCAATTTCAACGGAGTGTCGGCAATCGGCTCAACGGTCAGCTTCTGTTTATTGAAAGAGACGAAAAAGCGTGTGCCGCCCATATTGCGGATCTGATCCAGCACGATATGGCGATAACGCACGGGTAAGGATTGGAAAAAGGTCACCGTCGAGGCAAACATGCCCGCCATGCTTTCCGACGCCGAGCGAATGCCTTGCAGCTCTTTCTGTTTGGACTCGCTATACCAGATCGCGGTAGCGATCCCTTGAGCAATCACCACTGCGAGCAAGGTGAGCAACAGCGTTCTGGCAACCAAGGAGTTGGGGCGAAACCACTTCATCTCCAATCACCTCAATGTTCGTAGCTAACGGGCACCGATAAAATATAGCCATTACCGCGCATGGTTTTGATGTAGTGTGGGTAGCGTGCACTGTCGCCCAAGCGTTGACGCAAACGTGACAGTTGAACATCAATACCGCGCTCAAAAGGCAACGACTCACGCCCCTTAGTGGCATAAGAAATGGTGTCACGATCGAGGATTTCATCGGGATGGGTCAAAAACAGCATCAGCAAAGCGAAATCACTGCCTGACAGTTCGTGTTGCTGGCCGTTTTCTTGATGAACAATGCGGTGTGCTAACGTATCTAAGCGCCAATCACCAAAAACAATCTGCTTTGGCAGCGTATCACTTGGCTTCTCCTGTGTGACGTGCACACGGCGTAAAACCGCTTTGATACGCGCCACCAAATGGCGTGGGTTAAAGGGCTTGGCAATGTAATCATCGGCACCGATCTCCAAACCGATGATTTGGTCTGTCTCTTCCGAGACCGCGGTGAGCATGATGATTGGCACACTCGATTCACGGCGCATAAATTGGCACAGGCTGAAACCGTCTTCACCGGGAAGCATGATGTCGAGCAGGACTAATTCTGGATAGCCGTTTTCTGCGAGGTAGTGCTTTAACTGATGCCCATCTGCCACCGTGGCCACGTGGTATCCGTTGCGACTCAAATACTCATCCAGCAGTTCGCGAATTTCGCTATCGTCGTCCACCACTAAAATTCGAGTTACATCCTGCATCTGAGCTCATCCAAAAAAAATTACAACTTATTTACATAGTGTATCGATTTCAACGCGAACCACTGACGAAAGTTTTAATAATTTTTGAAGCTGATCTGGAGCTAGTTCACAACTTAGCAGGCATAACTTAAGAAGAACAACTGATGACCATCTTCTTCCCCCACTCTGGAGGAAGGCGAGCATACGCTTCCATTTCGGGTTGATCGTCATAAGGATTTTTCAGTAGCTTGGCTAAGGTATGCACCTCCGAAAAATCGCCCTGCTGCGCTTTGTCGATCGCCTGTTGCGCCAGATAATTGCGCAAAATGTACTTAGGATTGACGGCGCGCATTTGTTCACAACGTTGCGGGGCAGATTTCACCTCTCCAGAGGCGGTTTGCTCGAGCGCCACCCGCTCAAGGTAACGGCTTAGCCAACCATGCGCGGCGTCTCGGTCAACAAACAGATCGATCACCGTTTGTTCATCCTCCCTATCGAGTTGAGAGAGGGTACGAAAGAAGCGCGTGTAGTCGGTGTGATTCTCTGCCAACAACGTAAACATGGCATTAAATAGCTCGCTGTCGCCCTCTTGCTGGCTAAGCAAACCGAGTTTTTGCCTCATCAATTGACTAAACACCTTACCGAGTATCGGTTCGTATTGAGCCAAGGCCAGTTCCAAGTCGTCACGTTCAATTAAGGGTGATAAGGCGTGCGCCAGTGTAGAGAGATTCCACAGTGCCACGCGAGGCTGTTGGTCAAACGCGTAACGGCCTTGATAATCGGAGTGGTTACAGATGTAGCCTGGCTCGTAATCATCGAGGAAACCGAACGGACCGTAATCGAAGGTTTGACCCAAAATCGACATGTTGTCGGTGTTCATCACTCCATGAGCAAACCCCACCGCCTGCCACTGAGCAATCATGGTCGCCGTTTTCGCCACTACTTGCTCAAACATCGCGAGGTAAGGCTTAGGTTGGTGAAGACAATCCGGTAGATACCATTCGATGACATTGTCAGCGAGAAGGCGCAACTCATCATATTGTTCGGTATAGAAAAAATGCTCGAAATGACCAAAGCGGATATGCGTTTGGGCAAGCCGAATCAAACAAGCCCCTTGCTCAACTTGTTCACGGTACACAGGCGTGTCGCTCACCATCATTCCCAACGCGCGTGTTGTCTCAATGCCAAGAGCAGCCATCGCTTCGCTGCAGAGGTATTCACGAAGGGTGGAGCGCAGCACCGCTCGGCCATCTCCCATGCGAGAAAATGGCGTCAGCCCTGCGCCTTTAAGATGAATATCGAACCACTGCCCCTGCTGGTTTTGCATTTCTGCCAGCAGTAAGCCTCTTCCATCGCCTAAGTCTGGGTTGTAAACCCCAAACTGATGGCCAGCGTATTTCATCGCTAAGGGCTTGAAGGCAGAAAACGGCTCCGCACCGGAGAAAACAGCGAGCAGTTGAGGATCGTCAGCGTGTTCGGGTAAGGCAAACCCTTGGGCGAGCTCACCATTCCAGATAACCCAACGGCTATTGTCGAGCGGTTGAGGGGTCACCAAACGATAAAATACCGTGGGGAGTTGAGCGTAACGTTGAGCAAATTTCACCGACGACCAAAGAGACATAGCGCATCCTTCCTGATGAGTTTTTCGCTACGCTACCACAGACTTCTCTCAACAAACACCGAGAGAAATCAGGGGCTCTAAACTTTGAACTGCGCGACCAAGTCGTCCAATGTTTCGCACTGCCCTGCCAACGATAGACACGCATTTTCTGCACTGCTGACCATTTCCACCATGTGATGACTGTTTTCCAAAATGTGCATTACATTGTTGTTGACCTCATCGCTGACACTGGTTTGCTCGCTGGCGGCGGTCGCAATTTGCGAGTTCATTTGACTCATCAACGAAATCGAAGCGATGATTTCTGCCAGAGAATCACTGGCTTTGCCTGCATTATCAATCGTATCGTGGCCACGCTCTTTACTCGCTTGCATCACCGCAACCGCTTCTCGCGCACCGTGTTGCAGCTTTTCGATCATCGATTGAATTTCACCCGTGCTTTCTTGAGTACGGCTGGCTAGCGAACGCACTTCATCGGCCACCACGGCAAAGCCACGGCCTTGCTCACCGGCGCGAGCCGCTTCGATCGCTGCGTTTAGCGCCAGTAGATTGGTTTGATCGGCGATGCCTCGAATCACATCAAGAATAGAAGCAATGTTCGCCACATCGAGATCCAGGTTGTGAATGACTTGGCTGGCATTATCCACTTCCCCTGCGAGACTTTGAATCGAGCTGACGGTGGTCTTCAAAATGGCGTTGGTGTTGTCTGCTTCGCGGTTGGCTTTATGACTGGCCGACGCCGCTTCATTGGCATTCTCGGCAACCGACTGACTGGTCATCTGCATTTCGTTCACTGCAGTGGCTACCATCTCACTCTCCTGTTGCTGCTGGCCTGAAAATTCTGCAACGGTTTGCGTCAGCGTTTTGATGTTTTCCATCTCAGCTCGAACCGCGTTGGAGGAAATAATCACCTGCTCAACGGTGGAGTGAATCCGAGAAACAAATTGATTAAATGCGCCTGCCAATTGTCCGAGTTCGTCGTCGCTGGTCGCCGCCATGCGTTTTGAGAGATCGCCATCCCCAGAAGCGATTTCCGCCATGGCGTGACTAATACCTTCTATGGGTTTAAGAATCAATTGCTTGGCCATAACGAAAGAGAGCAGCACCAATGCAATAGAGATAACCGCCCCAGCTTCGATCACATACACACTGTAATCAATCGAACGTTCAACCTCTTCTTTTAGCTGCCCTTGCACTTGCTCGATTAAGCTGCGAGTAGAAACCAGTTGCTGGCGCAATACGGAAAATTGCTGCTCAAACTGGCGACGGTTATCTTGGTCGTAACTTTTCGCATTATTGGGCTGGGCAAACATCGGCTCATAAAGCGCTAACCACGCTTTTGCGGCACTCGTTAGATTCGTCAGTTGCTGACGCTCCGATTCTGGCAACAAACCGGCATTAAACAGCTCGCGAACTTTGCCAACTCTGGGTTCGACGTTGTAGGCATTATCTTTAAACTCACCGATGTGATAATCCACCTCACTTTGTGACTGCGCCAGTAATATTCCTTGAGCCGCAGTGATCACTTGGTAAATGTCTCGATAACCATCTTCTAAGCTATCCATCACCGGCTGCACTTGAGTATTGAGCATTGAGTTCAGTTCAGCTTGTTTATTGGCTTGCAGCACATTGATCAGTGTCGTCGCAACGATCACCAACGTCAGTAAGCCAATGGGCAGCATCAGCTTCTGTTTAATTGAGAGTCGATTGAACATAAATGGCCTTATTCCTCGCTGATTGATCGCCCATTCTCAATAGCACTCTAGCGCCTTGGCTGGAGGTTGTGAGAACAAGGCTGACGTTTGGGGTATGAATTAACTATAGAGCAAAATCAGCCTGTTGCTTGGCGACGACTAAAAAGCGCTCCCATTGCCCACCTCAGCTTGCTTAGGCAGACACTGATCTTCTCAGCCACATTCTCTACATAGTGGAATGGCGACTAAAAAGCGCACTCAATGTGCGCTTTGGATAACAAGGTCGTTCGCCACCATTTAGTGGCTGTGATAGCTAGTGGCCTTGATAACGGGCTCGCCATACACCTAGTAACCCAAGAATAACAACCATTACTCCCCCCATACCGCCGCCAGAGGAGCCGCTGGAACTGGCGCTTGCCACCACTGCCGTTGTTGATAACACGGTGATCGTAACTCGTCCTTGCGCTGTAGCGCCTTCAGAATCCGAGACGGTGTAATGCAAAGCCACCTCACTAGTGGATGCACTCTCTTCAGGTGCTTGATAGCGAATCTGATTGTCTATAAGCGACACACTGCCGAAGGTCGGTGGTGAAACATGGGTTATTTGCAACGTTTGTCCATCGTGATCGCTGTCGTTGGCCAGTGGCGTAATATCAATACGCTCTCCGACCTTAACCGACACATGATCATCTTGCGCCACTGGTGGCGTATTCACGATAACAATCTGCACATGATCGCTGTGACTCAACCCACTTGGATCGCTCGCTTCTAACGTAAACGCAAACACATCTCCCATACGAGCCAAAGCTGGAATCGTAAACTGCGCGGTGTCACTCTCGGTTCCACTCAGGGAAACCGAAGGACCAAACGTCTGTCGCCATTGATAGTTCAGAGGGTCTCCATCCGGATCTTGCGTCGTCGTTCCGTTTAGCTGCACACGCTCACCAGCAACCAACTGACTTGCTTGCACATCGACGTTCACCACTGGAGCAACATTATTACCGACAACGACAACCTCGACACTTGCGACATCAGAGATCATTCGCCCATCCACGGTTTGCAATCGGTAGGTAAAGCGATCTGAACCTACAAAATAAGAGGGGGCCGTGTACGTTAAGCCACTCAAACGGCCATGTTGTGGCTGAGTAACAACGTGTACTTCCACTTGCCCTGCCAGGGTGGCGTCAATGCGATCGTTGCTGGTCAGCATGAGTTGCAGTGAGCCATTTTTGCTGACTTCAACGCGATCATTCACCGGTAGCAATAGTTCGCTGATGTCTCTGTCCAGCAGCGCGGCAAAAGGAATGAGATGATATGGCAGTAATTTACTCATGCCGTCACTGCTGCTGGTTTGCGCATTTCCTAACCAGATGGTTTTACTTCCTTCCGGTTCCATATTTTGCAGTTCACTAAACTGATAGTTTTGCTCCAGTTGCGCGTTCGTCAGCTCAATGACTAATGTATGCGAACCCAAAGCCAGTTTCGCGGGGGTATCAAATAAGAGGCGACCGTTACCAAACGTCGAACCTTGGGCAAGCACGATACGCTCGGCTGGGTTAAGCACCAAAGAACCAAAATTGGCATTTGATACCGGGTAACGTGCCACCACATACTCAACGGGCTGAAGTGCATTGAGTACTTGGTAATAAAGCTGTACCCCTTCCAACACCGAGTCTGAACTGAGCGTGACAGCAAATGCGGCACTGTTCTTCTCCGCTTCACTGACAACATAGCTACGACGAAGGCTGGTCATCCAAGCGAAATCATACCCTTCAACAGGGCGACGAAAGAGAAACGAAGCAAACGCATCTGAACTCGCAATATTGTTTAGGCTCACTCCAGTGGCAAAGCCAGTGATCGACGTTAACGAGGGGTGGGAGTTATCACTAATCAGGCTATTTTGGCTATCACCAGGATACACATCCGCGCCGTCAGTCCAACCACCATTCTCAAGCTCAGCTAAGCCATCAGCTTGCATGATCTGAACTTGCATCGGGCCTGTATGGTTAAAAGCATGATTGATGTTAACGGAGGTGACCAATACCCCCTCCGCTGTCAGCGCTCGATCGTAATCCTGCTTGCGGCGGTTCTCGACATACAAACGCGGACCAAATTCTTGCAGATAAGGGTCAAGATTGACGATGGCCGCTTGCTGATTGACGATTTGTACGTCGTTGTCTGAGCTGGTCAGGATCTGTGGATTGATGAAGCCAGCCGCATGTCGGCTCCAAGCGCTCATATTCACAGGAGTCTCTCCTGCATACAGATCGCCCTCTTTCATTGCCCAAGAACCTGCACCCATTACCCCCCAAGATCCCACTGAACCTTTGTGGTTATAAGAATAAAGGTCTGGCAGATCTAACATGAGATGACCAAGCTCATGCACAATCACCCCCAAGGTGGATTGATGGTTGACTTGATAATCGGCAAATAAACAGTAGGCAGAAATGTACTTACCATCGACATAAACCGTGTTGTGGAAATACATGTGCGGCCAAATTGCAGGCTTCGTGAGCACACCGGTTGAGCGGTCTCCACCAGCAAAAACAAACATCACCGACAGCTCAGTTGGGTCGATAGAGCCGTCGCGGTTGAGATCGTAGGTCGAAAAATCCACATATTGGTCGATCAGTCGGTATGCTTCACTAAAAATGCTGTTCAAACGATTGGTACAAATTTGACTGTCGTGACAATTTGGATGCTGCTGTGAGACCCGTATGCTAATGACACCGTCATTTGCCGTACCATAGGTTTCTTGAGCTGGCACAACGCGATACTGGCCAAAAGAGTTTTTGTCGTAGTAATCCACCACACTTTGGTTGACGTCACTGAACACCAACTCAGTAAAATCATGAACCATCGAAATGTTGCTAAACGACACCTGCACAACCAACAACGGTTGCTCAAACGGCTGCGCTCGGGAAGCGAAAGCGGAACGTGTTGAAAAAGGAGTTTGCTGCAGCGAACGAGAGCGTTGAATGACGGGGCGTTCCGGCAGACTGGCGTGAGATGGCGTCACTTGTAACGCCGAGCGATCTTGAGCTGAAAGAGGAGGCTGCGAGTCGGCCAATTTTGCATCGCCACTCGAAATCAGATAAGGCTTAGCACCGTCGTTTTTTATTTCTGCGAAAAACCATGTATCTTGCTGCTCAATCAGCGCATTGCCTTGCTCGTCTTCATACCAATGGAAATCCGCATTACCCGTTAAGCGCACTTTCGTTGAAGAGCCGTCACTTAATTCGACATCATGCCAAATCGGTGCTGGTGGCACCGTGGCCGTTGCAGAGGCAGACAATGCCAAAGCAAGCGTAAAAATCAGCCATTTGTTCATTCTTAACCCTAACTCCCTTTAAGATATCGCTCGGCTCTGTGGTCAATCCAAGACACACCAATGTAGTAACTCAAGCCGATAAATCAATGAGGTTTTATAAAATACGCGAATCGTTTGGCAAAATAATCCCTCATGAATAAGTAAAAACGTAATAAAGTGTAATCTTGATGACAATCGCTTTGAAAGATAAAGAAAAAGGCCCAAGACGGGCCTTTTCCATTTACTCGCTATTTGGGCTTAAAAGACGATCTCTTTCTTCTTGACGTGCAGAACATTCCGCTCAAAGCGCTGTTTCAGTGCGCAGCTCGCGAACAAACTCCGCTAGGCTTGCCAGTCGGCGTCTCGATTCTTTGACATAAGGGTTACTCTCATCCCACGCGTAGCCGGCAAGAATCGAAGAGATCATCTGCTTGATGCGTGGGTTAGGATCGTCAAAGAAAATCACCTCTTGCAAAGTGCCGTCATACCAGCCTTCAACATAGGTACGGAAGGTATTCACCCCGACCATCAAAGGTTCGGCATACGCTTTTTGCCAATCGACCACTTCGCCGGCCAACTGTTTCTCAACGCACTCTACGGCAAACTGCGCCGATTTCATCGCAATCGTGACACCGGAAGAGAATACGGGATCAAGAAACTCACCCGCATTGCCGAGCAACGCATAATGTGGTGTTGCTAAATGCTTAACGTTGGCGGAGTAGCCACCTAATTCGCCAGCAGGATTCGGGTATTGCGCCTTATTCAGCAGTTGAGCAAGCCCCGGCTCTTCTGACGCCAGTTGTTGGAGCGCAGCTAACTTGTCGTCTGGATAACGTTGGAAAAATTCTGGAGTACCCACCACGCCAAAAGAGCAGACACCGTTGGAAAACGGTATCAACCAATACCAAACATCGGCATTTTCGGGATGAACCGAAATCAAGATCTTATCGCGGGTATAAGCGATGCCATCGCCATCGATATTATCGACGATGTGAGTAAAAATGGCTTTCCTCGGTGGTAAGCAAGACGGCTCTTCCAAGGCCAATAGTTTTGGCAATACTCGCCCAAACCCACTGGCATCGAGTAAATAATCGGCTTCAATTTGATAGGCTTGACCGTGTTCGTCCGTTACCACAAGCCGCGACTTGCTGCCTTCAAAGGTCACTTCCGTTACTTCATGCTGGTAACGAATCTCTACCCCTTGGCGCTGAGCATCATCTGCCAGCACTTTGTCGAACGTCGCTCTTTGTACTTGAAAGGTCGTGCCAGGGCCTGGCGTAAACTTATCGGTAAAGTCGAATTCGGTATAGACACCTTGCTTGCGAAACGCAGCACCATTTTTAAATTGAAAGCCATGCTGATTGACGGCGTCTAACATGCCAGCCTGTTCAACCACTTCCATACAAGCTGGCAGCAAACTCTCCCCAATCGAAAAACGGGGAAATTGCGCTTTTTCTAACACAATGACTTTAATGCCACGCTGGTGTAACAGCGCAGAGGCAGTCGAGCCCGATGGGCCCGCACCAATAATGACAACCTGGGTGGATTGCTTTTCCATACTCAGTGTAATTCCTGATTTTCTTTATTGTTTTGCAACCAATTTGAGCAAAGTGTGGCCTAATCCGATATTGTCGGTACGCTCCACAACCTCAAGTCCGGCTTCTTCAACGATTTGCAAGAAATCTTCGCTTCGATAGAAACGACTGTTACCATTCGCTAAACAGGTAAAGTAAAGCGAGGTCGCGTTTAGGCTATATGAAGCCGCATCATATTTCTGTGCATCGCAAAACAGTTCAAGAATATACACGACAGAGTTCTGTTGAAGGTTCTCCTTTACACGCTTGAGTATGCTCAATATTTCCATCGGCGAAAAACAGTCTAAGAACTGGCTCATCCACCACACGTCCGCGTTTTGCGGGAGGGATTCGCTTTTATCAAGCATATTCGCAGGGAAAGGTGCAATACGCTCCGCGAAACCTTGTTTATCGGCATTGGCCATCGCTAATTCAAGCTGACGAGGCAAGTCCACAATCGTCACTTTGACATCAGGATCATAGTTACAGCACTGCAGTGCCCATTTTCCGGTATTGCCACCAATATCGACGATGTGTTGTGGTTTTTCCGCAAACACCGTCTCCAGCAAAATCGGGAATGAGCGATCAGAATAGTAGTGATCAAACTTAAACCAGCTCTCTTTTGCTTTTTCAGGCAGACGAGACAAACCTTCGTAAATGGTGACCCAGTCACCAAGTTCTTTGAGGCCTGCCGGCTTGCCTTCTTGAATCGCTTCCGTCAAATGCATCATCGCGGCGTAACATACGTCAGCGGTGAAATCCATGTTGGCTTGAGTCATGCCATCATGAAGGAGGAAATGGCCCAAGTTTGCCAAGATATAGTTAGGTTTTTTCCACATCACAACATGAGCACTCAGTGCCATATCAAGCAACACTTTTACTCCATATTCGGAGACTTGAGTTTGCTCAGCAATTTGTTCTGCTGAAAGTCCTTCTTCCCCGGCTTTATCTAAGGCTGCCAGGATTCCAAGATCTCTGAGAGTGCGAGCGGTATGAAAAAGAATAGGAGCAAATGAAAGCTTCTGAGCTTCTGTTTTCGCTTCGAAAGCGTTATACGGATCAAAATTATGATTTAACACGAAAAAACCTAACTAACTGTTAAAAAGAAATTATTGCGCTGCGGCTAATGCAAATTGACGTTGAATATCAACATTTAAGTTGTTGATCCAACGATTGTAATTACGATGGATATTGCCATCACTTGCATTCAGATTCTCTGATTTAACGTAAAGAATTGAGTAATATTTGTTGTCGTAAGGGATCATTATTTCTGCAAAATGCGAGCGAAGATTCAATTTTGCGCTTAAAACGCCAGGTTCCACTTCTGTAATCGCCCAACCCCTTTTCGTTGCTGCCAAGACGATCGCGCTTTTCACTTGTTTACTTTGAAGATCATAACTGACTGGAGTATCCTGTATCTCCAAAATTGGTTGTACTCGACCACAGCCAACTAATAACAACGTCAAACATATAGAAATAAAAATTTTAAAGGTTTTCATTAGATTGTCCCTATTTTTTGATAAGGGCTTTAGTATGAACGCCAATGGAAACAAATCAACAATCTATGTCAAATTCATCACTATCTCTTTGTGTAAA
Source organism: Vibrio vulnificus NBRC 15645 = ATCC 27562 (assembly GCF_002224265.1). Taxonomy (NCBI): domain Bacteria; kingdom Pseudomonadati; phylum Pseudomonadota; class Gammaproteobacteria; order Vibrionales; family Vibrionaceae; genus Vibrio; species Vibrio vulnificus. The sequence goes on from NZ_CP012881.1 coordinate 571,195, forward strand.
TATTGAAAAATGGTATGCGAACTCTCCTGGATTGGATAATAAAGAGCATTGGCTAGAGTGGGCAAATACCGGAAGCTATCCTGAGTCCTTCGATATTACGGCAAGCAATATACCGGCGATGATGCGACGCCGAATGAGTTCGTTAAGCAAACTGGCGGTGCATGCTGCCATTGAGTTGCTTAACCAAAACGACGTTGACTATATGGTTTTTTCAAGCCGTCACGGTGAATTACACCGCAGCATCGCCTTAGTCAAAGATATATTACTGGGTGAAGAAGCCTCACCAATGGCTTTTTCTCAATCGGTACATAACACGGCGGCGGGATTAACCACCATTGCAACCAAAAAGCCTGTTCCACTGACGTCGATTGCCGCGGGGAAAAATACATTCCAGAGCGCGCTTACAGAGGCTTACCTATTTTTGTCTATTCACCCAGATGCCAAAGTGTTATTAGTAGACTTCGACGAACCATTGCCACAAGACTATGCGGAATTTGAAACACAAACGTATCGCGGTTATGCACTCGCCATGCTCGTAAGCGCGGGACAACAATTTGCTGCCGAGGCTCATTCCGCTCAGCAGCCACCAGAGCATGAGTTACCGCAAGCGCTGCAATTTTTCCGCGGCTTCCTCCAAGACTCGGTCACACAATGGTCAATCACTGGCTCTCGCCAAACGTGGACATGGCATAAAAAGTGAAAAAACTGAATCAATATTGGCGGGTGTTTACAACAGGATTTTGCTTTGCGACCTTTGGCATTGGTGGCCTTATTCTCGGCTTGGTCATTATTCCATTGATTCATTTGTTCGTACGTGAGCAGACCGCAAGAGAATATAAAGTACAACATACAATTAAATTCACGTTTACGTTGTTCTGCAAACTGATGAAATACACTGGCGCAATCGACTATAAAATTACTGGTGGTGAGATTCTTGCCGCCGATAAAAATTGCCTCATCGTCGCCAATCACCCAAGCCTGATCGATTATGTGTTAATTGCCTCGCAGTTACGCCAATGCGATTGCTTAGTTAAAGCCTCTATTTGGCAAAATCCTTTTATGAAATATGTTGTACAAGGAGCAGGCTACATACCTAATAAATCACCGGATGATCTTCTCAACCAATGCGAACAACGATTTGAACGCGGCAATGTATTATTGGTATTTCCCGAAGGGACACGAACGACCCCAGGTGTGAAGTCACCATTACAACGCGGTGCTTCTCAAATCGCGATTAGGACCGAACGAGATTTACGTATCGTGCATATCACCGTTACCCCTAGTTTCTTAACCAAAGAAAAAATGTGGTACCAAGTGCCTGAAACTAAACCGTTCTTTCACGTTGAGGTGAAACATAAGGTTGAGGTAAAACCATTTATAGAGCAAACTAATAACCCAACGTCAGCAGCCAGAAGACTGAACACACATTTGGCTGAGGCAATCTTCCCTGAGTAAGCCAAAAGATGTCTCTCCGATTTTGCCCAAGCAATATTGTTTTTGCTTATTTCAGGTTTCATTTTCCAAAATCAGTAAATATAAGTAGGTCCCAGTGGAAGTACTACAAAATGAAATTAAACAACTGATCATCGATGCACTCAATCTAGAGGACATCTCGATTGATGATATCGACACTGAAGCACCACTGTTTGGTGATGGCTTAGGTCTCGATTCTATCGATGCATTAGAACTTGGTTTGGCTATTAAGAAGAAATACAACATTGTTATTGATGCAGATGACAATAATACTCGTCAGCACTTTGCTTCTGTGGCAAATTTGGCAAACTACATTTCTTCACAAACCGGAAATTAATTAAGCAGGCCCTGATATGTCAGAAGTTAATCAACAAGCCGTATTTGAGCAGGTGAAAGCCGCTCTGATTGAACTATTTGAACTAGAAGAAGACGACATCCAACCGGATGCTCATCTTTATCAGGACCTAGACCTGGATAGCATTGATGCCGTTGATCTGGTTGTTCATCTGCAGAAAGTGACAGGCAAGAAAATCCAACCCGAAGAGTTTAAAGCGGTACGCACGGTTCAAGACGTCGTTGACGCTGTCGTTGAACTTGTAAAGGAATAAGAGATGCGCACATTGCTGACAGTTTTGTCTGCAATTGTATTGCTTACCTACCCTTTTGCCGTCTATTTCGGTATCGATAAGCTTGGCTTAGAAGTGGTCGCACTCCTTTTAGGCATTGTGTTTCTGCTCAGAATCCTTTCCGGCCATCAAGCCAAGCTTAAAGAATTCAAACAACTTGCGGTGATAAGCGGAGTGATCGGTGTGGTGCTGGTTACGCTGGGCGCGATATTCAAACAGCAAGGTTGGCTGACGTTTTATCCCGTGATCGTTAACCTCGCCATGTTGACGCTTTTTGCCTCGAGTTTAACTCAGCCTCAAACGATTATAGAGCGATTGGCTCGTCTGCAAGAGCCCGAGTTACCCGAAAGTGGCGTTCGTTATACTCGCAAAGTCACGAAAGTGTGGTGTTGGTTTTTTCTCATCAATGCAAGTATCGCTTTATACACCTGTTTTCAACCACTACAGGTGTGGACACTGTATAACGGCTTTATTAGCTATTTAGCCGCCGGAAGTTTATTTGCTGGAGAATGGATCGTTCGCCAGTTTGTTCGCAAGGACTGAGCATTAGATGAGTCACCCTCTACCATTTCATTCACTCGCTACGCTGTTTCATCACGGCAGAGCCCCACGACACCAAGTCGCGTTTTCCCTAAATGAACACCATGATTGGTCATCGTTCTCGTGCCAAGTGCATTCACTTTGCGAACAAATGAAGCAAACAGAAGCACAACGAGTTGCCCTGTGCGCCGCCAACAGCTACCAATTTGCCATTGGTTTTTTTGCGTTGTGCTTTAGTGGCAAAGCCATTGTGTTACCTGGAAATTATCAACCAGCGGCGTTGGATGAGCTCAGCTGCGAGTTTGATCTTTTACTGTGTGATGAGGAAGTGGGGAGCAACTTACGCCAAGCGTACCAATTAATATCGGGCACGCTCAGCACCTGCAAGCCCGCCTCGTTTCCGCACTTGTTACTTGAACAAGTGGTGCTCACCTTATTTACCTCGGGCTCCAGTGGAACACCAAAGGCGATTCGTAAAACTCTGCAACAGCTAGATAGTGAAATCGCTGTGCTAGAGCAATTGTTTGGTCAGCAGTTACAAGACTGCCGCATTGAAAGCACCGTCTCTCATCAACATATTTACGGTTTGCTTTTCCGTGTACTTTGGCCTCTTTGTGCAGGCCGTGCCTTCGCTCAAACCAACTTAGAGTATCCCGAGCAGCTTGTCGCACACGCCAGTGACCAAACCGCGCTCATCAGCAGCCCTGCTCTGCTTAAACGATTAACCTCCGAGCATCACTCTTCTCCATTTGCGTGTGTTTTTTCATCTGGCGGTCCATTAAGTTACAAAGCGACGATGCACGCTCAAACGCTGTTTTCACAGACACCTTGGGAGGTGTTCGGCAGCACAGAAACGGGGGGCATTGCTTGCCGCCAGCAGCATCAAGCCAACACACCATGGCAACTCTTTCCTGGCATTGATGTCGAGCTCAATCAAGAGAACTGTTTGCGTCTGCGCTCTCCGCACATTGATGGGGAGAATTGGTATCAAACTGCCGACGAATGTGAAATGGTCAGCGAACGTCAGTTCTTGTTGAAAGGGCGTACCGATCGCGTGATCAAACTGGAAGAGAAGCGAATTTCTCTGGTCGAAGTAGAAAAGCGCCTTGACCATCTCGACTGGATTAACGAAAGCGTGGTCATCCCCATGACAGAATCTGACAGATTAACCTTGGTGGCTGCGATAGTATTAACCTCAGCAGGTACAGCGAAACTCAATGAGCTTGGTAAAGGCAAGTTTTGGCTTCTGCTGAGAGGCGAATTGCGACAGTGGTTAGAGCCGATCGCCATTCCACGTCGCTACCGAGTTGTCAGTGAAATTCCTTTGAACAGCCAAGGGAAAAGACTGACCAACCAAATAGAACAACTTTTTCATTAGAACGAAAACACTATGAGTACAAAAAGAAAGCCAACCGTTCTTGCCAGTCAGGTCGACGGACACAGTGCCACATTACAGCTGCGCGTTGATCATGACCTGCTGGATTTTTCTGGTCATTTCACTCACTTTCCCTTGCTACCGGGTGTCACACAAATCGACTGGGCGATGTTCTATGGTCACACGCTGTTGCAGTGCCCAGCCGCATTTAAAGGAATGGAAGTCATCAAGTTCCAAGAACCCATTCTGCCCGATGCACAAGTGACGCTCTCGCTCGTTTGGGATGAGAGCAAAGAGAAACTGCAATTTAGCTATACATCCTCCCGAGATGGCGAACGTGTATCTCACTCATCAGGCAAGATGAAACTAGGGGCGAGCGGTGACTGACTATCAAGCTTGTTTTCTCATCCCTTGTTACAACCATGGTGAAACCATTGGTCAGGTAATCGACTCGCTGCAAGAGTTTGCGCTGCCAGTGATCATCGTTGATGATGGCAGCAATTTCGCCACGCAAACGCAACTCGAGCAGCAAGCAACACGCGACAAGGTGTACCTGATCCGCTTAGCAGAAAACCAAGGCAAAGGCGGCGCTGTCATGGCGGGTATCCGCTATGCACAACAACTTGGCTTTACGCACACCATTCAAATCGACTCGGATGGCCAACATGATCTGCAAGCGCTTCCCAAATTGCTGAACGCCTCAAAAATGCATCCTCAGCGATTGATATCAGGGCAGCCCATTTATGACGAGAGCGTCCCGAAATCTCGCTTGTATGGCCGTTACGTGACTCATGTTTGGGTGTGGATTGAGACACTCTCCATGACCATCCGAGACAGCATGTGCGGCTTTCGCGCCTACCCAGTGGATAAAACCGTCGCGGTTTTAGACAAATATCGCCTTGGTACACGCATGGATTTTGACATCGAAATCCTCGTTCGCATGTACTGGGAAGGGGTGGATATTGATTTCATTGAAACTCGCGTGATCTACCCTGAAGGCGGCATTTCGCATTTTGATGCGCTTTGGGACAACGTTAAAATCAGTTGGATGCACACTAAACTCTTTTTTGGCATGCTGCCAAGAGCTCCTAAGCTGATAATGCGCAAACATCCTGATGCGAAAAACAATGTGCATTGGTCCAAACAGCAAGAACGAGGCACGGTACTGGGCATTAAACTGCTGCTAGCGGTCTACTCGTTGCTAGGGCGAGCGACCTTCAATCTGATCTTACGTCTTGTGATGGCTTATTATCATGCGACGGGCAAACAAGCCAAGCAAGCGTCGCAACGCTATCTCGACCAACTGGAGCAATACGCCAGAGAAAAGCGTATTGAGCTCCCAGACAATCTCACCAGTTACAACCATTTGCTCTCTTTTGGTCATACCATGCTGGATAAACTGGCGGCTTGGAAAGGCGATTTTTCAGCGCAGAATTTGACTATCCACGGGCAAAATCAGTTCGATAAAATGATTGAGAACCAGCAAGGTGTGGTTATTCTCGGTTCGCATTTGGGCAACATTGAGCTGTGTCGAGCCTTAAGCCGACGTCATACCCACGTCAAAATCAATGCCTTGGTCTTTACTGAGCACGCAGAGCGTTTTAATGCGGTGATGAAAGCGGTTAACCCCAATTCTGAGCTCAATCTGATTCAAGTGAGCCATTTGGGGCCTGATACCGCTATCTTGCTACAGCAGAAAATTGAGCAAGGCGAATGGGTCGTCATAGTGGGTGATCGCACCTCCACCAGCAAAGAAACACGCGCCGTTTGGGCTGATTTCCTTGGTAAGCCTGCCCCATTCCCACAAGGGCCATTTATGTTGGCTTCGATTCTCAAAGCTCCAGTGTATTTACTCTTTGGCCTGCGTGACGATTCCAGCAGTACTCCGCATTTTGATGTCTACTTCGAACATTTTAGCGACAAAATTGTTCTGCCTCGCAAAGAGAGACAAACCGCTTTGGAAATGGTTGTGCAACAGTACGCACAACGTTTAGAACATTACACACTGCAGGCTCCTCTGCAGTGGTATAACTTTTTTGATTTTTGGAACCTAACAGATCAGCAACATGACGATGCAAGCAGAAAATAATATTACCTTTGGCCAAGGCAGACTGACGATTGAGGATGTTGCGGCGATCGCTCAAGGCGCAAAGGCCACGTTAAATAACTCAGTTGAATTTACCGCCAAAATCGACCGCGGTGTCGCCTTTCTAGAACGCCTTCTTAAAGAAGAAGGGGTGATCTATGGCGTCACCACAGGATACGGCGACTCTTGTACAGTCGCGATACCGCCTCAATTGGTTGAAGAACTACCACTTCACCTCACGCGCTTTCACGGCTGTGGCTTAGGCAAAATTCTCACCCACGAGCAAGCGCGCGCTGTACTTGCTACACGTCTGTGTTCTTTATCACAAGGCGTTTCTGGCGTAAGTCATGACTTACTCAATCAGATCGTTACTTTGATTAATCACGATATTTCACCCCGCATTCCTGAAGAAGGTTCGGTGGGAGCCAGTGGTGATCTCACTCCCCTTTCCTACCTTGCTGCGGCGCTGGTTGGTGAGCGAGAAGTGATCTACCAAGGTGAAGAGCGTGCAACCGCTGAAGTCTACGCCGAACTTGGCATCCAACCGATTAAACTGCGTCCTAAAGAGGGCTTGGCGCTCATGAACGGCACATCCGTGATGACCGCGTTAGCTTGCCTTGCCTACAAACGCGCAGAGTATCTAGCTCAGCTCAGCACCAAAATCACCGCGATGGTCTCTGTGGCCATGCACGGTAATGACTTCCATTTTGATGAAGCGCTCTTTGCAGTCAAACCTCATCCAGGCCAACAACAGATCGCCGCTTGGTTGCGTGATGACCTGAAAGCCGATAAGCCGCCACGCAACAGTGACCGTCTGCAAGATCGTTACTCACTGCGCTGTGCGCCGCACGTGATTGGTGTTGTCCAAGATTCACTACCTTGGCTGCGCCAAATGATCGAAAACGAGCTCAACAGTGCCAATGACAACCCAATCATCGATGGTGATAACGAACGTGTTTTACACGGCGGTCACTTCTATGGTGGTCACATTGCCATGGCAATGGACACACTGAAAACCGGTATTGCCAACCTCGCGGATCTGCTCGATCGTCAAATGGCGCAATTGATGGATTATAAGTTCAACAATGGCTTACCATTTAACTTGAGCGGCGCCGAAGGGGAACGCAAGCCCATCAACCATGGTTTTAAAGCGGTGCAAATTGGCATTTCTGCTTGGACCGCAGAAGCGCTCAAGCACACCATGCCTGCCAGCGTATTCTCGCGTTCAACCGAGTGTCACAACCAAGATAAAGTGAGCATGGGGACTATCGCTGCCCGCGATTGTTTGCGAGTATTGGAACTGACTGAACAGGTGGCGGCCGCGTCTCTACTTGCTGCAACACAAGGGATCGAAATTCGCCGCCGTCGTGGTGAACTGGACGAAAATCACATGAGCGATCGTCTGAAAGCCATCTGCAGCTCGGTACTCAATGAGTTTGAATTTGTCACTGAAGATCGCCCATTGGAAAAAGATCTGCGCCAGTTCATCACTCACATTCAACAACGTCATTGGTCACTGTATTAAGAGGTTCTATGACAGACGTACTTTATCCGCTAGAAGCTGAGGTAACCTTAGTTACCTCGTTTCAAGATGCCGACCCTATGGGGGTCATCTATCACGGTAATTACTTCCGATTTTTTGAAGAAGCAAGACGAGTGATGATGGAAAAAATTGATTATGGCTATCAGCAAATGAGCGCTTCGGGCTTCATGTGGCCAGTGATTGATGTTCAGGTAAAGTACGTCCGAGCCATTCCTTTTAATCACGCGATTCGTATCAAAGCGACGCTGAGCGAATGGGAAAACCGCTTGCGAGTGCATTATCAAATCTTTGATGCCGACACAGGACAACGCATGTGTAAAGCGCATACCACTCAGGTCGCCGTCGGCATTGAAGATCAAGAGATGCGATTAGCATCGCCCTCGGTGTTTCTCGAACGCGTCCATCAATGGCATCAGAACGGAGCATACCTATGTTAATGTCATGGCGACAACACACGCTCACGTTGTGGCTACTGGTTTGCACACTGTTTTCTCCACTGAGTTGGGCGCAAGTGAACAACCTAGATGAATTGCAAGCGCAGCTCTCCAAACACGATCTGGTGCGAGGCCAGTTCACCCAACAGCGTCATCTGGAAATGTTTAACCAACCCCTGAGTTCTCAAGGACAATTTGTGTTAGACAAAAGCCATGGTCTGTTGTGGCAACAACAAAACCCCTTCCCTGTGAATTTGGTTTTGACACAAGACAAACTGCGACAAAACTTTGCCGGGCAAGCACCACAAGTGATCACGGCAGAGCAAAACCCAATGGCGTTTTACTTCAGCCGCATTTTTCTCTCTGTGTTTCATGGAGATACCTCCGCTTTGCAGCGCGAGTTCGAATTGACGTTACACGTTGACGACAATGGATGGCAGCTCGACCTGACGCCGACGGCAGCCCCTTTGAATGCGGTATTCAGCAAGATTACCCTCAGAGGTAACCAAGAAATTGATCAACTGGAACTGGTGGAAAAACGTGGCGATCGCACCGATATTCAATTTTCACAGCAAACGCACATCCCAGAACAATTAAGCGAAACGGAGCAAAAACAGTTTGCGTTTTAAATCCCCGACGTTAGCCGTTAGCTGGCTTATGGCCGTGATCACTGCCAGTTTGTTGTTGGTCTATCTCTGGTTTGCTCAAGCAACGGCGCCAATCGAAACCGATATTTTAAAACTCCTGCCTAAAAATCAGCAAAACCCAGTAGCAGAACAAGCGTTTGAGCGCATTGCGGAGACAATGGGCAACAAGGCGATTTTTATCGTGTCGGGCGATGAGAGCGATAAAGTCTACCAAGCAAGCGATGCGCTCACACAGCAGCTCACTCAAAGCGGTTATTTTGCCCAAGTGATGGGCAAAATCCCTCAAGATACCCAGCAACAATGGGCAAAATATTACTTTGAACACCGTTTCCAATTTTTAACTGAGCAACAAAGAGAACGGCTCAGCCAACAACCGCAACAGCAGGTGCAACAGGTATTGCAAGCCCTCTACAACCCTTTTTCTGGTGTTACGGGGAGCGAGCTACAAAACGATCCTTTTCTGCTGTTTCGTGACTATTTGAACCAACTCTCGTCATTATCTGGCCAGTTCAAAGTTAAACATAACTATCTGAGTTTAGAAAAAGAGGGGCACTTGTATGTGCTGATCAGCGCTGAGCTTCAAGACTCCCCATACAGCGTTGCGGCGCAGCGTTCAGTGTCAGAAATCTTGCAGTGGGAAGCGCAAATTAATCAAACGTTTGGCACTGAGATTGCCCACACTGGAGTCTTGTTTTATGCTGACTTTGGTACCCAAAGCGCCAAGCAAGAAATCAGCACCATCGGTGTTGTTTCGCTGCTTGGTATTGTGTTGCTCATATTGCTGGTTTTTCGCAGTGTGACCCCATTGTTTCTGTCGCTACTCTCAATTGGCGTCGGACTTTTGGTGGCACTCACCATCACCATTGCGATTTTTGGCAAAGTGCATCTTTTTAGCTTAGTGTTTGGTGCCAGCTTGATCGGTGTTTCGATTGACTATGCTTTTCACTACCTGACCGACAGATTGGCGGCAGGTTCGCATTGGAACGCCACAGCAGGGCTCAAGCATATCTTCACCGCAATCACCTTTGGCCTAGTGACAAGCTTAATCGGCTATTTGGGTCTCCTGATTGCCCCATTCCCGGGATTGCAACAATTGGCGCTGTTTTCCGCTACTGGCCTCATCGCCGCTTATCTCACTGTAGTCGCTTGGTATCCTTGGTTGGCCGTCAAACCCTCGGCGGATAGACCACTTCTCGGCTTGCCACTTTATCAACGCTGGCTAAGCGCGTGGCGAAATCCCAAACTGGCGATTGGCTTGCCCGTGGCGATCGCCGCCATCAGCTTCGCCGCCTTAACCCAAGTGCATTACGACGACGATATTCGCCAATTGCAGGCCTTACCTGCCTCTCTCAAGTCACAAGAAGCGCAGATCGCACAACTGACTGGCCTACAATCCTCACAACAAATGTTGGTTGTCACCGCAGATAACGACTCCGCATTGATGGAACGCTTGGAACAGATCGCCAAACTACTCGATGGTTGGCAACAGCAAGGCGTGCTGGCGGGCTATCAGAGCTTGTCCCAATACCTGAGTTCAGAATCGCAGCAGCGGGCCGATTATCAGCTCGTCGAAACCCTATACCAAACGCAGGCGGCGCAACTGTCACAGACTCTTGGATTACCCGCCACCGCAGTGCTCAACCAACCATTTGTGCCAATTTCGCTGCAAGACTACCTCAAGGCATCAGTATCCGAACCTGTCCGTTTCCTTGCTTTGGGCAAAGTGGACAACAAAACGGCCGCTGCCATTTTACTGAAAGATCTTCAGCAGCCCGAGGTCGCGATGGCCTTTGCGCAGCAACACAGCGATGTCTCTTACCTCGATAAGGCACAAGAAATTTCGAGCTTGTTCAATCAGTATCGCGTCAAAGTAATGGAGTTACTGGTTGCGGCTATGGCGGTGATTTTTGCTTTATTGTGCTGGCGTTATGGCTTCCGACACAGCCTAACCATGATGCTGCCTTGTGTTATCGCCTGTATCGCGGGACTGGCGGTTTCTGTTGTCACCGGTTCAAGTTTGAACTTGTTTAGTTTACTGGCACTGGTACTGGTTATTGGGATCGGCATTGATTACACCTTGTTCTTTGCGGAGCAACAAGGCAGCCATAGCACGCTCCTCGCCGTCACCTTATCGGCCATCACCACTTTATTGTCGTTTGGTTTATTGGCCTTGAGTGCCACGCATGCCATTCACAGCTTTGGGCTAACCGTGCTAAGCGGCATCTTTGTCGCTTGGTTATTGGCACCGATGGCCATTCCCAACCAAGAGAAAACCCCATGATAAGACAGCTAGTTCTCTGCCTGTTGTTGGCGCTCTCCATCACGGCATGCAGCATGCAACCTCGCACACAAAGCACTCAAATTGAGATTGCTGATCAAACGTTTGTCACGCTCCCACAACCGAGTGAACTCGGCTTGGATGTGACGGCAAGCCAGCTGATCACCGCAACATGGCAAACCGACACCGGCACACAAACTCAGCAATTGCCCGTCCAGCTGCAAGTTGACCAAAACAAACTGGTTTTGGCTGGTTTTTCTTCGTGGGGAACACGTTTGTTGTCTCTCACCTACCAAGATAATCATATTGAAACACAAGTATTGAATGGCTTAGAAAATACCCTGCCTCAGCCCGAGCAGGTACTTTTTAATCTGATGATCACGCTGTGGCCTGAACAAGCTTGGGAAGCGCCATTAAATCAGGTAAAGTGGCAACTCATTGACCGAGATAATCAGCGCACCATCATCGATAACCATGGCAATACGATCATTGTGATTGATTACGAGCAAGGCCGAAGTTTTGCTGGCCCTATTCGTTTTCACTCGCTGTTAAACGACTATAAAATCGAGATTCAAACCCTGAATTATCAGTTATCGGACGCGAAATAGTAGAGCCAAATGAATTCACACCTTTCTCAACCCATTTATATTCATGGCTGTGGCTTCCACTCAGCATTGGGGGCCACTGCAGAGCAGATCCACCACGCACTGCAACATAATCACAGTGCGCAAATGCAACAAGCTGTGGATCAACTCAACACGGGCACCGCCACCATCGTTGGTCGAGTGAGCGACGCGTTGCCGGAGCTGCCATCATCGCTACGTGAATACGACTCAAGAAACAACCGTTTAGCCCTCTCTGCGCTGCAGCAAATTGAGCCCGTAATTCAAGAGGCCATTCGACAATATGGCGCAGACCGTATCGCCGTGGTTATCGGCACCAGCACCTCTGGTATTGCCGACGGCGAAAACGCATTTGAGCAGAAGCTGTCGCAAGAGCACTTCCCGAGAGATTATCACTACCGCAAACAAGAGCTTGGCAACGTCAGCGACTTTATCGCCGATTACTTTCAGTTAACGGGGCCTTGTTACGCGATCTCCACGGCGTGTTCATCCAGCGGGCGTGTGTTCATTTCAGCAAAACGCCTCTTACTCAGTGGTATGGCCGATGCGGTGATCGTGGGAGGAGCAGATACGCTCTGTCGCTTAACCCTAAATGGTTTTAATGGCTTAGAGGCACTCTCAAATCAACATTGTCAGCCATTTAGTGCCGACAGAAGTGGCATTAATATTGGTGAAGGCGCAGCTTTTATGCTGCTCAGCAAAGCCCCTTCAGAGATCGCCCTGCTCGGTTGTGGCGACAGCTCAGATGCACACCACATTTCCGCTCCACACCCTGAAGGGAATGGGGCTGAAGAAGCAATGAAAAAAGCGCTGCTAGACGCCAATTTGAAACCAGAACAAATCGGCTATGTTAACGCCCATGGCACGGCAACTCCGCTCAACGACAGCATGGAAAGCAAAGCCATCTTTCGTCTTTTTGGCTCATCGGTGCCCGTTAGTTCAACCAAGCACCTAACTGGTCACACATTAGGCGCAGCCAGTGCCGTTGAAGCGGCCATTGCATGGCATATACTGAAATACAACTTAGATTTACCGCAACAAGGATGTCAGAACAAAGCGGATGACATAGAGGTCACGCTCGTCGAACAGCCAATGAAATTGGCACACAAGGCGATACTTAGCAACTCTTTCGCCTTTGGCGGAAATAACATCAGTCTGATATTTGGATATCCTCATGAATAAGCTGCCCAGCATTGAGACCTTGCTGCCCCACGACGCTCCGATGATCTTAATTGATCGGGCGATCAGCGTTGCGGAGGAGTCGATTCACTGTCAGGTAGACATTGGCCCTCACCTCGCCTTCTTCCATACTGAAACGCAAAGCGTTCCAGGTTATGTGGGTATCGAGTTTATGGCGCAGTCTATCGCGGCTTGGTCTGGCTATCATGCGCAGCAGAAAGGCCAAGAGCCACCGATCGGTTTTCTCCTTGGTGGCAGGCGTTATCAAGCGATGTGCGATACCTTTCAGCTAGGGCAGACACTCGATATCTACGCAGAGCAGTTGATGGAAGACAACGGCATGGCCGTGTTCACTGGTCGAATCGAGATCTCAGGTGAGACTGTCGCAAAATGTCAGTTGAACGTTTATGTTCCGACGGAAGAAAAATTACAAGAAATGAAAATCAGGAGTCAAGAATGACCCGTCAAGTGTTAGTCACAGGGGCCAGTAAAGGCATCGGCAAAGCCATCGCCATTCAATTAGCGAAAGATGGCTTTACCATCGTCGTTCACTACATGGGCGATAAGCAAGGTGCCGATCAAACATTGGCCATGATTGAACAAAACGGTGGCAGTGGCCGTTTAATTCAGTTTGATATTAGCCATCGTCAACAATGTCGTGAGCGTATTGAAGCCGACATCGCAGAGCACGGCGCATACTACGGTGTGGTCAATAACGCGGGTATCACCAAAGACACCGCTTTCCCAGCGATGACCGAGGCAGAATGGGATGGCGTAATTCACACCAACCTCGACAGTTTTTATAACGTCTTACACCCTTGCGTGATGCCGATGGTGCAAAAACGCAAAGGTGGACGCATTGTCACTTTAGCTTCAGTCTCTGGATTAATGGGCAATCGAGGCCAAACCAACTACGCCGCTGCCAAAGCGGGGGTGATTGGCGCAACCAAATCATTGGCTCTCGAGCTGGCGAAACGCAAAATCACGGTGAACTGTGTTGCCCCTGGGCTGATTGATACTGGCATGGTAGATGAGCATGTCAAAGAGCACGCTTTACCTCAAGTCCCGCTACGCCGCATGGGTGAACCGGAAGAAGTGGCTGGCTTAGTCAGTTATTTGATGTCTGACATCGCAGGTTATGTCACTCGCCAAGTGATTTCGGTTAATGGAGGCCTAATATGAATCGCAGAGTTGTTGTCACCGGTATGTCTGGTGTCACTGCATTTGGCAATGATTGGCAAAGTGTCGAGCCCAAATTACGCGCGCTAGAAAATGCCACTCAGTTTATGGAAAATTACCAACAGTACGAAGGGTTGAACACCAAACTTGCCGCTCCCGTGGTCGATTTTGAGCTCCCTTCGCATTACAAACGCAAGCAAGTTCGCGGTATGGGCCGCGTGTCCAAATTAGCCACCGTGGCGACTGAAAACGCGCTACGCCAAGCAGGCTTAATTGGTGACGACGTACTAACGAATGGCCAAACTGGCATTGCTTACGGTTCATCAACTGGCTCAACTGACGCCATTGGCGCATTTGGCGTGATGCTGAACGACAAAACCACCAAAGCGATCACCGCGACGACCTACGTGCAAATGATGCCGCACACCACCGCCGTCAATGTGGGGCTCTTTTTTGGCCTACGTGGCCGTGTTATCCCCACGAGCAGCGCATGTACATCAGGCAGTCAAGCCATTGGTTACGCCTATGAAGCAATCAAGCATGGTTACCAAACCGTCATGGTGGCAGGAGGAGCTGAAGAGCTTTGTCCAACCGAATCAGCGGTATTCGATACCTTGTTTGCGACCAGCTTGAAAAATGATCAGCCAAAAACAACGCCAAGCCCTTACGACAAAGATCGTGATGGACTCGTGATCGGCGAAGGTGCAGGCACGCTGGTGCTAGAAGAATACGAACACGCCAAAGCACGCGGCGCAAAAATCTACGCTGAAATCATCGGTTTTGCCAGCAACTGTGACGCGGCGCATGTGACTCAGCCGCAGATGGAAACCATGCAAATCTGTATGGAAATGGCCCTGCAAAACGCGGATTTACATCCAAAACACATTGGCTATGTTTCTGCGCATGGCACTGCGACAGACCGTGGCGACATTGCCGAAAGTAACGCGACACAAAATGCCATTGGTAAGGTGCCAATCAGTTCATTAAAGAGCTATTTTGGCCACACATTGGGCGCATGCGGTGCCATCGAGGCTTGGTTAAGTATTGAGATGATGAACAGTGGCTGGTTTAGCCCAACCCTAAATCTCAATAACCTAGACCCAGATTGTGGTGACCTGGATTACATTGCTGGTGCTGGCCGCGAGATGGATATTGATTACATGATGAGCAACAACTTTGCTTTTGGCGGTATCAATACTTCCCTCATCTTTAAACGCGTTCGCGATTAGCATACTCAACGGCTGCTTTAGGCAGCCGTTTTTGATTCCTTCACCCTCAAAAACCACCGCTGCTTTTTTATACAAACTGTTCATTCTGTCGCCTAGCTTTTATTGTTGATAAACAAAGTGTTGACGAGTCATCTCCTTACCATTACAGTAACTGCCATCGGACTGTAGCGCAGCTTGGTAGCGCACCGTCATGGGGTGTCGGGGGTCGGAGGTTCAAATCCTCTCAGTCCGACCATACACCTAAAAAAAGAGAGCTTCGGCTCTCTTTTTTGCTATTTGGCGCTCGGCATTATCAAGGTGCCGTCTATTCCTATACCTCTGCCGAATGAAAACGCACTTTCGCGATAAAATGCGTACCGTCATCTTCCATGCTAAACGCCCAATCCATACGTTCACAAATGCGCTCAACAATCACCAAGCCACATCCATAACCTGCGTTGTAAGTTTCATTGCCGTCATGTCGGTTCTGAATTTCAAAACAACACTGATGTAGCGCAATGTTGATACTGCCAACGCTATAGCTGAAAGCATTTTTGATGAGGTTATTAATGACGATGGTGATAAAGCTTTCTGGCGCTCGAACCTGGCTCGGCTGCGACAGATCAAGCGCATAACTCGAGCCCTGACGAGCAAACAAGGGCTCGAGCAACGCCAGTTGCTGTTCCAACGACTGCTGAAGATCGTAATTGCCAAAGTGATGTGGCTCTATCTCCGATTTACCCAACAACAAAAACGTCTCCGTCAGCACCTTCATTTCTTGACCCGCTTGATGCAGACGACGTATCGCTTTTTGCGCGACTTGGGGTTGCCCTTCCACTCGGCTAAGAATATCGGCGGACCCCTGAATCACCATAATCGGTGTCCGCAGCTCATGAGAAGCGAATCGGCTAAACTCCTGCTCACGTTGGAAAAATCCTGCGATATGATTTTTGCTGTCTAGCAGAGTCTGCTCAATATGGCGCGTTTCGCTGAACGTGGTATCGATGCTAAACGGCGGACAATCCGGTGGCATTTGACTAATTTTATGTTCAATTTCCGTCAAGGGTTTCGACAGAATGCGAACCATATACACCCCATAGAGCAGCATGGCGATGGAGAGTATGCCGCCCAACACAAAAGTCACTTGGTGCAAGGAGCTTTCATACTCATCCAGGTAATCATCCGAATCATCTTGGAAAACGATGTACATATTACCAACACCGGAAGGATGAGCAAAAACGACAAAATGTTTGTCCTCTTCCCCTTGCAGGTATTCATAGAAACCTGGTTTGGAAAAAGCCAGCAGCCAGCTCGGTATCTCTTTCTCGCTCCAGTAACTATCAAACTCCTGCGGATTGGGTAACGGAGCTTGTTCCTGCAATGTTGCGTAATTCTCTTTGTACAGAGCGGCTTCTGTGTCTAACCAGTGATGCAAACTCAATACTTCCAGCTTATTTTCCGCCACATAGATCAAGCTCCAAAACAGCGAAAACATCAGAAAGGTCAGAACGCCAAAGCTCCAACGGATCTTGCGGTAAATACTGGGATAAGCGTTATGCTTTGAGTCGGTAACCTTGTCCATGAATGGTCTCTAATCGTGATTCTGAAAAACCTTTGTCCAATGCGGTGCGCAAACCGTAAATGTGGCTACGCAGAGCATCACTCCCCGGTGGTTCATCGCCCCACACGCTTTCAATCACTTCAACGCGTGACACGATTGCCGGTGCTCGCTTCATCAATAACGTCAAAATTCGCGTCTGAATACGGCTCAGTTTGATCAACTGACCTTGGCGTTCAACCTGCTCGGTTTTGACATCTAAGGTGATGTCGGCAAATTTCAACACACCAATATCTTGTCTTGGCCCTCGGTTGGCCAATGCATGCAGTCGCAAGCTCAGTTCCTGCATCGCAAAAGGTTTCAATAGGTAATCATCGCCACCAGCAGTAAAGGCTGCGATTTTGTCATCCAACCCCTGTTTTGCGGTTAGAAATAGGATGGGCGTCCCACAAAGATAGTCTTCTCTGAGTTTTTTCACCGTACTGATGCCGTCCAGCTTTGGCATCATGATGTCCATGACAATCACATCGTAGTGGTTCGTTTCAATCAATCGCAGCGCCGCTTCACCATGATAAGCACAATCGATAATGATGCCTTCAAGCTCCAGGTAGTCGGCAATCGTTTCTGCCACATTGTGGTTATCATCCACTAACAAAATTTTCATTCAGTTTTATCTCTTCACGATCGCTTCACATCTCATTTCCTAACATGGCGAAAAACCAAACATCCACCATTCATATAGGGTACATATAGAGATGAAGAAGCTGACTTTAGTAAGCGCGTTAACCTTAGTTTTATCGGCTTGTGGAGGAAGTAATAGTTCAACACCAGCACAACCCGATGTTGCTCCCAAAACAATCACCGGTACCATTGACTCCGTAGACCCACAACACCGCTCTGTTGTCGTCAATGGGCACCAATATACCGTCGAGCAAGTATCGTATTCCTCGGCCAACATTGAGTTAAGTGCACTGCAACCCAATATGATGATTCGCATCGCCCCAAACACCGGTGTGCAACGCGATTCCGCCAGCGGCCAAGCAGACACTTTTTCGGCGCAATTAGAGCCGACCATGACTGGGGTGATCAGCAACATCAACCCCACAGACCACAGTTTTCGCATTAATGGTGCGACGCTGACATTTGCTCAGCTCAGCCCAGAAATTACAAATGGCGACTGGGTCATGGTCTCTTCTCTTCCAACCGCCGATGCGGGATACAAAGTTCTGTCGGTCGTGAAGTTTGATGATCCCGCTCTGGTTGGCCATGTTGAAATCGAAGGTCGCATCAACAGCCTCGATGCCAACAGCGGCACATTTAAATTGGGCGCTGGCATCACAGTAAATTACGACAATGGTACCGTTATTGAACCGCTTCAACCACTTGAAAACGGTCAATGGGTAGAAATTGAAGGCCAATTTGCCAATAACGTGTTTGCCGCCAACGAGATTGAGATCGAATCTTACGATAACCTTGATGACGACAACGAAATCGAAGGCATTGTCACTTGGGTGGCGGGTGACCAATCACAGTTCGAGTTGAACTACCGTGGCATGTTTACCGTCGATGCGCACACTCGCTTTGAAGATGGCCACAAAGGTCTATTGGTCGCAGGGGCAGAAGTGGAAGTCACCGCACAATCAGGTGCAAGCAACGAGCTGCTTGCGCGTGTGGTGGAGTTTGACGAACAAGATCACGACAGCAATTGGAACGATCACGAGTTTGACTGCGATGGCACAGTGAATCTATATAGTGCTGAGCAGCGCTCTATCACCATGGTGTGTTACGATGACGGCGTTAATCTTGGTGAGAAAGTGATCTATATTGATGCCAATACGCGCTTTGAACACATCCAAGAGTCGGAGCTGCAAGGTGCACGTATTGAGGCCGAAGGCATCATGTTGAATCAACAACACATCGCACGAGAAATTGAACGCGATATCGATTAATCCGCGTTGATATTGTGCTGCAGATGAGTGGTTGACATCGTCATCACGTAATCGCAAAAAGGCAGAGGAAAACCTCTGCCTTTTTCTTATTTATCAAAATGATAGTGTATAAAAACAAATAATGACAGTACGATGCTTCACTTTGTCCAGAAGCGCGTAAGCATCGACTGTCATCTGTTTTCTTATCGCTTACAGGCTTAAAATCACGCCCGCAATCGATGCGCTCATCAAGTTCGCCAAGACACCTGCGGTAATTGCACGGAAGCCGTACTTCGAAATGAACGAGCGTTTCTCAGGCACCAAGCTACCCAAACCACCGATCAACATCGCCATTGTGGAGATGTTAGCAAAACCACACAGAGCAAAAGTCACGATCGCTTGCGAGTGTGCACTCAGTTCTTGTTTCACTTGCATGAGCTGAATAAACGCTACGAATTCGTTTACCACAATCTTATTGCCGATCAGAGAACCCGCGGTAATGGCTTCATGCCATGGAATCCCCAACAACCAAGCGACTGGCGCGAACAGGTAACCTAAAATCAACTCAAAACTGAGAGAGATGCCAAACCAACTGCCGACCCAGCCCAAAAGGCCATTCAGCAGTGCAATCACGCTGACAAACGCCAGTAAGGTTGCCCCTACCGCTACCGCGATACGCAAGCCCGACATCGCACCGTCAGCCATCGCTTCCACCACGTTGGTCGCTTTTGGCATCTCAACGTTTTCCATCTGCACATCTTCCGCCTGAGCTTCAGTTTCAGGCATCAAGATTTTGGCCATCAAAAGACCAGCAGGTGCCGACATAAATGCCGCAGCAATCAGGTAGTTCAGTTCCACACCCAAAGAGGCGTAACCCACTAAGGTACCGCCTGCTACTGAAGCAAGGCCACAGGTCATGACGGCGAAGAACTGCGAGTCACTCATGTGCTTTAAGTAAGGTTTAACCACCAACGGGGCTTCAATCATGCCAACGAAGATGTTAGCGGTTGCAGAAAGCGATTCAGCGCGGCCAGTCCCTAACAACTTTTGTAGGGCGCCACCAATCAAGTTGATTACTTTCGGCATCAATCCAATATGGTAAAGGCCTGAGATCAAGGCAGAGAAGAAGATGATGATACCAAGAACGTTAATCGCGAAAGTAAAACCGCCGGTTGCCAAACCGCCGAACAGAAAAGCGATGCCTTCCTGCCCATAGTTAATCAAATTGGAAACCGCGCCCGTCACGCCATTTAGCGCATTTTTACCCGCAGGCACATACAGTACCAACAACGCAAAGGCCACTTGCAATGCAAACGCCAATCCTACCGTTTTAAGACGGATATTTTTTCTATTGGTAGAAAGCAGCCAAGCAAAAAGCAAAATGGCTACGACACCCAAGAGTGAGTTCATAGTGATTATTTCCAGAGAGGGGGAACAAGGAAGGCGCGGATTGTATTACCAGTCTCGTAAGATGCAAGTCGAGAATGTTAACAAGGTGGTTCATTAGAAAAACGCAATAAAACCAAAGAACTTAACTCATTGAATAAAAACAAGATAAACGTTTGCCTTGTTTTATTGTTTCCATATGGAAAATATGTTTCTGGAAATAGAAAATATTTGTGACTCAAATCACTCTAATCGGGAAAGCTGACATAGGGCTCAAGCTGTTTGTCCCAATGACACGGCGTACCGATTTTTTGTTTAATGAAATCGATGACAGCAGAGGTTTTTTTCGGCATATGCTGGCGGCTAGGATACACAGCATAAAATGGCATTTCCTGATTCGCGCGCCAATCTGGCAACAGTTGAATCAGTTTCCCAGTTCTAAATTCATCACCGAGCAAGTAGGTCGCCAGATAGCCAATTCCCCACCCAGAGATCGCCGCATCGCGAACCGCCTCAGCCAGATCGACCGAATAATTACCCGATACCTTAACGCTAAGGTGCTCTCCTTGGCGACGAAACGCCCAACTGGTGTAGTCACGCTCCCAGCTTCGGTAAATCAGGCAGTTGTGATTGGCGAGATCGTTGGGCTCTTTCGGTGCATCATGCTGCAACAAATAGTCCGGAGACGCCGCGACAACAAACTGACAATCCGCTAAGCGCTGAGCAATGTAGCCTTCTGGTAAATGCTCATGGTTGGTGATCCACAAGTCTAACCCTTCTTGCAGCATGTCGACTTTGTAATCAAACAAGTGCATTTCCACTTGCAGTAGCGGGTATTTCTGCCGCAGCTCATCAATGGCCGGGAGAATATGCAAAGTACCAAAGGATTGCGACAGGCCAATTCGTACTAAACCGGCAATTTCATCGCGCTGGCTCTCCATTTCATATTGCGCGTTATTCACCGCCTGCACCACTTGCTGGCAATGGTGATAGAAGGCCAATCCGGCTTCAGTCGGTGTAAAGCTGCGCGTGGTGCGTTGGATCAACTTGATCCCCAATGATGCTTCGAGTTGTGCCAGTTGCTTACTGACATGAGAAACCGACACCGCTAAGCTCTTAGCTGCAGAAGTGAAGTTTTGATGTTTGACGAGGGCGGCAAAAACCACCATTTGTGCTGCGCGTTCAGATAACATGTTTATCGCTGTTGGCTTGTGGCTAACGCCACAAGCCGAATTGAATTAATTTTTGATGCGGTCAGCCAAATGGCTCACTGCCAGTGCAAAGTAATGCGAGCGATTCCACTTCATCAACACATTGTAGTTGTTGTAGACCAGATAAGCGCGGCCATTCTCATCATCAGGCATCACTAACCAAGCTTTAATGTCTTCGTTTAGCTTAGGTAACGGGCGACCATTGATGCTGGTAATACCCAGTTTTTTCCATTCCTGTAGGTATTTGCCTTTCGCCTCTTCTCGCCCTTCCAGCTCAAGATCAAACCCTTTAGGTACGCGTACTTGGCGACCCCAAGTGTATTTGTCATCCCAACCAGATTGGCTGAGGTAACTGGCTGTTGAAGCAAACACATCGGCTTTGGTGTTCCAGATGTCTTTCTTGCCATCACCGTTGCCGTCTGCCGCATAGGCAAGGAAAGAGCTTGGCATAAACTGACACTGCCCCATCGCGCCTGCCCAAGATCCTTTGAAGTTTTCAAACTCTATATGGCCTTGGTCTAAGATTTTCAGCGCGGCCATGGTTTCGGCACGAAAGAAAGCTTCCCGACGCCCTTCATAGGCCATGGTTGATAAAGCATCAACCACAGGGAAATTGCCGGTGAACTTACCAAAGTTACTTTCGACGCCCCAAAGCGCGACGATAAAGCGTGCTTGTACGCCATAGCGATCCGCAATCTGGCTTAATTCGGTGTAGTGTTTTTCATAGAGATCTTTGGCTTGTTTCACTTTCCAATCCGGCACCGCACGAGGAAGATATTCATCCAGCGTTTGCTTTTTCTCCGGTTGGTTGCGATCGGCTTTCACCGCTCGTGGCTTAAATTGCACATCGCGAAAGGCTTGCTCTATGGTTTGAGCCGAAATACCTTCTTCTGCCGCTTGGGCTTTTAAACGCTCAAGATACTGCTCAAAGCTTTCAGTGTTTGCCCACGCCGATGAACAAAGTCCGATGCTGAGTATCGCGGTTACCAATTTTTTCAAATAGTCCTCCTTGAGCAATCGAGCTGACCTACTTCACAAGGCGTTTAAACCTTAGTCTTCTTTCTGCTGCGCTTTACGCTCTTTATGTTGTTGTAATAGATTTTCTGGCGGAGGTGGCAGTTGCAAGAAAAAGCCCTCGTTGTTGAGCGATTCTTTTACTTTTTCAATGTTCACTAATGCCAAACTACGCCCTTCAAGATTCACCGTCATCACATGAGAAGGCTTACCGAACATCTGCATTAATGTGTCAGGAACCTGTGAAAAATCATCTTTTTTTGGGATGTAAAGATATGTGCCTTCTTTCTTAGAACTTTTATAGATAGAACAAAGCATGACAAGCCTTTTGTGCTGATTTTCGCGTTTGACACGCGAAATTTAATTTAAACCTAATTTTTTAGACGAAATCACTTATTTGACAGCAAGAGAACTTGCTGCGTATTGGGATGAAATATAACATGACAGCCTTAGTAAAAGACAACGCTCTTTCAACAAAGGCAAGAAGTATCTAATGTCTCACTCTCCAGACCTAAAAGGTAGCAGCTTTACGTTATCGGTTCTGCACCTTTGCAACAACTCGGTCGACACGGCTATCGAATTTGTCCAAGAAAAAGTTGAGCAAGCGCCCGCTTTTTTCGCGGCTGCACCTGTTGTGATCAATATCGCCAACGTTGAAGGCGACCTCGATTTTGTCGCGCTAAAACAAGGCATATCACAAGCCGGTTTTATTCCTGTTGGCATTACTGGAGCTAAAGATAAACGAACCCAGAATCTGGCTTCCGATGCTGGGTTTGCCATCATGTCGGCCAGCAAATCGCCAACGCAGGCTCCTGCAAAGATGGCTCCGACCAAAATTGTTCGCACCCCTATTCGTTCTGGCCAGCAAATTTACGCTAAAGACGGGGATTTGGTCATTCTTAGTCACGTCAGTGCGGGGGCCGAAGTTATCGCCGATGGATCGATCCATATTCACGGCACCTTACGTGGCCGAGCGATTGCCGGGGCAAGCGGCCAAAAGGAAGCACGAATTATTTGCCATGACTTGCAAGCAGAGCTGATCTCAATTGCGGGCAACTACTGGCTCAGTGACCAAATTGAACGCCAATTTTGGCAGCAAAAAGTGATGTTGAGCTTGGTGGACGAATCACTCCATCTCGAAGCGCTCACTCAGTAAAGAATTAAAAGGAAATCACACAATGGCACGCATTATTGTTGTTACTTCGGGTAAAGGCGGGGTTGGCAAAACCACGTCCAGCGCCGCGATTGCTTCAGGCCTTGCGCTGAAAGGAAAAAAGACAGCGGTTATCGATTTTGATATCGGCCTACGTAACCTAGATTTGATCATGGGCTGTGAACGTCGTGTGGTCTATGACTTTGTTAACGTGATTAATGGCGAAGCGACGCTCAATCAGGCGATGATCAAAGACAAACGCGTCGACAACTTATTCATTTTGCCCGCTTCTCAAACGCGCGATAAAGATGCGTTGACCAAAGAAGGGGTCAAACGTGTGTTGGATGAGCTCGATGAGATGGGCTTTGATTTTGTCATCTGTGATTCACCAGCGGGCATCGAGCAAGGTGCGTTAATGGCGCTATACTTTGCAGATGAAGCAATTGTCACCACTAACCCAGAAGTCTCTTCTGTGCGAGATTCAGACCGTATCTTGGGGATTTTGGATTCGAAATCTCTGCGTGCAGAACAAGGGCTTGAGCCGGTCAAGCAGCATCTCTTGTTGACCCGTTACAATCCTGCTCGCGTGAATCTTGGCGAAATGCTGAGCGTTGAAGACGTCGAAGAAATTCTGCATATTTCTCTGCTTGGTGTCATTCCTGAGAGCCAAGCGGTACTGAATGCTTCGAACAAAGGCGTGCCCGTGATTTTTGATGAAAACACCGATGCTGGCATGGCCTATTCAGACACAGTTGATCGCCTACTGGGTAATCAAGTGGATTTTCGTTTCCTTACTGAGGAGAAGAAAGGACTGTTTAAACGACTGTTTGGAGGCTAAATATGTCACTGCTTGAGTTTTTCCGCCCACAAAAAAAGACCTCTGCAAGCCTCGCTAAAGAGCGTTTACAGATCATCGTCGCCGAGCGCCGCAGCCAAAATGATCCTGCGCCTTCATACTTGCCACAGCTGAAAGAAGACATTCTTAAGGTAATCAGCAAATACGTTGCGATTGATCCGTCGATGGTCGATCTCACATTTGAGCATAAAGATGACGACATTTCCGTCTTGGAATTGAACGTGAAACTACCAGACGAAGAAAAGTAACCTCTCTTTCATCGGATAGAAAAACAGACGGCTGAGACCGTCTGTTTTTATTTATCCATAAAGCAAATGCTTCTAGCGTGCTCTAAATTAGTTTGTTCATTTTTTCGCCCAGAATGTCTAAGCGCCAACCTTGCATCAAATCTGGCAGACGATTTTGATCGCGCTGATGTTTCCATACCCAACTGATCAAGTGATTAGTCTGCTTCTTCGATGCTAAAAACTCGCTCGCTAAACCTGTCGCTTTTGACGCGCGAGTGACTTCATCTTTGAGTTTTTTGAACAACTGTTTATAGCCCGGCAAATCCATCAAGCGTTCAATTGGCGCTGGATAATCTTCAGGGTCCGTCTCACGCGCCGACTTCACCATCGCAGCAATTCGATTGCCATGACGCTGTACTGAGCGAACATCCATCCCCTCTTCTTCCATGCGCTTAAAACTGGTTAACCCTAAACGAGCCACCGTGAGTAAGTCGTGTTCTTTGAAAACAAAGTTCAACGCTAAGTCGCGACGAATCGCCTCTTGCATACGCCAAGTCGCAAGCGGTTTGAGTATTGCAAGCTCTCTTGGCTTAAGCTGCCAAGCCCCTTTTATATCGAGGTACGCCTCTTCGACATTCGGCGTTTTTACGCGCTTGCTTGCTTGCAGTTCGCTCTCTTGTTGAGCCGCTTGCCACCAGCCCGCTGCCATCACTTTTTCCAACAAGATGTCGTACAGCGGCAGCAAGTAGTGAACATCTGCCGCGGCGTATTCAAGCTGTTTGTCACTCAGAGGACGAGCCAACCAGTCTGTACGCGACTCACTCTTATCCAGTTCCACGTTAAGGTACTGCTCTACCAATGCAGCAAAGCCCGTCGATAGACCGTGCCCCAAAAACGCAGCCATGATTTGCGTGTCCACCATCGGCGCCGGAATCGTGCCAAATGCATTATGAAACACTTCCAGATCTTCGCCACATGCATGCAGAACTTTCATTACCGAGGCATCGTTAAGTAACTCAGCGAACGCACTCATATCAGTCAGAACCGTCGGATCAATCAGCGAGAGGGAGTCACCATCAAAAAGCTGAATTAAGCCCAATTGTGGGTAATACGTTCGGGTGCGGACAAACTCAGTATCCAACATCACAACGTCTGCTTCTCGCGCTTTACTGCATACCCTAACTAGGTCTTGGTTTTCGGTAATAATTTGGTAATTCACTCGTCTCTCGCTATCGCTTTGAAAATAAAAATGCCAGCCTTGGAATTCGGCTGGCATTTTAACACTCTTCGTGACACTTTGCGCGGCTTACGCTGCCTCATTCTCTTTGGCAAGCTTAGCATCATTTTCATCGCGTAATACGCGACGCAAAATCTTACCAACGTTGGTTTTCGGCAGATCTTCACGGAACTCAATCAACTTCGGCACTTTATAGCCCGTCAAGTGCTGACGACAGTGGCTGATGATTTCTTCTTTGGTTAGGCTTGGGTCACGCTTAACCACATAAATCTTAACCAATTCACCAGACACTTCGTGTGGCTGACCGATGGCCGCCACTTCAAGGACTTTGCCGTGCAGCGCAACCACATCTTCGATCTCGTTAGGATAAACGTTGAAACCAGACACCAAAATCATATCTTTCTTGCGATCAACAATGTGCAAGAAACCATCTTCATCGAATTTGACGATATCGCCAGTCGATAACCAGCCCTCGCTGTTGATCACTTCTTTGGTCGCTTCAGGACGCTGCCAATAGCCTTGCATCACCTGAGGACCACGCACCTGCAGCTCACCCGTTTCCGTGTTAGCTAACGCTTCACCTTCATCGTTGATAATACGAACTTCGGTTGAAGGTACTGGCAGACCAATTGAACCATTGTAATCGACAAGGTCATGTGGATACGCAGCAACGAGTGGAGAACACTCGGTTAAACCGTAACCTTCGAGAAGGTAACAACCTGTGGTTTTCTTCCATTTATCCGCCACCGCACGTTGAACAGCCATACCACCGCCAACCGCCAGTTTAAGATGGCTGAAGTTCAGCTCATGGAAATCTTCATTATTGACCAGCGCGTTAAACAGCGTGTTTACCCCGGTAATGGCGGTGAATGGGTATTTTTGCAACTCTTTAACAAACCCTGGAATATCGCGAGGGTTGGTGATCAATAGGTTGCGGCCACCCATTTCAATGAACAGCAAGCAGTTCACCGTCAATGCAAATACGTGATACAGCGGCAGCGCAGTCACCACAAGCTCACGGCCAGGCTGAAGAACCGGACCATACATGCCTTTGGCTTGCATCACGTTAGCAATCATATTGCGATGAGTAAGGATTGCACCTTTCGCGACGCCAGTGGTACCACCAGTGTATTGCAAGAACGCAATGTCATCGCCAGTCATAAAGGGTTTGACGTACTGAAGACGACGGCCTTTGTGCAAGGCTTTACGCATCGAGATGGCCCCAGGCAGATCGTACTTTGGTACCATGCCTTTGACGTACTTCACGACGAAATCAACGATGGTGCCTTTCGCACGAGG
Organism: Vibrio vulnificus NBRC 15645 = ATCC 27562; assembly: GCF_002224265.1. Lineage (NCBI taxonomy): Bacteria > Pseudomonadati > Pseudomonadota > Gammaproteobacteria > Vibrionales > Vibrionaceae > Vibrio > Vibrio vulnificus. Next base: position 598,255 of record NZ_CP012881.1, read on the forward strand.
CAGCATTTGACCTAGGCTGGTGAGCACCACGTGTTTCACTGGCGTATTTTCAACAATTTGCTCTAGCGTATTGGCAAAGTTTGACACAATAACAATCGCAGCTGCACCAGAGTCATTCAACTGATGTTCTAGTTCACGTGGTGTGTAGAGCGGGTTAACGTTTACCGCGATACAGCCCGCACGCAACACGCCAAACAGCGCCACTGGATATTGCAGCAGGTTTGGCATCATGAGTGCCACTCTGTCGCCTTTTTTCAGCTTAAGATCATTTTGTAGATACGCAGCAAACGCACGGCTACGCTCTTCCAACTTGCGAAAGGTCATCACCGAACCCATGTTCATAAATGCAGGTTGGTCGGCGTATTTCTGTACTGATTGCTCAAACATTTCGACCAGTGATTCATACTGATCAGGGTTGATGGTTTCAGGTACGTCAGATGGATAACGTGAAAGCCATGGTTTTTCCACGATGTTACTCCTCGTTTAAAGCTGGCCTACGCAAGAGAAGCTTGCGAGATAGCGTCCTTTTTATTTGTTCACTATTACAGCACAGCAGGCATGCTTGAGCACGAAACTCTCAAACACTTGTTTAAATTTTGTTAACTACTCCAAGAATTCGCATTGCGACCTCGAGTGATTGCTCTAAGTGACAGTGATGACCGCCTTGCACTGTCTCAATTTGGGCTGGATTTTTCGCATTTAAGTGACTGATATCCTTAAGCTCACGAAATCCATTTTCGCCTAATATGATCAGATGAAAACAGGAAATTTGGTCTAAAATCGTTTCGGCATGTTTCTGAGACAATCGATAGAGCGAATCACACTTGAGTTTCGCATCATGTCGCCATTGCCACACACCGTGCTGCTGAACAACACCACGCTCGACAATCGGTCTCAATAAATCCGCAGAAAGCTGATTAGCGGTTGAACGAAGCGTTAATGCTTCTTCCAAACTATTAAGATTACGGGAGGGTTTCACACGCAAACGATTACGGCTGAGTACCCCTTGCCTGAGCCTTTCAACCGCCTTTTGCGGGGCTTCAGCCAAAGGCCCGTAACCTTCTATCTGAACCAGAGCTGTCACTTGTTCAGGAAAGGCCGCACTATAACAACTTGCAATCAAAGCACCAAGTGAATGGCCTACTAGCAGCAGTTTATTTGGCGATAAAACACGCAAAAACTGATAAACGTCATCGATGTAATCGTGGAATGGATAAAAGTTGTCCACGGATTTGTGAGATGAGTATCCATGCCCCGGCAAATCAAATGCACAGAGGTGAAGCTCTGGTGCTCTTTGGTGGAGATGCTCGATGACAGACTGGAAACTGGCGGCGTTATCTAACCAGCCATGAAGAAAAACGACTGATAAATCAGCCGTTTTCGAATCACCATACTCGATTGCAGCCAGCGTTCCACTGGCGATAGCATAACGCGTCTCACGCATTATTTAACATCTTGAATGATTTTTCCGTCACGCGGGAAATCGCGCATTTGTCGGCAAGTAATCGAATAACACGGGTAGAGGTAGCTTGAAGTGTCATACACTCTCACTCGCTCTTCGATAGTCCAAAGGCGATAACCGTAGCTCTTCACCACAGGAAAAACGTAATCATACTCGCCGATTTTGCCTTGCTCTTCCCCTGCAGCAGTGCCGACAACGGTAATCAAACGTCCTTGACTAAACGCAACGGGCTCTAAGTAGCCCTCAAGGTAGGCAACAAAACGTCCATTGGGTTCTTGGCTAATGTCGGGCTTTCCGTTTTTATCGATCGGCAAGTTAACAATTTCAATGCGCGTTTTGTCTTTGAGATTGTCCACTTTAGCAATCACGCCACCCAAACGAACATCTTGCGTCACCATGCCTTGGCTTTCTGCAAAGATTTTATAATCCGTTAGCACTTCTTGGTTTTGCGCCGTCAGCTCTTGTGGGAGAGAACTACACGCCGCCAAGCCGAGCAAAGCGATCATTGCGAAAAGAGAGCGAACCGTTTTCTTCATTATTTACCTGCCTGTCTTCAGTCATCAAAGCAACAAAAGGGTCAAATGTAGATATCGACACCGAGCAACTGGGCAAGTTCCTCTCTTTTGGCTTGATTCATTACGTCCATGTATTCTTGCATTGCGCGTCGAGCATGACCTTCGGGAAGATCATACTGAATTTGCGCTTTATGAATGTCAGATTCTTTGACATTTTGGATGCTATGGGCAACAGCATTGGCTACCTTGGACGTTTGACCAACCGCTTGTTGCTGTTGGTTTTTCGCCACCTTACGCTTGTTGCTGCTTTTATTCGTCCGTTGCGTACCGGGAATAATCGCAGGAGGTAAACCGTTAATTGAAGCCATCGCGTTCCATCACTTTAAGGGGGCGTTATTCACGCCCTGGTAATTTTTTCCAAGCCACGTTATCGCGCAGATAAACTGGGCTAGACTCTTCCACGGCGACCGTATTGCCCGCCGCAAGCTCATACTTAGCAAGGACAACAATATCTTGAGCATCAGGGTAAAGCACCTCACCCGCTTCGATGTTCAACGGCAAATTGGCTAAGCTTTCAACGTAGGCATCCCATCCTGTACCCGCACTTGTCCAGCTCTGTTGATCGGCCGTGATATTTTGTGCTAATTGCGCCGGAGGAATGACGCATTCCGCATCCACGGCAAGCCAACTGCCATCTTGCTGACGCTGGTAGCGTCCCCAATAGACTTCATCCATACGCGCATCAATCGCCGCCACCACCGAGGTCGCTCCGTGTACACGGAATGAACCTTGCGCCATCGCTGCCAGTGTTGAAATGCCAATCATTGGCAAATCCGCACCGAATGCTAAACCTTGTGCAATACCGATGCCAATTCGCACGCCAGTAAAACTGCCAGGACCACGACCAAAAGCAAGCGCATCTAAATCGGTCAGTTTCAATCCAGCTTGTTGCAACACCTCTTCCACCATAGGGAGCACTTTTTTGGTGTGGTCACGCGGGGCCACTTCGCTACGTGAAAAGACTTGGTCGCCGACTAAAAGGGCGACTGAACAGTTTTCGGTTGCGGTGTCGATAGCAAGAATTTTAGCGCTCATTCAGTTCTCTGTTTGTTCTGTTAGAAATTGTTGAATCAAATCCAAATCACGGGTTCTTGGGATCGGAGGTAAACTGGCAAGAAAAATGCCGCCGTACTCTCTTGTGACCAAGCGGTTGTCACAGATGATTAACGCCCCGCGATCTTTTTGATCTCGAATCAGACGCCCTACCCCTTGTTTAAGCGTAATGACTGCATCAGGCAGTTGTACTTGCTCAAACGGCTCTCCTCCTCGCAATCGACAATCTTCGATACGAGCTTTGAGTAGCGGGTCATCTGGTGATGTAAAAGGAAGTTTGTCGATGATAACACAGCTTAAGGCGTCACCTCTAACATCGATTCCTTCCCAAAAAGCGCCAGTGGCCACCAGCAAGGCATTCCCCAACTCCATAAATTCAGCGAGCGTGCGCTGTTTGCTCATCTCGCCTTGCAATAAAACGGGCAAGCCTAAAACCTCGCGAAAACGCTCGCCTAATTCACGCATCATCGAATGTGAAGTACAGAGGAAGAAACAGCGCCCTTGATTGGATTCAATCACCGGTGCCAACATGCTCACCAGTTTTTGCGCCAAACCTGGGCTATTGGGCTCTGGTAGATAGCGAGGGACGCACAATCGCGCCTGCTCGGCATAATCAAATGGACTTGGCAATGAGAATTGCTTTAGCGGCTTTAAGCCTAAGCGGTCGGTAAAATGACTAAAATCGTCCCCCACCGCCAACGTGGCAGAGGTGAAGATCCACGCGCCCTGTTTGATCTCTATTTGCTCATGAAATTTGTCTGCAACAGAGAGCGGTGTGATGTGCAATGTAAAATGGCGCGGCGAGGTATCAAACCAGTATGAATAGCCCGTGATGCTAGTGTCACACACTCGTTCTAAACGACCTTTAATAAGGTTAGCGCGCTCAAACGCCACATCAAGCAATTGGCAACGACCTAACGCGAGCTTGAGTACGTCGATGGTCAAATCCAACGCATCCACCAAGCGATCCACTTCGCGCTTGATGGATGGCGACTGTACGGCATCACGCCAATTGCCACGAAAGCCGGGCTCACCCAGCACAATGCGCATATCCATTGCAGTTTGGGCTAATTTTTCCCCTACTTTTTGCAGCTGACGCATGTCTTTCACTTCCGTGCGATAGGCAATTTCAATGTCTTTGGCCAAATCGAGAATCTGGCGGCTGGAGAGTGACTGACCAAAATATTCGCTCGCAATATCAGGCAGTTGATGCGCCTCATCAAAAATAAACACATCCGCTTCGGGGATCAGCTCACCAAAACCTGTCTCTTTGATCGCCAGATCGGCAAGAAAAAGGTGATGGTTCACCACCACCACATCGGCATCTAGCGCTTTTTTTCGCGCTTTTAACACAAAGCAATCTTGGTAACTTGGACAATCTTTGCCTAAGCAGTTGTCATTGGTTGACGTGATGGTGGGAATGATCATGCTGTCTTCTGGCAACTCTTCACAATCACCCAAGTCGCCCGTTTTGGTTTCCGAAGACCAACTGCGCACTTTGACCAATTGGCTTAATGAAGTGGAATCCGCTTCATTGTGATGCACTTCAACCATTTGTCGGCTTAAACGCTCTAAACACAAATAGTTGGAGCGGCCTTTCAGTAACGCAACTTGTCCAAAAAAGCCCAACGCATCGGTCATCAATGGCAAATCACGATGAAAAAGCTGTTCTTGCAAGTTTTTCGAACCAGTAGAAATGATGACCTTTTTACCACTCAGAAGAGCTGGCACCAGATAGGCGAAGGTTTTGCCGGTTCCGGTCCCCGCTTCAACCACGAGCTGTGTTTGCTGTTGGATCGCCTCGGCGACCGCTTCGGCCATATCGACCTGAGGTTGACGAGCTTGAAAGCCCGGAATGGCCTTGCCTAAAGCACCTTTGGAAGAAAACGTTTTTGCTATCATTCTGTGTTCTGCTGAGGGGTCAGTGGCACAGATTATGTCAGGTTTGTCTTTTTGAGGCGAATCCCAATTGTCTTCGCCTCGGCAGGTATTTGGTCGGTTATTTGCGGTTTAAATAGCGTGCAAGCCACGCTGGGCCGGTAAATTGATCCTCTTCCCCTAAGATGGCCTTGGCCGCTTCGGCTGGAGAAGCTCGATTTTCCCAAAGTTCAGTAATGCGATCCTCATCTATTTCATGGTTACCGATCAGAGAGCTCACTCTCTCTACATACAGTTTTCGAGCCAGTAGATCTTTGTCCATATACACCACCTCTATGATTCTTATGAAGGCTCAATTCAGACAACGTCTCCAGCCAAACGTTTTGCTGGAGAATTTGTTTGAAACCATCTTAATAATAGATTATCTATTAGGCCTGTATTGCGGTTTAGTTCACCGTTCGACGCCCAAACAATTATTCGCACCATAAAAAAAATAAATCACGGAAGTATCTCTAATATGGAAAAGAAAACACTACTGACTCATTGCTCAGACGCGCCGGGTCTGATCTCTAAAATCACCAACATTTGTTACAAGCATCAACTGAACATTATTCACAACAATGAGTTTGTAGATAATTCCAGCGGTCACTTTTTTATGCGAACCGAGCTGGAGGGATACTTTAACGACCACACCTTTCTTGCCGATCTCGACCAAGCTTTGCCACCGGGAGCTAAGCGCAAGTTGATGAGCTCTGAGCGCAAGCGCATCGTGATTTTGGTCACCAAAGAAGCGCACTGCTTAGGTGATATTCTGATGAAGAATTACGACGGCAGTTTGGATGTGGACATTGCGGCTGTGGTAGGTAACTACGACAAACTGCAAAGTCTCACGGAAAAATTCGACATCCCTTATCACCATGTTTGTCATGAAGGGCTCGATCGTGAAAGTCACGAACAGAAAATGCTTGAAGTGATTGGTCAGTATCAGCCAGATTATTTGGTGCTAGCGAAATACATGCGTGTGCTCACGCCAGGTTTTGTTGAGAAATATCACCATAAGATCATCAACATCCACCACAGCTTCTTGCCTGCCTTTATTGGCGCGAAACCTTATCAGCAAGCTTTTGATCGCGGTGTAAAAATCATCGGCGCCACGGCGCACTTTGTCACCAATGATTTAGATGAAGGCCCAATCATCAAACAAGACGTGATTCCGGTTGATCACAACTTCAGCGCGCAGGACATGGCGCAAGCGGGTCGCGATGTTGAGAAGAATGTGTTGAGCAAGGCGCTCAATAAAGTACTGAATGACCACGTTTTTGTGTATGGCAACAAAACCGTCATCCTTTAAACATAGAATGGGACGAACCAAAAGGGTTGCGACAATTGCAACCCTTTATTTTTCTGCGCAGCTAGGCTTGCTCAGACTCAACAATACGTTTTAAAGAATGTGGGTGCAGCTTGATGCAAATGCCTTGGTATTTGAACGCAACCGTCGGATTGTTCAACCGTTCACCCTCTCCCTTCGGACTCGACAGCTTCACCTTAACCCCCAATTCCTCGAGTTTGCTCAACTGAGCGCCAAACGCTGGATAGGTGTGTTTCAAATCTGCCAAATAGTCTTCAGCCGTCTGAGCATGAGATGGGACGACAAACTCCACATGCTCCCAACCTTCATGGGGATACGCTTTTCCTTCTGCCGGATAAGGCAGCTCTAAGCATTCGATTTTCCAACCGCGACTGGCCAGTGGCGTATCAAACGCGATCACAATGATCGGACGACCATTGATGTTCGCCTGTGAGATCACTTTGCCTTGTTCACTCCACATTTGCTGAGACAACTGCGCGGTTTGATTCTCATTTACGCGCATCGCAATATGATCCGCTTGAGCAAAACTCAAATCCAGTTGCAACAAATCGGCCAGCGACTCGATTTTCTGCATGAAACCGGGTAAATCCTCTAGCATCTGTTGGGGTGTAAGGCGTTTTTCTGCCAGCAAATTACTCATTTTCGTTCTCTTCACACTTTTTATTTCTGGGCGTCATAGTAACAACTTCAGGCAAAATTGGCAGTCCTGCGAGTACTTTAATAAAAAGTCAAAATTTCACTAAATCGGCTCTGTATGAAAGGCAATATAATTGCTATCATTAGCCCCATTTTTGTGAACTCAAACAGAACCCGGCCTCTCTATTTCCGGGTTTTTCGTCCTTGAATTGAAGGAAACGCGTGTGAATATCCAAGCACTTATTAACGACAAAGTATCTCAGGCTCTTGAAGCTGCTGGCGCTCCTGCAGGCAGCCCTGCAGCGGTTCGCCAATCCGCTAAGCCACAATTTGGTGACTACCAAGCAAACGGCGTAATGGGCGTAGCAAAACAGTTGGGTACTAACCCTCGAGAATTTGCGCAAAAAGTATTGGATGTTCTTGAGCTAGACGGCATCGCAAGCAAAACCGAAATCGCAGGCCCTGGTTTCATCAATATTTTCCTAAGCGAAGAGTTCCTCGCGAAGCAAGCTGAAGCGGCACTGGCGGATGCGCGCCTTGGCGTTGCTGCAGAAGAAGCGCAAACTATCGTTGCTGACTATTCTGCGCCAAACGTTGCTAAAGAAATGCACGTTGGTCACCTACGTTCAACCATCATTGGTGATGCGGTTGTACGTACCCTTGAGTTTCTAGGTCACAAAGTGATCCGTGCGAACCATATCGGTGACTGGGGTACTCAGTTCGGTATGCTTATCGCCAACCTTGAGCGCGTACAGCAAGAGTCTGGCGAAATTTCTATGGAACTGGCTGACCTTGAAGGTTTCTACCGTGAATCTAAAAAGCTGTACGACGAAGACGAAGAGTTTGCGGTAAAAGCTCGCGGCTACGTCGTTAAACTGCAAAGCGGCGACGAGTTCTGCGCAGAAATGTGGAAGAAGTTGGTTGACGTCACCATGATCCAAAACCAACGCAACTACGACCGTCTCAACGTCTCTCTAACTCGTGATGACGTCATGGGCGAGAGTATGTACAACGACATGCTACCTAAGATCGTAGCAGACCTGAAAGCACAAGGTCTTGCGGTTGAAGATGACGGCGCGCAAGTTGTGTTCCTTGAAGAGTTCAAGAACAAAGACGGCGAGCCTATGGGCGTTATCGTGCAGAAACGTGACGGCGGCTTCCTATACACAACAACAGATATCGCATGTGCGAAGTACCGTTACGAAGAGCTAGGTGCAGATCGTGTGCTTTACTTCATCGACTCTCGTCAGCACCAGCACCTAATGCAAGCTTGGACGATCGTTCGTAAAGCGGGTTACGTGCCAGAGTCAGTATCTCTTGAGCACCACGCGTTTGGTATGATGCTAGGTAAAGATGGTAAGCCATTCAAGACTCGTGCAGGCGGTACGGTTCGTCTTGCTGATCTTCTTGATGAAGCAGAAGTGCGTGCAGCGCAGCTGATCGAATCTAAGAACCCAGAATTAGCTGAAGACGAGAAGAAAGCGATCGCGAACACAGTTGCAATGGCAGCGGTTAAATACGCAGACCTTTCTAAGCACCGTACCACGGACTACGTGTTCGATTGGGACAACATGCTGGCGTTTGAAGGTAACACGGCACCGTACATGCAATACGCTTACACTCGTGTAGCCTCTGTATTCGCTAAAGCTGGCGTTTCTATGGATGATCTACAAGGTGAAATTAAGATCACTGACGAGAAAGAAAAAGCGCTTATCGCCAAGCTGATGCAGTTCGAAGAAGCGGTTCAATCTGTTGCTCGCGAAGGTCAACCACACATCATGTGTAGCTACCTATTCGAACTAGCAGGTCAGTTCTCTAGCTTCTACGAAGCGTGCCCTATCCTAGTGGCTGAAGATGAAGCAGTGAAACAAAGCCGTTTGAAACTCGCTGCGCTAACAGCGAAGACCATCAAGCAAGGTCTTTCTCTGCTCGGTATCGATACGTTAGAGCGTATGTAATAGGTTCGAGGTTCGAGGTTCGAGGTTCGAGGTTCGAGGTTCGAGGTTCGAGGTTCGAGGTTCGAGGTTCGAGGTTCGAGGTTCGAGAAAATTATAAGAAAGGTTGGCGTGAAAGCGTCAACCTTTTGTTTTATCTGACGTATACTGATGTCATTCCATTCAATCGGACAACAACAATGAGTTTTGAACTGCACCCTCAATTGGCCAAAGACACCACGGTGATTGGCCACTTCCCGCTGTGTGTGGCATTGCTGCATAAAGACAATGCCGTACCGTGGGTGATTTTGGTACCGAAACGGGCAAACCTAAAAGAGCTACACCACTTGCCAATGCAAGAGCAACAACAGTTTTTGCTCGAGTCTCAAGCGGTAAGCCAAGCACTCGAAGCGACATTCCGTCCAGACAAGTTAAACCTTGGCGCGCTAGGTAACATGGTGCCACAACTGCACATTCACCATATCGCGCGCTTCAAAGAGGACGTAGCATGGCCGGGACCGGTTTGGGGCAATACCAACGGCGAGTTTCGCAGCGAAGAAGAACAAAACGAACTGCTTATTCGCATTAAAAACGTACTGTCACTGAGCTCTCTCTTCCAAAAAGCCTAAGTCAAAGCGCTTGTTTATAGTGGAGCTGAAAGAGTGCTAGGGCACGATAAAAAAGCCGCATCATTGCTGATGCGGCTTTGTCGTTTTTATCCCGTTTTGAGTCTGAGCCTACATGGTTACGGTCAGCGATAAACCGTCTTGTTTGGTCACAGCGTAGCGAACGCGAGTGACACTATGAGCTTTATTGGTGTCGACTAAACGGCTGATTTTACCTTTTTTGATCCACACGCTTAACATCGCATCAGCGCCATCTTCACTCATCCCAAACTGCTTAGCCAGGTCTGACTGGGAGACGGTTCCTTTGTCTGCAATATACTGATAAAGCTCTTTTAATATCATGCTACCTGCGCCTCAAATACGCCTCGTTGCTTATCACCTACACGCTTAAACACACGATACGTGGCAAAGAAAATGGCGACAATCGCTGCGATCCAAACACCACTGGTGACAGGGCTATCCGCAAAGTGTGTCAACTGGTTGTAGAAGGTCGCACAAAGGTAGGCCAGAGCCATCGTCCAAACAGCAATAAAACGTGCAAACTTATGACCGAATTCGCGAACGTATGCCCCCATCGCTGCCACACATGGGGTGTACAACAAAATAAAAATTAGGTAGGCAAAAGCCGCATGACCAGACGCAAACTGCGCTTTAAGGTTACCAAAGATAGAAGCATCGACATCTTGTTCCTCTGCCACAGCATTTGAATCCGTTAGATCTCCCACCTCGATACCTAATGGATCTGAATAGCTCAAACCCGCTAAGTTTTCAGGGATGCTCATCACGGCCTCTTCTAGGCTGGCCATCAGTTCAAACTCCGCTTCTTCTCCATCACTTGGTGTGGTGTACAGGCTATTGAGTGTACCAACTACCGCCTCTTTGGCGAAGATACCCGTGATGATACCCACTGTCGCTGGCCAGTTGTCTTTCTCAATACCAATCGGAGCAAACACTGGCGTCACCACTTGCGCGGCTTTTGACAGAACCGAGTTTTCGCTGTCTTCGTTGCCGAAGCTGCCATCAGTACCAAGCGAGTTCAAGAAGCTTAGGATCGCAACCACAACAACGATGGTTTTGCCTGCTCCCAAAACGAAACGCTTCAGTTTTTGCCATGTTTTGATCACCACGTTTTGCAGTGTTGGCAGTTCGTAATCAGGCATTTCCATCACTAAGCTGTCACTGCTACCAGGGTACAGCGTGTGCTTAAGGAAGAGACCCGTGAAAATCGCCGCGACGATACCAAGCAGGTAAAGCGCAAACACAATATTTTGCCCAGCACCAGGGAAGAAGGCAGCAGCAAATAGCGCATACACAGGCAGGCGAGCACCACAAGACATAAATGGCGCCATTGATGCTGCCAGTTTACGTTCTCGCTCTTGATCTAGTGTACGCGTGGCCATAATGGATGGCACGTTACAGCCGAAACCTAAAACCAGTGGAACAAAAGCTTTACCTGGCAGGCCGATCTTCTGCATCACTTTATCAAGCACAAAGGCGGCGCGAGCCATGTAGCCTGAGCTTTCAAGCACAGCGAGGAAAAGGTACAAACAGGCAATAACCGGAATGAATGTCGCCACCGTCTGGATACCACCACCGAGTCCATCGGCCAGTACCGTCACCAACCACACCGGCAAGTGTCCGTCTAACAAATGATGGCCGCCATCAACCAGTAGCGCGCCGACACCGATATCAAAGAAGTCAATAAAGGCGCTACCAATGTTGATAGAGAACATGAACATCAGGTACATCACAACGAAGAAAAACGGAATACCGACCCATTTGTTGAGAATAAATTGATCCAGTTTTTCAGTAACACTGCGGCTTAACTTACCTTCGCTACGACGAACCTTTTTGCACTCCTGATGAAGATGCGTATATTTGACGTCAGCAACGTGTAAGTCCACATCCAGATTGAGTTCCGTAACGACGTTTTCAACACGAAGGCGATCCACATCTGACATACTGTTTAGTACCAGAGCGTCTTTCTCAAGAGCACGAACGGCGAGCGCCCGGTGGGAAACCGTTTGATCGTTAAATAGTGTTGAAATGTTGTCAATCGCCGCTTCCATCGCCTGACCATAGTTCAAAGCGATCTCTTTTAGTGCCACACCTTGAACCACAGATTTGTGCAGTTTCTCTTTGAACTCCGCAACTTGTGCTTTGTTCGTTGCGGATAAACTGATCACGGGACAACCGAGGCTTTTTTCTAACTCAGCCACATTGATGATCTGACGCTCACGTTTAAGCGCATCCATTTTGTTCAACACAACAATCATCGGACGACCAAGTTCGCGTAATTGCAGTGTCATGTATAAACTGCGCTCAAGGCTCGTTGCGTCCACCACATTGATGATCATATCGGCCGGGTGAGTTAATACCGCGCGGGAAGCAATCGATTCATCAATACTGTTGCTGTCGTTACCACTATCCAGCGAGTAGATACCCGGAAGGTCTGTCAGCAAAAATTCATCGCCAGCGTGATGGTAACGACCAGTCTTCTTTTCTACCGTAACACCAGCCCAGTTGCCCACTTGCTGTTTTGCTCCAGTCAAACCGTTAAATAATGTCGTCTTTCCGCTGTTAGGATTGCCGACCGTCAGAATTTGATACTGCATTATTGGCACTCCACTTCGATGGCTTCCGCAATTTTTTCTCGCACCGCTAACGATACACCGCGAGCTTCAATTTGTAGCGGATCACCCATTGGTGCTCGACGAATAAGTCGTACAGACGTGTTTGGCAAAATACCCATCACCATAAGTTTCTTTCTCACGTCGCTAGTGAGTCCATGAATAGCCACAACCGTCGCGATCTGGCCTTGTTTTAATTCTGATAATTTCATACTTGCCCGAAAAGAAAGTGTAAATGAGAAATATTTTTATTAATGATGCAATTCTACGCCTCAACAAGCTGATTTTTATTGTCTGAAATCAAAGATTGCAGAACTGCGTTCGTAACTTTCGTCAATTTTAGACACGTCATTTACGTCAAAATCCAAATTTCAAATCAACATCGCGCTTAACACTTCGTTTACAAAAACAAAGAGAGAAACAAATAACCATTAAATTACAACAACTTAAGTTAAGATGAGCATATTGTCGTTTTTGTAAGGTATCAATGGCGTTATTTTTATAAGGAAAATAAGTCGATTAACTTATAGTGAACACATCGAGAGGCACTCCTCTCAAGAATTCCAGAGGTGACGTGACTATGTCGCGTCACTCCGGCAGCAAGCGAAGGTGTCATTGACACCCGTGGTATAGTCCCCCCGGCTATACCACGATATTTTTTTTCTATCGTTTTCCTCTCTTATTAAACTCTTTACCTTAATTACGCTCGCTTTCACCCGCACACTTGGCAACCAATAAATAAGCCCCATCCGTTACTCTACCTATTTTCGATCACACCGTTCAATTAACCCGCATGTACATGACTACCTAAGCCATAGAACAGCCAATGGGTCGATTCATGAACAAGGATGATAGAAAGCATCCATGTCGTATTAGGCTTTTAGTAGAAACAGGCTAGACGCAAGTTAAGCGGAAGAGATAATGCCGTTATATAAGCAAGGCAAATCAAGCTTTGAGGCAAGCTGAGCACACTAGGTAGCTAGGTAGACGGCGATGTTATTCGGACTCTAGAGCGTCACTGGCAAATTTTGAAGGGGGCACGCCAAAGTACAGTTTAAAACGTTGACTAAAATAGGAAGGATCGTTAAATCCCGATGCGAAAGCCACATCAACCACTTTTTCACCGGCCAACAAACTTTCGCATGCTTTTTCTAAACGAACTTCGGTGAGGTAATCCGTAAATGTACGAGAGCTCGCTGATTTAAACCGTCTCTGTAGGCTGCGCTCAGAAACATAGAGCATCTTGGCCGCCATTGCCGTGCCAAATTCTGGGTTTGTATAATGCTCTGCCACCATAGCCTCGACCTTCGCCAGCCACAACTGCTCTGGCGATGGAGCGCCTTCGGATGAGACTTCCGTAACTGGAGAGAGATCGACTGAATCAACAAAAACGCTTGGCTCTTCGTCATTTATCAGAGACTCAACCGCTTTCGGCCACAGTATTTCGATCTTGTTTCGCTCAGCGCTACTGAACAAGCTTAAGCGTCCGCCACTTTGTTCGACTAAAGCAGGTAGCTTCTCAATTGCAGTATCGACTTTTGCCGGCTCAACACCAGCGCTATCCTCGGCGTCCGTATTCGTACTAAAGGGCTGGCCAAAATCAATAAATGACACTTCGACAAAATCGTTTTGCTCTCTGATCACAATATCAAGCATTTGGCCACGATAGGCGCGTTTCAACACACTTGCAAAAACACTATTAAAAATGACATCCAGATTAAACTGCCCTACTGCGACACGATAGTCATCCGATTCGCTAGAAATGTGCACCTGAACACCGATTTTACTGAGTTCATCTTCCCAAACGTCGACAACCGACTGAATGATATGGCTGACGTTAAAGTTTTGCAGATACCCGTCAGTTCCATCGCTGGGCGAGCTTTTTAACTCTTCCAAAAGCATTGCTATGCGCATTTGATGTTCCTGATACTCTGAGGCAGGTTCAACCGATGGCTTGCTCAGTAATGCATCCACACTTTGACGTAATGAACGGGCAACATTGTCAACCAGCAAATTTCTAACTTGGATCTGTTTGCGAAGTTGTTGGTTACTGGTGAGCAGCACTCGACTCTGATGACGTAATTGATTGGTCTTCAATGCCACCAATGCCGTTAACTCACGGTTTTGAACACTGACGTAACGAGAACGCCAGAAAACAACTAAGCCGCCTAACGCTACGATAAGCAGAACAAAAATCGCCATCGCCATCGTAGTTTGATACCACGGGTGTAACACCGTAAAGCGAACTTGCACGGAATCCCCTGCGACTAAACTGGTTTTAACACTTAACAAGTAATCACCTGCCGCAAGGTGTTCAAAAGAGACTTGTCCGGCTTCTGTGGTTTGCCAGTGTTCCTGGTTTAAACGGTAATAGAGCGTTTCACCGTAAGCATTGGGCATCACGCCGAGGCCAAAACTGATCGCAGAACCATACGCTAACTCGGGTAATTGCCACTCTTTTTGTCCGACATTTGCAACCTGATCGTCAATACGAACTTGGCTGATGACCACTCTAGGTTCAGGTAGTTTGGATACCATTAGGTCATCACGGTCCGCAAATACCAAGCCATGCTTTGAACCCAGTACTAACACCGAGCCGGATTGCGCTTCTCCAAATGAAGCCGCACATGAGCCTTCAACGAACTCGTTACTCATAATGCCCGAGCGAGACCCAAAGTGCTTACGCAGTGCTCCGTCAAAATTGTAAAAACTGAGGCCAATTGAACTCACCATCCAAATGCCACTAGCATCGGTGATTAGGCAAATAGGCTTCACGTTTTCCTGAGGAAGTGCCAGCTCTCCTAACGTTTTTTCTGTGGGATCTTTACGATAGATGCCGTGAGTCCCTGCAAACCATAACGCCCCATCTTTCGCTTCTGCGATATCGACACTTTCGCCAAAAGACTGCGTGTTTCGCTCAAAACGGATCTTGTCGTTTTCTAGCACATAAGCCCCATGATCGGTTCTTACGATTAACGGGACTTTTTGATCCACTTCTAGACCCAAAATTCGAGCGGGCAAATTTTGGCTGGCAATCCACCGATCGCCATAATCTTGGAAGCGCCCATCGGCAACGCCAATGGCGGCTAATCGATAACCCGAACTGATCCAAACCTTGCCTTGAGGGCTGACCGAAACAAAATCAATCTCTTTACCTTTAAGGTAACTCGGTAAATCGAACGATCGAAGTTTGTACTGATTCGTGTCGTAAATATACAAACCTTGCTCGGAAGCAATCCAGATGTTTCCATCTTCAAGGGCAAAGTCATTTACCTTTATCGGCAAACGCACGCGGCTGTATTGTTTATTAACCCCAATGGCCCGGTAAAGATTGTTTGCATCTTTAAACCAAATCGTTTCATCTGATGCATAGACAATTTTGGTGATGTTGCCATTAAAACGGCTGGCTTTTTCTTCGGTGATGTTATTAAGACGTTCAAATTTTCGGCCAAACAGAGAGTAGTAGAGAATACCACTGTTCGTCGCAACCCAAATGCCCCCTTGTTCATCATTCACCAGCGAGTAAATTTTTCGATTATCAGGAGAGACATCTTGCGCACCTGCGGCTTTCACTTTGGCCACTTGTCCATTTAAAAACGAGTAACTGTACAGACCATGTTCTGTGCCAATCCAATATTCTTGATTGGTTTCTGTCATCGAAAGCACATGAGACTCTCCAATCATGATGTTTTTTTGAGTCGGCTTTAAAATATCAATGAGCGCAGCGCCATTTAGCGTCCCCACCAGTAACTCACGACGAGTGGGAGAAAAGTACAGTTTGGCAACGAAATGCTTCGCTGACGCTTTGATATGAGTAAATTGCTCACCTTGTGATAGATAAGCTCCCGATGTGGTACCAAGTACCCATTTGCTTAAAACCCTCTTTGCATCATTGATGTAGACGTAACTACTCTGATTATTTTGATACAACGAGAGTAAGGAATAAGTTTTTAATTCTTTTGATTCAATATCGTAGTCATAAAAATTGATGCCATCACTCACCCAAATGTGACCATCTGAGCTGCCAATTTTTCTGATTTCTGCCCCCGGATTTAAGCTAAACGCTAACTGACGTTTCTGATTGGGGTACGTTTGGAAGACTTCGTTCGCGACAAAAGTCCAAAAACTGCCTTGGTGAAAGGCTACTTGCTCGGAAGGAAACTCTAGAAGGCTGCCACGTTTCGGCAACAAGGTATTACCATCGAAATATTGCACTTTGCCGTGCACGTCATGTATCCATAAACCACCATCACCACCAACAAAGAGATTTTTAGCAGCAACAAAGGTTCCCTGCTCCTGTCCAGGCAGTGGGTAAAATATGGCAGAGTTTCCGTCCAAAGCTAGCGCTTTGAACGGTAGTGTAAGCCCTGCGAGTAGAAGCCAGGCAAGAATACGCAGCAAGTCAGATTTCCCTGTAAAGTCAATTCTTACGCCCTTGATTATTTTCAACGCTTTAGAGCATTATTTTGGGGCGCTAAATATCATAGCGAAATTGCTGCATGATAAAAATATCAACTTAGCAAGGGTTGCCAATATCACCAATTGGATCACGTAAATAGAGAGAAGTTGGCGCTACTTATCATGTAAACATTGGTAGAAATCATTCCCCATTGATAGGAGAAAATTAAAGTAGCCACCAGATTCAAGTGTCACTTCTGTCCCAATAGGGTCTAAAACACCTTTTTTCGCCGAGCTGCCTCTCATGACGCTTTCGATAACCGCTGGTGTAAATTGTGGCTCAGCAAACACACACACAACATCGCCTTTTGCTAAACGGTTACGGATTTCAATCAACGTTTTCGCTCCAGGCTTTTTCTCTGGGCTAACCGTAAAGTGCCCAAGGTTGCTAAGTTGATACTGCTGTTCAAAGTAGCCATAAGCATCATGGAATACATAGTAGCCGCGCTCTTTCACTCCTTGTAGCAACTTACTTAAACGCGTATCCGTTTCATCCAATCCCTGCATGAAACGCTTTAAGTTAGCTTGGTACTGTGCTTCGTGCTGCGCGTCGATTTCAATCAGACGCGCCGTTATCGCTGGAGCAACTTGTTTGACTGTGTCGATGCCCATCCAAAAATGGGGGTCATGGCTACCGTGATCATGGCCATCATGCTGATGAGCCTCTTGGTATTCACGTAACTTAAGAGAAGGGATCTCGCTGATCGTTAGCACATTGGAATGATCTGACACCAACTTTGTCATAAAAGGCTCTAAGGATGAGCCAAACCACACTATCAGATCCGCTTGCCTTACTTTTTTCACGTCAGAAGGTTTCAAAGCGTAATCGTGAGGCGATGCATTGGCAGCCACGAGTAACTTGGGGATCGTTACCTCTTGCGTAAGCTCATTGACGATCAGCTGTATTGGTTTAATGCTGGTTAAAACCTCAACGGCAAGCGCTTGTAACGGCAAAAATAACGTAAAAGTACACAATAAAAAGCGAATCATAATAATCCAAGTTGGTAAGTAGCGTTCATTAGGATAAAATGTTACATTATAACACTCACCAATTGCAAATGAGTTCTATTCATGTCAGCGTTAATTAGCCTAAAGGCGCTTTCCGTCACCTTTGACGATAAGAAAGTTTTAGACAGTATTAGCTTGGATTTGCACAAAGGTAAAATCACGACACTGATCGGTCCAAATGGCGCCGGCAAGTCAACCTTAGTCAAAATCATCATCGGTTTACTCAAACCCACTTCAGGTCAAGTTCAACGTCAAGCAAAGCTCACTATCGGCTATGTTCCACAAAAGCTAAAACTCAATGACACATTGCCACTTAATGTTATCCGTTTCCTAAATCTATCAGGAAAGTATAGCCAGCAAGAAACGATGGAAGCACTTCGACTTGTTGGTGCCGAGCACCTATATAAATACAACATGCACAAACTCTCTGGCGGTGAGACTCAACGCGTGCTGTTGGCTCGCGCGCTTTTGCAACGACCCGACTTACTTGTACTTGATGAACCCGCTCAAGGCGTCGACATTCAAGGACAAATTGATCTCTACGATTTAATTGAAAGCATCCGCCATCGTTTTGATTGTGCCGTGTTTATGGTGTCGCATGACTTACACCTTGTTATGGCAAAAACCGATGAAGTCATTTGCCTTCAACATCACGTTTGCTGTTCTGGCACGCCAGAAGACATTACTCAGCACCCGTCTTACATTGCATTATTTGGTAGTGCGGCAAGAGACTCATTAGCGATTTATCATCACCAACATGACCACCACCACCACGATTTAGCAGGCCAACCTGTTTCTGGTGATCCAACTCAGTGTAACCATCATCACCATGGACATCATCATGATTGAGTTTCTTCTTCCTTCTCTTTTAGCCGGCTTAGGAATTGCACTGATCGCGGGGCCTTTGGGATCATTTGTTGTTTGGCGCAAGATGGCCTACTTCGGCGATACCCTAGCTCATGCGTCATTAATGGGGCTGGCACTTGGCTTTCTGCTCGATGTGAACTTGTACCTTGCGCTCATTGTATGTTGCCTCGCTTTAGCGGTGATACTCGTGACACTGCAAAAACAGCAACTCGTTGCGTCGGATACACTGCTCGGCATCTTAGCTCACAGCGCATTGTCCATCGGTTTGGTCGCGGTAAGTTTTCTCGATAACGTCCGTGTGGATCTGATGAGTTACTTATTTGGTGATCTTTTGGCTGTCTCTCCACAAGATTTGCTCTTCATATACGCAGGAGTCGCTGCGGTTGGCGCAACGTTGTATCTTTTTTGGCGTCCACTTTTGTCCACCACGGTTAATGAAGAATTGGCTGCAGTGGAAGGCACCAATATCGATTTGATTCGCTTAATTTTGATGTTGATGGTCGGTATCGTTATCGCAGTGGGGATGAAATTTGTCGGCGCACTGATTATGACGTCTCTGCTGATCATTCCTGCAGCAGCGGCAAGGCGCTTTGCTCAGTCACCAGAGCAAATGGCCGGGTTTGCGTCTCTGATCGGTGTTCTTGCCGTCCTCGGTGGATTAACGCTCTCTTGGCATTTCGATACTCCAGCGGGTCCATCTGTGGTCATTAGCGCAACCGCTATCTTTATGCTGGCTCAACTAAAGCCACAAACAAGCTAAAGTGGCAGAACAAGCAAACTATAATGAAAAAGCCGAGCATTGATTGCTCGGCTTTTACTTAGAGGTTGACGCTGTTGTCTATTACCAACCCGTCACTTCACGAAGTGCTTGACCAATGTCAGCCAAAGACTTAACAGTTTTCACACCAGCAGATTCAAGTGCTGCAAATTTCTCGTCCGCCGTTCCTTTACCACCAGAAATGATAGCACCAGCATGGCCCATACGTTTACCCGGAGGCGCAGTTACACCAGCGATGTAAGAAACGACTGGCTTAGTTACATTCTCTTTAATGAACGCTGCCGCTTCTTCTTCCGCCGTACCGCCAATCTCACCGATCATCACGATCGCTTCCGTTTCTGGGTCTTCTTGGAACAATTTCAGAATATCGATGAAGTTAGAACCTGGGATTGGGTCGCCACCGATACCAACACAAGTAGACTGACCGAAACCTTCATCCGTGGTTTGTTTAACAGCTTCGTAGGTCAAAGTACCTGAACGTGAAACGATACCCACTTTACCCTTCTTATGGATATGACCTGGCATGATGCCGATCTTACACTCATCAGGAGTGATAACACCTGGACAGTTTGGACCAATCATACGAACGCCAGTCTGCTCCAGTTTCACTTTCACATCGATCATGTCCGTCGTAGGAATGCCTTCTGTGATGGTGACTATCAGCTGAATACCAGCATCAATTGCTTCCAAAATTGCGTCTTTACAGAAAGGGGCTGGAACGTAGATAACGGTTGCGGTTGCGCCAGTCGTTTCCACTGCTTCACGCACTGTATTAAATACAGGAAGACCAAGATGCGTCTGACCGCCTTTGCCCGGAGAAACGCCACCAACCATTTGCGTGCCGTAAGCAAGAGCTTGCTCTGAGTGGAAAGTACCCTGACCACCTGTGAAACCTTGACAAATTACTTTGGTGTCTTTGTTAATTAATACAGACATTATTTGCCCTCCGCCGCAGCAACTACTTTCTGAGCAGCATCTGTTAGTGATTCTGCTGCAATGATATCCAAACCTGACTCTGCCAGTACTTTGCGGCCAAGATCCGCGTTAGTACCTTCAAGACGTACAACAACGGGTACGCTTACACCCACTTCTTTCACTGCACCGATGATGCCTTCCGCGATCATGTCACAACGAACGATACCGCCGAAGATATTCACAAGTACTGCTTTTACATTGTCATCAGATAAGATGATCTTGAATGCTTCAGCAACACGTTCTTTTGTTGCGCCACCACCTACATCTAGGAAGTTTGCAGGTTTGCCACCGTGGAGGTTTACGATATCCATGGTACCCATTGCGAGGCCAGCACCGTTAACCATACAGCCAACGTTACCATCAAGTGCCACGTAGTTCAGTTCCCACTGCGCCGCATGAGCTTCACGCTTATCTTCTTGAGAAGGATCGTGCATTTCACGCAGTTTTGGCTGACGGTAAAGCGCATTTGAGTCGATGTTGATCTTACCATCTAGACAAAGTAGGTTGCCTTCGCCGGTAATCACAAGTGGGTTGATTTCAAGAAGAGCGAGATCGTATCGAGTGAACATTTCACCCAAACCCATGAAGATTTTAACAAACTGCTTAATTTGATCGCCTTGAAGACCAAGTTTAAAAGCAAGCTCACGACCTTGATAAGCCTGAGGGCCTACCAGTGGGTCAATAGCCGCTTTGTGAATCAGTTCAGGAGTTTCTTCTGCAACTTTTTCGATTTCCACACCGCCTTCCGTTGAGGCCATGAAAACGACTTTGCGTGTTGCACGGTCAACGACAGCACCCAAGTATAGCTCGTTAGCGATATTGGACGCTTCTTCAACCAAAATTTTTGTTACTGGCTGACCATTCGCATCTGTCTGATAAGTAACCAGATTTTTGCCAAGCCATTTTTGTGCAAACTCTTTCACGCCTTCTTTCGTATCGTGAAGCTCTACGCCGCCCGCTTTACCGCGGCCACCTGCGTGAACCTGACATTTTACAACTTTCTTAGCGGTGCTAATGCGGCCAGCAGCTTCAAATGCTTCTTGAGGTGTATCACAAGCATAACCTTCTGGTACCGGCAAACCGAATTCTGCAAACAGCTGTTTGGCTTGGTATTCATGCAAATTCATTTTGATATTCCGTTTGTTCTTCCCTTAAGGGATTTATTATTTCCATAACGTCACGATTAACAGTGCGACGCCTGTAGGGTCTTCTCAAATAAACTGCTAACAGTTCAAGTGAAGGCCAGACGCTGAGCCAGTCTAGCCTTAGGGATTTTTAACGTCTAGCCATCAACGACAACTAGACGTTTTAGCGATATTAAACGTCTAACAGCAGACGTGCTGGATCTTCCAGTAACTCTTTCACGGTCACTAGGAAGCCAACCGACTCACGACCATCAATCAAGCGGTGGTCGTAAGACAGTGCTAGGTACATCATTGGCAGAATTTCAACTTTGCCATCTACCGCCATCGGACGATCTTGAATCTTATGCATACCCAAAATCGCAGATTGTGGTGGGTTGATGATTGGTGTCGACATCAACGAACCAAACACACCACCATTGGTGATGGTAAAGTTACCGCCAATTAGCTCGTCAACGGTTAGTTTTCCGTCACGACCTTTGATGGCGAGCTCTTTGATGCCCTTTTCAACATCCGCAAAACCTAGCGTATCGCAGTCTTTTAGGACTGGAGTCACTAGGCCACGTGGCGTAGAAACCGCCATACTGATGTCAAAATAGTTGTGGTAAACAATGTCATCACCATCGATCGATGCGTTGATTTCAGGATAACGCTTCAGTGCTTCAGTCACCGCTTTCACGTAGAAAGACATGAAGCCAAGACGAATACCATGACGCGCTTCAAACTGATCACCATACTGCTTACGAAGATCCATGATTGGCTTCATGTTGACTTCATTAAACGTCGTCAGCATTGCAGTGCTGTTTTTCGCTTCTAGCAGACGATTAGCCACTGTTTTGCGTAGACGCGTCATCGGTACTCGTTTTTGACTACGAGCTGCAACAGGTGCTACTGGCGCAACAGCTGATTCTGCCACTGCTGGTGCCTTTTTGGCCGCTGCAAGGTGCGCTTCAATATCTTCACGTGTAATGCGACCACCTACACCCGTACCTTTCACTTGGTTTGCTTCTAAACCATGCTCTGCAAGGAGACGACGCACTGCTGGGCTAAGGGCATCATTGCTCTCTTCTGATAAGCTTGCAGTATGACGCTTATCTGGAGATGGCTGTGACTCTTCTGTCGTATCAGCCGTAGGTTCACCCGCGACTGCCGCCAATTTAATGCGACCGATCAGTTGCTTAGAAAGTACTGTTGCGCCTTCTTCTTCAACAATCGCTTCGAGAATACCCGCTTCTGAAGCCGGTACTTCTAACACTACTTTGTCTGTTTCAATATCAACCAGCACTTCATCGCGCTCAACTCTGTCGCCTGGTTTCTTGTGCCAAGTTGCAACTGTTGCATCGGCCACTGATTCAGGTAAATCTGGAACCAGAATTTCAATAGTCATATCTGTTTCTTCCTTTTACTTCTAGTTCTTAATCCGAAGTCTTTTCGTTCACGTTTAGCGCGTCATCAATCAGCGCTTTCTGCTGTTTCAAGTGCACCGACATATAACCAACGGCTGGAGAAGCTGATGCTGGACGACCAGCGTATTTCAACTCAGTTCCTGCCGGGATAGCTGCTCGGAAGTTATGTTGGCTACAGTACCAAGCCCCTTGGTTTTGTGGCTCTTCCTGACACCAAACAAAATCTTCAACATTCACATAAGGTGCTATTGCCGCTTTCACGTCATCCATCGGGAATGGATACAGCTGTTCAATACGTACAATCGCGACATCATCTTGCTCGTTATTGCGACGCTGCTCTAGAAGGTCGAAGTAGACCTTTCCTGAACAGAACACAACACGTTTCACTTTTGCCGGATCCAGTTCATCGATTTCTGGAATCGCTGGCATAAAGGTACCATTTGCCAAGTCATCGAGTGACGATGTGCATAATGGGTGACGTAGCAATGATTTAGGAGACATCACAATCAGTGGACGACGCATTGGACGCACAACTTGACGACGGATCATGTGATAAACCTGCGCAGGGGTTGATGGCACAACCACTTGCATGTTTTGTTCAGCACACAGTTGTAGATAACGCTCAAGACGCGCAGATGAATGCTCTGGGCCTTGACCTTCATAGCCGTGAGGCAACAACATGGTTAACCCACATAGTCGAGCCCACTTCTGCTCACCCGAAGAGATGAACTGGTCAATAACCACTTGTGCGCCGTTAGCAAAGTCACCAAATTGCGCTTCCCAAAGCGTCAAGCCACTTGGCTCTGCCGTTGCGTAACCGTATTCAAAGGCAAGTACCGCTTCTTCAGAAAGAACCGAATCGAATACTTCAAAAGGACCTTGCTTATCATGAATATTGGCAAGAGGAACATAAGTACTGGCATCGTTTTGGTTGTGCAGTACAGCATGACGATGGAAGAAAGTACCACGACCAGAATCCTGACCCGAGATACGAATACGCTTGCCATCATCCACCAGTGTGGCGTAGGCCAAAGTTTCTGCCATACCCCAATCTAGCTCTTTTTCACCATTGGTCATTGCTACACGGTCGTTATAAAGCTTGCTCACTCGGCTGTGAAGCGTGTGACTTTCTGGGTATTGGCATAAACGCTTACCTAGCTCGACTAGGCGTTGTTTATCGTAGGTATTGTTCCAAGACGTATCCCAGTCATGGCCCAGATATGGGGACCAATCAACAGAATGGAGTGCCATTGGGCGCCATTCTTTAACAACCACTTCGCCGTGATCAAGTGCATCACGATACTCGTTGACCATTTGCGTTGCGGTTTCGATGTCGCATTCATTTTTGTCGATCAACACATCAGCATACAACTTACGTGGTGTAGGATGTTTTTTGATCTTTTGATACATCAACGGCTGAGTTGCGTTTGGCTCATCCGCTTCGTTGTGGCCATGACGACGGTAACAAACCAAGTCAATCACCACATCACGTTTAAATTCGTTACGGTAATCCAACGCAATACGAGTAACGAAAGCAACTGCTTCAGGGTCATCTGCATTTACGTGGAAAATCGGTGCCTGTACCATCTTCGCAATATCAGTACAGTACATTGTTGAGCGTGTATCGCGTGGGTTAGATGTCGTAAAACCTACTTGGTTGTTGACGACAACACGTACCGTACCACCAACGCAGAAGCCACGCGCTTGAGACATGTTGAATGTTTCAGCAACAACCCCTTGACCCGCGATCGCAGAGTCACCATGGATGGTAATAGGCAACACTTTACTACCGTCATCATCGCCCAAGCGGTCTTGACGTGCACGCACAGAACCCATAACGACTGGGTTAACAATCTCTAAGTGAGATGGGTTAAACGCAAGGGCTAAGTGAACGTCGCCACCTGGTGTTGCGAAGTCCGCCGAGAAACCTTGGTGATATTTCACATCACCCGTACCCCAACTCTCGCCATGCTTACCAGCAAACTCATCAAACAGATCTTGAGGCTTTTTGCCCAAGACGTTAACCAGCATATTGAGACGGCCACGGTGAGCCATGCCGATAACCACTTCACGCATCCCGCTGCGACCCGCATGACGAATCAACTCTTTCATCATCGGAATCATCGCGTCGCCACCTTCGAGAGAGAAACGCTTCGCTCCTGGGAATTTTGCACCAAGATAGCGCTCAAGACCTTCTGCTGCCGTTAGTTCAGCAAGGAATGTACGTTTTTCATCTTTATCAAAGGAAGGTTGACCAACCACAGATTCTAAACGTTGTTGGATCCAACGCTTTTGCTCTGTGTCTGTCATGTGCATGTATTCTGCACCAATCGAACCACAGTAGGTTTTCTTAAGTGCGGTGTAGATATCTTTAAGCGGCATGGTCTCTTGACCAACAGCAAAAGAACCTACGTTGAATGTTTCTTCGAAGTCATCTTCGGTGAGATTGTGGAATGCAGGGTCTAGCTCAGCCACTGTTGGGCGTTGCCATAAACCGAGTGGATCCAATTCTGCTGCTTCATGTCCGCGGAAGCGGTAAGCATTAATCAGCTGTAGTACCTTAACTTGCTTAGCATCGACATCAGGATCACTTACCTGGACACTATAATGCTTTGTTTCTTGAGCTAGTCGTCGGAAGTAGTCACGGACCCGTGAATGCGGCTGTTCGGCCACTTCTTTTGTTGGCTTAGGCAAGCCTTCAAAAACACGTTTCCACTCCTCACTTACCAGATCGGGGTCACTTAGATACAGTTCGTAGAGATCCTCTACGTAAGTTGCATTGGCGCCAGCCAAGTGTGAAGACTCGAGCCATGCCTTCATCACGCCGTTGTGCATATTTTCCCTTAACCAGTAGTTTTCACGTTTGCTGCGGTCTTCGCCGAGCTACTATAGAGCCGACAGGTTGGTTAGAACACTGTCGGCAATTTTGTTGTTTGTTACACCGAACGATTGACCAGCATACTCTTGATGTGGCCAATAGCTTTTGTAGGATTTAGCCCCTTAGGACAAACACTTACACAATTCATAATGCCGTGGCAACGAAAAAC
This sequence comes from Vibrio vulnificus NBRC 15645 = ATCC 27562, assembly GCF_002224265.1. NCBI lineage: Bacteria > Pseudomonadati > Pseudomonadota > Gammaproteobacteria > Vibrionales > Vibrionaceae > Vibrio > Vibrio vulnificus. The sequence goes on from NZ_CP012881.1 coordinate 624,099, forward strand.
GCTAAATGCGTCATCAAGATTAGACAAACGTTCATCTGTTGCAGTATCACGACTGTCAATCAGCCAACGATACGCAGCCAGAAGGCCTGCTGGCCCGATAAACTTGTCCGGGTTCCACCAGAATGATGGGCACGAGGTTGTACAACATGCACACATAATACATTCGTACAAACCATCCAAATGTGCACGCTCATCTGGTGATTGTAAGTTTTCTCGAGAAGGCGGAAGAGCACCATCTGAAATCAAGAAAGGCTTAACTTTCGCATAGTTATCGTAGAACTGTGTCATGTCAACGATAAGATCGCGAATCACAGGTAACCCAGGTAATGGACGAATCACAATTTTGTCCGCTTTCAGCGCAGACAGCGGTGTAATACACGCCAAACCGTTCTTACCATTCATGTTAAGACCATCCGAACCACACACACCTTCACGACAGGAACGACGGAAAGAGATCGTAGCGTCTTGCTCTTTGAGTAGAATCAGTGCATCCAACACCATCATGTCAGAGCCGTCTTCCACTTCCAGCACATAGTCTTTCATGTATGGTTTGGTATCTACATCCGGATTGTAACGATATACAGAGAAGTTCAGTTTCATAGTTCAGTCCTCCCTTAGTATGTACGTACTTTTGGTGGGAACGCATCACGATGAACAGGCGTCATATTGACATCACGCTTGCTCATTTGCTCCGTTTCCGGGTTGTAGATAGAGTGGCATAGCCAGTTTTCATCGTCACGATCTGGGAAGTCAAAGCGGGCGTGAGCACCGCGACTTTCTGTGCGATAGTTGGCCGCAACTGCTGTTGAGAATGCCGTTTCCATCAAGTTGTCTAGCTCCAAACACTCGATACGCTGAGTATTGAACTCAGTTGATTTGTCAGAAAGATGTGCATCTTTCAGGCGCTCGCGAATCACTTTCAGCTCTTCCAGACCTGTCGCCATAGCGTCACCTTCACGGAATACCGAGAAGCTGTTCTGCATACAACGTTGTAGATCTTTACGAATCTGAACTGGATCCTCACCACCTTTGCTGTTTTCCCAGCGCATGTAGCGAGAAAGTGATGCTTCAATGTCCGATGCTGATGCATCGCGAGCTTCCGCTTGTGCCGCCAAAGTTTCACCAAGGTGAAGACCCGTTGCACGACCGAATACCACGAGGTCAAGCAGTGAGTTACCACCTAGACGGTTTGCACCATGTACTGATACAGAAGCAATTTCACCACACGCGAATAGACCTTGAACTTCGACGTCTTTGCCATCGGCAGTTTGTTTGATCGCTTGACCAGAAACTTGCGTCGGTACACCACCCATCATGTAGTGACAAGTTGGGATAACTGGGATTGGCTCTTTTACTGGATCAACGTGAGCGAAGGTACGCGACAACTCACAGATGCCTGGTAGACGCGATTCAAGCACATCTTTACCTAGGTGATCCAACTTGAGTTTAATGTGTGGACCCCAAGGACCATCGCAACCACGACCTTCACGGATTTCGATCATCATTGAACGTGCCACAACGTCGCGACCAGCCAAATCTTTCGCATTCGGCGCATAACGCTCCATGAAACGCTCGCCATCTTTGTTAAGAAGATAACCACCTTCACCACGACAGCCTTCCGTTACAAGAACACCAGCACCAGCAATACCCGTTGGGTGGAACTGCCACATTTCCATATCTTGCATTGGAACACCCGCACGCAGTGCCATACCAACGCCATCACCTGTATTGATGTGTGCATTGGTTGTCGAAGCGTAGATACGTCCAGCACCACCGGTTGCTAAAATGGTCGCCTTCGACTTGAAGTAGCAAATTTCACCCGTTTCCATGCATACCGCTGTACAACCCACAACCGCACCATCTTGGTTTTTCACCAAATCAAGTGCATACCACTCAGAGAAGATCATGGTTTTGTGTTTTACGTTTTGCTGATACAGAGTGTGGAGCAGTGCGTGACCAGTACGGTCTGCCGCTGCAGCGGTACGAGCCGCTTGCTCGCCACCAAACTCTTTTGACTGACCACCAAATGGACGCTGGTAGATACTGCCGTTATCAAAACGAGAGAAAGGCAGGCCCATTTTTTCAAGCTCGATCACTGACTCAGGACCATTCTTACACATGTACTCAATGGCGTTTTGGTCACCAATGTAATCGGAACCTTTAACGGTGTCATACATATGCCACTGCCAATCGTCTTTGTGTGAGTTACCGAGAGCAACGGTAATACCACCTTGAGCCGATACAGTGTGTGAGCGTGTTGGAAATACTTTAGATAGCAATGCACAAGAAAGGCCTTGCTCAGAAATTTGTAGTGCAGCACGCATGCCTGCACCACCAGCGCCGATTACTACGGCATCAAATTCGCGAACTGGAATAGACACTTATGCACCCCACAATACAAACAGACCAGAGAAGAAATACCCGAACAGCAGTGCGATCACACCCAGTTGTAAACCGCCACGCAATTTGGCGCACTTGATGTAGTCAGTCAGCACTTGCCATAATCCAATCCAGGCATGAATCAGGACAGAAGCGAGAGCAAGCATGGTGAAGACTTTAGTAAAAGTACCACCAAAAAACTGAGTCCAGGATGCATAGTTGATATCTGTGAACGCACAGAAGCTAACAAGATAAATGGTGTAAAGAGTCATGATGATGGCCGTTGCACGAATCAATAAGAAATCGTGCACACCGTTACGACCAACAGAGGAAACGTGTTTTACCATACCAAAATCCCCGCCAATAGTGATAAGACAGCGGTGGCAGCAAATGCAACTTTGGCACTCATTGCGCCAGACTCAAGCTCTTCAAAATGGCCTAAGTCCATCATCAGGTGACGAATACCACCAGCGATGTGGTATGCCAACGCAGTTAAAATGCCCCATAGAATAAACTTCACAAAGAAGCTATCGACGATGTCGCTTGCTTCCATAAAGCCTACTGGGGATGACAGAGAAATGGATAGTAACCAAAGCAAAATTCCCACCGCAACAAACGTAATCACACCTGACACACGGTGCAGGATGGACGCGATTGCTGTGATAGGAAAGCGAATGGTCTGTAAATCTAAATTAACAGGTCTTGACTTTCTTTCTTTCACGGGCTTGCTCACTCAGCTCCATTGAGCATTTATTGTTATGAACGAATTTTGGCTCCCAACCCCACAAAAGTTAACATTTAATTAACAACATTCCGGCAAATGATTCCATTAAATTGTAAAAAACTTGTTAACAAAAAAGCTAAAAGAAACACCTCACAATTGTTTCTAGCCCCGAATTTATAAGGAGTTAACCAAAAATTTCTGCGCCACTATACGGCTGGCAACATTCTAATACAATTGATGTAACAAATTATGCTACACAGAACAGATTTTTAACGATTTTAATGCAAAAAATAATAACAAGTGCACACAAAAAGGGAGAAGAATTGACTTTAATCTTTAACACCAGTACAAAAAAGGCATATAAACATCCTGGACGGATTAAATAATAAACAAAGGAGATTGTTATGGCGGATAAGAAAGCGACCCTTCATGTTGAAGGTAAAGCGCCGATCGAATTGCCAATTATGGAAGGTTCTTTAGGAACGCCCGTAATTGATGTTCGTAAGCTAGGAGCGAACGGCTACTTCACTTTCGACCCGGGTTTTCTTGCCACTGCATCTTGTGAATCGCAAATAACATACATCGACGGCGGAAAAGGCATCCTGCTTCACCGTGGATACCCTATTGATCAGCTTGCAAACAACGCTGATTATCTAGAGGTTTGTTATATTCTACTTTACGGTGAAGCCCCTACTCGTGAGCAATACGAGAAATTCAAAACAACTGTTACTCGCCACACTATGGTGCACGAACAAATTGCCAGCTTCTTCCATGGCTTCCGTCGTGATGCACACCCTATGGCAGTAATGTGTGGCGTTGTTGGCGCACTTGCTGCGTTTTACCATGATTCTTTAGACATCAACAACGACGTGCATCGTGAGATCACTGCGTATCGTCTGTTGTCTAAAATGCCAACGCTTGCGTCTATGTGTTACAAGTACTCAACAGGCCAACCGTTCATCTACCCTCGCAATGATTTGAGCTACGCAGAAAACTTCCTACACATGATGTTTGCTACACCATGTGAAGAATATGAAGTAAACCCTGTCGTTGCACGTGCGATGGACAAGATCTTTACTCTACATGCCGACCACGAACAGAATGCGTCAACGTCAACAGTACGTTTGGCGGGTTCTTCTGGTGCAAACCCGTTTGCTTGTATTGCGGCAGGTATTGCATCGCTTTGGGGTCCAGCTCATGGCGGCGCAAATGAAGCGTGTCTGAAGATGTTGGAAGAGATTGGTTCAGTCGACAACATTCCTGAGTACGTGGATCGAGCGAAAGACAAAGATGACCCATTCCGTTTGATGGGCTTTGGTCACCGTGTTTACAAGAACTACGATCCACGCGCAACCGTTATGCGTGAAACCTGTCATGAAGTGCTTAAAGAGCTCAACATTCAAGATCCACTGCTTGATGTTGCAATGGAACTTGAGCGCATTGCTCTTTCAGACGAGTACTTTGTCTCGAAGAAACTGTACCCGAACGTTGATTTCTACTCAGGCATCATTCTGAAAGCGATTGGCATTCCAGTCTCAATGTTTACCGTTATCTTCGCAATTTCACGCACCATCGGTTGGATTGCTCACTGGAACGAAATGCACAGTGATCCACTGAACCGTATCGGTCGCCCTCGTCAGTTATACACAGGGGAAGTTCAACGCGATTTCCAACCTATGCACGAACGCGAGTAATACGCACAGTGTTAAAATTGAAAAGGGTTGAGACATGGTCTCAACCCTTTTTGTTTTACGACTTTATGATATTTCGCCTATACCGGATTATCGATATCAATAAATTCAACATCCAATTGGTGTTGTTGTACCAACCATTCTCCAAGCGCCTTAATTCCGTACCGCTCAGTAGCATGATGGCCAGCGGCATAGTAATGGATATCTAACTCTCGGGCACTGTAAGTGGTTCGCTCTGAAACTTCGCCAGAGATAAAAGCATCTAGGCCATGTTGTGCAGCAAGCTCAATGTAATCTTGTCCACCACCAGTACACCAACCTACCGTTTCAATCATTTTATGGCGATTTTCTGGGGCAATGTGCAAAGGTTCGCGGTGAAGCGCAGATGCCAGTTTTTGGGCAAACTCAGCCCCTGTAAGCGGCTGTTTGAGGCGCCCAAACATGGCCACGGATTGAGGATGCCCTTCTAAACCACCCTCAACCTTTATCTCAAGCAAACGTGCCAGCTCAGCGTTGTTACCGAGCTCTGGGTGAATATCGAGAGGCAAGTGATAAGCAAATAAGTTGAGATCATTTTTGATCAGAGTGCGGACGCGTTTTCCTTTCATGCCACGGATAGGCTCAGCTTCACCTTTCCAAAAATAGCCATGGTGCACAAGCAGTGCATCAGCATTGAGTTCAACCGCTTTATCGATTAACGCTTGAGAAGCGGTCACTCCGGTGATGATTTTTTTTATCGTCTCACTGCCTTCGATTTGCAGGCCGTTTGGGCAGTAATCCTTAATCAACTGGGGGGTCAGTTTCTCATTTAAGATTTTTTCTAATTCGAGGTTGTTCATCTTAGATTCCAGACTTAAGTTACCCGCAAAGTGTATACTCAAGCTTGTCAGCAATACAATATCGGATCCAACCTCGAGCACAATGATGGAATCACAACAGCGCTTTCTACACTGGATATTACATTCTCCCTCTCTGTTTGAACTGAAACCACCTTTTGCTCAGTTACAGTTACTCGATGCCTCTGTGCCATCAACCTTACCTCCCTATCAAGGCAACAAGAGATTGGGCTTCTTATATCAACACCTATGCAGCACTCTATTTCAAAACACCAAAACGATTGATTTGGTTGAAGAAGAACTGCAGCTAAAAGATCACCGGCGCACACTCGGCGCCATCGACTTTATGTTGCGCAACACTGCTGACTCGAACTACCAGCATTGGGAGGTGGCGATCAAGTTCTACTTGTTGCACGATGGTTTGTGGTACGGCCCTAATGCGAAAGATCGCCTCGACAAAAAGTTAAACCATATGCTCAACCACCAATTGAAGATGAGCTCAAACGAGGCATTCTTAGCATCGCATCCCCAATACCGCAATTGCAGCGAACACCTTCTCATGCAAGGGCGGCTCTACATTAATCCCTTTTTAGATCAAGTCATCCCTCAAAAGTGCTTGGGGTATTCCCTCAACGCGCAGGTAATCAAAGGATACTGGTGTTTTGCCCATCAATGGTCTCAAATACCTGAACCGCTCTATGCGTTGGAAAAACACCATTGGGCCGTGGGAACCAGCGAGTTTGACACGCCAGTCCAGGAACCACAGGATAGGTTTGTTCACGCACAAAGTAAAAGTGGCCAATTCTGGTTTATCGTGCCGGATAATTGGCCACACAATGGAATGTAAAAAAGGGAAGCATCGCTTCCCTTCGTACTGTGCCATTATTTCGCGACGTTGCCAGCCACATTTAATGCATCCCATGTGCGTGCAAATGGCGGCGCGTAGCAAAAGTCCATGTAACCTAGCTGTTGTGTGGTCATTTTGGCCGTAATCGCAACCGCTAGCGCGTTGATTCGACCCACTGCACCTTTTTTACCAACAATCTCACCGCCAAGTAGAACCTTAGTCTCTGGGTGGTAAACCAGCTTCACTTTGATGTCTTCTTGGCCTGGGTAGTAATCGGTTTGGTTCTTATCTGAAATAGTGGAAACCCTCACATCTAAGCCATGCTCTTTCGCGAGCAGTTCAGATACGCCAGTGCATGCTAGTTCGTAGTCCAACACTTTTAAGCAAGATGAACCTAGGAAACCATTCATGTAAGTGTCTTTGCCAGCAAGCTTATCCGCCATCATGCGCGCTTGTTTGTTGGCTGTCGTCGCCAGTGGAACATACACTGATTTGCCTAGCGCCATGTGGTGAACCACGGCACAGTCGCCAACAGCGTAAATGTGTGCATCTTCAGTTGCGCCAAACTCATCCACTAGCAACGCGCCGTTAGCCGCTTTAGGTAACTCGAATGCTTCTGTATTTGGTTTAAAACCAAGTGACATGATCACAACGTCTGCTTCTACATTGCCGTTGTCGGTTTCTACGATGTAACCGCCCTGCTCCGCGTCGCGAATGGCTGATACGCTGCAACTGGTTTTAAGCTCTGCTCCCGATTCGCGAATCGCGCCTTCCACAACTTCGATCATTTCAGGGCTGAATTGACGACTCATGACATGTTGCTCGCGTTCAATGATGGTGACGTGCTTACCGAGCAGGTGTGCGGCATCAAACACCTCAAGGCCAATAAAACCACCGCCAATCACGCAAACACGTTGTTTGTTACTGTCCTTAAGTGCTGGTTTTACCGCCAAGCCATCTTCCATGCTGGTTAGTGTGTATACGTGCTCTGGGTTGAACTCACAAAACGAAGGGACGATTGGGCGAGCACCAGTAGCAATCACCAGCATATCGTAATCTAAAGTGGTTTCTTCACCTTGATGACGAATCGTGATCCGCTTTTCAATGCGATCTAATGCTACCATTTCGGTTTCAATGCGCACATCCAAACCAGATTCAATCGCTTGTTCTGGCGTACGAGAAATCATACGCTCGGTGTCATCAAACATGCCACCAGCAAAGTACGGTAAGCCACACGCACCAAATGAGATGTAATCTCGCTTCTCCAGCACAATCACTTCATCCGATGGCTGATTACGCTTGTACTTTGCGGCAAAACTCATCCCAGCGGCGCTACCGCCTACGACAACAACTTTCATATTTACTACCTAAATAAACTGAACTTAGGAAAACCGAAGAGCACCCTTCAAGGGTGCTCTCCATTTCATTTACACATTACACTGCCGCTTCTTTGGTCGCGGCTGCGCCATTCTCTGCGTTGTATTGCTCAAGATTTAACGAGCCATTTTTCTTCGCGGTAAGCACACCAGACAGCATTGAGCCAGAGATGTTAAGCGCAGTACGAGCCATATCGATTAATGCTTCGATCGAAACTAGAATCGCTACCACCGTGATATCAAGGCCCATAATGGTTAGTACCGCCACTGCAGCGAACGTTGCACCGCCACCCACACCGGCAATGCCGAATGACGCAATCGCGATAACGGCGATCAGCTGTAGTACAAAACTTAAATCAACTGGAATGCCCATCACTTGAGACGCCATGATTGCAAGCATTGCAGGGTAGATACCCGCACACCCATTCTGGCCGATACTGGTACCAAATGTTGCTGACATATTCGCCGTTTCTTCATCCACGCCCAAACGCTGAGTTTGCGTTTCTACGTTGAGTGGAATAGCAGCCATACTTGAACGAGATCCAAAACCAAAGACGAGTACAGGCCAAGTCTTCTTCATGAACTTCGCAGGCGATAGGCCAAACATAGACACCATCACGAAGTGGATCGCAAACATCACTCCAATGGCCACATAGCTTGCGAGTAGGAAGCGCCCCATTTCCGCCAGCGCGAACAAATCGTTGGTCATCATAAACGTGGTCATCAGAGCGAACACACCGTAAGGCGTCAGCTTGAGAATCTCACGTACCATTGAAAGCACCACTTCTTTGGCAGCATTGATGAAATCAACGAAGTTTTGCACTTTCTCCGGCTTACGGTTTTTCACTTGCAGGATACAGTAGCCAAGGAACATACCGAACAGTACCGTCGATAGTGTTGAAGTGCGCTGAGAGCCCGTTAGCATGTCGAAAATATTGGTTGGGATAATGGATAACGCCATGCCAGATAGGCCACTGCTTGCCATCGCACTCTGGGTTGCAACCAAAGCATTACCGCGCGCTTCAATGGCGCTGTTGGTACCAATTGAGCTCACGAGTGCATTGGCATCGATACCGAATAGGTAAATACTTGCGATGCCCACAGCGGCGGAGATAGCACAAGTGAAAAGTAGGATACCGATGATTTTGGGCGCGATACGAGATAGTGCGCCACCGCCCTCTACGTTCATGATTGACGAAATCATGGCCACGAAGACCAGTGGAATCACGATCATTTGTAGAAGCTTGATGTAGCCTTTACCGAACACAGAAATCAGTTCAGCAAAGCCTGCCGTTGCAACATTGCCAACACCGAATACGAGTTGAATCGCACCGCCGAATAACAGACCAGCAGCAAGCGCACTCAGTACGCGGAAGTTAAAGCTTTTCTTTTGTTTTTTAAAGTTCGCAAGTAACGCATAGAACCCGAAGAACAATACGCTTAATGCGATGAATGATAAGCTCATGAGAGTCTCCTATTGATGCTCATGGTTTCCGGATGGCCGTTACTTTTTGTAGGCAATGGCTTCAATTTCAACTAAAGCGTCTTTTGGCAGTCGTGCCGCTTCGACGCACGAGCGTGCTGGTGCATTCTCAGTACCAAACACCTCGGTGTACACCTCATTAAATGCAGCGAAGTTTTCCATATCGGAAAGAAAACAAGTGGTTTTCAGTACGCTATCGAACCCAGCACCACTGGCTTCCAATACCGCTTTCAGGTTATCCAGAGACTGTTTTGCTTGTTCCTTAATCCCACCTTCAACAAATTGCATTGTTTCTGGTACTAATGGAAGCTGGCCAGAGGTGTAAACCAAATCTCCATAAATGGTTCCTTGCGAATATGGGCCAATGGCCGCTGGTGCCGCTGATGTAGATATAATTTCTTTCACGTTAAACTCCTTAATTAACGAACTATTCTGATTTGAATTCTCGAATAAATTTATAAATAGCTTGGCGACTGATCCCCAAGCTTTCTGATATCTGTGTCGTCGTCTCTTTCAGTTCAAAAATACCATTTTCAAAAAGATGACGAACAATGGCTTTATTGCGACCTTTTGCCGTAACGGATGTGTTGTTCTCGATTTCACTTATTGCTGACGCGAGTGCTTGTTGAATAACGTCATTCGCGTTATTACTGAAATTTTCATGAACCAACGAATTAGCCGACGTACATTGAGGAAGTAAGGTTTTGATGATCTCAGGAAACGGAAAAGAGAGATTCATATTGATACATAACATACCAATAGGTTTTTTATTTGGCCCATCAAGCACACATGTTGTCGATTTTAGTAACGAACCGTCCGCCGAGTTAGTGAAATAGCTCTTTGGTGACACTTCTCCCGTTTTTTCAAAACGACTCCACATGCGAAGCCCAAGGTCGGTAATTGGTGAACCGATTTTGCGTCCTGTATGATGACCATTGACGATTTTAACCACAGAGTTTTCAAGACTTTCAAAAGAATGAATAACCACTTCACAGTGAGGACCTATGAGATCTGCAATCGTGTCAGCAAGGCGGTAGTAACTTTTCAGCGCTTCTCTGTCTTCGTTAGTAAATCGTACTTGTTTTACACTCATCATCGTCAGTTTACATATTTAAACTCAATGACAAAAAAATACTCCTTTAGAGTTACTCCAACAAGTATGAGTAGACATTTTTAAACTTAATCTGGACAAATTAAAAGCGATCTGAATCAAATTTAATCTGAATTAACGTGGATTATTCTCGAGCAAAATCACCAATTACAACCAATAGTCGTTTAATTATTTAAACTTAATCATGGTTTAAAAATTTTAATCGAAACAGAGCAGAGTTTCATTATTTAATGATCTAACTCAATTTCGACAAAATCATTAAAATAAACAGCGAGAATAAATAAAACAAACGCATTCGCTATATGAATTTAATTTTATTCCGACAATAAAAAATCCCAAACGCTGTGTTTGGGATTTTAATTATCATTAGAAATCGATTATCAGCAGTAAAGAATTATAGACCTGCTTCGGCGAAGACTTGATTGACAATCTCTTGCGCTTCCAACTCGATTTGTTTGAGGTGTTCTGCGCCTTTGAAGCTCTCACAATAGATCTTATAGATATCTTCAGTACCCGATGGACGCGCAGCAAACCAACCGTTCGCTGTTGTCACTTTTAGACCACCAATCGCTGCGCCGTTACCGGGCGCATGGGTCAGTCTCGCGGTAATCTCATCACCGGCCAAGGTCTCTGCCTTAACCATTTCAGCAGAGAGCTTCTTCAGTACCTCTTTCTGAGGACCATTGGCAACCGCTTGGATTCGGCTGTACTGAGACTCACCATGTTTAGCCGCCAGCTCGTCGTAATATTGCTGCGGGTTTTTACCGGTCACTGCGGTGATTTCCGCAGCCAGTAAACAAAGAATGATGCCATCTTTGTCTGTCGACCATGGTGTACCATCTTGGCGCAAGAATGAGGCTCCAGCACTCTCTTCACCACCAAAGCCAAACTTACCGTTGTACAACCCATCCACAAACCATTTGAAGCCAACCGGTACTTCACATAGCTCACGACCAAGATCGGCTACCACTCGGTCAATCATGGCGCTAGAAACTAGGGTTTTACCCACAGCCACATCCGCAGCCCAACCTTGACGATGACGGTATAGGTAATCAATGCAAACAGCTAAAAAGTGGTTCGGATTCATCAAGCCTTTTGGCGTGACAATACCATGGCGATCGTAATCTGGGTCATTACCAAACGCGAGATCATACTGATCTTTTAGTGCCAGCAATCCTGCCATTGCATAGGGAGAAGAACAGTCCATACGAACCACACCATCTTTATCCAATGACATAAACTGGAAAGAAGGGTCAATGGCTTCACTCACTAAAGTAAGATCTAAATTGTATGCTTTACCAATCTGACGCCAATAATCAATGCCACTGCCGCCGAGAGGATCGACACCCAGTTTCAGGCCTGCTTTTTGAATGGCAGCCATATCGATCACATTCACCAAATCATCAACATAAGGTTTGACCAGATCTTGCTCTACAAATAGCGATGATGCTTTCGCTTGCGCCAACGGCATACGCTTAACACCTTGCAACCCCTCTGCGATGAGTACGTTTGCACGATTCTCAATTCGCTGAGTTAGCTCACCTTCAGCGGGGCCACCATGAGTCGGGTTGTATTTGATACCGCCATCTTGTGGTGGGTTATGAGACGGAGTGATCACAATACCGTCTGCTTTTTCTTCATGTTGTAAGTTGTATGTCAGGATCGCATGGGAAATACCCGGAGTTGGGGTATAGCCATTTTGTTCTTGTACAATTACCGTGACGCCATTGGCAATCAGCACTTCAACAACGGTAGAAAACGCTGGCTCAGACAACGCATGTGTATCTTTACCCACAAAAAGAGGACCCGTTGTCCCTTGCTCCGCACGTACTTCAGCCACCGCTTGAGCAATCGCTAAAATATGATGTTCGTTAAAAGTGGATTTATCCGCACAACCGCGATGCCCTGACGTACCAAACTCTACTTTGTGTGCTGAGTTTGTCGGATCGGGTTGAAGGAGGAAATAATTAGCAACGAGTGCTGGGATATTGTGAAGATCTTCTTGCAGAGCTTTCTGCCCTGCACGAGGGTGCATAGCCATTAATGACATCCTTTCTTAAAATATACTCAAACAAAAAAGCCTCATAATATCGGCATAATCTTGCGCATTATGAGGCTTCTATCAGGTTTCTTAAATTGAACCTGTTACTTTTTCAATTAAATCAGGCTGGAATTCCATATGTACCATCACCTGTTCCACCATCTGCCTTTTTCGGCTGGTGTTATTGTTGGTAATCACCCAAAAACCCGTGCCTGGAATGGATTTTGGTTTTGTCGTATTGCCATTTTCTAGCAATGTCGCCTCATTGTCGGCGAAATAAACACGCTTACGACCTTTCACTTTTGTCGCTTGAGTAAACGACTCAGGGTTGATGCGATGTAGCGTGCTCAGCACAAGCATAAATCGATCGATGGCTTTCTTTAATGAGGCAAACTCATCAGAAATTAATAGTGAGCGCATCTCTTTTACGCCATCAAGTTGAGTGTCTTTGCCTGCATCTTTGCTTACTACGATGCCTTTCGGTTCTATCGTAATAGGGGCAACAGTCTGACGTCCATCCACATTCAATAGGCGGCGCAAAATATCCGATGCACTTTCGCCAATATGCTGGGTTTGACTAGCAATGTAACGGTATAGATCCTCATCAACCTCAATTGTTTTCATTCGCTTTTCACAATCTCAATGTTTAAACTCTGGGGGATTATAACGAGATCCTCGCGGATACTCCACGTTAAACCCATCACGAACAAGATAAAATGTCAGCATTGCTCAATTACAAACTCGAAGGTGACGGTCAAGCCATTGTTTTGCTACACGGCTTGTTCGGCAGTTTAAGTAACTTAGGTCTACTCGCACGAGATCTCTCACAAGATCATCGTGTCATCAGCTTAGACCTCCGTAACCATGGCTTATCTTTTAAGTCTCAACAACACGATTACAAGCTCATGGCTCAAGATGTTATCGACACGCTAAGCACATTAGGTATCGATAAAGCGATTGTCATCGGCCATTCAATGGGTGGAAAAGTCGCGATGAAAATGGCCAATCTCGCGCCTAATCTCGTCACTCAGTTGATCGTGTTAGACATGGCCCCCGTCGCGTACCAACAAAGGCGTCATGATAATGTTTTTAACGGACTGCGCGCGGTGATGGAACAGAAGCCAACATCACGCCATGAGGCGTTGCAATTACTCGCGCACCACATTGAACTCGATGGCGTTCGACAGTTTCTTGCCAAGTCATTGTACAAAGAAGGCAATCATTTGGCATGGCGATTCAATGTCGGCGCCCTGATCGCTAACTACGATTCAATATTAGGTTGGATACCGATAGAGCAGACCAACATTCCCACCTTGTTTGTCAAAGGAGGCGATTCTGACTATTTGACGACAGAGCATCAAAGCTTGGTTCAGCAGCAGTTTAGTCGAGCAAAAGCGCACGTTATCGCTGGTACTGGGCATTGGCTACACGCTGAAAAACCAGCAGAAGTTCTTCGTGCGATCAGAAAATTCATTTCTAGTTAACAAATACGAAAAATCGCCAAGTTTTATTGGGATATCCCCACTTTGTGTGCATTAACTTTATGGCGTAAGAGTGATATAGTGCGCGCAAGCTAAATTGGCATGAAAGGAACACTATGCTCTACGACTACATGAACATGCTGGAATCGATTGGACTCGATCTTCTTTTTGCGTCTATCTTCTTTCTTATTGGTATGGCGATAAAAGACGTATTAAACCAGGGAAATGTTCCGGTATTTGGTCGTCGTATTGTGTGGCTAGTGCTCTTCCTTGGCTGTGCCGGTTTTATCGCAAAAGGTATTATTCAGCTTAGCTGGGAAGGCACAGGGCTGGGTTAAATCACAGCATCCGTGCCAACAACAGACATTATTAAAGGTATAAACTCTATGGCAAGTGTAGGTATCTTCTTCGGCAGCGACACAGGCAACACCGAAGCCGTTGCTAAGATGATTCAAAAGCAACTAGGTAAAAAACTCGTTCACGTACAAGACATCGCAAAAAGTAGTAAAGAAGATATCGACAACTTCGACCTGCTGCTTTTAGGCATCCCAACTTGGTACTACGGTGAAGCTCAGTGTGATTGGGATGACTTTTTCCCAGAGTTAGAGAAAATCGATTTCTCGACTAAACTAGTGGCCATTTTTGGTTGTGGCGACCAAGAGGACTACGCAGAATATTTCTGTGACGCAATGGGCACAGTTCGCGATATCGTAGAAGCAAAAGGTGGCACCATCCTAGGTCACACTTCAACTGAGAGCTATGAGTTTGAAGCGTCAAAAGCCTTAGTTGCTGGTGATGACAGCCTATTCGTCGGTTTATGCATTGATGAAGATCGCCAACCAGAACTCACTGAAGAGCGTGTGAAAAACTGGGTTGAACAAATCTACGAAGAAATGTGCCTAGCAGAGCTTGAAGACTAATGATGAAAACCTCCTTCGGGAGGTTTTTTAGTTTGTCACGATAACTTCTTCTCGATATTGCGGTTTTTTGCGTACATACAGCTTACGCTGAACTTCCGAAACCACATTCCCTTGTGCATCTTTGACATGGATGACAAACTCAGGAAAGCACTTCTCCCCTCTCTTGGTCACGGAGTAAATCTCATCTAACACCGATTGGCAGATCTCAAACTTAGCAAAGAGATCACTTTTTCCAGGTTGAATAAAGTTAATGCTCGCTTCCTTGTCCCAGACATAGTACTCCTCCCCCAAGATCCCCATCAGCATTAATGAATAAACTGGATCCGTTAAAGAGAAAATACTCCCGCCATACTGAGTACGATTGGCGTTTTTGTTCCACCAACGCAATTTCAGTCTCATTTCAACCGTACGGAAATCATCACTTATACGTAAAATGCGAATTCCCGCCCCCCAAAATGGAGGCCAAATGTTTAAAGCGAACTTAACCATTCCCGGTTTGTAGATCTTCGCGAGTTGCTTGTTCATGCCTTCCTAGCTCTCTTTGCAAATTGTTATTAAATTGTAACTGGTCAGATGAGCAATATAAGCGACCTAACGCGAATTTACAAAAAGAATATAGTAACCCTTTGAAGTTCGTGGTTTATTGTTATCTCTGGTTAACCTATAATGTTCAGAATATTGAATTCTGTTAATCGCGGCAGATCATCAACGGGAAAGTATATGTCAGACAATAACCAAGCGCTAAAGGATGCTGGTCTTAAAGTTACCCTTCCAAGGCTGAAAATTTTAGAAGTACTACAGCAACCGGATTGCCAACACATCAGTGCTGAAGACCTTTATAAGAAGCTGATTGATCTTGGCGAAGAGATTGGCCTTGCGACAGTATATCGAGTGTTGAACCAGTTTGATGATGCCGGTATTGTTACTCGCCACCACTTTGAAGGCGGTAAATCGGTATTTGAACTTTCAACTCAACATCACCATGATCACCTAGTTTGTCTCGACTGCGGTGAAGTTATTGAGTTTTCGGATGACATTATTGAAGAGCGCCAAAAAGAAATCGCCGCCGCTTATAATGTTCAACTGACAAACCACAGCCTCTACCTTTACGGCAAGTGTGGCGATGGCTCATGCAAAGGTAATCCAGACGCGCATAAACGTAAGAGCTGATATCGACGCTCGATAGTTTTTAAAGGCCAGCATATTGCTGGCTTTTTGTTGCGCCAATAAAAAACCCAACTCAATGAGTTGGGTTTTTTCTTAGCTTAATAGCGCTTATTTCGCTTCAATCTTCGCCCAAGTATCACGTAGACCTACAGTGCGGTTGAAAACCAAATGCTCTTTAGAGGAGTCTTTAGAATCCGCACAGAAGTAACCCATACGCTCAAACTGATAGCCTTTTTCAGCTTCTGCTTCCACTAAGCTTGGCTCAACAAAGCCATTCATCACCGTCAAAGAGTCCGGATTGATGGTTGAAGCAAAATCATCTGCCGCTGCAGGATTTGGTACCGTGAACAGACGATCGTATAGACGAATTTCAGCAGGAACACCTTTATCCGCCGATACCCAATGAATCACACCACGTACTTTACGGCCATCCGCAGGGTTAACACCCAAAGTCTCTGAATCGTAAGTACAGAAGATGGTCGTGATATTACCTTCGTCGTCTTTCTCAACACGCTCAGCTTTAATCACATACGCGCCACGCAGACGCACTTCGCTGCCAAGAACCAAGCGTTTGTACTTCTTGTTTGCTTCTTCGCGGAAATCTTCACGCTCGATCCAGATTTCACGGCTAAACGGCACTTCACGCTCACCCATTTCTGGTTTATTTGGATGGTTAGCAACCGTCAGATTTTCTAGTTCGCCTGCCGGGAAGTTTTCAATCACTAGCTTAACCGGATCCAACACCGCCATCGCGCGAGGGGCATTTTCATTCAAATCATCACGGATGCAAGATTCCAATGAACTAAACTCGATCATGTTTTCTTGCTTCGTCACACCGATACGCTTACAAAACTCGCGAATTGATGCTGGTGTAAAACCGCGACGGCGTAAACCAGAGATAGTCGGCATACGTGGGTCATCCCAACCATTAACCAACTTCTCAGTCACCAACTGGTTGAGCTTACGCTTAGACATCACCGTGTATTCAAGGTTCAGACGGCTGAACTCGTATTGATGAGGACGGCAATCAATAGTGATGTTGTCGAGAACCCAATCGTACAAGCGACGGTTGTCCATAAACTCAAGAGTACAAATTGAGTGCGTAATGCCTTCTAACGCATCTGAAATACAGTGCGTAAAGTCGTACATTGGGTAAATGCACCATTTGTCACCAGTCTGGTGGTGAGACGCAAAACGCACGCGGTAAAGAACAGGATCGCGCATAACAATGAACGACGACGCCATGTCAATCTTCGCACGAAGACACGCTTTACCTTCTTCAAAACCGCCATCGCGCATTTTTTCAAACAGCGCAAGGTTTTCTTCCGCAGAACGATCGCGATAAGGGCTAGGCTTACCTGGCGCAGTCAACGTACCACGGTACTCACGGATCTGCTCTGGACTTAGCTCATCAACGTACGCTAAGCCTTTGTTAATCAGTTCCACTGCATACTCGTAAAGCTTGTCGAAATAGTTCGATGAGTAACAGATCTCATCATCCCATTCAAAGCCTAACCAGCTCACATCATTTTTGATCGACTCAACGTATTCGATGTCTTCTTTCTCAGGGTTGGTATCGTCGAAACGAAGATTACACTTACCCTGATAGTCCTGAGCAATACCAAAGTTCAAACAGATCGATTTTGCATGGCCGATGTGTAGGTAGCCGTTTGGCTCCGGTGGGAATCGTGTATGCACACTCGTGTGTTTGCCATCCGCCAGATCTTTATCAATGATCTGACGAATAAAGTTTGATGGACGAGCATCAGCTTCACTCATCTAAAGCACCTCAAGTTTGTTTTAGTATTGTTCAGAGAAAACTTAGCTCTGAAACGTCAACGCGACTTCAGAGCAAACTGTCGTTAATGATCCACAATTCTGTACCATTAGACAATAAGATCTCGCGTTTAAATGGGATTATTTGTCTGAAAAGACCAAGATAGAGTGCCAAAACAGAAAAAGCCTCCCGAAGGAGGCTTTCATATCATTCAGAGTGATGGCTATTAAGGCAGTTTCACTTCTGATAGGTCTTCGTTGACACCAATTGCTTTCATTTCACCAGCAACGATTTCAGCTAGAGGACCAAGGATAACTTGTAGGTTGTTTTCGCCAAGCTTAACCACACCTTTAGCACCCAGTTTCTTAAGTACTGCTTCGTCAGCAACAGAGCGGTCTTTAAGCGTTAGACGTAGACGAGTGATACATGCATCGATTGATGTAAGGTTCTCATGACCGCCTAGTGCTTTTAGGTATTGACGAGCTAGATCACCACTCTTTGCATCACCAGAAGGCGCAGTTGTTTCAGAATCATCATCTTCACGACCTGGCGATTTCAGGTTGAATGCGCGGATTGCGAAGAAGAAAGTGAAGAAGTATAGAGCACCGAAAGCTAGACCGATTAGTAGCAGTACGAATGGCTTAGTTGCTAGACCCCAGTTCAATAGGAAGTCGATTAGACCTGCTGAGAAACCAAAGCCATGTAGTGTGCCGAACATGTTTGCTACAACTAGTGCTAGACCAGTGAACACAGCGTGTAGAGCGTATAGTGCTGGAGCTAGGAACACGAACATGAATTCTAGTGGTTCTGTGATACCGGTTAGGAATGAACAGAACGCGACAGAGAACAGTGCACCACCAACTTGGCTACGTTTTTCTGCTGGAGCTGCTAGGTACATCGCTAGAGCAGCACCTGGTAGACCAAACATCATCACAGGGAAGAAGCCGTTCATGAATACGCCAGCGCCTTTGTCACCACCGAAGAAGCGGTGTAGGTCACCAGATTTCACTGTTTCAGTTACTTCTTTCACTGTTGCTGTGATTTCAGGAGTTACAGCGTTAGCAAACTCAAATGTGTGAGTTTGACCAGCAACAAGAGTTTTCGCTAGTGCTGGGTCTACACAAAGCTGTTGTAGAGCAGGTAGAGCTTGACCAGCTGATTGAGCACCTGTTACTAGGATCTCTTGACACGTACCCATACCAAACCAGAAGTATGAGTTAAGAACGTGGTGAAGACCAACAGGAATTAGTGCACGGTTTAGAGTACCGTAAACGAATTGACCTACAGCACCAGAAGTCGATACAGCGTGTGCTAGAGCATCAAGACCGCCTTGGATTGAAGGCCAAACCACACCAGCAACTGCACCAGCAACCAGTGAGAATAGACCTGCCATAATAGGCACTAGACGTTTGCCAGAGAAGAATGCCAACCACTCAGGAAGACGTGTAGCATGGAAAGCGTTGTATGAGTGACCAGCAATGATACCACCGATGATACCGCCGAAGAACGACATGTTGATAGAAGCATCAATTGTTGTTGCCGTTGCAGTTAGTACAAAGTACGCCACTGCACCTGCTAGACCTGCAGCACCTTGACCGTCTTTAGAAAGACCAATCGCAATACCAAGACCGAAAAGAAGAGGAAGTTGACCAAAGATAGCACCACCAGCTTGCGCCATGAATGGGATATCCAACAGGTCACCTTGACCCAAACGTAGTAAGAGCGCCGCAACTGGTAGCGTTGCGATAGGAAGCATAAGTGCTTTACCTAACTTTTGCGCGTATCCAAGAATATTCACCTTAAGTTCCCCCTATAGGATTTTCATTTTTCGGAAGACTTTTTTTAGTCGTCCAATTTAGTCTTTTCCAGTTTATGACATTAATTTTGCTCCGCAAATTAAAAGCTCTTTGTTTGTGATCATAATCACCAGATTTTGCCCTTCCCAAAGGTTTTTGCTAGCGAGATCATAAAACTTATTTTATCATTCAAAAAAATGGTGAATTGGCGATAAAATTCTCAGACTTTTAGTGATAAATGAATAACGTTTTTTGCCCTTGTTGATTGAAGCAAAACGCTAAAAGGGCTTTTAAGATCACTTAATTGACTATAAAAACAAATAATTTTCAGCATCTTACGTTGCTTAGAGTTTATCTTGCCAATGCTTGCTGTACCGCCTTTACGGTCTAATTCAGCGACACAAACTAAGTATCCAATATTTTGGATGAATTGCTGTCTAAGGATCCGTAAATGAAACGAATTTAAATCTCATTTGATAAGGATTAGCTGAACATGTACGCGCTAACTAACTGTAAAATTTATACAGGAAGTGATGTTCTTTCTGAACACGCTCTCATCATCGAAAATGATTTGATCACATCGATTGTACCTGCAGCGGATCTACCTTCAGGAATCGAAGTAAAAGATCTTGCAGGCGCTAACGTTAGCCCTGGTTTTATCGACCTACAGTTGAATGGCTGTGGTGGCGTGATGCTGAACGACGAAATCACTGCAGAAACGATGCAAATTATGCATGAAGCCAACTTGAAATCAGGCTGTACAAGCTTTCTGCCAACTCTGATCACTTCTTCTGATGCCGATATGCGTGCCGCAATCACGGCAGCACGCGAGTACCATGCTAAGTACAAAAACCAATCACTTGGCTTGCATCTCGAAGGTCCCTATCTCAACGTGATGAAAAAAGGCATTCACAGTGTCGACTATATCCGTCCTTCTGACACCAGCATGGTTGACTTTATCTGCGAAAACGCGGACGTCGTAGCCAAAGTGACACTGGCTCCAGAGTTGAACGATCCTGAACATATTGAAAAGCTGCGTAATGCGGGCATCGTTGTGTCTATCGGCCACACGAACGCGACTTACGCAGAGGCAAGAAAAGGCTTTGAAGCGGGCATCACCTTTGCCACTCACCTTTTCAATGCGATGACACCAATGGTTGGTCGCGAGCCAGGTGTCGTGGGTGCAATTTATGACACTCCTGATGTTTATGCTGGGATCATTGCTGATGGTTTCCATGTTGATTATGCAAACATCAGAATTGCGCACAAGATCAAAGGCGAGAAGCTAGTATTAGTGACCGATGCCACAGCTCCTGCAGGCGCTAACATGGATTACTTTATTTTTGTTGGTAAGAAAGTATATTACCGTGATGGCAAATGTGTTGATGAGAATGGCACATTGGGCGGTTCAGCGTTGACGATGATCGAAGCGGTCGAAAATACGGTTGAACATGTCGGAATCGCTTTAGACGAAGCTCTGCGTATGGCAACACTCTACCCTGCTAAAGCAATTGGTGTGGATGGTTACCTAGGCCGAATTAAGAAAGGTTACATCGCTAACCTGACCATTTTCGATCGAGACTTCAATGTTAAAGCGACGGTTGTTAACGGACAATACGAGCAAAATTAAGAATGAATGGCGGACAGATAGGCAACGTAGACTTAGTAAAGCAACTGAACAGCGCAGCTGTATACAGATTGATTGATCAACAAGGACCTATCTCCCGCATACAAGTGGCAGATGTCAGTCAACTGGCACCTGCCAGTGTCACAAAAATCACCCGCCAGCTCCTTGAACGGGGATTGATCAAAGAGGTTGCACAACAAGCTTCCACAGGCGGTCGCCGTGCAATCTCGTTAACAACAGAGGTCAAACCCTTCCACTCTGTTGCTGTGCGTCTTGGTCGCGACTACGTGCAATTTTGCCTCTACGATTTAGGTGGAACGGCGTTAGCACAAGATCAGCACGATTTTCGTTACACCAACCAATCCGATCTGCAGCAAGGTCTGACTGCTTTGCTGAAAGACTTTATTAGTCGCAGCCAAGATAAAATTGATCAACTTATCGCTATCGGCATTACGCTCCCAGGCCTTGTTAACCCGACAACTGGTGTGGTCGAGTACATGCCTAACACGGATATCGATAAACTCGCTTTAGGCGAAATCATTCGTGAAAAATTTGGTATTGAATGTTTCGTTGGTAACGACGTGCGTGGCATGGCGTTAGCTGAACACTATTTTGGAGCAAGTCAAGATTGCCAAGACTCGATTCTCGTCAGTGTTCACCGCGGTACCGGTGCCGGCATCATCGTCAATGGTCAAGTATTCCTTGGCTTCAACCGCAACGTTGGTGAGATTGGCCACATTCAAATCGATCCTCTTGGTGAACAATGCCAATGTGGTAATTTCGGCTGCCTTGAGACCGTAGCAGCAAACCCAGCAATTATTCAGCGCGTGAAAAAACTGATCGCGCAAGGTTATGAGTCATCACTTGCAAAACTGGACCACATTACCATCCAGGACGTCTGTAACCACGCTCTAGAAGGCGATGAACTGGCGCAACAAAGCTTAGTTCGAGTGGGCAACCAGTTAGGCAAAGCGATTGCGATCACCATTAACTTGTTTAACCCGCAAAAAATTGTCATCGCTGGCGATATTACTGCAGCAAAAGACATTGTTTTCCCTGCGATTCAACGTAATGTGGAAAACCAATCACTAAAAACCTTCCATAATCAACTGCCTATTGTCGCATCGCAGATCGATAAACAGCCAACGATGGGCGCGTTTGCCATGATTAAACGCGCTATGCTCAATGGTGTTTTGTTACAAAAGTTGTTGGGTGAATAAAGCACCTGTCAATCAACCAGTTACATAGGTTACAATTGGGCTGTGTTTACACAGCCCTTTTTACATCTGAAGGAAGTCACGCGCGCACCATGGAAATAATTTTGATAACCACCGCTTTTGTGGCGGGCTTTTTAGCACTAAAGTGCAACTTACCTCCACTTGTCGGTTTTCTGCTTGCGGGTTTTGCGCTGCATGCATTTGGTTTTGAAAGTAATCTAACGATCACCACACTCGCCGATCTTGGGGTGACACTACTGCTCTTTACCATTGGTTTAAAACTGGAAATCAAAACCCTACTCTCTAAAGAGATATGGGCAGGAGCGACCGCTCATAACCTTCTGTCGACATTACTGTTTACCGCAGCGTTTGTTGGACTAAAATTTCTCGGGATTTCTTCTCTGTCAGAGATGGAAACTGGCCACCTAGTCTTGCTTGCCTTCGCACTCTCCTTCTCCAGTACCGTTTTTGCCGTAAAATCATTACAAGAAAAAGGCGAAATGAACGCCACTTACGGCACGTTAGCGATTGGTATTTTGATCATGCAAGATATCTTCGCCGTGGTATTCCTCACCGCCTCAACCGGGAAATTGCCCCATTGGTACGCCATTGCTCTATTCGCCTTGCCCTTGTTACGCCCTCTTTTCTACAAGATTCTTGACTGGGTTGGTCACGGGGAAATGCTGGTTCTGTTTGGTATATTCTTCGCACTTGTCGCAGGGGCAGGGTTATTTGAACTTGTCGGTATGAAACCAGACCTTGGCGCGCTCGTGCTAGGTATGTTATTAGCTGGTCACCGCAAATCCTCGGAGCTCGCCAAATCCCTATTTAACATGAAGGAGCTTTTCCTCGTCTGCTTCTTCCTCAATATCGGTTTATCGGCCTCGCTCAGTTTAACTGGCGTCTCTTTGGCACTACTCATCCTGCTCTTACTGCCACTGAAAGGCCTTCTTTACTTCCTAACCATCAATCACTTTAAGTTTCGTGTGCGCACGTCCTTGCTCGCATCATTGACACTGTTTAACTACAGTGAGTTTGGCCTTATTGTTGGCGGCTTAGCTTATAAAATGGGATGGATGCCGAGTGATATTTTGGTCGCCCTTGCTGTTGCGGTCTCACTTTCTTTTATTCTTGCGGCGCCATTGAGCAAGATGGGCCACCAAATCTATCAACACTCAGGAAAGTGGCTGCAAGAAACCGCCGCAGAAAAGCTCAATCAGCGTGATCAGTTGATCAACCCAGGCAACGCGCAAGTCTTGATCCTGGGTATGGGCCGTATCGGAACAGGGGCTTATGATGAACTGCGCGCTCGTTACGGCAAAATCAGCTTAGGCGTAGAAGTGAGAGAAGAAGCTGCGCAGCATCATCGAGAAGAAGGTAGAAACGTTATTGCAGGAGATGCCACTGACCCTGACTTTTGGGAGCGCATTCTTGATACCGCGAATGTGAAGCTGGTTTTACTAGCCATGCCTCACCACCAAGGTAATCAAACCGCGCTTGAGCAGCTCAAACGTCGCAACTACCAAGGACAAATTGCCGCGATTGCCGAATACACTGACCAATTAGAGATGCTCACTAACAATGGCGTACACGCTGCCTTTAATATTTATAACGAAGCGGGCAGCGGCTTTGCGCGCCATGTGTGTGAACAACTTCGACCTCAGTTTGCTCCCCCCTCAAATTAAGCATATCCCCCATTAAAGGCCCACAAAACTGGGCCTTTTTGCTTCCTTTTTCACCAAAACCTTATTTACATTCACCAATTCAGCGTTTTTATTAAATATTTTTTAATCATTAGCTCCTTTGTTTACTTTTTTTATCGAAGAGTGTTGCTTTTTTTGTTCAGACTGGCAAATTGAAGCCATACCGTTTAGAAATGATTTAATTAAAAAGGATGTTGTATGTGTTCAGTATTTGGCATTTTAGACATTAAAAGCGACGCAGCGGCGCTTCGCCCTATCGCTTTAGAGATGTCGAAAAAACTTCGTCACCGTGGCCCAGACTGGTCAGGGATCTACGCATCAGACCGAGCAATTCTTGCTCATGAGCGTCTTGCGATCGTAGGTCTTAACAGCGGCGCGCAGCCTCTTTACAGCCCAGATAAAAAACTCATCCTTGCAGTAAACGGTGAAATCTACAACCACAAAGAAATTCGTGCTCGTTACGAAGGCAAATATGATTTCCAAACAGATTCTGACTGTGAAGTGATTCTCGCTCTCTACCAAGAAATGGGAGCCGATCTCCTAGAAGAATTAAACGGCATCTTCGCTTTTGTTCTTTACGATGAAGAGAAAGATCAGTACCTAATTGGACGTGACCACATCGGTATCATCCCGCTTTACCAAGGTTATGATGAGCACGGCAACTACTATGTCGCGTCAGAAATGAAAGCGTTGGTTCCAGTTTGCAAAACCATCAGTGAGTTTCCTCCAGGTAGCTACTACAGCTCAACCGATGCGGGCCCTCAACGTTACTACATTCGCGATTGGAATGAATACGCAGCGGTGCAAGGCAACAGCAGCAGCAAGGAAGAACTAACCGCAGCGCTTGAAGCGGCGGTGAAACGTCAGTTGATGACAGACGTGCCTTACGGTGTATTACTGTCAGGTGGACTTGATTCTTCTATTACCTCTGCGGTTGCTAAACGTTATGCCGCAATGCGTATTGAAGACGACGAACAAACTGAAGCCTGGTGGCCTCAACTTCACTCATTTGCTATTGGCCTTGACGGTGCTCCAGATCTCAAAGCAGCCCGTGAAGTGGCGGCGAAAATTGGCACTGTACACCATGAAATGACGTACACCATTCAAGAAGGATTAGACGCAATTCGTGATGTGATTTACCACATCGAAACATACGATGTCACGACCATCCGCGCGTCAACACCAATGTATTTGATGGGACGTAAGATCAAAGCCATGGGCATCAAGATGGTACTTTCTGGTGAAGGAGCTGACGAGATTTTTGGTGGCTACCTCTACTTCCACAAAGCACCTAACGCACAAGAGTTCCACGAAGAGACAGTACGTAAACTGCTTGCTCTCAACATGTTTGACTGTGCTCGCGCAAACAAATCGCTGGCGGCTTGGGGTGTTGAAGGTCGAGTGCCATTCTTGGATAAAGAGTTTATCGATGTTGCAATGCGCTTGAACCCTGCGGATAAAATGTGTGGCAACGGCAAAATGGAGAAACACATTCTTCGTGAGTGCTTTGAGCACTACCTACCAGACTCCATTGCTTGGCGTCAAAAAGAGCAGTTCTCTGATGGCGTGGGTTATGGCTGGATCGACACACTCAAGGCCGTTGCAGAAGAGAAAGTAACCGATCAACAGATGGAAGCCGCAAAATTCCGCTTCCCATACAACACGCCAACAACAAAAGAAGGCTACGTATACCGCGAAATTTTTGAAGAGTTGTTCCCACTGCCATCGGCGGCAGAGTGTGTCCCTGGTGGTCCATCAGTAGCTTGTTCTTCCGCTAAAGCGATTGAGTGGGACGAGTCCTTTAAAAACTGTATTGACCCGTCAGGTCGAGCAGTGAAAGCAGTGCATAACGAAGCGTATTAATCCATACGTCGTTCACGATAACAACAACGAAAGAAGGCACCCACAAGGTGCCTTCTTTACTAAGGTTTGTTGACCGCTCACTTCATCCTTTCAGTTCTAGGTCGCTATTTTCAATGCTCACTGGCACGGTCTGGGAGATCATTTTAACCAGCATGATTGAACGTGTTTCGCCATCTTGTTCTTGGAAAATGGCCTCGATACCCGCGAACTGCCCGCTTTTCACTTTGATCGAATCACCCGGTTTCGGCAAATTACTCCCCTGCAACGCACTTTGATGTCCCTCTTGTTCAAGAAGCTTGAGTTCATAAATCAAATCCCCTTGGAGCTCTTTTGGCTGCGCGCCAAACTTCACAAAATCCACCACACCTCTGGTTGAACGAACAGTGGTAAACGTCGGGCCTATTTCAAAATCGAAGCGAACAAAAATGTAGGAAGGAAATAAGGGCTCACTCTTTGTTTGGCGTTTCCCACGCAGAATTTTTTCAACTTCTATGGTGGGATAGAAACACTCAACACCTTGGTTTTCTAAATGTTGCTTCGCTCGGATCTGCTCTCCGCGCTTACAATACAGCAAATACCACTTTTTCATTTATCACTAGCCATCTATTTTTTGTTTATCCTAGCATTTCGCCAGACTATAGGAAATCGCGTGAGTTGCAATCATACAAACCAATACATTTTGTTTGCTAAACGTTAATTCGCAGGACCAAAAATGGAATATTAGTTTCTAACACGTAGAAACCACCCAAGCAAAACATTGGAAAACCTTTTATAACAAAAGGTTAAATACAAACCGAACAATCTACTGCCATTTAAAAATGTTTGAGTATTTAAACAACGAGGAGTATACGTATTCGCCTATAAAAAATTTCATAACTAGAATTAGTCAAACTTATGCCAAACCAACATCAATATTTTGGTCATCCTCGTGGCCTTTTCCTTTTGTTCGGTACTGAACTTTGGGAACGTTTTTCCTATTACGCAATGCGTGCAATTTTAGTTTTATACCTCACCGACACCACCATCAATGGCGGTTTGGGCTGGTCTACCAAAGATGCCCTCGACCTCTATGGCACCTACACAGGTTTGGTGTACATTACCCCCCTTATTGGTGGCTACCTTGCTGACAACTACCTAGGTCAGCGTCGTTCGATCCTGATTGGTGGCGCGTTGATGGCCATTGGTCAATTCACCCTAGCGCTTCCTGCTGATGCACTTGGCTTAGGTTCACTTCACACCTTCTATCTAGGCCTTGCTTTATTGATTGCGGGTAACGGTCTGTTTAAACCAAATATCTCAACCATGGTGGGAGATTTATACCAAGAAGGTGATAACCGCCGAGATGGTGCGTTCACGATTTTCTACATGGGTATCAACCTCGGTGCGTTGATCGCTGGTGTCGTGTCAGGTTCAGTGACCACGGAATTCGGCTGGAAAGCGGGGTTTGTTGCTGCCGGTATCGGCATGCTTATTAGCTTAGTGATGCAAATGGCCCTCGCACAATCATGGCTAGGAGATATTGGCCGTGAGCCAGCAGCAAAGCGCGATCTCGCTATTAAGAAGTCAGCCCAAAAAGAAGCCTTAACCAAAGAAGAAGTGGATCGCATCAAAGTGATCCTCGTGATGAGCTTGTTCACCATCGTATTCTGGGCGGGTTTCGAACAAGCTGGCGGCCTAATGAATATCTACACCCAACAGTATACTGACCGCATGATCGGCAGCTTTGAGATTCCTGCTGCATGGTTTCAATCATTGAACCCATTTTTCATCATCACGCTCGCGCCAGTACTGGCTGTATTGTGGGTAAAACTGGGTAAACGCGAGCCGAATTCACCCGTTAAATTTGCTTTAGCGATGTTTTTCCTCGCGCTGGGTTTCTTATGTATGGTCGGTGCCGTTGTTGAACAAAGCGGTGATACATCGGTAAAAACATCCATGCTATGGCTTGTTGGCGCATTTTTCTTCCATACTCTGGGGGAATTATGTCTATCGCCCATTGGCTTATCTCTTGTCACCAAATTGGCGCCTTTGCGTCTCGCATCTTTGATGATGGGCGCTTGGTTCGGCTGTAATGCGATCGCGAACTACGTGGCGGGTTATGTGGGCTCTCACGTTGGCGAGCTAGGTGCTATGGCAATCTTTAGCGGTATCGCTGTCACTGCTACTGTATCGGGTGTGATTCTACTTCTGTTCTCAAACCAACTTGTACGTTGGATGCATGGGGCTGAAAGTGGAAGTTCAACCGCAGAACAAATTGAAGAACAACAAGCCTTAGTTTCTTAATTTGTGTCTAAAGTGCAAAAGCATAAAAGCGCGCCAACGATTGGCGCGCTTTTTTATGTTGAATGAACTAAGTTTACACTTTGAACTGTTTCAGTAGCTGGTTTACTTGTTCACCCAATCGCTTCATCGCCTGAGCGGATTCTGTGGTTTCAGACGATTGCACCAGTGTTTTCTCTGAGATGTCGGACATATTGTTCACATTGACACTGACCTCATCCGACGCGATTGCCTGCTGATTCGCCGCTGTAGATATTTGCCCGATGGAATCGTTGATCTGGGTGATATAGCCTGTGATTGAGGTCAACGCAGATTCTGCCGAGTGCACCTGCTCTGCGGTTTGCTCAGCACTTTGACGGCTCTGGTGCATTGCCTTGTTAGCCAATTCGGCTCGCTGCTGCAAACTACCGATGATGGCCTGAATCTCTTCAGTCGACTCTTGGGTGCGCGATGCCAAAGAACGGACTTCATCAGCCACCACCGCAAATCCTCGCCCCTGCTCCCCTGCCCTTGCCGCTTCAATCGCCGCATTCAGCGCGAGCAAGTTGGTTTGCTCTGCGATACTGCGAATAACATCCAGCACCGTACCAATTTGTTCACTGTCGGCTCGAAGTTGTTCAACCGTATCGCCAGCACTGGCAATTTGCTCGTTGAGTTTTTGCATTGACTGCGTTGCTTCCATCACCACTTTTGAACCTTGCGTCGCAGAATCAGCCGTCGATTGTGAAAGATCCGCTGCCTGCTGAGCACTCGCGCTGACTTCTTGCGCACTCGCCGATATTTCCGTCATCGCCGACGCCGCAACCTGCGCCTGAGATTGCTGCTCTCGCACTTCACTTTGTGTGTCTCGTGCTTTTAATGCCAAAATCTCAGCCGCTTGCAGCATCTGGGCAGCCGCTTCGCTCATTTGACGAATGGCGTGCTGAAGTTTGCCTGCGAAGGTGTTGTAATGACCAGCTAATACATCAAGTTCATCATTACCACTGGTAGGCACGCGTATAGTGAGGTCTCCTTCTCCTTGAGCAATATCTTGCAGCACATTGGTCGTTCTTTGCACTTTAACTATTAACGATCGCGTGATGACAAAGGAGAACAACAAACCAATGACAATAGCAATCGCCGCGATACCATAAAGAAAGGTGATAGACTGTTCTGCGTTCTCATTGGCCAGCTCTGCCGCCTGCTCCATTGAGCTAGCTATGCTATTTGGCTTGGATGAACACCGATAATCGGCATAAAAAACGCCGCGAGATAAACGGCGTTGAGGATAGGAATCTTGTAATGAGAACGCATTACCGCTCTGTAACGAGCCTTGCCATCATTTCAATGTGACTTGGGGTGTCGTTTAAGCAAGGAATAAAACGATACTGCTCACCGCCTGCATGCAGAAAGCTTTCTTGGCCTTGCTCTGAGATTTCTTCTAACGTCTCTAAACAATCAACCGAAAACGCAGGGGTTATCACATCAAGAGACTTGATGCCCTTCGCGGGCAACGATTCCAACGTTTTATCCGTATAGGGTTGCAGCCACTCTTCTCGACCAAAGCGAGATTGATAGGTGGTGCCAATTTGGGATTTGTCCAACCCTAATTCGAGACGCAGTAACTCGGTTGTCATTTCGCAATGCAGAGGATAGATATCGCCATTATCGGCGTAGCGTTGTGGAATACCGTGATAGGAGCAAAGCAGGTAATCCCCTTTGCCTTGCACCTGCCATGATTGACGTACCGATTCAGCCAATGCTTTGATATACAAAGGGTGATCATGATAGTCACGAATAAACTGAATACTGGGCACGACGGCAACCTTACGCAACGCGTGCGCAAGTGCATCGTACGCCGCTCCCGTTGTGGTGCCTGAATACTGGGGGTACAGAGGTAAAACGCAAATCTCATCCACACCTTGAGCTTGAAGCTTGTTCACGCCATCAAGTACGCTGGGTGTGCCATAGGTCATACCAATTTCCACAGGGCAATTGAGTTTTGCCTGCAACTCAACTTGCTGTCGCTTGCTGTACACCATTAACGGTGAGCCTTCTTTCATCCAAACGGTTTGATAAAGCTTGGCAACCTTAGGCGAACGAATAGGTAAAATGATGCCATGTAAAATAGGGCACCATAGCCAACGCGTCATATCCACTACACGCTGATCATGCAAAAACTGGCTTAAAAATCGTTTTACGGCTGGGGCCGTTGCTTCTTCGGGAGTTCCGAGATTGACTAAAAGCACTCCGCGTTTTTTTGTGTTGTTCATACTTTCTCTACGATAGTGGCTGAAGGTGGTTTTACGAAAAGGTGGCGACATCGATCAGTTGTGCAACGTCATTTGAGCCATTGCGAATAATGACAAAACTAAACTGCTGATGGCCATAATAAAAAAGCGACCTTAAGGTCGCTTCACTATAACAAAATTCTGAAAACGGTTGATAATAGGTATTACCTATTATGCTAATGCCTTCTCGATATCAGCACTCACTTCTGCAACTTGCTTAGTACCATCAAATTTTAGGTACTTCGTGTTGCCTTCTGCCGCTTCTTTACCGTAGTACTCGATAAGTGGTGCCGTTTGTGAGTGATAAACACCTAAACGAGCGCGTACGGTTTCTTCTTTGTCGTCATCACGAACAACAAGATCTTCACCTGTTACGTCGTCTTTACCTTCCACTTTAGGTGGGTTGTACACAACGTGGTAAGTACGACCAGAAGGCAGGTGCGCACGACGACCTGCCATACGCTCAACGATCACATCGTCAGCAACGTCAAACTCGATAACGTAATCGACATCAACGCCCATTTCTTTTAGGCCGTCAGCTTGTGGAATCGTACGTGGGAAACCGTCTAGTAGGAAACCTTTCGCACAATCTTCTTGAGCGATACGCTCTTTGATTAGACCAAGAATGATTTCATCAGAAACTAGCTGACCAGCGTCGATAACAGCTTTTGCTTGTTTACCAAGCTCAGTACCTGCTTTGATAGCAGCACGTAGCATGTCACCAGTAGAGATTTGTGGAATACCATACTTCTCCATGATGAATTGAGCCTGTGTGCCTTTACCTGCACCTGGAGCACCTAGAAGAATGATGCGCATGTTGAATCCTCTTTCGATTATGATGATTTATACCGAAGCTCACTGCCAACTAGGCTATGCCCCACGGTAAGTTTCGGTATAAGTGTTCTTCAAATTGACAATAAAATAGGCGTGCACATTACACGCCTGTGGATTTCGTTTCAAGTTGGCATTCTACCACATAATTTCTCGTTCTAGAGTCAGTTAAGACTAAAGAATGTTCAAGCTCTCACAAATCGCTTTGGAAACCATCATTTTTTTGCATGTTGAATGCCGATACATACAAAAAGCCCGCAAATGCGAGCTTTTTGGTGATTTTGGCCTTATTAGCCCTTAGTCAAAAGCGAGTTAATGGCCGTTAAGAACTGGCTAGGATCTTCCATTGAGCCACGTTCCGCCAACATCGCTTGGCCGAGTAATACCTCAACCCAGCGGCCAAACGCTTCTTCATCCGCTTCATCCGCCATTTGCTTAACCAGCGTATGATTTGGGTTAATCTCAAAAATGTACTTCACTTCAGGAACAGCCTGACCTGCAGCAGCCAGTAGCTTAGCCATCTGCGTGCCCATTTCGAAATCGTCGGTCACCACCACCGCTGGGGTATTCGCTAGCTTAAAGGTGGTACGCACCTCTTTCACGCGATCACCCAAGTAGCTCTTGGTGCGCTCAACCACTGACTGGAACTCTTGCTCCGTTTCTTTCTGCTTCTCTTTCTCTTGCTCATCTTCAAATTGGCTAAGATCAAGGCCTGCTTTCGTGATTGACTGGAACTGTTTACCATCAAACTCTGTTAGGTAGTTCATCAACCATTCGTCAATACGGTCAAACATTAAGATAACTTCAAGACCTTTGGCTTTAAACTGCTCCAAGTGAGGGCTGTTTTTCGCTGCCGCATAGCTGTCTGCTGTGAGGTAGTAGATCTTATCTTGGCCTTCTTTCATACGCTCAACATAAGACTCAAGAGAAACGGTCTGCTCTGCAGAGTCCACTTCTGTTGAGGCAAAGCGTAACAACGCCGCCACTTTCTCGCGGTTCGCGTAATCTTCAGCGGGGCCTTCTTTCATCACCAAGCCAAATTCTTTCCAGAAGGTTTGGTATTTTTCTGCGTCATTTTTCGCCAAGCGCTCAAGCATGGTTAAGACACGTTTGGCACACGCACTGCGTAGCGATTGAGTCACCTTGTTGTCTTGCAAGATCTCGCGAGAGACGTTGAGCGGCAGATCGTTGGAATCAATCAAACCACGCACAAAACGCAGGTAAGATGGCATGAATTGCTCAGCATCATCCATGATGAAAACGCGTTGAACATAGAGTTTAAGACCAGATTTATGGTCACGGTTCATCATATCCCAAGGCGCTTTCGAGGGAATATAAAGGAGGCTGGTATAGTCGTTTTTGCCTTCTACTCGGTTGTGGCTCCAAAGTAATGGGTCAGCAAAATCGTGAGAGACATGCTTGTAAAACTCCTGATACTCTTCGTCTGAGATATCGGATTTATTACGCGTCCAAAGTGCTTGAGCTTTATTGATTTGCTCCCACTTCACCTCTTCTGTTTCTTTGCCTTCTTCATCGCGAACGCGGGTTTGAATAAAAACAGGAATGCCAATGTGATCGGAATACTTACCAATCACATCACGTAAACGCCACTCGTTAAGGAACTCTTTGCCGTCTTCACGCATGTGCAGAATAATATCAGTACCACGTGATTCTTTGGTAATGTCTTCAACGGTGTATTCACCTTCACCTGCAGAATGCCAAAGTACCGCTTGGTCTGCGCTAAGACCCGCCGCTCGAGTTCGTACCGTCACTGCATCAGCCACAATGAAGGCTGAATAGAAACCGACACCAAACTGACCAATCAGCTGAGAATCTTTTGATTGCTCTTGAGATAGTTTAGAGAAAAACTCCGCCGTACCAGACTTGGCAATGGTGCCCAAATGCGAAATAACCTCTTCGCGGCTCATACCAATCCCGTTATCGGAAATCGTCAGCGTGTTATGTTCTTCGTTAAAAGAAAGCTTCACGCCCAATTCTGCATCATTTTCATAAAGAGCAGGATTTGACAACGCTTGAAAACGCAGTTTATCGGCAGCGTCGGAGGCGTTGGAGATCAACTCACGTAGGAAGATTTCTTTATTGGAATACAGTGAGTGGATCATCAGATGGAGAAGTTGTTTTACCTCTGACTGAAAGCCACGAGTTTCTTTGTTATTTGCTACTGTCTCGTTCATTTTCACTCCAAAGTTCTCTAATTGGGTGGGAAATCAATCGCTTGTTACGTAACATATGGCTGACAAATGTAAATTCAAGGTCAATTGTGGTAAAAACGCTGTTTTTTTAGATAAATTTAATTATCCTATTGAGCTAAATACATCTAAAGAAGCATAAGAGATGTTGGTCTAAGCGCTTATTGCGCAAATAAGCACCAAAAAACGCTGAATCATCGATATAAAGAAGAACCTCATGAGTAATATCGGCACTAAGTTTGTAATCGCACAGCGATTTGTTTTCGATCCTAACAGCAACACATTACTTGATCAGGCTGTCAACAATGAAGTGACTCGATTAGGTAGCAATGAAAGTCGAATTTTACTTCTGTTATCAGAAAAACCTAACGAGGTGTTAACTCGTAACGAGTTGCATGAGTTTGTTTGGCGCGAACAAGGTTTCGAAGTCGATGATTCCAGCCTAACTCAAGCGATTTCTACCTTACGCAAAATGCTCAAAGACTCTACAAAGTCCCCTGAGTTTGTGAAAACGGTTCCAAAACGTGGTTATCAGTTGATCTGTTCGGTTGAGCGCATTAACCCGCTCCTGTCAGATTCAACCAACAACGTGAATGACGCAGCTTCTGAAGCATTAGATCAAGAAGAATTAGAAAACGAAATCAGTACTGACGCGGTTCAAACATCCTCGTCAGAAATTGGTAGAGATGTCGCGCATAATGCTGGCACGTCAACAAAGATGGCCGCGTCGCAAAAAAATTGGCTAATTAAAGGGCTATTCTTGTTAGCCGCACTGCTGCCACTCTGCGTTGTCTTACTCACCAATCCGTCGGAGTCTAAGTTCCGTTTACTGGAAAATGTCAATGGTGTGGAAGTGCTCACTCCACTGAATCATCCACCATTACAAGCTTGGATGCCTTCTATTAGGCAGTGTGTTAATAAGTATGCAGAAACGCATACTGGCGATTCTGCTCCAGTAAAAGTGATCGCGACAGGTGGCCAGGGTAATCAGTTGATCCTCAATTACATCCACACACTTCCACATTCAAACGAGAACGTGACGCTGAGAATTTTCTCAGAGCAAAACGATCTTGGTTCTATCTGTAAATAAATGAGGTGCACAATGAAACTTCGAATTGCTTCTGTTGTTTTGGCTGCATCGGCTGTTTTTAGTGGGTGGCTTTATTGGGGTAGCGACCTCAAAGTTGAGCAGGTTTTGACTTCCAAAGAGTGGCAGTCCTATATGGTGACTGTCATCACTGATGATCTGCAAAATGAAGGATCCGTCGGACCGCTGCGCAGAGTCACCTTAACGTCGAACGTTAAGTATCTGCCCAATAGCAATTACGTGCGCGTTTCGGTGTTGAAGCTTTACTCAAATGAGTCCTCTCAAGAGGTGGTGATCAACATTTCTGAATCAGGCACTTGGGACGTCAGCGACAATTATCTGTTGGTGACGGCAAAAGAGTTTAAAGACATCTCTTCTTCCCAATCAAAAGATTTCAGTGATGCTCAACTCAAACTCATCACGAAAGTATTCAAAATGGATGCACAACAAAGCCGTCGCATCGACATCGTTAATGACCAAACATTATTGCTGACCAGCCTGAACCATGGCTCATCAGTACTGTTTTCTAACTGATGCTCGTTTAGTCATCAAATAAGGGAGCGGGATGCTCCCTTTGGTGTATATATGGATTGGATTTCAACACTGTTTCTCTTCTTCGGCTCTCTGATTGCCAACACACTCGCCTCTCTTGCTGGCGGAGGTGCAGGGTTGCTGCAATTTCCCCTGCTCATTTTTCTGGGCTTGCCTTTTGGTGTGGCACTGGCGACTCACAAACTGGCCAGTGTGGCTCTCGGTCTTGGTGCCGCATACACGCATTTAAAATCGGGGAAAATCAAACTTACCACCGCTTTCTATCTGATTCTGACTGGCAGTATTGGCGTGATTATTGGGGCAAATATCGTTTTGCTGATACCAAGTAACATCGCGGAATTTATGCTCGGGATAATGATATTACTGCTTGGCGTTTACTCACGATTCAAAAAACAACTCGGCCAAGAAGAAAAGCCTCGAAACAGGGAGCTTTCTGGCTGGTTGCTGGGTGGTGTTGGGCTACTATTGATCGGCATCATTAACGGTTCTCTCACTGCAGGCTCTGGATTATTAGTGACCCTGTTTTTGGTCCGTTGGTTTGGTTACGATTACAAGCAAGCCGTTGCTCTTACGCTAATATGCGTCGGTTTCTTTTGGAACGGTATTGGTGGTATTGCAGTAGTGCAAGCTGGCGCACCTGTTCATTGGCCTTGGCTACCCATTCTTCTCGCAAGCTCTTTTTTGGGTGGCGCACTTGGCGCATGGATGACGAATCGCTACAGTAATCGAACGGTAAAAATGGCCTTTGAATTGCTGACTTTTGCCGTTGGGCTTAAATTGTTATTTTAAGGATTGACGATGCTCAAAGCGAAAATTGAGATCTATTACTGCCGCCAGTGTAACTGGATGCTTCGCTCGACTTGGTTGAGCCAAGAGTTATTGCATACGTTCAGTGAGGAGATTGCCTCTATTACCCTCTATCCCGATACTGGTGGGCGTTTTGAGATCCACTGCAACGATGAGCTGATTTGGGAGAGAAAGCGAGATGGTGGTTTTCCTGAAGCAAAAAAGCTCAAACAAAGAGTCCGCGATATCATCGCCCCCGAAAGGGATCTTGGTCACGTTGACAAAAAATAAGGCAGTGGTGACTGCCTTATTTGACGTGCTGAATTTTAGCCACCAATTTGGCAGGAGTGTAACAGCTCACCTTCTAATGAAATGACGGACAAGGTGCCATTTTCAAAGAGGCCATAGCTAGCCTGTTGATTTTCCCGAGGAAAAGTCACAGAGCCCGGATTGAAAACGACGATCTCCCCTTGCTGCTCCGCTAGCGCCACATGGCTATGCCCATGCGCCAAAATATCCCCAGCTTTCAACGCAGGTTGTTGTTTGGCATTGTACAGATGACCATGAGTGAGAAAGAGTCGAGCGCCTGATTCAAGCAATACCCAACTGTAATCCATCATCATTGGAAAAGAGAGCAACATCTGATCCACTTCACTATCGCAATTGCCTCTGACCGCGATAATTTGGTTGGCGTACTGATTTAATTTCTCTGCCACTTGAGGTGGATTATAAGACGAAGGAACAGGGTTCCTTGGTCCATGATTGAGTATGTCCCCTAGTAAGATAAGGTGATCCGCTCCTGATTGTTCAAATAACGCCAATGTTTGCTCTGTCGCCTCTAGGCTGCCATGCAAATCCGAAGCAAAAAATAATTTCACAAGCACTTCCCCCTAAAAATACTAGGGTATTCTAACGCTGCAAAGACTACTCGTCATCCCGAGCCATGGCATTGATCACAATATTGTTGTAGCTGACCATACCGATCACTTCACCATTCTCAATCACTGGTGCTCGGCTAATGCCAAAACGCTCAAACAAACGTGCGCAGTATTTTACGTTCATATCCGGCGAAACACACAATGCTGGCTTAGTCATGATTTCATAAATATTGGTGCGATTAGGCGAGCGATTTTTTGCCAGCACTTTTTTGGCGATATCGTTCATCAAAACGATACCGAATTCATCATCCTCATGACGTTTATTCACCACCAGCGCTTTCACCTGATGTGCGCGTGCCAGTGTGATCCCTTGGTGCACCGTCGTAAGGCCATCCACCACGACAAAGGTGTTGGCCATTACGTCTCTCACTCGGATTTTCTCATGACTGTTCATATTTCATCCTCAACCACTTTGGTTAACTTGGCGACTTGATGCGCCACACCTACGGCATCTTCTATGTCGATTTGAATGGCGATCCCTTGCCCAGATTCGGTATCAAATTCCCCGACTTCACTGATGGTTTCCAATATATGTCGCGATAAGTGCTCCTCAACCACGAACAGTAAGACGTCTTTCTGCACTTCCAGCGTGAGGCCAAAAAAAGTGCGTTTTTGATTCAAACCTTGACCGCGAGCGTTGTTAATCACGGTCGCTCCGGTAGCCCCCGCTTCTCGCGCGGCATCCAACACCACATCCGTTTTACTGTCTTCCACGAATGCTAGAATCAATTTAAATCGCATCATCATCCTCCTGTGACGAATAGCGGCGATTGAACCACTGCGTTATTTGCGCGTAGCCCATCACAGATATCATCGGAAAAAGGCTGGCAAAAGCAATTAAGCCAAACCCATCAATTAATGGGCTTCTGCCAGGTACGGTTGAAGCAAGCCCCAGCCCTAGTGCGGCAACCAACGGCACTGTCACGGTCGATGTCGTCACGCCACCGGAATCATAAGCTAGGGGAATAATCATTCTTGGGGCAAAGTAGGTTTGAATGACCACAATGATATAGCCAGCAATGATGTAATAATGAATCGGATCGCCGACCACAATACGATAACTTCCAAGGGCAATCCCAAAAGCGACACCTATAGCAACAGCCACTCTCAAACCCGTAACACCAATGCTCCCACCAGAAACTTGGTTCGCTTTAATCGCCACCGCAATCAATGAGGGCTCAGCGATAGTCGTGCTAAAGCCGATAAAAAACGCAAACAGGTACACCCAGTAGTAATCCACCCATTCTAACTGCTGACCTATGCTGATTCGCACGGCTTGTAGAAACGCAGGCTCCGTCAGTTGTATCGCCATCGTCTCACCCAATGGAAAAAGAGCGAGATCCAAGCCAATCAAAAATAAGGCTAAACCAATGATCACGTAACCAAAGCCAAGCAACACTTTCAATGGATTGGTAATTGGCTTGCGTAAAATGGCAAATTGAAAGCCAAAAATGATCACCGCTATGGGAACAACATCCAATACGGTGGTGGTTAAAGTGTCGGTAAAACGTTCGAACTCAATCATGCCACCACCATGCCGTAGATCATGACGAACATCATGGGCAATAAGGAGGCAAACGCAATTAAGCCAAAACCATCAATCATCGGGTTTCGCCCCTTAATGGATGAAGCGAGCCCCACCCCCAACGCCGTCACAAGGGGAACAGTGATGGTAGACGTCGTGACGCCTCCCGAATCGTATGCGATGCCGATAATGGTTTCCGGAGCAAACCCCGTCAGCACCACCACGCCAATGTAGCCACCAATAATCAAATAGTGAATTGGCCAACCTTTTAAGATGCGCAGTACGCCAAGTACTATCGCAGCCCCAACTGACAACGCTACGGTTAAACGCAAGCCGTTGGCATACTCATCCATAGAATCTTCTGTATGGGCAATCATGCCTCCTTCCGCCGCGACTTCTGCCGCTTCATTAGCGACCGCGGTCAAGGCGGGCTCTGCGATCGTCGTACCAAAACCAAGACAAAACGCAAAAACCATCAACCAAAACACACTGCCTTTTCTCGCAAAAGCTTGCGCCATCGATTCGCCAATGGGAAAGAGCCCCATTTCTAAGCCAAAGATAAAAAAGGTCAAACCGAGGATCACAAGAACAAGACCAAAGCCGATGGACAAAATATTGGGTAGTGGCTCTTTGAGTACAACGATTTGAAAGAAAACAATCACCACAACAATGGGCAACAAGTCTCTCGCACTTGCCGCAAACGCTTTAAGTAACGCTATGATTGCATTCATCCGCTGTCCTTAGTGTGATTGTCCTTGTTGTAATCATTGCAGAGTTTTTTTCGTCGCGATGTGATTCGTGTGAAAAGCACAGTAATAATTGGTTACATTTTGACAAGAATGTGACCTTACTCAGAAACAAGGGCAAGATGAACCATTGAACTATCATAGGGTTGGCTGCGTACTTATCTGTGCCATATACTAAATGCAGGTATGGAGGCGTGCATGAAAATACTATTGACTGGTGGAACAGGTTTTATCGGTTCGGAACTGCTGAAAACGTTGTCTTCTCATCAGATCCTACTGCTCACTCGTAACATCGAAGCGGCAAAGAAGAATTTGAGTTTTGTAGACTTAGGCAACATTCAATACCTTGATGACCTCTCTTCTCTGCAAGATTTGAACGATATCGATGCCGTGATTAATTTGGCAGGCGAACCTATCGCCGACAAACGCTGGAGTGCAGCACAAAAAAAAGCCATCTGCGACAGTCGATGGCAAGTGACCGAAGCTTTGGTCGAGTTGATTCACGCCAGTGCTAAGCCCCCAGCCGTTTTTATCAGTGGATCGGCGGTAGGTTACTATGGTGATCAACAAGCTCATCCATTTGATGAGTGTTTGCACGTTCACAGTGCCGGATTTACTCATACGGTTTGCGCTCATTGGGAGCAAATTGCGAAGCGGGCGCAATCAGACCTGACGCGTGTTTGCTTATTGCGCACTGGCGTGGTTCTGGCTCCTCACGGGGGTGCGCTCAAGAAAATGTTATTGCCCTACCAATTTGGCTTAGGCGGCCCTATTGGCAGTGGCAAGCAATACCTACCTTGGATACACCTGCAAGATATGGTGAGAGCGATTGTTTTTCTGCTCGAAACGCCTCACGCTCAAGGTGAGTACAACGTCTGTGCACCGCATCCGGTTAGCAATAAAGAGTTTAGCCGCGCCTTGG
Source organism: Vibrio vulnificus NBRC 15645 = ATCC 27562 (assembly GCF_002224265.1). Classification (NCBI taxonomy): domain Bacteria; kingdom Pseudomonadati; phylum Pseudomonadota; class Gammaproteobacteria; order Vibrionales; family Vibrionaceae; genus Vibrio; species Vibrio vulnificus. The sequence continues at coordinate 664,285 of NZ_CP012881.1, forward strand.
CGAAATCCCTTCATCGCCCTCATTTTCTCTGGACGCCCAAGTGGGTTATGACACTCATGATGGGAGAATCGTCTTGCCTGCTGTTTGATAGCATTCGTGCTAAGCCAAAACGCTTGACCGAACTTGGCTTTACGTTCCACTTTTCTCGAATTGAACCCGCTTTAAATCACTTATTGAAAGCCAAACACTGACTCTCAAGCGTTTAACATCGAATTTATTTAAGGACTAATCATGACCAAATGGGTCTTAATCACAGGCTGCTCGAGTGGTATTGGGTACGTCTGTGCGCACGCACTGCAAAAAAGCGGCTTTGAAGTCATTGCTTCTTGTCGAAATCTCCGTGATGTTGAGCGCTTGCAAAGCGAAGGACTCACGTGCATTCAACTCGATTTAGCCGATAGCAACTGCATTTCTCTTGCAGTTCAACAAGCCCTAGAGATCAGCGACGGGCAACTCTATGGACTTTTTAACAATGGTGCCTATGGGCAACCTGGTGCACTGGAGGATCTCCCCACCGACGCATTGAGAGCCCAGTTTGAAAGCAATTTTTTTGGTTGGCATCAATTGGTACGTGAAATATTACCGATCATGAGAGAGAACAAGCAGGGACGCATTGTGCAAAATAGCTCCGTGTTAGGATTCGCTGCGATGAAATATCGCGGTGCCTATAACGCCTCTAAGTTCGCGATTGAAGGTTGGAGCGACACCCTCAGGCTTGAGCTCGATGGCACGAATATTCACATTGCCATCCTCGAACCGGGCCCGATCGAAACCCGTTTTCGTTACAACGCGCTGCAAGCCTTTTTGCAATGGATTGATATTGAAAACAGCCCTCACAGAGAGAGCTATCTGGCGCAAAAAGATCGCCTAGAGAATACCAACTCGAAGAGCAGTTTCGTCTTACCTGCCGAGTCTTGTATTGAGCCAGTGTTGCACGCGCTAACCAGTCAGAAACCGAAAATACGTTACCGAGTGACCACACCAACTAAGCTGTTTGCTGTATTCAAACGGATTCTACCAACGCGCTGGCTGGATGAAATATTAAAAAGAGCGGCGTAATTTATTGCTGATAATGTAATCAATTCGTCACAAATGGATGATAATTTACTCATCACCACAAAATCTCGGTCATTTTCACTGCTAACAAAACGAGCACCTAGTTCATGTCATTAAATCAATTAAACTGGCTAAGTGTGGGTGTGGTGCTGACAATATTTATACTTATTTAGGCACTTTCGCTTGCCACTCGACAAAACGCTGCACTCTGCAGCGTTTTTTGTGCTTGAAAAACCAGGCTCTCTACCCAATATCTTGTTGAGATAAGACTGTCTTGATAAGGATCCCAAAATGCAATCTCCATACATTGTTGATATCAATGAGCAAAATTTTCGTGAAATCATCGAACGCTCAACACAAACACCAATATTGGTACATTTTTGGGCAAATGCTTATCCTGAGAGCACCGAACATCTTCCTGCTCTCCGCCAACTCGCCCAGCAATATCAAGGCGCGTTTGTCTTAGCACTGCTCGATTGTGAACAGCAAGGTCCCATCGCCGCACAGTTCGGCGTACAAGTGTTGCCAACCACCGCATTGTTCATCAATGGGCAAGCAGTCGATGGTTTAGGGGGTCCTCATCCGTTGGAAAAAATTCAGGCCATGCTGGATAAACACTTACCGTCACAAGATGAGTTGCTGCTGAAAGAGGTCAGCGAGCTTATCCAGCAATCTCGCCATACTGAGGCGTTGGAGAAAATCGCGTTGTTGTCTGAGGCCATCGCACAACGAGGTGATATCAAGTTGGCTCACGCCAATTGCTTATTAGAGCTTCATCAACTCGACTTAGCAGAGCAACTACTGTCAAACATTCCTTTAGAATATCAGGACAATTACTATAAAGGCTTGATCGCGAAACTCGACCTACAAAGACAGGCCACCAACAGCCCTGAGATCCAAAAATTGGAGCAGCAACACCAAGTGAATCCAGAAGATCACACTATCACCTGTGAGCTAGCGATCCAGTATCAGCAAGTCGGTAGAGAAGAGGAAGCGCTGGCGCTACTCTGGTCACAATTGAAAGTTAATTTAAGCATCGGAGATGGTGAAGTACGGAAAACCTTTATGGACATTCTTTCCGCACTAGGACAAGGAAATGCCGTAGCCAGTCGCTACCGTCGACAACTCTACTCCATCCTTTACTAAATTAGTTTCAACTTACTTTCAAATCAATTACTTAAGGCTGGCTTAATCCGGCCTTTATTCTGTCAGAAACTAGCGTCAATTCGCATTTATTGCATTGTTTTACTTATCATTCTGCGCAAAAATAAACCAATTGCATATCTTATTTATTCAGAAGGATGGAATTATGCCAATTGACTCGTTAGTCACTATCGCGGTACTCGTTTTTGTTGCGATTACCTTTATTGCCTCAGCAGTAAAAACCGTACCACAAGGACACAACTGGACGGTGGAGCGCTTTGGTCGCTATACCATTACGCTAAAACCAGGCCTCAACCTGATCGTCCCTTTCATCGATCGTATCGGCCACAAAATCAATATGATGGAGCAGGTTCTCGATATCCCTGCTCAAGAAGTTATTTCTAAAGACAACGCCAACGTTGTAATCGATGCCGTCTGTTTTGTTCAAGTCATTGATGCTGCGAAAGCCGCATACGAGGTCAGTGAACTGCAGCACGCGATCCGTAACCTCACCTTGACCAACATGCGTACGGTACTCGGCTCAATGGAGCTGGACGAAATGCTTAGTCAGCGCGATATGATCAACACGAAATTGCTTTCGATCGTCGACCAAGCCACCAACCCTTGGGGCGTTAAAGTCACACGTATCGAGATTAAAGACGTTCAGCCACCAGCGGATCTCACGGCGGCAATGAACGCACAAATGAAAGCCGAGCGTAACAAACGTGCCGAAGTTCTCGAAGCCGAAGGGATTCGCCAAGCACAAATTCTACGCGCAGAAGGTCAAAAGCAATCTGAAATCCTCAAAGCAGAAGGGGAAAAACAAGCTGCCATTTTGCAAGCAGAAGCTCGTGAACGTGCGGCTGAAGCAGAAGCAAAAGCGACAGCCATGGTTTCTGACGCAATCGCCAAAGGTGACATGCAAGCGGTAAATTACTTCATTGCGCAAGGCTATACTGAAGCATTGAAGACCATTGGCCAAGCCGAAAATGGGAAAATCATCATGCTCCCACTTGAGGCTTCTGGTCTAATGGGTTCAATTGCTGGTATTGCTGAGATGTTCAAGCAAAGCGGCGATTCACAAAAATAAGGAGGCGCTGTGATTGAGTTATTAGATGGCATCAATCACTGGCATTGGCTAGCTCTCGGGCTAGCCTTATTGGCAGTGGAACTGTTGGGCACCGCAGGTTACTTTCTTTGGCTTGGTTTGTCGGCTTTACTGGTTGGTCTGTTGCTGTCTCTTATCCCTATGAGTTGGCAACTGCAGTGGAGCGCATTCGCAGTGTTCTCACTCGTGACGACTTGGCTTTGGTGGCGCAAACAGCTTGCAAAAGATCAGCAAGATGATTCATCACGCGATCTTAATCAGAAGCAAAAACAACTGGTTGGCCAAGAAATTATTCTAAAAGAGGATATCCATGCTGGCATGAATCGAATTCAAGTGGCAGACACCACTTGGTCAGCACATTCTGATATTGATATTCCAGCAGGCAGTAAAATTAAAATTATCGCCTTAGATGGAATTGTGTTGAAGGTTGAAGTGAGCGCTTAGTCCTTAATTGCGTGGACAGTTTGAGGCCTTATTTTCCAAAAGAGCCTCTTTCTGTCGTCAACTAGTATTGCTAAAAAATGACAAATACAATTTGTAACTTAACGATCGCTACGCCAACACATCGTACCTTTATCTAGTATCTAGCGAAAACGATAAAAATCCGCTCCCAAGAAGGTGTCCCATCCCCTTTGCCATTCCGCTTTGATCATCGCCTCATTCGCGTACTCACTACATTGTCCCGTATAGCGAATCCCTCTAATACCTTTTTCAAAAGCATGAAAAGGGTCACAGTATTCTTTCTTCCCTTTTTCATACCCCTGCATATATGCATTCTGCTCAAAGGGAACCTTTTCCTTAATCGCACTTAGTGACTCTGACTCTTGTTGATAACCATGAACGCCAAATCGATATCCTTGATTAAACCAAAACTCTTCCGAAGTCATTGGCGTCGAGGACGTACAACCAGCAAGAGCTATGAAACACAGTGCTGCCAAACTATAATTTTTCATGTTGCCTCCTAGAAAAGAAAAAAGCCGAGCACTTATTAGTGCTCAGCTTAGTAGGCAGTTATACTGGGTTCAACTTATTTTACGTTGAAAGGAATCGCTAGAATCAACTTGAAATCAGTCTCATCTTGGAACGCGTTTGCATAACCAGTCCAGTTTGGAGCATCAGAATCATTGAAGTATTGAGTGTAGTGGAATGCTACAGTCGCATCTTTCAATGCACCAGCTTGAATTGCGTAGTTAGCAAACATACTGTACGCGTATTCAGTTAGATCATCGTAGCCTGCAACTGAAGCACCAGTGCCAAGAGCCGCACTTACACCAGCACTAAACCCTGTGCCGCCAATATCAGAAAAGTCACGAGATACAGAACCGAAAACAGCTAGCTCTTCATGATGGTTAAAGTCTGAACGGTTGTTCCACCAAATTTCATACGCACCATTTGAGCCACCGTAACCTGCTGTAGGACGGTATGCAAACCAGTTACCATCTTCGTCTGCAGAAGTATAGGTTGCTTCAGCACGGAAAGAATAAGCACCAGCAGAGAAACTAGACAAGAACGCCAACTGGTAGCCTAGGTCATCATTTGTATATTGGTTTTCATCTTGAACGATATAAAGTTGTGGAGACCAGTAGAAGCCACCATCAGTTGTGCCTTTCACTTTAAAGTGAGCTGTTGTACGCTCATCCAACTTAGAAAGAGCACCGTCTAAGCTAATGCCGTTATCTAAAGTATAACGAGCACCTAGAGAGAACAAAATCTCATCATCGCCATCAACACCTTTGAAAGCGTCAGTTTCTTTGTACCATGGTGCTTTGTATTCATCAGCAACCACGAAACCTAAATCAAGCTTGCCGAATGTACCACCAATTTCACCACCACGGTAAGTACCAGGAGCGAACGACCAGTTTACACCTAAACCGCTTGCAACTGATGGTTGGAAGTAGCCTAGTTTAGCGCGAACATTGTCACCAAACTTAAACTTAGCAGCTGCTGTTGCAAAAGAGACGCCGCCTTTTTCTAGGTTGTTCCAACAACCAGCAGATGCAGGACCATCACAGTCAAGGAAGTTCATTTCATGACCAGCACCAACTGAATCATTCCACATATCCCAAGTGCTATAGATAACGAAATCCGCACCAACGACATCATTGACGTAACCCGAATTAAAACCTAGGTTGATAAACAAGCTGCCGTGGTTCAGGTTTGTCTCTTTCTTAGTATCGTTACCGTTTGCATCAACGTTGCCACGATCACGAGCACGCATCCACATGTTAAAGTTACCGCTGATGGTTGATTCAGCAAAAAACTCAGAAACCTCACCTGCATACTGTGGACCTACTTGGTCCGCAGCTGAAACTGGAGCTGCTGCGATTGCGCCTACCATTGCTGCAGTTATGGCAGATACTTTAAAAAATTTGTCCATGGAAAAACTCCTAAAAATGGATATAGCTGTATTTTTTCATTCTCACCTTTAGTTGGCCGCCGAAGGGAGAAATCATTTCCTACGAAAAAACCTAATTAATCCTAATTTTGGTTTTTTTTATTTCCTGCATACACCGTGTGTATCCATGGCTCATAGACTAACTTCGCAGCGGAAAACATCCAATAGGAACTTATTTTTTTTCTAAAAAAATATGAGCAAGACCAAATTTCCTCAAATCAACATGATCTAGATCTTATTTTCCATCCAAACTAGAAGCAATAAACAAAAGCTTTATAAACAGTAACTTAAATAAATCGATTTGAACCTCATCGCATTATATGTTTCTACGTAAAGCATTTAGTCAGCACACGATCTGGCTCACGGAATAATTTTTATCGATATTTTCATTCGTTAACCAGTATTTATTTCACATAAAAAAATAACCCTCCAAACGTCAATTTAGAGGGTTTTAGTTTTTATTTTATCTTTTTTAGGTTACAGAAGTGCGAGTAAATCTTGCTCTGTTTGAATTTCCACGCCAAGTTCTTGCGCTTTGGTTAATTTTGAACCCGCCGCTTCACCAGCAAAAACGATATCTGTTTTCTTGGATACACTTCCCGTGACTTTAGCCCCCAATCGTTCCAAAGCCGCTTTTGCATCGCCACGACTGAGCTGTGTCAAGGTTCCGGTTAGTACAACGACTTTGCCTGCTAATGGCTGAGGTATCTCACTACCAAGCTCCTCAACAGCGGGCCAAACAATCCCTTGTTCAATAAGTGCTTGCACCACCCTTTGATTTTTCTCTTCAGCAAAAAATGCCGTGATATGACGAGCGACGACTTCACCGATATCGGGAACTTCGATTAACTGCTCATGCGTTGCAGTTTGTATTGCTTCTAGTGTTTTAAAATGGCGAGCCAAATTTGCCGCGGTTGCCTCGCCCACTTCTCGAACTCCCAAAGAATAAAGAAAACGCGCCAACGTGGTCTCTTTCGCAACGTTAAGGGCGTTGACGATGTTCTGCGCTGACTTTGGTCCCATTCGCTCAAGTACCGTTAAAACGCCTGCAGATAACGTAAACAAATCCGCAGGTGTCTCTACCATTTCTTTGTCTACAAGCTGCTCGATGACCTTGTCACCCAGCCCATCAACATCGAGTGCCTTCCTAGAGACGAAATGTTTTAGCGCCTCTTTTCGCTGCGCTTGACACACCAATCCGCCAGAGCAGCGAGTCACCGCCTCTCCCTCAATACGTTCAACATGTGAGTGACAGACTGGGCAAGAGGTCGGGAAAACGATGTTTTTTTCATCCCCTTTACGTCGATCTTTCACCACAGAAACAATTTGTGGGATCACATCCCCGGCGCGTCGAATCACGACGGTATCACCAACCATCACACCAAGGCGTTCGATTTCATCAGCGTTATGAAGCGTTGCATTACTGACGGTAACACCACCCACAAATACAGGCTCTAATTTTGCGACGGGAGTAATGGCGCCAGTACGTCCGACTTGGAATTCAACATCGTTTAATGTCGTGAGTTCTTCTTGTGCAGGAAACTTATACGCGATAGCCCAACGCGGTGCGCGTGCCACAAAACCTAATTTTTCTTGAATCGCAATGTCGTCAATCTTAATAACGACACCATCAATTTCATATGGCAATGCATCGCGTCGATTTAAAATGTCGGTGTAGAATGCCTTAACGCTTTCCAATCCATTAACCAACTTCGTCTCAGGGCACATAGGTAAGCCCCATTGCTTTAACTGCAAGAAACGCTGGTAATGGCTTGATGACAGTGAGATACCCTCAACGACGCCCACGCTATACGCATAAAACGCCAACGGACGAGTTGCGGTGATCTTCGAATCAAGTTGGCGTAAGCTTCCCGCCGCTGCATTGCGCGGATTGACGAATAGTTTTTCGCCTTTCTTGCGAGCGATGTCGTTGAGTTTTTCAAAGCCTGCTTTGGGCATGAAGACTTCACCACGAACTTCGATGCGTGAAGGCCAACCTTCTCCCTGCAATTTCAGTGGCACAGAAGCAATGGTACGCACGTTTTCGGTAATATTTTCGCCAGTGGCACCATCACCTCGTGTCGCGGCCTGAACCAAAACGCCATTTTCATAGAGAAGGCTGACTGCTAAACCATCAAGCTTAGGCTCGCAACAAAATGCATCAATATGAGCACTTGGCATACGATCTTGTGCGCGTTTAAGGAAACTCTCGAGCTCTTCATCGCTAAAGGCATTATCCAACGAAAGCATCGGGATCTCATGTGTCACTTGGCGGAAACTATCAAGAGCGACACCTCCCACTCGCTGACTCGGTGAGTCAACACTCATCCACTCCGGATGCTCCGCTTCAATCGCCATTAACTCACGCATCATGCGGTCATATTCGGCATCCGGAATTTCAGGATTATCTTCAACGTAGTAACGAACTGCGTGATGATGCAGTTGCTGTTTTAATTCTTCTAAATATTGCTGCTTGGATTCAGACATTTTCCAGCCCTTAAATCACGATAAAAAAGGGCTCCTTAGGGAGCCCTGATGGGATAAATGAAGCTTAAGCTTTTGACGCTTTGAACTCAACTATTTGCCTTCTGTAACCCGCCAATCGATCTGGCGTCATAAGATTGCGCTTATCATCAAGCACATTACCACCGAGATCATCCGCGATTTTCTGCGCGGTTTTTAGCATCAAGTTAAAGTTCTGGTCAGCCTCACCATAACAAGGCAAGGTCATAAAGAAAGAGATGCCTTTGGTCGAGAATTCCGCGGGGTCATCATGTTTTAGCGTGCCTGGATGCATCATATTTGCAACACTAAACAGCACTTTACCAGTACCCGACATATCAAGATGTCGATGGAAAATATCCATTTCACCATACACTAGGCCATTTTGTTGCATGCTATCAAACAGCTTGGTACCAACAAAGGGAGAATCACCAGCACAGTGTACATTAAGAACAATGACTTGCAGTTCTGGTTCTACTGTTTGTGACGTCGGCTCATCGGGCTCTACGATGATCTCTTCACCTGAAAACGCGTCAATCTCTTCAGGATGATGAATGAGAGGTTCATCTATTTCCTGATGTTGCTCAACCCAAGCAGGCGCATCCTGCTCAATCGAAGCGGTTGCTTCTGCCTCTGCCTCTGCCTCTGCCTCTGCGACCGTAATATCATCAAATTTAGGTTGTGAGAACTTATTCTCTTTATCTTGTCCGCTATGAAGATCATCAATTAATGGATCACCAATAACACCACTCGTAGAAAAGGGCTTCTCGTCTTCAAACGCGGGTTCTTTACGCTCTTTTCGAATAATTTCGTAATCATCTTCAGGGGCAACATACATCTCGCTCTCTTTAGGTTCGCTTTCCCCCAAATCAAGCTTGCTTAATGGTTTATCACCAAATTTTGCCTTCCCTTCTTTTTTACTCGTCCAAAGTCCGTGAAACAGCAGCGCCATGATGGCTAATGCGCCAACCACAATGAGTACGAATCGCAATTCCTGCATTATTTACTCTCATAATCCCAGAGACACACAAGGGTCTGTGAATCTATCAACCTAAAATATCTGGTTACTTTACCAAAGTTATCGAAAGAGTTAGAACAAATTAATGTTAGAAGTTCAAAGATTGGTGTGATTTCTTGCACGCTTTTTTTCTTTCCTCAGTTGGGTACAATGAGTTCATTCATTTCTTAAGCAGAACAATAAGATGAACACAACGTACACAAAGCGTAGCGGATTTGGTTATTTTTTCTATGGATTGGAACTGGCGTTATCACCCGGCGTAAAACGATTCATACTCATGCCACTGCTTGCAAACATCTTCCTAGTTGGAGGAGCACTCTATTATCTATTCTCTAACCTTAATCTCTGGATTGAAGGGTGGATAGGCCAATTGCCCGATTTTCTTTCTTGGCTGAGTTACCTGTTATGGCCGCTATTGGCACTGACGATCATCGCGACCTTCTCTTATTTCTTTAGTACTTTGGCCAATTTCATTGCAGCGCCATTTAATGGCCTCCTTGCGGACAAAGTGGAAGAAAAACTGACAGGGAAAAAAAGTAACAACGATGGCTTTTCTGATGTTGTTAAAGATGTACCTCGCGTCTTAGCTCGCGAATGGCGAAAACTGCTTTACGTACTCCCTAAAGCAATAGGTTTATTCTTACTGCTACTTATCCCCGCGTTAGGCCAAACCGTCGCGCCTATTCTGTGGTTTATTTTTACCGCTTGGATGCTAGCAATTCAGTATTGTGACTACCCATTCGACAACCACAAAGTCTCCTTTCATGAGATGAGAAACACTTTGAAACAAAACCAATCTAAAGCCTATACCTTCGGCGCCATGGTATCCCTGTGTACTTCCATCCCTATTCTTAACTTGATCGTGATGCCTGTTGCGGTTTGTGGTGCAACCGCCATGTGGGTCAATGAGTTTAAGCGAGGATAGTTTAAGCACTTGCCACCTTAATGATGGGTGGCAAGTTTTTTCCGTGTAGAAACATCACTCTCATAAGATATAACTATTTAATCCTTTTCCCTTTGAATTATCAGTCATATCCTTCTATTCGTATTCACTAAACGTGTAATGAAGGAACATCACCATGAGCAAAATCTACGAAGACAACTCTCTGACTATTGGCAATACTCCACTGGTTCGTTTGAACAAAGTGAGTAACGGTAAAGTGCTAGCGAAAATCGAAGCTCGCAACCCTAGCTTCAGTGTGAAGTGCCGTATCGGTGCAAACATGATTTGGGAAGCAGAAAAAGAAGGCAAACTGAAACCAGGTGTTGAATTGGTAGAACCAACCAGTGGTAATACTGGTATTGCACTGGCATTTGTTGCAGCCGCTCGTGGTTACAAGCTGACACTGACGATGCCTGAGTCTATGAGTCTAGAGCGCCGTAAACTATTGAAAGCACTTGGTGCAAATCTAGAGCTTACTGAAGCGGCGAAAGGCATGAAAGGCGCAATCGCTAAAGCAGAAGAAATTGTCGCTAGCAACCCTGAAAAATACCTGCTTCTTCAACAATTCAATAACCCAGCAAACCCTGAAATTCACGAAAAGACCACGGGGCCAGAAATCTGGGAAGCAACCGATGGTGCTATCGATGTCTTTGTTGCTGGTGTAGGGACTGGAGGTACCATTACTGGTACTAGCCGTTACATCAAAGGTGAGAAAGGGAAGCAAATTCTTTCCGTTGCCGTTGAACCAACAGAATCCCCTGTAATTTCTCAAGCGCTGGCAGGTGAAGAAATCAAGCCAGCACCACACAAAATCCAAGGTATCGGCGCTGGTTTCATTCCTGGTAACCTCGACTTGTCACTGATTGACCGTGTTGAGAAAGTGACATCGGAAGAAGCCATTGAAATGGCTCGTCGCCTAATGGAAGAAGAAGGTATCTTGGCGGGTATTTCATCAGGAGCTGCAGTAGTGGCAGCAAACCGCCTTGCTGAACTCCCTGAATTCGAAGGAAAAACCATTGTCACCGTACTACCTAGCTCTGGCGAACGTTACCTAAGTACCGCCCTATTTGCAGGCATCTTTACTGAGAAAGAGAACCAGCAGTAATACGGGTTCAAATCAATTTTTCGTTCAAAAAAGCCCCATTCAGGGGCTTTTTTGTTGATCCTTGCCTCACCTTTGGTAATATCAGGGTGTTTTATTTTTAGCTTCAAAATAAAGAAGCGATAAAGAAAGTTTTTTGACATTTATGCAACAAAGCATAAAGCGTATTACATAAACTTTTGACTCGTATCTGCTTCAACACGCTTGCTCCCCTCGTGCTCTGGCGCGGTTCAAGTAAAGCGGTTAAGCTAAAACGAGTCTTGACTAACAAAAATACATTCAATTGGGGTATATCACATGTACGAGAAGCAAGTAGAAATCACAGCAGAAAACGGCCTTCACACTCGCCCAGCTGCTCAATTCGTAAAAGAAGCTAAAGCTTTTGACGCGGATATCACTGTGACTTCTAACGGCAAAAGCGCAAGCGCTAAGAGTCTGTTCAAACTACAAACTCTAGGTCTTGTAAAAGGCACTGTAGTTACAATCTCTGCTGAAGGCCCACAAGCACAGCAAGCAGTTGATCACCTAGTTGCTCTAATGGATCAACTACACTAATCAATGTATCCCTCAAAGCCATTTAGCTCACACTAAATGGCTTTGTTCAAAGTACAACCGATTAGTCAGCTACAATTTTTCGTTAGCGATTTAGTCACACATTCCCGTTTACGTTTGACCAACTTAAGGTAAGGCTATGATTTCAGGCATCCTGGCATCTCCTGGTATTGCAATTGGTAAAGCACTACTACTTCAAGAAGATGAAATTGTCCTAAACACTAACACTATCACCGAAGCTCAAGTAGAAGCTGAAGTTCAGCGTTTCTACGACGCGCGCAGCAAATCTTCTGCACAGCTAGAAACAATCAAGCAGAAAGCGCTAGAAACTTTCGGTGAAGAGAAGGAAGCGATCTTCGAAGGTCACATCATGCTTCTTGAAGATGAAGAGCTAGAGGAAGAAATCCTAGCACTCATCAAAAAAGAGAAGATGACTGCAGACAACGCGATTTACACTGTTATCGAAGAGCAAGCAACCGCTCTAGAATCTCTTGATGATGAATACCTGAAGGAACGCGCAACGGATATCCGTGATATCGGTTCTCGTTTTGTCAAAAATGCTCTTGGTATCAACATTGTTTCGCTAAGTGATATCAACGAACAAGTTATCTTGGTGGCTTACGACCTCACTCCATCTGAAACTGCGCAAATCAACCTAGATTACGTTCTTGGTTTCGCTTGTGACATCGGTGGTCGTACATCTCATACTTCAATCATGGCTCGCTCACTTGAGCTTCCTGCGATTGTTGGTACAAACGACATAACAAAGAAAGTTAAGAATGGCGACATGCTGATTCTTGACGCAATGAACAACAAAATTATCGTTAACCCTTCTGAAGCTCAGATTGAAGAAGCGAAAGCTGTGAAAGCTTCGTTCCTAGCAGAGAAAGAAGAGTTGGCGAAGCTGAAAGACCTACACGCAGAAACACTAGATGGTCACCGCGTAGAAGTATGCGGCAACATCGGTACAGTAAAAGACTGTGATGGCATCATCCGTAACGGTGGTGAAGGTGTTGGTCTCTACCGTACTGAATTCCTCTTCATGGATCGCGACGCGCTACCAACAGAAGAAGAACAGTACCAAGCATATAAAGAAGTTGCAGAAGCAATGGAAGGTCAAGCTGTCATTATCCGTACAATGGATATCGGTGGTGATAAAGATCTACCATACATGGATCTTCCAAAAGAGATGAACCCATTCCTAGGCTGGCGTGCAGTTCGCATCAGCTTAGATCGTCGCGAAATTCTTCGTGACCAGCTACGTGGTATCCTACGTGCTTCAGCACACGGTAAACTACGTATCATGTTCCCAATGATCATCTCTGTTGAAGAAATTCGCGCGCTGAAAGAAGCGATCGAAGAGTACAAAGCAGAACTTCGCGCAGAAGGTCTTGCATTCGACGAAAACATCGAAATCGGTGTTATGGTTGAAACGCCAGCTGCAGCAGCAATCGCTCACCATTTGGCGAAGGAAGTTTCTTTCTTCTCTATCGGTACTAACGACTTAACTCAGTACACACTCGCCGTAGACCGTGGTAACGAGATGATTTCTCACCTTTACAACCCACTGTCACCAGCTGTACTAACGGTTATCAAGCAAGTGATCGATGCTTCTCACGCAGAAGGTAAATGGACTGGTATGTGTGGTGAGCTAGCAGGTGATGAGCGTGCTACCCTTCTACTATTGGGTATGGGTCTAGATGAATTCTCTATGAGCGGCATTTCTATTCCTAAAGTGAAGAAAGTGATCCGCAATGCAAACTTCGCAGCAGTGAAAGCAATGGCAGAAGAAGCGCTATCATTGCCAACAGCGGCTGAAATCGAAGCTTGTGTAGAAAAGTTCATCGCAGAGCACTCTAAGTAATCTGCTGACCAATTTTCGAGCCTATATAATATGTTAGGCGGCTAAAAAAAGTCGTCTAACTGCTCGGATTGGTATACTATAATTCGACAGAATAAAACTAAACCTTAGGAGCATGACACAATGGGTCTGTTTGACAAACTTAAGAAGCTTGTATCTGATGACAGCGCTAGCGCCGGTGCAATCGAAATTATCGCACCTTTGTCTGGTGAGATCGTGAACATCGAAGATGTGCCAGATGTTGTTTTTGCTGAGAAGATCGTTGGTGACGGTATTGCTATCAAACCAACAGGCAACAAAATGGTAGCTCCTGTAAACGGTACTATCGGTAAGATCTTTGAAACTAACCACGCATTCTCTATCGAGTCTGACGATGGTGTTGAACTGTTTGTTCACTTCGGTATCGACACAGTTGAACTAAAAGGCGAAGGTTTCACTCGTATCGCTGAAGAAGGTCAAACTGTTAAAGCAGGCGACACTGTAATTGAATTCGACCTTGCTCTTCTTGAAGAGAAAGCGAAGTCAACACTAACTCCAGTTGTTATCTCTAACATGGACGAAATCAAAGAGCTGAACAAGCTTTCTGGTTCTGTTGTTGTTGGTGAAACACCAGTTCTACGCGTAACTAAGTAATTACTACTTAGTTAACAGAAAAACGCTGCCATTGGCAGCGTTTTTTGTTTTTGTGAGCAACCTAAGATAGCAACCCAATTGCACTGCCTGGGGCTTGCTTGGCTTGAGCCAGCAAGGCAGAGGTAGCCTGTTGCAATACCTGAGACTTCACTAAAGCGGTCGATGCTTTCGCAAAATCGGTATCCCATATTCGCCCTTTTGATTCAGTGACATTGCGATTGATACTTTGCAAATTGTCCATCGTCCCCTCTACCCGATTTTGAAAACTGCCGATTTCACTTCGGTGAGAATCCAGATATTGAATTGCAGTATCCACAACAGCAATTGCCAATTGAGCACCACCCACACTACTGATATCGAGTTCATCGAGCGTCACTTGTCCTTGCGGCTCAAAGTCTAGCTCTCCCTCCAAGCTTCCTGAGATATTTAAACCATCAGGAGCGTGACGATTAGCGACATAAAACTGCAATCGCCGATCATCCGTCACCGAGGACTCCACAACATTTTGCTGTGAATTGATATACGTAGCGACCTCTTCGAGACTGTCTCCAGGTTTAAGCGAGATCTTAATGGATTGATCATCCCCTTCGCTATCTCGAAAAGTAAAGCTAAGTTGCCTTGATTCCTTGTCAACTTGCCAATCATCATCCACTGATTCTGATGCTAGGTAATGATACCCACCCATCTCAGGAACGTGAGTCCGCATGTTTTTGAGTTGCAAAGAAATGGAATTAGAATTTGCCCCAAGATGAAAACTTTTTGAACCATAACTTCCATCAAACAGATTTTTACCCGCAAATGTGGTTGTCCTGGCTATTCTTTCCACTTCATCTTTCAATACCACCACTTCCAACTGCAAACTTTGCCGATCATCATCGGAGTTCGACCCGTTTGCGGCTTGAAGAGAAAGAGATCGCAACCTCTGCAGTATTTCACTGCCCTCTTCCAACGCCCCTTCCGCTGTTTCCGCAACGGCATAAGCACTATGAGCGTTAGTTAATGCCACATCCAAACCACGAGTTTGGACATGAAGCGTATTCGCTATCTGCATTCCAGCGGCATCATCGCTGGCACTATTAATTCGGAATCCGGAACTTAGATTTTTTTGGGTTTCAGCTACCTGACTTGCCGCTGTGCTCAGATGCCTCTGAGCGACCATCGCAGACACATTGGTATTGAGTGAAACCATTTAATCGATATCCCTCTCCTGTTTCAATTCCGTTCATTCGGCAATAACGAGAAAACCGTCAACCTATGCCGCGAACATCTTGCGTCGAGGATATTAAACAAAGAGCCAGGTAAGACTACCTGGCTCCTGCTTACCGAAATTAACCGCTGCTGCTCAGAGATTAGCCTAGTAGACTTAGCGCTGAGTTTGGCGCCTGTTTCGCTTGCGCAAGAATTGAACTTGACGCTTGCGATAGAATTTGTGTCTTGGTCAACTGAGTTGTTTCTTTCGCGAAGTCGGTATCTTTGATTCGGCTCTTCGACGCGTTCACGTTCTCGTTGATGTTGTCCAAGTTGCTGATTGCATGGTTGAAACGGTTCTGGAATGCACCCAGCTCTGCACGGTGGCTGTCTACGTATTTCAGTGCCGCATCCACAATCGCTACCGACTCTTGCGCACCTTGTACGGTTGTTACGTCAATCGTATCTACCGTTACGTTTTTGCCTTCGCCTAGGCCAAGTTCACCAGCTAGGCTACCTGAGAAACTAATTTCACCTTGAACTTTGTTGTTACCAGCAAAGATCTGTAGCTTGCCGCCTTCACCCACTGACGCTTTTACAAGGTCAGTTTGACCGTTGATGTACGTCGCTAGCTCTTCGATGTCATCACCCGCTTTCGCGTTGATTTCGATCTCTTGCTCGTTACCAAAGCTGTCTGTCAGTGCAATCGTCAAGTCGTTGTCGCCTGCGGCCACATTCCAGTTCTTGTCTTTGCCTTCTTCAGCTTGGTAGCTCACGCCGCCCATCATCACGTTGTCAGAGCGCATGTCTTTGAGTGACAGCATGACCGCTTCACCGTTATCCGCACCAATTTGCATTGCTTTCGTGCCGTAAGTGCCGTTGAGCAGTTTGTTACCACCAAAAGACGTGGTTTCTGCGATACGGTTTAGCTCGTCGTTCAATGCTGTCACTTCTTCTTGAATCGCCACGCGCTCTGATTTTGAGTTTGAGCCGTTCGCGGATTGTAGAGATAGGTCACGCATACGTTGCAGGATATTGGTGGTCTCGTTCATCGCACCTTCTGCGGTTTGTGCGATTGAGATACCGTCGTTGGCGTTACGTACCGCAACGTCTAGACCGCGACTTTGTACGTTCAAGCGGTTAGAGATTTGCAGACCGGCTGCGTCATCTTTTGCACTGTTGATTTTGAAACCTGAAGACAGACGCTCCATCGAAGTTTGTTGTGCGCTGTTTGCGTTATTCAGGTAACGCTGTGCTGTCATTGCTGCTACGTTTGTATTTACATTCACTGCCATGATGAATTCTCCAATTGATTTTCCGATATTACGGTTTCCGACGTCTCGGAAAACCAAGTAGTTCTCTCAAAGTTATTTCTATTAACGGCTCAGCTTGAAAATCCTTTAGAGGAAAAAGACGATTTTTTTGAGAAAAGTTCGTTTGGTGAAAAATTCGTGACCAAAGCAGTAAAACGAGGAAAAAAGAGAAAATAACGCTAAAGTTTTGCGCGTCTTTGCCATAGGACCAGAAGGCAAAAAACCATCTCATCCCGATGAGGGGCAAGAGGCATGAGATTGCCACAATGGAAAAAACTCATCGACAAAGCGATTAAAAAGAGAGATGGAATCTTGGTAGACGCACATCGGTATAAAAACGCGTTTGTGCAGAAAAAGAAAAAGCCCCTATTCCTTTGAGAGAACCGGGGCTAGGTTGGTAGCCAGAGCCAATGTGGAGATCAAGAGAAATGAACACATTTCCGGCACCGAGCAACTTTACACGAATAATGTCAGGCAGGTGAGAGATGAGAGAGCCCTTCATTCACGGCAAAGCTGCTTGCCAAGTTATCCTGCGTCTATAAGCTCACGTCTGAACCACAGCAGACACAGGATTACTATTAGCCCTGCAATAGTGACATTGCAGAGTTTGGCAATTGTTTTGCTTGAGCAAGAATCGAAGTACCTGCCTGTTGCAAAATCTGTGCTTTCGTCATTTGCGTCGTTTCCTTCGCAAAATCGGTATCTTTAATGCGGCTGTTCGATGCATCAACGTTTTCTTGAACGTTAGCCAAGTTATTAATACTGTGGCTTAAACGGTTCTGTTTTGCACCTAAGTCCGCACGTTGTGAATCAACGTACTTCAATGCCGCGTCAATAACGCTAATTGCGTTCTGAGAACCTTGCACGGTACGCAGATCCAAATCTTGTACTGTTGTCGCAATCGGTTCGTCACTCAAACCCAGTTCAGAGGCAAGGCTACCCGAAATCGAGATATCGCCTTTCACGTTTGGTTGAGCAACAAAGATTTGCAGCTTGCCATCTTCACTTACCGATGCGTTGATGTAGTCCGATTGACCATTGATGTACGTTGCCAATTCTTCAATATCATCACCGCTTTTCGCCATGATGTTGATTTCCAAATCGATAACATTGCCATCTTCATCTTCACCCATCTCTGGCAATACGATGTTCAGCTCTGCGTTATCCGCGCTCACTTCCCAATCTTTGTTTTTGCCATTTTCAGACTGGAAGGTGGTGCCACCCATGCGGAAATCATCGGCACGGATACTGGTTAAGCCCATAATCATCGCTTCACCAGAGTTAGAACCAATCTGGAATGCTGCATCACCGAAGGTGCCGTTCAGTAGACGTCGTCCACCAAACGATGTGGTTTCAGCAATACGGTTAATCTCGTCTTGTAGAGCACTCGCTTCTTCATGAATCGCTTGGCGCTCAGACGTTGAGTTGGTACCGTTTGCGGATTGAATCGACAAGTCACGCATACGCTGCAAGACTGCCGTCGCTTCATTCATCGCCCCTTCGGCGGTTTGAGCGATAGAGATACCATCGTTGGCATTACGCATCGCCACATCTAGGCCACGAGACTGAGCGGTTAAGCGGTTAGAAATTTGCAAACCGGCCGCATCATCTTTGGCGCTATTAATTTTATGACCAGATGACAAACGTTCCATTGAGGTGTTTAACTCATCTGTCGCTTTGTTTAGATAACGTTGCGCAGTCATCGCGGATACGTTAGTGCTTACTGTTACAGCCATTTTGCTCTCCTTTCGAGTTCGCAAGCTTGTGCGAAGCGGCCAGCTTTACTCTCTTATGGAAAAGCACTGACCGTAATTACTTGCTAAAACCGCCGGTGGCAGTTTTTAGAACCGGTAAATCATTTCTGGTTTAGTAGATTCAATTTGTGTGCCAACTTTTTAAAACAAGACTGTTATCTGCCTTATTTCTAAGAAAACATACACTTACAAAGTAATATTTTTCTTTCAACTTCTTCAACCTCTTTGTTTTGCTCTCTATCTACTGGCATTGCCACTTTGCCGCTTTGCCGCTTTTAGAGACGTCTGCCGGGAGGTGGCAAGGTTTTTCTGGTTATCCGCACTTAAGGCATGGCTCATAAGGCATCAATGTTGAAAAACCAACAAGAGGTTTCCTAAAGTCTGTTGTTCACACTCACGATACCGTCATCTCATTCAGAGGCGGTTCGTTCTTGCTCACTACAAGTAATTAAATAATGTGAGATCTTTCGTTTTACCAAACGCGAGCTGCGAAGCTTGCAACGCGCGTGAATTCTCATTGAATTCAATAATTGCCTTGGAGTAATCCAAGTCTTCAAAATTACTCTTTGCTTTCGCTAAAGAGAGATTGAAATCTTCATGTTGCTGCTCTTGGATATCCAGTGTACTTAGGCGAGCACCAATGTCGGTGCGCGCTTTGTTGAGATGGATAAAGGCAGCATGAAATTCTTCCGTTACTTGGTGCAACTTCGCCGTGGCATTGGCATCAGACACCGATGCTTCAGAGTATTTCTCTGCATTTTTGAAGCTATCGAAAATAGAAAATGTTTCTCTTGGCTTTAGCTCAATCACGTCACCTTTCTGGATCTGGCCTTTGAGCTGAATCGTAAGATCTTCATACTGGATGCCTGTTGATGGGTTGAACTCATCAGCGGCAACCACACTGCCATCTTTTTCTAATTGGTATCCCCAGCGACCATTACTCATATCAACCATGGTGACGCGATAAGTCGCTTTATCGAAATAGTCTTCGTTCACTGCTTTTTCGAGCAACAACTCAGAAGCATTTTGCAACTGATATTCTGGTTCGTAATCGCCAAAGGGATTCGGAATATCCATAAACAGCTTACTGCCAGGATCATTCATCGCCATTTCAAGATTAGCCGACACTCGCATTTTGCGTTGGTAGTCATCCCCTGCATAAGTCACCGTGCCATCATAGTCACGGAAAAACGGCTGCGATTTTGGCTTGGTGCCAGCGAAGGTATAGTTGCCGGATTCATCTTGTGCATTGGCAAGGTAGAGGAAATTGGTGGCCAGTTCCTCAATTTCACGTCGTTTCGCGCGACGATCTTCCGGTGATAATGCACCGTTAATCATTTCCATCACGGTACGTTTCGCCTCGTCTGCAAACTGCTCTTGGTTAGCCACATTCACTTCATGCTGCTCAAGGCGGTTACGTACTAGGACGATCGCATCAAGATACTGTTTTAACTGCTCAGACTGCTGGCCAATATTTTGAATGTAGTGTGTCGCAAGCGGGTCATCACTCGGTGATAACAATTTCTTGCCAGACGCCAACTGCGCTTGGTTATGATGGATTTTGTTTTCCATGCGGCGCAAATCGTTTTGCACCGACTGATAGTTATGGAAACTGGCGATACGGCTAATCATTTACCTGCTCCCCTATCTTAATTGCAAAATGGTGTTAAAGGTGTCATTGGCCGCCTGCATAATGCGTGACGAAGCCATATACGCTTGCTGAAAACGCATCATGTTTGCCGCCTCTTCATCGAGGTTAACACCAGCGATTGAAGCCATTCGTTCTTGTGCGGCTTGGTTTTCATGCTGCGCAATATTGGCTAACCGTGTTGCAGTAGAGTTGCGTAAGCCAACGTTCGTATTGAGATTGTGGTAGACATCGATGATGGTTGACTGATTACCATCCATCTTTTTATCCAATTGAATTTGCTGCATTTTACGCAAATTCCCGTTATCACCTTCAGACGGAACAAGGTTAGCGGTGAACTTATCGTTTGCCCACGCTCCAGCGGTCAATTCAAAGACGGTCTCTTTACCCTCTTTATAACTGGGATGCGATGATGGCAAAGTCACTGAAACCGGACCTTTAGGTGGATATGGCTCCGGGCTTCGTACCACGTTGCCTTTAGTGTCAATCACCGCAAACTGATCGCCTTGAGGTGACACAATCACTTCAAACTCGCGCAAATCACCCGCTGCCAAAATGTTAAATTGAGCGGTTCCTTGAGCAAAACTGGTGGAGGCTTCATAGCTTTGTGCAGCAATCATACTCGCATCATTCGTTGCGACTTGCATTTGCGCTGCCGAGTTACGTGTTGGGCGCAATAAGATTTTTTCGCCCGCTTTGGGCTCATTTCTTACTTCAACACGCATACCATCCATATAAAATGCAGACTTAGCTGAATCTAAAGAGACGGAAACCGTTTCGCCTGATGGTTTGGTCACCGTATAGTTACTGCCGTCATAACGAAGCGCGTACTCACCGCCTTTGAGCGACGCCAAATCGTTAATAAAAACGGCTACTTCGGCTTGCGAATCTGGTGCCGTCACTGCTCTTGATTTGGCGATCACTTCGGCGTTTACATCAGTAAAAATCAATCCACCAATATTGCCACGTAAATCTAGCCCTTGTTTTTGCAGCTTGTTCACTTCATCAGAAAATCCAGCGGCCATGCGGCCAAGTTCATCCATCACATGGGGAATTTGGTTATCACGCATGTCAAGCATGGCGCCGAGTTTGCCGTCTAGACCAACGCTTTTAATCGGTTTTAATGACTTTCCTTCGTAGATTGCAAGGCGACGTTGATGAACATCTGGGTAGCCATCAATCATCTTCAGTTGGCTTGCTTCCGTGCCTGAGACGAGCGTATGGCCATTACCGATATGCACGTTAAAACCTTCCGCGTTTTTCCGCGGAGTCACGGTTACTTTAGTGTATTCAGAAAGCTCTTTGACCAACTTTTCGTGTTGGTCCATCAAGTCATTGTGAGGGCCAGGTGTGCGCATCATCAAGCGGTGAATATCACGAATTTCAACCGCAATCTGGTTGATACGCTCGATACCCATATCGAGTTTTTTATTGGTGACATCGTATTGCTGACGAATGGTTTCGTGAAAGCCATTAACGGTTTCACTGATGATTCGCGCTTTTTCCAGTAGAACTTTTCGCGCGCCAATATCGTTTGGGCTGTCCGCCAAGGTTTTTAGCGCATCGAACCATTCATTAAGATTTTCAGGAATTTTTTTCGACGCCACTGAAGAAAGCATGCTTGAAAGCATTTCTAAGTTCGCTTCGACATCCCCTTTGTTGGCAAAGTTGGTGGTGGAAAGATTAAGCTCATTAACGGCAAATTGGTCCCATGAGCGGCGAACATTTTCCACATGCACGCCCATGCCGTAGGTAGAACCACCAAACTGACGGGGATCATTGGTCGCTTGAATGACCGACTGACGGCTATAACCTTCTGTATTTACGTTAGAAATGTTATGACCGGTAGTATTTAATTGTCTCTGAGCTGTCAGTACGCTCTGAGTACCTACATTCAGAAGATCCGACGCCATAATGCCCCCAAAAACTCAATCAAATCAGTGAAAACTGATCACCTAACGGTAAAAATGCAAAAGATATGCCAACAAAAAGAAACAACCGATATAGAAAGGATTTTAGGGTCAAGAAAGGGTGAAAAAACGGCCTACTTTTAAGTAGGCCGCTGGGAAATTACATGTTGTCGATACGTTGCTGCACTTTGAGCACTTTGTCGGCGTACTCAGGATCCGTCGCATAACCTGCACGATGAATACCGCGAATAAAGCTTTCAGAATCGCCATTGTGCTGAAGTGCGGTCTGATAACGCGGATTGTTATTTAAAAACGCCACGTAATCATTAAAGCTGTCGGCAAACGAATCGTATGAACGAAACGCTGCCGTTTCCTTCACTGGCGTATTGTCGTGGAACTCTAAAGTTTGCGTAGTAACTTTGTCACCCGCCCAGCTGCGATCCGCTTTGATGTTGAAGAGGTTATTGCTGCTGCCACGAGCATTTTTCACCACTTTCTGCCCCCAGCCTGTTTCCAAGGCCGCTTGTGCGAGCAATAGAGAAGGTTCAACCCCTAAGGATTTTGCCGCCCTTTCCGCGTAAGGTCTCATCGAAGTAATGAACGACTCTGGTGAATCAAACCTTGCCTTGTCACTGCGAGCGAGCTGGCCTGACTCAATCAGGCGCTGCTCGGTTTCTCGTGCTTTCGAGCGATTGATTGGCATACGTTGTGGCGCTTCTTTCCCCGCTTCACGCATTGCCAACTCTTTTTGATCGATGCCTTTTCCACTGCTTAACTGCGCCACAATCATGTCCGCTAAGCCAAGTGAACCGGAAGAACTGAGCTCACTGGCCATCTGTTCATCCAACATTTGACGATAGAACAGCTGGTTTTGGCTGTTCATCAGATCTGATTCAAAACCACTATTGGCTTCACGCATCGATTTAAACAACATGGACGTAAAAATCGACTCAAACTGTTTAGCTGCCGCTTCTAGTGCTTTTTGTTCACCGCCATCTTTGTCGTTCACGGCTTGCTGACGTAGCTTATCAAGATTGCTAATGTCGTGAATAAAACCGATGTCGTTTGGATTGTTAATCATATTGCCTCCAAACCGATCAGATGATGATCAGTTGTCCCTCGATGGCACCCGCTTGTTTAAGCGCTTGTAGAATGGCCATCAAGTCTGACGGTGCAGCACCGACTTGGTTAACCGCGCGCACAAGATCATCCAAGGTTAAGCCCGGCTCAAATTTGAACATCTTGCCTTGTTCTTCGGTTACTGAAATGTCTGAATTGGGAACAACGACGGTTTCGCCACCCGAGAAACCATTTGGCTGGCTCACACTCAAGTTTTCTTTAATCGCAACCGTCATGCCACCGTGAGTCACGGCCGCAGGTTTTAATCGAACATGTTTACCCACCACAATGGTACCCGTACGTGAGTTAACAATGATTTTGGCTGCACCGTCTGCTGGATCAAACTCGAGGTTTTCAATCGCAGAAAGAAAAGCGACACGTTGACTGATGTCGCGGGGCGCTCGCACACGTACCGAAGTCGCATCGACCGCAGAGGCCATTTGAGGACCAAGGAAATTGTTGACGGCATCGGCCATGCGTTGTGCGGTGGTGAAATCAGATTCAAGTAAGTTGAATGTAATGAAGTCGCCACGGCCAAATGGGGTTGGCACTTCACGCTCAACCATGGCACCGCTAGAGATAATACCGACGGTCGGGTTATTGCCGACGATTTTGGAGCCATCCGCCCCTTCTGCGCTAAAACCGCTCACCACTAAGTTGCCTTGTGCCACGGCATAAACTTGCCCATCCAAACCTTTCAAGAAGGTTTGCAGCAAGGTGCCGCCACGTAAGCTCTTGGCACTGCCAATAGAGGAGACCGTCACATCAATCTGTTGACCGGGTTTAGAAAAAGGAGGAAGTTCTGCCGTTACCATTACAGCGGCCACGTTTTTGATTTTTGGCTTGGTACCCGCAGGCAACTGAATGCCGAAGTTTTGTAGCATTGCGGCAAAACTTTGCTCGGTAAAGGGTGTGGATTCGCCCGTGCCAGGCAAGCCAGAGACAAGCCCGTAACCTACCAATTGGTTGCTTCTTACACCTGCAACCTGAGCAACATCTTTAATACGCGCCGCATAGGCCGAGGTCATCGGCAGTACAAAACATAACAACAGTAGGGTGAACTTTTTCATCTTAACTTACCTTTCTCTAGTGCAGGATCAAGCCGTCAAATTGCCATCGGCTTTGCCGCTTATAGAGAGACATTAAAGAATCGTGCCAAGAATCCAGGCTCTTGCATATCTTGTTGTGTTCCAGTGCCAGAATATTGAATTCTTGCGTTGGAAACGCGATTTGACGCAATAGTGTTGTCGAAACTAATGTCGTCTGGACGAATTGTGCCACTGAGGCGAATGTACTCATCACCCGTATTCAACGTCAGCCACTTCTCACCACGAATCACGAGGTTGCCATTGGCCAGCACTTCAATCACTTCCACGGTGATGTAACCACTGATGCTGTTGCTCTGTTTTGCCGACGCATCGCCAGTGAAATTGTTTGAGTTGGTCAGGTTGTAAGAGAAATTATACTTACCGTCGATTTGGAGCTCCTTTCCACCCACTTCAAGGGGGTCCATGCTTGAATCGTTGCTTTTCGACAGGTCCGCATTGGCGCTTTTGGAAGCATTGGTCTTTTCATCCAGAGTGACGGTAATGATGTCACCAACGCCGCGAGGCTTCGAGTCATCATAAAGATTCGACAAATGATTCACGCTAAATAGCGAGCCCGTTTCTGCAGCATAGTGCTCTGGCTGCTGTTTCGGATGAATGGGAGCCCATGCAGGATCGCCTGCCACAGGATCGCTACGTCCACGCAAAGTATCGACAATACCCGAGCTTTCGTCCTTCGACTTATCCCCTTCAACCGCATCCACCACCGTCGTCGCGTTGACCACTTCTGGGGTTTCGATTGGCTCAAGCATGGTACAGCCACTCATGATGGTGACTAAAGCAATCAGACTGATGCGTTTCATGGCGATATTCTCTCCTACTCGTTTAGCCAACCAGCGCTTAAAGCTGCTGGTTCACAAAACTCATCATCTTATCGACCGATGAGATGACTTTTGAATTCATTTCGTAAACACGTTGCGCTTCGATCATGTTGACCAATTCTTCCGTTACGTTCACGTTGGATGTTTCTAGCATGGATTGGCGCACTTCGCCCAAGCCATCAAGGCCAGGTACCCCTTCTTGTGGGTCACCACTCGCCCCTGTCGGCAAGTAGAGGTTTTGACCGATTGGCTCTAGACCACCAGGGTTAACGAAGTCGGTAATCGTGATTTGTCCAACCACTTGGTTATTCTGCTGGCCACGAATACGCACAGAAACTTCACCGTCCGTACCAACAGTAATGGAAATCGCGTCTTCAGGGATCACAATTTCAGGCTCTAATGGGTAACCCGAACCGGACGTGACCACGACACCTTCACCGTTCAGAGTGAACTGGCCATTGCGGGAGTAACCAATGTTGCCGTCGGGCATGGTGATTTGGAAAAAGCCATCCCCTTCTACCATGAGATCCAACGCATTGGTGGTGGTTTGGGCGTTACCATGTGTGTGCACTTTTTGTGTTGCGACCACTTTTGAGCCCGCACCTAACATCAAACCACTGGGCAGTTGAGTATTCTGAGAAGATTGACCACCAGGTTGGTTAATATTTTGGTAGAACAGATCTTCAAACACCGCTCGACCCTTTTTAAAACCGATGGTTGAGGCGTTCGCTAAGTTGTTTGAAATTGTCGCGATATTGGTTTGTTGAGCGTCTAAGCCCGTTTTACTTACCCATAGTGCCGGATGCATAATCTGTGACCTCTAATTCTGTTAGCTCATACGAAGCAGAGAATCAGACGACTTGTCCATCTCTTCTGCTGTGCTCATCATTTTTACCTGCATCTCAAATTGACGTTGCAGGTCAATCAGAGCCGTCATTTCACCAACAGCATTCACGTTGCTGCCCTCAATGGCACCTGTCATGATTTGCACAGTTGGATCCGCTTCGTACGGCTGATTGGGTTCCTTGTGGCGGAACAGGCCATTGGTGTCTTTAAACAAAGCACTGTCATTGGTCTTGACCAGCTTAATACGATCGATTTCTTCCATCTCTTCCGCTGGCGCTCCTTGAGGTAAGACCGAGATCGTACCATCGCGGCCGATTTCAATTTTGCTCACAGGAAGAGGAATGGTAATGGGTGCACCACCTTCCCCAAGGACCAAATGTCCACTGGCATTGCTCAGTAGTCCATTTTGATCGACTTTCAGATTACCGTTACGGGTTAACCCTTCTTTGCCTAGTTTATCCATCACCCCAATCCAACCATTTCCCTCAATCGTAATATCGAGTTCACGGCCTGTGGTGATCACACTGCCTTGAGCAAAATTATGTCCTGGGCGCTCTGTCATGCTGAAAACTCGAGTAGGTAGCCCGTCACCGTACGCTTGCATTGAACGAGCTTGTGCTAAATCTGCACGAAACCCTGTTGTACTCACGTTGGCTAGGTTGTTCGCTCGTAGTTGCAGAGCCTGCATATTCTGCTTGGCACCACTCATAGCAAGAAAGAGTGCACGATCCATAATCCGCTCCAAAAATCTTAATCTAAGACGTTAAAAGCAAGCATCATGCCAATTTATTTTACTCAACAAATTCAATGATATAGAAATAAAATCACGAAAGTGGCAATCAGAGAGAGGCAAACCGTAGGTGGAAAAGATGCCGATCGGCAATCAGAGAGGCAAAGTATGATAGATATGAATAATGCTTAGCCTGAGTGAGGTCGTTCAGGCTAAGCACCAGATGAATGTCATGTAAAAACGATTAACGAATCTGCAGAATGTTCTGTTGTAGCTGGTTGTGAACTTCTAGCGCACGTGAGTTTGCTTGGAAGTTTCGCTGAGCAGAAATCAGATCCACCAGCTCTTGAGTCATATCGATATTCGACTGCTCAAGCGCACCGCTGGAAACCGTACCAAATGAACCTTTGTTTGATTCACCCCAGATTTTATCGCCTGAGTTATTGGTTGAATTCCACTGCGTACCACCTTTCTTATCCAAACCTTGCTCATTTGGAACACGTACCAAGGCAACACGGCCTAGAGTCACGTTTTCACCGTTAGAGTATGTCCCGTAAACACTGCCGTTTTCGTCGATATCAACTTTGGTCAAGAAACCCGTGGTTGCACCATCTTCATCGAACTTTGTCAGTTCAAACGGTGCAGCAAACTGGGTTGATGAGTTTAAATCGAACGCGATGGTTTGCGTTGGATCGCCACCGTTCATATCAATCGGCACAGCACCAGCACCAAGCGGATCTGAAATGATCGGCTGACCATTGTTAAGACTCGCCAACGTACCATCATTATTGAACTTAACGGTGTGGCCAATATGCCCTGTCGCATTAGTCGCATCACCACCAGTAATGTTCAATGGTTTCTCGCCTTGGCTATCTGTTACTGTGTAGTACGTCTGCCAAGTATTGGGTTGAGTCTGATCTTTCAAATAGTAAGTGGTTAATTTGTAAGATTGACCCATTGAGTCATAGATCGTCGAAGAAGTAGAACGGTTATACGTATCTGGATCTTCGAAATCAAATGCCTGTGGATCTTTAAGCGCACCACTGGCAGGTAAGTTAACACCTACCGTAACGTTAGAGGTCTGTTTTGGCTTACCAAACTCCGCAGGGATGTTCAGAGGCTGGGGTTCGTAAGAAGCCACATCGCCACTCAACGGGTCCACTTGGTAACCCAGTAAGTATTCATCATTCGCCGTCACCATGTAGTTGTCTTTGCTTAGATGAAATGCACCATTACGTGTTAGTTCGTTCTGGTTGGGTACCATGCGGTCTTTCGCTACGGCAAAAAAACCGGTGCCGCTAATGCGCAAATCCATAGGGTTGTTGGTGTAAATACTTGAACCTTCGTGGAACTGTTGTGCCACTTGGTTTGCTTGTACACCACCACCCGGAGTGGTTTTCGCATTGGTAAAGAGTGAGTTAGAGTAAACATCACCAAATTCCGCACGCGACTCTTTAAAGCCGTAGGTATTGGCGTTAGCAATGTTGTTACTCGTGGTATTCAGATCTAACTGAGCTGCGGACAAACCGCTTAAAGATACATATGACATTCCAAAATCTCCTGAATCTAGCCAGCGTAATTACGCTTTGCCAACTTCTAGTACTTCAGCAAGTCGAACTGGCGAATCAAAGCCAGCCAGATTGAGCAGTACGTTACCATCACCTTTACCTAGCAATACACTGTTTACGTTGGCATAAGTGGATACTGGGAAGTCACTTGACTGACCATCCAATAAACCTGATGCCTTCACTTTGTATTTGCCAGCCGGCAATGGATTACCGTTTTCGTCGTTGCCGTCCCATTCAACACGGTTATCTCCCGCAGGTTTCGCTCCTACCTCAAAAGAACGAACCAGTTGGCCAATTTCATTTTCCACACGGACAATCACGTTATCCATTGCTTGTGGAAGTTTGACCATTGCAGGCATACCCGTATTTTCTTGCTTCAGCCCCGCCGCTCCTGGAACCAAAACATCACGACCCACTAAAGAAGAAGCTTGTAATGCTTGGTTTGACGTCATCGATGAGTTGAGGCTCTCGAACTGAGAGTTCATCTTTCCGATGCCATCGACGGTCGCAAATGACGCCATTTGCGCAATCATCTGGTCGTTACTCACCGGCTTAAAAGGATCCTGTTGAGCAAGCTGCTTGGTCAACAACGATAAAAAGTCTTCTTGTTTAAGCTCTTGTTTACCTGTTGTTTCTGTTGGCTTCTTGCTCTCTTGCAAACTCTTAAGCTGGTCGATATAGGACAAGCCGCTTTGACCAACGTTATTGATTCCGGCCATACGCTACCTCCTTATCCCTATTGACCCATCTGCAGCGTACGCAGCAGCATTTGTTTACTTGCATCTGCAACTTGAACGTTTGTTTGATACGCTCGTGAAGCAGAAATCATGTTGGCCATTTCTTCCATCACATTGACATTAGGCTTGTAAATATAGCCTTCATCGTTTGCGAGTGGGTGTTCTGGGTTGTATTCCGCGCTCAGCGGCTTATCGCTTTCCACAATGCCAAGTACTTTCACCGGAACCGTGTCGCCGCGGTTGTACATCGCATTACTTAACTCAGCACCAAACACCGCGTGGCGGGCTTTGTATGTATCTTTAGCAGAGCTACTGACACTATCCGCGTTGGCTAGGTTACTTGAGGTCGTATTTAGACGAACAGATTCAGCACTCATTGCAGAACCAGTCACATTGAACACATTAAATAAGCTCATCTAATTAATCCCCTTTGATCGCTTTCGTTAAGTTCTTAAATTTCCCGCCCAGAAAATCGAGAGACGCTTGATGACGAATTTGGTTCTGCATAAACAAATTACGCTCGAGATCCAAATCGACCGTATTGCCATCTCCGGTATCTGGTTGAGTCGGCAAACGATAAAGTTTTTCACCCATTACCGTTGTAGTGGCAGGAATGTGCCGACCATCCGTACGGCTAAGACCAATGCTTGCCCCCGAACTTGCCGCTTGCAGTTCCTTAGAAAAATCTAACCCTCTTGCCTTGTAGCCAGGTGTGTTTGCTTGCGCAATGTTAGTAGAGATAACCTCTGCATTGCGTTCACGCACGCCCACCGTGTGTTGGTGGATGCCTAGTGCCTTGTCAAAAGAGATAGTCATAACTTGCCTCTACAAATAGAACTGACCGTTATTGGTTAAACAAAAGCAATTAGTGTGCCAAAAGACAAAACTAACAAAATTTGTTTTAGCCGATATTGGAATAGCAATAACTAAGCCATGTCAGTGAAGGGAATGTCATAAAGCTTCACCAACATGACTGGCTTTAAAATTATACACCCAAACAATCTGAAGGCGCTCGTTTCGTGGAAATGAACCTGAGAGTTCGAAGGAAAATGACAGAAGAGTTAAGGGGACTAGGGACTAGGGACTAGGGACTAGGGACTAGGGACTAGGGACTAGGGACTAGGGACTAGAAAACTAGAAAACTAGAAAACTAGCAAACTAGCAAACTAGCAAACTAGCAAACTAGATATAAAAAAACAGCTCGAGAATATCGAGCTGTTTGAATGTTGTCTATTGCTTTGCAAGTTACTTCAACTTGTAGATGATACCAGGATTACAACGAACCATTT
Organism: Vibrio vulnificus NBRC 15645 = ATCC 27562; assembly: GCF_002224265.1. NCBI lineage: Bacteria > Pseudomonadati > Pseudomonadota > Gammaproteobacteria > Vibrionales > Vibrionaceae > Vibrio > Vibrio vulnificus. The sequence continues at coordinate 694,627 of NZ_CP012881.1, forward strand.
CGAATCGGTCTGTCAATCCAGTTAGAGACTCTGATGCCCCTAACAGTAAGTAACCACCAGGGTTCAAGCTGTTCGCCATCTGGTTCAGTACTTTTGATTTCATATCTGGTGAAAAGTAAATCAATACGTTTCGGCAGAAAATGATGTCAAATTTACCCAGTAACGCGTAGCTATCCATCAAGTTTTGTGGCCTAAAGTTCACCAAACGCTTTACGTTGTCTTTGACTTTCATACGGCCATCGCCTGCGTCTTCAAAAAACGTGCGGCGTCGCTCAGGAGAAAGACCACGGCCTAGAGCTAGGTTGTCATAAACACCGGCTCGACACATATCCAACATGCTGGCTGAGATATCCGTCGCGGTAATCGCCACGCTGGTTAACATACCCGGCTTACGTTGTTGAGTCTCTAGCACCGTCATTGCCATCGAATAAGGCTCTTGACCTGAAGAACTTGCCGCTGACCAAATTTTAATAGGGCGACGGCTTGCCGCTACCTCAGGCAAAAGCTTTTCTGCCAATACGGTGAAAGGATAGGTATCACGAAACCACAAGGTTTCGTTTGTCGTCATTGCATCGACTGCTGCCACTCGAAGTTCGCGATTGCGGCCAGTGACCACATCTCTTAGCAGATCCGAGAGTGAAGCTAGTTTGAATTTGGTGACCAATGGACTGAGACGGCTACGGACCAAATACTGCTTACTGTCACCCAATACGATGCCGCACTGGGACTCTAGAAAACGGCTAAAGTCTCGATACTCTTGGTCACTGATTGTAATAGCAGTCATTAACGTCTCTTTATTAGTTTGTTAGTGCAGTTTTCACTGCATTACCCAATTCGTCTGGATTGAACTTCGCGATAAACGCATTTGCGCCGACTCGTTCAACCATGGCTTGGTTAAAGACACCACTGAGAGAGGAGTGCAGGATCACATACAGATCTTTTAACTCTGCATGGCGGCGAATTTCCGCCGTTAAAGTATAACCATCCATCTCAGGCATTTCGATATCCGAAATCACAAGAGAAATCTGATCTCTAATCGGGCCATCTGCGGCCATTTCAAGCAACTTCTCGTAAGCCTCTTTGCCATCTTTAACCGCAACGCATTCAAAACCAATATTGGTAATGGCGCGCTCTACCTGTTTACGAGCAACGGTGGAGTCGTCAGCAATCAAGATACGACGTACAAGCGCTTTTGCAGTTTCGACTTTGGCAATTTCTTCACCAATCGAAGAATCCATTGTTTCATCCACTGGCGCGATTTCAGCCAAAATTTTCTCAACGTCGAGAATTTCAACTAACTCATTATCAATGTTGGTCACTGCAGTTAGGTAGTTCGCTTTACCAGCACCATCTGGCGGTGGCAAGATAGCCTCCCAATGCATATTAATAATACGCTCAACAGAAGTCACCAGGAACGCCTGAATAGAACGGTTGAACTCTGCGATAACCACAAAGCATTTATCGATATCTTGAGTTGGACGTCCGCCAATTGCTAGGCTTAGGTCAATCACCGACACGGTATGGCCACGAATATGAGCGACACCTTTTACCAGTGGGTGCAGATTAGGCATTGAAGTAAGCTTAGGGCACTGTAGCACTTCTTTGACTTTAAATACGTTAATACCATAACGTTGTCGGCCCATTAAACGAAAGGTCAGCAACTCAAGTCTATTTTGACCTACGAGTTGCGTCCGCTGATTCACTGAATCAAGAATCCCCGTCATAAGCTCATCTCCATCTCAAACTTTTTGATTAAAAGTGATAATCTAATTACAGCTGCATAACACCAGAGAAACAGAATGGCGTATTCTAATACTTATTTATCTTCATTTACCATCTATAAGTGTAGAGCTTTCTATAAAAGTTACGCTAAGTCTATCGGCATTTTGCTAACTTTGTTTAGTTTTTTTGCGCATGGCGCGACAGAAAATCAAATAAAACAGATACAGTTAGCTGCAGAAGAACACATTTTAGCCAATGTGGAGGCTCCATTGGGAGGCCAGTTGACTGTCAGTGCCGCTAATATAGATAGTAGAATAAAAGCGACCGATTGCCCGATTGCTTTGGTAACCAGTTCCAATTCAACCAATAGCACTCGAAGTAATATTAATGTTCTTGTGGAGTGTCCACCAGATGAATGGCAGATCTATGTCCCTGTGAGACTGTCGATTGCCGTTTCTCTAGTGACGGCAAATCGCTCCCTTAGCCGGGGAGAAATCATCTCCTTCTCAGATGTGAGTACCAATTTGATAGAGTTACAACGCTTTCGCAAAGAAGGGTATTCCGACATCACTCAAGTCGTTGGGGCAAAAGTAAAACGCGTTTTGCGTCCTGGTGATGTAGTGGAGCGAGGAGACATCTGTGTTGTATGCCGCAATGAAAAAGTGGTGATAAAAGCAACAAAGGATGGGATGACAATCACAACTCAAGGCACCTCATTACAAGATGGCGCAACAGGGGAACAAGTTCGGGTGAAAAATGACAAGTCTCAGCGTATAATCGAAGGAATTGTGACCGGCATTGCTGAAGTGACTGTTTCGTTTTAACATGTTCCTCATGCTTCCTATCGGGGCTCGTCTAAGTTTTAGGCCCGAATCCTGCTAGAAAGAAAATGGAAATTTTTTCTAAAGTATTGGCTGACGTGGTCGATACTGAGAGTACAAATCCCGTACTGCGTAGGTAAGGTTTATATATGGCAAGTATCGATAACATACGTTCAGGTCAAATCATGACGACAAACAGTCGTGGTCCTGCGCGTTTCGATTCAAATTCGGTATCTGATACCCGTAACGAAGCGAAAAAAAGCAACGTCGGGCAAGATGCTGTTTCTTTGAGTCAACAAAGTCGTGATATCGAGCAACTTCATCAGGAAATGGCGTCTAAGCCAGCATTCGATGCCGCTAAAGTCGCCGCGATCAAAGAAGCGATCGCAAACGGTTCTTATCGTGTCGATCCTGAAAAGCTTGCAGATAACATGATGAAATTTGAAAACGAACTGGCAGACCGCGTTAAAGCATAAGGTCTAGGTAGGTAGTAGTTATGGCTGCTTTAGTTGATTTAGTAAATTTCCAGTTTGAAAATGCTAAAGCTCTCTCTATTGTGTTAGAAAAGGAAAGCAAGATCATTGCTAGCCGTGTTTCTGCAGATATCGAGAAAATTGCCAAAGAAAAGATGACGCTCATTGGTCGTTTACAACAAACAGACCAGCGAATTGCCTCTCACCCGCATGTCAATCAACTTACCGAAGATACTTACTTAAGAGAAACGGTTGCCAGTATTCAATCGATTATTCTTGATTGCCAACAAATCAACCAAATCAACGGCGAAGCGCTTACGCGCGCTCAATCTAGCTTCAACAAACTCAATAATATGCTGCAACATAGCCACGGAAAAATAGGCATGACCTATAATGCCGGTGGTAAAACGCATACCATTTCTACCCTTGGTACGAATATCAAAGCGTAATCAGACCGGATAACGCCTTTTTACGGTATGAGTCCAAACTTAATGCCCCTTTCTCATGCAACACTAAATCAAATCCTCCTTTTCTCCTTCGATAACATCACGTCAAAAGATCACTCACGCTGCGCTAAAAAAACGAATAAAAGAAAAGCGGCCAATCGTGGCCGCTTGATTCTGATTATCTGGAAAACTGAATGAGATTAGAAAAGTGTTTGCTGCCTTTTTTCAGGGATCTGCTGAACTTCACCGTAGTCACGCAGCTTATCCATCTTACGAATATCTAAACGCAGTTCAGTTACATAGCTATCGCCCACAGGGTAACTACGCACCACTTCTGCACCACGGATCACACCATCAACGGCACCTGAGGTATTTTCAACACCCAAACGCTGATCCTCCAAATGCGCTCTGCCACTCACTCGCATACCATAAACCTGCTCGGCAAGTTCACGATACGCGTCAATTTTAGAAGCACGCATGGCACGAACGCGTTTTTCTTCATCTGTGCGGCCTGTTTGTTCACTAATACTGGCATACCCCACTGCCACCAGCATATCGTCTTGACGCATCTGCTGTAGCGGTTGGCACCCCACCATAAGGAGCATAACGAAAGCGATAAGAGACTTTTTCATAGCTCCCCCTATGGACGTAAGATCACGGTATATGGTTGACGAATGGTCGGATCTGAACGAATGATCACCCCATCTTGAGTGCGAATACTGTTCAATGTATCCAAGTCGCGGCCAATACGCTCAGCAGGTAAGAAGCCTTGAGCTGAAGCCACTACCACTCGGGTTTGCATACCCACAACGCGAGCGTTGACTAACACGCCACCTTCTTGTCGTAACATGGTCCCCGTGAGTACATATTGGATTTCTTGTTCTTGTGCGAGATCTTTCCAATCACGGCTCAAAGCAAAATCGCCTTGTTGCGTCACTTGAATCGATCCCGTGGTTTTGAAATCCACGACTTTGAAACCACGACGCTGAAGTTGGTAAATAAAACCTTCAGACACGGAGTTTCCAAGCCAGTTGGTTGAATCCATGTTCTGCAAATCAACAAACGAGGTGACGGCAATCGGTGTACGAGCAGACACACTGGTATTTGACAGAATCAGATCTTCCGTCAGGCTCTCGACAAAGAAGTCCATCGTATGACGCGGGCTTTCCATCAGCATAAACTGGCTGCCCGAGTACGGTTCTTTACCGTTGTAAATCGGTGAGTAGGCGCATGAACTCAAAGCCATGACGGACGCTACAACAATCCATTTTTTCATGGGGTTAATCTCCAGATAATCTCAGATGTCCATTAAGACTGCTTTTGTTTTCCGACTGGTTTACAATCTTGGAACAGTCTTTGCTTTTGTATCTCTGCAACAAGTTAAAAGCGACATCCATATACAGCTGATAAATGCAAAGCAATATCTATACCCACTTGGGAAATTCACGATGAAAAAAATTACTTTTGGCCTATTTTCAACAATTTGGATGACATTCCTCTCTCTAAATGCTCATGCCGCATGGTATGAAGCGACGGGAGTTGCCACCATTGTTTCATCTGAAGAAGTGGCAAGAGTTCACGCCTTAGAGGACGCGTTATATAAAGCCGTCAACTTTTCTGGGGCAGATATTGGCAGCCTCAGTAATCTTCGCCCATTTCTTGAAGAGAGCCGCACAGAGTATCAATTCACTAACCACGAAGTCCGCTACATCCTAGTTCAGTCTCAACGATCCAAAGGGAATAAGGTCGAAGTACGTGCCAGAATTGATATTTATCCATCGGCAACAGGTTGCCACGTTAGCCAATATAAAAAGACCATTTTGGTCGGCAATATTGATGTTGCCTCGCCTCAACAAGCGGTGATGGGGCAAATCTACAAAGTGGGGGATGATTTCAGCCACGTCATTAACCGACAGTTTGATCAGGAATCAAGAAGTTTTGTTTCAGTCGGCACCACTGATTACGATATTGATCGACGCAATCCCGAACGTATCAAGATGATTGCCCAAGACACTGGCGCTCAATACATCATCGGTGGTGTCATCACCGACTTAACCGCGACGATCGAATCGAAATTACTTGTAGATGACGTGATCAATCGCCAGTTTGCCCTCGAAATGCAGGTGTACGATGGCAAAACGGGTAATGAAGTGTATTCAAGAAGCTACCGTGAAGTGGCGAAGTGGCCGTTTGCAAAAACCAGCCAGATTGACACTCGCAGTGCGCGCTTCTGGGCTTCAACCTATGGTGAGATGATGCTGCGAGTCAGCCGTAATATCATGTTAGATATGGAATCGGAAGTGTCGTGCAAGATCACCCTGCCAGAGGTTGTGGCTGTTTTTGGCAATACCGTCACGATGGATCTTGGCCGAATTCATGGTGTGCGCGAAGGCGACAGGTTGCAACTTTGGCACACGGCTTCGTTTATTGATCAGTATGGCTTGCCACGCAACAAAGTTTCTCAAAGCGAAATTACCTTAACGGTTTCTCGAGTTTATGAAAACGAAGCCGAGTTGACGGTGGATCAACCGAACTTAGCCTCCAGTATCCAGATTGGCGACGTAATGCACAAACCGCTTTAATATCAAAAGTTAAGGCTTAACATTTGTGTCCATTTCCGTAAGATAACAAGCCTGCTCCCATGGCACAGCTGGATAGCGCAGCCCCCTCCTAAGGGGCAGGTCACAGGTTCAAATCCTGTTGGGAGCGCCATCTTACTCAAGCTAAGCGTCAACGATGCTTAGCTTTTTTTTCGTCAAGTGCTTTCCTATTGTTCAGAAAAAAATGGGCAACTTTTCATTTTGCTACTTTAATTATTACTAATATTTCCTTACTCTAACCCATATTAATAAAATTATTAGTTACTGTTATGACTAAGAGCAATCTGATAACTAACACTGGGCATCGTTTCATTTCAAAAGGCAAAACTGCCTTTAAAATTCATATCCATACGCCTGACGATAAGGTGCTGCATCGTTCGATTGGATTTGTAAAACTTGGGGAAAAGAAAGCGCTACAAAAAGCGATTAAAATGCGCAATGAACTGGGAAGAGAGATGTGGGGGAAATTCTGGCGACGCCTAATGAAAGATCCGTACTTAATGACTCGTCTGCCTCATAGTTTAGAGCCAAAGATCGTGCACAAACCCAACCCTACTCTGGCGGATCCTAACAACCGAGATACCTGCTACATTGCCAAATGGCGTGTGATGAATGACAAAGGCGAATACAAATACAAAACCGTCGTTCGTTCCATCAGCAAATACGGCAAACTTGCCGCCTACTCACAGACCAAAAAAGCGCTATTGGAAGCGCACAAAGAGAATTTAGAGATCCTCACCTTTATGGGCCGATTGAACAGCATTGGTCTCAAATAACGCGTGCTCTTTTTCACACTCAAACAAAGTCCAAAAAAAAACCGCAGCACTGAGCTGCGGTTTTATTATTCTCGCTGGCCAATTATGCGTTTGCTTCACGCTCTGCAATAAACGCCAACGCCATCTTAATACGCGCAACAACACGCTCTTTACCGATGAGCTGCATCACTGCATCTACAGAAGGAGACTGACCACCACCAGTAACAGCAACACGCAGAGGCATACCGATTTTGCCCATACCGATTTCAAGCTCAGTACACACATCGGCAATCACTTGGTGTAGGTTTTCTGTTGTCCACTCAGTAAGGGCTTCCACTTTAGCCAGAGCGACTTCTAGCGGCTGCTTCGCCACACCACGTAGGTGTTTTTTCGCTGCATCAGCATCAAATGCGTCAAAATCTTGGTAGAAGTAACCAATTTGATCGGCCAACTCAACCAACGTATTGCAACGCTCGCCAACCAGTTTGATCACGTCAGTGATGGCTGGACCATTTTCGGTCTTGATACCCTTCTGATCTAAATGCCACTGAAGATGTTCAGCTACGTATTCAGGATCCGATGTTTTGATGTAGTGGTTATTCAACCATAGCAGCTTGTCGGTATTAAACGCAGACGCTGACTTTGAGATAGCATTCAAGCTAAATAGGTTGATCATCTCTTCTTGAGAGAAAATTTCTTGGTCCCCGTGAGACCAACCAAGGCGCACGAGGTAGTTGTTCAATGCCACTGGCAAGTAACCCATATCGCGGTATTGCATCACTGACACCGCACCATGACGCTTAGACAGTTTCGCACCGTCATCACCTAGGATCATGGCACAATGCGCAAACGTAGGAACTGGCGCACCTAGTGCTTCATAGATGTTGATTTGACGAGGCGTGTTGTTGATATGGTCTTCGCCACGGATAACGTGCGTAATGCCCATATCCCAATCGTCAACCACCACACAGAAGTTGTAGGTTGGTGAACCATCGGTACGACGGATGATGAGATCATCCATTTGGCTGTTGCTGATTTCGATACGACCACGGATTTGATCTTCGAATACAACGCTACCCTCTTTCGGGTTACGGAAACGAATCACGCATGGATCGCCATCTTTTGCCGCTTCATTTGCCGCTTTGATTTTTGGATGCTCAGCATCGTAGCGAGGCATTTCTTTGTTGGCTTCTTGCTCTGCACGAACTTCATCAAGCAGCTCTTTTGATGCGTAACATTTGTACGCTTTATCTTCCGCAAGCAGCTTATCAACCATCTCGTTGTAACGATCAAAACGCTGAGTTTGGAAATAAGGACCTTCGTTCCATTCCAAACCTAGCCACTGCATACCTTCAATAATGGCATCTACCGCTTCCTGAGAGTTGCGCTCTAGGTCCGTATCTTCAATACGTAGAACGAACTCACCACCTTGGCTTTTCGCGTATAACCAAGAGTAAAGTGCTGTACGAGCACCACCAACGTGTAGGTAGCCAGTTGGGCTAGGAGCAAAACGAGTTTTAACCGTCATCAGAATTCCTTAGGGATAAAATACAGCCTCTATTTCAAGCACTGCGAGTTCAAGGACAAAAGTGGCGACATTTTACCATCGTCGAACGAATCTACAACCAGAGAAAATCGCTCAGGCTATCCCAAAAACACATACCCTCAATGCGTTTATCACATTGAGGGTGGAATTCGATTTTTCGCTTATTAAACGAAGGAAAGAAGAAAACTATTTTAAGTTTTGCATTGCCCATTGCATAAAGGCTTGCTGCTCTTGTCGAGTCATTTCTTTAAATGCAGTTTTAAGATCCATTGCTTTTGGATCGTGATTAACGAGTGGTGCGCTGTCCGCCTTTTGTGCTTTCTGCGCGTTGTAATCTGCGACTTCTCGTTCGTAATCACGAAATCCTTGCAGGCCACCTTTATAGAGTTGAACCATAGTAAATGCGACCGGATTTCCTTGAGCATCCGTCAAATGTACTGTTGGGTTGTTTTCAAATTTTTTCGCGTCGTCAATCGTACGGAACTTACCATACTCTAGTGTCAGCGCTTGTTCTGGCTTGGCGACAAACTCAAGCAACAATGGTTGTGAATCAAATTTGCGGCGTTTGCCATCTTCAAAAACAATTTGTCCAATCGTCACCGCAATCTGATTGTGGCCCGGTTTTAATTCGATGCGATTGCCATTATGCACTTCTTGAAGCGTCACGCCTTCACCATTGACGATTTGTGGCGTAATTTCCTTCTGCAGCGTCAGGTTGGCAGCGAACAGTGAGCTGCTAAATAGTGCTAACGCACTCATAATCATCATTTTTTTCATATTTCAGTTCCACTTATCAACGAAGAAAGGGCGTTGCCGCCCTTTCTTGATTTCTAACGAGTTAGAAGTAGTATTCAACACCCACTGAGAACTCAGTGTAATCTGCTGACTTCCAGCGAGCACCTGAACCATCAAGTGCTTCTGCGCCGTCACCAAAGTCTAGCGTACGAGCACGAGCGTACAGTACTGCAGATGGGTCAACAAAGTACATAACTTGTGCAGAAATTACGTTGTCATCTGTGTTGTTGATTGTTTTGCCGTTACGCTCTAGCTCAAAGTTAGCCGCGTAGCCCAATTTGTACTGCCAGTCACCCGTGGTGTACATCAAGCCAGCAGTCATTGCATTTTGCTTTTCGTCAACACCGTTGTTCGCATTCGCTTCCATCATCTTGTATTGAGCAAAGAAAGAAATGCCGTTTTCAAACCAACCTTGAACGCCCACGAGGTAAGTATCGTTGTCCCAAGTTTGACCTTCAGCAACGATATTGCGGTTACCTTCGTACGCTGCGTCTAACTGGATTGGACCAATTTTGTAGTGTGCCGCTAAGCCAGCCCAGAAATCGTCGCCTTCACCAAGACCAGCTTTGTCACCAGCACCAGCTGCCACATCGAGAGAGAATGCTTCGCCGTACATTGGAGAATCCCAACGAATAGTGTTCGATTGACGATCTTGGTACTTAGCACCACCGATAGCACCACCCCAGTCATATACATCACCTAGACCTGGGTTCGATCCTGGCCAGTCAACCAACTCGTAAAGTGGAGTCAATACGCGACCAACACGAACTTGACCCATTGATTCGCCTTCAAAACCAACGAATGTATCGCGCTCACCAAGGCCAGCACCTTCACCGCCAAAGCTTGGGTCTACGTAGCCACCTTCAATTTGCCAAATGAACGTTGGGCCGAAGTTAGCAAAGTTCTTCTTACCGCGGAAACCAATGCGCGATTCGTTGTTGAACTGCATGCCACCTAGGTTGTCATCTGTTTTTGCGTCACCAGAATCGTAATCGCGGTAAGCGGCCTGCATCGCAATTACACCGTATACTTCGTATGCAAAAGAGTCTTTAGTTAAATAGTTTTTTGCTGCATCGCTGTTCGCACCATCTGCAAATGCTGCACCACTGAACATTAGGCCAGTCACTGCTGTTGCTAATAAGCTTTTCTTTAGGTAAGACATGTTTAACCCCTATATCTTTTTAGTTTTCCTTGGCTTGCTTACTTCCCTAGGACATAGAACCAAGCTCACCAGTCATGTTTGGACGGGGCAAATATCTCAGACTTTTTTTTCTTTAAAAAATGGCGACACCAACAACCTGAGCCACTTCAAAGTCAACCAATAAAAAATAATATAAAAACACTAAAAACAACCACTTAACCGCAAACAAAAAATATAAAAAACGTCAAATTTAGCTTTTCATAGCAACATGGCGGCAAATATGTTGCCGTATCGTGAAGCGACTCACGCAACTTTTAGCTCAATTAACGGAACTTTATATTTCCAAAGAAAAAAGATTGAAGTGCCTCGCAAGGAAATAAGGCTAAACATCGGTACGGCAAAGCCATTTTGACGTAATTGATTGCACGAACCAATGCTTGACCTTCCCCCGGCGGCAAGGTTTATCGTTATTACCACATTATTTCGTGGGAGATAAAAAGATGAACCAATTTACCCTTGCGCTCTCTGGCCTCAACTGCATGGGTTGTGCTCGTAAGGTCGAGAAAGCACTGCATGCCGATCACAGTGTCACGATTCAAGCGCTTTCTCCCAACGAAATCAGCTTAGAGACCCCGTCCACTCTGGCCGAGATTGCTGAAACGATAGAAAAGTTGGGTTACCGTGCAGGCAATGAGTTCAACTTTGATCTTGAAGGACTTAACTGTGGTCGCTGCGTGAGTAAAGTGAACGCATTGCTCGGTGAGCACAGCGAGGTGATTCGCTTCACCGCAAGTAAAACAGAACTTACAATCACCACCAGCTTGAATGAGCAAGAGGTGATCACCCTCATCGCGACGCTTGGATACCAGGCACGTCTACACACCGCAGGTGAAGAGGCCGCTCAAAACGTCGAATCGCTTACCACACCATCCCCTGTTTTGTCTGATTCAACACCTTTAGACACTACTTTAGCTACCGCTTCAACAGCGCCTTCAACCGAAACAATCAACCTATTGATTCAGGGCATGACCTGTGCGAGCTGTGTTTCTTCCGTTGAAAAAGCGATGTTGGCTGTCAGTGGTGTGAATAAAGCGCAAGTTAACCTTGCCGAACAAAGCGCAATTATTTTTGCAGAGAGTAATGAGGCAAACTTGATAGAGGCAGTGATCTCTTCTGTCAAACAAGCCGGTTATCAAGCTGAAGTGGTACTAGACGCAGAACTCACTCAACAAAAACAGGCTGAGCAACTGGCTCAAGCACAACGAAAACACAAAGCCAGTGCCTTCGCAGGAATAGCCCTTGGTGCACCACTCATGTTGTGGGGTGTATTGGGTGGCAGCATGAGTATCGCAAACACTCAAGATCAGATCGCATGGGGGGTGGTCGGCTTAGTCTGCCTATTGTTGCTTGCTACCGCGGGAAGAAGCTTCTTTACCAATGCGTGGTTAGCACTCACTCACAAACGCGCCACTATGGATACATTGGTTGCATTGGGAACGGGTGCCGCGTGGCTCTTTTCGATGTTAGTGGTGATTTTCCCGACTTGGTTCCCAATGGAATCGCGCCACGTTTATTTTGAAGCCAGTGCGATGATTGTCGGCTTGATTTCACTGGGACACTATATCGAAGCAAAAGCCAAAGCGCGCACAACCCAATCGCTGCAATCGCTGATCAACCTTCAGCCTCAAACCGCAAGTTTGATCACCGACCAAGGTGAGCAAACCATCGCCGTTAAACAGATTCAATTGGGGATGAAGCTGCGCATCAAGCCGGGAGAAAAAATCCCCGTTGATGGTTTGGTGATTTCTGGCGAGTCGTATCTCGACGAATCCATGCTCACAGGTGAACCCGTTCCGGTTTTCAAACAAGCGCAAGATAACGTTTCTGCTGGCACCCTAAATAATGACGGCAGCTTAATGATTCAAGCAACTGGGATCGGCGCTGATACCATGCTGGCTCGTATTATCCGTATGGTGCGTCAGGCGCAAAGCAGTAAACCCGCTATCGCCAAACTGGCGGATCAGATTTCATCGGTCTTCGTGCCTGTTGTCGTGGCCATTGCCCTTTTCTCTGCGGCAATTTGGTTTTTCGTTGGCCCAGAGCCAAAAGCCAGTTACATGTTGGTGGTCACGACTACCGTACTGATCATCGCCTGCCCCTGCGCACTGGGCCTTGCCACCCCGTTGTCAGTGACGGTGGGGGTTGGCAAAGCCGCAGAAATGGGCATTTTGATCCGAGATGCGGATGTTCTGCAATCTGCCAGCAAAATTGACACAGTGGTATTCGACAAAACAGGCACTTTGACCCAAGGAGCTCCTAAAGTTCAAGCGCTCTATGCCTTTGACCACGATCAGCAGCATTTACGTTCACTGCTGTTGAGTGCGGAACAGCAATCAGAGCATCCACTCGCCAAAGCAATTGTGGCAGACGCCCAGCAACACAAAGCACCTGTGCTTGAGGTGAGCCAGTTTGAAAATATGCGAGGCAAAGGAGTTCGCGCGGTCATTGCGGGGGATGAGCTGTTGGTGGTGTCATTAAATCACTTACAAGCGCAACAATTTGATTTGAGCGCCGCCACTGTGGCGATTGACGAATGTGCACAAAACGCTTGGACGCCAGTTGCTGCCGTGCTTAAGCAGCGTTTAATCGGCATGATCGCCATTTCAGACCCAATCAAAGGCGATTCTAAGCAAGCTATCCAAGCCTTGAAGAAAGAAGGCATCCACACCGTTATGCTAACGGGTGACAACCAAAGCGTGGCCAATGCCATTGCTCAAGAGCTGGGTATCGATGAAGTCATCGCGCAAGTGCTGCCCGATGAGAAAGCAAGCCATATCGGACGCCTTCAATCACAAGGTCGCAAAGTGGCGATGGTCGGTGACGGTATTAATGACGCGCCAGCGTTAGCCTTGGCTGATATTGGCATTGCGATGGGCAGTGGCAGTGATGTCGCGATTGAAAGCGCGCAGATGACGCTGCTCAACTCGTCACCACTTGCCGTTCTCAACGCCATTGAACTCTCCAAAGCGACGGTGAAAAACATGAAGCAAAATCTCTTTGGCGCCTTTATTTACAACTCTTTGGGTATTCCTGTAGCAGCTGGCGTACTGTATCCTGTGTCAGGTTTTCTTTTGAGTCCTGTGGTGGCTGGCGCAGCCATGGCACTCTCTTCCATTACCGTGGTCAGCAACGCCAATCGACTACGCTTATTTAAAACGACAACACGCTCTTAGGGGTCACTATGAAACTAAAAACACTTACTCTTATGCTGCTGGCAGGTATGTCAGCAAACGTTTTGGCAGCGGACGTCATCAACCATAAATCACCTTACTGTGGATGCTGCGGTGATTGGACTAAACACATGGAAGAGGCAGGTTTCACCGTAAAAGAAGAGCTTCACGATGATATGAACAGCGTTAAGCAGAAGCTAGGATTGAAGAACGAGCAACTCTATTCATGCCATACTGCGGAAATTGAAGGCTACGTATTTGAGGGGCATATTCCGGCTGACGATATCAAAGCCTTTTTAGAAAACCCACCTCGCAACGCGAAAGGCCTTGCGGTTCCGGGTATGCCAATGGGCTCTCCGGGCATGGAATACGGCGACAAAAAAGACAGCTACTCTGTGTATGCCTTTAACGAACAAGGTCAAGTGTTTGAGTATCGCCGCCATGAAGGCAATCAAAAATAGCGATTGAACAATAAAGAGAAAAACCCAGCTGAGCTGGGTTTTTCTTTCTGTTCGCGCTAAGAATTACTTCACGCTTGTTACTCGGCTTGCTTTCTCGCCTGTTGCAGACACAGAGCGGATAAAGACTTCACCCTCTACTGCTGGACGAGCACTGTCTGCGTAAGTTAGCCAGTTCTTGCCGTCTAGCGAGTATTGAAGCGTGACGCCAGGAAACTGAACGTTCATTGCTAGCTTACCCTCTTCGACTTTCGCACCTGGTACAGGTAGGCGGTAGTCGATACCTGATTTTTCCAGTTTCGCCAGTTCACGTTGGCCAAGTACGTTGGCAAAGCGGTTGTAGTCTTGGTTTAGTGCAGCCTTGTCTACTAGGTTAGAGCTTTGCGAGTACTCAACACCCACTTTGTAGTCGTTTTCCCAATCGGCACGGTGCCATGCACGCTCAGCTGCTGCTAGTACGCGAGGGAATACCATGTACTCGTATTGCTCGTCGTTACGTACTGTCTCAGACCAAAGCTGTGCTGATAGGCCGTAGAAAGGCTTCGCTTCGATTTCACCTTTGCCCGTAAAGCCGTTGCCATCACGGTCTAAAGAGGTTTCAGCGTTTTGCGGCATGTTCTCTGGCGCAAAGCCGAACATCTTACGCGTGTCTGTTGCACGTGTTGCCCAGTAGTAACCGCGCTCTTTCGGGTCCACTTCGTATGGCATGTCCATGTACACGTAGTCTGGGTTAGACACGATCACGTCGTAACCTTTCTTCGACCACTCGTACACTGAAGATGTACCGCCCCAGTACAGAACGTCCCAGAAGTTGACGCGAGTATTTTCTGTTGCGAACGCGTTCTCACCTTCACTGTACTTCAAGCCATCTTGCCACGCTTGGAAGTTTGGAATGCCCTTCTCGGCCACAATCTTCGATACTTGCTCTGCAAAGTGACTTGGCAGGTGACCAAAATCGCTTACTGTGCCATCGGTAATGAGCGTCTGACATTGCGGAGACTGTGCAAATGGCTTGTCTTGCTTAGATAGGTCAATCGTGCCTTTCCAGCTAACTTTGTCTTCTGCGTTAACGTCTTGGAAACCAGCACCTAGCTTAATGTTCTTCGCTTCGTCACCACCAAAGTGCCACGTTGTTAGCGGTGCGCCTGCCTCTACATGCATGGCTGCTACTTCTGAAATCACTTTATCAACAAAGCGCGTTGACGATTCCATACATGGGTTGATAAAGCTTTGCTTATCGTAGAACTGAACGGTCGTCACGTTGGATGTATCTTGAGGATCCATCAGACGGTATTCGTTCGCTTGTGCTTCTTTACCTTCCGCCATGAGACGGTCGTAACGCGCTTCCATCGATACCACTGCAGCACGAGCGTGGGCTGGCATGTCGATTTCTGGAATCACTTCGATGTTACGTGCTTTCGCGTATTTCACGATTTCCACGTAGTCTGCTTTGCTAAAGTAGCCAGAGCCAAAGTTGTCTGACGTTGAACCCGAACCAAGCTGAGGCAATAAACAGCTTTTCTCTTCAACGTCGAAACAACGATTAGCACCCACTTCGGTCAGCTCAGGCAGACCCGGGATTTCTAAACGCCAGCCTTCATCGTCCGTTAGGTGAAGGTGTAGTTTGTTCATCTTGTACGCTGCCATTTGGTCTAGCGTGGCAAGAATGGCGTCTTTAGAGTGGAAGTTACGAGCCACATCCACCATCACGCCACGGTAATCAAAACGAGGCGCGTCTTTCATCGACAGTTGTGGTAGAGAATCCGCATTTTGGCTATCTATCAGGCCAAAGATAGATTGCACTGCGTAGAAAGCACCAGCTTGGTCAAACGCTTTAATCGCAATACCGTCGCCTTGGATACTCATCTCGTAAGCACCCAATTTTGCTAATTCACCAGTGAAGTCCGCTGGAACAACCGTGATGCTAACAGGAACATCACCGCGCACATTCACACCGACCACTTCTGCACGATCTTGAATTGCCGAAAATTGCGCCGCATCAAATACTTCTTTAGGCAGCGCAATACCCGACGCGATATCAACGGTGCCTTTGCCTGCTTCCACAAACAGTGGTGTTGGTAGCAAGGTGGTTGATACATCTTGTTTTGCTAGATCTTCGTTCTTCTCGAAGCGAGACACGGCACTCGCAAAGACGTTTTTGTCATCTGGCGTACGTTTTAGGTTGTTACCTTCAAGACCGGCTACGAAAGACGCTACATCTTCCGTGTTTAGAGAGGCAATCATCTTTGGCTCTGCGTTTGGTGCAGTGACGAAAGCACCAGGCATGAAATCGGTTTCAAACAGCGTCCAGTATTCGCCAATTAGAGGCAGTACAACTTCTTCACCCGCAGCAAAACCATCAAATTTATCTGTCGGTTCTAATTTGTGTAGGTCACCCGTGACACGAGAGATTTTGAACTGGTCGTTTTCCACATCTAAAATCAGACGGATGCTGTGAAAGTAAATGGCCCAATCTTTGGCATTGACGGCGTCACCTTGATTCACCAGCGTCATATTCACTCGGTTACAAGAAGCCCACTCGGCCCCCATATCACCACAGGCTAGCCCCACGTTCGCACCGTGATTTGTCATAACTTGGTATTGAATATCCAAATTATCCGCTAATGAATTGACGACACGTTGCTCATCGCTTTGTAATGTAGAGCAACCCGCCAAAGAAGCGATAACTGAAGCTGCAATTAAAGTTTGTTTCAACATCTTACTTACCCTAAAACTCAGAAAACCAATCCAGCCAAAACGGCTGTTACTTACCAATGCATTCAACATACAGCGAGTTTTTTCTAAGCGTAAAATTAATAAGCAAGAGAAGTGATCTACTTCAAACTGCGAACGAAAACAGAAAATATAAAAACTTTAATTTCAACAAGTTAAAAGAGACGTTAAATTCGTAATTTCATTTTTGACGACTTTTTATCAAATACAGATCACAAAAACACCGACACAATGGACACTATTGAAAGAAATTTCCCACAATAGCGACGTGCTTTAAAATTTAAATCATCAGAATTTGACGTTGAAATTGAGTATTTGATCGCACTTTTAGCTCCGTTAACGCTCGTCATTTTTATCAAATCAACAAATTTGCCGGAACATTTTTCAGGAAGTAAAACATGCTCAAATTCGTTACCGTTATTATTGCAATTACCACTCTAGTTCCTACAGCACTTGCCGAACCGTTAGTGTGGAAAGTGACCAAAGATAAAACGGAATTCAGAATATTAGGCTCGATTCATGTAGGAAGCGATGCACTGTACCCGCTACCCAATGAGATAGAAAACGCCATCGCTAACAGCCAAGCCCTCATTGTGGAGGCCGATTTATCGCAATTGAATCAAGTGACTTATCCACCTCAGCGCTATGTCAGTCAGCAAGTCCTCACCGATGTACAGAAACAGCAGCTGCAACAAATCGCCAATGCGCTTGGTTTGCCCTATCAACAATTGATGCTTGCTCCGCCGTGGGCAAGCGCCTTAACCATCCAAATGGCTCAAGTACAAAAACTGGGGTATCACTCAGAACTTGGCGTGGATAGCTATCTCATTCAAAAAGCACATCAACATGGTGTTCCTCTTCATCCGTTGGAAAGTGCGCAATTTCAAATCGATCTACTCACCAAGACACCTCAAGATGGCAAAGAATTGCTGACTAGTGCGCTGTCAGAGTTTAGTGAAAGTGAGCAGTTACTCTCTTGTTTGGTTGAGAGCTGGCAAAAAGGCGACAAACAAAAACTGGTAGAGTTCGCTAACCTTTCAGAGATCTCCCCTGAGTTGGAAAAAGCCATGCTGACGGATAGAAATCACGATTGGGTGCAAAAGCTCTCTCAACTAGCTCAGGAGGAGCCAGGGCATTATGCGGTGGTGGTCGGAGCGTTGCATTTGGTGGGCAAAGAGAATCTCATTGCGCTACTTGAGCAATCTGGTTTTAAAGCAGAGCAACTGACCCAAAGCCAGCCTGCGCAATGCCATTTCTAATTTTGGCTACCTCATAACACCTAGTTCAACATCAGCGAGCAAACTTTGTCTAAAACTAAAACGACGAAAGCCTGCTAAAAAGCAGGCTTTCTTAAAGTGGTCGGTGAAGAGGAATTCGATCGGACTGGCGTTCCAGCCCCCGTTCTCTACAACCAAAACATTGCAAAAAGGCCCTACTTTTCTGCAGGGCCTTTTCTTAATATGGCCGGTGAAGAGCCATATTCTAACGTCAGGCGAACCCCACGAGGTTCAACATCAGTAAGCAAGCTTTGTCTAAAGCCAAAACGACGAAAGCCTGCTAAAAAGCAGGCTTTCTTAAAGTGGTCGGTGAAGAGGAATTCGATCGGACTGGCGTTCCAGCCCCCGTTCTCTACAACCAAAACATTGCAAAAAGGCCCTACATTTCTGCAGGGCCTTTTCTTAATATGGCCGGTGAAGAGCCATATTCTAACGTCAGGCGAACCCCACGAGGTTCAACATCAGTAAGCAAGCTTTGTCTAAAGCCAAAACGACGAAAGCCTGCTAAAAAGCAGGCTTTCTTAAAGTGGTCGGTGAAGAGGAATTCGATCGGACTGGCGTTCCAGCCCCCGTTCTCTACAACCAAAACATTGCAAAAAGGCCCTACTTTTCTGCAGGGCCTTTTCTTAATATGGCCGGTGAAGAGCCATATTCTAACGTCAGGCGAACCCCACGAGGTTCAACATCAGTAAGCAAGCTTTGTCTAAAGCCAAAACGACGAAAGCCTGCTAAAAAGCAGGCTTTCTTAAAGTGGTCGGTGAAGAGGGATTCGAACCCCCGACCCTCTGGTCCCAAACCAGATGCGCTACCAAGCTGCGCTATTCACCGAGATGTTTTACAGAAACTTTGTTCCGTCAACGGATGCGTATATTACGGATTCTGACTGACGACGCAAGAGCTAAGCGCAGTTTTTTTGTAATAAATTATCCGTTTGCTCATTCCGCCATCAGTAGCACATAAAATGTGAGCAGAAACACACCAATAAAAACATATCGTTAACTTATGCAACACAATTGATCCAGATCAGTGTGCAAAATAGCACCAGCTTTTAACTTTACCCTGTCTTCACACTTTGGAGGAAACCATGGACTTTTGGCTCGATTTGCTATTCGGTAATGCGGTAGGACTTTCTTCAATGATTGTCATATTTGGTGCACTAGGTCTAATGCTGTTTTACGGCGGTTTCATCGTTTACAAGGTCATGAATGACAAATCTCCTCACTAGATATCGCCAAGCTCTATAATCTTTTTATAGAAACGCTTTGCACCGGAATGGGTTTTCTGCCTGTTCCGGTTTTTTATTCTCTGGGTTGATCGTTTCCCCCCAACCGTTGGTATACTCCTGCAACCATTAATCAAGCTTTGAGATGCCGTTATGTCTCACGACGATGATTTCGAACTTTTCCAACAAATGATGGGGGATGTAAAGCCCATCACTCATGACACCGCTGAACACAAGAAAAAACACCACGTCAGCGAATCTCAATTGGCGCGGCGCGAAGCGGCGATTTGGCTCACCGAGGATAATCCGGAACACCTCAGTCTTGATCACGCTGAAATGCTCAAACCTGATGACATGGTGGAGTTTAAAAGAGATGGCGTACAAGATGGTGTCTATCGTAAATTGCGTTTAGGCAAGTACCCCATCCAAGCCAGGCTAGACCTGCATAAGAAATCGCTCAAAGAAGCACGAGATGAACTGGTGCGCTTCCTCAAACAATGCATGAAAATGGACATTCGCACCGTCGTGATCGCTCATGGTCGAGGCGAGCTATCCGCTCCCCCAGCCAAGATGAAGAGTTTTGTCACGACATGGTTAATGCAGATTAAAGAAGTGCAATGTTGCCACAGTGCGCAGCGTTTTCATGGCGGAACTGGCGCTCTCTACGTTTTGCTGCAGAAAAGTGCCGACAAAAAACTCGAGAATCGAGAACGTCATCAAAAACGCTTAGGCTAACATTTATTCAGTGCTAGAATGCACGCCCTAATTTCCCTTACAACCAGTAAGGGAGTGAACAATACAACGCCGTTGTGAAACGTTAAGAGAGAACAACATGTCCCAAGATAACGCTAAACGCCTTAATAAATACATCAGTGAAACTGGTTTTTGCTCACGCCGCGAAGCCGATAAACTCATCGAGCAAGGTCGCGTCACCATCAATGGCAAACAGCCAGAAATGGGCACCAAGGTCTTGCCTGGTGACGACGTTTGTGTAGATGGAAAGCCTGTCGCGGCAAAGGAAAAACCGGTCTACATCGCGCTGAATAAACCCACTGGCATTACCTGCACTACTGAACGCAACATTCCGGGCAATATCGTTGATTTTATTGGGCATAAGAAGCGCATTTTCCCAATTGGTCGATTGGACAAACCTTCAGACGGTCTGATTTTCCTAACCAATGATGGGGATATTGTTAATAAGATTCTCCGTGCGGGTAACCACCACGAAAAAGAGTATGTGGTGCGAGTGGATAAACCCATTACGCCTGAATTTATTAAAGCAATGTCGAGCGGTGTCAATATTCTCGATACCGTAACCTTGCCGTGCAAAGTCACACAGGAAACCAAGTTCTCCTTCCGTATTGTTTTAACCCAAGGTTTGAACCGCCAGATCCGCCGTATGTGTGAAGCACTCGGCTATGAAGTGTTTAAACTGCGTCGTGTGCGCATTATGAACATTTCACTCGACGGCATTCCGAATGGTAAGTGGCGTTATCTCACAGACGATGAGGTGACTGAGATCCTTGCGATGTGTGAAGGCTCGGTTGGCACCGAAGAAGCCTCTCGCGTTGACGCCAAAGGCCGCCGTATTCGCAAAGCCACTGACGCTAAACTGTTTGACAGCCGTGAGGAAAATCAAACCTCTACTGCACGTCGCAACCAAAAACAACGCACTTTCAAAGGCAACAATGCCGATGAGTTTCGTCATGCGCCAAATTCGAAAAAAGCGCAGCAAAGAAAGCAGCAGGATGGCGATAAACCGCGTTTTGAAAAAACAAAGCGCCAAGAGCAAGCTGGAAAAGCACCGCGATATGATAATCCCAACGCGGCAAAACCCGTCAAACGTACCGGCGGCACTTTGACTCTGAAGAAATAACGCTACTCGCAACCATTGAAAAGGACGCTCCTACGAGCGTCCTTTTTTGATCACCACACGGTTTCACGCATCAAGTGTCATTCACCAAAGGAACTATGCCTCTAGACAGAGTTCAGCAAAATGCCCTCTAGTGAGCATCAGTAAATCTTGGGGGGCTAACTCGATCTCCAAACCACGCTTACCAGCACTAACACAAATGGTCTCTTGTTGCTCTGCACTCCTATGAAGAAAGGTGGGCAGAGCTTTCTTTTGCCCCAACGGACTAATACCGCCCACGACATATCCCGTGGTTTTTTGCGCGATTTCTGGGTCCGCCATATCGGCTTTTTTGCCATTAGCGGCTTTCGCTGCCAATTTTAGATTGAGCTTTTGATCAACGGGGATGATCGCTACCGCCAAGTTTTTTGCTTCGCCATTTAAGCAAAACAGTAATGTTTTAAAGACTTTTTTTGGATCTTGCCCAAGCACTTCTGCCGCTTCCAAACCATAGCTTGTCGCTCGTGGATCGTGCTGATATTCGTGGATGGTATGAGGAACTTTCTTTTTCTTGGCAAGATTGATAGCCGGAGTCATTGTCTTTCTCCTGTATAAACAAAAAGCGCTATCCCAGATCGGAATAGCGCTTTAGTTAAAGATATCAGCGAGATTGAGTCAAACTCTTTCTCTTATCGATTATTTGTAAACAATCTCACCGTTTGGCGCGAACTTGTTCACATCGATTGGGCTGTTCTTCTCTAGGAACTCTTTCAGTACTTCAGCATCCACAAAACCAGTGTTCACGTAACCAGGGTGGCCAGTCAGTTTAGGGTAACCATCACCACCAGCGGCGTTGTAGCTCGGTACGGTGAAGCGGTAAGTTTCGTCTAGACGAAGCTGTTTGCCACCAATGAATACGTTCGATACTTTGCCGTTAGCCACTGTCATGGAGATACCAGCGAACTGCGCGTAAGCACCTGAATCAACAGGTTTCGTTGCAACTACGTTTAGGTAGTCCAGCACTTCTTTACCCGTCATATCAGTGTAAGTCAGGATGTTTGCAAAAGGCTGAACGGTAAGAACGTCTTTGTAAGTCACTTCGCCTGCTTCAATCGAGTCACGCACGCCACCTGAGTTCATCACTGCGAAGTCAGCTTTTGCACGCTCCATGTGTGATACGGCAATCAGACGGCCTAGGTTAGTTTGCTGGAAGCGAACCACGTTACGGTCACCTTCAAGCTTGCCATTCGTGTCTGCAATCTTCACGTTGAGTTGCTCTTGACCTTTCTCTTGGTAAGGACGTAGGAACTCTAGCAATGCATCATCTTCTTTAATTTCACTTTCGATGAACACGCGCTGGCTCTTACCATCCACTTCCACTTTCTTCTTCAAGTTAACTGGAATCAGATCGTAGCTCACCATGCGTAGTTCACCATTACGGAACTCGTAATCCGCACGGCCAACATATTTACCCCACTCGTGCGCCTGCACGATGTAAGTACCGTTTTGTTGGTCTGGCTTACACTCGTCTGCTGGTTTGAAGTTTTTCTTCACCACATTTGGCGCTTCCATACAAACCGGCTCTTGCGAGTGACCACCGACGATCATGTCTAGGTCACCTTCATTTAGGTAACGAGCCAATGCAACATCGCCAGGAGCGTTGATGCCACGCTTACCATCTTCGTAGTGACCCATGTGCGTCACTGCGAAAATCAAATCTGGTTTTTCTGTTTCTTTCAGCTCAGCAATCAGCTTCTTCGCTTCTTCCTTCGGATCACGGAAGTCAATGGCGCCGATGAATTCAGGGTTGCCTAGCTTAGCCGTGTCTTCGGTTGTTAGACCGATAACCGCAATTTTGATACCTTGCTTATCGAACATCTCGTAAGCTTGGAACATGCGCTCGCCGGTTTTCTTGTCGTAAATATTGGCAGACAGCATTGGGAAGTTAGCCCACTCTTTCTGCTTCATCAGTACGTCTAGAGGATTGTCAAACTCATGGTTACCCAGCGCCATTGCGTCGTAACCGATTTTGCTCATGCCTTTGAAATCAGGCTCAGCATCTTGAAGATCTGACTCAGGAACACCTGTGTTGATATCACCGCCTGAAAGTAGCAGTACGCTGCCGCCTTCCGCTTGGATTTCAGCACGCAACTCATCGATCAGAGTTTTGCGAGCTGCCATACCGTACTCACCGTATTTGTTTTGCCAGAAACGGCCGTGGTGGTCGTTCGTGTGCAGTACTGTCAGTTTGTAAGTTGTATCTGCTGCCCATTCTTGAGTTGGCTGAGTTGCACAACCCGCCAGAGTTGCCAGAATAGCTGCGCTAAGCGCGGTTTTTACAATCAGGCGTTGCTTCATTGTCATACCTTTTGAACTTTTTGGGGATTCCACTGCAAATATCTACAGGCCTTTTTAAACATAAGCTCAATTTATTAAATCGAGTTAGGTTGGCTGTAAAACTTGATACAGTTTAAAGTAACTGGCCAAACCATTTCAGCGCGTTTTCATATTTATGATGCATTGATCACTATAAAAACCACGAAAAACTGTAACAAAGCCTGAGAGTTACAGTGACAAAACTCATGCGATCACAGGCAAACGTTTGACTAAGAAATGATGATATCGATTAAAGTTGTGATTCAGTTCACTAATTAAACAGAGTCAGAATAAAAAGCCACCACCTCACAAAAAAGAAGCCAACAGATAAAACAAAAAAAAGGACCGTTTTCTCGGTCCTTTTTGATCTTGATAACACGCAAATATTATCGGATGTCGATGTTCTCAAAGCTTTTCACCAGATCGTCCAGTGCTTTCATTTGCGCAAGGAACGGCTCTAGTTTGTCGAGTGGCAATGCCGATGGACCATCACAACGAGCTTGTTCTGGATTTGGGTGCGCCTCAATAAACAGACCAGCAATACCCGTTGCCAAACCCGCTTTCGCTAGCTCAACAGTCTGTTCACGGCGACCGCCTGATGCCGCGCCTGATGGGTCGCGCATTTGCAGTGAATGGGTCACATCAAAAATGATTGGGCTGCCTTTTGATGCTTTTTTCATGACGCCAAAACCCAGCATATCTACAACTAGGTTATCGTAACCATGACAAGAACCACGCTCACAAAGAATGATCTTATCGTTGCCACACTCGGCAAATTTCTCAACGATGTTACCCACTTGACCTGGGCTCATGAACTGAGGTTTCTTCACGTTGATGACCGCGCCCGTTTTGGCCATCGCTTCCACAAGGTCAGTCTGACGAGCCAAGAACGCAGGTAGCTGGATAACATCCACCACATCCGCGACTGGCTGCGCTTGTGCTTCTGTGTGAACGTCTGTGATGATCTTCACGCCAAACGTGTCTTTCAGCTCTTGGAAGATTTTCATCCCTTCTTCAAGACCAGGGCCACGGTATGAGTGAACAGAACTGCGGTTGGCTTTATCGAAAGACGCTTTGAATACGTAAGGAATACCCAACTTATCGGTCACTTTCACATAGTGCTCACAGATCTGCATCGCCAAATCACGTGACTCTAGTACGTTCATGCCAGCAAACAAAGTAAATGGCTTATCGTTGGCAACTGGGATATCACCAATCTGAACAATTTTCTGTTCCATCATTATGTCTCTTATTTGATCAATGTAGAGTGACCGCTTTGCCACTCATAACGTTAACTTGTTTTTTTAGCAGCTCTGCCGCTGGGTCATCTGGGCACTGATCAATAAAATACTGAAAATCAGACACCGCAATTTGATGACACTCTAGTTGTTGATAGATAAAGCCGCGATCACGAATTTCATAAGGGTCATCTGGCACAAACGTTAACGCCAGATTGGTGCAACGTAAAGCCAGAGTATAGCGCTCTTCTCGAAGTAGTGCGCCTTTTAACAAGGCAAGCCAGCGGCCAATCACTGTGGGGTTATCCGCCACCTCAAGATGCTCAGGCTTCAATCTTGCTAACGGCCCTTCATGGCCAATCAACCAAGCTTGTAAAAGGCGCTCGCCAACAAACTCACCATTAAATGGGTTGATGTATTGAACGCCCCCTTCGCACCAATCCACTCGCAAAAGAAACTGGGTTGGAAAGGTGACACCATGTAAGTCGAAGCCAAGCTGGCGACCTAGATAAAGCAGTATCGCGCCCAAACTGACCGGGATGCCTTTCCGACGCTGCAATACTTTATCAATAAAGCTGTTATCTGAATCAAAATAGGCTTCACGATCACCTTGAAACTGCCATTGGATGAAAAACAAGCGTAGAAAGGCGTCAAAGCGTTGTTTTTCATCTCGCTCGACAAACAGTTCGTTTTCCGCTTCTTTTAACAAACGAGCCAACTCATGCTTTACCCAAAGATCTTCTGTTTCTGGATTAATGGCTTTATTGAGCTCTAACGCCCCTTCCACCAGCTCCATGTTGTCAAAATCTTCGTCAAACAATTCCAGCATTACTTGTTATCCGTTTCCTTAATTCACACTAAATATTCTTAACCGAAAAACATCGGTGTCTTCGAAACCGCCAATTTGCCTGCCATCGCCAGCCAACCGAGCGCACCGAAGAAAGAGAAAGTACGTAGCAGCTTATTTTTACCCAATTTAAGCGCAAAGAAACCAAGAGCAATGTAAGCCATTACACAAGTGAGCTTCTCAGTTAACCAAGGCGCTGATGGGGTAAAAGGAATGAAACCGGTGATCACAATCAGCGCAATACCTGAGAGCAACAACAACGAGTCGTTGATATGAGGAAAACGTTGTAAAAATGGGTGCTTCAGCTTACTTGAGTTCATCATCATTAATGCGTAACGAACGGAAAGCAGCAATGCACTAATGGCAATGGTCAGTAAATGAAAGTGTTTCAAAGCTTCGTACATAGTGTTCTCTTTGATATCTGGATCTAGTGATCCGTGTTTTCTGGTAAAGCAACAAAGCAACCCAAAGTCACTCGATCGTTGCCACCGTAATCCTTCTCGGTTGCTACCTCTTGATATCCCAACGTTTCTAGGATTTCTCGAACAGCGATACCTTGATCGTAGCCATGTTCAAACATCAACCAGCCATGAGGCTCAAGATAGTCGCGCGCTTGTTGCGCGATATAACGGATGTCAGCCAGGCCAGACTCTTCGGCAACCAGAGCACTTTTTGGCTCAAATCGCACATCGCCTTGATTAAGATGGGGATCATTCTCATCAATATAAGGCGGATTGGAAACGATTAAAGCAAACTTTGTGCCTTGAGCCACAGGTTCAAACCAGCTGCCCTGTTTAAAGGTCACATTTTTGATATTCAACGCCAGCGCATTCGACTCAGCAAGCAGCTTCGCTTCCTGTTGTAAATCCACGCCCATCACAGTGCGATGTGGCAGTTCAGACGCCAGTGCAATGGCAATCGCGCCCGTACCGGTACCCAAGTCGAGGATGGAGCCCGTTTGCGTAGCGGTTTTTTCTAACGCTAACTCCACTAAACGCTCGGTATCGGGGCGAGGAATTAACGTCGATGGCGCGACTTTGAAAGGCAAAGACCAAAATTCTCGTTCGCCAATGATGTACGCCACCGGTTCGCCGGATAATCGACGTGCCACTAAAGCTTCAAACTGCTGCAGCTCTTGTTCGGTCAGTATTTTATCTGGCCAAGTAAACAGATAGCTACGCGGCTTATCAAGCACATGGCAAAGCAATACCGCGGCGTCTAAAGACGGCGAATCATTGCCTAACTCAGAAAAGCGAGATGCCGCCTGTTTAACAGCGGCATCTAGTGTCATCAACTCAGACATGGGATCAGTTGTTTTCCGCCAAAGCAGCCAATTGGTCCGCTTGGTGTTCCTGAATCACAGGATCGATCAAAGACTGAAGATCGCCTTCCATCACTTCAGAAAGACGGTAAATCGTCAAGTTGATGCGGTGATCTGACACTCGGCCTTGTGGGTAGTTGTAGGTACGAATACGGTCACTACGATCGCCCGAACCAAGCAGGTTACGACGCGTATCAGACACTTCTGCTGCACGCTTAGCCTCTTCAGCTTGAACAATACGAGCAGCTAGAACAGCCATCGCCTTGGCTTTGTTTTTGTGCTGTGAACGCTCATCCTGACACTCTACCACGGTACCGGTTGGTAAGTGGGTAATACGGATTGCTGAGTCAGTGGTGTTAACGTGCTGACCGCCCGCGCCAGAAGAGCGGAAGGTATCGATTTTTAGATCGCTTGCTTTGATCTCTGGAATTTCCGCTTCAGGAATTTCAGGCATGATTGCCACGGTACACGCCGAGGTATGTACGCGACCTTGCGATTCGGTTGCCGGCACACGTTGAACACGGTGACCGCCCGACTCAAACTTCAAGAAACCGTAAGCGCCATCGCCATTCACTTTCGCGATCATCTCTTTGTAACCGCCATGTTCTGCTTCATTCGCTGACATGACTTCAATACGCCAACCACGTTTTTCTGCAAACTTGCTGTACATACGGAACAGATCACCAGCAAAGATACCGGCTTCATCACCGCCTGCGCCCGCACGAATTTCGAGGAAACAGTTACGACTGTCATTCGGATCTTTCGGTAGTAGAAGAATTTGCAGCTCCGATGCCAAGTTTTCAATCGCCACTTTTGCTGCTTTAATCTCTTCTTGTGCCATTTCACGCATCTCTGCGTCGTCTTCTTTGGCCATCTCTTCCGCAGCAACTAAATCTTCTTGCGCTTGTTGATAGGCAGTAAAGCACTTGGTGACTTCTTCAAGTTGAGAATACTCTTTTGACAGTGCACGGAATTTGTCTTGGTCACCGATCACTCCCGGATCACCAAGAAGGTGCTGCACTTCTTCATAACGCTCAACCAGCATTTCTAGCTTGGTTAGAATCGAGGCTTTCATCATTTATATATCTTACTGATTGATAGAATTATTTGAGTTCATCCAGCCCTAAGCTTTGGCGAATGACGGTTAATTTTGCGGGCTCACCCTGCTCTGCGGCCAATTGTAGCGCACGTGTGGGTGCATGGATGAGTTTATTTGTCAGACGAGTACTCAGCTCACGCAGTACTTTCTCTGGGTCACTACCGCTTTCAAGTGATAACAGCGCTTTGCTGAGTAAATCCTCACGAATTTCATTGGCCGACTGGCGATACTCACGAATACTGTCCACCGCTTGGAGCGAGCGAAGCCAACTCATAAAAGCAGCACTTTCTTCTGCCACGATCGCTTCAGCTTGAATCGCTTCGACTTTGCGCTGCTCGATATTGCTGTCAATAATCGATTGCAGATCGTCAACAGTATACAAGTAAGCATCATTCAAATCGCCTACTTGCGCTTCCACATCACGCGGTACCGCAATATCCACGAGCAGAATGGGCTGATGACGGCGCTGCTTGAGCGCCGTTTCCACCATGCCTTTCCCAATGATCGGCAGCGGGCTCGCCGTGGAGCTGATCACGATGTCTGCTTTGGCAAGATGATTGGGAATCTCTTGCAAGCTGATCACCTGAGCATCAAATTGCTCTGCTAAGGTCAGTGCACGCTCACGAGTACGGTTTGCAACAATCATTTTACTACACCCGTTCGCGTGAAGGTGCTTCGCCACCAATTCGATGGTTTCACCAGCGCCGACCAATAGCACAGTGGATTGAGCCAACGATTCAAAAATGTGTTTGGCTAACGTACAAGCGGCATACGCGACCGAAACGGCGTTACCGCCAATATCGGTTTCCGTGCGGACGCGCTTAGCAACGGAAAAGGTTTTCTGAAACAATTTTTCCAAAGACGCATCCACCGCCTGCTGCTCACGCGAGTCGGAATACGCCTGTTTCACCTGCCCTAATATTTGTGGTTCACCCAGCACCAAAGAATCCAAGCCGCAAGAAACGCGCATCAGATGGCGAATTGCCGCTTGTTCTTCGTACACATACAAACTCGGTTTGAGCTCTTCTAAACCGATTTGATGAAACTGACTCAACCAATCAATCACCTTGCTGCGTGCACCCGATTTAACATCGCAATACACCTCGGTGCGGTTACAGGTAGAGAGAATCACGCTGCCATTGACTGCTTCATGCTGGCTGAGCTGCTGTAGTGCATTGGCCAGTTTGTCTGGACCAAACGCCACTTTCTCTCGCAAGTCAACCGACGCGGTATGGTGATTTATGCCAATAGCAAGCAAAGACATCGATAGTGCTTTCTCTGTACAGAATGGAAAATTAGGAGGCGAATTTTACTTTATGCACGACTTTATTAAAAGGGTGTAGCGGATTTGTTTTCCTTACTTCGTGAGTTCGATGCTATAGTTGAGCGCTCAAAGACTTAAATCAGACAGAAAGTATCCGCCATGTTTCGACGAACTTATTTTTGGTTAATGCTCTTGCCGCTGTTTATGGTTGGATGTACTGGCCTTCCGGAACATCCCACCAGCGTTGAGTGGCAAAGTCATCAAGCAAAACTGTCACAAATTCAATCATTTCAAGCCGTTGGAAAACTGGGTTACATTTCGCCAGAACAACGACAAAACCTCAACTTCTATTGGAAACACTCACCAGAACAAAGCAACCTGCGTTTTACGACGTTTCTTGGCCAAACCGCATTAAATCTCACCATGACGCCGCAAGGTGCTCGAGTTGAAACCTACGATGACCAAATTTTAACCGCCGAGAATGCGACCGCTTTGGTTCAACAGTTAACCGGGTTGGTTATACCTGTCGAACAACTGAGTGACTGGATCATCGGTTTGCCGAATGGCGCTGACGACTTTCAACTCAATGAGCAAAATACACTCGGCTCATTAGAGAAAGATCTCAATTTCCAGCGTTGGCATATCGCCTACACGCAGTATCGTGATGTGGAATTTCATCAACAAGTTGTACCGCTGCCAGCCAAGCTTAGCCTGACCCAGCAAGACATCAAATTAAACATCGTTGTGAGTAAGTGGACGCTAAAATAATGATCACCAGCCCAACTACTTGGCCCTCACCTGCCAAACTCAATCTTTTCTTGTACATCAATGGCCGTACTGACAATGGTTATCACGAACTGCAAACGTTATTTCAGTTCCTCGATTACGGCGATGAATTGACCATCAGCTCCAACCAAAGCGGAGTCATCATCATCACACCCGAGATAGCCGAGCTTCCTGTTGAAGATAATCTTATTTGGAAAGCCGCTAATGCGCTTCAACAAAAGACCGGATGTACGTTGGGTGCCCACATTCATCTGAACAAAATATTGCCGATGGGCGGCGGTATTGGTGGTGGTTCTTCCAATGCAGCAACAGCATTGGTTGCGCTGAATTTTCTTTGGCAACTTGGTCTTTCTGATGATGAATTAGCCGACATTGGCTTAAAATTGGGCGCGGATGTGCCCGTTTTTGTGCGCGGCCATGCGGCATTTGCTGAAGGTGTTGGCGAAAAACTGACGCCAGCACAACCAGAAGAGAAGTGGTATTTGGTGGTGAGACCCGATGTGCACATCGCCACCGTCGATATTTTCACGCATCCACAATTGACGAGAAATACGCCAAAGCGTTCTCTGGAAACGCTTCTTGACAGCGAATACGGAAACGATTGCGAAAAAATTGTCCGAATGATCCACCCAAAGGTTGATAAGCAACTTTCATGGCTGCTACAATACGCGCCGTCAAGATTGACGGGGACCGGATCTTGCGTTTTCGCTGAATTTAACAGCAGATCTGAAGCGGAATCAATCCTTGCCCAACTCTCTGACAATGTCTCGGCATTTGTCGCTCAAGGGCGCAATATTTCGCCGCTAAAAGAGACGTTGGCTGATCATCTTTCAGCCCAAAACCGACCTATTTAAAAACTGGACGCAACCCTGAGGTTTCCACCGTGCCTGATATGAAGCTATTTGCTGGTAACGCAACACCTGAACTAGCCCAACGTATTGCTGATCGTCTCTACATCTCTCTTGGTGATGCCACTGTTTCTCGTTTCTCTGACGGTGAAGTAGCGGTACAAATCAACGAAAATGTACGTGGTAGTGACGTTTTCATTATTCAATCAACCTGTGCGCCGACCAACGACAACCTAATGGAGCTGGTCGTAATGATTGATGCAATGCGCCGCGCTTCAGCGGGCCGTATTACAGCAGTTATTCCTTACTTTGGTTACGCTCGTCAAGACCGCCGCGTGCGTTCAGCGCGTGTGCCAATCACTGCAAAAGTAGTCGCAGACTTCCTTTCAAACGTGGGTGTTGACCGCGTTCTGACGATTGACCTACACGCAGAGCAAATTCAAGGCTTCTTCGATGTGCCAGTAGACAACATCTTCGGTACACCAGTGCTTCTTGAAGATATGCACGCGCGTGGCCTAGAAGATCCTGTTGTTGTATCTCCAGACCTTGGTGGTGTTGTTCGTGCTCGAGCAACGGCAAAAGCGCTCGGTGATATCGACATCGCTATCGTCGATAAGCGTCGTCCACGTGCCAACGTTTCTGAAGTGATGAACCTTATCGGTGATGTTGAAGGTCGTGACTGTGTGATCGTGGATGACATGATCGACACTGGCGGCACACTATGTAAGGCAGCAGAAGCACTAAAAGAACGTGGTGCAAAACGTGTATTTGCTTACGCAACTCACGCCGTGTTCTCAGGCAACGCAGCGAAAAACATTAAAAACTCTGTGCTTGACCAAGTGATCGTCACTGACTCAATCACGTTGAGCAAAGAGATGGCCGCAACCGGTAAAGTGACTCAACTAACTCTATCTGGCATGTTGGCTGAAGCGATTCGTCGTATCAGCAACGAAGAGTCTATCTCTGCGATGTTTAACTAATCACCCTTTTCGATTAGTCCAATTTTAGAACACCCCTTGATTGGGGTGTTTTTATTTGCGATAGGCTTAGCCTCGCCCATCGTTACTTTTCTGTGCTATCATACCGCGCTTTTGAAGATTCCAAAGAGATCCTAACCTTGAGTCAACAGATCAAACTTCTTGTCGGCCTTGCTAATCCTGGGCCTGAATATGCCAAAACTCGCCACAATGCGGGCGCTTGGGTAGTAGAAGAACTGGCACGCGTTCACAACATTACGCTAAAGAATGAAGCAAAGTTCTATGGCTTAACAGGACGTATTGTGATGAATGGTCAGGAACTGCGTTTACTGATTCCTACTACTTTTATGAACCTTTCTGGCAAAGCCATTGCCGCATTGGCAAAGTTTTATCAGATTCAACCAGAAGAGATCATGGTCGCGCATGACGAGCTGGATCTTCCTCCTGGTATCGCAAAGTTCAAAAAAGGTGGTGGCCATGGTGGCCACAATGGGTTGCGAGATACCATTAGTAAACTGGGCAACAATAAAGAATTCTACCGTCTACGGATCGGCATTGGCCATCCTGGACACAAAGATAAAGTAGCGGGTTTTGTACTGGGTAAAGCACCTGCCAGTGAACAATCCTTACTCGACGCTAGCGTCGACGAATCTGTTCGCTGCTTGGATATTTTGATCAAAGATGGTCTATCCAAAGCACAAAACCGCCTCCACACGTTCAAAGCTGAATAAGGTTACAATCATGGGTTTTAAATGTGGCATCGTTGGCTTGCCAAACGTTGGTAAATCAACTCTGTTTAACGCACTGACTAAAGCGGGTATTGAAGCCGCTAACTTCCCGTTCTGTACAATCGAACCAAACACTGGCGTGGTACCAGTGCCAGATTTGCGTTTAGACGAATTGGCAAAAATCGTAAACCCACAACGTATTCTGCCAACAACGATGGAATTCGTTGACATTGCAGGTCTAGTAGCTGGCGCATCTCGCGGCGAAGGTCTGGGCAACAAATTCCTAGCCAACATCCGTGAAACGGACGCAATTGGTCACGTAGTTCGTTGTTTTGAAAACGAAAATATTGTTCACGTTGCAGGCAAAGTCTCTCCAATCGAAGATATTGAAGTGATCAATCTTGAACTTGCCATGGCTGACCTTGATTCTTGCGAGCGCGCCATTCAGCGCCAAGCGAAGAAAGCAAAAGGCGGCGATAAAGACGCCAAATTCGAACTGACTGTTCTAGAAAAGCTGCTTCCTGTCCTCACTGAAGGTGGCTCTGCACGTACTGTAGAACTGTCTAAAGAAGAACTTGCCGCCGTTGGTTACCTAAACTTCCTAACACTGAAGCCAACCATGTACATCGCTAACGTGAATGAAGATGGCTTCGAAAACAACCCATACCTAGACGCCGTTCGCGAGTTTGCAGCGAAAGAGAACAACGTGGTTGTTCCAGTTTGTGCCGCTATCGAATCAGAGATGGCTGAGCTCGAAGACGACGAGCGTGCAGAATTCCTAGCGGATATGGGCATTGAAGAGCCGGGTCTAAACCGCGTTATCCGTGCAGGTTACGAATTGCTGAGCCTACACACTTACTTTACTGCGGGTGTGAAAGAAGTTCGTGCATGGACGATCCCTATCGGTGCGACTGCACCAAAGGCTGCAGGTAAGATCCACACCGATTTTGAGAAAGGCTTCATCCGTGCAGAAGTTATTGCCTACGATGATTTCATTCAATTTAAAGGTGAAAACGGAGCAAAAGACGCAGGTAAGTGGCGTCTAGAAGGCAAAGAGTACATCGTTAAAGATGGCGATGTGGTTCATTTCCGTTTCAACGTTTAATTATTTGTTTAAACTTTAAACAACTCAATCGAATACAAAGCCAGCCAGATCGCTGGCTTTTTTATTGGCTGAGAAAAAAGTTCACATTAAGTTATTCAAACCAAGTCAATTTGTTAGCACTTTTCGATCACAAACACGCCTCTTTGTTTAAAAAGAAAGCGAACGATTTATTTGTCCCGATTTATTTAAAAAAACTGTTGACGGTTGTGACGCAACTCCTCATAATGCGCCCCGTTCCCAACGAGACAGCGATGAAACGAAAGGAACAGAAAACATGGTTTTGGCTACGTAGCTCAGCTGGTTAGAGCACATCACTCATAATGATGGGGTCACAGGTTCGAATCCCGTCGTAGCCACCATCCCTAAGAACTTTTTTAAAGAGTTATTAGGAATAGTTGCGGAAGTGGCGAAATTGGTAGACGCACCAGATTTAGGTTCTGGCGCCGCGAGGTGTGAGAGTTCGAGTCTCTCCTTCCGCACCATGTTTCAGTAGGTCTATCGCCAAGCGGTAAGGCAGCGGCTTTTGATGCCGCCATTCCCTGGTTCGAATCCAGGTAGACCTGCCAACTATTTAAGTGAAAACCTTTCATAAAGGGGTTGTCACTGAGAGAGAGAATAGTTATATTGTCTCGCTCCAAAAGATGGCTACGTAGCTCAGCTGGTTAGAGCACATCACTCATAATGATGGGGTCACAGGTTCGAATCCCGTCGTAGCCACCATTCCTAAACATTCTCTTCACTGAGAGCTTTTAGGAATAAATAATGCGGAAGTGGCGAAATTGGTAGACGCACCAGATTTAGGTTCTGGCGCCGCAAGGTGTGAGAGTTCGAGTCTCTCCTTCCGCACCATGATTTAAGTTTCTAGTCGATGATTAGAAACGGATAGTGAAAGCTATCAACTGCAGGTCTATCGCCAAGCGGTAAGGCAGCGGCTTTTGATGCCGCCATTCCCTGGTTCGAATCCAGGTAGACCTGCCACTATTTAGCTATTGAGATGATTATCTTAATTAGCAGACAATTTATGCGGAAGTGGCGAAATTGGTAGACGCACCAGATTTAGGTTCTGGCGCCGCGAGGTGTGAGAGTTCGAGTCTCTCCTTCCGCACCATAAATTGTTGTGGCTACGTAGCTCAGCTGGTTAGAGCACATCACTCATAATGATGGGGTCACAGGTTCGAATCCCGTCGTAGCCACCATTCCTAAACATTCTCTCCATTGAGAGTTTTTAGGAATAAATAATGCGGAAGTGGCGAAATTGGTAGACGCACCAGATTTAGGTTCTGGCGCCGCAAGGTGTGAGAGTTCGAGTCTCTCCTTCCGCACCATGATTTAAGTTTCTAATCAATGGTTAGAAACCGATAGCGTAAGCTGTCAGCTGTAGGTCTATCGCCAAGCGGTAAGGCAGCGGCTTTTGATGCCGCCATTCCCTGGTTCGAATCCAGGTAGACCTGCCACTATTTAGCTATTAAGACAATGTCTTGATGCATGAAAATTCGATGCGGAAGTGGCGAAATTGGTAGACGCACCAGATTTAGGTTCTGGCGCCGCGAGGTGTGAGAGTTCGAGTCTCTCCTTCCGCACCATCGAATTTCTTTTCTAAGCGAACACTTAGAAAACGATAGCAAAGCTGTCATCTGTAGGTCTATCGCCAAGCGGTAAGGCAGCGGCTTTTGATGCCGCCATTCCCTGGTTCGAATCCAGGTAGACCTGCCACTAATTCGTTATTAAGACTCTGTTTTGATAACAACACAAATCGATGCGGAAGTGGCGAAATTGGTAGACGCACCAGATTTAGGTTCTGGCGCCGCGAGGTGTGAGAGTTCGAGTCTCTCCTTCCGCACCATCGATTTGAATTCTAAGCAATGACTTAGAAAACACGATAGCAATGCTGTCATCTGCAGGTCTATCGCCAAGCGGTAAGGCAGCGGCTTTTGATGCCGCCATTCCCTGGTTCGAATCCAGGTAGACCTGCCACTATTTAGCTATTAAGACGTTGTCTTGAAAGCACACAATTTGATGCGGAAGTGGCGAAATTGGTAGACGCACCAGATTTAGGTTCTGGCGCCGCGAGGTGTGAGAGTTCGAGTCTCTCCTTCCGCACCATCATTGAACAAACCCAGCTTAGGCTGGGTTTTGTTTTATCTGACGTTCTTATATTCATTGCATTGTTCATTGTTTGTGAAAACAAAAAAAAGCGAACTCGATGAGTCCGCTTTCCTTTCCTGATACAAACGCTCGTTTATTAGCCCACTCTCAATGCCATCACATTCCTAGCGCATATTTCAACACTTGATGTTTGATAGGCCCGGAGTGCTCAGCCAACTTGAGGGCTGCGTTACGAACCAATTTTAATGGGGTGATGTCATTGCTAAAACCTTTGTAGAACAGATCCATCCCAGTTTGCATTAGCAAGTTGTCCGCATAGCGTGCTTTCTGATAGGCCGCTTGTTGAGCCACTGTCAAAGGTTGGTTTTCCGTTACCTTAAGTAACGCTTCAACGTCTTTAAAACCAAGATTAACCCCTTGACCCGCTAATGGGTTGATCGTGTGGGCTGCGTCACCAAGCAACACACAATTTTGTTGATAATAGACTTGTGCGTGTCGTCGGGTTAATGGAAAAGAATCCCAGTACAACACGTCAAACTCTCCCAGTTCATCTGGGAAATGACGGATAATTTCCTGTTTCAGCTTTTCTGCGCTCATGGCTGACAACTCACGAATACGCTTGGGTGAATCGTACCAAACCAAAGAACCTTGCTGGCCTTTCAATGGCAAAAAAGATCGTGGGCCAGTTGGAGTAAATTGCTGCCAAGTGATCGCCTGTTGCGCAGATTTCGTCGCAATATTGATCAACATACAATGTTGACGATAATCCCATGCGGTAATGCCAATGCCAGCCAACTCACGCACCTGAGAGTTGGCACCATCTGCGCCAATAACCCAAGAGGCTTCAATTTCTAAACCACTCTCGAGCGTCAACTTGTTGAACTCATCGAACTCAAGGCGCTTAAGTTTATCTGGGCATTGCAGAGTCAAATTCGGGTACTGAGCAAACTCTTGCCACAGCCCCAATTGAATTAGACGGTTCTCCACTATGTAACCAAGCTGTTCCAAATTAAGTTCATCGCTGTGAAAACGTGTACGACATTCTGGGTGCTCCCAGGTTTCTAACCGTTTGTAGGGACAAACTCGAGTTGCTTGAATATGTTGCCAGGCTCCTAGCGATTCCAGTAAGCGTACAGAGTTGTGAGAAATGGCGGAAACTCGAATGTCCATCGGTTGGCTTGCTTCAAACGCTTTCGGTTCAAACCCTTCTATCACGACGACTTTTCGGCCTTGTTTGGCAAATCCGATGGCCACAGCCGCGCCTACCATACCGCCACCGACGACGGCAATGTCGTATTTATTCATCTTGTACTCTTGATCAACTTGATTCTAATACGGTTTTGCATTGTACGTTTTACTGGCAAGTTTGCGAAACACTTTGTCCCTATCAAGCGGCTTAGGTCACTGAGTTTCCATCGACAAAAACCTTAAAAAACCAAGGCGAAATACCTGACAAGACCCTAGATAAAATCAGGCTTTGCGAAGAATTCACCAGATCACTAGTCAGTAGGTTTTTAAAGCAGTACAATACGCCGCTTACCGCCGTGAGGGCGGCTATACTTTGAACAATTTGTTCAACGAATTTTTAGTATTAACACGAGCGAAAGTGAGATGAGTAAGAAACTGCTAATTAAAACCTGGGGTTGCCAGATGAACGAATACGATTCATCGAAAATGGCGGATCTGCTGAACGCAGCAAATGGCTACGAATTGACAGAAGAACCAGAAGAAGCAGATGTTCTATTACTTAACACCTGTTCGATCCGTGAAAAGGCGCAAGAAAAAGTGTTCCACCAGCTTGGCCGTTGGAAAACACTCAAAGATAAAAAGCCAGGCGTCGTGATCGGTGTTGGTGGTTGTGTAGCAACACAAGAAGGTGATCACATTCGTGATCGTGCACCTTTTGTTGACGTTATTTTTGGCCCGCAAACCTTGCACCGTCTTCCTGAAATGATCAAACAGTCACAAAGTGAAGATGCACCTGTGATGGACATTTCATTCCCAGAAATCGAGAAGTTTGACAGTCTGCCAGAACCGCGTGCAGAAGGCGCAACCGCATTCGTTTCAATCATGGAAGGCTGTTCTAAGTACTGTACTTACTGCGTGGTACCTTACACTCGTGGTGAAGAAGTCAGCCGCCCAATGGACGATGTGCTTTACGAAATCGCGCAACTTGCCGAGCAAGGTGTTCGCGAAGTCAACCTACTAGGCCAAAACGTAAACGCATACCGTGGCCCAATGCACGATGGTGAAATCTGTTCTTTTGCAGAACTGCTTCGCCTTGTTGCGTCTATCGATGGTATTGACCGTATTCGCTTTACCACCAGCCACCCACTTGAGTTCACCGATGATATCATCGCTGTCTACGAAGATACGCCAGAGCTGGTGAGCTTCCTTCATCTACCAGTACAAAGTGGTAGCGATCGCATTCTGACGATGATGAAGCGTCCTCACACTGGCATTGAATACAAGTCGATCATTCGTAAACTGCGTAAAGCGCGTCCTGATATCCAAATCAGTTCTGATTTTATTGTTGGCTTCCCAGGTGAAACCGACAAAGATTTCCAAGACACCATGAAACTGATCAAAGATGTCGACTTTGACATGAGCTTCAGCTTCATCTTCTCGCCTCGCCCTGGTACTCCTGCGGCAGATTACCCATGTGATCTTTCAGAAGAGACGAAGAAAGAACGCTTGTACGAACTGCAACAACAAATCAACGCACAAGCCATGCGTTACTCTCGCCTAATGCTTGGCACTGAGCAGCGTGTTCTGGTTGAAGGCCCTTCTAAGAAGAACTTGATGGAGCTACGTGCTCGTACAGAAAACAACCGTGTAGTAAACTTTGAAGGTAGCGCAGATCTGATTGGTCAGTTCGTTGATGTGAAAATTACCGATGTATTTGCGAACTCACTGCGTGGTGAGATTGTACGTACTGAAAAAGATATGGACCTACGTAGCGTGATTTCGCCAACACAAATGATGGCCAAAACACGCCGCGAAGATGAGCTAGGTGTAGCGACATTTACGCCATAAGCTCGTATTAATCGCCATTGAGAGCCTGGTTGTTATCAGGCTCTCGTTAAGTGGCAGACAATGAGAGGCAACATTGAGCAATAAAATCGTCACTCTAGAGATTAACCTAGAACCCTCCGATAACCGCCGTCTTGCAAGCTTGTGCGGTCCTTTTGATGACAATATCAAACACTTAGAACGTCGACTCGGCGTTGAAATCAGTTACCGTGGCAACTTTTTTACCATCGTTGGTAAACCCCACACATCCGCTGCCGCGCTCGATATCATTAAAACGCTTTACGTTGAAACCGCGACAGTTCGCGGCCAAATTAAAGACGTTGAACCTGAAGATATCCACCTTGCGATCAAAGAATCTGGTGTGCTTGAACAAAACCAAGAATCGGCCATCGCGCATGGTAAAGAAGTGTTTGTTAAAACCAAAAAAGGGGTGATCAAACCTCGCACGCCGAATCAGGCGCAATACTTGGTCAATATGGTCACGCACGACATCACTTTCGGTATTGGTCCTGCTGGTACGGGTAAAACCTATCTTGCAGTTGCTGCAGCTGTCGATGCGCTAGAGCGTCAAGAGATCCGCCGTATTCTACTCACTCGTCCTGCGGTTGAAGCGGGTGAAAAGCTTGGTTTTCTACCGGGTGATTTGAGTCAGAAAGTCGATCCTTATTTACGCCCGCTTTACGATGCATTGTTTGAAATGCTCGGTTTTGAACGGGTTGAAAAGCTGATTGAGCGTAACGTCATCGAAGTGGCACCACTGGCCTACATGCGTGGTCGCACACTCAACGATGCCTTCATCATTCTCGATGAGAGCCAAAACACCACAGTAGAACAGATGAAAATGTTCCTGACCCGTATCGGCTTTAACTCTCGCGCCGTGATCACAGGGGATGTCACGCAGATTGACTTACCTCGCGGTGCAAAATCTGGCCTTCGTCATGCCATCGAAGTGCTCAATGAAGTGGAAGAGATCAGCTTTAACTTCTTCCAATCTGATGACGTCGTTCGCCACCCAGTCGTCGCGCGCATCGTCAATGCCTACGAGAAGTGGGAAGCGCAAGACCAAAAAGAGCGTAAAGAGTTTGAACAACGTCGCCGAGAAGAACGCGATGCCAAACTGCTTGAAGCCGCGAAAGCCGAGCTTTCTGCACAAATCAGCGCGGATAAGGAAACCACACATGGCAATTGAACTGGATCTGCAACTTGCGGTCGAAGATCAAAACGGCCTCCCCAGTGTGCAAGATTTCCAAACCTGGCTGGACAAGACCATTCCGCAGTTTCAGCCACAGGCAGAAGTCACGATTCGCATCGTTGATAGCCAAGAGAGCCATCAGCTGAATCACGATTATCGTGGTAAAGATAAGCCCACTAACGTGCTTTCTTTTCCGTTTGAAGCGCCTCCTGGGATGGAAATGGATTTGTTGGGTGATTTGGTTATTTGTCGCCAAGTGGTTGAACAAGAAGCCATAGAGCAAGACAAACCCCTGATGGCACATTGGGCGCATATGGTTGTACATGGTAGCTTGCATCTGTTAGGTTATGACCATATTGAGGACGACGAAGCTGAAGAGATGGAGTCCCTCGAAACAGAAATCATGCAGGGTATGGGATTTACTGACCCATACTTAGCGGAGAAAGAGTGAGCATTCGATACGCACTAGCGCATTGAATGCCAAACGTGAGCTATCACACTTCTGATAGCGTTACTTATTAGAGAAACAATGAACGACGACAATTCTCAAAATTCCGACGGTCCGAGTAGAAAGTCCTTCTTCGGACGCCTGGGTCAATTATTTCAGGGTGAGCCTAAAGATCGCCAAGAGTTAGTGGATGTTATCCGAGATTCTGAAGTAAATGACCTGATTGACCATGACACTCGCGACATGCTCGAAGGTGTGATGGAAATTGCTGAAATGCGCGTTAGGGACATCATGATCCCTCGCTCGCAAATGGTCACCATCGAGAGAAAAGATAATCTCGATTCACTTATCGCACTGATCACTGATGCGCAACACTCGCGCTACCCAGTGATCAGTGAAGATAAAGACCATGTAGAAGGCATCCTACTTGCGAAGGACTTACTCAAATACTTAGGCTCAGACAGTGCTCCATTTGATATCGAAGAGGTTATCCGCCCTGCGGTCGTGGTTCCTGAAAGTAAGCGAGTCGATCGCCTACTGAAGGAGTTCCGCCAAGAACGTTATCACATGGCCATTGTTGTTGATGAATTTGGTGGCGTCTCCGGCCTTGTCACCATCGAAGATATTCTTGAAGAAATTGTTGGGGATATCGAAGATGAATTCGACGAAGAGGAAGATGCCGATATTCGTAAACTCAGCAAGCATACTTACGCGGTCAAAGCATTGACCACCATTGAAGAGTTTAACGAAACCTTTGGCAGTCGTTTTAGCGATGAAGAAGTGGATACCGTGGGTGGTTTGGTGATGACAGCCTTTGGTCACCTACCCACTCGTGGCGAGATCGTAGAAATTGATGGTTTCAATTTCAAAGTGACCGCCGCCGATAACCGTCGAGTTATCCAGTTACAAGTCACCGTACCTGACTCGGTTTCTGTTGCAGAAACCACTCCTGAGTAACGATAACCGCCTCTGCAAAGAGGCATATCAGACGAACGATAGATGAAAAATACCCTATTTCATCGCCTCAAGCGGCCCATCGTGGCCGCTTTTGTTGGCGCTCTCACTACGCTTGCCTTTGCACCTTACCAAATTTGGTTGGTTGCGCTTATTACACCAGCCCTGTTGCTTATCCTTATCCATGGTCAATCACGTCGACAAGCCCTGTGGACGGGGTACGCGTGGGGATTCGGCCAGTTTGCCTCTGGCATTAGCTGGGTCTACGTCAGTATCGCTGGCTTTGGTGGCATGCCTCTGGCAGCGAACCTCTTTTTGATGGGGGCACTCATCGCCTATCTGGCCATCTACCCTGCACTCTTCACTTGGAGCTACCAACGCTTTTTTGCCAAAGCAACCTTGCTCAACTTGTTGCTCGCGGCGCCAGCCCTGTGGT
Source organism: Vibrio vulnificus NBRC 15645 = ATCC 27562 (assembly GCF_002224265.1). NCBI lineage: Bacteria > Pseudomonadati > Pseudomonadota > Gammaproteobacteria > Vibrionales > Vibrionaceae > Vibrio > Vibrio vulnificus. The sequence continues at coordinate 736,456 of NZ_CP012881.1, forward strand.
TAATAGCCGACTGGCTGCGTGGCTGGGTGATGACAGGCTTCCCTTGGCTGTGGCTCGGTTACAGCCAAATCGATTCACCTCTGGCGAGTTTCGCTCCGATTGGTGGTGTTGAGCTGCTTACGCTACTGCTTCTGGTCGGAGCCGGAGCGATCGCCTATGCGGTGATTCATAAACGTTGGTCGATGCTACTCATCCCGACGGTGTTACTCAGCACGGGTTATGGCTTATCACGCTGGGACTGGGTCACACCGCAACCGGACAAAGCCACCAAAGTGGCGCTTATCCAAGGCAATGTCGACCAAAACTTAAAATGGTTACCCAGCCAACGCTGGCCAACCATTATGAAGTACACCGATTTAAGCCGTGAAAACTGGGACGCCGATATTATTATTTGGCCAGAAGCCGCTATTCCAGCGTTTGAAGTCGAGTTGCCCTCCTATCTGAGTAATTTGGACAGTGCGGCAAAAATGAATCAAAGCGCGATCATCAGTGGCATTGTCAATCAAGCCGAAGATGGTCAGTTTTACAACAGCATTCTTGCCGTCGGTATGACGCCTTATGGGGATTACTCTTTTGATCTCACTGAGCGTTATCATAAGCATCACCTGCTGCCGTTCGGTGAATTTGTCCCGTTTGAGCAAATTTTGCGTCCATTAGCACCGTTTTTTAATTTGCCCATGTCATCGTTCAGTCGTGGTGATTTTGTGCAGCCTAATATCGTGGCAAATGGCCATCCAATGGCGCCAGCGCTGTGTTACGAAATCATCTTTAACGAGCAAGTAAGACAAAACGTTACCGACGACACCGATTTCCTTTTAACCCTGTCTAACGACGCTTGGTTTGGTCGTTCGATTGGCCCCTTGCAACACATGGAAATCGCGCGTATGCGTGCTCTAGAGCTGGGCAAACCGCTGATTCGCTCTACCAATAATGGTTTAACGGCGGTGACTGATCATAGAGGTAAAATTATCGCCTCTATTCCACAGTTTGAAACGGCAGTGCTGCGGGCAGAGCTTACGCCGACCCAAGGACAAACGCCCTATCATCAACTAGGCAGTTGGCCACTCTACATATGGGTAGCCTTGTCGCTCGCTCTCGCATGGTGGCGAAAACGCCGCACGAGTGCTTAGCGGCAAAGCCGATGGAGAAAATCCGTTGCGAAAAGCGCAAGCACAGATAGACAAAAACAAAAGGTACGCACTGGCGTACCTTTTCTGTTTCTCACGTGAGCAAAAAGGGTGTGATTACGGTTTCAACGCTTGGCGGCTAAAGCCCTTATGACCGCATTTGATGCAAGGAATAATCACGGTTGGATGATTGTAGGAGGTTTTATGGCCACAATCATCACACACCAACACACCAAGCCCTATCACTTCTCCCGCTTCGTAGAGGCCTTGATGTTCAAGATCTTCAAACAGTTCAACCCATTCCACTTTGGTTCTGTCAGTAATTTCGAGCAAACCTTGCCAAATAGAATCGGCGATGGTGAGGTAAAATGGTCCACTTTTGCTCTCTTCATAGTTGTCAGCAAACTCTTTCAAGTCCGCTTTTACATACGCAGAGATCAACGCCAACTCATCTTTAGTCATATCATTCGCCGCTGATATCACCTTGCCAGACGTTTCTAGGACGTTGTTTACTTCATCTGGGCTATGTTTGAGTGTCTCGATGACATCTTCCAACATTTCTTCATAACCGGATTTACGTTTCGGCATGGCAGTCCTCCATCTGTAAAGATTGGCTATTGTTGTGCACGGTACCTTTAGGTATTCTATGACGATCTATTTCAATCTGTTCTAACCGAACTCACAAATTCCAAGATAACCGGATACCATCGATGCAAGAACAATATAATCCACAAGATATTGAACAGAAAGTTCAACAGCACTGGGACAACAACAAAACATTTGTTGTGACTGAAGATCCAACCAAAGAGAAGTTCTACTGCCTCTCTATGTTCCCATACCCAAGTGGTCGACTGCACATGGGTCACGTGCGTAACTACACCATCGGTGACGTAGTATCTCGTTTCCAACGCCTACAAGGCAAAAACGTCATGCAGCCAATCGGCTGGGACGCATTCGGTCTACCTGCAGAAAACGCAGCGGTGAAAAACAACACGGCGCCTGCTCCTTGGACTTATGAAAACATCGAATACATGAAGAACCAACTTAAGCTTCTTGGCTTTGGTTACGACTGGAACCGTGAATTCGCCACTTGTACCCCTGAGTACTACCGTTGGGAACAAGAGTTCTTCACTAAGCTTTACCAGAAAGGTTTGGTTTACAAGAAGACCTCTTCTGTTAACTGGTGTCCAAACGATCAAACTGTTCTTGCAAACGAACAGGTTGAAGACGGCTGCTGCTGGCGTTGTGACACACCTGTAGAGCAAAAAGAAATTCCTCAGTGGTTCATCAAAATCACAGAATACGCTCAAGAACTGCTTGACGATCTAGACAAGCTTGAAGGTTGGCCAGAAATGGTGAAAACCATGCAACGCAACTGGATTGGTCGTTCTGAAGGTGTGGAACTCAAGTTTGAAGTAAAAGGTCAACAAGACCTAGAAGTGTACACCACTCGTCCAGACACACTCATGGGTGTGACTTATGTCGGTATCGCAGCAGGTCACCCTCTAGCGAAAATTGCGGCTGAGAGCAACCCTGAGCTGGCTGCGTTCATCGAAGAATGTAAGAACACCAAAGTCGCTGAAGCTGAACTTGCGACCATGGAGAAGAAAGGTATGGCGACGGGCCTTACTGCTATTCATCCATTAAACGGCCGTGAAGTGCCAGTGTACGTCGCTAACTTCGTATTGATGGATTACGGCACAGGCGCTGTCATGGCAGTACCGGCACACGACCAACGTGACTTCGAGTTCGCCACTAAGTACGGCCTAGACATCATTCCGGTAATCAAGCCAATTGATGGCAGCGAGCTAGACATCTCTGAAGCGGCCTACACAGAGAAAGGCGTGCTGTTCGATTCAGGTGAGTTCGATGGCCTAGAATTCCAAGCGGCGTTCGATGCCATCGCAGCCAAGCTAGAAGCAGAAGGCAAAGGCACTAAGACCGTTAACTTCCGTCTACGTGACTGGGGTGTCTCTCGTCAACGTTACTGGGGTGCTCCAATCCCAATGGTCACCACTGAAGACGGTGAAGTTCACCCAGTACCCGCAGACCAACTACCCGTGATTCTACCAGAAGACGTGGTCATGGACGGCGTAACGAGCCCAATCAAAGCCGACAAAGAGTGGGCGAAGACAACCTTCAACGGCGAACCTGCTCTACGTGAGACCGACACCTTCGATACGTTCATGGAGTCTTCTTGGTACTACGCACGTTACTGTTCACCACAAGCTGACGACATCCTAGATCCAGAAAAAGCCAACTACTGGCTACCGGTAGACCAATACATCGGCGGTATTGAGCACGCGTGTATGCACCTACTGTACTCTCGCTTCTTCCACAAACTGCTACGTGATGCGGGCTACGTTACGTCTGACGAGCCGTTCAAGCAACTACTGTGTCAAGGCATGGTACTGGCAGATGCCTTCTACTACACCAACGATAAAGGTGGCAAAGAGTGGGTATCACCAACGGAAGTGAAAGTTGAGCGCGATGGCAAAGGTCGCATCACTTCAGCTGTCGACAACGAAGGCCGTAGCGTCGAACACTCAGGCATGATCAAAATGTCTAAGTCGAAAAACAACGGTATCGATCCACAAGAGATGGTCGACAAATACGGCGCAGACACGGTGCGTCTATTCATGATGTTCGCATCTCCAGCAGACATGACACTCGAGTGGCAAGAGTCTGGCGTAGAAGGGGCTAACCGCTTCCTAAAACGTGTTTGGAAACTAGTGAACGAGCACACATCAAAAGGCGCAGCGGAAGCAGTCGATGCCGCAGCACTCTCTGGTGATCAAAAAGCACTTCGTCGTGACGTTCACAAAACCATCGCCAAAGTAACCGATGACGTTGCGCGTCGTCAGACGTTCAACACCGCGATCGCTGCGGTCATGGAGTTGATGAACAAGCTGGCGAAAGCGCCACAAGAATCTGCACAAGATCGTGCGATCCTTGACGAAGCGCTAAAAGCGGTTGTTGCGATGCTGTACCCAATCACTCCGCATATCTGTTTCGAAATGTGGGCGGCACTTGGCCAGCAAGACATCGACAACGCATCTTGGCCAACTTACGATGAGAAAGCTCTGGTTGAAGACGAAAAACTGATTGTTGTTCAGGTAAACGGCAAAGTCCGCGGTAAAATCACCGTTGCTGCAGACGCAACCAAAGAGCAAGTTGAAGAAATCGGTCTTAACGAAGAAAACGTCTCTAAACACCTAGACGGCGTGACTATCCGTAAAGTGATTTACGTACCAGGCAAACTATTGAGCATCGTGGCGAACTGATCACGATCTCAAGAGAGAAAAACCACCGGATGAGGCGAACCAACGCGCTTCATCTTGGTCAAAGTTTGGGGTAGCTCGCCTACCCCTACTTATCTAAAATCATTAGCACAGAGTGATTTTAGATAAGTCTAATCGTCGCGCGGCTCGCGGTAGCCCGTTTTCTGAACATCAAGAAGAGCATCTCAATGCGTTTTACGTCCGTGTTTAAATTCTCATCCATTTTGGTTCTATCAGCCATGTTGTCTGCATGTGGTTTTCATTTACGTGGTGAGTACTCCGTTCCTGAAGAGCTAAGCACACTCTCGTTTACCAGCTACGATGATTACAGCCCGCTCACTCGTTCAGTGAAAGCGCAATTGATTCTGAATAAAGTCAATCTCGTCGCTCCCGCTGAAACAGTTCCAAACCTATATTTGATTGGCGAGAACATCTCAGAGCGCACTTTATCGCTTTACCAAAACAGCCGTGCCGCTGAAAAAGAGCTGACTTACGTCGTGAGCTACCGAGTTACCGTGCCCGATCTCGGCACTCAAAGCTTCCAAACCACCGTCAATCGCAACTACCTCGATAACCCGCTGACAGCGCTGGCAAAATCGGTGGAACGTGAAGTTATCGAGGATGAAATGCGCAACCAAGCGGCCAGTCAAATGATGCGTCAACTAGGTCGCCTTCGAGCGGAGTACGAGGAACAAACCGTCAACTCAAGTAATCAGTAATTATGCGAATTTTTGCCGATAACCTTGCTCAGCAATTGACGAAAGAACTCAAACCGGTCTATTTGATTTTCGGGAACGAACCGCTACTGATCCAAGAAAGCCGCTCTGCTATTCAAAAAGCGGCGTTTCAACAAGGTTTTGAAGAGCGTCATCGCTTTGCCGTGGATGCAAGCTTAGACTGGAATCAAGTCTATGACTGCTGCCAAGCTCTGAGTCTTTTTTCCAGCCGCCAGCTGATTGAACTTGAACTGCCAGAAAGTGGCGTCAACGCTTCCATCGCTAACGAGTTGCTTTCTGTCGCTCAGATGCTGCATGCCGATATCATGTTAGTCGTCATTGGTAGCAAACTCACCAAAGCGCAAGAAAACGCAAAATGGTTCAAAACATTGAGCCAGCAAGGCCACTGGATCAGTTGTCTAACACCCGATAATCAACGCCTGCCACAGTTTGTATTAAATCGCTGCCGCCAGCTGAATTTAAAACCAGACCAACAAGCGGTACAAATGCTAGCGCAATGGCATGAAGGCAATCTGTTTGCCCTTTCTCAAAGTCTTGAGAAACTGGCACTGCTCTATCCAGACGGCGAGCTCAACTTGATTCGCTTGGAGGAATCCCTCAGCCGACATAATCACTTTACTGTTTTTCACTGGATTGACGCACTATTGGAAGGAAAAGCCAACCGCTGCCAAAAAATCTTGCGTCAACTTGAAGCAGAAGACATTGAAGCGATTATTTTGTTGCGTTCATTGCAAAAAGAACTGCTATTGCTTTTACAAATGCAGCAACAACTGCAGCAAAGCTCTATGATGCAAGTGTTCGAAAAGCACCGAATTTGGCAAAACAAGAAACCGCTCTACACTGCGGCTTTAACTCGACTCAAGAGCACTAAGCTGAGACAACTGCTCACCTTGCTTGCCAAGGCAGAAATTCTGGCCAAAACCCAGTATGAGCAACCGGTATGGCCAATTCTGCAGCAATTAAGCGTCGAGATGTCTCTCCCTGACGTAGAGTTAGCTTTTAAAAGTTAAAAGCGTGCTATATTGCGCGCGCATGTAAAACAGAGAACAACACCGAGGAAATATTCGTGCTTCGCGAAGAACTAAAAGACTTTTTGGCTGATAAAGCCGACGATATGAAAGCAGAAAACATCGTAATTCTGAACGTGGAAGACAAATCCAGCGTGACGGATTATATGATCATCTGCACTGGCACATCGAAACGTCATGTTGCATCGATTGCTGATCACGTCGCTGATGAAGTAAAAAAAGTAGGCCTTCAGCCATTAGGCATGGAAGGTGAAAACGAAGGCGAATGGGTAGTGCTGGATATGGGTGATGCGATGCTACACGTAATGCAAGAAGAACACCGCCAGCTATACCAACTCGAAAAACTTTGGGGTTAATGGTTTGAAAATTCAGTTGATCGCCGTTGGCACAAAAATGCCAAAGTGGGTTGAAGAAGGTTTTCAAGAATATCGCCGTCGTTTCCCACACGATATGCCACTAGAGCTCATTGAGATCACGGCGGGTAAACGAGGCAAAAACGCAGATATCGCCCGCATTTTACAAAAAGAAGGCGAAGCGATGTTGGCCGCCATTCCCAAAGGCAATCGCATTGTCACACTCGATATTCCAGGAAAGAAATGGGATACCCCAGAGTTGGCACAACAGCTTGAAGCGTGGAAATTGGATGGTCGAGATGTCTCAATCTTGATTGGTGGCCCAGAAGGATTAGCACCGGCATGCAAAGCCGCTGCTGAGCAAAGTTGGTCTCTTTCAGCGCTCACCTTACCTCACCCGTTAGTGCGCATTGTGATGGCCGAGAGTTTATATCGTGCGTGGAGTATCACCACGAATCACCCTTATCATCGAGAATAAGTTCAGCCCAATGAGTGAGACGCTGCGTTAATGATGAGAAAACGCCGAACCACGATACGAGATTACCAAGCCGAAGCACGGTTGTTTGCCAATCGTGCTCTTGTGGCTTTTTTCGGTATCGTCGCCTTAATGGGCGTACTGGTGACCAACCTATACAACATTCAGGTCAACCAGTATCAAGATTACAAAAACCGCTCGAATGACAACCGCATTAAAGTGGTGCCCATCGCACCCAATCGTGGCTTGATATATGATCGCAACGGCGTGTTATTAGCGGAAAACAGACCGGTTTTTGACTTGGAAATCACGCCGGAAAAAGTCAAAAACATGGATACCACGATTGCTCAGTTGCAAACCCTGTTTGAAATCACGCCAGAACAAATCGAACGTTTCCATCGCGAACGAAAACGCACGCGTCGCTTCAAATCGGTCCCGATTCTCAATCAACTCACAGAAAAACAAGTCGCGGTATTCTCCGTGAACCAATACCGTTTTCCTGGCGTCGAAGTTTCTGGCACGTTGAAGCGCTACTACCCTTATGGCGAAATTCTCACTCATGTGATTGGCTACGTATCACGCATCAACGACCGAGACATGCAACGGTTGAGTGATGAAGGCAAAGAAGCCAATTATCAAGCAACACGTGATATCGGCAAGCTTGGCATTGAGAAATTTTACGAAGACATGCTACACGGAACGGCAGGCTACCAAGAAGTCGAGGTCAACAGCCGTGGTCGGGTCATCCGCACGCTCAAATTTGTTCCGCCAGTGCCTGGCAAAGACATTGTGTTGAACATTGATATCAAACTGCAAACCTATGTTCATCAGCTGCTCGACGGTAGACGAGGCAGTGCGATCGTACTGGATCCAAAAGACAATGGCATTTTGGCCATGGTATCGAGCCCAAGCTACGACCCCAATGCGTTCGTCCACGGCATTTCAGGCAAAGGTTACAGCGATCTTCTCAACGACAAAAACCGCCCGTTAGTGAACCGTTCGACGCTGGGGATTTACCCCCCCGCTTCGACCGTCAAACCCTTTATCGCCGTCTCTGCATTGCAAGAAGGTGTGGTAACACCAAACACGACCAGAAACGATCCAGGCTATTGGCGCATACCTAACTCCGATACACGCCCATTCCGTGACTGGCTGCGTTGGGGTCATGGTCGAGTAAACTTGGTACAATCCATTGAAGAATCGGTCGATACCTTCTTCTATCAAATCGCTTACGACATGGGTATTGATCGTCTTTCTAATTGGATGAGCATGTTTGGTTTTGGCGATTACACGGGCATCGATATCTTTGAAGAAAGCAAAGCCAACATGCCAACTCGCGATTGGAAAATGTCTCGTCATAAGACACCTTGGTACAAAGGTGACACCATTCCTGTTGGTATTGGCCAAGGCTACTGGACAGCAACACCAATGCAACTTGCTAAAGCCACCTCCGTGCTCGTAAACGAAGGAAATGTCACCGCACCACACTTATTACGTGCGACGATTGAGAACGGTGAAGCGTTCGACAGTCGAGTGTTGTCGGATTACGTCACTTATCCGCCGATTCAAAACGTACCAGATAGATATTGGAACTTAGCGAAAGAAGGCATGAGGCTGGTAAACCACGGTAAAAAAGGCACCGCGCGACGCTCATTCACCGGTATGTCTTACATGACCGCAGGTAAATCAGGTACAGCGCAGGTTTTTGGCTTGGCAGAAGACCAAGAATACAACGCCGATGAGCTGGCCGAGCACTTACGCGACCACGCTCTCTTTACTGGCTTTGCGCCATTTGACGATCCTAAAATCATCGTCACCATAGTGTTAGAAAACGCGGGCGGCGGCTCTTCCAATGGTGCCCCTGTCGCAAGACGTATTTTTGATAAAGTGTTACTCGATAAAGACAGTGACGAGGTCAAACACTGATGAAACTCGATCCAGCAACCGGAAAAAATCGTGCTCTGTTTGAGCGATTTCATATCGACCTACCACTTCTTTTGGGCATTTTGGTCCTGATGGGGTTTGGCTTAGTTGTGATGTACAGTGCCAGCGGTCAAAGTTTGGCGATGATGGATCGCCAAGCGATGCGCATGGCACTCTCTATCGTGGTGATGCTCGTGTTAGCGCAAATTTCACCACGCACCTACGAATCATTAGCCCCTTTAATGTTTGTTGGCGGCGTTGTCCTTCTTCTTGGCGTACTCTTTTTCGGTGAAGCGTCAAAAGGGGCACAACGCTGGTTGAATCTTGGCTTCGTCCGCTTTCAGCCCTCAGAACTGCTTAAACTAGCGGTACCATTAATGGTGGCGCGCTTCATTGGTAAACGACCACTGCCCCCTACCTTCCAAACCTTGTGTATCGCATTGGTGATGGTGTTCATTCCAACCATTTTGATCGCCAAACAACCCGACCTCGGCACATCTATTCTGATTGCTGCCTCGGGTATTTTCGTTATCTTCTTAGCGGGGATCAGCTGGCGCATCATTGGTGCGGCAGCGTTGGCGTTAGCCGCATTTGTCCCAATTTTGTGGTTCTTCTTGATGCGCGAATATCAGAAAGTGCGTGTAAGAACCCTTTTTAATCCTGAGTCAGATCCTCTTGGTGCGGGCTATCATATTATTCAGAGTAAAATCGCCATCGGTTCTGGTGGCATATCTGGTAAGGGCTGGCTGCAAGGGACACAGTCTCAACTCGAGTTTCTTCCTGAGCGCCATACCGACTTCATTTTTGCGGTGATTGCCGAAGAATGGGGCATGATTGGCTTCTTACTGCTGCTGTCGCTGTACCTATTCATCATCGGTCGTGGGCTTTACTTGGCGTCTCAAGCACAAACCGCGTTTGGTCGTATGATGGCAGGCAGTATTGTATTGAGCTTTTTCGTTTACATCTTTGTTAACATCGGCATGGTCAGCGGTATCTTGCCCGTTGTGGGTGTACCACTGCCACTCATCAGTTATGGCGGCACTTCCATGGTTACCTTGATGGCGGGCTTCGGTATTCTGATGTCTATCCATACTCACCGTAAAGCATTCTCAAAGGCCAATTAATGAATAAATCCATTGTTATCTTCAGTTTACTTTGCGGCGCATCGCTTTTAGCGGGCTGTAGCTCTAAACCTGAGGGGCGCTATAGCCTAGAATCAGATGTTGCTCCCGACCAACCGATTTCCGTCGAGCATATCGAAGATGCCCACCCGCGTTATGAGCCATACAGCTTAGGTGGAAACAAAGATTACACTTTGCGCGGTCAAGACTACAAAATTGTGCGCGATGTAAAAGGGTTTAAAGAGTCTGGTATTGCCTCTTGGTACGGTAAAAAATTCCAAGGCCATCTCACCTCGAATGGTGAAATCTACGATATGTACTCGATGACAGCGGCGCATAAAACCCTGCCATTGCCCAGTTACGTGAAAGTGACCAATAAAGACAATGGCAAAAGCACCATTGTGCGGGTGAACGATCGTGGTCCTTTCCACGAAGGACGTATTATTGACCTGAGCTACGCCGCCGCTTACAAACTGGATGTACTAAAAACGGGCACCGCCAATGTGGAAATTGAAGTGTTGAACTTTGAACCACCAACCGATGCTAAAGCGCTGGAAAATCATCCCAAATATTTCATTCAAGTATTAAGTTCAAAATCTGCCGAACGAGCGAGAACTTTAGGACAAGATCTTGGTCAAAGCCTGAATGCAGAGTCTTTCTTAGAAAGCACCGACGATACGCATCGTCTCATGTTGGGGCCATTTACTGACTTTACGCTGACGCAACAGATCTTGGATCAGGTTAAGTTGGCGGGTCATGAAAGCGCCTTCATCAGAAAGCGAGCCATAACTCGTTGACAACTGACACGACACTTTCTAGTGTTAGACGCTCTGACTTACAGTGCGAATCTGTTAAGATATGGACAATTAACCAAAAAAATTGAATTACCATGAACAAAACAACAAAAATTGTGAAATCCACTCTCGTTTCTTCCCTTGCACTTTCTGCAACGCTGGCTTACTCAGTTTCTGCTGCTCCAGTTGTGGTGCCTGACGCGCCACAAATCGCAGCGAAAGGTTTTGTTCTAATGGATTACCATTCAGGCAAAGTCCTGGCTGAAAAAGAGATGAATACGAAGCTCTCGCCTGCCAGCCTAACAAAAATGATGACCAGCTACGTGATTGGTCAAGAGCTAGAGCGCGGCAACATCAGCCCAGAAGATGACGTTGTTGTTAGCAAGAATGCATGGGCAAAGAACTTCCCAGACTCTTCAAAAATGTTTATCGAAGTGGGTACCACGGTAAAAGTAAAAGATCTTAACCGAGGGATTATCGTTCAGTCTGGTAACGATGCCTGTGTCGCGATGGCCGAACACATTGCAGGGTCCGAAGATGCGTTTGTTGATCTGATGAACGCTTGGGCAAGTTCTATTGGCATGACCAACACTCATTTTGCCAACGTACATGGTTTGGATAACGCTAACCTATACTCAACGCCGTACGACATGGCACTCCTTGGCCAAGCGTTGATCCGTGATGTGCCGGATGAGTACCGTATCTACTCAGAGCAAAAATTCACCTATAACGGCATTACCCAGTACAACCGTAACGGTCTGTTGTGGGATAAAAGCATGAATGTGGATGGCATCAAAACGGGCCACACCAGTAATGCAGGTTACAGCCTAGTGAGCTCTGCTACTGAAGGTAAGATGCGTCTTATCGCTGTCGTTATGGGCACCAAAGACATGAACGCACGTAAGTCAGAAAGTAAGAAACTTCTGAGTTACGGCTTCCGTTTCTTCGAAACTGTTGCGCCGCACAAAGCTGGTGAAACTTTCGTCGAAGAGAAAATCTGGATGGGTAACAAAGACACCCTAGCATTGGGTGTAAACGAAGACACTTACGTCACGCTACCTCGTGGTCAAGCGAAAAACCTCACCGCCAGTTTTGTACTTGAAAAAGAACTTCAAGCTCCGATTAAGAAAGGCGATGTGGTGGGTAAGCTTTACTACCAAGTCGATGGTGAAGATGTGGCTCAGTACCCACTACTGGCTCTTGAGTCTGTAGATGAAGGCAGCCTATTCAGCCGTCTTTGGGATTATCTAGTACTGCTATTTAAGAGCCTGTTCTAATTTCAAAACAGACTGTTAGCCTAAAGCCGCCAATTTGGCGGCTTTGTTGTACTTGAGTTCACATAAAACAGACGTTACTATTGCGCCCCGCATAACCGAATATCTAACTGGAGTTATCCTCAATGCTCACCATCAACTCTGATGCCAAACTGAAAGATCTTCTTGAGTTCCCTTGTTCATTTACATACAAGGTAATGGGTTACGCAAAACCTGAACTGCCAGAGAAAGTGTTGGAAGTGATTCAGCGCCATGCTCCTGGAGATTACAGCCCTGCAGTAAAACCTAGTGCAAAAGGTAACTATCACTCGGTTTCTATCAACATCACTGCCACCTCTATCGAGCAGGTTGAAACGCTGTACAAAGAGCTCGGCGAAATCGACATTGTACGCATGGTTCTGTAATTTTTTGATAAATTAAATTTTTTTTGAAAGCAGCTTATGGCTGCTTTCTTTATATTTATCAGACAGATAAAAACCTAAGCACGGCCAAATGCGTTAAATAGTTGTGAAACAAATATAGTTCCCAACCGTGAACAGGTTTATAATGCAAAAACTTTACTAAGCGATAACAGGAAATATCATGCAAAACCAATTAGTTGTAAAACGACTTGGCCGTCGAGATTACCTGCCAGTATGGCAAGCAATGCATGAATTTACTGATACACGCAACGAGGAAACACCGGACGAAGTGTGGTTAGTTGAACACAACCCCGTTTTTACCCAAGGCCAAGCGGGTAAAGCAGAGCACCTTCTCAATACCGGGGATATTCCTGTTGTGCAAAGCGATCGTGGCGGGCAAGTGACTTATCATGGACCAGGTCAACTGGTGGCCTATTTCCTCATCAACCTACGTCGCAAAAAATTGGGTGTGCGAGATCTCGTCACGACTATCGAGAACCTCGTAATCAATACGCTTAAAGCATACAATATCGACTCCGCAGCCAGACCGGATGCACCCGGCGTTTACGTCGACGGTAGAAAGATATGTTCGTTAGGTCTGCGCATCCGTAAAGGATGCTCTTTCCACGGGCTCGCACTCAACGTAAATATGGACCTTTCCCCTTTCTTGAGAATTAACCCATGTGGTTATCAAGGCATGGAGATGGTTCAGGTGAGTGAGCTGGGAGGCCCCACGGACATCGCTCTCGTTGAGCAACAATTAGTCAAAGAACTGGTAAATTTGCTTGGTTATGAGCAAGTTGAATTCAGCACAGAAGCAGAAGTAAGAGAAGCATGAGTAAACCAATCCAGATGGAAAAAGGCGTTAAATATCGTGACGCCGACAAAATGGCTCTGATTCCCGTCAAGAACATGCCGACAGAGCAAAAAGAGGTCCTACGCAAGCCTGATTGGATGAAGATCAAGTTGCCTGCAGATAGCCAACGCATTCAAGATATTAAATCCGCTATGCGTAAAAATAATCTGCACTCGGTTTGCGAAGAGGCTTCTTGTCCAAACTTGGCGGAGTGCTTTAACCACGGTACGGCAACCTTTATGATTCTAGGTGCCATTTGTACTCGCCGTTGCCCATTCTGTGATGTTGCCCATGGCCGACCTCTTCCACCGGAAGCAGAAGAACCCACGAAGCTGGCAAAAACCATTGCCGACATGAAACTCAAATACGTGGTGATTACGTCCGTTGACCGCGACGATCTGCGTGACGGTGGAGCAAAACATTTTGCCGATTGTAACCGTGAAATTCGCGCTCAAAGCCCGCATATTCGTATCGAAACATTGGTTCCTGACTTCCGTGGTCGTATGGACGTGGCGCTAGATGCGCTAAAAGATAATCCGCCAGACGTGTTCAACCACAACTTGGAAACGGCACCACGCCTGTACCGTAAGGTACGCCCAGGGGCAAACTACCAATGGTCATTGGATCTTCTGAAGAAATTCAAAGAGCAACATCCTGATGTCCCAACCAAATCGGGACTCATGATGGGTTTAGGTGAAACCAAAGAAGAGATCGTTGAAGTGCTCAAAGATCTTCGTGCTCATGGTGTGACCATGCTGACACTCGGCCAATACCTTGCTCCAAGTCGCCACCATCTCCCGGTAGAGCGTTACGTTCCACCAGCAGAATTTGATGAACTTAAAGAGATTGCTCTGGAACTTGGTTTTACTCATGCCGCTTGTGGTCCATTTGTACGTTCGTCTTATCATGCCGATATGCAGGCGCAAGGCTTAGAAGTTAAATAAGCCAAAGCACTGATTGCCTCGAAAAATAAAAAGCTGGTATTGATAACCAGCTTTTTATTTGTCTTAAATCTTTCTCTATCCAGCCTTCACGACATGAAATGCTTGTCATCTATTGGTCAATTCTATAGGCTTGATGCAAACGCATATCCATCGCATTGCGTATGGCATTCTAAATTTTCAAAAAAGTAGGATTGATTAGATGAACAAATTAGGTTTTATCACCCTATTCGCCTCAGCTCTTTTGGCAGGTTGTGCCCAACAAAACACCGCACAAGATAACTACCGCGAAGCCTCCTTTGAGCTATGCAATACCGAAGTGAAACTTTACTCAGTCAGTAAAGACGGACGCGTCCGCATCGTATGCGCTGATGGTGCGAAGTTTGCGCTAAACAGTGAAGAGACACTGAATGTAATGCGTGATATCAATATCGATTACTGTGATGGCGAAGGCTTAGGTAAGTTTAGCGAAACCAATAGCTACTACTCGTTCCAATGTAAGTCAGGTTCGCTATTAAGCATTTCTAAAGACAAGTAATGGCTGTCGCCACGCCAATGCTCTTGGTTGAATGGTGACTTTTCTTGTTCCTTTTACTGTTTTAACTAAGAAATGTACGAATGAAAAAGGCTTCCATCCGGAAGCCTTTTTGATGTTCAAGTAGCCAAAATCTTATGCGTAAACAGGTAGACGCTTACAGATTTCTAGTACTTTCTGTTTCGTTGCTTCGATAACCGCTTCATTGCCGATGTTGTCTAGTACGTCACACATCCAGTTTGCTAGCTCTTTCGCGTCTTCTTCAGTGAAACCACGGCGAGTGATCGCTGGCGTACCAACACGGATACCCGAAGTCACAAACGGACTACGAGGGTCGTTTGGTACTGAGTTCTTGTTTACCGTGATGTTTGCTGCGCCTAGTGCTGCGTCAGCATCTTTACCTGTAATGTCTTTGTCGATGAGGTCAACAAGAAACAGGTGGTTTTCTGTACCATTAGATACGATTTTGTAACCACGCTCTTGGAACTGAGCCACCATCGCTTTTGCGTTTTTCACTACGCGCGCTTGGTAAGCTTTAAACTCAGGTTCCATCGCTTCTTTGAACGCTACTGCTTTACCCGCGATAACGTGCATTAGAGGACCGCCTTGACCGCCAGGGAAAACGGCCGAGTTCAGTTTCTTGTACATGTCTTCGCCAGCGTTAGACAGGATAAGACCACCACGTGGACCTGCTAGCGTTTTGTGCGTCGTTGTCGTTACTACGTGTGCGTGTGGCACAGGTGTTGGGTATTCACCTGCTGCGATAAGACCCGCAACGTGCGCCATATCGACGAATAGGTAAGCGTCAACTTTGTCTGCGATTTCACGCATGCGCTTCCAATCAACGATTTGAGAGTACGCTGAGAAACCACCGATGATCATCTTAGGTTTGTGCTCAAACGCTAGCGCTTCCATTTCGTCGTAGTTAATTTGGCCAGCTTCATCGATACCGTAAGGGATGACGTTGTAGTGCTTACCAGAGAAGTTTACAGGAGAACCGTGAGTCAGGTGACCACCGTGCGCTAGGCTCATACCTAGAACTGTATCGCCTGGGTTAAGAAGTGCCATGTAAACCGCGCTGTTAGCTTGAGAGCCAGAGTGTGGCTGAACGTTCGCGTACTCACAACCAAACAGTTTGCATGCACGCTCAATCGCTAGAGACTCAGCTTTGTCCACGTACTCGCAACCACCGTAGTAGCGCTTGCCTGGGTAGCCTTCAGCGTACTTATTGGTTAGCTGAGAGCCTTGAGCTTCCATTACACGTGGACTTGTGTAGTTTTCTGAAGCGATCAGCTCGATGTGTTCTTCCTGGCGAAGAGTTTCTTCCTGGATAGCTGCGAATAGCTCCGCATCGTAATCAGCGATATTCATATCACGCTTAAGCATCTGTATCTCCTGACTCAGATTTGACTGAAAGTTGCAAAAAAACTGGTTAATGACCCAACGCAAACGTTTTCGTCACCGTAATGGCGCGCATTCTACATAATTTGATCCAGGTCATAAAGAGAAAATTCATTTTTCTCTATGCAGTTTCTTCATGATGACATGTGAAAGATTTCATCTTGGCTTTGTCCTTAAGCGAAAATGCAATCTAAAGTGTCAATTTTGCGTTTCACACCCTGTAAAACAACAATTACATAGGTTTACCCTAATTTTAGCCCGCTAGCTACCAAAAAGATCAGCTTTTTACTACTATGCACGCCCTCAATCGCAAATGAAATTTAACCACTGATGGAAAAACACTCACGTAGAGAAGACTGGATCGCCATATTAACCGGCACCTTTCTCGTCGCCCAAGGCGTCTTTTTTCTGCAATCAGCCAATCTACTGACAGGCGGGACAACTGGGCTTGCTCTGTTAGTCACTCAGTTTACTCCATTCACTTTTGGAATGTTGTATTTTTTGGCGAACTGCCCTTTCTATTTATTGGCTTGGAAACGCTATGGGCGTCGCTTTGCTTTTAATAGTGCCATTTCTGGTGGTTTAGTCTCAATTTTTGCCGATAACCTATATTTAGTAATCTCTGTTGAGCATATCAATGAAGTTTACTGCGCGATTGCGGGTGGGCTGTTAATGGGCCTAGGAATGCTTATCTTATTTCGTCATCGCTCCAGTTTGGGGGGCTTTAACGTGCTTTGCCTCTACATCCAAGATAAATTTGGTGTTTCAGTGGGGAAATCGCAGATGGCAATTGATGCAACCATCCTATTTGCTTCCTTTTTCTTTGTCAGCCCGACCACGATCGCACTGTCGATTCTCGGCGCTTTTGCGTTGAATTTAGTACTCGCGATGAATCATAAGCCGCATCGATACAAAATCCATTACACCTAACAATGCGCACACTTCGTTTAGGAAAAATGTTATATAATACAGGCAAATATTAACAATACTCTTCCTACATGATGCGAAATATTCTTGAAGAAGCAAAAGAGATTGGCTGTCTGATTAAAATCGGTGGAATGATCTATGATCCGCAGAAAAAGCACTTGCTTTATAACGATGAGCCGATCGATTTAGAGCCGAGAACCATTGAACTACTTGAATTTTTGCTCACTCATGTCGGTGAACCGCTCTCTGCGAATGCGATTATTCAAGAAATCTGGCGTAGCGACTACATTTCTAAAAATGTATTGACCAATAGAATATCGACTTTCCGAGCGCTTCTTCAAAAATATCTAACCAATGAAGATGCAACCAAGATATTGGTGACTTATCCCCGTAAAGGCTATTACCTTTGCGAAAGCCAAGTGAAGTTACTTGTGCACGAACAAGAAGAGCAGCAACCCCAACCTGACGCCTCTCCGACAATTCATCTCGCGTTAAGCGCCAAAATAGCCAAAATGAAGCCCGTACACTACTTGCTCATGCTTCTTTCTATGGCTTTTTTTGTTCTGTCTTATCTGTATATCTCAGAAACGAGCAGCTTGATCGAACAATATCGCAAGCAACAAACCATCCAAATGAGAGAGCTTCTTCTCAATCGAGTTGATGCAACAGGCCCCCAATCGAAACAGCATCGAAGAGTTATTAAAGCTTTGATTCTTGAACAACAAATTGAGTATCCCTATACCGATTTGGTCAATCAAGACATTCCGAGCTACTTCGTAACGACAATCGATGATGGCCCTTACTGGCCTGGAGCAAAGGAGAGCATCGCAAGTGAATACAAACTCAACCTTCGCTTAAAAGATCTCGACATTCCTTTTACGATACATGCAGAAGCCAAGTTGATCTTTTCTGCATCGGATAAAGAGGTTTTCAAAAAAAACTACATCATTAATCTCAATAGCTTGAGCCTTTCTCTATTACCCCTACAGCAAGATATTGCTCGTTTTTTTGCGCTTCCTATTCCGATAGAATACGATTGGCAATTGGATAATTTGTCTGTGTTTACGCAGTATGATCGTGAAATTGCCGATGGTTCATTCATTCCAGATGATGAGTTTAAAGCACTCTATTTTGCTCGACACACTACGTTATTTGAAAGCAATAAAGGGCAGCTAGAGAAAGCCATTAGCCAACTTTATACACGTTTCACACCACTTCCTGACGAACTAGGAATATGGCTGGGCTTAATTAACCTAAAAGTGGGAAGCTTAGAAAATGCGTTTGATTTTCTGCGCACTCCTGTCGGCGGCTCTAGGATTGATAACGCCTTTATTTACCTTCTCGTTTCCGACATTTCTTATAAAAGCGGCCGAGAAGATCTCTTTATGAAAAATTATCTACAATCCATCGTTTCACTATCCCATAGCGTTCCTTCAAAAGCGTTGTTTGAGCGGCTTGCTCAACCAGAGTCCGTTGAAACCTGCTTGTCACCTTGGAATCAATTGGAGAGTGAGTTTTCAAATAAAACTATGACGCATGCTTGGCGCAACATGCTTGAAGCTTATTGTAAAACCATGGCTAAGGTTCTGGAAAAAAAGTAAAACCATGAGCCTCTTAGACTCATGGCTTTACTTATCTAGTGTCTATGATTAAGCACAAGGTAGTACATCGATTCGGTATTCTTCTTCTTGGGAAAGAGGAATCTGATAGCGTACTGAGCACTGTTTAAACTCACTTTGATTCAGTGGTGTAATATAAGCAGTGCCTCTTTCATTTTCTGTTCTATGTACTTTCCATAATGAAGATGAACCTAGAATACCTTTTAGAACAATAGATAGGTTATTTTCGTCAGCATCGGGATAGCCATAAATAAATGCACAACTTTTGCTTCCATCAACCTCGCACCCTTTAAATGGTAAGTTCTGTGCAGGAATGACACCATAACCATCTGCAGTTTGACCATCAATTTTGTTTGAAACATAACGATAGTGCTCTTTCCCCTCTAACATCATCATGCCGTGAGCCATATTAACACCAGATTCTAGAGCACCTCGAACACTATAAAGTCGAGCTTCTCTTGCTTCATTTTGGATATTCATAAACTTTGGCACGGCGGCCACCGACAAAATACCAATAACGACAATGACAACCACCAACTCAATTAAACTATAACCATTGTTATTACGCATTTATTTCTCCTATTTTTTATTGTCACTTTGACTGAAGAGAAATTATCGAACTTTATTAAATAGTTAAAACAACAAAGTAAAACAATTCTAAACAAAACCTGTAACCACCTTAACACCACAGGTTAAGAAGGCCAGAACATAACACTCAAATTTGATTTTAAAATCAAACAACACCCAAGAAAACCACTCTAAAAACAAAAACTTAAACATAAAATTAAGTTTCATTTCCATTTGTTAACTTTCATGATTTGGCTTAGCACTCACACATCAGCAAAAATGAAGACAACAT
Source organism: Vibrio vulnificus NBRC 15645 = ATCC 27562 (assembly GCF_002224265.1). Lineage (NCBI taxonomy): Bacteria > Pseudomonadati > Pseudomonadota > Gammaproteobacteria > Vibrionales > Vibrionaceae > Vibrio > Vibrio vulnificus. Next base: position 756,108 of record NZ_CP012881.1, read on the forward strand.
AAACGCATCAATATTTTTACTGGATTAAAATCATGAATAAGAACCTAATCTCACTATCTGTTTTATCGTTATTACTTCTATCTGGTTGCAATGGTTCATCAAATTCATCATCGCCTATCCCAGAAAAGCAAACTCAATCCGAGCTGGACTTTAATAAAGCCAAATTTTCTCCTAAAAATGGACAATGGCTAAGCTATGAAGAAAAAACAGAGCATCTTGGTGAAGAGTCATCCGAGATTTTTTACATTCAGTACATACCAAAAAATTCAGTTGAACTCATTGAGTTATTAAATACTCTCCCTCAAGATGAGGCTGTTCAATTGGAAACTGTGATTAATAACCACGTCAATAATGGGGTAGAAAACTTTTACGTTAGAATCATTAAGAATTCTATGGGAGTTGAAGATACTGATTTCTTATATGACAAAGATGGTCAATTATATCGAATCAACGAAGAGGTGTCGTTGAGCCTGATTAATTTGTTCAATAAACACCCTTCCTTAATCGGTATTTTTGACGGTTTGGAATTTCCAAAATCAGCACAAACATATAAAGATAAAGAGATAAAATTATCATCTTTGAAGCATGAGATTATCGGTCTAAAAATCAGCGATGATGACGCATATCGATTAATCAAACATTATGATATTAATGACACTCAAATGGTGATCAGCCGCTGTTCTTTGAACTGGAAAAGAGCGCCAAAAAGATTAGAAAATGGCAAATTTCTTGAGATGATTAATAATCAACAGATCGAAATTGGCTTAATCGAATATAACTCAACATTAACTCTTGAATGCCTCAATGATGCTCAGCCGTCAAGCACTACGCTCATCGATGACAAAATCACGACGATTTATCATCCTACATTTGGCTATCTACGACACATTGAGATCATCGGTCTAGATCAAACAACGCTAACTTTGCAGGACTTGAAATGGACAACGCAGTAAGAGAAGAGTTGGATGACACCTATGAGGCGGTTAAAGCTCAACTTCAACAATGGCCAATAAACAAACTGGCAATGCTGCTCAACGAGCTGAATGTGTCTATTTCTGAGCCATCTGTTTCTCATCATGTCCATCTCTCGTACGAAGAGCTTGAAATGCTCACACAGCACTAATGAGTTTTACGAAAAAAAGGCTTTGGAACTTCCAAAGCCTTTGAACGTATTAGGGGCGTGCCATTAGCGTTCTTTACAACGAACAACAAACTTAACGTTCAATCAAGAGAATACGAGTCTCGTAAGGTTTGAGTACTTGGTGATGTGAAGCCATGGCACTCGGTCGATTTTGGTAATTAGACAGCAAACATTTCGCTTTACGCATGTCGAGACCCAATGGCAATACACACTCCACCTCTTCCCCGTAGTAGTTATTGATGCACACCAGTTGCTGAGCCGAACTGGTCCGCGCATAGGCAAACACACTCTGATGCTCGGGTAATAAGTCTTGATAATCACCTTGGGTGATCACTGGCACTTCTTTACGTAGTTCAATCAATCGTTTATAGAAATAGAACACAGAATTGAGATCCGCCACAGCCGCTTCCGCGTTGATCTTCGAGTAGTTACTCGCCACCGCTAACCACGGTTCTCCTTGTGTAAATCCTGCGTGTTTTTCATCTGACCATTGCATTGGGGTGCGTGAATTATCACGAGACTTTTGTGCCAAAATCGCCATCATCTCGTCATGGTCAACTCCCTGCTGCTCAACCATGATCTGATACATGTTGGTGCTTTCAACATCACGATACTGTTCAATCTCGGTATACCCTGGGTTGGTCATGCCAATTTCTTCGCCTTGATAAACGTAAGGCGTGCCTTGCATCATATGAACCGAGGCTGCCAACATCTTTGCAGATTCAACCCGATACGCTTGATCGTTCCCCAAACGGCTCACGACACGTGGCTGATCATGGTTACACCAAAAGAGCGCTCCCCAACCTTTGCCATTCAGGCCAGTTTGCCAATGATTAAAGATCTGTTTGAGTTGTAGAAAATCAAATGGTGCCCTGGTCCATTTTTCACCCTTTGGATAATCCACTTTCAGGTGATGAAAATTGAACACCATGGAAAGTTCTTTGCCATCAAGAGAGGAGTACTGCTGACAATGCTCTAAGGTTGTCGACGACATCTCACCTACGGTCACACTGCCATACTTTTGGAAAACAGCTTGACTGATCTCTTGGAGATAGTCGTGTACACGCGGTCCATCGGTATAAAAACGACGCCCGTCGCCAATCTCATCATTGCAAAAATCTTGTTGCTTCGAAATCAGATTGATGACGTCCAGACGAAATCCGTCAACGCCTTTTTCCGCCCAAAAACGAATAACGTTTTTCACTTCCTCACGAACCGTAGGATTTTCCCAATTGAGATCGGCCTGCTCTTTGGCAAAAAGGTGCAGATAATATTGGCCGGTTTGTTCATCCAGCGCCCAAGCGCTGCCGCCAAACTTAGACTGCCAATTATTCGGCTCCTTTCCTTCGACCGGGTCTTTCCAGATGTAGTAATCCCGATATGGACTGTTTTTGTTACCCAATGCCGATTGAAACCAAGCGTGCTCGGTCGAGGTGTGGTTCACCACAATGTCCATGATAAGACGGATTCCGAGCTGATGCGCTTTCTCGAGCAACTCATCAAAATCCGCCATCGTGCCAAACTGAGGGTTAATTTGGTAGTAATCCGAAATGTCGTATCCATTATCGACCATCGGCGATTGGTAAACCGGCGTCAGCCAGATTGCATCAATACCGAGATGCTTCAAGTATTCCAACTTAGAGATGATGCCTTGGATATCTCCCGTCCCCTTTGCCCCACTGTCGCAAAAGCTTTTTGGGTAAATTTGATAGATAGTGGCGGTTTTCCACCAATGGGCATCTGTGTTGCGTGTTGTCATGGTAAAGACTCACTTACCGAAGAGAAACAAAGCGGAGTGGCCATTCGCCACTCCAAATCGATGAAATTATGCGTTTACCGGTTCGAGATCGCCTTTGGCTTCTGCTCGCTTGTAAAACACTAAAGTGAGGGCTGCTGGCAGCACAATGGCGGTTAGCATCGCCAGTGCGTAAACGCCCCAAAATTGTGGTTGAATTGAGAGAATGCCAGGTAGGCCACCCACCCCGATACCATTTGCCATCACACCAGCACTACCACAAATTGCGGCCGCTACAGCGCTACCAATCATCGCGCTTAACATAGGGAACTTGTACTTGAGGTTGATGCCGTACATGGCAGGCTCAGTCACACCTAAATAGGCTGAAATCGCAGCTGGCACAGAGATGTCACGCTCGCCATGTTTTTTACTGATAATAATGATGCCGACAACGGCAGACGCCTGCGCGATATTTGACAATGCAATCAACGGCCAAATTGGCGTACCACCCATCTCTTGCATCAACTGCAAATCCACGGCGTTGGTTGTATGGTGAATACCGGTGATCACTAGTGGTGCGTACAAGAAGCCAAAGATCATCGACCCTAACACTGCAAAATCGCCCGTCATGGCCGCTTTTGCCGCAAATGCCACGCCATCACCCAGCACACGGCCAAACGGACCAATCAAAGAATGGGCAAGAATAACGGATAGGATGATCGAGACAAACGGCACCACCACGAGGTAGAGGTAAGAAGGGACGATGCGCTTTAAGTTGGTTTCAATGAAAGCCAACGCGACACCAGCCAACATAGCTGGGATCACCTGCGCTTGATAGCCGACCTTTTCAATCACAAACAGGCCAAAGTCCCACACTTCTGGGGCTTGTTTACCAATTAAGTAGGCGTTCATGAGCTGCGGTGAAACCAGTGTGACACCGAGCGTAATGCCCAGAATCGGTGTTCCGCCAAGTTTCTTCACGGTAGACCAACAAACCCCTACCGGTAGGAAGAAGAAAATCGCTTCGCCAATCAACCATAAAAAGGAGTGAACCGTTGCCCAAAACTGGCTAATCTCCGTCAATGTCTGGCCATCAAACATCTTGATGTCACCAATTACATTGCGGAAGCCAAGGATTAAACCACCAGTGATGATCGCAGGGAGCAGAGGGACAAAAATTTCAGCAAGATGGGAGATTCCACGCTCAATGATGTTCATGTTTTGACGAGCCGCCAATTTCGCATCGTCTTTGCTCGCTTCCGATTTACCTGAAACCTCGAGCAACACTTTATAGACAGCATCAACTTCCGTGCCAATCACCACTTGAAATTGACCCGCGTTGGTAAAGCATCCTTTAACCATCGGCAATGTTTCGATTTGCTTAACATCGGCGGCCGACGTGTCGTTCAACACAAAGCGAAGGCGTGTCAAACAGTGGCTGACACTGGCGATGTTGTCATTTCCTCCGATAAGCTCGATGAGACGTTCGACGTCCTTGCGCGCTATCTTACTCATAACTCTGTCCACCCTATTCTGATCTACTCAATTATAGTTTTTAGATAATGGGAACATTCCCATTTCTTAATTTAATATTGCCAGCTTTTATAAATAAACAAAATGGGAACAGTCCCATTAATTGAAAGTGATCACAGTCTAGATCGGAAACACAATAAAAATGAAAGGGTTAGCGTTGGATCGGCGCTTGAGTGATGTGTGAGATAGTTTCCTCACCATTCATTTGAGAAATCAGCATCTTAGCGGCCTTTTCTCCCGCTTGCTTGTAACCGGGATCGACACTGAACACCTTTGGAAAAAGAAAAGAGAGCAACTCATTGCCGCCCACGCCTGTGACACAAACGTCTTCACGTCCCAGTTCTTGAAGTCGTTTGATGACGCCCAATGCCAAGGTATCGCTCGCACAGACAATCGCTTGAGTATTGTCCGCTAACACCCCATCAACTAAGTGATAGGCACTCTCATGATTGAGTTTGCCAGTTTGATAACGAGCCTCAACACCGTGTTTTTGGCACCACGACAAGTAGGCATTTAAACGCGACCAGCCCGTGGTTTTATCTTCTTTATTCACACCAATATAAGCGATATGGCTCAGCGATAAATATTGCAAGTGTTCTAACGCCAGCTCAATCACGCGCTGATTATCGTAGTTAATCGAAGACACCTCTTCCGCAGGCGTGGCAATCACCACGGCTCGATCTTGCCAACCGGCTAAGGTTTGTAGATCGATATCGGTAAAGCCAAACACAATAACGCCATCGACATTACGACGACGCAACACTTCTAAGTGCTCGTTGGTCTTCTCGCGATCGAACTGACTCTCCATGATCACCGCATCATACCCTGCTTGATACAGCACATTAAGCATACTACCGACAGCTCGATTTTCTGAGGGTGAGTCAAGACGCGAGATAATCACCCCAACCACCTTCTGACTACCACCACGCATCGATTGAGCAGATTTAGAAGGCACATAACCTGAGTCTTGTATCACCTGTTCTACTTTCGCTCGGGTTTCAGGTTTTACCTTGGGATCATTGGTCAGCACGCGCGAAACGGTCGATTTACCGACCCCAGACAAACGGGCAATATCGAGAATAGTTAGCTTTTTGCTCATAATAGGCCAGGAAAGACGTTCAATAATAAAAAGGCCGCTTAGCGACCTTTTACTTGTTCTTTTACATAGAGTGGCACATCGCGGATGCTATCAAGCACCACCGTTGCCAGTTGCTCACCCTGCGGTGTGACAGGTTTACCAGTGCGTACCAAAATCTTAGTTGCAACCCCTGCCGCTTCGGCAGCCATCATATCTTCGGCTTTGTCACCCACCATCACCGAGCGAGCCATATCGATTTTGAGGAAATCACGCGCTGAGATAAACATCCCAGGTTTGGGTTTGCGACAATCACAATCTTGTTTGTAATCCCCCACACCGTGTTCTGCATGGTGCGGACAGTAATAAATACCGTCAAATTCAACGCCGTTGTCCGCGAAATTCCAATCCATCCATTGGGTCAAAGAAAGGAAGCGATCTTCGCTAAATTTGCCACGGGCAATCCCCGACTGATTGGTGACCAACACCAAAAGATACCCCATATCCTTTAGGGCCTTCGTCGCCTCAAACACACCTTCAATGTATTCAAAGTCGTGCTCGTCATGAACGTAACCATGATCAACGTTAATCACGCCATCACGATCCAAAAAAACAGCTGGTTTTGCCAAAGTATCTGTCTCTGTCACAAAGGAATATAAGCCGAGATTATACCTTAAAAGCGCTACATTGCGAGTTTCCAAGCCGTGAGGTACATCGTCAAAACACCCTCTATATACGAATATCACCTAACTCATAGCAAATCCGTTAGCCCCAAACGAACGTTTAGACGTCTAGACGTAAAAATATCTATTGACTTGAAAACACGAAAGCCATAGCATCATCTGAAAAGTGAGCTGGAGCTCAAAATATTATTCTGTTGTCCCTGCACAGGTTGAGAAATGATTGAAATTAACCAAGTAAATAAAGTGTTCTATCAAGGCAGTAAGGAAATACATGCCTTGAAAGACATTAACTTACACATCGCAGAAGGCACCATTTTTGGTGTGATCGGGTCATCGGGTGCAGGGAAAAGCACGCTGATCCGCTGCGTGAATATGTTAGAAGCACCAAGCAGTGGTTCCATTGTGGTGGATGGCGTTGATTTAACGCAACTGAGTAAAAAGCAACTTAGCGAAACTCGCCGCAATATCGGCATGATTTTCCAGCACTTCAATTTGCTCTCTTCTCGCACTGTGTTTGACAACGTTGCCCTGCCATTGGAGTTAGCCGGAAAAGATAACGAGCAAATCCAAAGCAAAGTAACGGAGCTGCTCAAGTTGGTGGGTTTGGCCGACAAGCATGAAAGCTATCCAGCCAACTTAAGTGGTGGTCAAAAGCAACGCGTGGCGATTGCGCGAGCACTGGCCAGCGATCCAAAAGTACTGCTGTGTGATGAAGCCACCAGCGCGCTGGATCCTGCGACTACTCAATCCATTTTGGAGTTGCTCAAAGAGATCAACCGCAAGCTGAAAATCACCATTTTGTTGATTACTCACGAGATGGATGTCGTGAAAAGCATCTGTCACGAAGTCGCCATCATTGGTGATGGCGAGTTGGTCGAGAAAGGTACGGTGGGAGAAATCTTTGCCCATCCAAAAACTGAGTTAGCTCATAACTTTATTCGCTCAACCTTAGATCTGTCGATCCCTGAAGATTACCAGGCACGCTTGCAAGCAACGCGTGTTGAAGGCAGCTATCCTCTAGTACGTTTGGAATTTACCGGCGCGACAGTTGATGCACCTTTGGTGTCGCAGATTTCTCGTAAATACAACATCGACATCAGCATTCTCAGTTCCGATCTCGACTACGCCGGCGGTGTGAAGTTTGGCATGATGGTCGCAGAGCTGTTTGGTAACGAAGAAGACGATAACGCAGCGATTGAATACCTGCGCGAGCACAACGTAAAAGTGGAGGTTCTGGGTTATGTCCTTTAATGACCTATCTCAATGGCTAAGTTTAAACACTGACCTGCTGCTGGGCGCAACTTGGCAAACGCTTTATATGGTTGCGGTTGCCGGCGTCGTTGGTTTTGCGATTGGTATTCCTTTGGGCGTAATTCTGCACACCACCAAAAAAGGTGGTTTGCTTGAAAACACCAAACTCAACAGCGTACTTGGTGCCATTGTCAATATTGGCCGCTCTGTGCCATTTTTGGTCTTGATGGTGGCGATCATTCCCGTCACCAAACTGTTAGTCGGCACGTTCATCGGCACGACAGCGGCGATTGTTCCGCTCACCATTGGTGCTATCCCATTTGTTGCACGCCTCATTGAAGGAGCACTGTTGGAAGTTCCGACTGGGCTGATTGAAGCCGCGCAGTCGATGGGCGCAACACCACTACAAATCATCACTAAAGTACTGCTTCCTGAAGCATTGCCGACCATTGTTAACTCCGTCACCATTACGTTGGTAACCTTGGTGAGCTACTCTGCCATGGCGGGCACCGTTGGTGGTGGCGGTCTTGGTGACGTGGCGATTCGCTACGGTTTCCACCGCTACGATGTCACTATCATGGCGGTCACTGTGGTGATGTTGATTGTGTTGGTACAAATTATTCAGTCTATCGGTGACGCCATCGTACGCCGCGTAGACCACAGATAAGCATTGAAAGATTCAAAATTATAAGGAGATTTACTATGAAATTTAGCCTCAAAGGTTTACTGACCATTATTGCCGCAGCCTCAACATTGGTATTAGCAGGTTGTGGCGAAAAAGCCGTTGACACGAGCAAAGTAAAAGTTGGCGTTATGGCGGGTGCCGAAGCACAAGTTGCGGAAGTTGCAGCGAAAGTAGCCAAAGAAAAATACGGCCTTTACGTGGAACTGGTCACTTTCACTGACTACGTGACACCAAACGCGGCATTGGATGACGGTTCTATCGATATCAACGCGTTCCAACACAAACCATACCTAGATCGTCAAGTGGAAGACCGTGGCTACAAACTGACCATCGCTGGCAACACTTTTGTTTACCCTATCGCGGGCTACTCAAAACAAGTGAAATCGGTTGAAGAGTTGGCTGACGGCGTGCGTATTGCGGTACCAAACGATCCAACCAACCTTGGCCGTTCTCTGCTGCTTCTTGAGCAACAAGGTTTGATCAAACTACGTCCAGAAGTGGGCCTACTCGCGACCGTTCGTGACATCGTTGAGAATCCAAAGAACATCACCATCGTTGAATTAGACGCAGCGCAACTGCCTCGCTCTCTTGACGATGTGGCGCTATCGGTGATCAACACCACTTACGCGAGTTCTATCAACCTAACTCCAGAAAAAGATGGCGTATTTGTTGAAGACAAAGAATCTCCATACGTGAACCTGATTGTGGCTCGCCAAGACAACGTTCAAAACGAAAATGTACAGAACTTTGTTAAAGCGTACCAAACTGAAGAAGTCTACACGGCAGCAAAAGAAATCTTCAAAGGCGGCGTAGTAAAAGGCTGGTAATTTCGATAGAAAAAGTCGAAGTTCAAAACAAAAAAAGGGTTGGCGTGAAAGCGCCAACCCTTTTTCATATTGAGATTCCATTTGCTATTTCAAATGATCCCAAGAGATGTTTGAGACGATACGGCAGTCATCACATTTGAAATAGAAGATATCGTGCAGCGGCTCATCGAGTAACCATTCCCCACCACATTTGGGGCACTTGCGCGCTTGCTCTTCGGCTAGCGAATGGCCGCCAACACGGTATTGGTAATAGTAGGTCGGCACTTTCGTGATGTATTCAATACGACCACGAATATCCCAGCCTCGCTTGAACAAGACACTGTCCACATCGCACATCTCATGCAGTGCGGCATGCTCGGCACGACACGCCCCGGCCATCTGCAGTTCATCACACGCTTGCCATTCGGTTTGCCACTTAATCACCGCTTTGTGATCGCCATTTAACGTCGGGCCATTGCGATACAAAGGGATCGGTAGCAAAGTTTCACCACTTCTCAGCGGCGAGCAGGTGTGCACATAAGTGGTGTATAACACTTGCCAACTTGGTGTCTCTTCTTCAGCCGCTTCTTCAGAGTTGATGTCTCGCCCCAGCAAGCGCATTTTGGGCGCAAGTAACGCCGCCTCTGAAAGTCGATTGAAACAAACGCGCACATAATCGGAATGATAACGCGGGTGTAAGCTCTCTTTTTCAGGGCAAACCGCGCGAACAAAGAACTCACCATCGCCCATCACGATAGGAAACTCTCGGCCTAACACTTGACCGTTGTAACGCAATGCGTCCATCAAACCATTGATCGCTTTATCGACCGCGCTAATGGTGGTGTTATCGAAACACTCAAACTGCAATTCAACTACGTACATCGGTTACACCATTGGTTGGAGTTTGGTAAGAAACTCGGTGACGTTTTCCGCCAAGACATCTCGCTGAGAAGTGCCCAATCGCTCCAACACAACATTCCCGGTGATATTGCAAATCGACAGCACATCTAACTCAGCATCGGTTGCCGCAATAAACACCGTGGGTTTGAGTTTTAGACGTCGTTGCGTCACTAAATGACCCAAAATGTTTTCCTGCAGGCGAGTAAAATCATCGTCATTCCACACTTGCAAAAGCGTGAGCTCATTGTCATCCCACGTGGCCGCCATATCGGCACTCAATTGGCTGCCATAAAAGGCCTTGATGTCGTCATGCAGTGTTAACTCAATCGCCTTCTCAACATTGGCGAAGTCCGCAGGCGCAGACAAGCTCACTGGGCGCCAGAGCACTTCATCTCCTTTTGACTCCACCACGCAAGGAGAAGGCAAATCCGCCAACTCTTCACTGCTAGGCAATGCGTTGTGCTGTGCTTGCCACGCTGTTTGAAAACGTTGACTAAAGTCAGCAAGTGCCAGTGAAACTGGAGATGACATGAATAACTCCTTCTATACCTTGTGAGCCAACAAGATGGCTTTTAAACGATGGATTCAGTAAAATTCCCGCCATTCTAATCGAAAATGACCGCAAAGTATGAGCAAATATTCAGACGCGAAAGAGCTTGCTGGCCTAACGCTGGGTAAGAAAACCGACTACGCCAACCAATACGATCCTAGCTTGCTACAGCCTGTACCACGTAGCCTCAACCGTGACGATCTTCAGTTGGGTGACGAGCTGCCATTTATGGGCCACGACATCTGGACGTTATACGAGCTCTCTTGGCTCAACAGCAAAGGGTTGCCTCAGGTCGCGGTCGGTGAAGTGTATATCCCAGCCACTAGCGCCAACCTGATTGAATCAAAGTCATTCAAACTCTACCTCAACAGCTACAACCAAACCCGTTTTGGTAGCTGGGAAGAAGTTCGTCAACGCTTGATTACCGATCTTTCTCATTGCGCAGGCGAAGCGGTGGAAGTGGCGGTGAACTCGGTCACTCACTACACCCAGCAACCTATCGTAACGATGGAAGGGGAATGCATCGACGAACAAGATATCGACATATCCAGTTACGATTTTGATGACCGCTTGCTCGAAGGCGCTGCGGGCGAAGAGTGGGTGACAGAAACCTTGCACAGCCATCTGCTCAAATCGAACTGCTTGATCACCAATCAACCGGACTGGGGCAGCGTCGAAATTCGCTACCAAGGCCACAAGATTGATCGCGAAAAACTGTTGCGCTACCTTGTGTCATTCCGCGAACACAATGAGTTCCATGAACAGTGCGTAGAGCGCATTTTCACCGACCTCATGAAATATTGTCAGCCAGAAACACTGACGGTGTTTGCTCGTTATACTCGTCGCGGTGGATTAGACATCAATCCATACCGTTCAACCGAGCAAGCGAAGCCAGATCATAATCATCGAATGGCTCGTCAGTAACACGCCTGTCAAAAAGGAATTCACTATGCGTTGGCAACGGTTTTTCGCAGTTTTATTTTTGCTGGTTTGCATGCAAGTGCAAGCGAATCCGCTCTCCTCAGTGCTGCTCACTGAGGCTGAGCAATTAGTGGAAATTGAACCCGACCAAGCAAAAAAAATCGTGCAGAATTACCTGACCCAACGCGAGTTGACCGACAATCAAGAAAAAAGTCCGTCGGCGATTTCTCGTGAAGACGCCGATCGCACTTTGCGCACCCCTAGCGGCAGCGTTGAAGCATACAAAATCCTCGCGCAAGCGGAGTTTGCCCTTGGCAATCAACGTTCCGCTCTCATGCAGCTAGAGACGGCGCAACAACTGAGCAAAACCTTCCATCTCCCTTATCTTGAGATGGATGTCAAACTGATGCGTACCCAGTTGGAGTGGCAATATAGCAAGGACTACGCGACGGCAGAGCAAGCGCTCAAACAGATTAGTGTACAGTTGGATCAGGCCACTAACTCATTGCAAATGAGCGACAGTGTGAAATACCGTTTGCTGATGCAACAAGCCCTGCTCGCTTCCCAGCAGAATGCGTTGCAACAAGCTGAGCAATATTATACGCAGGCGAAAGAGCTGATCAAAAACACCCGCTCAGAAAACATCATTATCGACTACCACATCGCGGTGGGTGAGTTTTATCTGAGCCATCAAAAGTACAACTTGGCGCTGTCTGAACTGCTGTTTGGTTATTGGCAAGCGGTGGAAGGCAATAAGAGTGCTCGGTTGGCCAAAGTGAACCGCCTTTTGGCACAACTGTTTGAAGAGCGACGCGTACTTGATAAAGCCCTCGAATACTTATCGCAAGCCGCCGACTTTTACGACAGCTACCCCAACTCCCCTATCCTTGCCCAAGTAATGGAGCAAATGGGCGATATCTACTTCCGCCAAGGCAAGTACAACTTAGCGTTAGTGCACTATTTCAATGTGCTCGACCATGACAGCTCGGCTCGAAACATCAAGCAGGTGATCAGCATTCGTTTGAACCTTGCGGCCACCTATCTGCAACTCTATAACTACCCGCTGGCAGAGCAATACCTAGAGCGCGCCGAAGATGTTCTCGAGTTTTCCGATATTCCCGAGTTAAAAGCCAAAGCGGCGTTAATGAAAGCAGGATTGGCGTTTTACCAAAATGACAGCCAAGCGGTGATCAACAACGCCAACAAAGCGTTGGAAATTGCCAACGCGCAGCCAGAAGAACAACTGAGCGTCAAGCAGAACGCTTACCAACTGCTCTCTTTGGGTTACGAGCAATCAGCACAATACGCGTTATCACTACAAAATCTGCGCCGCTACAATAATTTGGTCAGTATTGAACAAAAAGAACTGAATCAAATCAGTGAAGATGCCTTCCGCCAGCAAAAAGAATTTGCCGAACAGAGCATTCACTACATTGGCCAAGCACAACAACTCGAAAAAGTGACGGTAGAACACGCCAAATTCCAGAAAATCGCCTTTGCGCTATTTTTGCTCTCTCTCGTGCTTTTCTTATTGCTTATGAGACGCGGCGTGTTACTGCAACGGCAGTCGGCGCAAATCGAGCAGCTTACGAGCGATCTGTACACCCACTCACGCTCAAAGCTGCGTAATCTGCGCATGTTGAACGTGAAACTCTCAAATTCATTGCGCAAAGCCAATGAAACGTTTGAGCAATGGCAGCTGGGTGAACTTATCCACGAGCCGCTCAACGATCGCTTACGCTTTGTGATGATTGATTTGCCGTTTTTGCGCAGCATGTACGTGCAACACGGCTATAAAGCAGGCCTAGAACTCGAGCGCGCTTTTGGGATGTTCATGAGTGAGAAAATCCAAAAACCAGCACGTCTCTACCACTTTTCGGATGCCAATTTGCTTTACATCGAGCCCAATGCCGAACGCGATTACTCTGCAGAGGCCGTCTTTAGTAAAGTGCAAGCGTGGGTAGATGAGTTTGCCGCTGAGCATGCGGTCAACCGAACCGTTCGAATGGGCATGGCCGATTACCCATTCTTACCGCGCGCCTACACGGCGATCAACGATCAAGAGCTGCTTGATTTGCTGTTGCTCGCAACTCATCTAGCTCGTGAAGTCAGTTTGACAGACAAGTGCAGCCATTACGTTTATCTTAAAGCCATAGAGAATGCCCCAGCTGCAAGTCTTGCAACTGGTCACATAAGAAATGCCTGCCAGCAGGCCATCCATCAAGGCTTAATAAAGATACACTCGTCGTATCAGAATGAGGACAACCTCAAAAAATTATTAAAAAGTGAATAATTCTCAAGCAATCAAACCTGAAGAGAGATGACGCTATAATGTTTTTTGTTATTATCGAACTCATTCTTTAGTCGTACATGGACCGTGTTGTAGTTCTTAATGGGCATTCTGGAATCCGATATTCAATCGCAGCTGCATCAGTTAAGTTGTCAATTAGACCAACTTCGATTGACACATCGCGACTCGTCACTCAAATTTAAGCGTGAACAACAAGTTCTAAAGCGCATTGTTACTTCCCTGAGCGCAGCATGCCAGGGGGGCGACCCGACGCTCACGCAGCATTTGAAGGCGGTTCAGCAAGAACTTGAACAACAAAAAGATGTAAGCACTCTTATTCCACGCCTTGCCGTGTTAGAAAGAATGCTCAGACAACAAGCAGTGGCTATGGATAAACAGAGCGGTTTTCTCGACGAACAGATTAAGCACAGCGGTGAGACTTTACAGCGTGTCGCTGGGCTTCCCCCACAACTAAAACGCGAATTGCGCAGTTTAATGACGTTCAATGACGTCAATAAAGCGCGCAATGTTGATCAAGCAGTGCGCCTGCTCAATATTTACGAACGTGCGCTGAAGATCATCACCTCCAACTCTCGAATCAACTTTAATGAACTCAGTGATACCCCCGATCGCTCACAGCTAGACTGCCTCTCCGCAGAGCTGCAACACGTGATCACGGAACTGGATTTTGAAGGCGAATCGGGCGACTTGTTATTGGATATCCGCACTAAGCTGTTGTTGGGTGTCTCCACTGAATCACTACTAGAGCTCACTCTTCAAGTGCTCAAACTGGTGATTGAAGGGACGAAGTTTGAAAGAAAATCATCCGAGCATTTCCTAGAACAGCTTAATGGCTCACTCGCAGCCAACTTAAAAACCTCTCACGTTAACGTTGACCAAAGCCAAACGTATTTTGAACATCGCCAACAGCTCAATCGAGAGTTAGAAGGATTGGTGGCGAAAAGCCAGGCTTCGTTGGACAATGCGACCGAACTCGAACAGCTCAAAAACAACATTTCCCCCTTGCTAGCGCAAATGGCCTCGTTGTCTCAACGTTTGCAACTGGCGGAAGAGAAAGAGCAAGCGCTACAAGAAAGACTGCAATACAACAAAAATCAACTTGAAGCGGTGTTTGAAATTACCCAAGACTATCGTAAACGCCTAGAAGATCAGGCGCAGCGCATGCTGCTTGACCCTCTCACTAAGGTGTATAACCGCACCGCCTTTAACGATCGTCTTGAACTTGAATATCGTCGCTGGATCCGAGCACAACACAATCTCCGTGTGGTGCTGCTCGACATTGATGGTTTTAAAGCCATCAACGATAGCTATGGCTACTCTGCTGGCGACAAAGCACTGAAGATCATCGCGCGAACCATTCGTAAAGCGGCTGCCGACACTGATACCGTGGCACGCTTTAGTGGCGAAGAGTTTATCTTACTCATTCCAGAGCAAAGCGAAGAGTACACGCTCGAGCTGATTAAGCACATTCAAACTGAAGTCAGCAAACTACCGTTCAAATTCCGTGAACAACAAATCACCATCACGCTCAGCGCCGCTTCCGTGGCTTTTAAAGAGTCAGATAATCCGGAATACGTGGTGGATCGCCTCGGCATCATGCTCAACGAATGCAAACGACGTGGAAAAAAACAGCTAGAATGGCGTTAATAAGTGGTCATTTGTTAACCGCTCAGACAAAATTTCACCATCAGTTATAGTTTTTTCAATTAGTTATCACATTTCTTTTTGCACATACTTTGCTAAGCTAACTACATTCATGACGTGTTTTGCCGAGATTCACTCTAGGCAACAAACAGAATCTGCTTCTCCTAATCTGGTTCTATAACAATAATCATTTTTCCCAGCAGATTTCTGTCCCTTAATAACAATGCTAAGCAAGGAGGCCATATGATTACTCATATCAGCCCAGCAGGAAGTATGGATCTGCTCTCTCAACTTGAAGTTGAGCGTCTGAAAAAAACCGCCTCTAGTGAGCTTTACCAACTCTACCGCAACTGTACGTTAGCGGTGTTGAACTCAGGTAGCCACACGGATAACTCCAAAGAGCTGCTCGACAAATATCAATCTTTTGATGTCAACGTCGTGCGCCGTGAGCGTGGCATTAAGTTAGAGCTCACCAATCCACCGGAGCACGCTTTTGTCGATGGCGAAATCATCAAAGGTATCCAAGAGCACCTATTCTCTGTGCTGCGCGATATTGTTTACGTCAACATGCATCTTGCGGACAACCAACGCCTTAACCTCACGAATGCCACCCACATTACTAACCTTGTATTTGGTATTTTACGTAATGCTGGTGCTTTAATTCCCGGTATTGAGCCAAATCTTGTGGTGTGTTGGGGTGGTCACTCCATCAACCCTGTTGAGTACCAATACACGCGAGAAGTGGGTAACGAGCTTGGCCTACGTGAGTTGAACATTTGTACTGGCTGTGGGCCAGGCGCGATGGAAGGGCCAATGAAAGGCGCCGCTATTGGCCATGCCAAGCAGCGCTACAGTACCCAACGTTATTTGGGCTTAACCGAGCCTTCCATTATAGCCGCCGAGCCACCAAACCCGATCGTCAATGAGTTGGTGATCATGCCTGATATCGAGAAACGCTTAGAAGCGTTTGTCCGCATGGGTCATGGCATCATCATTTTCCCTGGCGGTGCAGGTACTGCTGAAGAGCTGCTTTACATACTGGGCATTATGATGCATCCAGAAAACGCCGATCAGCCGATGCCCATCGTCTTAACTGGTCCTAAGGAGAGCGAGGCTTACTTCCGCTCACTGGATGCCTTTATTGGCGCCACTTTGGGGGAAGAAGGTCAGAAGCACTACCAAATCATCATTGATGACCCAGCTCAGGTTGCCCGTGTGATGAAACAAGCAATGCCAGTAGTACGTCAGCACCGTAAAGACAAGGGCGATGCGTACAGCTACAACTGGTCTTTAAAGATTGAGCCAGAGTTCCAGTTGCCGTTTGAACCCACACACGACTCGATGGCAAGCTTGGATCTGCATCTGAATCAGAAACCTCAAGTGCTGGCCGCTAACTTACGCCGTGCCTTCTCTGGTATTGTGGCGGGTAACGTAAAAGCCGAAGGCATTCGCGAGATCGAACGCAAAGGGCCATTCATTATTGATGGTGACCCTGCACTGATGAAGAAAATGGACAAACTGCTGCGCGATTTCGTCGCCCAGCACCGTATGAAACTGCCCGGTGGTAGTGCATATGAACCTTGCTATAAGATCGCATCAGCGGAAAATGGCGGTCGATAGTCCATACGATTTACGTTACACTCAGGGGCCTTAGGCCCCTTTTCAATACTGTAATTTTCTATGGCTATTCATCTTGTTATCATCGATGCGCTCAATCTGATCCGCCGTGTCCACTCGGCTCAACCGGATCCGACGGATATAGCCAACACCATCCAAAACACCTGTCGAACCTTGCAGCGAATCATTAGTGAAAGTCATCCTACGCATATCGTCGCGGTGTTTGATCATCTCGGTAGCGACCGAGGATGGCGTGCAGAGATCCTTCCAGAATACAAACAAGGGCGAAAGCCGATGCCAGAACCTTTGCTCAACGGTTTGGAGAAGATCCAAGATGCATGGTGGCAATTGGGTATTGATTCGCTGCTTTCTGAAGGTGATGAAGCCGATGACTTAGTGGCTACCCTAGCGTGCAAAGTCGCGCAACACGGTGAGAAGGTCACCATCATTTCAACCGACAAAGGCTATTGCCAGTTGCTTTCTCCCACACTGCAGATTCGCGATTACTTCCAACACCGCTGGTTAGATCAGCCGTTTATTGAACAAGAGTTTGGCGTAAAACCTCAGCAGCTTTCTGACTATTGGGGCCTAACGGGCATCAGTTCCAGCCAAGTGACCGGCATTCCCGGTATTGGGCCAAAAGCAGCCAAAGAGATCCTCAGCCAATTTGACGATATCGAACAGGCTTTTCTCTCGCCGGCTCTACCAAAGAAATATCGTACTAAGTTCGATCAACATATCGAGTTAGCTCGCCGTTGCAAGCGAATCTCGGCACTCAAAACCGATATTGAACTCGGTTTTAACCTGCAAGATCTGCGTTTTACCGCCAATGAGCCCCGCTAATGTTCATGAACAGCGCCTTGCCAGTCAGAACACATTGACCAAACAAATTTCACCAAGCGCATCACAAAACCACAACCAATAAATGTTAAACGTTATTGTTGTGTAATGGGTTACATTCACAACAATAAAAATAAATTAATCAATACCTTACTGAGTATTGATTAATTTATTATCAATATCACAGCATTGATGAGCATTTACTCTATTTTCACCACTCTCTAACAAGGAGTAATGAAAATGAAAAACCTCATCCTACTATCACTATTATTTGCTTTACCTGCCGCTGCTGAAATTTGTGGTCAACACCTCGACAAAGGCATGCCCTCCACACAACCGGATCAAGTGCTTTGTCGCGATGGCTACGCGGTAGGTTACAACTACAACACCAAAAACGCCGATTGGGTTGCCTACCATATTACGGCAGAGAGCGTGAATGCTTCTTACAAGCGCAGCAACAGCTTTAAAGAAGACGCAGAGCTGCCAGACTATGCCCGCTCCACCTTAGCGGATTACAGTAACTCGGGTTACGACAGAGGCCATCTTGCCCCGTCAGCGGCGATGGATTTCAGTCAGCAATCAATGCAACAAAGCTTCCTGATGAGTAACATGTCACCGCAGTTACCGGGATTTAACCGTGTGGGTTGGCGTTTGCTGGAAGAGCATGTTCGTGATCTTGCCAATGAATATAACGAGCTTTACGTCGTCACTGGGCCCATTTACCAAGGGGGCGAAAACGCGATTGGTAACGGAGTGGTCATTCCTAGCGCCTTTTTCAAAGTCATTCTTGACCCTGCCTTTAATGACGCGATTGCGTTTATCGTTCCACACCGAGATGTCTCTGGCAGTGAGCTAGCGAACTTCATCACCACGATTGACGAGGTGGAAAGATTGACCCAACTTGACTTCTTCTCAGCCGTCGATGACAGCACAGAAGCGAGCATGGAAGCCCAAGTGTGGGAAATGTGGCCAACGTCGAACTAACACAAACAAAAACGCTCCTCATGTCGAGGAGCGTTTTTTAGCGAACCGTTTCTTCAGCTCATCTTAGTACGGAGAAATGTTCGATAGCACCTGAATGTGTACGGTGATCTCTTCGCGATCGTGATAAAGGTGTTTCGCTTGCAGCTTAAACTTCACCTTGTTCTCAATCAGGAAGGTCTTGAGATTTTCAATGTCTTGTAAAACCTCGTCATAACGACCTTTCATCGGCAACTTTAGGTTAAAGATGGTTTCTTTCGCCCACCCTTTAATGAGCCATTCGCCCATCAGATGCGCCACGCGAGCTGGCTTTTCCACCATGTCGCACACCAACCAAGTTACGTTCTTACGGTCTGGCTCAAATTTAAAACCATCCACCATGTGATGCTTGATCTGGCCGGTTTCCATCAAGCTATCTGCCATCATGCCGTTGTCCACACAGTGAACAAACATTGAGCGCTGCACCAACTGATAGGTCCATCCACCAGGACAAGCACCTAAATCCACCGCCCACATGCCCGAAGACAAACGCGTATCCCACTCTTCACGCGGAATAAACACATGAAAAGCCTCTTCCAACTTCAACGTTGAGCGGCTTGGCGCATCGGCCGGGAATTTTAAACGTGGAATGCCCATAAAGAAGCGCGAATTATTGTGCGAATAAGAATAACCAGCAAAGCAGTGGCCTGACGCAACAAAGCAAAGGTGGAACACAGGCTTCTTAGTATTTTCTTTCGCCAACAATAAGCCTTTACCACGTAATGCTTGGCGCATTGGCACGGTAAACTTACGGCAGAACTTCAACAGCTCTTTTGCTTCGTTGGTATCTGGCGTTTCAATACGCAAATCGCCACAAACCGGGAACGTGTCCATCTCACCCAGCTCCGAAAGAATTGGGCTAATGCGATCTTCACTCGGCAGTTCGGTAAACTCTGCTGCAACCGCAAACATTTGACGTGCAAAAATCAGCGCGTTGAAGTCCAGTTCGCGTGCCAGTTTATCGGCATCCCCATCTTGGTAACATTCGAACAGAACATACCCTGCGTTTTTGAACACACGTGGAAAACCATAAACCTCTAACTGAGTCGCTTTGTCCTGAATTTCACCAGCACACTCTTTTTCAAAGCCCTGACGACAATAGAGCATTAATTGTTTCACTGAGATACCTCGTTCGTTTTTAAAGCTGCCAACATCAACATTATCCAACCAATAATAAACAGTAAGCCTCCCATCGGAGTTATCGGGCCAAACCATTTTATGCCAGTTAATGCGAGGGCGTATAAGCTGCCGCTAAAGCAAAAGATGCCGATGATAAAACAAATTGCCGCGCGGAAAAAATATTTTTGCGCTTTCTCTCCAGTCGGCAAAGAGAGCAGAACGGCGCATAGGGCGATGGCGAGGGTATGCCAAAACTGATACATCACGCCCGTCTCAAACACACCTAACAGATATGGCGACAATTGGCTTTTGAGTCCGTGAGCGGCAAACGCGCCAAGTGCGACCGCCGATGCGCCTGAGAAACCAACAAAAGTGAGCAGCCACTTACTTTTCATCGTCGACTCCTTTAATAAAAGCGCACAGCTGCTCAATCGCCAACTGCACATTGCCTACTTCTGTATGACCAGAACTTTTTCTCGGTTTAAAACTGTGATCGCCATCGGGCAAAAACGCCAAACGCACCATTGAGGAAAACTCAAAATGCTGACACTCATTTTGAGTGCCAAACGTGTCTCGCTCACCTTGCAAAATCAACGTCGGTTTACTCAATGTTTGTAAGTGCTCACCTTTGAACTTTTCAGGCTTACCGGGAGGATGAAACGGAAAACCTAAACAGGCAATCCCTTTCACGAGGGGATGCTCCGACAACAAACTCGCCATGCGTCCGCCCATCGACTTACCCCCAATGATCACGGGTTCATCGGTCACGGATGCTATCACTTCAGAAAAGGCTTCCAGCAATTTCGGCGCGCGATCCGGTGGGCGTTTTTTGCCATCTTCAGCTCGTTTGGCCATATAAGGGAAATTGAAACGCACCACACGAATCCCTTCCTTTGCCAATCCTTGAGCCACCGCGGTCATAAAAGCATGTTCCATCGGGGCCCCAGCACCGTGAGCAAAAATAAACAGCGGTCCGTTGTCTGGCCCATCAATAATGCATGGCAGATTCATCTAACACCTCTTCTTGTTCTTTGCGCGCGGTCACTAGCATCCAGTCTCTAAATCGCGCGATACGCCCCATGTCAGCTTGCTGTTCATGGCAGACGACGTAAAACGAGTTCTTCGACAACAATATTTC
This sequence comes from Vibrio vulnificus NBRC 15645 = ATCC 27562, assembly GCF_002224265.1. Taxonomy (NCBI): domain Bacteria; kingdom Pseudomonadati; phylum Pseudomonadota; class Gammaproteobacteria; order Vibrionales; family Vibrionaceae; genus Vibrio; species Vibrio vulnificus. Next base: position 777,077 of record NZ_CP012881.1, read on the forward strand.
ATCAAAGGGTGCAATCAAACGGCCAGCTTCCATTTCTGGTTTGGCCAATACATTGTTGCCCAAGGCTACCCCTTGTCCGTGAGCCGCCGCTTGCAGAACCATGGTCGAGTGGCTAAAAATCGGACCTTGGTTGACATTGACCTCATCCAGACCGTTTTCCTTAGCAAATTGTTTCCAATCTTTTCTGGAGGTGTCATGGAGTAACGTATGTCGTTTTAAATCCTGCAAAGATTCTAATGGTTTGTTACCCAAAAGTAATGAAGGTGAACAAAGTGGGATCAAATATTCTTGGTACAATTTATCGGCACGTAACCCCGGCCAATTGCCACGACCGTAATAAATCGCCACATCCACATCGTCCGCCAAAGAGCCTTCGTCCATATCCACCGCTTTGATTCGCACGTCAATGTCTGGCTCTTTAGCATTGAAATCCGCAAGTCTTGGTACCAGCCATTGAATGGCAAAACTCGGCGGCAAACTGATGGTCAATGCCCCTTTTTCACTACGTTCCAATACCTTATCGGTCGCTTCAGCGAGTGCTGAGAAAATATCTTTGATGTCTAAAAAGTAACTTTGCCCCTCTTCAGTGAGGAGTAAAGAGCGGTTGCGACGGCGAAACAGTTTCAATGAAAGAAACTCTTCCAGCGCTTTGATCTGATGACTCACTGCCGCTTGAGTGACAAAGAGTTCTTCTGCAGCTCGAGTGAAGCTAAGGTGTCGGGCGGCGGCTTCGAATACACGAAGGGAATTCAGTGGGGGCAATCTTCGGGACATACGGCTCTCTAACCATTAGTTTTTTTAATCTGAAACATTATAATTTGTCCGTTGTAGAACAGCCAGATAAATTCTATATTTCACCCCGCAACGCTAGCCTGAACGGCTTGATTTCTTTGTAAATCAATTGGCTTAGTTGTTGCGATGTTGTGTTTGCAAACTCGTATTTCGAGTTAGGTAGATTTCTACCGTAGTGTTTTGTCCAACTCCCTGTGACAAAACCTATACTTCCTGTATTTATTTTTGACCTGTCTGTCAAATTTGTTACACCGCCTATTAGGCGGTGTTTTTTTATCTGCGAAATATGCTCACATCACAGTGATATACCCAAGTGACTTCAAGATGCAGGATTCAGAGCTTCATATTCTGGTTCAGTTCAAGGAAGAGAACGTAGCGGAATGACGAGTCCTTTCCAAGTTCTATGACACAGAAATGAGCCAGAATATGCGCTCCCAAGGGCGAGTTTAACTGGCCTTCATACTGCGTTATCGATTCTCGATGTAGAGCGACTAGACCTTCAAATCGATGCCTTGTCTAAACACCAGTTAACTCTCGCTGAAACTCGCATCTCGAGGTTACTTGGGTATAAATTGCCACCAGCGCCACGGCAAGAATCGCGACAAAATAGAGAGTCCAAAGCACGCTGTGTTTCAGTATTTCTTTTACCTCTCGTTGTACTTTATTCATGCCTGCGTCTCCGCCACAGTGAAATGATGCCACTGAGGCCAACCAAAATCACAAAACACCCCATCGCCCACCAAGTTCGTTCGGGCTGCCACCCCAATGCTTCGATCTCTTCTTCTGTTAAATTGATCTCTATTTGTTCAAGCCACTCTTCATCTTGCATGATGCATCCCCGTTTACCCGTTCCGCCATCATGCTAATTCAAGCCAGTGTTCATAAAAATCAAAGAGAATTTAACCTAGGTTCAGATTTATAAAACCTAGAGCGTGGGTAATAAAAAAATCCGAATGCGGACATTCGGATTTTTAGGCATCAGGGATAACACATCACCGCTATGGGCGATACACTTTAACGTTTTTAAAGCCTTGCTCTTGTAGGTAGAGCGCTTGCAAACGGCTCATCACACCGCGAGCACAGTAAAGCAGATACGTTTTCGACTGGTCTAAGTCACCAAATTGCGTGCTGAGCTTGTAAAACGGAATGTGTTTTACCTCAACACCATCGATCTCTAGCGGGCTGTCATCTTCTTCATCTGGGCTACGAATATCCAACACCACGGCATGCTCTTCAATCGCTTGAACTTGCTCTACTTCTGGCGCAGCTTGTGCCGACTCTTTCGCGATATCACGAATGTCCATTTGACGGGCGTTGCGTACCACTTGTTCCAAGATGTCGAAATTGAAGTTCGCTTCTTCCGCTTCGAGCTTCTCTTTCACCGCTTTCACGGTTGGCTTTTTCGAAATCACGCCACAGTATTCTGGCATGGTTTTGGCGAAATCTTCGGTGCCGATGTCACGAGCTACTTTAATGATCTCGTCTTTATCCCAGTTGATTAGGGGACGGAGAATCAAACGATCCGTCACCACATCGATGTGGCGTAAGTTGGTCAAGGTTTGGCTTGATACTTGGCCGAGGGCTTCACCGGTGACTAAAGCTTGAATATCAAACTTCTCCGCAACCATGCCGGCAGCGCGCATAAACATGCGTTTTAGTACCACGCCCATTTGACCGTCTTCAACCTTCTCTAAGATCTCCGCAACCACGGGTTCAAAGTCAACAGAGATGAAGCGCACTTTGGCTGAAGATCCGTATTTGTTCCACAAGAAGTGAGCCACTTGTTTTACGCCAATTTCATGCGCAGGGCCACCCAGATTGAAGAAACAGTAATGCACTTTAGAGCCACGCTTGATGTGCAGATAGCTTGAAACACCGGAGTCAAAACCACCAGAAATCAGGCTCAGCAGATCTTCTTGCGTACCCAGAGGGAAACCGCCAAGGCCTTTATGATGGGCCAAAATCTGGTTCAGCTTGTCATCCACCACTTCAATCTTGATGGTAATGTCTGGGTTGTGCAGTTTAACCGAGGCGCTCTCGACCGATTGATTTAAGCCACCGCCGACGTAACGCTCAAGCTCGATAGAGGTAAAGTCATGTTTACCACGGCGCTTAGCACGCACCACAAAGGTTTTATTTTCGATGCGCTCACGGCTCAGATCCAACACTTGCTCATAGATGTCGTGCAGATCTTTGAAGCCCGATTGCTTCACTTCCAACACTTGCTGAATGCCTGGTGTCGTCGTCAAGATTTCGAGCACTTGTTGGTAATATTGATGGCTGTTAGCCGACACTTCGATGTGATCGCGACGGTTAAAGACAGCCACAGATTCAGTGCGATTCTGAATAATGATTCGGATGTTGCTCTCAAGAATCTTGGTAAAGCGCTTACGTACCGACTCACTCTTTACAAAAATTTCTGGATGGGGCTTTACAATAAATTTCATAGTTCAATTCGCAGTCTGTTGGCTATCAATTCACACCGGAGCTTGCACTAAGGTGTGGGACTTAGGGCGCAAGATTATACACGAATTATAACCATAAAAAAGACGAGCATTTCTGCTCGTCTTTTATTCAACTCACGTACCCAATTACTGCTCTTGAGGAATGGCTGGAATTTCATCACTATACAAAGGCTCACCTTGCATAATGCTGATTTCCACTCGGCGGTTTCTCGCCCGGTTTTCTTCAGTATCGTTGTCGACCAGAGGATCGGTATCGGCCATGCCTCGCACTCGTAAGCGCTGATGAGAAAATCCGCGCACCTTTTCCATCTCTTGCGCCACCGAAACGGCACGCTGCGCAGAGAGATCCCAGTTAGAACGATAAAGCTCCGAATCAAGACGCTGATTGTCCGTGTGGCCTGAAATCCGCACAATACCGGGGACATCTTTCACCAACTCGGCAATTTGTCGTACTAGCGGGCGGAATTTAGGCTGCAAGAATGCAGAACCTTCTGGGAAGGCCCCCTTCTCTCGCATGCGAATCACAATTTGCTGCCCCAAGTTCTCCACTTCAATCGCCCCTTGCTCTATTTCACGCTCAAGGGCCTTCTTGATGCTTTCCATCAGCGTTTCCATCTCTTTCGACATGGCTTCCGATTGCTGCTGTTGCTGTTGTTGTTCGGTATTTTGGTTGGTCTGGGTCGACGTTTCAGGCGACTGCCCGCCCGTCATTTTGCCTTGGTCACGCTGGGTACCACCCGCGCGATCCGACTCTCCCTCATGAAATTCTAAGGTTTGCTGGGTGATATCTATGGTTTGCTGCATGATCACGTCAATCGGCGTTGGTTCAGGACGCCCCGGTCGAAACTCCTGAGCAATGATGCTGGTGCCTTTGGGAATGTCTTTCACCTCAAGGCGATTTTGTACACCAAAGGCAAATTTCATTGAGCCTGCGATCTGTTTGAACTTCAGTACATCCATTTCCGAAAACGAAAGCAGCAGTACGAAGAAACACATCAACAGTGACATCAAGTCAGCGAAGGTACCCATCCACAGAGGTAATCCGGGAGGGGGACAATCACATTTGCTATCGTCATCCATCACATACTCCCGTGATTAATCATTGATATCGAGGGCACGCTTGCTCTCGTTGAGGTAGTTTTTCAAGTAGCTGTCGATAACACGTGGGTTCTGACCATCTTGGATCGCCAACACGCCGTCCATGATCAAACGACGATTAAGGGTCTCTTGGTCGCGACGAAGCGCCAATTTATCCGCAATCGGGAAGAACACCATGTTCGACAAAATCGCACCGTAGAGTGTGGTCAAAAGCGCAACCGCCATCGCAGGGCCGATGGATTTTGGGTCATCCATGTTGGACAACATCGCCACCAGACCAACAAGGGTACCGATCATCCCCATCGCAGGTGCAACATCACCAAACGCGCGAAACACGCCCGTTCCTTGCGTGTGACGTTCATCAGTTAAGGCTATGTCTTTCTGTAGTGCTGCACGCACCACATCGGCATCGTGGCCATCCACCAACAAATCAATGCCTTTTTGCATGAAGCTGTTGGAGATCTCCATCTCTTCCAAGGCCAAGAAACCGCCTTTACGCGCCGCGTCTGCCATTTCGACAATTTTCGCAATCAGATCTTCTGGTTCATCGGCTTTGAACATGAAGGCTTTGCCTGCAATCTTCGCCGCGCCAAAAAATTGCCCCATCGTGAACTTCATCAATACAACGAAGATGGAACCACCGACAACGATGAGGATTGAGGTCACATCGACGAACATCATGATGCTGCCGCCAAGAATCATCGCCATCACGACGAAAGCAAGGCCACCTATCAAACCTAAAAGGGTTGCTAAATCCACAAAGCACTCCTCATGCTATTTTCCGATTTACCGCAATATAAAGAGATTATTTTCTTTATCGACAATGAGTAACGATCTTTTAGCAAAAACTTGGTCAACAAGTCACAAAATTGCTGCTAAGCGTCAAAATAAAGCCGTTACCCTTGATTATTTCGATGAGGCGGCAAAGTGCCAAGCATCATCTCGGGGCTTTTTACAAGTTATAGCAAGTTTACTGCCATTTTAACGCTCACGGGCAACCTTTTTGTTAGCAAGCCAATATTCTCCTCCTTATTAACCTCATTTTCAGATAAATTTACCCGCTTAAATTTGACCAAGTCAGCGTGCTAAGGTAACTTGCGGGCATTCTTTTAAAGGCAGAATAGATATGGCAACCAAGAAACCAGAAAACATGTCCTTCGAAGCAACCATCGAAGAATTGGACAATTTGGTGGATCAACTGGAAAACGGTGATCTGGCTTTAGATGACGCTCTTAAGAAATTTGAGCGTGGGATCGCATTAGCCAGAGCCAGCCAAGCTAAACTAACAGAAGCAGAACAAAGAGTTAGCATTTTACTGAGCGACAGTGATGATGCTCCTCTCAGCGATTTCTCCACCTTGGCAGAGTAATGTTTTAAATGGATAACTCTATGATTGACGTCCTTGCGTCTTTTCAGCAGCGTAACAACCAACAACTCAATCTTTGGCTCGATAAACTGCCACACCAAAATCAAGCGCTGATTCAAGCGATGCGCTACGGACTAGTGTTAGGTGGAAAACGTGCTCGCCCATTTTTGGTGTATGCCACCGGTGAGATGCTTGGTTGCAGCCAAGAGCAACTCGACACGCCTGCGTCAGCGATTGAGTGTATCCATGCTTACTCTCTTATCCATGATGATCTGCCAGCCATGGATGATGATGAACTGCGCCGCGGCCAACCAACCTGCCATGTTAAATTTGACGAAGCCACCGCCATTTTAACCGGTGATGCTTTACAAACACTCGCGTTCACCATTCTCGCTGAAGGCACATTGTCTGCTGATGGAGAAACACAACGTGTTGCCATGATCCAAGCATTGGCACAAGCCTCTGGAGCGCAAGGCATGTGCATTGGTCAGGCGTTGGATTTGGCCGCGGAAAACCGCGCAGTCACGCTGGAAGAGTTAGAAGAGATTCACCGTAACAAAACCGGCGCTTTGATCCGTTGCGCGGTGCGCTTAGGCGCCTTGGCTGCGGGCGAAAAAGGTTTGGCTATTTTGCCTCAGTTGGAGAAGTACTCCACTGCGATTGGGTTAGCATTTCAGGTGCAAGATGACATTTTGGATATCATTAGTGATACCGAAACGCTCGGGAAGCCACAAGGTTCTGACCAAGAACTCAACAAGAGTACTTACCCATCGCTGCTCGGTTTAGAAGGCGCAATGGAGAAAGCTCACACTCTGTTACATGAAGCACTTCAAGCTTTGGAAGCAATCCCATACAATACCCAACACTTAGAAGAGTTCGCCCGATACGTCGTCGAGCGCAAGAACTAACACAATAAGCGCGCATACCTATGACTCTTGATATTTCAAAGTACCCGACACTGGCACTAGCAGAAACACCCGATGAGCTGCGTCTCTTACCAAAAGAGACGTTGCCAACACTGTGCGATGAATTGCGCACTTACTTATTGAACTCCGTCAGTCAATCAAGCGGTCACCTAGCCTCTGGTCTTGGCACCGTTGAGCTTACGGTTGCCCTTCACTACGTTTACAACACGCCTTTTGATCAACTGATTTGGGATGTAGGCCACCAAGCGTACCCACACAAAATCCTGACTGGTCGTCGTGAGCAGATGCCAACTATCCGTCAAAAAGGCGGGTTACACCCTTTTCCATGGCGTGAAGAAAGTGAGTACGACACCCTGTCTGTTGGCCACTCTTCGACCTCGATCAGTGCTGCGCTTGGTATGGCCATCTGCGCAGAAAAAGAAGGCCAAAACCGCAAAGTCGTTAGTGTAATTGGTGATGGCGCGATCACGGCAGGCATGGCGTTTGAAGCAATGAACCATGCTGGTGATGTACACAGCGATATGCTCGTTATTCTCAATGACAACGAAATGTCGATCTCCGAAAACGTGGGCGCGCTTAACAACCATCTTGCTCGTGTCCTTTCTGGCAATCTTTATACCTCGATCCGTGAAGGTGGCAAGAAAGTGCTCTCTGGCGTACCACCGATTAAAGAACTGGTTCGTCGCACCGAAGAGCATCTTAAAGGCATGGTGGTTCCGGGTACCCTTTTCGAAGAACTGGGTTTTAACTACATTGGTCCGATTGATGGCCACGATGTGGTGGAGCTGGTCAAAACCCTAAAGAACATGCGCGAGCTAAAAGGCCCGCAGTTTCTGCACATTATGACCAAGAAAGGCAAAGGTTATGAGCCTGCCGAAAAAGATCCGATTGGCTATCACGGTGTGCCAAAGTTCGATCCTGCCCATAATAGCCTGCCGAAAAGCAGTGGTGGTAAGCCAAGTTTTTCCAATATTTTTGGCGATTTCCTTTGTGACATGGCAGCGCAAGATCCAAAACTGATGGCGATCACTCCCGCCATGCGTGAAGGCTCCGGCATGGTGCGTTTCTCTAAAGAATACCCAGAGCAATATTTCGATGTGGCGATTGCAGAGCAGCACGCTGTGACACTGGCTACCGGGATGGCCATTGGCGGATACAACCCGATTGTGGCGATTTACTCGACTTTCTTGCAACGCGGCTATGACCAACTGATCCACGATGTGGCGATCATGAACCTACCAGTGATGTTCGCGATTGACCGAGCGGGTTTAGTGGGCGCAGATGGTCAAACTCACCAAGGTGCGTTCGATTTAAGCTACATGCGCTGTATTCCAAACATGGTGATCATGGCGCCAAGTGATGAGAACGAATGCCGCCAAATGCTCTATACCGGCCACAAACATCAAGGGCCGAGCGCGGTGCGTTATCCTCGTGGCAATGGCATGGGCACGCCTATCGAATCTGAATTTACCGCGCTTGAGATTGGTAAAGGCCGCTTGGTTCGCCAAGGCGAAAAGGTGGCCATTCTGAGTTTCGGCACCTTCTTAGCCAATGCGCTTGAAGCGGCAGAAGCATTGAATGCGACTGTCGCAGACATGCGTTTTGTGAAACCTCTTGATGAAGCGCTAATTCGTCAATTGGCCAACGAGCATGATGTGCTTATCACGATTGAAGAAAACGCCATTGCCGGTGGTGCCGGTGCGGGCGTGATCGAGTTTATGATGCAAGAAAAGATCATGAAACCAGTCTTGAACCTTGGTCTACCGGATAAGTTCATCCATCAAGGTACTCAAGAAGAGTTGCATGAAGAACTCGGCTTAGATGCCAAAGGCATTGAGCAAGCAATTCGCCACTATCTAGCAAAATAAAGTAGAGACAAACTGACACAAAAAAGGGATTGGCAAAGCCAATCCCTTTTTATGCCTTATCCGGCTTATAGCCAACCTGAAAAATAACCGACGGCATAAAGCGATAGCGCGGACATCACCCCTGCGACAATGTCATCCAGCATAATGCCTACCCCACCATGCACACGCTTATCCAACCAGCCAATCGGCCAAGGTTTGACCATATCAAAGAAGCGGAACAACACGAACCCTGCACCTATCCATTTCAGCTCAGAAATGGGAATTTGCAGCGCAGGCATGATGGTCATGGTGATCCAAAATCCAGCAAACTCATCCCAGACAATCGAGCCATGATCGTGCACGCCCATGTCGTCTGATGTCACTTGGCAAATTTTAATACCGACTAGACAGGCCGCGACAACAATCACCAAATAGACAGGAAGAGGCAATGGAGCGAAAACCAGAAACAGAGGAATGGACGCCAATGTTCCCATAGTGCCAGGGATAATCGGCGATAAGCCGCTGCCAAACCCCGTTGCCAATAAATGCCAAGGATTATTTAAAGAAATTTTATCAAGTGGATTGTTCATGGTGATTACGCCTTAAAGTGGTCAAAGCCACTCAAATCCCAATTTAATTTTGTACCGTCATCATGGAGTTCAAAAAAGCCATATGGACGAATTTGCCCAATACACGTTACTTTACAACCTACGTGCGCCAAGGCGCTTTCGATTGTGCCTCTTGCCTCTTCGGGCACGGTAAAACAAAGCTCGTATTCTTCACCGCTGGTCAGCGCATATTGAAGTGCTGTTTCGCGCTCGGTCAAAAAAGAAAGCAGTTCAGAGGAAATCGGCAGCTTAGAGACATCGAGGCTAACACCAACCTGAGAACGGTTTAAGATGTGCCCTAAATCCGCAATTAAGCCATCGGAGATATCAATCGCCGCCGAAGCTAATCCGACCAACGCTTGCCCAGCTAAAATGCGCGGCATACTCATATAGTGCGCTTTTTCTAGCGCTTGTGCGGCTGGGCGTGTACGCAAGTTGCTATCGAGAATCACATCCAATCCCGCCTTTGCATCGCCTAGCGTCCCCGTGACAAACACATAGTCGCCCGGCTTGGCGCCACTGCGCGTGATCGCTTTCCCTTCAGGGACAAACCCTTGCACTGTCATGGTCAAACTCAGTGGGCCTTTCGTTGTGTCGCCACCAATGAGCTGAATGCCAAAGTAATCTGCCAGCTTAAAAAAACCATCACAAAAGGGAGCTAACCAAGCTTCGTCAGCTTGCGGCATAGTCAGAGCAAATGAGACCCACGCAGGGGTTGCGCCCATGGCAGCCAAATCGCTGATGTTTGACGCTAACGCCTTATGCGCCACCCACGCAGGATCGGCATCGGCTAAGAAATGAGTGCCACATACTAGGGTATCGGTGCTAATGGCAATTTGCACATTGGCGGGAGCTTTAACCAGAGCGCAGTCGTCTCCAGCAGCAAGGTGTACATCTTTACGTTGAGCCTGACGGCCAACGAAGTATTTTTCAATCAGATTAAACTCGCCTGACATCAAAATCCTTTCCTTTGTTATAAAAAAGGCCAGCATTGTGCTGACCTTTTCGTTATTCAGTGACGCTTATTTTTTGCGTACGTGCGGTGCGGCTTTATCTAGCACACCGTTGACAAACTTGTGACTGTCTTCAGCGGCAAAAACTTTAGCCAGTTCAATCGCTTCGTTAATCACAACTTTGTAAGGTACGTCTTCACGGCGAGTCATTTCGTACATCGCCAAACGTAACAACGCCAGTTCCATCATATCCAAATCTTGCATTGGACGAGAAACGTAAGGGCGAATCTTACTATCCAGTTCGGTGTGGCTTAGAACAACACCGGTCAACAAGTCGCGGAAGTATGCTACGTCAGTCTCCGGAGCTGCAAGTGCAGGCTCAGCAGCACGATGCTCTTCTTCATCATACTTTTCGCCAGCCAAAAACTGAGCTTCGATAGTGGCAACATTTTCTTTAGTAATTTGCCATGAATAGATTGCTTGTAAAGCGAATTGACGTGCGTTACGACGTGCGGCTGGTTTCACACTGGCCCCCATTAGGAATCAATTTCAGAAAGAACGTTTATCATCTCAAGTGCGCTCAGTGCAGCTTCTGCACCTTTGTTACCAGCCTTGGTTCCTGCGCGTTCAATAGCTTGATCGATAGTATCAACGGTCAATACGCCAAATGCCACTGGAATACTAAATTCAAGAGACACTTGTGCTAGACCTTTATTCATTTCACTACAAACATAGTCGAAGTGTGGTGTACCACCACGGATCACTGAGCCAAGAGATACAATCGCGTCGAACTTACCTGTTTTTGCTACGCGCTGAGCCACTAGAGGTAGTTCAACAGCACCAGGACAACGTACAACGGTGATGTTGTCTTCACTGACTTGACCGTGACGCTTCAAAGTGTCGATGGCACCAGACAATAGACTTTCGTTAATAAAACTGTTGAAACGAGAAATAACGATAGCAATTTTTGCGTTTGGCGCAGGGAAGCCACCCTCGATCACTTTCATAAGCCTTCCTTTAACTATGTTCATCAAGTGAGAATCGCCGGATTCTAGCACAATTTTGTGAGCAATATCTAATGGTATTTCGCCACGAAATACTGCCTTACAGCGAAGAGATGAGTCGAATTAGGGGAGAAAAATAAACGCAGCGTTATTTTCGCTGCGTTTATTAGAAGTGGTGTTATTCACACACATACTCAACAACGTTCAGACCAAAACCACCAAGGGCATGGTATTTCTTGTTGCTGGAAGAAAGTAAACGCATATCGTGCACACCTAAATCTGCAAGGATTTGCGAGCCGACACCAACACGACGTGAAGTGCCCTGCTTCTTGGCCAATTTAGGTGCCTCTTCTTTGTCTTGTGCTTCAAACATTTTGACACGGTGAATCAGCAGGTCAGGTGACTCTTCATTACCCAGAATCACCAGAACGCCCCCTTCTTGGCCAATACGCTTCATCGCTTTATCAAGCGTCCAACTGCGCTCAGCGTTACGATCGCTGCGCAGTAAATCGGTAAAGGTGTCTTGCAAGTGAACACGAACCAGTGGCGTTTGATCACCCACAGTGCCTTTACGCAAAGCAAAGTGGATTTGATTATCAATGGTGTCGCGGTACGTTATCAGATCAAACTCACCAAACTCAGTGGGTAGCTTGCACTCTGCAACGCGTTCAATCGTGGTTTCGGTATTGTTTCGATACTCAATCAAATCGGCAATGGTGCCGAGTTTAAGACCATGCTGCTCAGCAAACACTTCCAAATCAGGGCGGCGCGCCATGGTGCCATCGTCATTAAGGATTTCAACGATAACAGAGGCTGGTTCGAAACCCGCTAAACGAGCAAGGTCGCAGCCTGCCTCGGTATGACCCGCGCGAGTCAAAACGCCACCATCTTGCGCAGCCAATGGGAAAATGTGCCCCGGTTGCACCAAGTCTGCCGCTTTAGCTTCTTTTGCTACTGCCGCTTGAACGGTGCGAGCACGATCCGCCGCTGAAATACCTGTTGTCACGCCTTCCGCCGCTTCGATGGAAACAGTGAAGTTGGTCGTGTATTGCGCGTTGTTATCTTGCACCATTGGCGGCAATCCAAGGCGCTGACAACGCTCTTTGGTCATAGTCAAACAGATCAAACCGCGACCATATTTGGCCATAAAATTGATGGCTTCTGGCGTAATGTGCTCCGCCGCCATAATCAAATCACCTTCGTTTTCACGGTCTTCATCGTCCATTAAGATGACCATTTTGCCTAAACGAATGTCTTCAATGATCTCTTGGGGTGTACTGATTGGCATAGCGATATTTCCTGTCAATTTAAGCGCTAAAACGCTGATAGACACTAGTCTGATTCATCGTTACCGAGTGTCAACCTGTGGGCTAACATTCTGTGAACTAAGCAAAACCATTCTGTTGCAAGAATTCCATGGTGATGCGGGATTCATTATTGGATTGAGCTTGTTGACCGAGTAACAAACGTTCCATGTAGCGAGCAAGAACGTCCACTTCTAAGTTGACTTTGCGACCCACTTGGAAATCATTAATCGTGGTTTCGTCACCCGTATGAGGGACGATGGTGAGTTTAAACGCGTTCTTGCGTAGGTCATTCACGGTCAAACTGATCCCATCAACAGTGATTGAGCCTTTTTCCGCCACGTACTTGCTCAAGCTCTCAGGCATCACAACCCAAAACTCGATCGCACGGCCAACCTGATTACGCTCAACAATTTCACCAACGCCATCCACATGGCCAGAAACAATATGACCACCAAAACGGGTGGTTGGCAGCATCGCTTTCTCGAGGTTCACCTTGTCACCAACTTGATAATTGGCAAAGCCCGTTTTCTTTAAAGACTCTAACGAGAGATCAGCACTGTAATGACGGTCTGAAAAATCAATCACCGTTAGGCAAACACCATTCGTGGCAATACTGTCGCCCAACTTAACGTCCGACATATCTAGCTTGCCTGTGTTAACCGTTACGGTAATGTCTTCCCCTCTTGGGGTAATCGCAGCCAAGGTTCCAACTGCTTCGATAATTCCTGTGAACATATCAACTTTCTTTTGCTTTGATGTGCGCAATGATGCGGATATCCGGCCCAACCATTCGCACATCTTTAATGTCTAAATCGATCACTTGCGACATGGCTTGCAAACCCAGCGCACCAATCAACCCACGTCCATCGCTGCCCATCAGTTTGGGGGCTAGGTAAACAATCAGCTCATCCACCAACTGGTGTTTTATCAGCTTCGCCGCCAACGTTGCTCCCGCTTCAACCCAAAGATGGTTAATGAACTGCATTTGACTCAGTTGCGCGAACAGTTGCGGCAAATCGATCTGCCCTTGCTCATCCAAAGGTGCAGGGAGATCGCCTTTGGGGCCAACAATGAGTCGCTCACCCGCGGTTTGGTAAAGTTTTAGCTCCGGCGAAAGCTCGGCTTGTCTGTCCAACACAACTCGAGTTGGCTGGCGCAGCTGTTCTTGCGGCAAAGCGTGTTGCACAGACGAAGGTAACTCTGACCAGCGAACATTGAGAGACGCATTGTCAGCAATCACCGTTTTACTGGTGGACAAAATCGCCCCAGACTGAGCCCGAAAACGTTGCACATCTCGGCGAGCTTGTGGTGAGGTGATCCACTGACTGTTGCCATTGGCCAACGCTGTTTGACCGTCGAGGGACGCGGCCATTTTGAGTTGAACAAACGGCATGCCCGTTTTCATTCGCTTAATAAAAGCAGGATTCAGTGCTTCTGCTTCTGCTTGAAGTAGGCCTACCGATACCTCGATCCCAGCCTCTCGCAACATGGCAAAACCTCTCCCCGCGACTTGGGGGTTTGGGTCTTCCATGGCACACACCACTCGGCTTACCCCAGCGTTGATTAAACCTTCGGCACATGGGGGCGTTCGACCATAGTGTGAGCAAGGCTCTAATGTGACGTAAGCGGTCGCCCCTTTGGCTTTGTCGCCAGCCATACGCATTGCGTGCACTTCCGCATGAGGCTCGCCAGCACGAAAGTGAAAACCTTCTCCGACAATTTCGCCGTCGCGCAGTAATACACAGCCAACATTAGGATTAGGTGCGGTGGTATAGAGGCCGCGTTTCGCCAAAGCAATGGCGCGCAGCATCATTTGTCTATCGATTGCAGTAAATTCCGACATGGTGAACCGTTACCTTGCGTTAATCTTCCAATCTGGCGATTTCTTCACCAAATTCACGAATATCTTCAAAACTACGGTATACGGAAGCAAAGCGAATATAGGCCACTTTGTCTAAATGTTTGAGCTGTTCCATCACCAAGTTACCGATCATTTTGCTCGGTACTTCACGCTCGCCAGTGGCACGTAATTTGGATTTGATCATGCTGATCGCCAGTTCAATCGCATCGGCACTGACAGGGCGCTTCTCTAAAGCACGCTGAATACCACCAACCATCTTGTCTTCATTGAACGGCTCACGGTTGCCATTGGATTTGATCACCTTTGGCATTAACAGCTCCGCGGTTTCAAACGTGGTAAAACGCTCGTTACACGCGAGGCACTGACGACGGCGACGGACTTGATGACCATCGGCCACCAAACGTGAATCAATTACTTTGGTGTCATTTTCTGAACAGAAAGGACAATGCATATCACCTCCCAATGATGCATAGATCCATCTGCACGCGATTGCGAATATCCGTGCTAATACAGCGATTCACGGTAGCAAAGCAGGTGCAGAACTTGCGGCTAGTTTAGCGGAATTGCTAGGCCGAATAAAACAAAAAGGGGCGTGATGCCCCTTTTTCAAAACGGTTTAGACCGGATATGTTAACTCAAACTCGATTACACTTACGCGCGTGAAAGGTAATTCGCCTTGCCAACCCATTTGTAACTGGTTAACTCTTCCAATCCCATTGGACCACGTGCGTGCAATTTCTGAGTAGACACTGCCACTTCGGCGCCCAAACCAAATTGTGCGCCATCGGTAAAGCGTGTCGATGCGTTGACATACACCGCCGCAGAGCCCGCAGAGTTGATGAACAGCTCTGCGTTTTGCAGATGATTAGTCATGATAGCGTCAGAGTGACTCGCGTTATGTTCACGCATGTGTTCGATCGCTTCTTGCACATCCGCAACCACTTTGACCCCCAGCGTGTAACTCAACCATTCGGTATCAAAATCACCGTCACTCGCATCACGCATCTGTGCAGCTTTAGTCATGTACGCTTTGGCTTTTGGTTCAACAACAAAAGTCACTTTGCCATTTAGTTTTGAAACCAGCATCGGAAGAAACTGCTCTGCAATACGCTCATGGACAAGTAAGGTATCCAGCGCATTACAAGCGGAAGGACGCTGAGCTTTTGCATTCTCCACCACATCCACGCTTTTCGCGAGATCGGCCGTTTCATCAACGAAAATATGGCTGATACCGAAGCCACCAATGATCACAGGGATGGTGCTGTTTTCTTTACACATTTTGTGCAGCCCCGCGCCACCACGAGGGATGATCATGTCAACGTAATCGTCCAGTTTCAGCAATTGAGTGACCAACTCGCGATCTGGTTTTTCTATGTATTGCACCGACGCCGCTGGCAGGCCAGCTTTCGCTAACGCCGATTGAATCACCTTCACCAACTCCATGTTGGAGAAGAAGGTCTCTTTACCGCCACGTAGGATGCTCGCGTTGCCGGTTTTTAGGCACAATGCCGCGATGTCGATAGTGACATTTGGGCGCGCTTCGTAAATCACACCAACCACGCCAAGCGGCACACGACGGCGTGACAACTGCATGCCATTTTCCAACACTTTACTGTCGATTTCGCGACCGACCGGATCCGTTAGGCTGATCACGTTACGTACATCGTTGGCGATGCCATTCAAGCGAGATTCATTCAAAAGTAAACGATCCAGCATCGCTTCGCTCAAACCCGCTTGTCGACCGAGTTCGATATCTTTGCTGTTTGCCGCCAAAATATCCGCTGCATTCGCTTCAAGTTCATCTGCAATGATGGCCAATGCTTTGTTCTTTTGCGCCGTAGAAGCGGTGGCGAGCTGAAAAGCAGCGTCTTTTGCCGCTTTGCCTAATGTGATTAAATCCACTTTGTTGTCCTCTTTGATTCTGGTGAGCGACTATTCTTGGATGACAACCATGTCGTCACGGTGAATCACTTCTGAACCATAGTCATAGCCCAGAATCGAAATAATGTCTTTGCTGTGCTTACCGGCAATTTTCGCCATATCTTGGTTGGAATAACTCGCAATACCTCGCGCAACCAAATGGCCCTGTGCATCCGTTACACGAACCACTTCGCCACGAGAAAACTCGCCAAGTACCTTGGTCACCCCTTTCGCCAACAAACTGCTGCCTTTTTCGACCACGGCTTTCACCGCACCTTGGTCAATCACAATATCACCAGAGGCTGCAGGGCCAGCGAGGATCCAACGCTTGCGGTTTTCCAACGCCTCTTCACAAGGCAAGAAACGGGTTCCTTGAGGTACTGGGCTCAACGCATCAAAAATGACATTTTGACCACGGCCTGCCGCAATGATGACTTCAATGCCAGCACGACGCGCAATGTCCGCTGCTTGGAGCTTTGTTGCCATCCCACCAGTGCCTAGTGTTGTACCACTACCACCCGCAATTTTACGTAAGGTGTCGTCAATGACTTTAACTTCTTTGATCAGCTCAGCATTGGGATCTTTACGCGGATCGGCGGTATACAAGCCTTTTTGGTCTGTCAGCAATAGCAGTTTATCAGCACCACATAAAATGCCCACTAAGGCAGAGAGGTTGTCGTTGTCGCCCACTTTGATTTCGCTCGTGGCGACAGCGTCATTTTCGTTAACGACAGGAATAATACCGTTATCCACTAACGCGTTAATCGTATCTCGAGCATTGAGAAAACGTTCGCGATCTTCGAGATCCGCTCGTGTTAGCAACATTTGGCCAATTTTTATGCCATAAAGTGCAAATAACGATTCCCAAGTTTGAATCAACTGACTTTGCCCAACCGCAGCAAGCAACTGTTTGCTCGCCATCGCATTGGGCAGCGCGGGGTAACCTAAGTGCTCACGTCCAGCGGCAATCGCGCCTGACGAGACGACCACCACAGAGTGGCCTTGTTTTTTTAACTCTGCACATTGGCGCGCAAGCTCAACCATATGAGCGCGATCTAACGCTAATGTACCACCGGTTAACACACTGGTTCCAAGCTTCACAACGATAGTTTTTGGTTGAGAAGCAGCGACGCTTTGTTGATTCGTTGTCATGATGTCTTCTGAAATGAAACACAAAAATAGAGAAGATGTTTTAACAATCAAATGAAGAATTCACAAGCAGAAAAGGTGCGAAAATCGCACCTTTTTGATTTAGGTAGTTCCAAGAGGATGAAATCAGACAAATTCCACTGACTGCTCGTGATATGCCACGCTTAGCTGAAAATTTTCTTCCAAGGTTTTGACTAATTTGAGATGAAAACAGTTCTGGGTTTTATTCACTTCTTCAAGTGCATTTTTAGGAATAGCCAAATCGAGCCAGTTCCCTTCAACATCATATTTTCCAATATGATAGTTTGCTGTAAAGCCTCCCTCAGTCGCCTCCAGCTCCATCCACCAGCCCCAAAACTCGCGCAACTCTGGTGATTTTCGATCATCAATACAAACAGACAAGCAATCAAAGTAGTAAAGCCCTTCCTTAGATTGAGGGTCTCTCAAGTAAGGCCCCATCGCTCGCAATTTTGCCAACAAACGATTGTGGGTAGGGTTGTTCGTCACTTCTGACATGTGAATCTCCATTTTCTTCAATGTTAAGAATGACAATAATTTTTATTTATCATGAGCTTAAATTTTAAGTCTCATACATCACTCTTGACTAAATTAGGAGATTTGTCACCTTAAGAGTTCATCTTCCAGCCACTTTATCGCTAAATCGAGGGATTGCTCATATCCTTGTGTAATTGTTTTGGAACTGATTTTCTTCGCTTTGCCATAAGTGCTAAAAAACGCAACCATCTGATTATCCGAATATGGCGAGACAGGATCCCCTTCTAAGCTCATCGCCAAGATAGGCACCTTGGTTTTACGACTGCTCAAAAAGCCTTGTACTTTCAGTGACCACGCGGCCATTTGCCCCGATAAGCTGTAAATATCCACCACACTTTTACCTAAACGCGAGGCTAAAACATCGAGGTACATCTTCGGCATTTGCTGCAATTTCTGTGGGGAAGCAAAAATATCATGAATAGGCGCACCCAAGATAACGCAAGCTTTGATCTTTTCTTGCTCAAGGAACGAGAGCCTCACCATGGCGTTACCGCCAAAACGAAAGCCAATCAAACCCACTCGATGATGATCGACATAAGGAATAGAGAAAAGCTCGTTCAACACAGCTTGGTGAAGGCGACTGTAATCCTCCGTTAACGCGTATTTTGAACTGTACCCCACCGATGGCATGTCTACTGTCAACATGGCAATATCGTGCTTGGCAAGATGATCTCGAAATAGACGCCACATGTCTGTTTGCAGACTGTCTAACCCCGCACTCACAATAACCACAGGATGTGGTTTGTCCGTATTGGTCAGATGCAAGTGCGCGGTGATCTTCCCTTTCTCAAATGGGATCTCGAGCTGCTTGATGATGTATTTGCTTTTTTTCGCGGCTTCAAGGTAAGCGCTGTTGGCCAAAACTTGTGCTTGAATGGCCAAGTTATCACTCTTGAGGTGCGGGTAACCTGCGATGCTGTAGCACAAGGATGCGGAGAAGAGCGCTTCCGATGCCGCTTCATTCGTCATCTCACTGGCGCGCTTTTGATGCTCCATACCGAGCCTCGTCCATTCATAAGCCCAGTTGCCACTGTGATATCCCATCACCGTATCGAGCCATTGCTCATCAGTGCGTGAATGTTTGGAAGAGGCAATACGAGCCAACACTTGCTCTTGCTCAATAGGATCGACACCTTGCCACACCCATTGCAAGCGGCGAAGGTTGCGATACCAAGAAAAACCATTCTTCTCTTTAATTTCATCAAGTAAGGATTGGCTAGTCGGCATGTATTGAGTCAATGCCGAGGTTTCTTTGGCTTGCTTATGTTTGACAAATAGCGTTTCTGACAGGTTTTTGCTGACTTCTTCTGACATATTCGGGCTCAGAGTGACATTCCAAAAGACTAAAAAACAAATACGGCTCAGTGGCTTAATACTCTTTCCATTCAAGAGTGTGTGCGCCTAAAAGCCAAATCAGTATAACAGTATAAAAAAAAATGACCCGTAAAAGGGTCATTCTCTCAACAAAATCAGGATTTACTTCTGCTTTCGGTTTACTGGTTCAGCGTAAGCCAATGCCATATCCCATGGCTGTTCAATCCAAGTCTCTTGAGCGATGTCGACGACATAATCATCCAACAACTCTTTACCAGAAGGTTTTGCACAAACCGCAATCAGTTTCGCTTTAGGGTACATTTCACGCAGTTTACGCGCGGTGTCACCACTATCGACTAGATCTTCAACGATTAGGTAGCCTTCGCCGTCACCTTCCGGTGCTTTCAATACAGTCATATCACGTTGATGATCGTGGTCATAGCTGGAAATACAGATGGTGTCGACATAGCGAATACCTAGCTCACGAGCCAGAATAGCTCCAGGAACCAAGCCACCACGGCTCACTGCCCAAATGCCTTTCCACTGGTCTGCTGGCATCTGTTTTTCAGCAAGTTGACGGCAGTAAGTTTGCATGGCATCCCAGGTAATAACGAATTTGTTGCTCATTGTAATAACCTAATTATTTGAAAAATCTATTGTCCCAAACAGACAACAGGCTCTCATAAAGATGAGAGCCCGAAACGTAACAGAAAGTTTGGGTATCGAGCTGCGCAAACGATTATTCTACCGGAACGCAACTCTAAAAGCTATTTAAGCCACCAGATACTTGATGATAAAAATAGCCGACATAATCCAGACACTGAGTGAAACATCACGCCCTTTTCCGCTGAATAATTTGATGGCAGCATACGCGATGAAACCTAAAGAAATCCCTTCTGCAATCGAGAATGTCAGTGGCATCAGTAAGCATGTCACAACAACAGGAGCCGCCTCGGTTAAGTCGCGCCAATCAATACTCACAAGACCTGAAAGCATCAAAATTGCCACGTAAAACAAAGCACCTGCCGTCGCGTATGCAGGAATCATGCCAGCCAGTGGCGAAAAGAACAGTGCCAATAGGAATAGCACACCCACGACAACCGCAGTTAAACCTGTACGGCCACCAGCCGCCACACCAGAGACACTTTCGATGTAAGACGTTGTGTTTGACGTACCGAGTAGCGCACCTACAGAAGTCGCTGTTGAGTCAGCCAGCAGTGCTTTATTCAAACGTGGCAGTTTGCCATCTTTCTCAATCAGGTTCGCTTTGGTTGCAACACCCACGAGCGTGCCCGCCGTGTCGAACAAGTCAACGAACAAGAAAGCAAACACCACTGAAATCATGCCAACTTCAAAAACAGCAGAGAAGTCCAGTTGCATGAACGTAGGCGCAATACTTGGTGGGGTTGACATTACACCCGCCCATTGGACATCACCAAACACCAAACCAAGTGCCGTCACTGCCAAGATCGCAATCATTACTGCCCCTTTCACACCACGGTGAACAAGTGCAATAGTCAAAAAGAAACCAAAAGCCGCCAGAGCTGGTGCGAGAGAAGTGATATCGCCAAGAGAAACAAACGTCGCAGGATTATCAACAACAATGCCTGCATTTTTCAGTGCAATGAACGCAAGGAACAAGCCGATACCCGCTGAGATCCCCGTTCTCAAAGAGAGCGGAATCGAGTTGATGATCCACTCACGAATTTTGAAGATGCTCAACAGGATAAAAAGCACACCCGAAACAAATACGGCCGCCAATGCGACTTGCCAGGTATACCCCATTCCAAGAACAACCGCGTAGGTAAAGAAGGCATTTAAGCCCATGCCTGGCGCCTGTGCGATTGGGTAGTTGGCAAGTAGGCCCATGATGAAGCAGCCAATTGCTGCGGCAAGACAGGTAGCAACAAAAACGGCACCACGGTCCATTCCCGCATCAGCTAAAATCGCTGGGTTAACAAAAATGATGTAAGCCATCGTCAAGAAGGTAGTAATACCTGCAATGATCTCAGTGCGCACATTTGTGCCATGTTCGCTGAGTTTAAATAGCCTTTCGAGCATGATCGAATCCTGTAAAGGTAAAAAGTAAACGGTTGCGTAATCGATTGGCTGCAGATTATAAAGTTATCAAATAACAAATTCCAGATAGATTTTTCACTCTAATAAAGATTTCTCGCTGGATTATGAAACCATTTCAGCAAGAAAAATTAGCCGCTATTATTTTTCCTTTAAGAAACAACCAGAAAAAACAGGGACTTTAGAAGATAAACTGAAGAATAAATCGACAATGTCGTAAACTTACATGGAATAACGAGGAAAAATTGCAAAGTTTACATGCAAGAAATGCGGCGGATTCGATTGGTTTCGGAAGTGAGGTCTGTTCTCGTATCACTAATATTGAGAAAACAAAAAAACGCCACTCAATTTGAGTGGCGGTAGAATCATGTCAGTTCGATTACTGAAAGAAAATTCCAATTTAGGGGTGAACAAATCGTTCGGGGGTCACATGCACTTGGTTAGCGTACGTTACTTGTAACCAAAGCTTGTTGGGTATGCAAAGTTGCGGGTGTAAACAGAGTTGTTTGTCCAAAACATTGCAGATGCTAAACCTTTCATAACTATCACCTTATTAAATCAATTAAACATGTTTGATTTCTCGGTTCCTTGGAGGCGATAAACGGACTCATCCTTTGAGCATTTTTTCTTCGCTTCAGAAGTTGGTTACAAATATACCACCAAGAAATTTTATTACAATACTTTTAGTGATTAAAATCACATAAATTTCATTTAATGATCTACATCAAGCAAATTTGGTAATTAAATTACAGAATTATCAAACTCAAAATAGGTTAAGTTACAGAACATAACCAACCAATTGAGTAAGCGCTGACAGCGATGTTCACATTCTGTGACAGTGCACTTGTAAACAGCCAGTGACTGACACTACTCGGCTCTGCTTGCAAGTGATATCCTTGCTCACAACTTATAATCTGCTGAACCCACAACCATCTAATCTACTGGGCTAACAGCAGTGCCATCATCCGGCAAACCTAGAAAAAGGAGTCATCTGTGTCTGAGTTCCATTCTGAAATCAGTACCTTATCACCTGCTCCACTTTGGCAGTTTTTTGATAAGATTTGTTCTATCCCACACCCATCAAAGCATGAAGAAGCACTTGCTCAATACATCGTCAACTGGGCGGCAGAGCAAGGTCTAGACGTTCGTCGCGATCCAACCGGCAATGTGTTTATTAAAAAGCCTGCGACACCTGGCATGGAAAACAAAAAGGGTGTTGTTCTTCAAGCGCACATCGACATGGTGCCTCAAAAAAACGAAGACACTCAACACGACTTCACCACTGACCCTATTCGTCCATACATTGACGGTGAGTGGGTAACCGCAGAAGGTACGACGCTCGGAGCGGATAATGGAATTGGCATGGCTTCCTGCCTTGCGGTGTTGGCCTCAACAGAGATCAAGCATGGTCCAATTGAAGTTCTGCTAACCATTGATGAAGAAGCAGGCATGACGGGCGCTTTCGGTTTGGACGCTGGCTGGCTAGAAGGCGACATTCTTCTCAATACCGATTCAGAGCAAGAGGGTGAAGTCTACATGGGTTGCGCAGGCGGTATCGACGGCGCGATGACGTTTGATATTCAACGCGAAGCGGTTCCTGCAGGCTTTATTACTCGTCAGTTAACGTTAAAAGGCTTAAAAGGCGGTCACTCAGGCTGTGACATCCACACTGGCCGTGGTAATGCAAACAAACTGATGGCACGTTTCCTTGCCGGCCACGCACAAGAATTGGATCTGCGCTTGGTGGAATTCCGCGGTGGTAGCCTGCGTAATGCGATTCCTCGTGAAGCCTTCGTCAAAGTGGCGCTGCCTGCAGAAAACCAAGATAAGCTTGCTCAACTGTTTGACTATTACACTGAACTTCTAAAAGCCGAACTCGGTAAAGTGGAAACCAACATTGTCACGTTTAACCAAGCGGTCGATGTGGAAGTGGGTGTATTGACCAATGCTGATCAACAACGCTTTGTCGCTGCGTTAAATGCTTGTCCAAACGGTGTCATTCGCATGAGCGATGAGATTGAAGGTGTGGTTGAAACGTCGCTTAACGTGGGTGTTATCACCACTGAAGAGAACAAAATCACCGTATTGTGCTTGATCCGATCACTGATCGACTCAGGTCGCAGCCAAGTGGAAAGCATGCTGACATCAGTCGCTGAACTGGCTGGCGCACACATTGTGTTCTCTGGCGCTTACCCTGGTTGGAAACCGGATGCTGATTCTGAAATCATGGCGATCTTCCGTGATATGTACGAAGGCATTTACGGTCACAAACCGAACATCATGGTCATTCACGCGGGTCTAGAATGCGGCCTATTCAAGAAACCATACCCTGACATGGACATGGTGTCATTTGGCCCAACGATTAAGTTCCCGCACTCTCCAGATGAGAAAGTGAAGATTGACACAGTACAACTTTACTGGGATCAAATGGTGGCGTTACTGGAAGCGATTCCTGAAAAGGCATAACACGAGAAAATTGAGTAGGGTGAGGCGTTACCGCCTCATCCCTCTCACAGAACCGTACGTACGGGCCTCGTATACGGCTCATGCATACTCCATATCACCATGATTGGTGGCACAACATTAATCTGAGAATCTAATGTTGTCCGCTTTGTGGGGACAGTTTGTTTTCATCACTGTTGGTAACTTTCATTGCAGGATTTGGCGTTCTAGCTCAACGGCAATCTACCAAACTTAGTTGCAATTACTTCCCTTATACGACCTGTCTCACCAGAATTCACTATTCCTAGTGCACCAATTCGACTTGTCCCGTTGATCAGACGGCTTGTGTATCAATGATAAATTCTAACTACTCATCAAAGTCTTAAAGTATGCTTCCCCCCTTCGCAGCTTTCCATGCTTTTGGCGATGGCTCGCTCCTTTACACATATTGGCAAAGGTCGGCTTGGTTTTGTCCTCCACACCATTACTGGCTTTCATCGGCCTAGCCTTAATCACTACTACGGGTTCATCTGCCACCTCGCACCAACGTACATCTTGAGTCACCTCTTGATGGACGCCTCCGGCGTTTGACCGGATGTGGTGTCAGGCTTCCCCAGTTATTGCACTGACTCCCTGTTAGATATCCCACCCTCAATCACAGTATTGGTCTGACTAAGTATCGGGCTTTGCGCTATGTTGGACGCTTACCCACCAATACCGCCGAAACAGGTTACGGTTAGTTGTGTACATCTAACTTCCTATGGCTTCCTTCAAACCCCACCGTTAGCCAGTGACGCCCTTGCCATTCGGATTGTCTTCCCCTTAGTCAGGGTGACTCCATTTTCTTTCAAGTGGACGGGTTTGCCAGCTTTGCTGGGCAAACAACAAAGGGCGCGAAACTCGCGCCCTTTCTGTATCGTTCGCTATCCATTAAGCACGATTTTGTGCGTAAGTCGCTAGCTCATCCATTGACGTTTGTGCAACCACTTCACCATCAATGTAGTACGTCACGAAATCACCTTCACGTACACCCGTTAATGTCGCTTTTTCACCATTGTTGTAGGTGATATCCATTTGAACGGTATTTTCGTCGATCTGCTGCATCATACCTTGCTCAATGATACGGTTGTTCGTTAACGGCGCAATCGGTGCAGTTGTTAGTGACTTGTCTAGTTGGTGGTTTACATCAATGTAAGTGTCCATCTTAGTGTCAAAGATGTGTGGCTTGCCGTTTAGCGGGTTTTTGCCCGTCCAGAATTCCAGTGAGTTAAATACAATGTAGTCTGCTGCAATCGCCACACCGTATACTGGCGCCAACAACATGTTTAGACCACCACGAGCGTAACGGTTGTCTACAGCTTTTAAGTTGAAGCCCATAACGTAACCCGTTACTGCGTTGCTGCCTACACAGCCAGACAATGCCATTGCTGCTACAGATAATGCCACGACTTTAGTGATCGTCTTTTTCATATTTACCTCGAATGTAATTTGGAGAACAGGAATTGGGGGCGCATATTAGCGCAGATAAAAACCATCCTCAAAGTAGGAAAATTCTGTGTTGCCAACGCGATCTCAAAATCAAGACTCCTTACATAACAAGGTTATATAGTAAAACAAGACACATTGAGCGATTAAATTTCAACCAACCAAAATTAACAACCTATCGACAAAAATCAGAGAAAAGTCAGTGAACGATTAGCGATTTTTATCGTAATCTTAATAAGGTCGAATGGTTTCACCTTAGCTGCGTTGTTAGAGTCAGTGGAACAGCAAATACAGGAAGTAGTATGGTTCGTATCAAGAAAAACAAAGTGTTCGAGATCTTAGGACACAAAATCCCCCCCGCACAACGGTTAGAGATAGAGCTCGATGCGGCGCAGCTTTACACCCACTCTCCTCTTTCGATCCCGATTGAAATCATCAATGGACGCAATGCTGGCCCTGTACTGATGATCAATGCTGCAATACATGGTGATGAACTCAATGGCGTTGAGATTGTCAGGCAACTGATTAACAGCCTCGATCCCAACCAAATCAAAGGCACCGTTATTGCCGTTCCAATCGTGAATGTGTTTGGCTTTATTCATAAATCCCGCTACCTGCCGGACAGACGCGATCTCAACCGCTGTTTTCCCGGTAGTGAAAAAGGTGCACTGGCTTCACGCATGGCACATACCTTCTTTAGTAATGTGGCCCTAAGAGCCGACTATATTCTTGATCTTCACACCGGAGCCATCCATCGAACCAATTTGCCTCAAATCCGTGCCAATTTGAGTAATCCAGAAACGTTGAGAATAGCCAAAGCCTTCGGCGCACCGGTTATCATCGATTCCGCTCTTAGAGATGGTTCCATTCGCTCTGAAGCTGAAAAGTGCGATATTCCCGTACTAACCTATGAAGCTGGCGAAGCGCTCAGATTTGATCCTCTCTCCATTAGTGCCGGGGTGCTCGGTGTTAAACGCGTGATGCAAGCCATTGGCATGCTCCGAGCCAGTCGAAAAAAATTGCCTCAACCTGTCATTGCTAAATCAACCAGTTGGGTGCGAGCATCAGGAAACGGCATTTTGCGTACCGTGGTCAACTTAGGCGCCAAAGTTGAAAAAGGGGAAACCTTAGCCTATATCAGTTCACCGCTGGGCCATGACGAAGTGGAGTTGAAAGCCCCTAAAGGTGGCATTGTTATTGGCCAACAAACACTGCCTTTGGTTAATGAAGGCGATGCTATTTTTAATGTGGCGTATTTCCGTCAAGATGACGAAGTCGTCGAGCAAGTGGTGGAAAGCTATATTGAAGAGCTCGTTGAAAGTGATATTGACTTGATCACCACAGGGCAAATCCCCCTTTAACCTCTTTCGCTACAATACGTTGGCTCACGCGATCACCGTGAGCCATACATATCATTACACGAAATAAATTGAACGGCGTTTTATTGATATTTACCATCACTGGATTATTGATATAGCCGTCGAGTCACTATGATGTTTCGTTTCATTCTTTCCTTTGCCGCCTTGTTGTCACTGCCAAGCATGGCACAACATACCCAAACGCCAGATCTCGCCCACTACCTGCAACAGCATTTTGAAGCCAATCAGGATCCGAGTCAGGACAGAATGACACAAACGGAAAACCTATCCACATCGCTTGATCTGGACGCAGGGAAGGAAAAAATCGAATGGACCTTAGATCGTGGTGCGAATCGCATCAACTGTGACATGCTGGTCTCTCAATCAGGTCAAGAGCCCCATTTCGACTATGGCGAAGCCAAAGATCTTTCTGATGGTTTGCAACACTTCGACTTACCAAAACGCAAAAGTGAACAAGAATATTACCGCAATCAAGTCAACAGCAATACGCCGGGATTAAACCCTAGTAGTAAGCAGTTTGCCGCCCCTGCTGAGGGTGATTTTCATGTTTCACTCTCCTCAGATTGCTTCAACTAACCCTAGGTAAACGCATAAATGCAAAAAGCCCCGATGTGTGAGCATCGGGGCTTTTCTAAATGGCATTGAGTCGTGAATTACTCGTCTTCGTCCACTTCATCTTCCGCTTGAGCATCACGAGCACGGCGCTGTTCTGCTTTACGAAGTTTTGCGCTTAGCGCTTCAGCATCACGCTCTTTACGTTGCTGCGATTTACGCTCGTTGCGCTCGGCTTGGTTCTTAACAAAACCAGCGAGTTCAGCTTCTGCCCACGCTTGAGCAGCCGCTTCAGAGTCAAAACCCATTTGACGCTTTGAAACAACAGTTTTACGAGAGGTTACTTGACGAGTAATCTCAGCCGCCCAACCTTCACGTTTCTCAGTCACGCGGATGGCAAATTTTTGGTTTTTAGACATGTCAGATGTTCCTAAGGGATTGTAAAGGGATTCAAGCCATCCCTTGGCAAGCGGCGTATTAGACCACAATTATTTGCGATTGGCTATTGGCTCACTGATAAAAAAACCGCCAGAGAAGCGCTCTAGCGGTTTATTCAGCATCACATTATTTCAATCGGATTAGCCCAGATTTTTGCGTGCGTTTTGGAACATACGCATCCACGCGCCATTTTCACCCCAACCTTCTGGTGCCCATGAGTTCGCTACGGTGCGGAATACACGCTCTGGGTGCGGCATCATGATGGTTACGCGACCATCTTTTGTCGTCAAACCGGTAATCGCATTTGGTGAACCGTTAGGGTTGTTCGGGTATTGCTGTGTTGGATTACCTAGGTTATCAACAAAGCGGACCGCAACGGTGCCCGATGCTTCAATCGCAGCGAGATGTTGAGCATCGCGTACTTCCACGCGACCTTCGCCGTGCGAAACAGCGATAGGCATACGAGAGCCAGCCATGCCATCAAAGAAGACAGAATCTGATTTCTGTACTTCGACTAGGCTAAAGCGTGCTTCAAAACGCTCTGATTCGTTGCGAACGAAACGTGGCCACAAGTCGGCACCTGGGATCAATTCTTTCAAGTTTGAAAGCATCTGACAGCCGTTACATACCCCCAGTGAGAAGGTGTTTTCACGATTAAAGAAGGCTTGGAACTGCTCACGTGCTTGCGTATTAAAGAGCACAGATTTCGCCCAACCTTCACCCGCACCTAATACGTCACCGTACGAGAAACCGCCGCAAGCCACTAGACCATGGTACTCATCCAGCACCGCTTGACCCGTTAGAATGTCACTCATGTGAATGTCGGTGGCTTCAAAGCCTGCGCGATCAAAGGCAGCGGCCATTTCAACATGAGAGTTAACCCCCTGCTCACGCAGGATCGCCATCTTCGGTTTCGCACCTTTCGCGATATACGGAGCTGCGACATCTTCGTTAACATCATAGCTGAGCGACACATTCAGACCTGGATCTGAGTTGTCTTTCTTCGCGGCAAACTCTTGGTCTGCACACGCAGGGTTGTCACGCAGTGCCTGCATCTTATGCGTAGTTTCCGCCCAGGTAACACGCAAATCAGTGCGTGAACGTTCCAGTACCACAGCATCACCAGAGCGAATCACAAAGTTGTCTGAAGCGTCAACCGCACCAATCACGTGTGAACACGCTTCTAGACCATTGGCTGCCAACATCGACAGCACAGAATCCAATTCATCGTTCTTAACTTGAACAACTGCACCGAGCTCTTCGTTAAATAGCGCCGCCAGAACATCGTCACCCAACGCAGCGATATTCGCGTTGACACCACAGTGACCAGCAAAGGCCATCTCTGCAAGTGTCACCAATAGGCCGCCATCACCTTTATCGTGGTACGCAAGCAATTTGTCTTGGCGAACCAGAGCTTGCATCGCATCGAAGAAGCCTTTCAATTGTTCCGCGTTGTCGACGTCAGCCGGTTTGTCACCCAATTGCTTGTAAACCTGAGCCAGCGCCGTAGCACCTAAGCGGTTCTTACCGTTGCCAAGGTCAACAAGAACCAGTGAGGTCTCGCCTTTGTCGGTACGCAACTGAGGAGTAATGGTTTTACGTACATCTTCAACACGAGCAAACGCGGTGATGATAAGAGACAGTGGAGAAGTCACTTCTTTCTCTTCACCGTTCTCATTCCACTTGGTCTTCATTGACATTGAGTCTTTACCAACAGGGATAGTAAGACCCAATGCAGGGCACAGTTCTTCACCCACTGCTTTCACCGCTTCGTAAAGACCCGCGTCTTCACCTGGGTGGCCGGCAGGTGACATCCAGTTTGCTGACAGCTTAATGCGCTTGATATCGCCGATGTCAGTCGCTGCGATGTTAGTGAGAGACTCACCAACGGCTAGACGTGCTGACGCGCCAAAGTCAAGCAGCGCAACAGGTGTACGTTCACCCATAGACATGGCTTCACCGTGGTACGTATCGTAACTGGCTGCTGTGACCGCACAGTTTGCGACTGGCACCTGCCACGGACCGACCATTTGGTCACGTGCCACTAGGCCTGTGACGGTACGGTCACCAATGGTGATCAAGAAGGTTTTTTCAGCCACAGTTGGAAGACGAAGTACGCGATCCACCGCTTCGTTAAGTTCGATGCCATCACGCGTCATCGCTGGGCTGTCTACTTTGAGTGTGGTTGCTTCACGATGCATCTTTGGTGGCTTGCCAAGCAGAATGTCCATTGGCATATCAATCGGCGTATTGTCGAAGTGCGCATCTTCCAGCGTTAGGTGACGCTCTTCCGTTGCCACACCGACCACAGCGTATGGCGCACGCTCACGTTTACAGATTGCATCAAATGCCGCCATGTTTTCTGGTGCGACCGCGAGTACATAACGCTCTTGAGATTCGTTACACCAGATTTCCAATGGGCTCATTCCCGGCTCATCGTTTGGTACATCACGCAGCTGGAACTTACCGCCACGCTCACCATCATTGACCAACTCTGGTAACGCGTTTGAAATACCACCCGCGCCAACGTCGTGAATAAACGCGATTGGGTTGTTATCGCCAAGCTGCCAACAGCGATCGATCACTTCCTGACAGCGACGCTCCATCTCTGGGTTTTCACGTTGTACCGAAGCAAAATCCAGATCTTCGGCCGACTGACCTGACGCCATAGACGACGCAGCACCACCACCCAGACCAATGTTCATCGCAGGGCCGCCAAGAACAATCAAACTTGCGCCGACAGGGATCTCTTTCTTCTGTACGTGCTCGTCACGAATGTTACCCATACCACCAGCAATCATGATTGGCTTGTGGTAGCCACGCACTTCTTCACCTGCGTGTGACGTCACTTTCTCTTCGTAAGTACGGAAGTAACCAAGGAGGTTTGGACGACCAAATTCGTTGTTGAATGCCGCGCCACCAAGAGGGCCTTCTAGCATGATGTCAAGGGCGTTGACGATACGACCCGGCTTACCAAAATCGGTTTCCCATGGCTGTTCAAAGCCAGGAATACGTAAGTTCGAGGTGGTAAAACCAACCAGACCCGCTTTTGGCTTGCCGCCAATACCGGTTGCGCCTTCGTCACGAATTTCACCACCAGAACCGGTGGAAGCACCTGGCCATGGTGAGATTGCGGTTGGGTGGTTGTGCGTCTCTACCTTCATCAAGATGTGCGCATCTTCGTGATGGTAGTTGTATTGACGCGTTTCTGGATCAGGGAAGAAACGACCGACTTTTGAACCCGTCATTACCGCTGCGTTATCTTTGTAAGCAGACAGCACGTGATCTGGCGTTGTTTCAAAGGTATTTTTGATCATCTTAAACAGCGATTTTGGCTGTTCCACACCATCGATCGTCCAATCGGCGTTAAAGATCTTGTGACGACAATGCTCAGAGTTAGCCTGAGCAAACATCATAAGTTCGATGTCATTTGGATTACGGCCAAGCTTAGTAAAGTTC
This sequence comes from Vibrio vulnificus NBRC 15645 = ATCC 27562, assembly GCF_002224265.1. NCBI lineage: Bacteria > Pseudomonadati > Pseudomonadota > Gammaproteobacteria > Vibrionales > Vibrionaceae > Vibrio > Vibrio vulnificus. The sequence goes on from NZ_CP012881.1 coordinate 808,073, forward strand.
TCCACCAAGTAATCAATTTCATCTTCTGCCAGCGCTAGGCCAAGTGAAACGTTTGCTTCTTCAAGCGCGAGACGACCTCCAGAAAGGATATCCACCTGAGTCATTGGTGCAGGCTGTGCAACGCTGAACAATGCCGCTGCTGCTTCTAAATCACCAAATACCGCTTCCATCATGCGGTCATGAATAATGCTTTTTACGATGTCGATTTGTGCGCTAGAAAGCTCTGATGACGACTCAACGTAGTACGCCGTGCCGCGCTCTAAACGCTTCACCGCGTTAAGACCACAGTTTTGTGCAATGTCTGTCGCTTTTGATGACCAAGGAGAGATGGTGCCAGGACGAGGAGTGACCAGCAATAAGAGACCTTGAGGCTCGTGCTCTTCGATAGTTGGGCCGTAAGTAAGAAGTTTCTCTAACTTTTCTAGCGCTTCTGCGTCTAACTCAGAGGTCAGATCCGCAAAGTGCATGAACTCGGCATAAATGCCCGTTACAGGCAGATCTTGTTCACGACAAAGTTCCAGTAGTTTATTAACTCGAAACTCAGAAAGAGCTGGGGAGCCACGCAAAATTCTCATGTGCTTAGGTCTCTTATGCAATTGATTAAGGTGATATTGGAATAAATTCAGTGGGTTATACTGTTTTACTTCGAACTTATGCCGATTGCACCTCTCTGTTGCGGGCGCATTATATAGCAATTGTTTTTGTGATGTAACACCAAAAGCAACCGTTTGCGTCACTTTTTTTGTCAAATTTGAAATACAACCAAAATGTCGTCACTAAGAAAAGGTGTACAATTTTGCCTATCGCTTTTTCTTTGCCTACCTTGCCCGCTTTGATATAAAGAGACGAATCGATTTTTGAGAGCAGACTTGATGCCAATATTTAATCTTCACCAACTACGTAACTTTCTGTTTATTATCGCGACAACGCTGTTTTTATCAGCGTGTCAGATTGAATCAAAGCCCACTAGCGAACTTGATCAGATCAAACAGAGAGGTGTACTCCGTGTCGGTACTCTCAATAATCAACTCTCTTATTACATCGGTCCTGATGGACAAACCGGTTTAGATTACGAACTCGCTCGTCAGTTTGCCGATGAACTTGGCGTCAAACTTGAAGTGAAAGTGGCTTTTCGCCAAGCCGAGTTGTTCCCCATGCTCAAACGCGGAGACATCGACCTGATCGCCACCGGCCTCAACCAGACCCCAAGAGCGATTAAACAATTTCGCCCTGGGCCAAGTTATTATTACGTCAGTCAAGTCGTGGTGTACAAAAATGGTGCCCTACGCCCACGTAACTTAAAACAGTTAGTCGAATACCAAAACGCCAAAACCACCTCAGAAGATGAAGACGAAACCAGTAACAATGCGGCTGCCAACACTCTGCAAGTGGTGAAACAATCACAAAATGTGACGTTGTTGAAATCGCTACAAAACGATTACCCAGAGCTGCAATTTACCACCGTCTCTGATGCCGATAATTACGATTTGCTTCGCCGCGTCTCAACTGGGGAGCTGAGATTTGCCATCAGCGATTCTATCGAATTATCACTGGCTCAACGTCTCTACCCCGATTTAGCCACCGCATTTGAAGTCACCGAAGACCAACCTGTTTCTTGGTTTGTTCGCCGTTCACCGGATGAATCTTTGTATGCGCTGATGATTGAGTTTTTCGGCAACATTAGTCAATCTGGCGAACTTGCACGCCTAGAAGAAAAATACATTGGCCACATTGGCAGCTTCGATTATGTGGATACGCGCGCCTTTATCCGTGCGTTGGACAATAAATTACCCAAATGGGCTCCTTTATTTGAGCAATATTCTGCAGAATTTGACTGGCGCTTAATTGCCGCTCTGGCGTACCAAGAATCACATTGGAATCCCCTCGCGAAATCGCCGACCGGTGTGCGCGGTATGATGATGCTGACGTTGCCGACTGCGCAAAGTGTTGGCGTAAAAAACCGCTTAGACCCAGAGCAGTCTATCCGCGGTGGCGTTGAATATCTGCGTCGTATTGTCGCTCGTGTACCTGAGTCGATCCCTCAACATGAGAAAATCTGGTTTGCTTTAGCATCCTACAACGTTGGCTTTGGTCATATGATGGATGCACGCCGCTTAACCAAACGACAAGGTGGCAATCCAGATTCTTGGGGAGATGTGAAAGAGAGACTGCCGCTATTAAGACAGAAGAAGTATTTCAGCCAAACTCGCTACGGTTATGCTCGTGGAGACGAGGCGAAAAATTACGTTGAGAATATCCGCCGCTACTACCAAAGCATCATTGGTCATGTGGGACAAAACTCTCTGATTGCGAGCGACCAAGAGGGTGAAATTCAAGTGATCCCGCCACTCGAAAATAGTGAGTTAGTGGCGGCTAGCGACATTGACGCAGCAGAAAACGAAGCTCTGTCGCCAGATGTCACCGTCAGCCAAGCGACACTCACCACAGAAGTCCAACCTTAAGAGCAGAAGTGGAGCGATTTTTGTAAAAGTCGATTGCTTTTTATCGACAACTTTATCTAAAATCGCTCTTCTGAATTAAGCTAAGCAGACCACTTCGGTCGATCTAAATCTTAGCGTCACTTTCCAAGCGTCAAGCTTGTACTGAAAGAGTTCATATTTAACCACCCCAAAAACATCTCTTAAAGCCAAGGCTCTAAAGAATGCGGAGACGTTATCGTCGTCGTTAAGGGGATTATTTATCGTCAGTAGGAGGTCGTTGTGTTAAGACGTCGCGTCCAATCCAAACGCCTGAACAAAACTGTAGCGGCTAACCGACGTAAACGTAAGTTAGCGAATACAAAAAGAAAAATTAGCGCTCGCAATCGCATTTTTGTGCACCTTGTGAACCACGCTTAATGGATGAGTAAACATCTGCACCATAAAAAGCAGATGTTTGCTACTGCCCTCTACTTTTCTTCCACGTCCACATCATCATGATCACTTTGAGCCTGCTGTTCCTTCTTCAACGCCTTGATCTCTTTACGACGGCGCTTAAAAAAGGCCTGCAACTGCTCACGACATTCCGACTCTAACAATCCTTTTTCGATGGTTGCGTAATGATACGCCGCTTGACTAGAAAATAGATCGAGTACCGTCCCTGCCGCACCCGCTTTTAAATCAGGAGCGCCAAAGACAATGCGTTTCACACGGCTATGCAGCAGTGCGCCAGCACACATTGGGCAAGGCTCTAAGGTGACGTACAATGTGGTGTCGAGCAGACGATAGTTACCCATACTCTGCCCAGCCTGACGTAAGGTCTGTATTTCTGCATGGGCCGTCGCATCATGTTGACCTATCGATTGGTTCCATCCTTCAGCAATCACCTCGCCATCTTTGACCAGTACCGCGCCAACAGGCACTTCCCCTTCACTTTCGGCAATCGCGGCAAGCTCAATGGCTCTGCGCATAAAAACTTCATCTTGAAGTGAAAAAGGTTGATGTGTCTCTGCCATGTTTACCTCTATCGTCTGGGTTGTGGATTATAGCGGTTATGCGGCTGCAGATAAATGTTGTGCCAGATGATCCACCAGCAAACGAACTTTCGGCGATAAATGTCGATTGTGTGGATACAGCGCCCAAACCCCTTCACGATCATCACGAAAATGCGCCAGCACTTCGATAAGTCGCCCTGCGCGCAAGTGCTCATCAACGTAGTAATCCGGTAATTGAACCAAACCAATCCCTTTCAGAGCAGCATCCAATAACACAACACCACTAGAGCAACGAATACGCCCATTCACCTTAATGGAGCGACCTTGATGACTCTCTTTGAAACGCCAATGATCATGGGTACCGACCAGGCAGTTGTGTGACGACAAATCCGATAACGTATGAGGCATGCCATGCTGTTCAAAATATTCCGGCGTTGCACAAACATGCAGATGACGATCGCTCAGTCGACGCGCCATGGAACTAGAATCTTCAAGCTGGCCCAGCCGAACCGCGATATCCACACCCTGCTCAATCAAGTCGAGCTTTTGGTTGGTGAGTACTAACTCCAAATCGATTTTAGGGTAACGAATCAGAAAGTCATTCAGCAACGGCGCAATCTTTTGTTCACCATAAGTGACCGGGGCGGTAATTCTTAGTTTCCCTTGTGGAATCTGCTGCATTTGTGTCACTGCTAGCTCCGCTTGATGCAGCCCTTCCAGTATGCTACGACAATGCTGAACGTAGATCTGCCCAGCCTCGGTGAGTGACACTTTTCTTGTTGAGCGCAGCAACAGTTTCACACCGAGTCGCTCTTCCAGCTGTCCGACTCGGCGGCTCACATTTGCGACCGATGTTTCTAAGCGCGTAGCGGCCTGAGTGAAGCTACCGCTTTCAGCCACCGCAACAAACTCATTCACACCTTCCCAATGAATATTGGCCATCACACTTCTCCCTCACATTCATTATTACTCATGTGTAAAAGTCATTCTCAATTTGACAGGATTATAAAACAATTTGGAATGACTATACTGAAATTCTTGGTTCGGTGTGCCTATACGCCGCCGCTTAGTTAGACGCTTAAAGGAGCCTCTCCATGACTCAAGATAAATTCATCAAATCTCGCGCCGCTGTAGCTTGGGGGCCAAAACAACCACTGAGCATCGAAGAAGTCGATGTCATGCTGCCCAGAAAAGGCGAAGTCCTTGTTCGCATCGTCGCGACTGGGGTCTGTCACACGGATGCTTTTACGCTGTCAGGAGATGATCCAGAAGGGGTTTTTCCAGCGATTTTAGGTCATGAAGGTGGCGGTATTGTTGAAATGGTTGGCGAAGGGGTAACCAGCGTCTCAGTCGGTGATCACGTCATTCCCCTTTACACCGCAGAGTGTGGTCAATGTAAATTCTGTCTGTCTGGTAAAACCAACTTGTGCCAAGCCGTGCGAGAAACACAAGGTAAAGGCTTAATGCCTGATGGCACGACGCGCTTTTATAAAGATGGCAAGCCTATCTTCCACTATATGGGCTGCTCAACTTTTTCGGAGTACACCGTGTTACCTGAAATCTCACTAGCAAAAGTAAATATAGAAGCACCGCTGGAAGAGATCTGCTTACTTGGCTGTGGTGTTACGACTGGGATGGGCGCGGTAATCAATACAGCGAAAGTGAAGCAAGGGGATACGGTTGCGATCTTCGGTTTAGGTGGGATTGGCTTGTCAGCGATTATTGGTGCGCGTATGGCTGGTGCGAGTCGCATTATTGCTGTTGATATCAACGATAGAAAATTTGAATTAGCCAAGCAGCTGGGTGCCACAGATTGCATTAACCCTAAAGAACATGCTCAGCCGATCCAAGAGGTAATCATCGAGATGACTGACGGCGGCGTGGATTTTTCTTTCGAATGCATCGGTAATGTCAACGTCATGCGCCAAGCGCTCGAATGCTGCCATAAAGGCTGGGGGGAATCTGTCATCATCGGGGTCGCAGGAGCAGGGCAAGAAATCTCAACACGCCCTTTCCAACTGGTCACAGGTCGAGTTTGGCGTGGTAGCGCTTTTGGCGGCGTGAAAGGTCGCTCTCAACTGCCTGCGATTGTGGAGCAATACCTTGCTGGTGAATTTGGTTTACAAGAATTCATCACGCATACAATGCCACTGGAAGGGATCAACGACGCCTTTGAACTGATGCACTCCGGAGAGAGCATTCGCTCAGTGGTTCACTTCGAATAACCCCTCCACTATTAACATTGGCGAGCTTCGGCTCGCCAAAGGAGCAAGCATGGTTTTGACCCACCTTAGCCAATCAAAAGTTTTCCAAGGTTGGCACAAGCAGTACCAACATCACTCAAGCACGCTGAATTGCGAGATGCGATTTGCGATTTTTTTGCCTCCCCAAGCCACCAACCATCACAAAGTACCCGTCCTGTATTGGTTATCCGGCCTCACCTGTAGCGACGAAAACTTTATGCAAAAAGCGGCGGCATTTGAAAAAGCGGCAGAGCTAGGTATGGCCATTGTTGCACCCGATACCAGCCCCAGAGGTGAAGGAGTCGCCGACGATCCCGATGGGCACTATGACCTTGGTCTTGGGGCTGGATTTTACCTCAATGCCACTCAAGCGCCGTGGAAAAAGCATTATCAGATGTACGACTACATCGTGAGTGAGCTGCCTCAGTTGATTGAAGCTAATTTTCCTGTCACGGAAAAAAGGGCCATTGCAGGACACAGTATGGGAGGACACGGCGCTCTGACGATTGGGATTCGCAATCCAGAGCGCTATTGTTCTATTTCCGCATTCAGTCCAATTTGTCACCCCACTAAGGCACCTTGGGGGCAAAAAGCCTTTCGCCATTATTTAGGGGAAGAGACTGAACAATGGGCACAATACGATGCCGTTGAACTGCTCAAAAAGCATTGTCTTACACGTCCGTTGCTGGTCGATCAAGGTGCTGCCGACCCCTTCTTAGAAGAACAACTGCAAATTGAGACGCTGCAACAAGCGTTACAAAACGCTCCTGCACATACTCAAATTCGCCTGCAGCCGGGGTACGATCACAGCTATTTCTTCATCCAAAGCTTTATTGCGGATCATCTCGCCTTTCACTGGCAACATCTTAGTACATAACGCAAAAAGCCTGCTGATGCAGGCTTTTTCTTATCCAATGCTATTACATTGTGTAGGTGTATGGTGCTTGAACACCCAACGGAATACCCACTGCCCAGTAAGCAAGCAAGAAGACCGTCCAACCAATCAGCATCGCAATAGAGAACGGCATCATCAATGATGCAAGCGTACCGATACCGGTTGATTTCACGTAACGTTGGCAGTAAACAACAACAAGTGGGAAGAACACCATCAACGGTGAAATGATGTTGGATACAGAGTCACCCACACGGTAAGCCGCTTGAGAAAGCTCAGGAGAAATACCCACAGCCATTAGCATTGGAACTAGGATAGGACCAATCAATGCCCACTTAGCCGATGCTGAACCGATAAGTAGATTCACTGACGCAGTCAACAGAATCATACCAACAATCGTCGCCTCACCTGGCAGGTTCATCGCTTTCAGGCCTTCAGCGCCGTAGAGTGCCAACATGGTACCGATGTTTGACTGAGCAAATGCCGACAAGAACTGTGCACAGAAGAACGACATCACAATGTATGCGCCCATCGTCGACATCGTTGTTGCCATCGCTTTGATGATGTCATTACTAGATTTGAACGTGCCAGACACACGACCGTAGACATAACCAGGGATGATAAACAGGATGAAGATCAATGGAACAATTGACTTCATGATCGGAGCAGAGAACGCCGTAATTTCACCATTTGGTGAACGCAGCGCTGAGTTTTCAGGCCAGATAGCAGCGATAAGCAGCGCAATACCTGCCATCATCGCCCAACCAGCGTAACGGAACGCTTTCGATTCTAACTCGGTGAATGAACCAAGATCTGGTGCTTTTTCCGCATCGTCATCAATCGGTGTGCTCGCAAGACGAGGCTCGATGATTTTCTCTGTTACGTACCAGCCAATAGCAACAATGATGACTGAAGAAAGGCCAGTAAAGAAGATGTTTGCTAGTGGGTTAACCACGTACGCAGGATCCAGAACCTGAGCTGCCGTTTGTGTAAAGCCAGCCAATAGAGGGTCGATACCTGAAGGGATAAAGTTGGCAGAGAAGCCACCTGATACACCCGCAAACGCAGCCGCGATACCCGCAAGAGGGTGACGACCTGCCGCATGGAAAATGATACCACCTAGAGGAATAACCAGTACGTAGCCTGCATCCGCTGCGGTGTGCGATACGATCGCAACCAAAATCAGCATTGGAGTCAGAAGCTTAGCTGGCGTGAAATTCAGCATCTTCTTAAGGCCTGTGGTAATAAAGCCTGAAGAGTCCGCAACACCGACACCAAGCATCGCCACTAACACGATCCCTAGAGGTGCAAAGCCAGTAAACGTAGTCACCATGTTTGCAAGGAAACTGGCTAATGATTCACCAGTCAGAAGGTTTTTGATTGCAAGAGCGTCGCCAGTTCGAGGGTTGATAAGATCAAACGAAACGTTTGACAAAAGTGCAGACGCAGCCCAAGTAATCACTAGTGCCCAGAAGAACAAAATCGCAGGATCTGGGATCTTGTTCCCTACCCTTTCAATGAAGTTCAAAAAACGATCCATGCCGCTCGGCTTCGGCGATGGCGCTTGATTTACAGCTTGGTTACTCATGGTAACTCCATAATCAATGATGTTGGTGCCAATGGCTTCTTAAAATTATTGTTTCAGCCTATTTTTCAACGTTTGATTCTATTAAATCCGTTTAAGAAAAGCACAAGGTTCCGAAAGTTTTTCCATATTTGGAGACATATTTTGCAAAAACACAATCAATGTGCAACAAATTAAATACAATCAAAAACCCTTTTTTGAAACAAAAACGACACTATATTGAAATACATCACGATAACAACTGAAGCACCTTCCACCATTTAACCACTCAATATCAACTCATCACATATCAAATTCGCTGTATTTGGAGATCATTGTTTTAAGCTCAATAGAGTGCGAATCACCTAGCCGATCCGTCCACGTAGTTTTTATCTCTATTGTTTTTAATGAACTTGACACTGTATTCGAAACAACATCCCAAGAAGTCGTATAAATTGGAGATAAAGAGGAACTTGAACTTGATGCAGCTATACTGTCAAAATCGATTACATTTCCCCCCGAAGAAGCACTGGATGCTCCTCGTGTACGAAACAATTCCAATTGATTCTCTGCTAAACGTAACGCTTGGATACTTTGTGAAGCGTAGTCCGCTTCTCTTTCAATATAGATTTGAAGCTTAGTTAGACCTAATGCACCAATCCCAATGAGTATAAAAGAAATCAATACTTCTAAAAGACTAAATCCTTTCTGTTTAAAAATCATTCCATGATCCTTTTAACCAAGTTGCTTTGTTACTTAAAGCTGGTATCGCACTAGCATCAAAATCCAAATCTACAGCACTATTAAACACACTAAGGCCCCCTACTGTGTCAAAAACATACCCCCCAGTAGGAGCAAAGGCGCCATTGGTAAAGAAAGTCAACTTTTTCTTTTCGTCTGTACTCAATAATCCCAATTCGCTCGATACCGACACATCACTCGTCCATTTGGATGTCATATCTCCGATAGCAGATGAGAACAAGTGGTAAACCATGCCATTAAAGACATAGGATCCAGAGACAGCTAAAAGGCCATTTTCGACAACTAAAACCTTTGGTGTGCTCCCTATTTTTGTAGGGGCTAATTCAGAACCATCTTCTAGATCACAGTCTCCCTTCACCCACACTTTATTATTTAGAGCAAACGCATCTCTTACTCGTTCTTGGCATGAACCACCAGAGGTACCTACCGTGCCTTGTATGACATTGAAACCTGCTCTGACACTCTCAATCTTATCCTTAGGTTTTCCGAAGAAAGACTCAAATGAGTCAAGCGTGGCATCATGTATAAAGTCGTGAGCAAACATCTTGCCATCACCGATGTAATCCGTATTGTTCCCGACAACTTTAATGTCATAGTCAAATTGAGTTCCTGAGCAATTCGCGTCATTTGGGATACATGCGTCCAGCTTCTGTGTGTCGGTTTTGTAACTGGGGCCGCATACATTACTTCCAGGATCTTTTGTAACGAATGCTCCTTTTAGTCTTACTGATGTTTTAAAGCGAACGGAGACACATACATTGGGGTCGATAAACTCAGGAGTGAACGAGTACGAGCCAATTAACATCAAATCAGATCGAGATTGAATGGCTCCAGTTACTCTAGAATATCTTTTTAATGTTTTTTCCAAACTGTAATAACCATCGGCAGTTGAATTGACTACAAAGTTTTCTGGTGTTGAAACAGATTGATTTGAAGCCACATTGCTCAGTGTACAAAGAGAATAATCTTGTGCAGTAGGAAGTTGGTTCGGATAAACTTTATTAATGGAATAGGCGCATTCTAATCCACCTTCTGCTTTCCAATGTGCTTGACGAGCCTTCACTTCATTCTGGGCTATTTTTATCTGATAAAACAAACCACGAGAAGATGCTAAGGAAACGACTAGCGCAAGCAACAACAAAATAGACGTAACCAACAATGTTGCGTAACCTGATTGAATAGCTTTCGATTTCATTGCCAATTCCTTTGCTTAACTACCGTCGTAGAAGTTTCACTCAACGAACCATCCAATGTACTTAATCCAAGGATGATTGTTGTCACCTTACTTGAGGCTTGAGTATTTGCCACAACTGCAGAACTCACTGAAAACTGATTTACCTTTAAGATGCCATCATCAAGGAGTGTTTTGCAGGAACCAATATCCGATAAAACCTTTATTTGAGATGAGGTGAGAACCCCCTCTTCACACACCAATAGTCGATCTCCATCACTTCTATACTTAATGTTTCGATAATCTTTATTTTCAAAAGAGCCATCTTTGAAGTAAACAAAACCAATTGAAGAAGCGCCACTTACTGATACAGTCCCAGCTGCCCCCGATAACTTCAGAGAGCTCCCTAAACCACCATCGTAACCTGCTCTCTGAATATCCTCTTTAATGACAGACAAAGTGATATCTAAACTTTGCATCAAATTTAAATGCAAGCTTTTATCTTTAGCTGATTTTTGTAAGCTCAAGAATAATGAGCCAACAATCCCAATCAATATTACACCCAGCATGGCACTAATCATTAATTCAACCAGAGAGCTCCCTCTCTGGTGCTTTCTACGAGCAAGTTGGATAATCATATAATTTTGCTCCCGAAAGACTACATACCCGAATTCGTCCAGGTGGATTGGAAATAACAATCGAGAGTTTCTTGGTCACATCTGATGTGGGATAAAAGACAATACTTCCTCCCTGTGGCCTCCCTCTAATTGGGTCAAAAGAGATAAATTTCTGATTATAGTTGTGATACGTAGATAAACCTGAATATGACGAACCCGATAAATAAAGAACTGTACCGCCCGCTGCACTGGCGGACGTGCTTAGTTTTAAAGACCACTCACCTTTGTCAGCTACTTCGGACTTTTCTTTGGTAAAGTGAACGTATAATTTGGCATTTCTTGCAACCGCTTCTGATTTACTTTGATTTAAAAATCCGCTCAGTTCTGAAGCCAATCTTTGCATCTGCACCGTTTGAGAGACATGAGTAAAACTAGGCGTTGCCCAAGCTAAAATTACAGCCAGTACAGCCACTGTAATTAAGAGCTCCAAAAGTGTGAAGCCGCGAGTCATTTCCCAAATTCCTATGTAATCTATTGCTAAGCAACAATTCAACTTGCACCAATGCTAGCACCATAGAAAAATAGGAGGAAAATCAACGAGGAAGTGTTCGTGATGATTCGAAATTTTCCCTGCAAACACTACAAAAAACACTCATCTGGTATGACATTGATCGAATTATTAATCGCCGTAGTCATCGTAGGGGTATTGGCGAGCATCAGCTACCCAAGCTACAACAATTATGTGATCGAGTCGCATAGAACAGTAGCCAAAGCAGATATGGCAAAAATTCAGTTGGAGTTGGAACGTAGCTACAATGGTGGTTATCAATGGACGCAAATCCTATCCGGCAGTACTTGCCTGATATGCGACTCTTCCTCAGACAGATATAAGTTTGAAGTCGCCAGCTCAGCAACGTCCGCCTATACTATCTCTGCCGAAGCGAAAACCGACAAAGGTCAAAGCAAAGATCCTTGCCTAGCCAATGAAACGATAAAAAAAATGACGCTCAACTCAACCAACCAAGCGAAACCAGCGGCTTGTTGGTAGTAAAACAAAAAGCCCGTTTGGTATGAGCAAACGGGCTTTTTGTACGGAGATCTTATCACATGACTAGCTGGTCAAATCGTCAAAGAACTTCTTCACACCATTAAAGAAACCTTCTGATTTTGGCTTATGCTTGGTGGCCGCTTCACCACAGCAAGACTCTTCAAACTCTTTCAGCAACTCTTTTTGACGTGAACTCAAGTTAACTGGCGTCTCAACCACAAGTTTCACAATCAAATCACCGATTGCGCCGCCGCGAACGCCTTTCACACCTTTACCGCGCATACGGAACATACGACCCGTTTGTGTTTCCGATGGCACTTTCAAGTTCACACGGCCATCGAGTGTCGGAACTTCCACTTCGCCACCCAGTGCCGCCATAGCAAAACTGACTGGCACTTCACAGTAAAGGTTATTGCCTTCACGTTCAAAGATGTGGTGCTCTCTTACGTGCACTTGCACATACAAATCACCGGCTGGAGCGCCGCGCTCGCCCGCTTCCCCTTCACCAGAGAGACGAATGCGATCACCGGTATCAACACCTGCTGGAATCTTAACATTGAGCGTTTTGGTTTTCTGCTTACGGCCTTGACCATGACACACATTACATGGGTCTTTGATGATCTTGCCTTTGCCGTGACAGGTTGGACAGGTTTGCTGCACAGCGAAGAAACCTTGGCGCATCTGAACCTGACCATGGCCATGACAGGTGCCACAAGTTTCGGCAGAAGTGCCTTTCTTCGCGCCCGAGCCTTCACAAGTATCACAATGAACCAATGTTGGAACTTCAATTTCCTTCGAGACACCACGAACGGCCTCTTCTAGCGACAGTTCCATGTTGTAGCGCAGATCCGCGCCACGCTGTGGACGTGCATGCCCGCCACCACGACGGCCACCACCAAAGATATCGCCAAAAACGTCACCAAAAATGTCGCCAAAGTCAGCGCCACCGCCACCACCGAAACCGCCGCCGAAGCCGCCACCACCTTGTTCAAATGCAGCATGGCCATATTGATCGTAAGCCGCTTTTTTCTGTGGATCGGTCAGAATTTCGTACGCTTCTTTTACTTCTTTAAACTTATCCGCAGCAGACTCGTCACCCTGATTGCGATCTGGGTGAAATTTCATAGCCAAGCGCTTATATGCTTTTTTGATGTCTCGCTCTGAGGCATCGCGGCTAACGCCTAATACTTCGTAAAAATCACGTTTTGACATATTGTTCGTCACCAATTAATTACTGCAAACGGTTGATTCCGCTTGGTGTTTGTATCGATATAGATAAAGGTGCGACGTTCTCAAACAATGCGGTCCTTTATCTATAAGTACACAGGTATTTACAAACTTACGGGCGTAAGAGTTACCCCAAACGCCCGCAAACAGGAAGTTAAACACCAGATGGCATATTGCCATCTGGTTAAACAAGATTATTTCTTGTCGTCTTTCACTTCTTCAAACTCAGCATCAACAACATCGTCTTCTTGAGACTGAGCACCAGCATCTGCTGAACCTTGTTGCGCTTGAGCTTGTTGCTGAGCGATTTCCATTAACTTTTGAGCTGCTGCCATTAGCGCTTGGATTTTCGCTTCGATCGCTTCTTTGTCTTCGCCTTTACGAGCTTCTTCAAGTTCGCTGATTGCGGCTTCGATCTTCGCCTTCTCATCTGCTGGTAGCGCTTCGCCCGCTTCTTCTACTTGCTTGCGTGTACCGTGGATGATTTGGTCAGCTTGGTTACGAGCAGTGGCTAACTCTTCGAACTTTTTGTCCGCTTCTTTGTTTGCTTCTGCTTCTTGTACCATTTTCTCGATCTCAGCGTCGCTTAGACCGCCAGAAGCTTGGATAGTGATCTTCTGCTCTTTACCCGTCTGCTTATCTTTCGCAGATACGTGTAGGATACCGTCCGCATCAAGGTCGAAAATGACTTCGATCTGTGGCATGCCACGTGGTGCAGGGTTGATACCTTCAAGGTTGAACTGACCTAGCGACTTGTTGTACATCGCTTGTTTACGCTCACCTTGTAGCACGTGAATCGTTACCGCACTCTGGTTGTCTTCCGCCGTTGAGAACACTTGGTTCGCTTTGGTTGGGATAGTGGTGTTCTTCTCAACCAATTTCGTCATTACACCACCCATAGTCTCGATACCTAGAGACAGTGGCGTTACGTCTAGTAGCAGAACGTCTTTCACATCACCCGCAAGTACACCACCTTGAACAGCCGCGCCTACCGCTACTGCTTCATCTGGGTTTACGTCACGACGAGGCTCTTTACCAAAGAACTCTGTTACTTTCGCTTGAACCATAGGCATACGAGTCTGACCACCTACTAGGATAACGTCAGTGATGTCACCTACAGAAAGATCTGCATCCGCAAGCGCAACTTTTAGTGGCTCAAGTGAACGTTGAACTAGGTCTTCAACCAGTGATTCTAGCTTCGCACGTGTCACTTTGATGTTCATGTGCTTAGGACCGGTTGCATCTGCCGTGATGTATGGCAGGTTTACGTCAGTCTGGTTAGTAGAAGACAGTTCGATCTTCGCTTTTTCTGCTGCTTCTTTAACACGCTGCATCGCTAGAGGATCTTTCTTCAGATCAAGACCTTGGTCTTTCTTGAATTCGGCTACTAGGTAGTTGATTAGACGGTTGTCAAAGTCTTCACCACCAAGGTGAGTATCACCGTTAGTTGCGAGTACTTCGAAGGTTTTCTCGCCTTCAACTTCATCGATTTCGATGATAGAGATATCAAATGTACCACCACCTAGGTCGTATACCGCGATAGTGCGATCACCACCTTGCTTGTCTAGACCGTATGCTAGCGCCGCTGCTGTTGGTTCGTTGATAATGCGCTTAACTTCTAGACCCGCGATACGGCCAGCATCTTTTGTTGCTTGGCGTTGTGCATCGTTGAAGTATGCAGGAACCGTGATTACCGCACCTGTTACTGGTTCACCTAGGAAGTCTTCCGCTGTTTTCTTCATTTTCTTAAGAACTTCAGCAGAAACCTGAGGAGCAGCCATTTTCTGGCCTTTCGCTTCAACCCAAGCATCACCGTTATCCGCCTTCACAATTTTGTATGGCATGATTTCGATGTCGCGTTGAACTTCTTCATCTTCAAAACGACGACCAATCAAACGCTTGATTGCAAATAGCGTGTTTTCTGGGTTTGTTACCGCTTGACGTTTTGCAGGTTGACCAACAAGAGTCTCACCATCGGTATAAGCGATAACTGAAGGAGTTGTGCGCTCACCCTCCGCATTTTCGATTACACGTGGTTTGTCGCCGTCTAGTACAGCAACACAAGAGTTAGTAGTACCTAAGTCAATACCAATGATTTTACCCATCTGGCTATCTCCAAATAAATTCTATTTTCTTTTGCTTTATCCCCTATATGGGGATCGACAATGGGGATTCAACCCTTACTCACAAAACCAAAATAAGTTGTGTGTTTCACTTATGCCTCATAGATAGGGGCGTCAAAAACCTTTTCAAGGGGCAACATGAAAAAAAGTGATATTTTTTTATTGGATTCAAGTCATCAGATGGCGGAGCCAATATCCGCTCCGCACAAATGAAAAGATAATTTAAGACGTGAGAGAACGAGACTCTGCGCGTTGAAAATGTAAACTCGCTCGCTTAACTATGACACCTACGGCGCCGACAGCTGCCATGGCCAGCACAATACTGGGCCCGACCGGGTAATCTCCCCACAATGACATCAAAAATCCGGCGCTCCCACCAACAATACCCAGGCTTATCGCTGCCCACCAATAGAGCGAAGATCGAAAGAGCAAGGCAAACAAGGCGGGCAAAATGAGTGCCGCAAATTCAAGATACACCCCAAGGTTGATCACCAAAGGCGGAACTGCCAAAGCGAACAGCAGATAGAATTTTGCTCCCTCCAACCAATGACGACGCTGCCATTGCACCCAAAGCAAACTGAGCGTCACCATAAACACCAAACCAACATCAGTGATGTCTGTCCATAGCAGACGCCCACCCAACAGTGAATCAATCAACTCTTTACCATGTGCTTGAACGCTCACCACATTGATGGAAACGCACGCAGCAATGACATACAGCAGGCCAATCATGGCTTCCAAGTGCGGCATCGCTCGATGCTCTAAATAACTTAGTAACCCAGCCACTGGTAAAGTCAGTAGATACGAGGCCAGCACTTTACTCAGCAAACTGGCGTCAAAACCTGCATAGAGCTCGACGATGATCATCGCCAATGCCGAGATTTGTGCCATGGCCAAATCAATAAAGACCACTCCACGGCGTAACACTTGCCTTCCTAAAATGATGTTACTCACCAAAGCCAGCAAGCCAATGGCCGCCGGCGTCATTAGCCACATGTGCGTGCTCATGGCGCGCTTCTCAACTGAAGCAGTTGCGCAATACTGTCATCAATCAACGCAAACAGATCGCTGGCCTGTGCTCTTCCGCCAACACTTTGAGCCAACTGCACAATCGGCAACTGGCTTCGCTGGGCCAACCAGTTGGCCGAATCCACAGGTTGATGGCTGGAGTAGACGATACCACTCACTTGGATCAAATCGAGTTGATTCAACTTTTGAAGATGCGCCATCGTCGGTGGTAATCCGGGCTTTGGTTCAAGATCCGCCACTTGTTCGATTCCCAACCAAGCATAAAGATAGCGATAGGTCTGGTGGTAACCCACCACTTGCATACCTCGTAATGGTCTTGCTTGCTCGCGCCAAACGGACAAACGTTTTTGCCACGCATGGCGAAACTTTACCCCCATTCCTTTATATAGGGACTGATTGTCTGGATCGATAAGCGCAAGCCTGTCCGCTAACGCACGAGATACAGCCGGCATATCGGCCACTGCAAATTGGACGTGAGGGTTGCCGTGCGCGTGGACATCGCCCATAGCACGATCAACCTGCTCATGTTTATCCAGCATTTGCACATAGTCACTGACCCACAACAACCCCGTTTGCCCGTTCTGTACTTTCGGGTTACGACTTTGCCTTTGCAGTTCAGGTAGCCAACCAATCTCCAGCTCAGCACCAGAGCAGACGACCAGATCTGCACGGCGCATTTGTGCAATCAGTGATGGCCTGGCTTGAACATAATGCGGGTCTTGCATCGCCGTGGTTGCAGAGTAAATCCGGGCATCAGGCGCATGCTGGCGAACTAAATCGGCCCAGTCCGGCTGGCAGACAAAGACATTCAGCCCAGCGATGCTCGGCATGCTCAAAAGTAACAGCGACAAACAAACACTAAAACGCATGAGCATGGTGCGCTCCAAATGACATCACGTATTGCAGACTAAATAAGGTCTCATCACCATCAACGTTGTCTTCATAGGTCACCTGACCACGAATGCGACCAAAATGGGAAGCATGCCAATCCAGCGCGACATCCCACTCTTTCAGATCGCCACGAGAAAACTCGCCATGCAAGTGATCACCATGAGCGTGTACGTCTCCCTCCACAGTTCGCACTTCCCCATAACGTGTACTCATGGTCCAACTCGGCTGGAACTGATAGGCGACTTCGGCATACCAACCTTGTGCTGCTTGTTCCGCTCCCGGAACACTCGCCATTTGCGGATCAAATCGATTGTCTAAATACCAAAATTCACTGCTGGCTCTCAGATTGGTTTGACGATAGTTACCTTCCGGCGCCCATTTCCAAGTGAAATCCGTACCATATAAATGACGCCCTGTTATCGCGGGCCCATGCGAATGACCTGCGTGATCATGATGATGGTCATGCGCACTGTGATCCGATGACTCAGAATGAACAAACTGACGACCATTGGCATTGTAAAGCGCGCTCACTCCCCAGCGCCAACTGTGCTCCACACCTAAGTCTGCGCCAATTTGCACGTTCGCGGTATACACGCCAACACTCACCGGATCGCTATACCCTGCATCCAAAAGCTTTCCGCTAAACGCTTCGATACTCGTCTGCAGATAAAAATCGCTCGGTGCCAACCAACTCATTTGAACGCCATCATCAAAATAGTGACCACCAAGAAATGCGCGATAAACAACTGGGCGTTCGATAAACGCATCTTCATGCATGTGTTTATTGTTTAGGTAACCAATGTGAGAGAGCAATCTCCCCGCTTTCAGTTTGAATCCCAGCGGTAAACTGAGCGTTTCTATCCAGGCCTCTTCGAGTTCAAGCTCGGTTTCTCCACCATGGCTCGCCAATACCGTAACGAGCTGGCCTTTGAAGTGATGATCAATGTTACTGCTTAGCACAAGCTCAGAATGCCCAAGCGAAAATCCCTTATCACGACTTCCCCAATGGCGAGATTCATTTTGATAGCTGCCATCCAGGACTACGCCAATATCAATATTTGCTTTTACCGCTGAACTACTGATGAGCATGGCGCCACACAAAAACAACCCACTCTTTTTTACTGCTGGGATTCTCACTACATCCATCTCCGATTAATTAATGATAATACGTCTCAAAACTATTGAATGAGATAAATGTTATGTTATAACATTTCATAAATCAATCTAACCTACTAAGTTTATTCGCTAGGTTTATTCCATCGTTCAAATGAAAGGACATCTTTAAATGCAACCCCTGTTGACCACCAAAGTTACATACACCGCACTCTCACTGGCCGTCATGCTGACACTCAGTGGCTGTAGCGAAGGCGAGAACAAAGCAGACCATCACAATCATCAAGATTCAGACCACGCGCCATCCGCCATGAGCCGTTTGGTCGTCACAGAGCAAGGCAGCACTAATCTCTATGTTCTTGAAGGCCAAAATTGGGCACCATTGGAACAGTTTAATTTACAAAATACGCCATCTGGCCTGAAAACCAGCCCGGATGGGCGCTACGCGTTGGCCCTGCAACGCACTCAAAACCTAGTTGAAATTCTCGATTCCGGCATTGAAGCAGAAGCGCATGGCGATCATTTCCATTTACACGTAGAGCGTCCGCAATTGCTCACGACCCAGTATCAGGGCATCAAACCAACGCATTACGACCTTAGTGACGACGCTGCGGCGCTCTTTTTTGATGGCGACAGCAACAGCGGAGAAAACGCAGAGTTCCGAGTATTAAATGATGCCAGCATCGCTAATGGCACAGCCCTAGCTCATTACACCTTTAGTTATGCCGTACACGGCACCACGCAACTGTTTGGGGAACATGCTTTTACCGGCATGGTCGACAATGCGGCCAATCCCGCTTTGCCAAACAAAGTCGTGGCTCTTGAGCGGCACGGTGACCATTTTCACGAATTAAGCAGCGCACCCGATGCGTGCCCAGCGCTTCACGGCAGTGCGCAATCCAAAACACAAGTGGCTTTTGCGTGTAGTGATGGTGTGATCGTTGTTGAGACACCAAGTACCACCCCGCAATTCACCAAACTCGCCAATCCAGCAGGTTTAGACACAGGATCTCGATTTGGTACTGTGGTGGGTTTTGATGCTGCGGATAAACTGCTGTTTCTCACTCGTCAGGCTCAAGCTTTTTATCTCGCCCAAGGAGAACTGAAAGAGGTCAATTGGAAATCCTCTCCGGAGGAAGGGGTTTTAGCTCATTATGCTGCTAACGACGTATTTGTTGTGGTGAGCTCCAACGGCACATTGAAAGTGTTTAATGCCGCGGCGAATTTCATTCAAAGCCACAACATCGCTTTATGGGAAACGCCATCAGCGTTGGCGGAAGGACAAAAAATTCAGTTAACGGAAGACAAACGTACAGGTCATCTTATTGTGAGCGATCCTGCCAATAACCAACTGCTGGAAATCGATCTTGTCAAACAAGAGGTCCTTCAACATCCGCTTGGTTTTGTTCCTCACTTACTCACTTGGGTCGGTACTGTGGAACAAGAACATCAGCACTGATGCTTGATGCAATCAGTGAGAAAAAGATGGGGCATCATTTCAAAGTACAAAAAAGCGAAGCCACTTGGCTTCGCTTCAGATTGATGACGAACCCCGCTTTTTAAGTGGGGTTCTTTTTTGGAAGCGACCGTAGGTCGCGATCGTGATTTTTTTTTGTTATATCGTGCGCAGAAGTTCCCATTCATTACATGGGTATACAGAAGCAAGTATCTGCCTTATTTCTGCCATATTTAAGCCCATTTTTCGTAGATAGTTCACCACCAACGCTATCTTCTTGATGTTTTGGGCTGCCGCTGCCAACCAACATTGCATTTGCACGTTGGCTAGACCTCGGAAGCGAGCATAACGATGACCATGATGTTGCTTGGCATCTGCAAAGCTCCGTTCTACTGTTTCACTTCGACGTCGATAGGTCTTCTTACCATAGGAAGAAAGCCGCATTTGATTTGCTCTCTCTACGGCATCGCTATAGATATGCCGAGTAATCACTTTCTTCATGTTTTTGCTTTGAGTACAGTCATCCCTCATTGGACAGAACGCACACTCTTTCGGGTCTGAGTGGTATTCTCGGTAGGCATCGCGTGACGTGGTTTTATAAAGCAACGCCTGACCATTCGGACACTGGTAGCAGTCTCTTTGCGCATCGTAAGTAAAGTGTTTCTTTTTGAACGCATTTTTCGTTCTCGATGGACGTCGATAACCGAACACGCCAAGAATACCTCGACGTTCAAGTGACTCCGCCACTGGAGCGGTAAAGTAGCCCGCATCCAGTCCAACGGCTATCGGGTTCAATTGGAATGTAGCAAGCGTGTAATCTAAGCGTTGAACGTAAGGCTGTGAGTCATTGATGTTGCCCGCGGTGGTATAGGTATCGAGGATAATTCCATGTTGACCATCAACGGTTCGATGGTCGAGGTAGAAGAAGCCTTGTGGCTTATTATCACGAGTCATGAAGCCACTCTCTGGGTCAGTGGTGCTGGTTTTGGTATTCTTTGTTTTTGACTCTGATTCACGAGCCTTAAGAGGCTTCTTACCCGCTTTTTCTCGGTCTAACGCGACGTCGTCATCCAGCATATCAAGATAGGCACTCGCGCGAACCGCCGTGACTTTATTGGTGTGTTTATTCTTGTTGGCGTTCGCTTTGAGATGAGTACTGTCCGTAAAGAGCTCTTGACCCGCGACCAAGCCTTTCGTCATGGCTTGCTCTACGATATTGATAAAAATACGTTCGAATACATCCGTGCCATTAAAGCGACGAATGCGGTTTTGGCTTAGAGTCGAAGCGTGGATGACTTTCTCTGTTAATGACATCCGTAAGAACCAACGGTAAGCGACATTCACTTCAATTTCTTTAACGAGCTGACGCTCACTTTTTATACCAAAGATATAACCAAGCAAGATGATTTTGAAGAGACGAACAGGGTCAACAGGTGGACGCCCATTATCTTTACAATAAAGATGAGCGACTTCATCACGAATGAATTCAAAGTCGATAGCATTATCGATTTTGCGCACTAAATGGTTTTTAGGAACTAACTGTTCCATCGTCACCATTTCCAGTTCGTATTGTTGCGGAGTCGGTTCTTGAAGCATATCGGAGTATCCATATTTCGATACCCCTATTAGATCAAAGGTCTAGCTCGAAAGCTAGACCTTTGTCAGCAGTCTGAAGCGAAGCCACTTGGCTTCGCTTTTGTTTAGCAGAAAAAGTGTGCTTACGCATTCGCTGTGGTTGAAGCCTCTGTTTGCGCTTCGTCCGCTTCCACACCAATTTCCCCTTCAGATTTCGCAACGATGGTGTTCACCGCGGTATCACCCACCACGTTAGATGAAGTACAGAACATATCGTTGATGCGGTCTACCGCGGCAATAATAGCAAGACCTTCAGGTGGCAAGCCTAGTTGATGAAGCAATACACCCACCATCACCACGCCGCCGCCAGGTACACCACCAGCACCAATCGATAGAAGAAGAATCGTCAAACCCAGTGTAAAGATGTCTGCCGTGTTAATTGGCTGGCCAAATGCGTTTGCCACAAACATGGTCGCCAACGCAATGTAAATAGACACACCTGACATGTTCATGGTCGCGCCCAGCGGCACACCAAAACCAGCCACAGACTTTGATACATTAAGCTTCTCAGTCAGGGTTCTCATGGTCACAGGGATAGTTGCATTCGAGCTCGCGGTCGATAGTGAGAACAAAATCTGCTCACGAGTTGCCCGCAAAAATGCTTTGGGAGTGATCCCAGTTGTAATGCCCACCACCATTGGGTAGAAAAAGAAGATCCAAAACACCAGCATGGCCACAACTAACGCGACATAGCCCGCAACCGACATCAGCGTGTTGGCGTCCAAAGTCGCCCCAAGTTGAATCATCAAAGCAAACACACCGTAAGGCGCAAGGCTCATCACAAGGCCAACCAGCTTCATCATGATCTCATTGGCCATTTTGAAAGTACGGATAGCAGGGCCACCACGAGAATCCAGCGCTTGGATTGCCAAACCGGTCAAAATCGCCATAAAGATGATTTGCAGCATGTCACCATTGGCAAAAGCTTGCACTGGATTGCTTGGCACAATGTTCACCACCAACGAAAAGATATCCGGCGTTTCCGTTGTGGTCAGTTTTACCGTTTGTGAAATGGTACCCGCAAGATGTGCATCCGCCCCTGGCTGGAAGATAAGCCCAACCGTCAGCGCTGCCGCAATCGCAATAATGGTATTGATAATGTAAAGCGCAAAAGTTTTACCACCAAGGCGACCGAACGCAGTAATGTCTTTTAGGTCAACAATGCCACACACTATCGAAACATACACAAGTGGCACAACCAGCAGCTTGATTAGTGATACAAACATACCGCCAGCGCCCTCTGCAGCACCCAGTAAATAAGTATCAAAGATAGCAACGCCACTAAAGAGATACTGAATAGCAGTACCGATAAGTAGACCAGCAAACAAGCCTACAAAAATCTTACTTGAAAGTGATTTATCCATCCTTCACTCCAGAATGTTGTGTTTGTAATTTATGGTTTTATAGTTAAAACCGCCTATATTTCAGACGGAGTTCGCACATAATACACACATGAGTTACAAAATGAAGCTTTTGTTTACAATAATGATACAAATTTCCAATCAGAAATTAAATTTCAATTAAAGGAAAAGCAAAGAATAATCGACTAAATCAAAGGGTTGGTTTGCTAGACTCGGCGGCTTTGGAGACATAAAAAAGAGCGGCAAAAGCCGCTCTGTGTGTTTGAATCGGTCTATCTGTTTGCTTATTTCGCAACCATAACCATCGCAGGACGAATCACTCGACCATTCAATTCGTAGCCTTTTTGCATCACGAACATCACGGTGTTTGACTCGTGATCTGGGCTTTCCTGAATCGACATCGCCTGATGCCATTCTGGGTTAAATGGCTGGCCTTCAGGATTGATCTCTTTCAAACCAAACTTACTGACCACATCAACGAACGTTTTATGCGTTAATTCAACGCCTTCTAGCAGTGGTTTTACCGCTTCGCTTTCAGCGTCAGCAGCTTGAATCGCACGCTCTAGATTATCAATCACTGGCAGCAGTTCTTCAGCAAAGCGATTCAACGCATATTTGCGCGCTTTATCAATTTCTTGCTCAGTACGACGACGCATGTTTTCCACTTCTGCTTTCGCACGTAGCACTGAATCTTGCTGCTCTTTCACACGCGCTTCGCTGGCCAATAAAGCGGCTTCCAGCTCAGCGATCTTCGCCGCTGATTCATCCGCTTCTTCGTTCCATTCGATATCAGCATCAGTGCCAACAGCTTCTACTTCTACTTCCGCAGCGTCTTGCTGTTTAAGCGCTTCTTCGTTGATTTTGTTTTCTTCGTTGCTCATGATATCTCCAGAATTCAACTATTTGTCCTTAAAGCCTTTCACGTTTTAAAGGCTTTATCTTCACAAAAATTCGCAAAGTTAGATAACTTGCCATTATTATGGGGATGATGAATCCCGATTCAAGCCTCTTTAGTGCGGAAAAGCTATGAAAAAACCATTTAACGTGATCGCCATTATCGGTAAGCCAAGAGATCAACAAGCGATTCAGACACATCGCGACCTATATCATTGGTTGAACTCACTCGGCTATCAGGTATTTATTGACGATCGACTTTCCGCCATTCTCAATGATGTTCCCGAAGAACACTTTGCTGGTTTGGTCGAGTTAGGTGAAAAAGCCGATTTGGCCATCGTGGTTGGTGGTGATGGCAATATGCTCGGTGCAGCACGTATTCTCTCTCGCTTCAACACCCGTGTTATCGGAGTAAACAGAGGCAATCTTGGATTCTTGACCGACTTGAACCCTGAAGATTTCCAGCAATCTCTGAAAGCCGTGTTGGACGGAGCCTACATCGAGGAAGAACGTTTTTTGCTTGAAGCAGAAATCCACCGGCATGGGCAAGTAAAAAGCCACAACGCGGCACTCAATGAAGCAGTGCTCCATCCGGGGCAAGTCGCGCATATGATTGAGTTTGAGGTTTACATCGATGAGAGCTTTGCGTTTTCCCTACGTGCAGACGGTTTAATTGTCTCCACACCAACAGGTTCAACCGCTTACTCGCTCTCTGGCGGGGGCCCAATTTTATCACCGAGCCTGAACGCCATTTCTCTGGTGCCAATGTTCCCTCATACACTTTCAAGTAGACCATTAGTCGTGGATGGCAATCGCAGAATTAAACTACTGGTATCGCCAGACAACCGAGGAACACAAGAAGTCAGCTGTGATGGCCAAGTCTCTCTTCCCGTATCTCCCGGCGATGAGATTCACATCTACCAGAGCCCAAATCGACTTCGTCTGATCCATCCAAAAGACTACAGCTACTATCACGTATTACGTAACAAGCTTGGTTGGTCGAGCAAGTTGTTCTAAATCTCCTTCCTTAAAAGGGTTAAGGCGTACCTTAACCCTCTGTACGATCATCAAAAAACACTCTTCCGACAAAGGAAATTCAACTTATCACCTTAACCATCACCTTAGCTTTGCCTTTACGTTTTCTTCTATGGAAACAGCACTCTATTGATGAATAAAACCGCCTTCACATTTTTTATCTTTGAGATCTTTACTGTATAAAGAAACAGTATATACTGCATTTATATACAGTATTGTTCAGTTATACAGGTAAACCAAAATGCTGGCTCATTTAAGTGTTAATAATTTTGCTATTGTTAAGTCTTTACAACTCGAGCTGTCAAAAGGCATGACAACCATTACCGGTGAAACCGGAGCAGGTAAATCCATTGCCATTGATGCACTGGGGCTATGCCTTGGTGGACGCGCAGAAGCCAGCATGGTGAGGCAAGGCGAGGACAAAACAGAAGTCAGTGCCGCCTTTCTACTCGACAACAATCTTCATGCCACACGCTGGCTAGAAGACAACGAACTTTTAGACGGCAGTGAATGTATTTTACGCCGCATTATTACCAGTGAAGGGCGCTCTAGAGCCTTCATCAACGGCAGTCCGGTTCCCCTTTCTCAGCTAAAAGCATTGGGACAACTGC
The DNA here is from genome assembly GCF_002224265.1 of Vibrio vulnificus NBRC 15645 = ATCC 27562. Classification (NCBI taxonomy): domain Bacteria; kingdom Pseudomonadati; phylum Pseudomonadota; class Gammaproteobacteria; order Vibrionales; family Vibrionaceae; genus Vibrio; species Vibrio vulnificus. Next base: position 833,178 of record NZ_CP012881.1, read on the forward strand.
TGATCAACATTCACGGCCAGCATGCCCATCATCAATTGATGAAGAGCGAACATCAAATGGCCATGGTGGATCAATACGCTGGCCACCTCAACTTGCTGAAAAACACACGTATCGCTTACCAAAATTGGCGCCAAGCAGATAATCACCTAAAACAGTTGCAAGAAAACAGCCTCCAAAACCAAGCCCAAAAACAGTTATTGGAATACCAAATAAAAGAACTCAATGAACTTGCGATTGGCGAAGAAGAATTTGCTGAGCTCGAACAAGAACATAAGTTGCTATCCAATAGCGGAGAGCTCGCCAGCACTTGCCAGCATGCGATAGAACTTATCTACGAAGGCGAAGAAGTCAACGCACTCGGTATTTTACAAAGCGCCAGCAATGCTTTGATTGAATTAGCGGAGCTAGACCCGAAACTCAGTGCACTTCCTGATATGGTCGCCGAAGCGATCATTCAGCTTGAAGAAGCTAACAGTGAACTCAGAAATTATCTCGATCGTATCGATGTAGATCCAGCTCGTATGGCCTATGTGGAGCAGCGTTTTTCCAAGGTAATGTCAGTGGCTCGTAAACACCACGTTCAACCTGAAGAGCTTTATCAACATCATCAAGATCTGCTGCAACAAATAGAAGCGTTAGATTGCTCCGACGAAAAAATGGATGAGTTAGCCGCAAATGTACAGGTCAAATACCAAGGCTATCTTGAACAAGCGGAAAAACTGCATAAATCCCGCTGTCGCTATGCCAAAGAACTCAACAAGCTGATTACTCAAAGTATGCATGAACTCAGCATGGAAAAGGCGGTCTTTAACATTGAAGTCAACAATGAAGGAACACACCCTTCGCCATTAGGCTTAGACACTGTGTGCTTCTTGGTTTCAACCAACCCAGGCCAACCTCTGCAACCTATTGCTAAAGTCGCTTCTGGTGGTGAGTTATCGCGTATTTCTCTTGCCATTCAAGTCATCACTGCGCAAAAAGTCGACACACCTAGCCTCATTTTTGATGAAGTAGACGTGGGTATCAGTGGGCCAACCGCGGCAGTCGTCGGAAAAATGCTGCGTAAACTGGGAGAATCAACTCAGGTACTTTGTGTAACTCACTTGCCGCAAGTTGCTGGGTGTGGTCATCAGCAAATGTTTGTGGCTAAGAACACCAAAAATGGCACCACAGAAACACAAATGCGCTTGTTAGACCAAAATCAGCGCGTATCGGAATTAGCGCGCCTACTTGGTGGAAGCCAAATTACCGAATCCACACTCGCCAATGCGAAAGAGTTGTTGATCGCAGCGTAGTGTAACCTTCTTGATCAATCAGCCAGGTTCCTTGAGCCTGGCTTTTTTCTTCATAAATGCAACTCATCTCAAAATTCGTTGTCTCATCCTACGTTCTACCCTACAGAGCTTTTTACATCTTGCCCGAGCTTGTTTATTATCGGACGCAGTATTTTTGAGGTTACTAAGAATTTAGCTATGCAATTAAAGAAGTGGCTGATTGCCCTACCTTTGGCAATCACAATGCTGACAGGCTGCTCGGTATTAGAAAAACTGGTTTACCGTATCGACATCAACCAAGGTAACTATGTTGAACAACAAGCGGTTGATAAATTGAAATTTGGCATGACCAAAGCACAAGTGCGTTTTGTCATGGGCTCACCAATGCTGATCGAAAATGGCTATCCAAATACTTGGTACTATATCTACCACCATACGGAAGGGCATAAAGAGTCCATCCAGAAAAACCTTATCGTTAACTTCAACGATGATGGCACATTGGTGGATATTGCAGGCGACTTTCCTGCCAGTGATAGCTTTTTTGAAGGACTCCGCTAAGCATTATCGAGTCTCTTCCGCTTCCATTTCGATGCTCCTATAACAACAAACCCCGATGAATTCGGGGTTTTGTTTTATCCAGTATTGAAACTGAACTTAGTCCGCTTTGCGAAGTGGGCTTGGCTTGCCTCCAGTGACAGGATCCGCCACACCACTCTCTTTTGCTTGCTCAGCACGTTTACGGCGAATCTCTTTTGGATCGGCCAATAAAGGACGATAAATTTCAATACGATCTTTATCACGCACCGTTGCATCTAATTTCACCAAACGGCTAAACACCCCGACCTTATTTTTGCCAAGGTCAATCTCAGGGTAGATCTCTAACACGCCAGATTGACGAATGATCTCTTCCACTGTCGCTTGTTGGTTCACCACTAGGGTTAATACACGTTGCTCCTGAGGTAAAGCATAAACCACCTCAACGTGGATCATCTCAGATTCAATACTCATAAATACACCTGCTTCGCACGCTGAGTAAATGCATTGACCATGTTGTTGGTCAGCTCATTAAAGATTTTGCCAAATGCGAGCTCAATCATCTTGCTTGAAAACTCAAACTCCAGCTTTAACTCAACTTTACACGCTTGCTCATCTAAGGCAGTAAAAAACCACCCTCCTTTGAGTGTTTTAAAGGGGCCATCGACCAGCGTCATCATGATTGCTTCACCTGGAACAAGATGATTAGCAGTGGTGAACGTTTTGCTGATACCAGCCTTTGCCACATCTACCGATGCGACCATATTGGAATCCGACGCCTCGATCACTCGGCTCCCAGAACAACCTGGCAAAAATTCAGGGTACTTTGCCACATCATTCACTAGGGCATACATCTGTTCTGCACTAAACGATACCAGTGCAGACCGGGTGACTTGCTTCATAGACTCTCCTCTCAATGGCTTTCATTTCAAAGCGCTGAACAATTTTACTGTTATTCTGAGCCAGCGCAAATAAAAGCATTTCCTATAAAAGTTGCACACCGTATAATGAGTTCACTATGGCAAAGAAAAATTCAAAACCAAAAGCGGGTAGTAACACTATCGCGCTGAACAAAAAAGCTCGCCACGAATATTTCATAGAAGATGAGATTGAAGCAGGCATGGAGCTACAAGGGTGGGAAGTGAAAGCTCTTCGCCAAGGCAAAGCCAATATTGCTGAAAGTTACGTATTTATGCGTGACGGAGAAGCCTTTGTTAGTGGCATGACTATCACTCCTTTGAATCAAGCATCAACGCACGTTGTAGCTAACCCTACCCGTGTGCGTAAACTGCTGATGAGCCGACGTGAACTTGATAATTTGCTTGGGCGTATCAACCGCGAAGGCATGACGTTAGCAGCACTTTCACTCTACTGGGCTCGCTCATGGGTGAAGATCAAAATTGGTGTAGCAAAAGGTAAGAAGCTACACGACAAACGTGACGACATTAAAGATCGCGATTGGCAGCGCCAAAAAGCTCGCGTGATGAAGAGCTCGCTGCGTTAAACTTAACCACTTAGACGCATACTACTGGACAGGCTAGGCTTTTCTGGTAGTATGCCCAAATTACCTTGGGGCTGATTTAGGATTCGACGGGAATTTTGCAGTCTGAGGTGCATGCCGAGGTGCGGTAGGCCTCGTTAACAAACCGCAAAAAAATAGTCGCAAACGACGAAAACTACGCACTAGCAGCTTAATAAACTGCTCAGAGCCCTCTCGCCCTAGCTTCCGCTTGTAAGACGGGGAATCACGAGGGGTCAAACCAAATCAAGCTGGCGTGGATTCCCCCACCTGAGGGATGAAGCGTAAGATACAATTCAGGTTAGCTATTCATTCGCGTGTCGGTTCGCAGGTGGTAGTGAAATTAAAGATCGACTAAGCATGTAGTACCAATGATGAATGGTTTTCGGACGGGGGTTCAACTCCCCCCAGCTCCACCAAACGTTTGGAAAGGGCGATAACTCTTTGAGTTATCGCCCTTTTTGTATTCTGTCCCTCAATCACTTGGCTGTGAGTACTAAAACAAGGTACTAAACGATGCACTATCTGAGCCTTTCAACATCTGGTAACTGGTGCTTTCACGACCAACTTCAGACCAAATATCGTCACCTCTTTGTTCACCATACTGAAGTCAAAAAGTCACTACGTACCCAATCAAACATACCCTACGTAAGAGAAAGGAGACCGGCCTTGAAATCATTGGCGATTTCAAGACCTACGTCAAAATTAATAAATAGTTCCATCCATTCTGTTCATCAACAATTTGGGCTTACAGATTACGAGTAATTATTTACTCACAAAGAGTCTCGCCACATGTTTATGAGTAAATAGTTACTCACAAGTTGAAAGATAGGAACTTTAAGAGTAAAGTTTTACTCATTGATAAGTAGAGGTGTTGTTGATGGAAGAGCTAACCGTACAAGCTTTTATCAGAGGTGAATGGATAGATATTGGTATCATCTCATTCCCTAAAAGTAGCCAACATAATTTCCGAGTGACTGAACTCAACTACCTCAGCGACTATGCGCTAGAACATCACGATAAAGATGACTTTCACGCTGTTTCACTAAACCACCCTATCTCATTCTTTTTTGATGACATGGGTAAACCTGGATGGTTAAAGTTTCTAGACGATATTATGCCTAGTGGCGCTAGTAGACGATACTGGATCAAACACCTAGATATTGAAGACCTTAGTTCTGATGAACAAGACTATGTTTTGCTCAAGTTTGGCACAATGTCGCCTATTGGTAACTTAAGAATAAAAGACTCTCTTCCTGAGCGCTACGAAGTAGCAGACAACCTCTACTTCTCTGTTGATGATGTTAAAAATCGAGCAGGTGATTTCCTCGACTATGCACAGCAAAGAGGGGCAGCCGCAGGTGGTGCAACAGGGGCTGGAGGTGAAGCGCCAAAGCTGATCCTCCGATGTGGTTTCGATCATGGATCTGGCAGCGAAAAAATATGGATTGATCCATACCAAGATGACAATAGCAACCACGACTTACATTACTTAGTAAAGTACCCTAGAGGCTCAAGAAGCACCATCGACTGTAATATTCTAAGAGCTGAGTTCTACTTCTACCACGAGCTAACCGAAATGGGAGTCGAAACGATCGCCACCGAAGGCATGCGGTTGGAGGAAGGATTAAACTACCCTTCCTTATGGCTGCCTCGATTTGATGTTCAAATTATTAATCAACAAATAAAGAGATTTGGCATGGAATCTGTGTATTCCATTTTGAAAAAAGGCGCAGGAGTCACTCTTGATCACGAATCAACAATCCGAACTCTCATAGAAAAAATTACTGAAAGCAATATGGTTAAACACCAAGGGTATAGGTTTGATATCCAAGCTTTCGTCATTGAATGGGTGAAGAGAGATCTACTCAACATCTTGTTTGGTAATAGTGATAACCATGGCAGAAACACTTCATTCTTAAAAGGTGATGGAGTCATAAAGCTTGCTCCCGTTTACGACTTCGCACCAATGAAAGCTGATCCTGAAGGCATTCCAAGAACAACAAAATGGAAAGCCCCACTAGAGGTTGGCGGAACTTACGACTTCGTAGGAATAGCGGACACCTTATCTGATCTCGTGCCAAAAGAAGTGTTATTACAAGAACTAGAGGTTACTGCAAGTAAATGCATTGATTTAAAGCAGAGACTAGCATTACGAGGAGTACCAGAACAAATCTTAGAGATGCCAGCCGTTGGACTTAATCATATATCAGAAAAGCTCACTAAATGGGGGCTACTATGAATAAGCCAAGCAATAAAGAGTCCGTACAAGATACCGTTGCTCGTCTAAGAGCAAACCGAAATCAACATCAGCCCAAGGCTGGGACGGATGCAACTCATTCGACCAAAGAACGATCGCAACTTAATACTCCGACTAGATCGAAAACCTCAAAAAACGCCAAAGCAGTAAGTGCAGCAGAACGCAAAACAGAGGCAAACAAAATCATCAAACACTTATTGCTTGGAGAGCTAACACAAGGCCAAGCGTTAAAAAGTTTACGCATTAATATACTGGGACTCAAACAGGATGTGTTCGCAAGACTTGTCGATGTCTCAAGAAAAACACTGTCAGATATAGAGAATGATCGGGGCAGCTACAATACAGAGATTCTCAACAAGGTATTCAAACCATTTGGCTTAAAAGTCGGAATGCTACCGTCTTCTCCCGATGTGTTAAAATCGCTACTAATAGATGGTGAGGCTGGGTAAAATACTCAATATCAGCGCTATTGCTTTAGATTAAATTGCTATAACAAGCTAGCATTTTTAAATAATTTAGGAATACACGGACGCGGGTTCAGTTCCTTTTGAAGCAGGAAATTGATGTAACATCCAATGCAACACCAAATTGGTAACATCGATATAAGTTACTGAATTAATGAGAAGCGAGGAACCATTTCAACTCCCCCCAGCTCCACCAAACGTTTGGAAAGGGCGATAACTCTTTGAGTTATCGCCCTTTTTGTATTCTGTCCCTCAATTACTTGGCTGTGAGTACTAAAAAAGGTACTAAACTAAATCCGGTTACTCGCCTTTCCCCTATCGACGTCCTTGCAAGCAACGCTATTTATTTGAGAATCGTTCAACAATATAAAGGCTAATTCAAAGAGTTAGCCTTTATTAAGTCTCTTCTATTTTTTGTAAACCTTATTGCTCAAGGTAGCGCTGGGCAGCTTCTTTGCCCATATATTTGGCTAACGTTTTCAGCGGTACTTGTTTCAAGTTCACCACGATCAAACCATCCAGCGCGTGATTAAAGGCTGGGTCCACGTTAAAACACACCAGTTTCCCCTTCATGCCTAAATACTGGCGCAGCAATACTGGTAGGCCAGGGCCTTTTTCCAAACGCGAAATCACTTTAGATAGCGCTGAAACACTGGCTAATGCCGAGAGCAAATTCTTGTGCCAAAAAGGTGATGTACTTGTTTTTAATGGTGTGGTGGGAGTCACTAATCGCGCTTTTTCTTGATCGTAATGATGAATCGAAAGCGTGGCTGCCATCAGTTGTCTCGCCACTGAACTGTAGTCGTTGCTGATGCTAACCGGACCAAACAAATGGGTGTATTGAGGATGTTGCGACACAAACGCAGCGATGCCTTTCCACAAAAGCAGCAAAGCATTCAAACTGCGCTGGTATTTGATGGCAACCACTGAGCGCCCCAATTCAATACTTTTATCCAGCGTATTGAGAAAGGCTTCGTCGTATTGAAACAAGCTTCGCGAATAGAGCCCATCAAGACCTTTCTCTACGGTAAGTTCATCCACCAGCCCTAATCGATAAGCTCCTACCAACTCACCTTCACTGTGATTCCAAACAAACAATTGTCGATAACTGGCATCAAAGGGATCCAAATCGCACGCCAAGCCACTGCCCTCTCCCACTTCACGAAAACTTTCTTCTCGAACTCGGCCAATTTCTCTGAGCATATTAGGGATCGCTGTCGATTCCACGCAGTAGACGGCGTAGTCACCTTGCTCTAGTAGTAACGCGTTTGAAGGCAGAGCCGCTAGATCGCACTCTAACAAAGCTTTCTCAACCGGTTGGATGAGCGGTTGCGTGTACACTGGCGAGCAAAAGGCAAACGGTGGATCTTGCTCTGCGCCCATGAGATACGTATTGAGCCGTAAGTAATGGACAATATCTCGCTCATGTTCAAACTCTTTCACCTCGGAATAAGGAATGGGATTTCCGATCGAAATGGCGATCGTAGAAGTACTCTTGTTCAGCAACTCTCGACCAAGCAAAGCGGTGCGCAGCAGAGGGTGTACTTTTCCGGCTTTGTAAAAAAGCGCACTATTTTGACCATTGATGTAAATGGGGATTGTCGTGGCTTTGGCGCGAGTGACAAACTTCGCCACCGATTGGCTCCATTCAATATCGGATAGGGTTTCACTCCCCTCTCGATAGGTGGAAACTTCTCCGGCAGGAAAGACAATCAACACACCTCCTTGCGCCAAATGACGATGAGCTTCTCGCACTGCGTTGGCGTTCGTACGCATGGCACTGCGTCCAGCAAAAACATCGATGCCGATAAACAACTCATCAATTTCAGGCAAACGCTTGAGCAGTTGATTGGCCAGCACCTTTACATCTGAACGCACTGCGCCGACCAAGTCAGCTAAGATCACACCTTCAATTGCCCCAAGCGGATGATTGGCCACGATCACAACAGGCCCTTGCTCAGGAATGTGCGAGACTAAGCCCTGCTCGACACGATAATCAATATTCAGCGCAGAGAGGGTATAGCGCATAAATTCAAAACTGCTTTGAGTGTTCGGACGAGCTTGATAAAAGCCATCAAGCTTTGCTAAACCTGTCATCCACTCAACCAGTGCTTCTCCCAAGCCAAAAGGCGTATGTCTGGGTAATCGAAATGGACTGGTTAACATACTTCTCTCTCCACGCGCGTTAAAACCAACATCAAGCGACTATCACTTCAGCATCACTGGCCAATTCGCATCGGCTTGTGTGATGTGTCGCTGCGGTGCTTCGTCCCACCATTGCTTAATTTTTTGGTCGTAGTTGAGGTAAAGCTTGCCATCAACAATCGCCCAGTATTGTGGATCTCCCGGAGCAAAATCGCTCTTTTCGGAAACGGCCCAAGCACAATAACCACCGTATTGAGGGGCGTATTTCTCTGGGTTAGCGAGAAACAAATCAAGATGCGCTTGCGATGCAAACAACCAATCTGCACCTTTGTATTGCGTTTTGAATTTGGCCTCTCCCTTCACTGGTTTGTTTTGTGTGAAGTAAGCAACGGTGTCATACCCATCCAAAGCCTTGTTGCTAAAAAAGCCCGTGTAGACTTCATCAGCGGCATAACTCGTCGCGCTCACCAGCATCAATAAAACAGCAAACCATTTTTTCATTGTGAACTCCTTACTCAATGATCATTTGCCGCTGCAGCGGCAGGATTAATGTGATAACCGTGTTCTTCGAGTGCACGTTCTGAAAGCTGCAAAACAGGCAACCCAGGGAGATAACTCATGCGCTTGTGCTGACGATTGACGCTGATCGCGGTGAAGCTCACGGTATGCGCGTCTTCTCGTAGCATGCACGGGGAGAGGTGTGGCTCTTTTTCCTCAAAGGCACGATGAAATGCCAACAGAGACTCGCGCGTTTTCTCTTTTGCTGTGCATTCACGGTAAAGTTGCTGACGATAATGCTGCACAGCATCGAAATGCACAGCGGAAGAAAACAGCGGACTATCCACAGGCAAGATCCGTAGTGCGTCACCATTCCATTCAAATGCCATGACATCACCAAAACGCGCCGTCAACGATGGATCAAACGCCAGCAAAGTAAAAGGTGCTAAGCGTTTCAACTGAATGGTTCGAAACACTTTCACAATGTCCTCCACTCTCTGATGGGGCGAAAGATGACGCAACAATAAACCGCGACTAACCAACTCCCTGGCAGGCACCTTTCCTTGATAGTAATTAAGCAGACACAAGGAAAGCCCATGCTCATTGAGCGAGATCCAACTGCCTCGTCCTTTGGGATCAACCGGCATGAGAACCGATGTTTGTTGAATGCAAACTTGCTGAGGGGGCAACGCCAGTGGCCTTGCCTTTTGCTCATCACGATTAAAAAACAGTTGATAACCATCGGGCTCTATAAGCCAAGTCACCGAACACATGCTATTCACCTCGGATGTAAGTCGCTGTGGCTGGTGCAATGCCAAACGCGCTATTGGTTTCCACTTGCATCACCTGCGCCGCCACTTTGGCCATAGCGAAATGATGATTGGCGTGCAGCGCCGCGAAAGCCAACTCTCGCTCAAGGGTTGATTGCATCTCTGCAATCCGAGTTTGATAGAGTGTCACTTCACTGGTCACGGAGACTTTCATCACTGCCGCTTCGGCGCTCAAATTCCCTAGCCACGTTGTAAGTTGCGCGATTTCTGCTTGCGCCTGTTCAATAGAATGCTCAACAGCGTGACCACGGCGACGTTGGTTGTAGTCAATCTCTTCGCTGGCTAAGCGAATCGCATGAAAAATATCTAACCAATGACGAAAGTGTTCTCCAATACTGCTGCTTACGTACGGGGCCGCAGGTGTCACATAATGACGATCTTCAATATCGAGTAAAAATTGCTGTGCTTGTTCAAGAGTCTCTAAACACCCCTGCACAACTGCGGGATAACTCATCACCATTCTGGCTTGTTGGTTGTCTGATTTGGCAATCATTAACATAAGGAAATTCCTAACAATGTGGGCTAATCGGTAGCGGGATACTGACGAACTAATTGACGCTCAGTTTGCCAAGCTCGAAGCAATTCACGGATTTTCGGCGTGCGGTGGCCCAGTTTTTTCTGTTGCGCACCAATTTGGAAAAGCAGTCGGTATTGCAAAAGCAGCGTAGAAAAAATCTCCAGCAAAGGCGTTTCGCTATCCCAGATATGGGCAGCCTCACTGCTGGCACCATTCACTTCTAAAATGGTGAAATTTTCTCCAGCCATAAACTGTTCAATATCTGCAAACTTGATATCCAACCGTCCGTAATGAAAGCCGTTGAAATCATCAAAAATGGCATCTAAACGCTGAGTCAGCTCAGGGGTGATGTATTGGTTACCATTGCGAAATATCGAACCGCGACTGTGGCTTCCCGCAAACGCTAGCTGCACTTCTTCACCAGCGCCAGGCACCCAATCCAACTTGTTGCTGTGCCTTGGGAAATACAAATGCGTCAACTTCCCTGCTCGAGGCGAGTCTTCAATTAGTGCTTTCAGCGTTCGCTGACCATCACCCACCACCGATGGCGCGTACTTCAACGTGATCGAAATAATCCGCCCCTGCTTTTCTTGTGGATGACGAACGTAAAACACCCCAGCCTCCGCGGAAAAAGGCGCTTTTTTCTGCAACAGAAACCGCGCTTGCTGTGGAAATGTGTGCAAATATTGACGGAGTTGCAGCTCGGTTTCGATAAGCTTCACGCCCGCGCCACGGCAACCAAGATCGGGTTTTGCCACTAAGGGATAAGTCAATCCGGCATCAAGCAACGATTGCTCAATCTCAACTAACAAAGTCTCAATATCCTGGCCATGCTTGCTGACGGTGATAAAAGGAGAAATCCAGCGCTGCGCCTCTTTGCCCGCTAAGGTCAAAATATCATGCTTGGACTCCCCCACCATGCCGCTGAGATGTATGGCGGGATTTGCAATTAATGGCAGTGTGATGTCTCGATGCCACAAACCTTGCACGACACTCTGCGCCACCACCGGAGTATAAAAAAACCAGCTCGGCAGAAACTCATAAGGTGATATCTCACGCTTGGGTGATTGACTTAACAACGGCATGCCTGCATTCACTCGACCTTGTTCAATCATTTCAATGGCTCGATTCATATTGATATTTTTCCTTTTGACCAAGACAGGCTCACGACACGATTCATAACGGTCAGCAGTAAAAATGCGCCTAACACCCAACACCAAAGCCACGAGCTTTGTGCCAAGAAAGCTTGGCTACCTAACCAGTACACCGATCCAAACACGCCCCCAACCCAGAGCGCGCTGGCGAGCATGACCGCCAACAAAAAAACACGCATCGGCACCAGGCAATAGCCACTTAGGGTGTAACCTAAAGTGCGCAATCCAGGGATAAAGCGAATCACAAACAAACTCACGAAAGCCTTACTTTGAATACGCCCTCTCACCTGGCGAAACGCTTTATGCTTGAGCGTGTGATAACGCAAAAAACGAACACTTTGACCATATTTGCCCAACCAATAGAGCGCTAAATCGCCTGTCGTAATACCGACAAAAATGGCAACGATGGCAACCAAAGAAGGGAGGTAACCTTCCACGGCCAACCCTGCGGCCAGCACGATGGCAAGATCTTCCAAGAGATAGGAAATCAGCACGATGCCAATAAACAGCCACAGCGGCGAGCTCAGATGTAAGCTCAATATTTCTTGGATATCGGCGGCCAATGTTTCCCCTCCATGAAGTCAAATGTCACATTTGAAATGCATACGCTGCTTGAATAGACCGGAAGGGGATAAAAAAAATTACGCATTGAAGAAAAATACGCGAATGATAAGGCAGAGCGAGGTCAGCAGTTTTGCTCTGCTGACCATTTATCAATAGCTTAATGAAGGAATCAACGAGGCAATTTTGCGCGAACAGCGCACAGCACTGCTAGTGCTCGCATCTTCACACTAGTTGAGTATAATGTCGCCTTCGTTTTGAACCGCACGGCGCGGGCTCGGATAACGCAGTACATCGGTCTCTCGTGACCAATTCTGAGGAAGTAACATTGAACACGCTTTATCTTTCTGCCCTAGAGCAAAAAGACATTGATCAAGCCAAAGAGATTCTCGCCAGCGGTGAGCTCGTGGCGATCCCTACTGAAACGGTTTACGGCTTAGCCGCAGATGCCACCAATCCAGACGCTGTGAAAAAGATATTTGCCGCGAAAGGAAGACCTGCCGATCACCCTTTGATTGTGCATATTGGCCGCGTGGAGCAACTGACCGATTGGGCGATCGACATTCCTGAAGAAGCGTATACTTTGGCACAAGCCTACTGGCCTGGCCCCGTTACCTTGCTGTTGAAAAAAGCGCCTCATGTGACGCCTGTGGTTACGGGTGGCTTAGAGACCATCGGCATTCGAATGCCTGCGCATGACGTATTTGCGACTCTATTGCAATCTTCCGGAATGGCAGTTGCTGCGCCTTCAGCGAACCCGTACAAAAAACTGAGCCCGACTTCAGCCAAGCACGTCATGAATTCACTCGGTGGCAAAATTGCGGCCGTACTAGATGGAGGGGATTGTGCTCACGGGCTTGAGTCGACGATTGTCGATCTGACTGAAAAACCTTTCCGTATTTTACGTACCGGCCCAGTGACCGCTGCGCAACTCTCTACCACGTTGAGCGAGGAAGTGAGCTCTCCGGTTAGCCATAATGTTGCAGTACCCGGTAATGTCACTAGCCACTACCAACCCAATACCCGCGTTCGTTTGGTTCAAGCTAGCGATCTGGCACTGGTTGGGGACAAGAAGATCGCCTACCTTCACTACACGCCGTTTACTGCGCAAGAGAATATTGAAGCCAGACAGATGCCCTCTTCAGTAGCCGAATACTCGCATGACTTATATCGCACACTCGATGAAGCGGACAAATGGGGCTGTGAGGAAATTTGGGTAGAAAGACCACCGGTAACCGAAAGCTGGTTTGCCGTTCATGATCGACTCAATCGAGCACAATCAAAGCTCTGATTTAAAAGAGAATAACTAGAAAACCCAGCTGCTTTTGCTGGGTTTTCTTTATGTCTATTTCCCCCACTTTTTCAGCCGTTGGTTCTGCTTTTTAAGCATTAGGATCATCATGTTCCAAATGCTTTAGGTACATGATGATCTAAATACTTCTTAAGCTGTACACATCCCCATTGCTGATTACCGCTCGACAACTGAACGGTTTTGTAAAATCCACGCAAGAACCCATCAGCACACTTGATTCGCGCCATAGACAGGCGTATTAACATCTCTTTATCGCATCACCCCTCAGGACAGTGACCGTGCAACATCTCGACCAACTGCTGATTTCTATGCAACCTTTGTTGGAACAATATGGCTACCTAGCGTTGATCGTCAGCATCGTGCTTGAGGGCGTAGGCGTACCGATGCCAGGACAATCGCTGATGATCGCTGCATCCATCCTCTCTTCTGATGGTGTGATGAATTTTTATTGGGTGATGATCGTCTCTTGGTTGAGCTGTTTTATCGGCAACAGCTGTGGTTACTTGTTGGGTTACCACTTTGAGTCTTGGCTGGATAAAAAAGGCTACATTTCAGGTGCTAAGTTTCACAAGCTGCAACAGGCCATTCAAAAATATGGCCCAGCGTGCTTAGTCATCAGTCGCTTTGTTGAAGGGATGAAACAATTTATGCCACTGGCATGTGGGATTGCCAAAATGCCCCTCAAAGAATTTCTCTTAGGCAATCTTCTCGCCACCAGCATTTGGGTTGCAGTATTTGGCTTACTGACTCACTTTGCCTTCGAACATTTGCATCAGATCACCCATTTTTATTCTGCCCACCACTTTGTTATTTGGGGGATCAGCGCCCTGCTCTTCTGTTCGATGATTTATGCTGTCATCAAACACCGACGCCGTTCAAAATAACCACGAATAGAAGACACGGTTATGCCTACACCACAGTAAAGGTGACGTTTCCCTTTTTGTTATTCTCAAAAGTAATTACTCACCACCAAATTTAGCACCATCATGAATACTATAAAAAATTCATGTGGTTACCATTCGATATTTCAATTGCACAAATAGACTCCCTCATTAGTATCGAACAATCAGTATTTCATACTGATTGTAATTTTGTACTAGGGAATTTTATGAAAAGGCACTTTGAACTCATCGATAAACCCACTTTTTTTGGCGCTCTAGCGCTTCTTTTTTCGGTGATTATTCCACTTCTTGTTTGGCCATCTCAGGGAGAATACTGGATAGGCGTAGCAAAAACATTCATGACCGATAAGCTTGGTTTTCTTTACCTAGGCCTTGGTTTGGCTGCATTTTTCTTCATGGTTTACATCATTTTCAGCGATATCGGTCAAATTAAACTGGGCGATGCCGATGAAAAGCCAGAGTTTGCCACAGGCTCCTGGGCGGCGATGCTTTTCTGCGGAGGGATCGGTGCCAGCATTCTTTATTGGGGCACTATCGAGTGGGCTTACTACTACCAAAATCCGCCATTCCAACTAGAAGCAGGCAGTGAAGAAGCCATTCGCTGGGCCGCCACTTACGGCATTTTTCACTGGGGGCCGATTGCATGGTCTATCTATCTGATTCCAGCTTTACCCATTGCTTACTTCTTCTATGTTCGTAAGCAGCCAGTTCTGAAAATTTCTGCGGCACTGATGCCTGTGATTGGAGAAGCAAGAAGTTACGGAAAATTGGGCAAAGTGATCGATGTTTTGTTTATTTTTGGCCTTCTTGGTGGCGCAGCCACCACGCTTGGTTTAGCTGCCCCTCTCATCAATGAAGGGATCAGCTATTTATTTGGCATCCCTTCAACAACACTCTCGCAAATTGGTGTACTGCTCCTGTGTACTGCGCTGTTCGCCTATTCCTCTTATAAAGGCATGGATGGTGGTATTAAAGTACTCAGCAACATCAATTTCTGGGGTGCGCTTGCCTTGCTCGCTTTCATCTTAGTGACAGGCCCAACACTCTTCATGCTGGAAACCGGCTTAGATTCTATCGGCCGAATGCTGTCCAATTTCTTCGTTATGGCAACATGGGCGGAACCATTTGGCGGTTATGGGCCATTCGAGGATACCCACTTCCCTCAAGACTGGACGATTTTTTACTGGGCATGGTGGCTAGTGTTTGCCCCAAGTATGGGACTGTTTGTTGCGCGAATATCTAGAGGTAGAACCATAAAGCAGATGGTGTCAGGGTCGATCTTTTTCGGCTCGATGGGCTGTGCGCTCTATTTTATGGTACTGGGTAATTTTGGTTTATCATTGCAACTTTCAGGTCAGTTAGATGTAGTCGCCATTCTTAACCAGCACGGTGCGACAAGAGCCATTTTTGCCATTCTGGAACAACTTCCGCTCAGCACTATCGTGATCGCGGTATTCACTATTTTGTGCATTATCTTCACTGCGACAACCTTCGATTCGATTTCATTTATTCTCGCGTCCGTTGTACAAAACAATGTCACGGAAGATCCACTACGCTGGAACCGACTGTTTTGGGCTTTCACCTTATCACTCATGCCTTCCATTCTCTTATTCATGGGTGGCTTAGCGACATTGCAAACCGCAGCCATTGTGGGCGGTTTACCATTGCTAGGTATCGCCATTATGTTGATGATTTCCGGAATCAAAGCCGCAAGCTTAGACTTAGCACACCAAGAAGGTTATGAAGATCCCGTTATCAATATAGAAGAGTTTCCGGATGTTGATCCTTGGTCACGAGAAGGTATGGCACTGGCGAAATTCGAACGATTGAAAGATGAAGCGGTTGAGGCCGCAGAGCAAGAACGTGAGGCTCTCGCTGCCATCTGGAAACTGAAAAAAGTGATACGTTCTGAAGCGCTCTCTCGCGGAGAAAGCGGCTTAGAACTGGGAGAAGCTCCTGAGGAGCAACTTACAGAAATTCAACGCCTAACGAACGCGGCAATGGAGGCTAAAGAACACAAACTGCAAGCCTCTGAAGCAGCTCAAGCAGCGCGCATTGAATTTAACGAGCTGATCAAAGAAAAGGAGTTGCAATCTCTTCAGTCAGAATCACTCAGTTAATCACTCATCACAACAAAAAGCTCACTCATGTACGAGTGAGCTTTCTTTCATCGCGTCATTTTCTTTACAAACACCACCACAAACAAGGCCATGGTAAAGCTACCGAGAAACGCCTCCAATGCCGCTATAAATCGTGCCACGCCAACCGGCGATATGTCTCCGTAACCAAGCGTGGTAAATGTAACCACACTAAAATAAAGGGCGTTAAGAAACTCCAGCAAATAGAACTGCCAACCCGTCACATCGGCATAAATCGGGTTAGCCGACGTGGTGTCTAAGAAAAAGTAGGCCGCAGCACTGGCAAAAATCAAAAAGAGCGAAAACAGAACCACTCTCAATGGGTCTTCACCATAACCACAAAAGAGATCGACGATCTTAGATAAAATACGCTGCAAGCTGAACTTTGGCATTTGATAGCGTCGAAAGCGCATTTCTTTTTTAAAAAACAATCCTGCGGTTTCAAACAACCCTTGCTTCTCACATTGTTTACGCACGCCTCGGCAGACTTCTTCTGCTTCTTGCCATAGTGAACGCGCTTTTTTTCTGTCGCCTTTTTTTATTGCTATCCGAGCTTCATACTCTTGTTTGAGCTCATCCCCCCACTCAATGTTTTCGAGGCGGGCACGCGCCAAATCCGCTCCAAGTAAATTGCAACCCTCTAGTTTTGCACAGTGCAAATTAGCACACACCAATTTGCTCTTCATCAGTGAAGAACCACGTAAATCTAAGCCAAAAAAGTGAGCATCACTTAAGTCTGCACGATAGAAATCGGCACCTCGACACTGAAACCCAACCTTGCTACCACGGTTAACCAAATTGAGATCAACCAAGTTTGTTTTTGCCAACTGAAATCCGTCTAAAGGTTTACCTTCTGCTGCCCATTGCTCAACCTGCGACTTTACGTCGTCATTGCTTTTATCGACTTTGGGATCGTGCCAGTAACAAAGACCAGACTCCCCACACGGTTGATCGCAGCACCAGCCATCAGGATTTTGATAGCTGCATCGGCCTTTTTCTGACTTCATTTGCTGCCCCTCTTGTCATACCGATTTGGATTTATTTGTTATGACCACGGTATAAAACTAAGTGTAGGAGCTAGTTATTGAGTTGCCACTCAATTTGAAATTTGTTGCTTAAGCCAAGTGGTAAACGCTGCGGTACTGTCGTTTTTGCTGTTGTGGATCAAATAGTAACCCGCCTCTGCTCGGATGGGCTGAAAAGGAGAAACTAAGCGGCCGGTTTGCAACTCATCATCAATCAGCGCCATACGAGCCATAGCGATACCCACCCCGGCTTCCGCCGCTGACATTGCCATATCCGTTCGATTAAAGAAATGGCCTCTTTCGGTTGGTAAATCGAGCCGTCTCTGCGCGACCCAACTAAGCCATTCATAATCTCTAGGCGCGTTTTGCCACGGCATAGCGTCGTGCAAAAGTACCACTTGGCTCCACTCATCTGGCGCATAAACAGCATTGTGCAACCAAGCGTGCGTTTGCAAATATCTGGGGTTCATCACTGGCAGCAAATATTCATCCAATAGCAACTCGGTATTGGCTTGACGAAATGGGTGTGGGCGGTAATCAATCGCGAGGTCAAAATCTCGCGTATCACTGTTCACCAACGCGCCTTCGGCAAAAATTTGGATTTGAATATCGGGATACTGCTGGTGAAAGCTTTCCAACTTGGGTACTAGCCATTTGAAGGCAAAAGAAGGGGTCAGTTTAAGACGCACTTCCTGTGGGCGACTCTGCTCTTGCTGTAAACGTTGGATTTCCGCAGCCATTTCACCAAAGTGCAACGCTGCACATTGATGAAGTTGCCGCCCCTTCTCCGTAAAGCGAATACCGCGAGAATGCCGTTCAAACAAACTAAAACCAAGTTGCTGTTCTAGTTGCAATAGCTGCTGACTCACCGCTCCAGTGGTTAAGCAAAGTTGCCTTGCTGCCTCGGTTAAACTGGGGTACTTACCCACTTCCACAAAAGTATGCAGTGCCGATACGTAAGTGCTTTTGATCATTTTCGCCTGCTTGCGTTTAGTTTTTCTATAAGCAGCAGTTAATTTATATCGATTGTTACCAAGTTGTAAACCTAAGAAACTCACGCTGTTTCTAATCAGGAGAAAATCGATGAAAGCAGTGGTATTGGGCAGCGGTGTGGTTGGCTTGATGAGCGCGTGGTATCTACAAAAAGCAGGCTATCAGGTGACCGTTGTTGACCGCCAAGCGCGCAGCGCGGAAGAAACCAGTTTTGCCAACGCAGGGCAGATCTCTTACGGCTACTCTTCGCCTTGGGCTGCACCGGGCATTCCACAAAAAGCAATTCGCTGGCTGATGGAAGAGCACGCACCACTGAAAATCAAACCCTCTCTTGATCCTCAACTGCTGAAATGGGCGACACAAATGTTGGCCAACTGCCAACTCAGTCGTTATCAAGTGAACAAAGCAAGGATGTTGGCGATTGCCAATCACAGCCGTGAATGCCTTAGCCAACTTCGCCAAGAGCACGATATTGAATACCAAGGCCGCCAACAAGGTACGTTGCAGGTTTTTCGTACGCAAAAGCAGTTGATCGCCATTGAAAAAGACATCGCATTACTTGAGCAAAGCGGTACGCGCTTTCAACGTATGAGTGTCGATGAATGCATTAAACAAGAACCGGGATTGGCAGCCGTGAGCCATAAACTGACGGGCGGTCTCTATCTACCTGACGATGAAACGGGCGATTGCTATTTGTTTTGCCAACAGATGACTGAACTGGCACAACAGCAAGGCGTGACCTTTTTGTTCAATACGAACGTGAATAAGGTCAATACTCAAGGTAACCAAGTAGTGAGTGTGTCTACTGATGTTGGCGAGTTGCAAGCCGATGTATACGTGGTGGCCATGGGCAGTTATTCCACCGCGCTACTCGCGCAATTGGGGATAACGATACCTGTTTATCCGGTCAAGGGTTATTCCCTGACCGTTCCGATCACCGATGAAAGCCAAGCTCCGGTTTCTACGGTCATGGATGAAACCTATAAAGTGGCACTGACTCGATTTGATGACCGCATTCGCGTGGCTGGCACCGCAGAGCTCGCTGGATTCGATCCTGCGATTCCTGAGAAACGCAAAGCAACCATTTCTATGGTGGTGAACGATCTTTTCCCTCGTAGCGGTGATTTTGCCAAGGCGGAATTCTGGACTGGTTTTCGCCCTATGACACCAGACGGCACACCACTCATCGGTAAAACCCCGATCAAGAATCTCTATACCAATACCGGACATGGTACCTTAGGTTGGACCATGGCGTGTGGTTCAGGTCACTTACTGAGCCAAATCATCACCGGCGAGCAAACGGAGAATCCGGCAGGGTTGGATCTCTTCCGCTACGCCAGCTAGCCCAACACGCCATAAAACGACCAGATAAGCCATTAGAGGATTTATCTAAAATTCCCCAACATCGCAGAACTCATCTTATACAAAAGATGAATAGTTCTGCGATGCATTATTCTGCAATAAAAGTAAATAGCCACCAATATCCCGCATCTTGTTCTATACAACACTTTTACCATTTTCCAATTAACAATTTATTAGCATTTTGTGTTCACAGTCACGAAGGTGATATGTTTTAGATATTTTAATTAACAATTGCATTACAAAAAGATTAATATGCCGAACAGAAAACAAACAACACAAACATCTAACAGGGAAAATACTCATGCAGTCTTTAGTTGATTTTCTGAATGGAATTATCTGGAGCCCGGTGCTGATTTATCTGTGCTTGGGCGCTGGTCTGTTCTACTCCATCGTGACTCGCTTCGTTCAAGTGCGTCACTTCTTCGAAATGTGGCGCCTACTCCTTTCTGGCAAAAGCTCTTCAAAAGGGATCTCCTCTTTCCAAGCATTAGCCGTTTCACTTTCTGGTCGCGTCGGTACAGGTAACATCGCAGGTGTCGCAGCAGCGATCGGTTTTGGTGGTCCGGGAGCGGTATTCTGGATGTGGGTTGTTGCCTTCTTTGGTGCAGCAACCGCCTATGCAGAATCCACACTGGCGCAAATCTACAAAGAAGAAGACAACGGTGAATTCCGTGGTGGCCCTGCTTACTACATTGAAAAAGCCATGGGTCAGAAGTGGTACGCGTGGGTCTTCGCTATCGCGACTATCTTTGCGTGTGGCTTCCTGCTACCTGGCGTTCAATCAAACAGCATTGGTAATGCGGTTGAAGCGGCATTTGGCCCAGGAGAGATGATTGAAACCGCACTGGGCACTTTCAGTTTCGCAAAAATTTTAACCGGTACGGTCATCTCAATCATCTTAGCATTCATCATTTTTGGTGGTGTAAAACGTATCGCAAACTTCACCCAAGTCGTGGTGCCATTCATGGCTCTTGCTTACGTGATCACAGCGTTCGTGATTATCCTACTCAACATTGGTGAAGTACCACGCATTGTTGCCATGATCGTGGGTGATGCATTCACACCAATGGCGGGTGTCGGCGCTGCAATTGGTTGGGGTGTAAAACGTGGTGTTTACTCGAACGAAGCAGGTCAAGGTACAGGCCCTCACGCAGCAGCAGCGGCCAGTGTTGATCACCCTGCGCAGCAAGGTTTGGTGCAGTCGTTCTCAATCTACATCGATACTCTGCTCGTCTGTTCAGCGACCGCCTTTATGATTCTGATCACTGGCGCGTATAACGTTCATGGTGCAGAAGGTTTCCTTGTGCAGAACATATCAGCAGAAATCGCAGCCAACGGCCCTGTGTTTACACAAATGGCGATTGAAAGTGCATTGCCAGGCGTAGGTAAACCATTCATTGCGGTTGCGCTGTTCTTCTTAGCCTTTACCACGATTCTTGCTTACTACTACATTGCAGAAACGAACATCGCGTACATCCGTCGCAGCTTCAAAGTGAATGGTTTGATGTTTGTACTGAAAGTGGCGCTGATTGCTGTCGTCTTCTACGGCACAGTGAAAACCGCGAACTTAGCATGGGCAATGGGTGATGTGGGCGTTGGCTTGATGGCATGGCTCAACATCGTTGGCATTCTAATCATCTTCTTCATGTCAAAACCGGCGATCAAAGCGCTGCAAGATTATGAAGAGCAACAAAAGCAAGGCGTGACCGACTACACCTTCAACCCTGTAAAACTGGGTATCTCAGGGGCGACTTACTGGGAAGAGAAATACAAGCGTAAAACCGGTCAAGATCCACAAACGGAAGAAAAACAAACCACCGTCGTGGAGCAGCCTTCACTCTAACTTCTCAGGAAGTAAACACAACATCGTACAATAAGAAAAAGGCAGTGTTGCCCTCACGGGCAAATAAGAAAAGGGGTTAGCCATTGGCTAACCCCTTTCATTTCTGTTCTCAAAACGATGTGGCTTATGCAGCAAGCTCTTGCGCGTTCACCGCAGGCGCTTTCTTTTCACCAATCGGCAAAATAGTGCGGCCATATTCGTTATTTAGCACTTGAGCCATAGCAAAGTAGATTGCGCTCGCACCACAGAAGATGCCTTCAAAGCCCGCGATCGTGCCGATAAGTTCGCTGCCCGTAAAATCACGTGCTGCTAGCAGTGCAAAAAGAACGGTCAATGAACCAAATACCACTTGTTTGGCGGTTGGGTAGCAAAGCGAGCCCATGAACATGAAACCAGTGAAAATACCCCACAGAGCAAGGTACCAACCCATGAAATTCGCAGGGCTTGCTGGTAGGCCCATGTATGGCATCACGATCAACGCAACCAGCGTCAACCAGAATAGGCCGTAAGACGTAAACGCTGTGGTGCCAAAGGTATCACCACGCTTAAAGCACATGATGCCTACGATCACTTGGCTTAGACCACCGTAAAAGATGCCCATTGCCAAGATCATAGAGTCAATCGGGAAGAAACCTGCATTGTGAATGTTGAGCAGGATTGTAGTCATACCGAAACCCATTAGACCAAGTGGCGCTGGGTTAGCCAGTTTAGTAGACATAAACGCGTACCTTTTCAAAAATGTTTATAAAAATTACGCGCGGATTTTAATGAAGCGTTGGATAAAAGATAGCTAGCTAAAGTGCAAACTAAGATTTCATATAAAACGAACTGAATAAACAAACTCTGGCATAGCCAGAGTTTGTTTGAGGTTAGAAAGGTTACTGACAAGAAATCTCATCCCAGAACCAGTTTGATTGCGTTGGCGTCTCCCAAACTCCTGGGCCATTTTTAGCGATAAAGCACTTACCGTTGTAAGTCACTTTTTCACCATTCGCAACCTGCGTCACTCCCGGCTCCCACTGAATAAAGGTACCAGGGACAGGGGTTGGATCTGGTGTTGGTTCAGGTGTCGGATCCGGTGTTGGCTCTGGGTCCGGAGTCGGATCTGGCGTTGGAACAGGATCCGGGGTTGGCGTTGGGTCCGTTGGTGTTCCCGCCACCAATTCCCAAGGCCCACCTAAGCTTGGATCGTTGCCTTGTGTCCACCACTTAGCCTTGTATGTCGCACCTTTGTAGGTGACTTGATCGCCAGCAACGTAAACTTTACTTGCGCTCCACTCATTGCCACCCGGTTGGGTTCCTGGGTCAACAGGGTCCAGTTTGTCAACCACACGCACTTCTGGCCAACTTGCGTGCGAGCCGTAGAAGTTAGTCACACATTTTTCGTAGTCGCCTGGTACTAACGCCGAATAGGCCGTTTGGAAGCCCACCAATTCACATTCAAAGGAATAACCTCCCGGGCGATCGGCGTAATATTTCCAGTTGCCATCCCAGTTGGTGTAGAGCACGTCGGTTGCACCATTAAGGTTCAAACTGCCATAAGGGGTTTGCTGCCAACAGGTGTTCTTCTCATCCGCTTCCACAGGGATTTGATAGTGTGATGCCAGCCCTTCCCAGTAACGAATACGGTTAACCGGCTGGCCTTTGTCTTTATTCTGCTCACCACACTCAATGCCACCATTGATGACGTTAATCGTGGTACCAAAGCCGTAGCCAATACCCGCGTCCACTTCACGTTGGGATGGCACCCAAGTACGGTCGATCACATGCAGCATGGCTGGTTTCGGCGCTTGAGGTGTTAAGAAAAACCAAATGGCTGAAGCGAGGTTTAACCAAGAGTCCGCCACCAAAGCAGGGTTCTTAAGCAGCACGGTGGCATCACCATCGTACATCACTTCCGAAAACGCACCGTAGTTGAAGTGGTAAGAAAGCTGTTTTGCCCCACGGCCAAAATAGCCCTGCCCCGCTTCACACGGCCAACGTTTATTTTGCCAATCGTTCTGGCCACACCCCGTGGTGTAACCAGCTTGACCTTCCGACCACCCCATTTCACGAACATGAACTAACGCTTGTTGCCACTCTTCCAGACCTAGTGGGTTATCAGAGACGTTGTCAATCGCAATGTGGCCACCGGTTTCTTGCGAGAAATGAGCAAAAGCAGTCACGATGGATTTTTTACAGATCGCATCTGAATCCCGTCCATCCGTGTACTCACCACAGAAGGCGGGGAACTTACCGATCGCCTTTAAAAAACGCGTATAAGTGTATTCGGGCGCAGCCATATGAGTGAGAAAATCCCATTCACTTTGTGGGAAAACACGTTCAGTACGCTTTACGTTATCAGGGTTGCTCGCCGCGCCGGGAGCAATGGCTTCGACGATGGTATTCGAGCGTGTTTCTAACGCCTTTGACCAAATCGCGTACATGGGATTTGAAGTTTGTGCTTGCTCTGCTTCTTGCAGATCCACTCGTGAAACAACATATCCATTCGGGTTTTGAGGGTCTGGTTGGATATTCATTGCCGCTTGCGCTCCAGCGGCTAACGTACATCCGATCAGAACCGACAGATGGGAAATCTTCATTCTTCCTTATCCTTTTTCTCTACACAAAAAATGTTACATTTCTGGCAGATTAGACCTTAATCCTTGGTAAAGTCAGAGAGATTCACCATTATTGAACAAAACTGCGAGTCATTTCAGCATCATGCAAATGGAACAACGTTCTACGACAAAGCGAATGCTGCCCCTGTTCCAAAACCAACAACCCGAGTAAACAGCAATAAAAAACCCCGAGTGTTCACTCGGGGTTTATTTGATGGATCAATGCACTGCGTTAACGCAAGATTATTCCCACTCGATGGTTGCTGGTGGCTTACCAGAGATATCGTAAACCACGCGCGAGATGCCGTTTACTTCATTGATAATGCGGTTAGAAACCTTACCTAGGAAATCGTACGGTAGGTGTGCCCAATGCGCCGTCATGAAGTCGATGGTCTCTACAGCACGTAGTGATACCACCCAGTCATACTTACGGCCATCGCCCATTACACCGACAGAACGTACTGGTAGGAACACCGTAAACGCTTGAGATACTTTGTTGTAAAGATCCGCAGCATGGAGCTCTTCAATAAAGATAGCGTCCGCACGACGTAGCAAATCACAGTACTCTTTCTTGATTTCACCAAGAACACGAACACCTAGACCTGGGCCAGGGAATGGGTGGCGGTAAAGCATTTCGTAAGGTAGGCCAAGTTCTAGGCCAATCTTACGCACTTCATCTTTGAACAGCTCACGCAGTGGCTCAACAAGACCCATAGCCATGTCGTCTGGCAGACCGCCCACGTTATGATGAGATTTGATTACGTGCGCTTTACCAGTCTTAGAGGCAGCTGACTCGATTACGTCTGGGTAGATGGTACCTTGAGCGAGCCATTTCGCATTCTTCAGCTTCTTCGATTCTTCATCAAATACATCGACGAATACGTGACCGATGGTCTTACGCTTCTCTTCAGGATCAGATTTGCCTTCAAGTGCTTTTAGGAAGCGCTCTTCAGCATCAACTTTGATGATGTTTAGGCCAAACTTGTCGCCAAACATGTCCATCACTTGCTGACCTTCGTTTAAACGAAGTAGACCGTTATCAACGAAGACACACGTTAGCTTGTCACCGATTGCACGGTGAACCAGCATTGCCACTACTGATGAATCCACACCACCAGATAGACCGAGGATCACTTCATCGTCACCCACTTGCTCTTTAATACGAGCAACGGCATCTTCGATGATGGATTCAGAGGTCCATAGACGCTCACAACCACAGACGCCAAGAACAAAGTTCTCTAGCATTTGTAGGCCATTTTTAGTGTGCGTTACTTCTGGATGGAACTGAACGCCGTAGTATTTTTTCTCTTCGTTCGCCATTGCAGCGTAAGGACAAGTGTCTGTTTCACCTACTTTGGTGAAACCTGCTGGAATCTCAACGACTTTGTCACCGTGGCTCATCCACACATCTTGAGTAGCTTCAAGATCTTTGAAAATTGCTGACTCACCAGACACTTTTACAGCTGCATAGCCAAACTCGCGCTCGTCAGAAGTCGATACTTTGCCGCCTAGCTGCTCAGCCATAGTCTGCATGCCGTAACACACACCCAGTACTGGCACGCCTGAATCGAATACATATTGAGGTGCACGAGGAGAGTTATCTTCTGTCACGCTCTCTGGTCCACCAGAAAGAATAATACCGTCTGGGTTGAATTCACGAATATCCGCTTCTTCAACATCCCAGCTCCAAAGCTCACAGTAAACGCCGATTTCACGTACGCGGCGCGCAACAAGTTGAGTGTACTGCGAACCGAAATCTAGGATCAGAATACGTTGGTCATGAATATTTTTAGTCATTGAGGTTAATCTCGATATCAAATTTGGTGGATGGGGAGCCAATCTCGCTCCCCATAAGCTTTAAATTTCAACTCAGGGTCAATTAACCCAAGCGATAGT
Source organism: Vibrio vulnificus NBRC 15645 = ATCC 27562 (assembly GCF_002224265.1). Classification (NCBI taxonomy): domain Bacteria; kingdom Pseudomonadati; phylum Pseudomonadota; class Gammaproteobacteria; order Vibrionales; family Vibrionaceae; genus Vibrio; species Vibrio vulnificus. The sequence goes on from NZ_CP012881.1 coordinate 859,005, forward strand.
TAGGTGCTTCTTTGGTGATTTGCACATCGTGCACGTGAGACTCTTGCATGCCCGCGCCCGTAATGCGTACGAATTCGGCTTTAGTGCGCATTTCTTCGATCGTTGCACTGCCTGTTAGGCCCATGCTTGAACGCAGACCACCCATTTGCTGATGAACGATCTCTTTTAGGCGGCCTTTGTACGCGATACGGCCTTCGATACCTTCTGGTACCAGCTTGTCTGCTGCGTTGTCTGTCTGGAAGTAACGATCTGAAGAACCTTGAGACATTGCGCCCAAAGAACCCATACCACGGTAAGCTTTGTAAGAACGGCCGTTGTAAAGAATCACTTCACCCGGTGCTTCTTCAGTACCCGCAAACATAGAACCAACCATCACACAAGATGCGCCCGCCGCAATCGCTTTACAGATATCGCCAGAGAAACGGATACCACCATCAGCAATCACTGGCACGCCATATTGGTTCGCCACTTCCGCTGCGTCTGCAATCGCGGTAATTTGTGGAACGCCTACGCCAGTCACGATACGAGTCGTACAGATAGAGCCAGGGCCGATACCCACTTTCACTGCGCTAACGCCCGCTTCAATCAGGGCTTTGGCACCCGCTGCTGTTGCAACGTTGCCGCCAATGATATCAAGATTCGGGAATGCCGCTCGTGTATCACGAATACGTTGTAAAACACCTTCTGAGTGACCATGTGAAGAGTCAATCAACAATACATCAACACCGGCTTCAACCAGTGCAGCAACGCGCTCTTCGTTACCCGCACCCGCCCCAACCGCTGCGCCTACGCGTAGACGACCTTGAGCATCTTTACATGCGTTTGGTTTACGTTCTGCTTTGTGGAAGTCTTTTGCCGTGATCATACCGGTCAATTGGAAATCATCATTCACAACCAGTACTTTCTCAACGCGGGCTTCATGCATTTTTTCTTGCACTTCAGCGCGAGTTGCGCCTTCTTTTACGGCAGCCAAGTTTTCTTTTGGCGTCATGACAGAAGAGACTTTCTTAGACAGATCCGTCACAAAACGTACGTCACGACCAGTGATGATACCCACTAGCTCATTGCTTTCGGTAACCACAGGGAAACCAGCAAAGCCGTGCTTGTCGGTCAGCGAAACCACATCCGCGATGGTCGCATCAGGGCTTACAGTGACAGGATCCGTTACGACACCCGCTTCAAACTTCTTCACTTTACGAACTTCAGCAGCTTGCTGTTCGATAGACATATTCTTGTGAATAAAGCCAATGCCACCTTCCTGCGCAAGTGCAATAGCGAGACGAGCTTCCGTCACGGTATCCATCGAGGCAGAGATCATAGGAATGTTCAGTGTGATGTTTTTGGTCAACTGAGTGCGAAGATCAGCTGTGTTTGGGAGAACAGTGGAGTGAGCTGGCACGAGTAGTACGTCATCGAATGTCAGCGCTTCTTTGGCAATTCTTAGCATTTGCAATATCTCACAATATGTAGAGGTAAAAAGAACAATCCAATCTCATCGTTTCGCATAATGAGGGCAGCAGGCTTTAAGCAACTTGCTACATTTGGATTAGATATTGCGGACGGATTATACGGCCAACGCAATCGCTTGACCACAAATTTTTTAATTTTTTTCTTGCATTCACCCTCTTGCTATGTATTATATTGCGGCTAACTTCCATACCCACGTCTACGGGATTAGCTTTGTCTTCTCTGACCAATCCAAACATCTTCACCGTCTCACGTTTAAATTCTGAAGTTCGTTTATTGCTTGAAAACCAATTAGGCATTGTTTGGTTAGTGGGAGAGATTTCTAACTTCTCTGCGCCGGTTTCTGGTCACTGGTATTTAACCCTCAAAGACTCAATGGCTCAAGTTAAATGTGCCATGTTTAAAGGGAATAACCGCCTCGTTTCTTTTAAGCCAACCAATGGTAATCAAGTTTTAGTCAAAGCACGTCTTTCGTTATACGAGCCACGTGGTGACTATCAGTTGATCATCGAAAGCATGCAGCCAGAGGGCGATGGTCGTCTGCAGCAGCAATTTGATGCTCTGAAGATGAAACTAGCGAGCGAAGGGCTTTTCGCTCAATCCACGAAATTGACGATCCCAGAACACCCTAAATGCGTCGGTATTATTACCTCTAAAACTGGCGCCGCGCTTTACGACATTCTTGATGTACTCAAACGCCGAGATCCTTCCCTACCAGTGGTCATTTATCCGACTCTGGTACAAGGAGACGAGGCCGCCATTCAAATTGCTCAAGCAATTGGACGTGCAAACAGCCGTAACGAATGTGACGTACTGATTGTCGGCCGTGGAGGCGGTTCACTGGAAGATCTTTGGTGCTTTAACAACGAGATTGTTGCTCGAACCATTGCCGCCAGCCAAATCCCGATCATCTCTGCGGTTGGTCACGAGATTGATGTGACAATTGCGGACTTTGTTGCAGACTTGCGTGCGCCAACACCATCCGCAGCTGCAGAACTGGTTAGCCGTGATAACAGCCACAAAGATCAAGCCTTAATCAGCCGTGAGCAAAAACTGCATTCTGCCTGGCGTCATTACCTCACCGAGCAAAATCGCACCATAATCTCGCTGAGTCATCGACTGGAGAAACAGCATCCTCGCTATCGCTTGATGCGTCAGACTCAACAAGCCGATGAGTTGCAGATCCGCTTACAACGAGCGATGGAAAAGTATCTGGCACAACGAGAACAAAAGGTCTCTCGTGTTCAGCACAAACTGCAATTACTCTCGCCTGTTCGTCAAATCAGTGAACAAAAAAATGCGCTTGCACGAGTAGAACAGAAGATGATGGATGCAATGGACCGCAAGATGCTAAGGTTGCGCCACCAGATCGCGATCGCCGCTGAAAAACTTGACGCAGTAAGCCCCTTGGCAACACTGAAGCGCGGCTACTCCATTACTCAGAGTGAATCTGGCGAAGTGATTACACGTCAATCACAAATCAAAACGGGCGACACGTTGCTCACCCGCCTATCCGATGGTGAAATACGCTCTACCGTGAACTAAGCCATGGCTTAATCTTCGGTTTTCTCTTTGAACTGAAAGCGGATTCTTGATTTCGATTTGAGCTCGTTGCAGTGATTACAGAAATAACTCGCCGCACCGCATGCTTGCAGCTTCTCTAATTCAGCCTCACATTCTGGGCAAAAGCCAAGCTTGGTAAACTCTTTATCACATTGTTGGCAGTGATACTGTCCATTCCACTCCAGCTCTTGCTGGCAAATCGGGCAATGATTCTCGTTCATTTTCTTTTCTCGTTGTCACTATGAGATCAATTCAATCTTGCGCTCACGGTTTGGTGAGCACGTTTTACTTGATACATGCAGATGTCAGCTTGGCGAATAAGTGCATCCACGTTGGCCAAAGACTCACCTTCCGCATAGTCCGCGCCAATACTGACCGAAACAGAATAATCTTCTATCAAGAAAAACATTTTGATCTTGCTTTGTAATTGCTGATAAAACGCTTGGAACACCTGCTTGTGCACAAATGGGCAAATCGCAACAAACTCATCGCCTCCGTAACGAGAAATGACAGCTTGTTGAGGAAACTGCGCCATCAACCAGTTGGCTAAGTTGATTAACACGGCATCGCCAACATCATGGCCAAACCGGTCGTTGATGTATTTAAACTCATCAACATCAATAAAAAAACAGCCAATCCCATACTCATTGTGCCGAGCTGTCTCTAGCAAAGGTTCGGATTCCAAGTAGAAGATTCGACGGTTATAACACTGCGTCAGAGGATCTCGATTAACGTGATAGTGAAGTTGTTCTTCTAATTGGTACTTTTCTAGTGCTATTGAATAAAGCGCAGCGAGAAGATCCAAGATTTCCAGTTCTTCTTTTGCTGGTTTAGAAGGCATGTCGCTGTAGATGGCAAAGGTACCCAGCACTTTATCTTGTCGGGAAACAATCGGGACGGACCAACATGCCGCCACATTCGCCGCTTTCGCTAACTCAGCGTAGGGCTGCCAATTCGGGTGACTCTCAATATCACTCACGACCACGGACTTTCCGCTATAAGCTGCGGCTCCGCACGATCCTACCCTTTCACCAATCTCGATACCTTCAATTGCTTGATTGTAGAAATCAGGAAGATTTGGGGCGTATTCAAGATGCAGTGTATTGTGCTGTGGATCCAGCTTCAAAATCGAGGCCTTACGAGATCCAAACAAATGCTCTGATAAGGATACAATTTCTCGATTTAACTGATCTTTCTCCAAGCCTAAGGCTAACTTCCCCAATAATTGATTGATCGACCTATGGGCGTCTAAAAGTCTCATGCTATCCATAACAGCGCTCTAGTGTACTAACTTTACTCAATATTATTATGATTTACCCTAGTGTTGTTGATTCACTCAGCAACTCTAGGGTTTGGTTAGCACGAGCCTAACAGAACGATAACATTAATAATCAGACCTTAAACACGCTTATCGGATCTTATCTTGATCGTCTGGTTATTTTATTTTGATCAGCGATCTGCCTAAAAAAGAACATTTATATAACCACACCCCGAAAGCATAAGTTACATATGCTGCATTTCAATTCAAAACAGAATAAAACTCTATATATGAATATTTAAATCTGCCTTTTTGGTTTTTTATATAAAGATCATTTTCCTTAGTTGGGCGTGACTTGCGTGTGCATTTCAATGGTCTGCTCATCCAACAGCACCAATGTAACGGCAATCTCTTTCATTTCGCTCAACCCAGCAGCATGCGTTCCCCCACAAGGGATAATCGCCGTTGATGCTTCTCCCAAATCACATTGCCAGTAACGAGAGTCGGTTAAATATTCGCCATGACAGTTCATGAATATTTCGGTTCCGCGAGCAAGCCAGCGCTCAAGCTGTACATTGACCTCGGATTCAATCTCGTGAATATTTTCCACAACATCAGCACTGTTCAGCCCTCTTTTGCGTAGCGTTTTTCCCAGTCGATAGATGTCTAGACAACACTCTGGCGTCACAAAGCTACTCTCTTGAGCATAACTGTTAAAATCATAGTAGCCATGAGGGTCTTTGCGATCGGCATCTTTGCGCCAGTAACCTTGTGCCAAGACTTTATTCAATGCCAGGTAGGCTAAATGCCCTGCACTGTGACCTCGACTCAGACTTTGTTGATATTCTTTGTCGACAAAGAATCGTACTTTGCTTCCAACAGCAAGTTGCCCAAGCTGGGCTTCAATTTCATGAACCACTACGAAGCTCCATCCCTCTGTATCTCGCTTTACAGGTATCGCTTGATCAACAAACAGTTGCCCCGTTGAACACTCCACAGCGCCAACCCAACAACCGATGATTGGCCATTCTTTGCCATCCGCGATAAGGCTTCCCCGATCTGCAGGATGATCTGGCCAAATATGACTGACCGGATGAAATGGCGTTTGCTGAGTCACGACATAAAGAGAATGTTCATTGACTGAAGTGAGTACAATGTCGCTCTCCAACTGCCAGATCTGATGACAAAAGCGAACCTTAGTGGGTGTTATCTGCATATTTCTTATCTCAACGATGAGGCATCATCCGCTCAATGAATGATGTGGGCATGTTATCCATATTGGGAAACGGAAAATAAAAAAATGCCCAAGTAAAACTTGGGCATCAAAAACAGTTCAGATTATTTCTTGCGATTTTTTACCGCACTCATCATGCGCTTACGTGCACGCTCTTGAGAAAGGGTCATCTTGTTGACACGGTTCTCAAACGGGTTATCACTGTTTTGGAACTGAATACGAATCGGCGTACCCATGATATCTAGTGACTTACGGAAGTAGTTCATTAGATAACGTTTGTAAGAATCCGGTAATTCGCGAACTTGGTTACCATGGATCACCACGATTGGTGGGTTATAACCACCAGCGTGCGCATATTTCAGTTTCACACGACGGCCACGAACCATCGGTGGTTGGTGATCTTCTGTTGCCATCTTCATGATGCGCGTCAGTACCGATGTCCCTACACGAGTGGTTGCAGAGCGGTAAGCTTCTTGTACTGATTCAAACAAATGGCCTACGCCAGTACCGTGCAACGCAGAAATGAAGTGAATGCGAGCAAAATCGACGAAGCCAAGACGACGATCGAGCTCTTTCTTCACATTCTCTTTCACTTCGTTATCCAAGCCATCCCACTTGTTCACGGCCAGTACGATAGAACGACCCGCATTAAGTGCGAAGCCCAATAAGCTCAAATCCTGATCCGAGATGTTTTCACGAGCATCAATCACTAACAGTACAACGTTGGCGTCTTCAACGGCTTTCAATGTTTTAACAACAGAGAATTTTTCAACCGTTTCATGTACTTTACCGCGACGACGAACACCTGCGGTGTCGATCAATACGTATTCGCGACCATCACGTTCCATTGGAATGTAAATGGAGTCACGCGTGGTTCCTGGCATGTCGTAGACAACAACGCGTTCTTCACCCAAAATACGGTTAGTCAGCGTTGATTTACCCACGTTTGGACGACCAATAATCGCGAGCTTAATTGGCTGATCTTGCAGTCGCTTCAGTGACTCTTCGGCGTCTTCTTCAGAGTACTCTTGCTGCTCTGCGTCTTCATCTTCCATATCGGTCAGATCTTCGATCTCACCTTCGCTGTTAGCACTGAGAAGATTATCAAAGAATGGATCAAGTGCACGTTCAATCAGCGCAGTCACACCACGACCATGCGCAGCGGCAATTTGGTACATCTCATCAACGCCCAGTTGCCAAAAGTCTGCGCTGGCAGCATCCGCATCGATGCCGTCCACTTTGTTCACCACCAGCATGGTGGCTTTTTCGATTTTACGTAAATGGGCAGCAATCGCCTCATCGGATGGCGTCAATCCTGCGCGGCCATCCACCATAAACAACACAACGTCAGCTTCGCGAATCGCAGCAAGTGACTGTTCTGCCATTTTGGTTTCAACGCCTTCTTCAGAACCATCGATACCACCCGTATCAATCACAATAAAGTCGTGCTCACCTACTTTGGCTTGACCATATTTACGGTCACGAGTCAGACCAGGAAAGTCCGCCACCAATGCGTCACGAGAGCGAGTCAATCGGTTAAACAACGTAGATTTACCTACGTTTGGACGACCGACTAGAGCAACAACAGGTATCATAACAACCTCTACAATAATCTTTGATCTGTAGTTATAGGTAACCACTTGCTTGATAGCATTTCAAACCAGCTTTTTACCTATAACCACAATCGTCTTGTCACAACTGCAATGTTGAACTTTGCAGCGTGTTATTAAAAATTAGCAACAAAACGGCTCCTAACTGTCACCAGCCAGGAGCCGAATGTGAATTATATCACGATATTATTCGTTGATCGTCAGTTTCTTTACATCGCCATTGCGCGTGGTAATGACATAACCATCTGGCAATACCGTTGGACCAACGGCGAAACCACTGTCATTGATCATCTGCTGAGCCACGAACTCACCAGTGGTGCGATCCAACCAATGCAAATAGCCTTGGCTGTCTCCAACGACTAAGTAGTTGTTTACCATCACTGGGGCGGTCAACAAACGATACTCTAGCTGTTCATTTTGCCATAGCTCCGTTCCGCTACGTGCATCGACCGCCACTACGTGATCTTTGTCTGTCACGACAAACAAACGGCTGCCATCGGTCGCCATATCAATAGCTGACGAATAATTACGCTTCCAAACGGCATTGCCTGAACGTAAATCAAGTGCGATTAACTGACCGTTGTAGCCCACGACATACAGTGTGCCACCCAAAACGATTGGTGACGAATCCACATCCACCAAACGGTCAATTTCGGTTGCACCTTTTGGTGTACCAACTGGTTGTTGCCAAATCAACTGACCACGCTCGACGATAGCGGCCGCTAAACGGCCATTCGCCGTTCCCCAAAATACGCCGCCTGATACCGCCGTCGGCGTACTATCGCCGCGCAAAGTCAAGTTAGGTACTTCGGTGCTGATGGTCCACTTTTGTTCACCATTATCTTGGTCGAAGGCCATCAAAACGCCATTGCTGGTATTCACAATCACTAGACCATTTTCAGCAACGGGCTTTGCTAAGATCTCTCCGACTACAGAGATGCGCCAAGAGATCTCGCCACTCGCTTCGTCCAAAGCGATCAAATCACCATTTTCACTGCCAATGTAGACATGGCCGTAAGCCGCGGTTAAGCCACCAGACAATCTCGCTGTGTCGCCTTGCTTAACGTTTTGGCTCCACAATTGCTTACCTGATGTCGGATCCAACGCTCTGACCACACCATCACGACTGGCGATAAATAGCTTGTCGTAAGCATATTCAGGTGAGAGTTTAGAGAAGTAATGTCCGACACCATCACCCACACTGGTACTCCAAGCTGATTGCGGTGTGAACTGGCTATTCACCTGTGGCAATGGTGCCATTACAATGGTGTCTTCTTCACTGGCACAACCCGCCAACACACCCACTGTAATCATGCCTAATAAGGCTTTCCTGACCATTTTCTTCATGCCATGAAGTCCTTATTTTGCCAGATCATCCAATTTCATTTGCAGAGTTTGGCCTGCATCAGCGGCTTGTTGCGCTTCAGAATAAGCAGCATAAGCGGCTTCTTTGTCACCCTGACGCAAAGCAATATCACCACGCAATTCTGCTACACGGCCCGCCCAGCTAGCATCTGTGACTTTTGCTAGCTCCGCTTTCGCTGCATCAAAATTGCCTAACTCTGCTTCTACTCGCGCAATACGGTAAGTCGTTAACGGAATAAGAGCCGCATCTTTGCTGTTGCTCTGAGCCCATTTTAACTGGGTTAGCGCAGCATCAAGATCACCAGCGGTTACTTGTGCTTTAGCCAGTTGTAACGCCGCCAGTACCGAATACTCTTTGACATCATTGGAGGCAATGAAAGCTTCAACATCCGCAGCCGCTTCAGCGCCTTTCGCCTGTAATGCATTAATTGCGGAAGTATAGTTTTGTGAAGCGGCTTCACGCGCTTGCGTTACGCTATCTTGGTAGTAACGCCAGCCAAATAGACCACCGAGACCAACAACGGCACCGATGATCACGGCTTTGCCGTTCTCTTTCCACCAATCTTTTATCGCTTCAACTTGTTCTTCTTCAGTATTGTAAACTTCCACTTCCTGTCCTCTTTAAAACTGATTCAATGGCAGCGAAACCGCTGCCATTGTTGTGACTGCTGCAAGAGCTTAAATCAGCTCAGCAATTTTGCTGGCAATCTCTTGCTGTGAATACGTAACTTGCTCACCACCAGCGAGATCTTTCAATACAACGGTGTTGTCTGCAACTTCATTCTCACCCAGTACTAGGGCTACGACCGCACCTACTTTGTCAGCACGTTTAAATTGTTTCTTAAAGTTACCACCACCAAAGTGGTTCATCACGCGAACCCCAGGAATGGCTTCACGCACTTGCTCTGCCAACTTCATGCCAGCCATCATAGTGCCTTCACCCGCAGTGACGACGTAAACGTCCACACTACGACGAACATCCGTCAGCTCTAACGTTTCCAACATTAGCACTAAACGCTCTAAGCCCATCGCAAAACCCACCGCTGGTGTGGCTTTGCCACCAAGTTGCTCGACTAGGCCATCATAACGGCCACCACCACAAACGGTACCTTGAGAGCCTAGGCTTTCCGTGATCCATTCAAAAACCGTGCGGTTGTAGTAATCCAGACCACGAACCAAGCGTTCATTGACTGTGTATTCGATACCCGCAGCGTCAAGAAGTTCACACAAACCCGCAAAATGTTGCGTTGACTCTGTGTCTAGGTAGTCAGATAGACGTGGCGCATCGCCCAAAATCGCTTGTACATCTGGATTCTTGGTATCCAATACACGTAGTGGGTTAGTATGCATACGACGTTTGCAATCTTCATCCAACACATCGATATGTTGCTCAAGAAATGCGATCAGTGCAGTGCGATAGTTTGCGCGCGCTTCCAACGAACCAATCGAGTTCAGCTCTAGACGCACATGTTTATCAATGCCAAGTTCACGCCAAAGACGCGCAGTCATCATGATCAGCTCTGCATCGACGTCAGGACCATTAAGACCAAATACTTCTACACCACACTGGTGGAACTGACGGTAACGGCCTTTTTGCGGACGCTCGTGGCGGAACATAGGACCCATGTACCAAACGCGCTGCTCTTGGTTGTACAGCAAACCGTTTTCAATACCAGCACGCACACAACCTGCGGTGCCTTCAGGGCGCAATGTTAAGCTGTCACCATTACGGTCTTCAAAGGTGTACATCTCTTTTTCCACCACATCGGTCACTTCGCCAATAGCACGGCTAAATAGATGCGTCATCTCAACGATTGGCATGCGCATTTCATTGTAACCGTATGCGCTAATTACGTTCTTCACTGCGCCTTCTAGCTTCTGCCACAGTGGTGATTGAGTTGGGAGACAATCATTCATGCCTCGAATTGCTTGGATTGTTTTTGCCACAATAATTACCGTAATTTGAATGACTTCGTTGAGATTTAGTTCTGCACTTTAATATCGATGCGGTTGCTTTCATCCATGCGCGCAGCCTTTGCACGGATCTTAGCTTCTAGTTGATTCACCAGATCTTCGTTGTCGAAGCGCTCTTTTTGACGTTTACCATCTTCGTAAAAAGCGCTCTTCTTGTTGCTACCAGCCAGACCGAGATGCGATACCTCTGCTTCACCCGGACCATTCACAACGCAACCAATGATGGAGACATCCATCGGCGTAATGATGTCTTCCAGTCGCTCTTCCAGTGCATTGACCGTGCTGATGACATCAAACTCCTGACGTGAACACGATGGACACGCGATAAAGTTGATGCCTCGCGAACGAATTCGCAATGACTTAAGAATATCAAAACCCACTTTAATCTCTTCAACAGGGTTCGCCGCCAAAGAGATACGTAGCGTATCGCCAATACCTTCCGCTAAAAGCATGCCTAAGCCAACCGCCGATTTCACAGCACCAGCGCGAGCACCACCCGCTTCTGTAATGCCGAGATGCAGAGGTTGATCGATTTTCTTCGCCAACAGTCGGTAGGAATCCACCGCAAGGAAAACGTCTGACGCTTTGACACTGACTTTAAATTGATCAAAGTTGAGGCGATCAAGAATATCAACATGACGCATAGCAGACTCGACCAAAGCTTCTGGTGTCGGCTCGCCATACTTCATTTGCAGATCTTTCTCTAGCGACCCACCGTTGACACCGATGCGAATTGGTATGTTTTTGTCACGCGCACAATCAACGACTGAGCGAATACGCTCTTCATTACCAATGTTGCCCGGGTTGATGCGTAAACAATCCACCCCGTATTCGGCCACTTTCAGTGCGATACGATAATCAAAATGAATATCAGCAACTAATGGAATCGATACTTGCTGTTTAATCAGCTTAAAAGCTTCAGCCGCATCCATCGTCGGAACAGAAACACGAACAATGTCGGCGCCGACATTTTCCAATGCTTTAATTTGAGCAACGGTTGCTGCTACGTCCGTGGTGCGAGTATTGGTCATGGATTGCACCGCGATTGGCGCACCATCACCGATTGGAACATCGCCCACATAAATTCGCGTCGATTTACGACGGATAATTGGAGATTCGTTGTGCATAATCTTTACAAAGGTAAGGTGAATCGAGCTACTTTGCCTGCAGTATACCGAGAAAGGTCGACAGGTTCACTTGCAAATGTCATGGTCACGCCTTCTGGCGCGCCCAAAATAACGTTAAAAGGGGCCTGACCAGATAGGTTTAAATCTTGACCCGATTTGCGGATGCCAGAAATCAATGTCTTACCACTGGCGTCTTTAACTTGAACCCAGCAGTCCGAACGAAAAGCCATTGTTAAGGCAGTTTCACCATTGGCTTGGGGGGCTTCAGATGTAACCTCAACCACTGCCGCTTGAGGTTCAACTTGCGATCCAGCGTCAGCTTCTGCTTCAACTATCGGCTCTAAAGTCTCGACTTCCAAGGCTTCTACACTTTCAGGCGATGCCGGACTTTCCTCTGAGCTCGCTTCGTTTTGCTCATTGCTCTCTGTCGTCGCATCCATTTCCTGCATCACCACATCATCAATGAGTGGAGGTTCACTCTCTTCGATCACCGCGTCTTCAAGTTGAGCGGCTTGATTAACCGACTGAGCTAAGCTGTTCTCTTGCTGATTTTGCCACCACCAAAGTGAAGAAATCCCCGTAATGATGATGAAAATACCCCAAGTAATCAGCATGATGCGGCTATTGTGTTTCTCCGTATTGGTTTTACGTGAGAAGCTCTGCATCTCCTGTTCTTGGTGCTGTGCGTCACCTGTATTATCTAACGCATCAAGAATGATTTTTTCATCAAGGCCAACCAATCTGGCGTAAGAACGTAAATACCCGCGAGTAAAAGTCGCCACTTGGCCACTTTCAAACTGGTTATCGTCAATCTGTTCAATCACGTTAACACGTAAACGTAATCGATCTGCGACTTGTTTTTGCGTGTAACCCATTGATTCGCGTTTGCGTTTGAGCAAGGTACCGACTTGTTCAATGGCGAGAGATTCTGTGGCACTGTCTTGTGAAAAATCGTTATCTGTAGTCATAACTGTCTAAAATCTTCAAATAATGAAAGTTAAGTGCGCTTATTATTCATCGTTCTTGGTTTGCACTGAACTTTGGAAAAAGTTTGCCGCGGTACTTTGGACGCAGCCCTAATTATTTTATTAGCCAACCTACACTGCCAAAATACAGCTGCAGCTTTAAACATGATAAGCCAAACTGTGTTATTGACAAAAACTCTATGCTGAGAAATTTACCTTTAGCTCAAGCTTTTGTCCAAAGTTTGACACAAGAAATTCGATATATCGTCCAATTCGGCATGGAAAATCCACCAAACAAGCAAAAAATTACGATTAGAAGCAAAACAGCCAGAGCGAAGCTCTGGCTGTTTAATAAGAAAATGGTAGCTTATAGCGCCTTAACCTCGATGGTCTCACCTTTGGCCGCTTTCAGCATGGCGGTACGTTTGGTTCGGTCGATCACGTCCCCCACTAACTGACCACATGCGGCATCAATATCATCACCGCGCGTCTTACGAATCGTCACCGTATGCTCATATTGCATCAATGTCTTTTGGAAACGATCAATACGTGAGTTGCTTGGTTTCTTATACGGCGAGCCTGGGTATGGGTTAAATGGAATCAAGTTGATTTTACAAGGTGTATCCTTCATCAACTGCGCAAGCTCATGAGCATGTTCAGTACCATCGTTAACATGATCAAGTAGCACGTATTCCACCGTCACTTTACCGCGGTTGGCATTGGAAGAAGCAATGTAACGACGCACCGATGCTAAGAAATCCTGAATATCCCAACGATCGTTGATCGGCATAATTTCACTGCGCAATTTGTCATTAGGTGCATGCAAAGAAATCGCCAGTGCGACGTCAATTTTGCCCGTCATCTGATCTAAGCCAGAAACCACACCCGAAGTCGACACTGTCACGCGGCGTTTAGAGAGACCAAAGCCCAGATCATCCAGCATAATTTCCAAAGCCGGAATGAGGTTTTTCATATTCAGCAACGGTTCGCCCATGCCCATCATCACCACGTTGGTGATCGGACGACGTCCAGTCTCTTTCTCAAGCCCTACCTCACGTGCCGCACGCCACACCTGACCGATGATTTCTGACACTTTTAAGTTACGGTTGAAACCTTGCTGCGCCGTTGAGCAGAATTTACATTCCAGTGCACAACCCACTTGAGATGAAACACAAAGCGTTGCGCGGTCTTCTTCTGGGATATAGACCGTTTCAACATCTTGATCACCAACACGCATGGCCCATTTGATGGTGCCATCTGATGAGTGTTGAGCTTCTGAAACAACAGGGGCGACGATCTCGCATTTCTGCTTAAGCTTCTCTCTCAACTGCTTGTTGATGTTGGTCATGTTATCGAAATCATCGACACCGAAATGGTAGATCCACTTCATTACCTGATCAGCACGAAACGCTTTTTCGCCTAACTCTTGGGCGAACAGTTCACGCATGCCTTTGCGATCAAAGTCGAGTAGATTAATTTTTTCAGTGCTCATGGTGCCTCTCAATGACTGAACAAGATTAAGGGCGCGAATTGTACAGGCTTTATGCAGTGACAACAAGGGCTGTAAAACCACGAAGATGCTAAGGCGATAAAACCAAACGATTAAAATATCACCACACTTTTCCTGAGTCAGAAAAAAGCCCAGCTTGCGTGCTGGGCTTGGGAATTCATCGACTTATTCAAACCGCTTAACGAGGACAGATTTCTGACTCTGGGAAGAAAAACGCAACTTCACGCGCTGCTGATGCTGGGCTGTCACTACCGTGCACGGAGTTGTGACGCATACTTAATGCATAATCGGCGCGAATGGTGCCACAAGCCGCTTCTTCTGGGTTGGTTTTACCCATCAACTCACGGTAACGTGCAATGGCATTTTCGCCTTCTAGAACCTGAACCATGATGGGTCCTGAAGTCATGAACTCTTTCAATGCTGGAAAAAATTCTTTTCCTTCATGCTCAGCGTAAAAGCCACTTGCTTGTTCATCATTAAGATGCACCATTTTTGCCGCGATGATGCGTAATCCCGCCTTCTCAATACGGTGGTAAATTTCACCGATTAAGTTACGTTCTACAGCGTCAGGCTTAATGATCGAAAATGTTCTTTCTAGAGCCATAAGGTGTCCCTTTATTTCATGTCGTTGTTATAGTCAGCAGCCCAATTGGACTGCTGTGAAGTATTACTTATTCGCTTGTGCCACTAACAGGTTGGCCAGAGTACAAACCCCCATACCTGTCGCACCCGCAGACCACTTGTCGCTAGCAGCCTTACGGTAAGTGCCCGAACAATCGAAGTGCAACCAACCTGTTTGGTAATCTTGCACAAAGTACGAAAGAAATGCCGCCGCCGTGCTGGCACCAGGAGAGTAGTCACCACCACCGATGTTAGACAGGTCGGCAAAGTTTGATGGCAGCATTTCACGATGGAATTCTGCTAGTGGCAGTGGCCACAAACCTTCTTTTTCTTCTGCTGCTGACTTTAGTACTTCTTGCGCAAGTGCTTGGTCAAACGTCAATAGTGCGTGGTAATCGTTACCTAGCGCATTTTTCGCCGCGCCCGTTAAGGTCGCGCAATCAATGATCAACTCTGGATTTTGTTCCGAGGCGTAAATCAGGCCATCTGCCAGCACCAGGCGACCTTCCGCATCGGTGTTCATGATTTCAACCGTCTTACCGTTTTTGTAGGTAATCACATCACCCAGTTTCAACGCTCGGCCAGAAATCATATTCTCCGCACAGCATAGGATCAGTTTTACACGCTTGTTCAGTCCTCGCATGATCGCTAAGCCCAAACCACCCGTGATCGTACCTGAACCGCCCATGTCCGCTTTCATTGAATCCATGAAATTGGACGCTTTGATACTGTAGCCGCCCGAGTCAAAAGTAATGCCTTTTCCGACTAAACATGCCCAAACAGGGGCATTTGCATCACCCGTTGGGTTAAAGTCGAGTTGAAGCATCGCTGAAGTGCGATCAGAACCACGGCCTACGGCGTAAATGCCTTCCCAGCCTTCAGCAAGCAGATCTTTATCTTTTACGATACGCGCTGTCACTGTGCCTTCAGGAGCGACAGAACGAATGAACTCTGCCGCCATCGTCGCAAGTTGACGTGGGGCGACTTCTTCCGCCGGTTTGTTAATGATATCGCGAGTAAACTCAGTGGCTTTAATGCGAGCTTCCAGCTCTGCTTGTGCTTTCTCTTCTAACGCAACCCACTCAACTTGGCTATATTTTTTTGGATTGCGGTAACCTTGGTGGAAAGCCCAAATCGCTTCCACATCCCAACCATCGCCATCTAGAAATACGTTCTTGATGCCTTGCACATCAAACTTGCGCGCTGCGCGTTGGATTTTAGTTAAATCCGTACTTTCGCCTGTATGGATAAGAGCGCCCTGCTCATTGAATGATACCAGTGCTTTATCGCCCCACAGTGGAGCTGCGACTTCGTGACTTAAAAATACAGACATCTGTGTAGACATGGTTTCTCCTTGCCTTATAACGGCGTTACCTACGCCTTTCTATTTGAATAACTCACGGATGTTAGCATTATGTAGGGTAGAAATGTCAAATTGATAAAAAAACGGACCAAAAGGTCCGCTTTTTTTGATGAATTTTGTTAACTGGGCTGGATTTATTCCCATTCATCCAACCAGCAAAGAATCACTGCTTCGAGGATCTTTTCATTGGAATGATTGGGCTCGTCATCAAAATCTTCAATCTCTAAAATCCACTGATGCAGATCGGTAAAACGCACCGTTTTTGGATCCATATCTGGAAATCGTTCACAGAGCTCGATGGCGATATCACGTGAATCTGTCCATTTCATACTCATCTTCCTTCGAAAAATTAGTCACTTGGGTATGTGTTCGCTAGGCCAATAGGCCCAACGAACTGCGTGACCATCGATTAATGGTCTTCCGATGCGTGGTTGAGCGTGTATTTTGGAATCTCAACCACTAGGTCTTCATCCGCTACTTTCGCTTGACAGCCTAAACGCGATTCTGGCTCAAGGCCCCACGCTTTGTCGAGCATGTCATCTTCTAACTCATCGCTTTCTTCTAGTGAATCAAAGCCTTCACGAATGATGACGTGACACGTAGTACAAGCACAGGACTTCTCACACGCGTGCTCAATCGCAATCCCATTTTTCAGTGCCACATCTAATACTGTGTCACCACTATTTGCTTCTAGCACGGCACCTTCTGGGCACAAATCTTCATGAGGCAATACAATAATCTTAGGCATAGTTGTTACTCTTAAATAGTGTCAATTGACTGGCCAGCCAGTGCTGCACGAATAGACTTGTCCATTCGACGAGAGGCAAAATCTTGGCTCGCTTTGTCAGTGTCTTTAATACCTTGCTCAATCGCATTCGCTTCGTTGCCATTGCGCAGTTCAATCAAGGATTCAATCGCTTGCAGTAAGGTGGCTTTTTCAGCTTCGCTGAGTAGCTCATCCCCGTCAGCTTGCATCGCGGCAATAAGACCTTCAATCACTCGATCCGCTTCTACACGTTGCTCAGCTAAAGCGCGAGCTTGCATGTCTTCTTTGGCATACGTCATTGAGTCACGAAGCATGTTCGCCACTTCGTCATCACTCAGACCATAAGATGGCTTCACTTGGATTTCTGATTGAACACCTGTGCTTTTCTCCATCGCGGTCACTGACAGCAGGCCATCTGCATCCACTTGGTAGGTAACGCGAATATGAGCAGCACCCGCAGCCATTGGCGGAATGCCTTTGAGTGAAAAGCGAGCGAGCGAACGACAGTCATCCACCATCTCACGTTCACCTTGAACAATATGAACGCTCATTGCGGTTTGGCCATCTTTAAACGTGGTGAACTCTTGAGCGCGTGCTACCGGAATGGTGGTATTGCGAGGAATGATTTTCTCAACCAAACCACCCATGGTTTCAATCCCCAACGAAAGAGGGATCACATCCAGCAATAGCATTTCAGAGTCAGGCTTGTTGCCCGCCAGAATATCCGCTTGAATACCAGCGCCAATGGCAACCACTTCATCAGGGTTGATGTTGGTTAATGGTGTGCGACCAAAGAACTCACCCACCATTTCGCGAACCAATAAAGTGCGAGTAGAACCGCCAACCATGACCACTTCAAGTACTTCGTCAGAGTCCACATCTGCGTCTTTCAACGCTCGACGGCAGGACATCAGCGTTTTTTTCACTAGCGGACGAATCAGCTCTTCAAATTGCTCACGCGTAACGATTCCTTTCCAACCAAAGATATCCACTTCAACTGAGTCTTGCTCAGAGAAGGCAATCTTAGTGGTCGTCGCAATGTTCAGTAGGGTGCGGTTTTTTTCTGCGCTCAAAGGCATCTCTAAGCCCGCTTGCTCGGCAAGAAAATCGGCCAACAAATGGTCAAAATCATCGCCACCCAACGCAGAATCACCGCCGGTGGCCAGCACTTCAAACACCCCTTTTGAAAGGCGCAAAATTGAGATATCAAATGTACCACCACCCAAATCGTAGACCGCAATGACCCCTTCTTGACCAGAATCTAAACCATACGCAATGGCGGCGGCTGTCGGTTCGTTCAGTAAGCGAAGCACATGCAGGCCAGCAAGTTTCGCTGCATCTTTAGTGCCAGCTCGCTGCGCATCATCAAAGTAGGCAGGAACGGTAATGACGACACCAGAAAGCTCACCACCGAGGCTCTCTTCTGCGCGTTTTGCTAGCACTTTTAGGATATCGGCAGAAACTTCAATTGGGTTTTTGTCCCCTTGAGTCGTCTCAAGAACAGGCAAACCATTCTCACTGGCTTTAAAACGATAAGGCAAAGAAGGATAACGAGTCTGAATGTCCGTTAACGAACGACCCAATAAGCGTTTTACCGAGATAATGGTATCTTGCGGCTGAGATTCAGACAGTGCTTTCGCCGCGTAACCGACAATCGCCTCGTCATTAGCATAATTAACAATCGATGGAAGAAGACTACGACCTTGAGCATCTTTCAAAGTGTCTGCGGTGCCGCTTCTGACTGAAGCGACCAAAGAGTTGGTGGTAC
This sequence comes from Vibrio vulnificus NBRC 15645 = ATCC 27562, assembly GCF_002224265.1. Lineage (NCBI taxonomy): Bacteria > Pseudomonadati > Pseudomonadota > Gammaproteobacteria > Vibrionales > Vibrionaceae > Vibrio > Vibrio vulnificus. Next base: position 877,596 of record NZ_CP012881.1, read on the forward strand.
CAAGATCGATACCGGCTGCTCTTTTGTGCTCATGAGGTGCCGAGCTTTGGCCCGGTTCTGCAATTTGAAGTAATGCCATGATGGATCCTTGTTTTTCAAACTAGCCGAAGAGTTTCTCTTCCACTAGCTCTATTTCATTCTTTAGTTTGGCAATAAATTTCAGCTTACGTACGCGATCGGCGGCTTGTGGCCACTGAGCGTCATTCAGCTCTTGCTCAATCGTTGCGAGATGTTGTTTGTACATTTTGCTCACTCTGGCATCAAACGCAGCCAAAGCACTCTCAGCATCTGAGCTTTGAGGGATCTCTTCCAACTCTTCACGCAATTCCATCTGTTCCATCAGAAACATGGGATCTTGCATGGTTTGCTGCTCACCGCAGATTTCTAAACCGTTTTGCGACAAAAGGTATTCCGCACGAGAAATGGGATTTTTCAGCACCTGGTAAGCGTCATTAATTTGCGCTGCTTTTTGCACCGCTAACAAACGATCGCGTTCAGAAGCGGTCGCAAAATTGTCCGGATGGAAGCGTTTTTGCAATTCTCGGAACTGAGAAGAAAGAAGGCTACCATCCAGCGAAAACTGAGGTGGTAGCCCAAACAATTCAAAGTGATTCATTGATCTATGGTCCTTGAATAAACCTTCTGAGCCGACGGTAACGGCTCAGAATTTCAGTCATTAGACGTTGAAGCTTTCACCGCAACCACATTCACTTTTCGCATTTGGGTTGTTGAATTCAAAGCCTTCATTCAACCCTTCTTTTACGTAGTCAAGTTGCGTGCCGTCGAGGTACACCAAGCTCTTTTTATCGATAATCACCTTAACGCCTGAATGTTCAAACACTTCGTCTTCTTCATTCAGTTCGTCAACAAACTCAAGGACATAGGCCATACCCGAACAACCAGTCGTCTTCACACCTAAACGTAAACCAATGCCTTTGCCTCGGTTATCTAGGAATGCTCTTACTCGATTTGCTGCGGAATCTGTTAATGTAACGGCCATACTGCACCTTAGTTAAATAGTTTACCAATGGAATGGGAGCATAAGGCCCCCATTATAACCTCAAAAAAAACCTTAAAGTTGGTGTTTTTTCTTGTAGTCAGCCACTGCGGCTTTAATTGCATCTTCTGCAAGAATTGAACAGTGCACTTTCACTGGTGGCAATTCAAGCTCTTCTGCAATTTCCGAGTTTTTGATCGAAGCCGCTTCTTCGATGCTCTTGCCTTTTACCCATTCGGTAACCAATGAGCTTGATGCAATCGCACTACCACAACCGTAAGTCTTGAACTTTGCGTCTTCAATGATGCCTTCTGGCGTTACCTTGATTTGCAGTTTCATTACGTCACCACATGCAGGAGCACCAACCATGCCGCTACCTACCGATGGATCTTCTTTGTCAAACGAACCAACGTTACGTGGGTTCTCATAGTGATCAATTACTTTTTCGCTGTATGCCATGATATTTACCTCGAATCCTCTATAACTTGTCTATGAATTGATCTTAGTGGTGAGCCCACTCAACCGTGTTGAGATCAATTCCTTCCTTGTACATATCCCATAGAGGAGACATGTCGCGCAGCTTTTCAACCGCTACACGGATTTGTTCAATTGCGTAGTCGATCTCTTCTTCCGTGGTAAAACGACCAAAAGAGAAACGAATCGAGCTATGTGCTAACTCATCATTTAGACCGAGAGCACGCAGCACATAAGAAGGCTCTAGACTCGCTGAAGTACAAGCACTGCCTGACGATACAGCAAGATCTTTTAGAGACATCAGTAACGACTCACCTTCAACAAAAGCAAAGCTGATGTTCAAGTTGTGTGGAACACGCTGCTCAAGATCGCCGTTGATGGTCACCGCTTCCATGTCTTTCACGCCATCTAACAGACGGTTACGAAGCGCTAACGCATGTTGGTAATCTTTTTCCATATCAAGCTTGGCGATACGGAAAGCTTCACCCATGCCAACGATTTGGTGAGTCGGTAGCGTACCTGAACGGAAACCACGCTCATGACCACCACCATGCATTTGAGCCTCAAGACGAATACGTGGCTTACGGCGTACATAAAGCGCGCCGATACCTTTCGGACCGTAAATCTTATGTGCAGACAGCGAGATCAAGTCTACTTTTAGCTTCTGTACATCAATCGCCACTTTGCCCGCTGACTGCGCTGCATCGACGTGGAAAATGATTTTACGAGAACGGCAAAGTTCGCCAATGGCTTCAATATCTTGAATCACACCAATTTCATTGTTCACGTGCATAATAGACACAAGAACAGTGTCGTCACGCATTGCGGCTTCAAGCTTGCTTAGGCTGATAAGACCATTTGATTCAGGCTCGAGATAAGTCACTTCAAAACCTTCACGCTCAAGCTGACGGCAAGTATCCAGTACGGCTTTATGCTCAGTTTTGCTAGTAATGACGTGCTTACCTTGTTTTGAGTAGAAGTGAGCTGCGCCTTTGATCGCTAGGTTATCTGATTCTGTTGCACCAGATGTAAACACAATTTCACGAGGGTCGGCATTCAACAATTCTGCGATTTGCTCACGCGCGGTATCAACCGCTTCTTCTGCCTGCCAACCGTAGCGATGAGAACGTGACGCTGGGTTACCAAAGGTACCATCCATCGTCATGTACTGAACCATTTTCTCAGCGACACGTGGATCTACCGGGCAAGTTGCCGAATAGTCTAGATAAATAGGCAGTTTCATTCTTCACTCCAATGTAAACTTTTTGGCCGCTTAAGAGCGGAAATTTACACCGATGGGCGCGGTGTTAATTGTTTTGTTAGCCAACCCATGATTTACCGCAAGATCAATATCCTGACGGTCGGAAATTTCGATGACTTCATTATCACTCATGAGCTCGCCAAGCGTGATGTTGTTTAGGAAGTCTGTAATGCGCGAACTCAGGTCACGCCAAAGTGTATGAGTAAGGCAGCGAGTGCCGCCTTGGCAATCTCCTTTGCCCTGACACTTAGTTGCGTCAACCGATTCGTCAACGGCCGCGATCACCGTTCCAATTGAAATGGTAAATGCGTCTGCGCCAAGACGGTAACCTCCGCCAGGACCACGAACACTCGCAACCAAACCTGCTTTACGCAATTTGGAAAAAAGTTGCTCTAAGTAAGAGAGCGAAATCCCCTGACGCTCGGAAATATCTGCCAGAGGTACAGGACTTTTTTGCGAATGCAGTGCCACATCCAGCATTGCCGTTACCGCATATCTTCCTTTAGATGTCAGTTTCATATCACACCGTATCCACACTGTTTGTAATGATACGGATTTTTCCATACCCGACTAAAATGGTCAAGTATTTATTTGACTAAAATAGTCAGGTATTCATCCCTATGAATAGCAGGGATACTATTGCTTATTGATGCTCTTCTCTACCGAAGTCAAAATGCCACGCAAAATGTTCAACTCTTGCGCTTCTGGACGAGCTCGGCTGAACAGTCGGCGCATTTTATTCATGACTTGGTTAGGTTGATCAGCTCGCACAAATTCGGTTGTCAGTAACACTTTCTCTAAGTGCTGATAAAACAGTTCAAGTTCACTGTGGCGTGGGTATTCCGCAGTTTCTTGCGTTGGATACTGGCTTTGTTGATGACGCAAATAAGCCATACGAACTTCGTAACTTAAGGTCTGTACTGCCATCGCGAGATTCAATGAGCTGTATTCTGGGTTTGCAGGAATACAAACGTGATAATGGCAGCGTTGAAGCTCATCGTTTGTGAGACCAGTACGCTCACGGCCAAACACCAAAGCCACATGACTCGTTTGCCCCTCTTGGACAAACTTTTCCGCACATTCAAACGGTTCCAACATCGGCCATTCAAGGGTACGAGAGCGGGCACTCGAACCGACAACCAGCGCACAATCGGCCACCGCTTCTTCTAACGAATTCACCACTAAGGCATTCAATGCGATATCCGCCGCTCCCGATGCCAAAGCGATGGCTTGAGCGTCAACCTCACATTCAGGCTGAACAAGCACAAGCTGCGATAAACCCATCACCTTCATGGCACGAGCTGCAGACCCAATATTTCCGGAGTGAGAGGTACCAACAAGGACGACTTTTACTTTATCTAACATGCAAACTTTCAATGGCTGATTTCAAACCGCGGGATTTTATCATAGTTTTTTCCCACACCCTATATTGGATATGATGAGAACAGGCCTCACGCCCTCTCTTCCCTTTTTTATGTAAACGATTTCTTGAGTTTCGTCACACCAGCCAACCTCAAAAGAACAAAAATTAACCACTTCCATTTTGGGTTTTCTCTGGTATACTCCCCGCCGCTTTTATTTGTTCTTTAACATCCGTTGGGAAAATCGTATGCATCCAATGCTAAACATTGCTATTCGCGCTGCGCGAAAAGCAGGTAACCATATTGCTAAATCACTAGAAAACGTTGAGAAGATTGAATCTACACTAAAAGGCACAAACGACTTTGTGACTAACGTAGATAAAGAAGCTGAAACAATCATCATCGACACCATCAAGAGCTCATACCCTGAGCATTGCATCGTGGCTGAAGAAAACGGCCTGATCAACGGTAAAGATAAAGATGTGCAATGGATCATCGACCCACTGGATGGCACGACAAACTTTGTAAAAGGTTTGCCTCACTTCGCTGTTTCAATCGCGGTACGCATCAAAGGCAAAACCGAAGTTGCTTGTGTATACGACCCAATGCTAAACGAGCTATTCACCGCTCAACGTGGTGCTGGCGCTCAACTTAACAACGCACGTATCCGCGTTAAACAACCAAAAGACCTTCAAGGCGCAATCATCGCAACAGGTTTCCCATTCAAGCAAAAGCAACACTCAGAGTCTTACTTCAAGATCATGTCTGCGATGTTTGTAGAAGTGGCAGATTTCCGCCGCGCTGGCTCAGCTGCACTTGATCTATGTTACGTGGCAGCTGGCCGTGTAGATGGTTACTTTGAGCTAGGCCTAAAACCTTGGGATATCGCTGCAGGTGAACTGATTGCTCGTGAAGCAGGCGCGATCATCACTGACTTTGCTGGCGGTACAGAATACATCAAGTCAGGTAACGTTGTTGCATCAAGTGCTCGTGGTGTTAAATCACTACTGAAACACATCCGTGAAAACGGCAACGAAGCGATTCTTAAGTAATCTCTAGCCCGTCACGCTGATTACTTTTGAATAAGCCCTCGCATTATGCGGGGGCTTTTTTATATCGCCGTTAAAGTAACAAAAAAAGCCACTGCAATCGCAGTGGCTTCAATCGATGATTCGAGCAGAGTATTAAGGCATCTCTTCGAATTCTGCACCTTCTTTCTCGACTTGCGGTGGCATTAAGTGCTCTTTCTGGATACCCAGTTTGAGCGCCAAAGCGGATGCCACATAGATAGAAGAGTAAGTACCGACGGTAATACCAAGTAGCAATGCGGTCGCGAAACCGTGAATCATCGCCCCACCTTGAACAAACAGTGCAATCACCACAAATAAGGTCGTACCTGAGGTAATCAACGTACGGCTTAGTGTTTGTGTGATCGAGCTGTTCATGATCTCAGCAGGTTCACCCTTACGCATTTTGCGGAAGTTTTCACGAATACGGTCAAATACAACAATGGTATCGTTGAGTGAGTAACCCACCACCGTCAGCAATGCTGCCACAATGGTGAGATCGACTTCAATTTGCATCAAAGAGAACACACCCAATGTGATGATAACGTCATGTGCTAGCGCCATTACCGCACCTGCCGCCAAACGCCATTCAAAACGCATCGAAACGTAGATCAAGATACAGATCAACGACACCAAGATCGCCAGACCACCGGCTTCTGTCAGCTCATCACCCACATTTGGGCCAACGAACTCAATGCGGCGCATCTCGACAGCTTTACCCGTACCTTCTTTGATCGCACTTAGGATTTGGTTCCCTAAGGTTTCACCTGCCATATCTTCACGAGGGCGAAGGCGAACCATGACATCGCGAGCAGAACCAAAGTTCTGTACCGTTGCGTCACCAAAACCTTTGGCCTCAAGCGCACTACGGATCTCTTCAAGGTTCGCTGGCTGCTCAAAGCCCACTTCAATCAGTGTACCGCCTGTAAAGTCCAGCCCCCAGTTCAACCATTTGGTTGAGAGAGTAAAAATCGACGCACCGATCATCAATAAAGAGAAGATGAATGCGAACTTCGACCAACGCATAAAGTCGATCGTTTTCTCTGCTTTTAGAATTTGAAACATAACAATTCCCAGCCTTAGATCGACAATTTATTAATGCGTTTACCACCATAAAGCAGGTTCACGATACAACGTGTACCAATAATGGCTGTAAACATTGAGGTCAAAATACCGATGGAGAGCGTCACAGCAAAGCCTTTGATTGCACCCGTACCGACGGCAAATAGAATAATCGCGGTAATCAAGGTTGTGATGTTCGCATCCGCAATGGTGCTAAATGCGTTGGCATAACCTTGGTGAATCGCTTGCTGAGGATTGCGACCTTCACGCAGCTCTTCACGAATACGCTCAAAGATCAGTACGTTTGCATCGACCGCCATACCGACCGTTAAAACAATACCGGCAATACCTGGTAGCGTCATCGTCGCACCTGGAATCATGGACATCACGCCGATGATCAGGACAAGGTTTGCCATCAAGGCGACGTTGGCAATAAGACCAAACTTGCGGTAGTAAAGCAGTGTAAACAGCATCACGGCAACCATACCCCAAATACACGCTTGGATACCCATATCGATGTTTTGCTGACCCATTGATGGACCAATGGTACGCTCTTCAACGATTGAGATAGGTGCGATTAAAGCACCAGCGCGCAGTAGCAACGCAAGGTTATGTGCTTCAGCAGCAGAATCGATACCCGTAATGCGGAAGTTACGACCAAGAGCCGACTGGATCGTGGCTTGGTTAATGACTTCCTCATGCTTGGTCAAAATGACTTTGCCTTCTGGAGATTTACGACCGCTGTCTTTGTATTCCGCAAACACGGTAGCCATTAGCTTGCCAATGTTTTTCTTCGAAAACGCAGCCATCTTGTTACCACCTTCGCTGTCGAGCGAGATGTTTACTTGCGGACGACCATATTCATCAACACTTGAACTTGCATCGGTAATGCTTGCCCCACTGAGAATAACGCGTTTCTTCAACACCACAGGACGACCATTGCGATCTTGCTTGATTTCGCTGCCCGCTGGCGCTCGGCCACTTGCCGCAGCGGCAAGATCCGCTTTGTCATCCACTTCACGGAACTCTAGTGTTGCTGTCGCACCTAAAATTTCTTTGGCACGAGCAGTATCTTGCACACCAGGTAGTTCAACCACGATACGGCTAGCACCTTGACGTTGAACCAAAGGTTCAGCAACACCTAGCTCATTCACACGGTTACGTAGAATGGTGATGTTCTGTTCAACAGCATAGTTACGGATTTCTTGCAGACGGGTTTCAGTAAAGGTAGCAATTAAGGCGTAACGGCCATCTTTGTCGGATTCGACAAAAGCCATATCAGGATGCAATTTTTCAAGCTCACGTTTCGCTTGAGATAGCTCTTCACCATCTCTGAGCAACACTTCGATCGCATCACTGCCAACAGGGCGAATGGAGCGATAGCGAATTTTTGCATCACGAAGTTCACTGCGGAAAGCATCTTCTTGTTGGCCCACCAGCTTTTCCATCGCGGCATCCATATCCACTTCCATCAAGAAGTGCACACCACCACGTAGGTCAAGACCCAGTTTCATAGGAGCAGCACCAATCGATTCAAGCCAATCTGGCGTTGAAGGTGCTAAGTTCAAAGCAACAATTTTGTCTTTACCCAACGCTTCACTGATCACATCACGAGCACTAATTTGCGTATCGGTGTCGTTAAAACGAACAAGAATGGATCCATTCTCTAAAGCAATGGATTTATGGGAAAGATTCTCTTTATTAAGAGCGTTAGTGACAGCATCCAGCGTTGACATATCTACAGAGGCGCCACGCGCCCCTGTAACTTGAATAGCCGGATCTTCACCGTAGATATTTGGAAGTGCGTACAAGGCAGCGATGGCAATGGCAAACATAACCATCAAGTACTTCCATAAAGGATAACGGTTCAGCACAGCGAGGATCCTCTAGCTGTTTTATAGAGATTTAAGCGTACCTTTTGGTAGCACAGCGGTAACGAAGTCTTTTTTGATCACAACTTCGTTGTTTGGGTTAAGTTCGATTGTCACGAAGTCATTGTCTTCTGCAATCTTAGTGATTTTACCCACAAGACCACCATTGGTCAGAACTTCATCACCTTTACCCATGGATGCCATTAGGCTCTTGTGCTCTTTAACACGTTTTGCTTGTGGACGGTAAATCATGAAGTAGAAAATCACACCGAACATACCCAACATGATCAGCATTTCAAACATGCCACCTTGTTGTGCGCCTTCTGCTGCTGCGTGAGCTTGAGAGATAAACATTAAAACATCCTCATTAATTTTTATTAATAATCCAATAAATTGGGTAACGCCACCTCATTTTCAAGCGAGTTCACTCACAAAAACAAGATGGCGTAACACTTTTTTACTATTGCGAATTTATGCCTGTTTACCGAGTGGTGGCACTTCGCGATTGCGTCGAGCGTAGAACTCTTCCACAAACTGCTCGAAGCGATCTTCATCAATCGCTTTACGAATGCTTTCCATGAGACGTTGGTAATAACGCAGGTTATGGATAGTGTTTAAGCGAGCACCAAGGATTTCATTACAACGGTCCAAGTGGTGCAGATACGACTTAGAGTAATTTTTGCAAGTGTAACAGTCACAGTGCGGATCGAGAGGGGTTGTATCCGTTTTATGTGTCGCATTACGGATCTTGATCACACCACCAGTCACAAATAGGTGTCCATTACGTGCATTTCGCGTTGGCATTACACAGTCAAACATGTCGATACCGCGACGAACCCCTTCAACCAAGTCTTCTGGTTTGCCCACGCCCATTAGGTAACGTGGTTTATCTTCTGGTAACTGAGGACAGGTGTGCTCAAGTACGCGATGCATGTCTTCTTTAGGTTCACCAACCGCCAGACCACCAACCGCGTAGCCATCAAAACCAATCTCTGTTAGCCCTTTAACTGACACATCACGGAGATCTTCATAGACACCGCCTTGAACAATACCAAACAAGTTGTTCGGGTTTTCAAGCTTATCGAAATGGTCACGCGAGCGTTGTGCCCAACGCAGAGACATTTCCATCGATTTTTTCGCTTCAGCGTGAGTCGCAGGGTAAGGCGTACACTCATCGAAAATCATTACGATGTCAGAACCGAGGTCTTTTTGAATTTCCATCGATTTCTCAGCATCCATGAAAATCTTGTCACCGTTGACTGGGTTGCGGAAATGCACTCCTTCTTCGGTGATTTTACGAATATCACCAAGGCTGAATACTTGGAAACCGCCTGAGTCAGTCAAGATAGGACCTTGCCAGTTCATGAAATCGTGCAGATCGCCGTGCATTTTCATCACTTCTTGGCCAGGACGCAGCCATAAGTGGAATGTGTTACCTAGTAAAATTTCTGCACCCGTCTCTTTGACTTCTTCTGGTGTCATACCTTTCACCGTACCGTAAGTACCGACAGGCATAAACGCCGGGGTTTGCACAGTTCCACGCTCAAATGTCAACTGACCACGACGGGCATTGCCATTTTTCTTTTTAAGATCAAATTTTAATTTCACGAAGCCTCCAACGTCAGAGAAACAGTCTGACGGTTTTGTCACGGACGTTTCCGTCCCACCAGAGCGGTCGCGTTTTCCTTGCGAAAAAATGGAGTGAATCCATCCCTCTAGCCTGCTGCTAGCACTCGTTTTTCATGCAGCCAAGATTATCCCGATCTGCACCACTAAAATGAAACTTACTTCACTTTAGATAAGATTTGTTGCGCTTGTTATTGCTTATTGCGTTTTCTTCTCAATGAACATCGCATCCCCGTAAGAGAAAAAGCGATATTGATTGGTCACGGCATGCTGATAGGCATTCATGGTGTGGTCATAACCGGCAAATGCACTCACCAGCATAATCAGCGTCGATTCTGGCAAATGGAAATTAGTGATCAAACAGTCCACCAATTGATATTGATAGCCTGGGAAAATGAAAATTTCTGTATCGCCAAAGAAAGGCATCAACTCAGTGCCGTTTTTCAACGACTCTTGCGCCGCGCTCTCTAAAGAGCGAACTGACGTGGTGCCAACCGCGATGACGCGGCCACCCCGCGCTTTTGTGGTTTTAATCGCATCCACCACCTCTTGCGACACTTCAGCATATTCAGAGTGCATGTGATGCTCAAGAATATTATCCACTTTCACTGGCTGAAATGTGCCAGCGCCGACATGCAACGTCACGTAAGCAAACTCAGCGCCTTTGGCTTTGATCTGCTCAAGCAGTTGATTGTCAAAATGCAATCCCGCAGTCGGGGCAGCCACCGCACCCGGTTTTTGGTTATAAACCGTTTGGTAACGCTCTTTATCCGCATCTTCATCTGGGCGGTCAATGTAAGGAGGAAGAGGCATATGGCCAATTTCTTCCAACACTTCGAGAATGGTTTTGTCCGCCTTTAAGTGAAGTTCAAACAACGCATCTTGGCGGGCCACCATCTCTGCTGAGTATTGGTCCTCTTCTCCAAGAAAGACTAACGTACCCGGTTTCGGAGACTTAGAACTGCGTACATGCGCGAGGAAGCGCTTCTCATCAAGCATGCGCTCGACCAAGACTTCCAACTTGCCGCCAGATTCTTTACGACCAAACATGCGTGCAGGAATCACTCGCGTGTTGTTAAACACCACAAGATCCCCCGTTTGAACCAGCTCCAACACATCTTTGAACGAGCCATCTTTTACAGCGCCGGTGTTGCCATTTAGCTGAAGTAGACGACTGGCGGTACGCTCCGATTGAGGATAACGAGCGATCAGTTCGTCAGGTAAGTCAAAGTGAAAATCTGAAACTTGCATGCTACTGCTCTTGGTAAATTTGTCGAAATAAAGGAATTCTGTTGCGAGTAAAATTTTCGCAGTGGGCTAGTATAGAGCGAGACCAGTCAATAGCAAGAAAAGTTCAGATTGAGAATGTAACAACTTCCCGCCAGCTTGAGGGGGACACAAAGAAAGAATAACGCTCCTCTCAAATGAGTGGAGCGTAGACATAGCAAACACAACTTGTGGCTAAGTTAAGCGACTTTTCGACGATATCTACCCAGCACAAACAGGGCGAAAAGCGTCAACGCGCCAAGGCTTCCACCTTCTGCAGTACCAGTAAAACTGCAACTGTTGGTTGAAATCCCCCCGTGGCAACCTTCGCCATTTCCGTCTGTCCCATTGCCATTATCACCCCCGGAACCACTGCCACCACCAGAACCCGCATTCAAAATGAAGTCTGGTTTTAGAATGTGACTGCTTGGAGGGTTAGTCGCGGTAATATAACTTTGAATCCAGTCGTAGTAATTGCTCACTCTGGTGTAAAAACTCGGCTGCGTAACCGAGGCGCAAATCGGCGTAATGAGCGGGATGCCGCTGACAATACCAATTTGTTTGCCAGTGACGTCGTCAATCAAAGGACCACCACTGTCGCCTTTACACACATTATTGCCATATTGAGTGCGTTCATCTGGCTGCCAAGGCAACACTTCATTGGGCATGGTGCAAATTTTGGTCACATTGGTGGGAGCTTCAATAATACCCGGTAAGTGGTTACCTAGCTCTAATCGTTGATAGCAATTTGCTATGGGCAGATAAGTTAACTGTGTTTTTTGCAAAGTGATGGCTGGAGTTGACGCATCCGCGACAGTTGCCCCCCACCCAGACGCGGTGACATTTTTTGCTCGGACGTTGGTAGCAAACTCATCATCCCATTCTTTATTGAGTCGGCTTTCTATATCGCTCATTTCTGCTGCTGTGGGCAAATCTGAGAGAGGCGCTCCGGTAACGGGGCGATCGAGATAAAGTAGAGCAACATCGCTATCTAAACTGGTGCTAACCAAAGTATAGCTATCGTCGTTATTCTTCTTATATTCCGTTAAGCGAGTATATTTCGGGTGCACCACCACATGTGAAACAGTGAAGTAATTGTCCGTTGTTGAACTATTAAGATCCGGTGTTCTCGCCGTGACTGAAATCTCACTAGGCTTCGTCACATAGTAACTGGCGACATTGGTGCCTTCGCCCATCACCACACAGTGTGCTGCGGTTAACACCCATCGAGGAGCGACGACCGTTCCGCCACAAATTGGAAATTCGGCCATATTACTGGCACGAATGGTCACTCGATACGTTGCATCCGGATCCGCCTCCCCCATAATAATGGCTTGGGCACCACTGCTGATCGCCAACATCCCTGACAAAAGAACTGTTTTTTTCCACATAATAAAGACCACTTATCGCTCAACTGAGCTCATATTCATGCAGCCTGTTTAATTGTGAAATCCCTTGCCCGAAAATGTGCGAGGAATGTCTTTTCCACACTCGCTTAGAACGCAACACTTACGCCCAAAATGCAAACTGACTCGCATCAATTTTGTTGCGGAAAAATGGTCTAGCTCCCAGATATTTATGCCATTTGTTTCTATAGTAAAAAGAGAACGGAACTCTAGGAGGACACCATGATAAAAGTCGAAGATATGATGACTCGCCACCCTCATACCTTGTTGCGTTCACACACATTAGGTGACGCCAAAAACATGATGGAAGCACTGGATATTCGACACATTCCCGTTGTCGATGCGAACAAACAGCTGCTCGGTATTGTCACCCAACGAGACATACTCGCCGCTCAAGAATCAAGCCTCAACCGTGTATCGCAAGAGTCATCTTTCACCCTCGCAACCCCTCTCTATGAGATGATGCATACCAGCATTATGACGGTAGAACCTAAAGCAGGTTTAAAAGAAAGTGCACTCTACATGCAAAAACACAAAGTGGGATGTTTGCCAGTGGTTGAAAAAGGGCACTTAGTGGGAATCATTACCGACACTGATTTCGTCACTATCGCGATCAATTTACTAGAGCTGCAAGAAGAAGCCGAGCCAGAAGAGTTAGAAGTCGAAGACGATTTATAACTCACTCTACACTCTTATCAGCGAGCACCTGTTTGTCCTGATAGGAAAAGAAAAAGAGCGGCTTTCGCCGCTCATGCAGTGGTTAATACCTAAAGATGGAAAGGTATTAATGGAACTGGTCTTCTTCGGTAGAGCCCGTCAGTGCCGTGACTGAAGAGTTACCACCTTGGATGGTGTTGGTCATCTTATCAAAGTAACCCGTACCCACTTCTTGTTGGTGTGCAACGAAGGTGTAGCCTTTTTCCGCCGCTTCAAATTCAGGACGCTGAACTTTCTCGACGTAGTGACGCATGCCTTCACCTTGAGCATATGCGTGTGCCAGTTCAAACATGTTGAACCACATGTTGTGAATTCCAGCCAAGGTGATGAACTGGTACTTGTAGCCCATATCTGCAAGTTCTTGTTGGAACTTAGCAATGGTCTCTGCATCCAAGTTCTTCTCCCAGTTAAATGATGGCGAGCAGTTGTATGCCAACAGTTGGTCTGGGTATTCGGCATGAATAGCCTCAGCAAACTTACGCGCTTCTTCAAGACAAGGCGTTGCCGTTTCACACCAGATAAGATCCGCATACGGCGCATAAGCAAGGCCACGTGAGATCGCTTGGTCAATCCCTGCACGAACACGATAGAAACCTTCCTGAGTGCGTTCGCCAACAATAAAGTCCGCATCGTATGGGTCGCAGTCAGAAGTGAGAAGATCTGCTGCGTTAGCGTCGGTACGTGCAATAACGAGGGTCGTTGTGCCAGCAACATCGGCGGCTAGACGCGCAGCAACCAGTTTTTGCACCGCTTCTTGCGTTGGAACCAATACTTTACCGCCCATGTGGCCACATTTTTTCACCGAAGCCAATTGGTCTTCAAAGTGCACACCAGCAGCCCCGGCTTCAATCATCGACTTCATTAGCTCATACGCATTGAGCACACCACCAAAGCCCGCTTCTGCATCGGCAACAATAGGCAAGAAGTAATCAATTCCGCCTTCTTCTGGCGATTTACCATTCGACCATTGGATTTGATCTGCGCGACGGAACGAGTTGTTAATGCGTTTTACTACCGAAGGAACCGAATCAACGGGGTAAAGAGATTGATCAGGATACATGGTTGAAGCCGTATTGTTATCCGCTGCAACCTGCCAACCTGATAGGTAAATCGCTTCAATACCCGCCTTAGCTTGCTGCACCGCTTGGCCACCGGTTAGTGCGCCTAGACAGTTCACATAACCTTTTTTCGAGCTACCGTTTACCAGAGACCAAAGCTTATCTGCACCACGCTGTGCAATGGTATTGGCTGGCACCATAGAGCCACGCAATGCCACCACTTCTTCTGCCGTGTAGGTACGTTTAACATGTTTCCAGCGAGGATTGGTTGCCCAATCTTTTTCTAGAGCTTCGATTTGTTGGCGGCGAGTTAAATTAGTCATCGGTCTTTCCCTCTATTGATGAGCGCTGATTATTAAAATTAAGTGCGCTATATAGCCCATTTCGTTAGCGGTACATCCTGATCCGCCAATGAAGGTTCACGTTATTGGTTGTTGATTGGTTTATTCATTAATCTAGGTAGTCATACCCCGGTACGGTTAAGAAATTGGTTAGCTCGTCGCTTATGGTCAGGCTAGCCATCAACTCTGCGGCCTCATGGAAACGGCCTGAGTCAAAACGAGTCTCCCCCACTTCTTGTTTCACGACCTGAATCTCTTCGTCGAGGTAACGCTTAAACAGCGCTTTGGTCACCATTTCACCGTTATCTAACGACTTACTATGTTGAATCCACTGCCAGATAGAAGCGCGTGAGATTTCTGCGGTCGCGGCATCTTCCATCAAGCCATAAATCGGTACACAGCCATTACCCGAGATCCATGCCTCGATGTACTGCAATGCAACACGAATATTGTGTCTCATACCTTGTTCTGTTCTTGCTCCATCACAAGGCTCCAGTAACTGTTTAGCTGTAATCGGCGCATCGTCTTGGCGAGTGACATCAAGCTGGTTTTTACGCTCACCTAGAGCACGATTAAACACGTCCATGGCGGTGTCGGCTAAACCAGGATGCGCAACCCAAGTGCCATCATGGCCATTGCTGGCTTCGAGTGATTTATCGTTCTGGATCTTATCCAATACCTTTTGATTCTCTTGTGGATCTTTGGCTGGAATAAAGGCGGCCATCCCTCCCATCGCAAACGCGCCACGTTTATGACAAGTGCGGACAAGTAAACGCGAATAAGCATTTAAGAACGGCTTGTCCATGGTCACCACCTGACGATCCGGCAGCACACGGTCTGGATGCTTCTTCAACGTTTTGATGTAGCTAAAAATGTAATCCCAACGGCCACAGTTGAGGCCAACAATATGTTCTTTTAACGAGAAGAGAATCTCATCCATTTCAAAGACGGCAGGCAGCGTCTCGATCAATACCGTGGCTTTGATGGTGCCGGTATCCAAACCGAAATACTCTTCGGTGAAATGGAACACTTCACTCCACCATTTCGCCTCATGATGAGACTGTAACTTGGGAAGATAGAAGTAAGGACCACTGCCTTTTTTCAACAACGCTTTATGGTTGTTAAAGAAATAAAGTGCAAAATCAAATAAGGAACCTGGAATGATCTGACCGTGCCACGTTACATGCTTTTCTTTTAGATGAAGGCCGCGAACACGGCAGATCAACACCGCTGAATTTTCCGCCAGCTGATAATGCTTGCCATTGTCAGGGTTGGTGTAAGAGATGGTGCCATTGACCGCATCACGCAAGTTGATCTGGCCATCCAACACCTTATCCCAAGCTGGAGACATCGAGTCTTCGAAATCCGCCATGAAGACTTTTACATTGGCGTTTAGAGCGTTGATCACCATTTTGCGATCAGTTGGCCCGGTAATTTCGACTCGACGATCTTGTAGATCGTTGGGAATCCCCAAAATTTTCCAGCTCCCTTCTCGAATATCCTGAGTCTCTGCAAGAAAATCAGGTAACTCTCCTTGGTCGATCTTGTTCTGTCTCTCTTCTCGGGCAGTTAACAATTGATCGACGCGCGATGAGAATCGCTCACACAGCTGAGATAAAAAGGTTTGGGCTTCAACAGGGAAAATAGCTTGATGTTCAGGAGACAGGGTTCCTGTTACTTCAAGCATGCCTTGGGTCTGTTGTTCAGCCTGTGTGTTTTCTTTTTCGGGCGTTTGAGCAAGCATCATTCTTCTTCCTTTCATTTTGCTTTACGACGATTCCAGAACAACATTTGTAAGTTTTAAACCACAAAAAATCAAACTACATCCTGTTCAAAAATCCATCTGGCACTTCGTCTTTAGGCTTATAACATCCATGATGAGACGTCACATGACAATCTAGACATAAGTCTTACAAGCCTTTAAATAACTTACACCAACAACCATTAGAGTAAAAGTTCAAAAGTAAACAAAAGGTTAAATTCAAAGTTTTATTCCGTTTCAAACAAGTGCTTGATTTTTGATATCAATATGTAATTAATTACGTAATTTAATTACACCAAGTGAGCTTACAAAAATCAGTTTTAAACAAGCGTATGAATTCATCTAAAAGGAGTGAAAGCCTGTAGAGTTAAGACTTCGAGAGAGATTTGAGGTGGAAGTTTAAACAAAGAAACAAGTTGTATATGTAAAATTAACAATGTGAAATTTCACAATTTTATGAAAGCTTCATTAAGAAAGTTATGTGAAATTTTACAAGTCAAACTACACCATCAGAATAAAATACTAAAAAGCGCACTAAAATTAGTGCGCTTTTTATTCATTACGGCGATTTGTTGGCTACTACTATTTGCTAAAGCAGTTCTGAAACAACCTCTGCAAGTTGATTAAATGTTTTACTGCGTGAAGAACTTGGCCGCCAAACCAACCCAATATCACGATAAGCTTGCTGGCCAGGAGGCTCGATCACCACTAAGTTTTGGTTGTCCAGCAGGCCGTGATCGATGGCCATTTGAGGAATAAAGGTAGTGCCAAGTCCATTTGCCACCATTTGTACTAAGGTATGCAAACTGGTCGCGCTAAATGGGTTAATCTTCTCTTTGTCAGTCAGTTTACAGGCCGACACCGCGTGCTCAGTGAGACAATGTTCTTTTTCCAGTAGGAAAACCGATTCATCGGGAAGGTCATCGTATTTGATCGGAACTTTAATTGCCCCAGCTTGATGGCGGCTAATCACCATTTTGAAAGGATCTTGTCCGACAACGCGACTTTCCATCCCATCGATCTCAACCGGTAAAGCGAGGATCAATACGTCCAGTTCACCATGACGTAAAGCCGTCAACAAGTTGGTTGTTGTATCTTCACGCAATAGAAGATTCAGTTGAGGAAAACGTTGATTGATCTCTTGTACTAAATCGCACAACAAAAATGGAGCGATGGTAGGAATACAACCCAGTTTCAATTGCCCTTGCATGCTGTCTCCTTGACAAAGGCTACCCAGTTCAACCAAGTCTTGCCCCTTTGCCAATAGCTCTCTACCATGCATTACAACCAGTTCACCTGCTTGAGTAAAAACCAAAGGGCTTTTTTTGTCTTTCTTCTCATAGAGAGGACAGCCGATCAACTCTTCTAAATTTTGTATGCCTTTACTTAACGTCGATTGGCTCACAAAGCAACGTTCAGCCGCATCACTAAAATGCCGTGTTTCATGCAGAGTAATAAGATAGTGTAACTGCTTCAGACTGGGCCATTTATTCATAAAATTATTAATACTTACCGTCGTTTGTATGATTAACTCGATAGAATTGCTCTTATCGCTTTTTTCGATGAAGTTAATCTATTTAATTCGCTTTTTTCAATACTACAATCTGTACTATAGTTTGTCGCGTACAAACACGGACTAAGCCAAAAACTTAATCTCTGGTTTAGAAATAAGACATTTTTAGGAGCAAAAAAATGGTACTAGTAGGTCGTCAAGCCCCTGATTTTACTGCAGCTGCTGTTCTAGGTAACGGTGAAATCGTTGATAACTTCAATTTTGCAGAGTTTACTAAAGGTAAGAAAGCCGTTGTTTTCTTCTACCCACTAGACTTCACTTTCGTTTGCCCATCTGAACTGATCGCATTCGACAACCGTTACGAAGATTTCAAAGCAAAAGGCGTTGAAGTGATCGGTGTATCTATCGACTCTCAGTTTTCTCACAACGCATGGCGTAACACGCCAGTTGAAAATGGCGGTATCGGTCAAGTTAAATACCCTCTTATTGCTGACGTTAAGCATGAAATCTGTAAAGCGTACGATGTTGAACACCCAGAAGCAGGCGTTGCTTTCCGTGGTTCTTTCCTAATCGACGAAGATGGTCTTGTACGTCACCAAGTAGTGAACGACCTTCCTCTAGGCCGTAACATCGACGAAATGCTACGCATGGTTGATGCACTAAACTTCCACCAGAAGCACGGCGAAGTATGTCCTGCTCAATGGGAAGAAGGTAAAGCAGGTATGGACGCATCACCTCAAGGTGTTGCAGCGTTCCTATCTGAGCACGCAGCTGACCTTAAAAAATAAGGTTCTTTAACACCCGAGCTCAAACGGGTGAATGGTTGGAAACGCTCAAAGAGCGCAATAAAACAATAGATTGCGGAAACCGCAACACGCCAATCAGTATAAAGTAAAGTCCTTCCAAAGCCCGATGCATTGCATCGGGCTTTTCTTTTTCGCGCAAAACATCCTCTAAAACCCGGTAATTGAAGCGAAAAAGTTTACCCCTATTCTTCATCATGCTCCTGCTATGATGAACTTCTGTTCTCTCTATTCAAACGAAAAAACATGAGTTACCAAGTCGAAGTTTGTATCGATAATATCGAATCTCTACACAATGCTCTTGAAGGCGGAGCGACTCGTATCGAGCTTTGTTCTTCCCTCGCATTAGGTGGGCTAACCCCTAGCTATGGGTTTATGACCCTTGCGGCAAAATTGTCGACGGTTCCGGTTTACGCCATGATCAGGCCAAGGCAGGGAGACTTCTTATACAGTGATGATGAGTTTGCGATCATGCAGCAAGATATTTTGTCTGCTCAACAGGCGGGCTTACAAGGCGTGGTATTTGGCCTGCTGACAGCAGACGGCGAGATTGATGTCGCAAGAACGCGCGTGTTGGTCGAACTTGCCCACTCACTAGGGCTTGGCGTAACTTTTCACCGTGCTTTTGATCAATGCCGAGATCCCTTTACCGCTTTAGAGCAAATCATTGACCTTGGATGCGAGCGAATCTTAACCTCCGGGCTTTCCGCCAGCGCGCCTTTAGGTAAAGAAACGCTGACTCAGCTCGTGGTTCAAAGCCAGTCTCGCCTCGCTATCATGGCTGGCGCAGGAGTCTCCCCTGTTAACGTTGCCGATCTGGCACTGACAACGGGGGTTAAAGAGCTGCATCTTTCAGGCAAGCACACTCGTCCAAGTAAAATGACCTTTATTGCTTCTGACAGCAAGATGGGCGCAGCGGATCAAGACGATTTTGTTGTTCCGGTAACTCATACAACCACCATTCGCGATACCGTATTAGCTCTCAAATCAATCCGCTAACTGCCCGAATTCCCTCCTTCAATGCTATGATTTAACAAAGCAAAGGAGGGCGTATGGGAAAGCTGAAAAAAAAGTTCTATGAACAAGAACTCGAGAACTTACAAATTGAGTTAGTCAAACTTCAAGAATGGGTTAAGCATAAAAAACTCAAAGTCGTCGTCATTTTTGAAGGGCGAGATGCCGCAGGTAAAGGCGGTGTTATTAAACGCATCACTGAAAAACTGAATCCTCGAGTCTGTCGCATCGCAGCATTGCCTGCTCCGACAGAGAAAGAAAAAACGCAATGGTATTTTCAACGTTATGTCGCACATTTACCTGCCGGCGGTGAAATTGTGCTGTTTGACCGCAGCTGGTACAACCGCGCAGGTGTTGAGAAAGTGATGGGATTTTGCAACGATGAGGAATACGAAGAGTTTCTGCGATCTTGCCCCGAATTTGAACGCATGCTGCAGCGCTCTGGTATCATCCTGTTGAAATATTGGTTCTCGGTTTCTGACGAAGAGCAAGAGAAACGATTTATTGAACGGATCAATACGCCAATCAAACGCTGGAAGTTTAGCCCAATGGACCTTGAATCGCGCAATCGATGGGCCGAGTATTCCAAAGCAAAAGATGAGATGTTTGCTTATACCGATACGAAACATTGCCCGTGGTGGGTCGTTCCCTCAGATGAAAAACGCCGAGCTCGCCTTAACTGCATTAGTCACCTGCTCAGTAGCATTGATTACCAAGAAGTGGTTCATCCTCCTGTGACACTTCCTGAACTCAACAAAGAAGGGTATGTTCGCTCCCCTGTTGAAGAGCAGACTTTTGTGCCTGAACGTTATTAGCACGCAGTTACTTCAGTGCGTCATTGATCCCTTGATCACCTAAATGACGCACATCTTTTCCCTTGACGAAATAGATGATGTACTCGCAGATATTTTGGCAACGATCCCCAACTCGCTCAATAGCACGAGCAGACCACATCACCTGAAGGATGTTGGGGATATTCTTCGGATTTTCCATCATATACGTCATGAGCTGACGAATCACCGCCTCATATTCCGCATCAATTTTATCGTCCATTTTATGCACTTCGGCTGCCGCATCCACGTCCATCCGAGCAAACGCGTCTAACACCAAGTGCAGCATCTGAATAGCTTGTCGAGCCAGTGGCTCTAAGGAAACATTAAACTGACGCTCTTTTGATGAAGGGCTTTCGATGGCGACATAGGCCATTTTAGTTGCCACATCACCAATGCGTTCTAAGTCGGTAATGGTTTTGATGATCGCCATGATAAGGCGCAAATCTTTTGCGGTTGGCTGGCGCTTGGCAATGATTCTCGTGCAGGCATCATCAATGGAAACTTCCATCGCATTGACTTTGTGATCATCACGCACCACTCGTCTGGCGAGGTCGATATCGTCGTTATGCAGCGCTTGCATGGCAAAAGAAAGCTGCTGTTCAACCAAGCCTCCCATCGTCAAGACATGAGTACGAATAGACTCAAGTTCTACATTGAATTGCCCTGAGATATGACGCCCGAAATGCATAACGATCCTTATCTAAAATATGTGCTAGCCGTAGCGGCCGGTAATGTAATCTTCAGTTTGCTTTTTCATCGGAGAGGTGAAGATAGTGTCTGCGTCCGAATACTCAATAAGCTTACCCATGTGGATAAAGGCAGTATAGTCGCTGACTCGCGCAGCTTGCTGCATGTTGTGAGTGACAATGACCACAGTATATTGAGTCTTTAGGTCGTTGATAAGCTCTTCAATCGTTAAAGTTGATATAGGATCCAAAGCCGATGTAGGTTCATCCAATAACAGCACTTCTGGCTCAATGGCGACCGCTCGGGCAATGACCAATCGCTGCTGTTGCCCGCCAGAGAGACCAAAGGCATTCTCATGCAGGCGGTCTTTCACTTCATCCCATAACGCTGCCGAGCGCAAAGAGCGCTCTACTGCGTCATCAAGCGTTCGGCTATTTTTCACACCTTGCAAACGTAAACCATACACCACATTTTCATAGATGGATTTAGGAAATGGATTGGGCCTTTGAAACACCATCCCAACCCGACGCCTTAAGGTCGCGACGTCGACACTTGGATCGTAAACATTGCTACCATACAGTTTAACGCTACCTGTCACTTTGCATCCTTCCACCAGATCGTTCATGCGGTTGATACAACGCAGCAACGTTGACTTACCACAACCTGACGGACCGATAAATGCCGTCACTCTCCCTTTAGGAATGCGCATCGAAATGTCGTACAGTGCCTGACTTTGACCATAGTGCAGATCCAAGTTCTCAATCGTAATGGCCGTTTTATCGTCAGGCAGATTATTCACATCTAAAGGGGCGTGGTAGCCCAGAGTGTCATTGAAAGAATACATCTTAGTCTTGCCCCAATGTTCGATATTTTTCGCGTAAATTATTGCGGATACTGATAGCCGTTAAGTTCAAGCCGACAATCACCGTCACCAATAAAAAGGACGTGGCATACACCAGTGGTCGCGCCGCTTCGATGTTAGATGTTTGGAAGCCCACATCATAGATATGAAAGCCCAAATGCATAAACTTACGCTCAAGATGGATATAAGGAAACTGGCCATCCACGGGTAAGCTGGACGCCAACTTAACCACACCAACCAACATCAACGGTGCCACTTCTCCTGCCGCGCGTGCAATCGCCAAAATCAATCCCGTAATGATGGCGGGAGTCGCCATCGGTAAGACCACACGCCACAACGTCTCAAATTGCGTCGCTCCAAGCGCAAGTGAGCCGTGTCGAACCGAGTTGGGGATGCGTGTTAATCCTTCTTCCGTTGTCACGATGACCACGGGCAGCGTCAATACAGCCAAGGTCAGTGCAGACCACAACAGCCCCGGCGTCCCAAAGGTTGGAGCAGGAAGGCGCTCTGCATAAAATAGGTTATCAATTGAACTACCGATGGTGTAAACAAAAAAGCCTAAACCAAAAACACCATACACAATGGAAGGCACACCAGCAAGATTAATGACTGCGATACGGATGATACGAGTAAAGGCGTTATTTTTGGCGTACTCATGCAGATAGATCGCAGCAATAACCCCCAACGGCATCACAATAATCGACATGATCAAAACAAGGAACACCGTACCAAATATGGCAGGAAAGACGCCACCTGCCGAGTTGGAATCTCGTGGATTTTCTGAGAGGAATTTCCAAATTTCTCTCCCCCAGTGCACAATTTTATCGCCAACATTCATTTTGTTTGGCTGCCAAAAATCCAAAATTTCACTGAGAGGAATAGAGACCACATTACCACTCATTTCTTCCACCAGCAGCGTGTAACCCGTGAGTTGCAAACGTAACCCATCAAGCTGCTGGTCGTAGTTGGCCAACTCCTGCTCATAGTGCTCGCGTTCTGCTTGATATTGCTGCAAATACTCGGCGCTCAACGTGCCATTGAGCTCTTTGCGCCGCTTATCCAGACGGAGCTGTTCCAATTTCCAACTTAACGGTTTGATGTTTTGCTCAACCACCAGCGCAATTTCTTCACGTAAACGTTCAGCGTATTCGAGCTTGTCTTGCAACAATGGGAAAATATTCTCGCTGGTCTGAGTATCGCCATCACGAAATGCCAAGTAGCGGCCATAGAAATCGCCGCCACTGCTGCGTTCAAACACAACAATCTCTTCCGGAGTTGTCGGTTCACTGAGTTGCAACTCCAACACCGAAATAAATTCGGAGGGATACAGACCTCGATTCGCCACTTTGATCTTCAAACGAACAGCTTCTTGCTCATCTTGCACAATGGCCTGTAAAGATGGCGGCAGTTGCGAAGAGTCTACTTGGTTTCGCTGATAAACCTGGCCAATCACAAGGCTTCCAACCGATGTTTGTGGCGACAACTGAGGTGAGGTTTTTACTATCGTCCACTGATAGACAGGCGCTGGCCAGAAGTAATTAAGCCCCTTCCAACCAATCAAAAGCAGCAGTGCCAACACCGAAAGCAAGCTGATGCTGACCGCCCCCCCTGTCAGCCAAATCCACGGCGCTCCCGAACGAATCCATTTCAGCACGCTAGCTCTCCTAACATTCGACTATGATCACAGCGCACGATATTTATCTCTTAATCTTTGGCGCACCCACTCGGCCAGCGAATTGACGGCGAAGGTGAAAACAAACAGCAATAGGGCTGCTAAAAACAATAATCGGAAGTGCGAACTGCCCACTTCTGATTCCGGCAACTCAACAGCAATGGTCGCAGATAAGGTGCGCATCCCTTCCAAAATATTCCAATCCATTAGCGGCGTGTTTCCAGTCGCCATTAAAACGATCATGGTTTCGCCAACAGCACGCCCAAGCCCCATCATGATGGCAGAAAAAATTCCCGGGCTCGCGGTGAGAATCACCACATGAGTGAGCGTTTGCCACGCTGTCGCGCCCAGCGCCAAAGAACCATCAGAGAGATGCTTAGGCACGGAGAAAATCGCATCCTCCGCTATGGTAAAAATGGTTGGAATCACAGCAAAGCCCATGGCTAATCCCACCACCATCGCATTACGCTGGTCAAAACCAATCCCATGCTGCGATAGAAATAACCGAATATCGCCGGAAAAAAATAGCGCTTCCAATTCAGGAGCAAACTGCATTCCGAGCGCGACGACCAGCACCATACTCGGGATTAAGATCAGAGCATGCCAACCATTAGGAATACGATGTCGTATCGTCGCTGGCAACAGAGTCCAGAGTCCACCAATGAAGACGGTACTCAACGGTAACACCACCATCAAGGTGACCACGCTGATCAAGTGCTGTTCAACTATCGGTGCAAACCACAAGCCGGCAAGAAAACCGATAATCACCGTTGGCATCGCTTCCATCAGTTCAATGGAAGGTTTGACGATACGACGCATTTTCGGCGCCATAAAATACCCGGTATAAATAGCCCCAAGTACGGCAATCGGCACCGAGAAAAGCATGGCAAACAAGGCCGCCTTTATTGTGCCAAATGCGATAGGAATAAGGCTAAACTTCGGTTCAAAATCATCGCTGGCAGACGTTGACTGCCAAACAAACTCAGGCTCTGGATAACCTTCATACCACACTTTTTGCCAAAGCGATGACAGCGAAATTTCAGGGTATGGGTTATCCACCGTCGCCAGTGTTAATCGTTCTGGAAAATACGCTAAAAGGTATTGTTCGTTGTTCGACATGGCCGCCATCTGCGGGGCTTGTTGATAAGCGCGTAAAAACAGAGCCAATTTTTCACTGGTGGTATAGTGGCTCTGTAACGTTCCGTTGGTATAAAAACTGTAGAAACCTTTACGATGCGTATCCGGCAAGAGGAATTGCACTTCTGAAGCTAACTTAAAATCACGAATGTGCGTCAATTTGCGCTGATTTTGCTGACGGGTATCAAACCATTGCGACACTCGGCCATCATTGCGAGTGACCAATAAAGAGTAGGCTCCTGCAAGCAGGTCTATTTGACGTACTGAGTGCTTCTGGTCACCCAAGGTGAGATCAACAATCTCTCGCACGACAAATTGCTCATCACGCTTCTTCGCCACCACCAACTCAGAACCAGAACGCACATAGAGAGTCTCTCCATCTGGCGTTATAAGAAGTTGCGATGCCACATCAAAGGTGGTTGCGAACTGGAAATCGCGTTGCACCCACTCTCCTTGCACACTTTGCTGCCAGCGAACATGAACTCGTCCATCGTTTGTTAGCCAAGTTAGCGTTGGAGAAGGTTCTAAGTTACTGAACGCAAAGCGTGCGATATCACTGCCTTGCGCCGCAAGACGAAAATCAAAGCTAGGGGAATAAATCTCAACCTCAGGTCGCTGCACACTCTTAGCCAGCGAGCTGTTAAAACGAGGTTTAAATAACGTCACTAGCCCTTGCTGAGAAACAAAGCCATAGCTGTCTAAAGCAGAAACACTCTTGGCAAAAGCGGTCGGATTCTCACTGATTTGTGCTTCGAATACTGCTTCACCACTATCTAGCTGCCAAAACGTTAGACGACCACCTTCGGTAATAGTTAATGCTCTAAGGCCATAATCATCAACAGCAATCGCGACGGGCGGCTTCGTCGCAATAGGCATACTGAGTTTGTTGGGTTCTAGTTTAGCGTCCGAAAAGAGTGGGATCACCACCATCGCTAAATAGACAAAAATCAACACTAACGCAGCCAAAACCCCAACACCGCCACTGGTTACAGCCATACGAACCAAGCGATCTTTTAACAATCTCGACTTGTCTCTGGTCTGCAATGTGAACTCGGCTCTGGCCATCGAATTTTCTACCCTTTTTGACGTGCTGACATAATATTTCGTTAAGATGACAATTATATTACAGATCACATTAACCATATGAAAATAATACAACTATTATGATAGTCATGGTATGAAATAAATCTGTAACAAAAAACACATACTGTGCCTCCTTATTGAGTCCATTTTTAATTACATGATCAACGTCAGGCCAATTTATGAGTGCGGATAAATTCTATATAGAAAAAGAGCTTAGCTGGCTATCATTCAATGAACGGGTATTACAAGAAGCCGCCGACAAAACCGTGCCGCTCATTGAGCGCATTCGCTTTCTTGGTATCTTCTCCAATAACTTGGATGAGTTTTACAAAGTGCGATTTTCGGATGTGAAACGCCGAATCTTGATTAATCGAGAACAAGGTGGCAATGACATCTCAAAGCACTTACTGTCAAAAATGCAAAGTAAAGCTTTGAAACTCAACGAACGCTTTGATGAACTCTACAATGAACTGATCCGAGATATGGCAAGACGGCATATTTTTCTTGTCAACGAAAGCCAACTCGATGAAGCTCAGCAAAAGTGGATCGTGAAGTACTTCCGAAAAGAAGTTCTTCCTCACATCACGCCCCTCATGTTGACTGACGAAATCGACGTATTGCAGTTTCTCAAAGATGAATATGCCTATATTGCTGTCGAACTGAAGAAGCAAGAACAATCGAAATACGCCTTGCTGGAAATCCCCACCGATCACCTTCCTCGCTTCATTATGGTTCCGGAGCAAAAAGGCAAGCGGAAGAAAACCATTATTCTACTCGACAACATTATTCGCTTCTGTTTAAACGACATTTTCGGTGGTTTTTTTGACTACGAGGAGCTCAACGGCTATGCAATGAAAATGACCCGAGACGCCGAATACGACTTGCGTCATGAAGTTGAATACAGCTTGCTAGAGCAGATGTCTGAAGGCCTCAGCCAGCGCCTAACTGCCTTGCCAGTGCGCTTTGTTTACGAGCGAGATATGCCCGAGGACATGCTCAAATATCTCTGCTACAAACTCAAAATCTCTCACTACGACAGCTTGATTCCCGGTGGCCGATATCACAACTTTAAGGACTTTATCGCCTTCCCAAATGTTGGACGCGACTACTTGGAGAACAAACCACTGCCACCATTGACCTGCGCAGATTTTGAAGGCTACGCCAACGCTTTTGATGCCATTCGCAATCAAGACATACTGCTGCACTATCCTTACCACAGCTTTGAGCACATCACGGAACTGGTACGTCAGGCGTCATTTGATCCTAAAGTCGTCAGCATCAAGATCAACGTTTATCGTGTTGCCAAAAATTCGCGATTAATGAACTCATTGATCGATGCAGTGCATAACGGCAAGCGTGTCACCGTGGTTGTTGAGTTACAGGCTCGTTTTGACGAAGAGGCCAATATTGAATGGTCTAAACGCCTAACCGATGCAGGAGTGCACGTCATTTTTGGTGTGCCCGGCACAAAAATTCACGCCAAGTTACTCCTTATCACCCGCCGTGAAGAAGAGGGCTTCATGCGCTACGCGCATATTGGCACAGGGAACTTCCACGAGCGGACAGCCCGTGTTTATACCGATTTTTCCCTCCTCACGGCTGATCAAGAACTCGCTGCTGAGGTAAGAGGGGTGTTTAGTTACATCATGAACCCCTTCCAGCCCGTTAGATTTCGTCACTTGATTGTATCGCCACGAAACTCTCGCTCACAACTATATCGTCTAGTCGATAACGAAATTGCCAATGCACAAGCGGGGAAAAAAGCCGCTATCACACTCAAAGTGAACAATCTTGTCGATAAAGGGCTGATCAGTAGACTTTATGAGGCAAGCAGTGCCGGGGTGAAAATTCGCATGATCATTCGCGGCATGTGCTCGTTGGTACCTGGGTTAGAAGGACTCAGTGACAACATCGAAATCATCAGTATTATCGATCGTTTCTTAGAACACCCCCGAGTCTTGGTTGTCCATAATGATGGTGAACCGTTAGTGTATATTTCCTCTGCTGACTGGATGGAACGCAACATCGATAACCGTATTGAGGTGATGTCTCCTGTACGTGATCCACGAATCAAACAACGCATTATCGATATTCTCAACATCCAGTTTACTGATACAGTGAAGGCGCGCCGAATCGACAAAGAGATGAGCAATAACTATGTTGAACGCGGCAATCGGAAAAAAATACGTTCTCAGATAGCCATTTACGACTATCTTAAAAATGTTGAGAAACACACGCGTAAGCAAAAAGGGCAAGTAGAACAGAATGACAACAACCCATAGTCGAGATATTGCCGCTATCGACCTAGGCTCCAACAGTTTCCATATGATAGTAGCCAAAGTCGTCGATGAAGATCTGCAATTAATCAGTCGCCATAAACAGCGCGTTTACCTTGCTGATGGCTTGGATAACGAAATGAATCTGAGCCACTCAGCGATGGAGCGAGGGCTTGAGTGCTTAGCCATGTTTGCCGAACGACTGCAAGGTTTTGAACCAGATAATGTTCGCATCGCGGCCACGCATACCTTACGACAAGCGCATAATGCTCATCTATTCTTACAACGCGCCAAGCAAGTCCTACCCTTCCCCATCGAAATAATTCCGGGAGAAGAGGAAGCGCGTTTAATCTATCTCGGCGTGGCACATACACAATTAGAAGTCTCCTCTAAACTGGTGGTTGATATTGGCGGTGGCAGTACCGAACTGATCATCGGTCGCGATTTTGAACCAGAGCTACTCAACAGTAAGCAAATGGGGTGCGTCAGTTTCACCAGTCGTTACTTTTCCAACGGAAAAATTACCAAAAAGAACATCAACAAAGCGATCACTGCGGGTGAGCAAAAGCTGGAATCCATCGCTAGCCAGTATCGCAAAAAAGGTTGGGAGATAGCCTATGGTTCATCAGGTTCCATTAAGGCGATTCACGAAGTACTCGTAGGCCTCGGGTTTGAAGATGGCATTATTACCCAAAATCGGCTCGGCACTTTGATCGACATGTTGTGTAGCTTTGATACTATCGATGACATTCAACTGGCCGGGCTCACTGACGAGCGAAAACCCGTGTTTGCTGCTGGGGTGGCAATCCTCATGGCGGTTTTCCAAACACTAAAATTGTCAGAAATGCACTATTCTGATGGCGCTCTGCGTGAAGGCTTACTCTATGAAATGGAAAGTGGCTTTGCTCGTTCAGATCTGAGAATGAGAACAACCGAGAACTTAGCCAAAAAGCACTTGGTGGATTTGGAACATGCTGCGCGTGTTAAAGGTTTAGCCGGTGAACTGCTTGAGCAAGCGCATAAAAAGTTAGGAATAATACGTGAGAGTGAATTGGCCCACTTATTGGAATGGGCCGCCTTGCTTCATGAAGTCGGACTGAGCATTAGCTTACGTGGTTTTCATCGCCATTCAGCCTATATCTTACAACACACGAATATGCCAGGTTTTAACAGTGAACAACAACTTCTGCTGGCCTCGCTCACTCGCTATCAGCGCAAATCCCTTAAGCTCACCGAACTGCCCGATTTCCACCTCTACAGTAGAGAACAAGTGATCAATCTTATTCGCCTTTTGCGCCTCGCCATTCTCATCAATGGTCAACGCAACGATGACCCATTGCCAGACTTTACTTTGGAAGTGAACGATGATCATTGGTTACTCAGCGGTAAAGACAAAGATTGGTTGGAGAACAACAAATTGCTTTCTGCCGATTTACAAAGTGAGCAAGAACGTTGGTCACAAGTGAATTGGAAGCTTGAGCTAAAATAATCCTCCGCAAGGACTGAAAACAAGGCTGTGTAAGCCTTGTTTTTTTATAGGCCAACTTTTGCTAACTCTGCTTGAGCAAAATCACGGGTGATAGAAACATAGCCATCTTTTTCCACTAACGCTTGTCCCTGAGCAGAATAGATAAACTTAATAAACTCCGCTTCAATGGGACTCAACGGTTTATTGGGGTGTTTGTTCACGTAAACGTACAAGTAGCGAGATAGAGGGTAATCGCCAGTCAGAATATTTTCTCGACTCGGATAAACAAACTCATTACCTCGCTTCGCAATAGGAAGTAGGCGCACACCCGCCACACGATAACCCACTCCAGAGTAGCCTATGCCACTGAGCGTGGAGGCCACCGATTGCACTACCGAAGCCGACCCCGGCTGCTCATTCACTTGGCTTTTAAAATCGCCGCCACACAGGGCGTGCTTTTTGAAGTAACCGTAGGTTCCAGAAACCGAATTGCGCCCAAAGAGCTGAAAGTTGCGCTTTGCCCACTCCGCATTAATACCCAGTTGCACCCACGTGCTGACAAAATCCTCTGCACCACAGCGTAAAGTTGCAGAGAAAATAGCGTCCAACTGCAGAAAGTTGAGACCTTTAACCGGATTATCTTGATGAACAAAAATACCGATGGCATCAATCGCAACTCGCAACGCAGTGGGTTTATAACCATGAGTTCGCTCAAACGCTTCCACTTCTCTTAAACGCATCGGACGGCTCATCGGACCAAACTGCGCCGTTTGTTCCGTCAGCGCGGGAGGTGCCGTTGAAGAGCCAGAGGCTTGCACCTGAGCATTAATGTTCGGATAAAGTGCCTTAAACTCTTCCACCCATAGCGTGGTCATCCCCGCGAGCGTATCCGAGCCGACAGATAACAAATTCCCAGAAACACCGGGAAGCTTTTGATAAGGTTGCAACGGTTTATCCAATGCCTGAGCACTCGCACTCATTCCACCCATCAACACTAAACTCAACCACCATCGTTTCATTTCGCCACCAACTTTGCCGGTAAAACGAATGAAAACTTACTGCCACTGCCAACTTTACTTTGGATATCCAAATGTGTGTCGTGATGAGTCAAAGCATGTTTTACAATCGCCAGACCTAAACCACTGCCCCCGGTGTCGCGAGAGCGTGCTTTGTCAACACGATAAAAACGCTCTGTCAGACGATGGATATGTTGCGGTTCAATACCATCACCACTGTCTTCCACTTCTAGGCAAGCACCCTTGCTATTGCGATACCAGCGAACCTGTACTTTTGCACCAGCTGGTGTGTACTTTACGGCATTGTATACTAGGTTCGAAATAGCACTGCGCAGTTGATCTTCATCGGCATAGACTTTGAGCGCTTTATCCACTTGGAAAGAGATGGCGTGCTGATTCTCACCACTCAAACTTACCGCTTCTTTCTCTAACACTTCCAGCATGGCAGGCACATCAACCACTTCATCCAACTCATGGATTGGCGACGCTTCGATCTTGGACAAGGTTAACAACTGATTCACTAAACTGTTCATTCGATTCAGTTGTTCCGTCATCACACGATGGGCTTTACCCCACATGGGGCCAACCAACATGTCCGGGTCTTCGGTCATTTCGAGATAACCCTGAAGCACCGTCATTGGCGTACGTAACTCATGGGAAACATTAGCAAAAAAGTTTCGACGCATGCCTTCTAGCTGTTTCAACTGCGTCACATCACGCACCACCATCAAGTGCTCGCCTTCAGTATAAGGAACAATACGCAGTTCCAGCGTACGTTCAACGTTCAGTGGCGAACACATTTCCAACGGTTCAGAAAAATCATTGCCAGAGAGATATTTAATAAAGTCAGGAGTACGAAGAAGATTAGAAATAGGCTGACCAGAATCTTCAGGCCAATGGAAACCTAATAGATGTTGCGCCAGTTTATTGCACCAAACAATGTTGCCCTCCGCACGAAACACCACAACCGCATCAGGCAACGATTCTGCCCCATTGCGGAAACGACGGATCAAATTCGTCAGTTCTTTGCGCTTGCGTCGCTGTCTTTGCTGCAAGCGATAAAGGCCATTAAACAGAGATTCCCAATTGCCACTGCCCGACGGTGGCGTTAAACGCTTTTCATCCCAGAGCCACGCAGACAAACGTACCTGATTGTTTAAATGCCAACCAAGCTGCAAAGCCGTCGCCACCAAAAGCAGCCACGGCATATATCCGAATATCCACCCCACAATCACCCAGGGGGTGTAAAAAAAAGCCAGCTCCCATGCCAGCTTTTTCCAAGTTAATCTTTCAACCACTCACGACTCCGACATGGTATTTACGCTTTCGTAGAGAAACGATAGCCCGCGCCTCGCACTGTTTGAATCAGTTTATCATGCCCTGCATCTTCTAGCGCTTTACGCAGGCGACGAATGTGAACATCAACCGTGCGATCTTCCACATAAACATTGGTTCCCCACACATTGTTCAACAGTTGCTCACGACTGTATACGCGCTCTTGATGGGTCATAAAGAAATGCAACATCTTGAACTCTGTTGGCCCCATATCAACAGGCGCGTCATTGGCCGTCACACGGTGAGAAACAGGATCGAGTTTAAGCCCTTGAACATCGATCACATCTTCTAGTGCGGTTGGCGTGACACGGCGAATCACCGCCTTAAGGCGAGCCACTAACTCTTTTGGCGAAAAAGGCTTGGTAATGTAATCGTCCGCACCGACTTCAAGGCCACGAACTTTGTCTTCTTCTTCACCACGAGCCGTCAACATCACCACAGGGATGTTACGAGTCAGCTCTTCACGCTTCATGTGCTTAATAAAATTGATGCCACTGCCACCTGGCAGCATCCAGTCCAGTAATACTAAATCTGGGAAGGGTTCAGCAAGTTTGTTTACTGCCGTATCATAATCTTCAGCTTCAACCGCCTGGTAACCTTTCTGTTCAAGCACGAAACACAACATTTCGCGAATTGGCGCTTCGTCCTCTACTACCAGAATCCTTCTAGACATAATTGAATAACCTTATGTAAGTTTGAATAATTTATAGGCCCTAGCCCTTTGCAACTGAAAGCATTATCACGTTCAATTATGACACTTTTGTGACCTTTGCAAACAAATTTTCATATAACTGTCTTTGTTGATTCATCTTGTTTTTTTCCAACTCGATTAGGACAAGCTAGAAAAAATTGCCTATCATGTTGCCCCTGTATTTATCTTAGAGAAGCGCTATGTGGTTTAAAAACTGTATGGTCTATCGCGTGAATCGCGAGATTGAATTCAACGCAGATCAACTTGAAAAACAATTGGCAGAGTTCCGTTATACGCCTTGTGGCAGCCAGGATAAGCAAAAATTTGGCTGGGTAAGCGCGATGGGACGACACGGTGATATGATGACCCACGTGTCAGAAGACCGCATTCTTATCTGTGCTAAAAAAGAAGAAAAAATGCTGCCCGCTTCGGTGATCAAAGAATCACTGAATGCCAAAGTGGAAGCGATGGAAGCCCAAGAAGGCCGCCCGCTGAAGAAAAAAGAGAAAGAAACACTTAAAGAAGACATCATTATCGATCTTCTACCACGAGCTTTCAGCCGCAGTAGTCACACCTATGTGCTCATCTTGCCAAAAGAAGGGTTTATTTTGGTCGATGCCAGCAGCTACAAAAAAGCGGAAGACGTGCTCGCACTGCTGCGCAAAACTATGGGTAGCCTACCTGTTGTACCTGCGATTCCAGAAAAAGCGGTTGAGACTACGTTGACTGAATGGGTAAAAACAGGCCAAACACCACAAGGTTTCCATTTACTCGATGAAGCCGAACTTAAATCTGTTCTGGAAGATGGCGGCATTATTCGCTGTAAGAAGCAAGAGCTCACCAGCGACGAAATTCTCAGCCATATCGCTGCAGATAAAGTGGTGACAAAACTAGCTCTCAATTGGCAAGAGCGATTGGAGTTTGTTCTGGCCGATGACGCGAGCATCAAACGTTTGAAGTTTTCTGATGAATTACGCGATCAGAACGACGATATTCCAAGAGAAGATCAAGCAGCACGCTTTGATGCAGACTTTTCTCTCATGTGTGGCGAGCTGTCTGCATTTTTGCCTAATCTTTTTCAAGCACTGGGTGGTTTACCTCACCCTAACGCTTAAGCCTTTTCAACGCCTTCACCACAGAAGGCGTTTTTCTCTCTTTTACCTAGTCAATGATCACAATTTGGCGTAAAATTTGCGCCCCGATTCCATATGGTGGAATCGTACTGACCTGTGATCAGATAAAAAGAGAATTCAAGCAATGACATCAAATACATCCTTTGTTCCTGAGCTATTGTCGCCTGCGGGTAGCCTAAAGAATATGCGTTACGCATTTGCTTATGGCGCTGACGCGGTTTATGCAGGGCAACCTCGCTACAGCCTTCGTGTTCGTAACAATGAGTTCAATCACGAGAACCTAAAAATTGGTATCGACGAAGCGCATGCCTTAGGTAAGAAGTTCTATGTGGTATGTAACATTCAACCACACAACTCTAAGCTAAAAACGTTTATCCGAGATTTGAAGCCGGTTGTGGATATGGGCCCAGATGCGCTGATTATGTCTGACCCAGGCTTGATCATGATGGTGCGTGAAGCCTTCCCTGATATGGCGATTCACCTTTCAGTTCAAGCCAACGCGGTGAACTGGGCAACAGTCAAGTTTTGGGCTGCATATGGTGTAGAGCGTGTCATTGTTTCTCGTGAGCTATCACTCGAAGAGATCGAAGAGATTCGTCAACAGTGTCCAGAAACAGAACTCGAAGTGTTCGTCCATGGCGCATTGTGTATGGCTTATTCAGGCCGTTGCTTACTGTCTGGCTACATCAACAAACGCGACCCTAACCAAGGCACTTGTACTAATGCTTGTCGTTGGGAATACAAAGTTGAGCAAGGCAAAGAAGACGATGCTGGCCAAATTGTAGAACAATTTGATCCAAATGCTGCGCAAGCGATTGAAGTACAAGAAGAGCGCCCAGAAACCACCATTGGCCGTGGCAAACCCATCGATGATGTTGTTCTTCTATCAGAAAGCCATCGCCCTGACGAAAAAATGGCAGCATTTGAAGATGAACACGGCACCTACATCATGAACTCAAAAGATCTCCGTGCAGTTCAACACGTCGAGCGCTTAACCCAAATGGGGGTTCATTCTCTGAAAATTGAAGGCCGTACTAAATCCTTCTACTATTGCGCGCGTACAGCGCAAGTTTATCGCAAAGCCATTGATGATGCGGTAGCGGGCAAACCATTTGACGAAACGCTAATGGGCACTCTAGAAAGCCTTGCTCACCGTGGATACACAGAGGGCTTCCTACGTCGCCACACGCATGACGCATACCAAAATTATGACTATGGTTACTCCGTTTCCGATGCTCAACAGTTTGTTGGTGAGTTTACTGGCAAACGTCGCGGTGACTTGGCGGAAGTAGAAGTGAAAAACAAATTTGTTCTGGGTGATAGCCTAGAGTTAATGACGCCAAAAGGTAACGTTGTTTTCACTCTTGAACAAATGGAAAACCGTAAGTCTGAGTCAATTGACGATGCCAAAGGCAACGGTCACTTCGTCTTTATTCCAGTTCCACAGGATATGGATCTGAGCTACGCGTTACTTATGCGTAACCTAAACGAAGGTCAGGATACCCGTAACCCAACAGGTAACTAAGCTATGGCATTGCTTATCACGGATAAGTGCATCAACTGTGACATGTGTGATCCTGAATGCCCAAATGGGGCAATTTCAATGGGCGATAAGATCTTTGAAATCGACCCGAACCTCTGCACCGAGTGTAAAGGGCATTACGACAAGCCGACCTGTCAGTCGGTTTGTCCTATTACAAAATGCATCATTACGGATCCAAACCACATCGAAACGGAAGAGCAACTGCTTGAAAAGTTTGTCATCATCCAAGGCTTAGCCTAATCGATATCAAATAAAGCGCCAATGAGCGCTTTATTTATTTCTCACGTTTCTGCTTTAGTACTGTCACACATGCCTCAGAAATAGGCGCTGGCTCCTGCGCTTTTTTCGCCGGTGGTGTTGGACGCTCTATCCAACTCAACACTTCTTCACCACACCCATCCCCCTCCGGCGGCAAAGGTTGCTCAACACAGTCATCGCTTCCTTGTGGGCAAGAGAGTCTCACATGCATGTGTGAAGAATGCCCCCACCAAGGCCTTACCTTTCTCAGCCACGACCTATGACTGGATGTTTCCATTTGACATAAACGTTGCTTGATAACGGCGTGGACAAAAATTCTCGCTACCCTACCATTTTCGGCTGCGGCTCGGATCAACTCGAATTGCTCCTCACGCCATTCATCGGCACGAATTGTCATGGTATCGAAATTGACGACACTCGCTGTCTTGGCCTGTTCAAGCTCATATTTATTCAAAGGAGAAGTGTTTAGCTTAAGCCACACATCAATATCGAGTCCGGTTTGATGACTCGCATGACCAAAAGAAAAACGGCCGCCTCGTGGTAAGCTGACATCCACAATCATTAGAGTAGAAGCCAAACGTGTATCCGCGTAATAGCCTAACTCTTGTATAAAAGTGACGGTTTCTGGATGCGCAAAGTAGCGATTACGCTCTGCACGCACAACTTGATACCCCGCCCCCTCTAGTGGCAAAGCGATACCACCATCTAAACAGCCATTTGCGTACGATCCTATCGATTGAGCGCGTTCACGTGTTGGTGTCGTCACCAGCTCCCACGCTGTCATTTGCAATGCCCAAATAGGTATTGAATACATCGCGCACAATGATGCCAGTATTTTAGTGAACATCCATTGATCCTTGCTTATTGTGAAGAGAGGCTTCTACAGCATATTACTGCCAGGAAGTCATG
Source organism: Vibrio vulnificus NBRC 15645 = ATCC 27562 (assembly GCF_002224265.1). Classification (NCBI taxonomy): domain Bacteria; kingdom Pseudomonadati; phylum Pseudomonadota; class Gammaproteobacteria; order Vibrionales; family Vibrionaceae; genus Vibrio; species Vibrio vulnificus. Next base: position 914,098 of record NZ_CP012881.1, read on the forward strand.
CTCTCAATTGAAGCGAACAAAAGCGTGAAATACAAGTAACAGTGACATCCATCGTCTAAAGGATTGGATGATTAGGCAACGATTATCGGTATAGGAATGGAAAAGAAATGAAAAAGGCTCCGAACTTTCGTTCAGAGCCTTGGATATGGCAGGGGTGGAGAGATTCGAACTCCCAACACGCGGATTTGGAATCCGCTGCTCTGCCAATTGGAGCTACACCCCTGTAGTTCGTTTTTAATGAGACGACTCTCGAATAAGTGGCGGAGCGGACGGGACTCGAACCCGCGACCCCCGGCGTGACAGGCCGGTATTCTAACCAACTGAACTACCGCTCCGCACTGGTTAGACCTAAGTCTAAATTAAAAGCCTGGCGATGTTCTACTCTCACATGGGGAAGCCCCACACTACCATCGACGCTATTTCGTTTCACTTCTGAGTTCGGAATGGGTTCAGGTGGGTCCAAAACGCTATGGTCGCCAAGCAAATTCTTGCTTTTACTTTCAGCTTTTTCTAAAAACTGAAGGCAAAAAATCTGGAAAGCTGTTTGCGTTCTCTACACATTCAATTCGTTCTTGCTTTGAGTCCATCAAAACCCTTTGGGTGTTGTATGGTTAAGCCTCACGGGCAATTAGTACAGGTTAGCTCAACGCCTCACAGCGCTTACACACCCTGCCTATCAACGTTCTAGTCTCGAACAACCCTTTAGGATACTTAAAGTATCAGGGAAGACTCATCTCAGGGCTCGCTTCCCGCTTAGATGCTTTCAGCGGTTATCGATTCCGAACTTAGCTACCGGGCAATGCGTCTGGCGACACAACCCGAACACCAGAGGTTCGTCCACTCCGGTCCTCTCGTACTAGGAGCAGCCCCCTTCAATCTTCCAACGCCCACGGCAGATAGGGACCGAACTGTCTCACGACGTTCTAAACCCAGCTCGCGTACCACTTTAAATGGCGAACAGCCATACCCTTGGGACCGACTTCAGCCCCAGGATGTGATGAGCCGACATCGAGGTGCCAAACACCGCCGTCGATATGAACTCTTGGGCGGTATCAGCCTGTTATCCCCGGAGTACCTTTTATCCGTTGAGCGATGGCCCTTCCATTCAGAACCACCGGATCACTATGACCTGCTTTCGCACCTGCTCGAACCGTCATTCTCGCAGTTAAGCGGGCTTATGCCATTGCACTAACCTCACGATGTCCAACCGTGATTAGCCCACCTTCGTGCTCCTCCGTTACTCTTTGGGAGGAGACCGCCCCAGTCAAACTACCCACCAGGCACTGTCCGCAACCCCGATTAGGGGCCAACGTTAGAACATCAAACATACAAGGGTGGTATTTCAAGGACGGCTCCAACGCAACTGGCGTCACGTCTTCAAAGCCTCCCACCTATCCTACACATGTAGGTTCAATGTTCAGTGCCAAGCTGTAGTAAAGGTTCACGGGGTCTTTCCGTCTAGCCGCGGGTACACTGCATCTTCACAGCGATTTCAATTTCACTGAGTCTCGGGTGGAGACAGCGTGGCCATCATTACGCCATTCGTGCAGGTCGGAACTTACCCGACAAGGAATTTCGCTACCTTAGGACCGTTATAGTTACGGCCGCCGTTTACCGGGGCTTCGATCAAGAGCTTCGCTTACGCTAACCCCATCAATTAACCTTCCGGCACCGGGCAGGCGTCACACCGTATACGTCATCTTACGATTTTGCACAGTGCTGTGTTTTTAATAAACAGTTGCAGCCACCTGGTATCTGCGACTCTCGTCAGCTCCATCCGCAAGGGACTTCACCATCAAGAGCGTACCTTCTCCCGAAGTTACGGTACCATTTTGCCTAGTTCCTTCACCCGAGTTCTCTCAAGCGCCTTGGTATTCTCTACCCGACCACCTGTGTCGGTTTGGGGTACGATTCCTTACAATCTGAAGCTTAGAGGCTTTTCCTGGAAGCATGGCATCAATGACTTCACTACCGTAGTAGCTCGACGTCGTGTCTCAGCCTTAAGAGTATCCGGATTTACCTAAACACTCAGCCTACGCACTTGAACCTGGACAACCGTCGCCAGGCCCACCTAGCCTTCTCCGTCCCCCATCGCAATTGTAAGAAGTACGGGAATATTAACCCGTTTCCCATCGACTACGCTTTTCAGCCTCGCCTTAGGGGTCGACTTACCCTGCCCCGATTAACGTTGGACAGGAACCCTTGGTCTTCCGGCGGGGAGGTTTTTCACCCCCCTTGTCGTTACTCATGTCAGCATTCGCACTTCTGATACCTCCAGCATGCTTTACAACACACCTTCAACGGCTTACAGAACGCTCCCCTACCCAATGTTCATAGAACATTGCCGCAGCTTCGGTTTACAACTTAGCCCCGTTACATCTTCCGCGCAGGCCGACTCGACTAGTGAGCTATTACGCTTTCTTTAAATGATGGCTGCTTCTAAGCCAACATCCTAGCTGTCTAAGCCTTCCCACATCGTTTCCCACTTAGCTGTAATTTGGGACCTTAGCTGGCGGTCTGGGTTGTTTCCCTCTCCACGACGGACGTTAGCACCCGCCGTGTGTCTCCCGGATAGTACTTACTGGTATTCGGAGTTTGCAAAGGGTTGGTAAGTCGGGATGACCCCCTAGCCTTAACAGTGCTCTACCCCCAGTAGTATTCGTCCGAGGCGCTACCTAAATAGCTTTCGGGGAGAACCAGCTATCTCCGAGTTTGATTGGCCTTTCACCCCTAGCCACAAGTCATCCGCTAATTTTTCAACATTAGTCGGTTCGGTCCTCCAGTTGATGTTACTCAACCTTCAACCTGCCCATGGCTAGATCACTCGGTTTCGGGTCTATATCCAGAGACTATGGCGCCCAGTTAAGACTCGGTTTCCCTACGGCTCCCCTAGATGGTTAACCTTGCCACTGAATATAAGTCGCTGACCCATTATACAAAAGGTACGCAGTCACACCACGAAGGTGCTCCTACTGCTTGTACGTACACGGTTTCAGGTTCTATTTCACTCCCCTCACAGGGGTTCTTTTCGCCTTTCCCTCACGGTACTGGTTCACTATCGGTCAGTCAGGAGTATTTAGCCTTGGAGGATGGTCCCCCCATATTCAGACAGGATAACACGTGTCCCGCCCTACTCGATTTCACTGAACATGCATCGTCAACTACGGGACTATCACCCTGTATCGTCGGACTTTCCAGACCGTTCGTCTAACACATGTAAAGCTTAAGGGCTAATCCAATTTCGCTCGCCGCTACTTTCGGAATCTCGGTTGATTTCTTTTCCTCGGGGTACTTAGATGTTTCAGTTCTCCCGGTTCGCTTCATTGAGCTATGTATTCACTCAATGATACTGGCTTATGCCAGTGGGTTTCCCCATTCGGAAATCGTAGACTCAAGTGGCTGTTACTGCCTCATCTACGCTTATCGCAAGTTACTACGTCCTTCATCGCCTCTGACTGCCAAGGCATCCACCGTGTACGCTTAGTCACTTAACCATACAACCCCAAAGGGTCTTTGTTAAACAACCAAAGTTGCTATCTCATTATTTGAATGAGCGAGATAGCGTTGATTTTGCCGGACTCAATTTCGAATAGTCACTTAACAGTGACATTCCCAAGAACACTTGAATGTGTTTGTTGGTGTTTGTCATAAAGACAAACATTGAGAACTTTACAAACAACAATAAATTGTTGTTTTGTCAGCTTTCCAAATTGTTAAAGAGCAGATTTCTTTCGAAACCATTATTAAAGATTCTAAATGAAAACCTTTAGTAATGGTGGAGCTAGACGGGATCGAACCGTCGACCTCTTGCATGCCATGCAAGCGCTCTCCCAGCTGAGCTATAGCCCCACATCTATCTCTATAACGTTATAAACCATCAATCTGTGTGAACACTCATCGCAATAATCATCGTATAAGGAGGTGATCCAGCGCCAGGTTCCCCTAGCGCTACCTTGTTACGACTTCACCCCAGTCATGAACCACAAAGTGGTGAGCGTCCTCCCGAAGGTTAAACTACCCACTTCTTTTGCAGCCCACTCCCATGGTGTGACGGGCGGTGTGTACAAGGCCCGGGAACGTATTCACCGTGGCATTCTGATCCACGATTACTAGCGATTCCGACTTCATGGAGTCGAGTTGCAGACTCCAATCCGGACTACGACGCACTTTTTGGGATTCGCTCACTTTCGCAAGTTGGCTGCCCTCTGTATGCGCCATTGTAGCACGTGTGTAGCCCTACTCGTAAGGGCCATGATGACTTGACGTCGTCCCCACCTTCCTCCGGTTTATCACCGGCAGTCTCCCTGGAGTTCCCGACATTACTCGCTGGCAAACAAGGATAAGGGTTGCGCTCGTTGCGGGACTTAACCCAACATTTCACAACACGAGCTGACGACAGCCATGCAGCACCTGTCTCAGAGTTCCCGAAGGCACTCCAGCGTCTCCGCTAGATTCTCTGGATGTCAAGAGTAGGTAAGGTTCTTCGCGTTGCATCGAATTAAACCACATGCTCCACCGCTTGTGCGGGCCCCCGTCAATTCATTTGAGTTTTAATCTTGCGACCGTACTCCCCAGGCGGTCTACTTAACGCGTTAGCTCCGAAAGCCACGGCTCAAGGCCACAACCTCCAAGTAGACATCGTTTACAGCGTGGACTACCAGGGTATCTAATCCTGTTTGCTCCCCACGCTTTCGCATCTGAGTGTCAGTATCTGTCCAGGGGGCCGCCTTCGCCACCGGTATTCCTTCAGATCTCTACGCATTTCACCGCTACACCTGAAATTCTACCCCCCTCTACAGTACTCTAGTCTGCCAGTTTCAAATGCAGTTCCGAGGTTGAGCCCCGGGCTTTCACATCTGACTTAACAAACCACCTGCATGCGCTTTACGCCCAGTAATTCCGATTAACGCTCGCACCCTCCGTATTACCGCGGCTGCTGGCACGGAGTTAGCCGGTGCTTCTTCTGTCGCTAACGTCAAATGATAGTGCTATTAACACTACCACCTTCCTCACGACTGAAAGTGCTTTACAACCCGAAGGCCTTCTTCACACACGCGGCATGGCTGCATCAGGCTTGCGCCCATTGTGCAATATTCCCCACTGCTGCCTCCCGTAGGAGTCTGGACCGTGTCTCAGTTCCAGTGTGGCTGATCATCCTCTCAGACCAGCTAGGGATCGTCGCCTTGGTGAGCCCTTACCTCACCAACTAGCTAATCCCACCTGGGCATATCCTGACGCGAGAGGCCCGAAGGTCCCCCTCTTTGAGCCGAAGCTATCATGCGGTATTAGCCATCGTTTCCAATGGTTATCCCCCACATCAGGGCAATTTCCCAGGCATTACTCACCCGTCCGCCGCTCGCCACCCGAGAAACAAGTTTCTCTGTGCTGCCGCTCGACTTGCATGTGTTAGGCCTGCCGCCAGCGTTCAATCTGAGCCATGATCAAACTCTTCAATTAAAAGTTTTTTGAAGCTTTCGCTTCGGCTCAATGAATACTGAATAAATTGACTGTGCCGATACTTAGTATCGTTTTGGTCACTCAGTTCATTGATAAATCTTTTGGATTATCATCAACGAGTGCCCACACAGATTGATAGGTTTATATTGTTAAAGAGCTTTGCTTTTCGAGAAGTTTTTCTCTCAAAGCGGAGGTGCATTCTAGCGAGTTAATTTGAAGAGTCAAACACTTTTTCAAATTTATTTCTCAGGAACTTACCTTAACTTTCCACTTGCTGAAGCCTTACGCTGTCTGCCGTGTCAGTGGATGCGCATTATAGGTAGTTTCTTCACATGCACAAGAGCAAAATTGGAAAAAAAAGAAAAAAGCAAATCGTTTGCTTGCTTTTTGCTCAGGTTGTATTTAAAAACATCAAAAGAGGCGTTTCGCCTCTTTTGATTTACTATCTCCCTCCCCCAAAGAAGAGAAAATCACTCTATTTATTGGTGTGCCACAATTTGGTCGTTGTTGACGATAAGCTGTATTTTCTTATCCGGTAGCACCGAGCCCGCCAAAATAGATTTCGCCAGCGGGTTTTCGATACTTTGCTGAATCGCTCGTTTCAATGGTCTTGCTCCGTAAACCGGGTCAAAACCAACTTGCGCGATCAAGTCGAGCGCTTTATCGGACACTTCCAATTGATAGCCATGCTCTTCCATGCGAGTCGCCAAGCGGTTAAGTTGAATCGCAGCGATCGACTTAATGTGGTCTTGGCCTAGTGGGTGGAAGACAACAGTCTCATCAACACGGTTCAAAAACTCCGGCCTAAAGTGCTTGGTTACCACTTCCATTACCTGTTCTTTGATGCCTTGGTAATCCAACATAGCGAAGTTTTCTTGGATGCGGCTGGAGCCTAGGTTTGATGTCATGATAACCACGGTATTGCGGAAATCCACTGTTCTACCTTGTCCATCCGTCAATCGACCATCATCCAAGACTTGCAGCAGGATGTTGAACACATCAGGATGCGCCTTTTCCACTTCGTCGAGCAAAATTACTGAATAAGGCTTACGTCGAACGGCTTCCGTTAAGTAGCCACCTTCTTCATAACCCACATAGCCTGGAGGAGCACCGACTAAGCGCGCCACTGAGTGTTTCTCCATAAACTCGGACATGTCGATACGCACCATGGCATCCTCACTGTCGAACATGAAGGTCGCCAATGTCTTGCACAGTTCCGTTTTCCCCACGCCGGTTGGACCTAAGAATAAGAAGGAACCAATCGGTTTATTGGGATCAGACAAGCCTGCTCGGCTTCGGCGTATCGCATTCGCAACAACTTCCACCGCCTCTTTCTGCCCAATGACGCGTTTATGCAACACCTCTTCCATGCGAAGCAGCTTTTCTTTTTCTGCTTCAAGCATTTTGGAGACAGGGATACCCGTTTGCTTTGAAAGCACTTCCGCAATTTCATTATCGGTGACTTTGTTTTTCAACAAGGTCATTTCCTGCATTTCCGCTTGCGTTGCTAAGTCAAGTTGCTTCTCAAGCTCTGGAATACGACCATATTGAAGCTCAGACATGCGGCTAAGATCCCCAGCTCGTCTTGCAAACTCCATATCCATGCGCGCTTGCTCTAACGCCGCTTTAATATGCTGAGTGCCAGATAGAGCTGCTTTTTCCGCGTTCCAAATTTCCTCTAACTCAGCAAACTCACGCTCTTTCTCATTCAACTCTTCGTTGAGTGAGCGCAGACGCTTTTCACTTGCTTCATCGTGTTCATTACTCAGCGCCTGTTGCTCTATCTTAAGTTGGATGATTTTGCGCTCCAACTTATCCAGGGCTTCGGGTTTAGAATCGATCTGCATACGAATACTGGATGCTGCTTCGTCGATAAGATCGATCGCCTTATCCGGTAATTGACGATCAGAAACATAGCGATGCGACAAACTGGCCGCAGCAACGATCGCAGGATCGGTGATCTCAACGTGATGGTGCAGCTCATAGCGTTCTTTTAAACCACGCAAAATCGCAATGGTATCTTCCACTGTTGGCTCATCCACCAGCACTTTTTGGAAGCGGCGCTCAAGAGCCGGATCTTTCTCGATATACTGACGATACTCATCGAGTGTCGTGGCGCCCACACAATGTAACTCACCACGCGCTAGTGCGGGCTTGAGCATATTGCCGGCATCCATCGAACCTTCACCTTTACCTGCGCCAACCATGGTATGAAGCTCATCAATAAAGAGGATGATATTGCCTTCTTCTTTAGAGAGCTCATTCAATACGGATTTAAGTCGCTCTTCAAACTCACCACGGTACTTCGCTCCAGCCACCAAAGCGCCCATATCGAGTGATAACACTCGGCGACCACGCAAACCTTCAGGCACCTCGTTATTGATGATGCGTTGCGCTAAGCCTTCAACGATGGCGGTTTTACCGACACCGGGTTCACCAATGATCACGGGGTTGTTTTTGGTACGACGCTGCAATACTTGGATGGTGCGACGAATTTCATCGTCACGACCAATCACAGGGTCAAGTTTGCCCTGCTCTGCGCGTTCCGTCAGATCAATGGTAAATTTCTCTAACGCTTGGCGAAGTTCTTCCGCATTTTGATCATTCACTTTTTGACCACCGCGAATTTGCTCGATAGCTTGACTCACTTTTTGTTCGGTTAAGCCAAGTTCTTTGAAGAGTTGACCAAGTGGCCCTCTATCTTCGATTGCTGCGAGCAAAAAGATTTCAGATGAGATGTAAGCATCTTGGCGTTTTTGTGCAATCTTATCGCACAGGTTAAACATCGCGCCCATGGCCGAGGAGAGCTGTACATCACCACCAATACCGCTCACTTTGGGTAAGCGATCCAGCATTTCACTGAGTTTTGAACGTAGGTGGGTGACATCCACATTTAAGATGGTCAACAGTGGACGAATAGGACTGCCATTTTGATCAAGCAGCGCCACCATTAAGTGAACAGGTTCAATGTATTGATGATCGCGCCCTAACGCCAATGATTGTGCATCAGAGATAGCGATTTGAAATTTGCTGGTAAATCGATCAAGACGCATAGCTACCTTCCTAACCTCAACTGAAGTAAATTCTTTAATCAGTATGAAAGATGGCTACGCAAAAATCGTTTTTCAAGGGGGAATTAAAAACTAACGCTCGGTAAAGTAAAACGGATGTTATTCAAACCAGATAAAGCTCGCTTGACGTCCAGTGACACCTTCTCGACGGTAAGAATAAAAGCGTGAATCTTGATAGGTACACAATTTAGAAGAGTAAATCGACTCAACCCCTATTGAAGAGAGACGGATACGCGCTAACTGATCCATATCTGCCAACCACTTGTTTGGTGTGGTATGAGCAGAAAACGCATTCACTGCTTGAGGGTGTTGTTGACAAAAGGCCTCCACTACATCGTCTCCGACTTCAAAAGCCTGAGGACCGATCGCAGGACCAAGCCAAATAAGCACATCTTGTGAAAATTGACGAAGTGCTTCCTCAACGATCCCACCCGCCAAACCGCGCCAGCCAGCATGCACGGCTGCAACTTGTGTTCCTGAAGTGTTGGTGATTAATACAGGTAAGCAATCAGCAGTCATCGCACTGCAAACGACACCAGAAGAATGGGTAAAAACCCCATCAGCATCAAGGATGACTTCGGTTGGAACTGTGGCTTCCATCACCGTCGTGGAATGAGTTTGATTGAGCCAAATCGGTGCACTAGGCATCTGCGCCTGTTCGGCTAACCATTGACGATTTCTCATTACTATAGAGAAATCATCCCCAACATGTGTGCCTAAATTCAAACCAGCGTAAACACCCGTCGAATAGCCACCTTGGCGAGTCGTCGATAATGCTTTGACATTCTTAGGCGCAGGCCAGTTGGGGATTATCATCAATCAGTACTCGTCTGGTAGACCATGCTCTTGTGCATCACGACGTAAAGTTTCGGTCAACTCAACCATATCGTCTGGCACAGGCGCATGGAACTCCATCTCTTCACCCGTGATAGGATGCTCAAAGCGCAGCATCACCGCATGAAGCGCTTGGCGATCAAAGTTTCGGATCATTGCCGTAACCTCTTCAGAAGCACCCGCAGGAATTCGCGCGCGCCCACCGTAAGCTGCATCACCTAATAAAGGGTGTTGTAGGTAAGACATATGCACGCGAATCTGGTGAGTACGGCCGGTTTCAAGACGCAAACGGATACGTGTGTGCTCACGGAAGTGCTCGGCAACACGGAAGTGCGTCACAGCAGGCTTACCCATTGGGCTCACCGCCATTAAGGTGCGTTTTGTTGCATGGCGGCCAATCGGTTTATCGACTTTGCCCCCCGCCGTCATTCGACCAATGGCAATGGCTTCGTATTCACGCGTAATATGGCGTTTTTGTAGAGCACGCACCAAACGTGTTTGCGCCGGTACGGTTTTCGCCACAACCATTAGACCCGTGGTGTCTTTGTCCAAACGATGAACAATGCCTGCACGCGGCACTTCCGCCACTTCAGGACAATGGAACAGCAATGCGTTTAACACTGTACCATCTGGCGTACCAGCTCCTGGGTGGACGACAAAATCACGAGGCTTATTCATCACTAAGATATCGTCATCTTCATAGACAATATCCAGAGGAATATCTTGCGCTTCCCAGCGCACTTCATCTTCCAGCTCGGCCAAAACAGTAATCACCTCCCCGCCCATCACTTTCGTTCTGGGTTTGGTGACTACGTTACCGTCCACGGTGACTTTTCCGTCAAGCAACCATTCTTTCAGGCGCGAGCGAGAAAAGTCTGCGAACAACTCTGCGATAGCTTGATCTAGGCGTTGGCCTAATTGGCTATCTTTTACGGTATTTGTTAATTCAATCTGCTGAGCCATATCGAACTTTTTTAAAAACTGTGAGACTAATGCTCACTACTGTGGAAAAATAGTGTATTGCAACATTGTATCTGTTACTGACAAGAAAGTAACGGAAGCTTAAGAAATATTTAGAATCAAGGAATCGACTCCTGACATGAAACACCATACTTTAGCAGGCCTGCTCGCGGTATCAGTGTTGTTTGGCTGTTCAAGCAGTGAACAAATTGTGCCGGATGTGCCACCAGCAGAGCTGTATGCAGAAGCACAAACCTCTCTTCAAGGAGGAAACTGGCTCACCGCGATTGAGAAACTAGAAGCGCTAGATTCCCGCTACCCTTTTGGTGCTTACTCAGAACAAGTACAACTTGATTTGATTTACGCCTATTACAAGAACGATGATTTGGCTTTGGGTTTAGCGACCATTTCGCGTTTTACGCGTTTAAATCCAACACATGAGAAAATGGATTGGGTGTTGTACATGCGTGGTCTCACCCACATGGCACAAGATCGTAACTTCATGCATGACTTGTTTAACATTGATCGTAGCGATCGCGATCCTGAGCCAGTAAAGCAAGCTTTTGATGATTTCAAAAAACTGCTTGAGCGCTACCCAAACAGCCCATATGCGGAAGATTCGCAAAAGCGCATGTTTGCTCTAAAAAACCGTTTAGCAGAATATGACCTAGCAACCGCTGATTATTATTTGCGTCGCGAAGCTTGGATTGCAGCCATCAACCGTTCTCAGGAGTTGCAGAAAACCTATCCAGATACCATCGCTGCGAGAAAATCACTCAAAATCCAGCTTGAGGCGTATAAACAATTAGGTTTACAAGATGCCATCGCACGCACCGAAGAGTTGATACGTCTGAATCCGCTCTAATGCCACGATGACAAGAAACACAAAACGCCGCTATACAGCGGCGTTTTTATATGAATCATAGCGACAAAGATCACAAATCGATATTGGTTACTTTTTGATACAACTCGTTATTTAAGCTGAACAGCTCCCCTGAAAACCAGTTGAATTTCAGCCATCTACTCTACCCAATCTACTGTTTTCCTATCGAAGCACAAGCTTTTTTCAAAGAAAAAACAACAAGGCTTGCGAAAGATCACATTCCTCTTGAACAATAAAAAATGCCCATCAAAATGTGATTCGTGTCACATTTTTTTATCCTTAAAATCGTAATCTGGAGTCAACCCATGAGGGATGCAACAGAGGAAACGCATTTATGAAACTAAACATCACTGGTAAAAACATCGAAATCACCTCTGCTATCCGCAATCACATTGAGAGCAAATTTAAAAAGCTAGAAAAATGGCAAACCGACATTATTAGTTGTCAAACGACCTTTAGTGAAGCACCTGGAAAACAGATGAAGTTCGAGGCCGTGATTAAGGTTCCTAAAGGACAGCTAATTGCTTCCGCGATTCATGAAGATCTATACGCAGCCATCAACGAGGTGGAACAAAAACTAGAACGACAATTGAACAAACTGCAACATAAGCCTGATGCACGTCGAGCTGAAAAACCAGAAGTCGTAGAAGAAGAGTAATCATCAACCAGATTGAGGGAATGGCGCCAAAAGGCGCCATTTTTTTGCTTGACGCTCAATGCCGGCTTGCTTATTGTGTTCCCACATTCACAAAAGTTTACTATTTATGCAAATCCACTCTCTGTTTATTTTTGACTTCTTTTTTCTTCGATAGCGGAGGGGCTAACTCGTTTGTGAAAGAAAAGTCAAAAACAAACAGAAAGCCTCCCACATCGGGGGGCTTTTTTATTAAGGAAATGAGCGATGACTGAACAGCCACTTTCTCTCGATGAGATTCGTTTGCGATTAAATGATTTAGATGACCAACTACTCAGCTTGCTCTCTGAGCGTCGCAAGCTCAGCATTGAAGTTGCTAAAAGCAAAGTTGAAACCTCGAAACCAGTCAGAGACGCCTCGCGTGAACAACAATTACTGGTAAAACTGATCACCAATGGCCGTGAGAAATATCAGCTCGACGCTCAGTACATCACCAAGCTGTTCCATACCATTATTGAAGATTCAGTGCTGCTACAGCAATCGTACCTGCAAAACCTGCTCAACCCTGAGCAGAGCCGGAAACCTCTCGCTCGAGTCGCATTTCTAGGCTCTAAGGGCTCCTACTCGCATCTGGCAAGCCGTGAATACTTTAGTCGCAAAAACACTGAGCTGATCGAACTCAATTGTGATCACTTCAAAGAAGTCACCCAAACCGTGGAATCGGGCCACGCAGATTTTGGCGTTTTGCCGATTGAAAACACCAGCTCAGGCTCGATCAACGAAGTTTACGATTTACTGCAACATACCACGCTCTACATTGTTGGCGAGCTGACACAACCTATTGAGCATTGCTTAGTGGCCACCAAAGACGTGCGTCTCGAAGAAATAAAAGTGCTTTACTCTCATCCACAGCCTCATCAACAATGCAGCGAGTTTTTGGGCCGCCTTAAAGGCGTTACCCTCAAATCGTGCGCGAGCACTGCCGATGCGATGAAGAAGGTACAAGAGCTAAACCGTGATGATGTGGCGGCGATTGGCAACGCATCCAGTGGCAAACTTTACGGGCTGCAACCGATTCAGGGCAACATCGCCAACCAAACAGAGAACCACACACGTTTTATTGTCGTGGCACGTAAGCCAGTTGAAGTGTCCGCACAGATCCCAGCCAAGACGACACTGATCATGTCTACCTCACAAAAGGCGGGGTCGTTGGTAGAAACTTTGTTGGTGTTGCAACGCTATGGTATCAATATGACCAAGCTAGAATCGCGCCCTATCATGGGCAATCCTTGGGAAGAAATGTTCTACGTCGATCTCGAAGCACATCTTGATTCTGAAGAGATGCAACTGGCACTTGGAGAACTCACTAAGATCACCAAACATCTGAAAGTGCTTGGTTGCTACCCCAGTGAAAATGTTAAACCGACCCAAGTTAAACTGAGCTAAAAGTACAGAATGAGCAAAAAGATCATGGCAACTCAAAAAGTCATTATTGCTTCGCTGAACCCAGCCAAAATTACCGCAGTGGAAAGCGCATTCACAAGCGCCTTTCCCGACGGTACCTTTGAGTTTGTGGGGGTGAATGTCCCTAGTGAAGTGGCCGATCAACCAATGAGCGACAGCGAAACTCACCTTGGTGCTCTTAATCGAGTAAGAAATGCTAAGGATCGCCGATCAGACGGTGCATTTTATGTTGGTTTGGAAGCGGGCATTGATGGTAACGTCACCTTCGCTTGGATGGTGATTGAATCCCACACTCATCGTGGTGAATCTCGTTCAGCCAGTTTGATGTTGCCACCGAATGTCATTGCCAAATTGGCCAATGCAAACGAGTTGGGCGATGTGATGGATGAGGTATTTGGCACTGAGAATATAAAACAAAAAGGTGGGGCCATTAGTTTATTGACGCAAAACCAGCTCACGCGTAGTTCGGTCTACCATCAAGCGTTGATCTTAGCCTTAATTCCTTTTACCAATCCTGAGCATTTCCCTGCCAACTTAAGCTAGGATAAGAACTCAAGAGCAAAAAGGCGGTATCAACCGCCTTTTTTCGTCCCTTCCAATAACTGATTCAAGCGCGCTTTGTCTTCATCTGACTTTAACTTCAGCTCGTTGGAACCTCGAGTAATCGTCGCAATACCAACACCCAACATTTGGCTGATTTGTCGTTGGGAAAGCTCGCCTTTCAGTAACTCACGAACGATGTTCACTCTAGAGACTAAAGCTTCACGTTCGTCAGGCGTCATTAGCATCGTCAATAACATATCATGCTGTTTTTGCTCGACACTGTGCTTGACCAAATCCACAATTTGTTGCCAGTCTGTATATTCTGGTTGTTGCGACATTACTCTTTACCTATCTCAGTATTTAGTCTCAAGCTCATGCTGATTTAGGAACGCACCATCTACCCCGAGAATATCTCGATAATAGGTTTCAAACATCAGGATATTTTGTACATACCCACGTGTTTCTTTAAATGGAATGGCTTCAATGAACGCGTACGCATCCAATTTCCCGCCAGTACGTTCACGCCAGCTTTTTACTCGATGTGGACCTGCATTATAAGCGGCAAATGCAAAAATTCGATTATTATCGTACTGTTCCAATAAACCATTGAGATAGTGGCTGCCAATTTCGATGTTCTTACCGACTTGGTATAAATCATCAGAACCTTCATAGCTCAATTGATACTTTTGAGCGGTGTACTTGGCAGTTGCCGGCATTATTTGCATGATACCGCGAGCCCCCACTGGAGAGGTTGCTTCGGCATCCATACCACTCTCCTGACGGGCAAGTGACATCAACATGATAGGATCAATATCGTGCTTCTCAGCATAGAAGTTGAACCACCAGCGATGCGCCACCGGAAAGCGAATTTCCATGTTGTCCCACATTTGCGCCGCAATGCTGGCGGTCACCGTCAAATGATACCAACGCTTAGAGGCCGCATAGACCGCAAGCATACCTTGAGTTTGTTCGTCACTGCGAGACAGCAGGTATTGCCACTCACTTTTCGCTGCGGCAATTTTGTCTAGCGCAATCAATTCTTCGATACGCGCTAATGAACGACGATAAGGTTCAACCAAGCTGCTATCCAACTTCAACGTGGAGGTAGGATAATTAATAGACTGTCCGATCTCTTTCGCTGCCGCGACACTATAAAAATTACGTTGGCCAACCAGTTTACTCAGTCGCAGCTTCCCTTGG
The DNA here is from genome assembly GCF_002224265.1 of Vibrio vulnificus NBRC 15645 = ATCC 27562. NCBI lineage: Bacteria > Pseudomonadati > Pseudomonadota > Gammaproteobacteria > Vibrionales > Vibrionaceae > Vibrio > Vibrio vulnificus. The sequence goes on from NZ_CP012881.1 coordinate 929,144, forward strand.
GTTGCTTTGCCCATTTCAATTTCACTGCGCCCCAACCAATATTGCCAACGCAATGAGTTTCGATGTTCATCATCCAACTGAGCAACCCAGCTTTGCACGCCTTTCCAATCCGCCTGTTGTAAAGCAAGACGAATTCGACGCTCAATGAGGTTTTGCTTATGTGATTTTTTCAGCGCTGCATCACGCCACTGAGCCAGCGCTTCCGATTCGGTATTAATCAAACGGAAAGCCAAATATTCGGCCAACTCCTGAGCTTGTACCGATGAAAACTTTTGAGCTTTGATGACCTGTGCGTACTGCTCTTGAGCACGTTTGATATCTTTACGTGCCAGTTTCTCTAGTGCTAGCTCGGTTTGCTTACGATAAAATTCGTTGGCTTTATGCTGCTTGGCAAACTCCAACACCGACTCAGGACGATTGAACAGCGCTTTCATCTCTTGGGCTTGCTTTTTCGCTTGGCTACTTTTCGGCAATTTCAGCAGATAAGTCATTAACTTGCTGTTTTTCTGCTCAAACGCAAGCAACATACGTTGCAAAATCAGGTTGTCGGTTCGGCCTCCCGCCTGCTCCCAAACCGTAAACAAATGATCACACTCATCTGCAATTTCTAATCCGCTTAGCCATAATTGCTCTGCGCCTTGATAGGCCAGTTTTTTCTGCCCTTGATTGTATTGCGCGTAGTAATAAATACATTGATAACTTTCGCCTCTCGGCTCTTGCTGCTGAAATGACACCACTTCAGACCATGCTTGTTGGCGATATAAAGCATCAAGATACGGCGCGCGAATACGTTGTGAAAACGGGTAATCACGACTTTGAGTGATAAATTGCTCCACTTCTGTTGGCGATTTTTTTGACAGCTGCGCCAAGAAAAAACGGTAATCGAGATAAGGCGTAAGAGCATACTCGTCCAGTTGAGAACGCACTTGTACATAGGCCTCATCGTTTTTGTCATCCAACAGTTTTTGCGCTTGTTCATACAAGACGCGCTGTTTTTCTAATGTCACCACATCCGCTGCACTGACATTCATCGCCACGCCACACAACGCTGCCATCAGCCATTTTGTGGCCGACTCTCTCCCAATATTTTTTAAACTCATTAGCGTCATATCCCCAGACGTTTTTTTACCGCTCATTGCCCATAAGGGTATTAGGGCCAAATAACTCACGATATGCATCCAATTACACCGTTCTGTTATAGTGTTGTAAAGATGACAGATGTAAATAATAGTGATTTCATTTTAATGAAACACAGTTACACATTAATGCGGTCATCGTGTTGTCAATTTTATTCATTTGCAGACCAATCTCTGTGAGCGGAGTAGTGTGGAATGGCCACTGAATTTCTCTTTGGACAGTAACAAATCCTCAGCAGTTGATATAAAATACTGCCTCTATGTGGATTTAAAATTAGGAACGATCGGCAATGGCTGAATACGTATATACCATGTCGCGGGTGAGCAAAATCGTGCCACCTAAGCGTCAAATTCTTAAAGACATCTCTCTAAGCTTCTTCCCTGGTGCAAAAATCGGTGTTTTGGGCCTAAACGGTTCAGGTAAATCAACCTTATTGCGCATCATGGCAGGTCTGGACACCGATATTGATGGTGAAGCACGTCCACAACCCGGTTTGAAAGTGGGCTACCTTCCACAGGAGCCTGTTCTTGATGAAAGCAAAACTGTCCGTGAAGTGGTAGAAGAAGCGGTTGCCGATGTGGCAGGAGCATTGAAACGTCTTGATGAAGTGTACGCCGCTTATGCCGATCCTGATGCGGATTTCGATGCGCTTGCAAAAGAACAAGGCGAACTTGAAGCTCTGATTCAAGCAAAAGATGGCCATAACTTAGATAACGCGCTTGAACGTGCTGCGGATGCACTGCGTCTTCCAGAGTGGGATCAAAAAGTGGCGCACTTGTCCGGTGGTGAACGTCGCCGTGTGGCTATTTGTCGTCTACTGCTTGAAAAACCAGATATGCTGCTGCTTGACGAACCAACCAACCACTTGGATGCAGAATCTGTCGCTTGGCTTGAACGCTTCTTGGTAGATTACTCAGGCACTGTTGTGGCCATCACCCACGACCGTTACTTCCTAGACAACGCCGCAGGCTGGATTTTAGAACTTGACCGTGGTGAAGGTATTCCATGGCAAGGTAACTACACCTCATGGCTAGAGCAAAAAGATGCGCGTCTACAACAAGAAGCCTCGCAAGAAAAAGCTCGTCAAAAAACCATTGAGAAAGAACTGGAATGGGTTCGTCAAAATCCAAAAGGTCGCCAAGCCAAATCTAAAGCGCGTATGGCACGCTTTGAAGAGCTGCAAAATACCGACCACCAGAAACGTAACGAAACCAACGAGTTGTTCATCCCACCAGGTGAGCGCTTAGGTGATAAAGTCATCGAAGTGAAGAATTTGACTAAGTCATTCGACGGTCGTGTTCTGATCGACGATCTATCATTCAGCATGCCTAAGGGGGCGATCGTCGGCATCATCGGTGCCAACGGTGCGGGTAAATCAACGCTCTTCAAGATGCTAAGTGGTGTTGAGCAGCCTGACTCCGGTACTATCGAGATGGGCGAAACGGTGAAATTGGCGTCGGTTGATCAGTTCCGTGATTCAATGAATGATAAGAACACCATATTCCAAGAGATCTCTGAAGGTGCGGACATCATCAAGATCAACAACTTCGAACTTCCAGCACGAGCTTACTGCTCACGTTTTAATTTCAAAGGCGTGGATCAGCAGAAAGTGATCGGCGAACTCTCGGGTGGTGAGCGTAACCGTGTTCACTTAGCGAAGCTGCTCAAAGCCGGTGGCAACGTTCTCTTACTGGACGAACCAACCAACGACCTTGACGTTGAAACACTGCGTGCACTTGAAGAAGCGCTGCTTGAGTTCCCTGGCTGTGCCATGGTGATCTCGCACGACCGTTGGTTCCTCGACCGTATTGCGACTCACATCATTGATTACCGTGATGAAGGTCAGGTTAACTTCTACGAAGGCAACTATACTGAGTACATGGAGTGGCTGAAGAAGACTCTAGGTCCTGCGGCAGCGGAACCACACCGTATCAAATACAAGCGTATGACTAAGTAATCGATTATTGCTTGAAATTTGTGCAAAGGCCGCTAATATAGCGGCCTTTGTTTTAATTACGGTCTACTGTTCCCATTGCCATCCAGCCCAAAACGGAAACTTTGAGAGAGTAAATATGGCTGAACGACGTCGATTTTCACGCATCATGTATCAAGTCCCTGCGATAGTAAAACAGGAGCAATATGTGTTGCATACTACGATTCAGGATCTCTCACTGCACGGGCTGTTGTTACGTACTGATTCAATGCATACGTTAAGGAACAACGACACTGTGTTGGTGGACTTCACACTTTCTGATAGTGATATTGATATCAGTCTCGAAGCAGATGTTGTGGGCTTTGATCAACAGACAATTAGACTTAAAATTACCCACATTGATATAGATAGTATCAGTCATTTAAAACGCTTGGTTGAACTTAATGTGGGTGATGACACGCTGCTTCATCGAGAAATAGAACATTTGTCTGATCTCGGTGACGAAGCAAGTTAGATTGCCTGACGAATATAATCATATAGCTATGTCGAAAAAAATTACTATGCAGATCCCCACTAAAAATGGGGATCAGCTTTTTTATTTGGGTAAAGGTACCGTTGCTACCCTACTGCTCTCTATCACCGCTTTTCCATTGGTACTCGGTGGCGGCTGGTATTGGTATCAACAACAAAGCGAACAATCCCAACAATTGCGTGCTCAACTTGATGTATTGACATCAGAAAAGCAGCAATTGATGGCCGACTACCAAGAGCAGCTTGATACCAATCACTCTCTGTCGCAGACGTTAACCGAAAAAAGCAACCAAATTCAGTTGCTAGGCAAACGGGTATTTGATGTGGAATCCGTACTCGGCATTGCCGATGAAGAGGTCATCGTCGATGAGAACTCTCTGGAAGAGCGCATCGATACCGCTGCTATTGACTCTGCGGTGCGAGCCACCATGTTCCGTTTGATCCCAAATGATTCACCAATCTCTTACTTGCGTGTCTCTTCTTCGTTCGGACGTCGAACCAATCCTATCTCTGGTAAACGCCATACCCATACCGGTATCGATCTCACCTGTAAACGCGGGGAAGAAATTGTGGCACCTGCTGATGGGGTGATTGAGACAGTGCGTCCAAGTAAGAAAGGCTTTGGCAACTTCATCACCATGCGCCATTCTTTTGGTTTCATGAGCTCTTATGCGCATTTGCAGAGCTTCAACGTCAAAAGCGGCCAATTTGTCAGTAAAGGCGATGTGATTGCCACCTGTGGTAACTCAGGAAACTCAACCGGCCCTCACCTGCATTACGAAGTGCGTTTTTTGGGCCGAGCCCTCAATCCACAGTACACCATGGATTGGAACCAAGAGAACTTCAACTATCTGTTTGAAAAAGAGAAAACGGTAAAATGGAGTCCTTTGGTCAAGATGATTGATAACGTGGTTCGCTTACAAGTCAATCTCACCAAATCTCCCTATCGTGACACCAGTATTGACACGGTTTCCAGTGAAGAGAATACCCTCGACCCAAGCTTACAAACCAACTAATGCAATGGGTAAGCCGAAAATAGAAAGAGCAGCATCAGGCTGCTCTTTCTATTGCTAATACGCTTAAAGGTTAATCGCGATGCAAGTTGTCATTCGCTTGTTTGAGCAAATTTTGGCTTTCCGCCATAAACTGCTGCGAGTAACCACCAAACCAGTCACTCACTTGAGTAAAACGTTCAACAAAACGCGTTTTATCGTGCTGATCTAACATCTCTAGCGCCTCGCCAAAGCGGCGATGGAAACGCTTGATCATGTCGATGTTCTCTTGCGACGAAAGAATAATGTCACCATACAAATTTGGATCTTGGGCAAACAGACGCCCCACCATCGCTAACTCAAGACGATAAATGGGCGAGCTCAGTTTCAGCAGTTTATCCAGACTTGGATTTTCCTGACTCAAATGCATGCCGTACGCAAAGGAGGTAAAGTGCCTTAACGCTTGAATTAACGTCATGCCGTGGTCATGTTCGCTGGCCTCAATTTGGCACAAGCTTGCACCCCAAATTTTAAACTGCTGCAGTAACCACTGATATTGCTCAGCGCCTCGACCATCACAGTAGACAATCACTTGCTTGGCTAAACTCGGCACATCGGGACCAAACATAGGGTGCAAACCAACAACCGGCCCCGAGTGCACATCGAGCATGGTTTTCAGCGGCTTCGATTTGATCGAAGTAAGGTCACACAAGATGCAATCCGATGGCAGTTGGGTCAGCTTTTCAATCACACCTTCGGTTAAATGAATCGGCACAGTGACCACCACCAATCCAGCCCCATCCAATATCTCATCAGCGCGGTGCCAATCTTTACTGCCTAAGATTTTGACTTGGTAACCCGAGAGGGTAAACATACGAGCAAACAGACCACCTAATTGACCATGGCCGCCAATAATTACCACAGAGCGCAGCTCAGGATTCAAACATTTAAAACCGGAGTCTTTTTCACTGGCATAAGATTCGCGCATGGTACGTCGCAAAATATCTTCAATAAGCTGTGGTGGCACACCGATTTTTTCTGCTTCTGCACGACGAGAGGCCAACATCGCCGCTTCTCTATCGGGTGCATAAATGGGTAAGCCATGTTGGCTTTTCACATGACCAACTTGCTCTACCAATGCCAAACGCTGAGCCAATAGCTCCAACATCTGTTTGTCTACTGCATCAATCTGGTCACGCAATGCGTTCAGTTCAACTGCCATGATTTACCTTGCTCTATCCTTATTTGAGACGGTTTTCTAAATGCGGCACTAACTCTTTGTGTGCTTTACGCAATAGTGCCTCAGTTGCCTGCCAATTGATACAGGCGTCGGTAATAGAAACACCGTACTGCATCTCAGAAAGCGGTAAATCTGAGGATTGATTACCTTCATTAATGTGGCTTTCAATCATCAAACCAATGATCGATTTGTTGCCTTCGCGAATTTGATGAATCACATCTTCAGCGACTAAAGGCTGACGACGGTAATCTTTGCGTGAATTGGCATGGCTACAATCCACCATCAATGACGCATCCAAACCCACTTTGGCCATGTCTTGCTCACACTCCGCCACCGACACAGAGTCGTAGTTGGTCTGCTTACCACCACGCAGAATCACATGACCATTTGGGTTACCTTGAGTTGTCAGCAATGCCACTTGGCCTTCCGTATTGATCCCCATAAAACGGTGGCTGGAAGAGGCCGCTTGCATTGCGTTGATCGCCGTTGACAAGCTGCCATCCGTGCCATTTTTAAAACCAATCGGCATAGACAAACCACTGGCCATTTCACGGTGAGTTTGTGATTCTGTCGTGCGCGCACCAATCGCAGCCCAACTGAATGTATCAGCCAAGTACTGCGGGCTAATTGGGTCGAGCGCTTCTGTCGCCAGAGGGATCTCCATTTCAGCCAGTTCTACCAGCAATTGACGGCCAACATGCAGACCATGCTCAATATCGAAGCTACCGTCCAGATGAGGGTCGTTGATGAGCCCTTTCCAACCCACAGTAGTACGAGGTTTTTCAAAGTAAACACGCATCACAATATACAGCTGATCGCTTAACTCGGCAGAGAGCGCTTTTAAGCGGCGCGCGTAATCCTTTGCTGCGTCCAGATCGTGAATAGAACAAGGGCCACAAACCACCAGCAGGCGATGATCTTGCTTATGAATAATATTGGCAACGGTATTACGCGATTCTTGAATGAAGCGGCGGGCGTTGTCGCTCAGTGGCAGTTTCTGTTTTAGCTTTTCTGGCGTAATCAGAACTTGTTCATCGCTGATATTGATATTGCTTAGTTCACTTTTCTGCATGGCATTTAACCTGTATATTATTTTTTACACCCTCATATCCCTGAGAGTCGAAGTCTGTTTGAAAACAACTTAACAGGGTTGAATTAAAAATCAACCGTAAACAATAAAAAACATAAAGTGTAAAATATTAATTACATACAATAAAAAAACCAAAGCATCTCGCTTTGGTTTTCAAGTTCGTCTTTTCTTAAGTTTTAGTGGCCCACTATACGTAGCATGTTTTCTCTTGCTTCTTTCCATTGCGGCGCCAATTTCAGTTCAGAGAGGCTGAAGCTGCGTTTCTTCAACAAAGATAATGCCAAAGGAACCTCGACGATAGGCAGTGCATCCAAGGCGGCCACTTGAGCATCACGTTTATTGCACATCAAAAGCATGTCACAGCCCGCATTCAATGCTTGTAAAGCCCTATCTGCAGGGCCTCCCATCACGGCGGCCCCTTCCATGGTGAGATCATCAGAAAAAATTAAGCCCTTGAAGCCTAATTGCTGGCGTAACACCTGTTTTAACCAATATTCTGAACCACTCGCTGGTTGAGGGTCGTAATGCGGGTAAATCACATGCGCAGGCATCATGGCGTCTAAGATTCCCGCATCAATTTGCGCTTTGAAGATCGCCATATCCTGCTCAACAATATCGCTTCTTTGGTCAAACGGGGTTTCAAGATGCGAATCGGCTACTACGCCGCCATGACCAGGGAAGTGTTTGCCCGTGGTTGCCATCCCCACCGCTTTCATGCCCTGCATGTAGGCGCTGCTATGGCGCAAAATAGCCTGCGAGTCTTCACCAAACGCTCGGTTACCAATCGCTTTACATCCAAAGCCTTGGTCTAACACGGGCGCAAAACTCAGGTCGATATCATGGGCAATCAGTTCGGCCGCCATCAGCCAACCGCCCATTTGTGCCATTGCTTCCCCATTGGCCTGTTTGGCATACTCTGCCGCGGCGGGAATCGGAGAAAAACCCTCACGGAAACGCTGCACTCGCCCTCCCTCTTGGTCGACACCAATCAGAAAAGGACGCTTGACCACTTGACGAATGGCCGATGTGAGCGCCAACAGCTGTTCACTATCGTGATAGTTGCGGGTAAATAAGATCAATCCGCCAACGGATGGATGCTGTAAAATTTCTTTGTCTTCTGCATTCAGTTCATAACCTGCGACATCAACCCAAAGTGGCCCCATTTTTCTCTCCAAAATCGACGGAATATCTCAAACTCATCGAGGTTATTCCGAATGAATTTGCATTACAATGGTTTGCATGATGAAAACACAATGGAAATGAGTGTGAGCACAAAAGAGTTGTATATCGGTGTCATGTCCGGCACGAGTATGGATGGGGTAGATTGTGCCCTCGTGGAGTTCGACCAAGAGCAAGTCCGCTTAATTGCCCACAGTGACTACCCGATGCCAGCAGACTTGCGCCAGCAACTGCTCTCCGTTTGCACCGGTCAAACCACCAACTTAAAGCAGATCGGCGAACTTGATCACCGCCTCGGTCATCTCTTTGCCGATGCCGTGATGGATTTACTCAACCAAACAAGCGTCGATGCGAGCCAGATTCGCGCTATCGGTAATCATGGCCAGACGGTATTTCATCAGCCGAATGGCGCGTTTCCTTTTACCATCCAATTGGGCGACGCCAACATTATTGCCACCCGCACCAACATTGACACCGTGGCAGATTTTCGTCGCAAAGACATGGCATTGGGTGGTCAAGGCGCTCCTTTGGTTCCGGCCTTTCACCAAAATGTGTTCGCGCTGCAAGATTCCACGACCGTGGTGTTGAACATCGGCGGGATTGCCAATATCTCCGTGCTCCACCCAACTCGCCCCGTTCTTGGTTACGACACAGGACCTGGGAATATGTTGATGGATGCTTGGTGTGAAACACACACACAACAGAATTACGACAAAGACGCGCAGTTTGCTCTCCAAGGAGAGGTGAACGAGGCATTACTGAATACGCTGTTGCAAGAGCCTTATTTACATCAAGACGCTCCAAAGAGCACTGGGCGCGAGCTTTTCAACATGGAATGGCTGGCAGCAAAATTACAGGGGCAGAACTATCGAAGCGAAGATGTACAGCGCACCTTGTGTGAGTACACCGCCTTAACCATTAGTAAAGAAGTTGAGCGCTTTCGCTATGGTCCAACACCACAATTGCTGGTTTGTGGTGGCGGGGCTCGCAACCCTCTGCTGATGCAACGATTGCAGCAGCAACTGCCTCACTGGCAGGTTTCAACGACCGATGCAAAAGGGATCAGTGGTGACTACATGGAAGCCATGGCGTTTGCTTGGTTAGCCTATCGCCACCTGCACCGCTTACCGAGTAATTTACCCGAAGTGACTGGCGCGAGCCGCTTGGCGAGTCTCGGTGTGCTCTATCCCAAAGCCTAGATAACACGCGGTGACGAATCGATACCTGTCACCGCGTAAAATTAGGCGGCTTGCACCTTAATCAAAGAGACAATCGTTTCGCCTTCTTTTGGCGAGAAATTCGCACTGTTGTGGCAAATTTGCACACGCCCATTGGTGTCCACCACAAACAGCGGCAACACATAACTATTCGCGTGAGTCTCACGATAAGCTGCGTACGTGTAGTTTTCACTGATCTTGGTGTGACGCACTTCCGCCCCTTGGTTGATCAGACTGGCTAACTTTTTATAACTGATCGCTTCATCTAAGAATGGCAGCCCCTTGTAACCATCGGACACCGAATGTTTGTCACCCGAACCATTGCCATTGGACTTATCGTATAAACAGAAAATCCGCTTATCACTGAAGTCGTTGAGAAAGTGCATGCACGCCATAATGTTGAAGTAGCGATCAGGGCTCAGCGCCACCACATGCCCGATACCAATTAAGTTAAGATACTCATCCGCGTGGCTTGATACCGGGTTGCCAAAATAGTTATCCAGCCCAGCCATACGCGCTTGACGAATGTAATCCCAGTTCGAATCCGTTAACACTACGCGGCAATCGTACTTGTTGATTGCCTGCGCTAATGTACGCGCGACATCGTTCGCCCCGATGATCAAGAAACCTTTTGGAGCGGGTTCTGACACCCCTAGTGCCACCGCCATTGGGCGAGCCGTTGCACTTTGCAGAACCACAGTGCCAATAATCACCATAAAGGTAAGTGGCACTAACAACGCAGCCTCAGACATGCCGAGTGACTCTAACTTGATCGCAAATAACGACGAAATGGAGGCGGCGACAATGCCACGTGGCGCAACCCAAGCCAAAAAGGCCTTTTCTTTACCATTCAGCGAGCTGCGCAGCGTCGCAAGATAGATAGAGACCGGACGAGAGACAAACTGAATAAACGCAAATAAGACCAAGGCACTGATGCCGAGTGTGTAAAAGTCTTCCGGCTGAATGCGCGCCGCCAGCAAAATGAATAAGCCAGTGATAAAGAGAATGGTGAGATGCTCTTTAAAGTGAAGAATATGCTTGATATCCACCCCTTTGGAGTTGGCTAACCACATCCCCATCACGGTGACCGTTAATAGGCCTGATTCATGTTCCAGATGATTCGAGAGCGCAAACACGCCCAGCACTAAGCTTAAAACGGCAAACGGTTGCAGGTATTCAGGCAACCAGCCACGTCGCAGCACCACCGCGAGAAACTGACCAAACAAAACGCCTAACCCGAGGCCAATGGCCAGAATCCACGCCAATACCACCAAACTGTGCGTTTCACTGCTGGAGACAATGAACTCATACACCATCACCACAAACAGAGCACCGAGTGGATCGATCAAGATTCCCTCCCAGCGTAAGATGTTGGAAAGACGCGTCGATGGTCTAACGGTACGCAGCAGCGGCACAATCACCGTTGGTCCGGTTACTACGGTCAAGCTACCAAACAACAACGCAAGCGGCCAATCAAACCCCAGTAGATAATGAGTCGCGGTACTGGTTAATCCCCATGAAACCACTGCGCCGAGCGTAACGATACTCCAAACGGTGTTACTGACACCGCGTATTTCTCGAAAGTTCAGCGTTAAGCTGCCTTCAAACAGAATCACAGCGACCGCTAATGACACCATAGGAAAAAGCAAATCGCCCAAAAGAATCTCTGGCTGAAGCCAACCACTCGCGGGTCCAACCAATAAGCCCGCCACCAATAAAAATAGAATCGCAGGCAATTTTAACCGCCAAGCGAACCACTGACAGGCAAGTCCTATGATCCCTATACCCGCAAGCCATAGTGCGATTGTTTCGGTTTGCATATCCGTTGCCTCATTCGTTGCATTAATTAGAATTAGTTTTGGTATTCATTCCAACCACGCTGCCATTCCATGCGGAATTTTTGTGCTTGCTCTGTCCCTTCACAAACACCTTCATAGTATTGACCAGAGAGGCCCATCTGATAGGCAAAATCGGGGTTACAATATTCCGCTACTCCTTCCAGATAACCTTGTTCATAGTCACTTTTGTTAACTTCACCTAACTCCGCCAACGCTTTATAGCTGCGCTGAGTGTGTCCAGCAATGCCATCTTGATAACCAATTTGCTGCCAATCGCCTTGCTGAGCAAGTTGCTCTGTTGAAGCGACACAGCCCACCAATAGAAGCACGGCCAATCCTAGCGCACTTGTTTTCATTCCATTTCCTTAACTGATTGTTTGTGCAAATACATTATCATCAAAACAGCGAATATGCCGCTCGTGCACAAAAAATAGTTTTGTTCTGACCGTTGAGCAAACGTTAAAACCACTTAATTGGCCCATCGACCACTCAACTCGATATTCGACCACTGACTTCAACACCGAATGCATCTCGCCAAACCACGCTTTACTATCCATCCTGAGCTTAATTAATTATCCAAGGACAAATTGCTATGATGTGGTTTCTTACCTGTGTCGCAGCCCTGATTGGCGGATACTTCATCTACGGTGCTTTCGTTGAGAAAGTATTTGGTATCAATGAAAATCGCCGTACCCCTGCCCATACAAAAACCGACGGCGTTGACTATGTGCCAATGTCGACCAAAAAAGTCTACTTAGTACAACTACTGAATATTGCTGGCGTTGGCCCTATCTTTGGTCCAATCATGGGTGCCCTATACGGCCCAGCGGCGATGCTTTGGATTGTTGTCGGCTGTATCTTCGCAGGTGCAGTACACGATTACTTCTCTGGCATGCTTTCTGTGCGTAACGGTGGTGCGTCAGTGCCGACCATCACTGGTCGCTACCTTGGCAATGGCGCGAAACACTTTATGAACATTTTTGCCATTGTCTTGCTGCTGCTTGTTGGTGTGGTATTCGTATCCGCGCCTGCTGGCATGATCACCAATCTGATCAATGACCAAACCAGCTTCTCAGTGAGCATGACCACCATGGTTGTGGTGATTTTTGCTTACTACATCATCGCAACCATCGTACCGGTTGATAAAATCATCGGTCGCTTCTACCCACTGTTTGGTGCGTTGCTGATTTTCATGTCAGTTGGTCTGATGACGGCGATTGCGTTCTCTTCTGAGCACACCGTGATGGGTGATTTCCAAGTCAGCGACATGTTCACTAACTTAAACCCGAATGATATGCCTCTATGGCCTGCTCTGTTCATCACGATTGCTTGTGGTGCGATCTCTGGCTTCCACGCGACGCAATCACCATTGATGGCTCGTTGTATGGAAAACGAGAAAAACGGCCGCTTTGTCTTCTACGGCGCGATGATTGGTGAAGGTGTTATCGCACTGATCTGGTGTGCTATCGCACTCTCGTTCTTCGGCACACTTGAAGGACTCGCAGAAGCGGTGAAAAACGGTGGTCCTGGCAATGTGGTTTACAGCGCATCATTTGGTCTGCTTGGCGTATTTGGCGGTGTGATAGCCTTCCTAGGTGTGGTCATTCTTCCTATCACTTCGGGTGATACAGCGTTCCGCTCTAGCCGTTTGATCCTTGCTGAATACTTCAACATGGAACAGAAAACCCTGCGTAACCGACTATTAATGGCCGTTCCACTGTTCGTACTGGGTGGCATTCTGACTCAAGTCGATTTTGGCATCATTTGGCGTTACTTCGGTTTTGCCAACCAAACCACTGCAGTCATGATGTTGTGGACAGCATCAGCGTACCTACTGCGTCATAACAAGCTACATTGGATCACGACAGTACCCGCTTTCTTCATGACAACGGTTTGTGTGACCTTCATCCTCAACAACAGCGCTTTGGGCTTTGGTTTGCCAATGCAAATCTCCACTATCGCTGGCGTACTCTTCGCGACAGCGGTGACCGCTTACGTGATTAAAACATCAAAAGGCAAAGGCGAAACGGACCTTGCCGATGAGGAAAAACCTCAAGGCGTCACTGAAACCGCTTAATCAATCCACCTTTGCTTGCTAAACCCAACAGAGCCTGCCAAGTGTAGGCTCTGTTTTTATCCGCTAAACTCAGGCAGACTAACGCTTTCTCACTTTCGGTGTTGTCAATAATCATGACTCACGAACGCTGATGCCACCGACAACAAACAGTAGCCACGAAGGGGCAATATGGAACTGGTGATTTCACTGCTACAACAGATGTGTGTCTATCTTGTTTTGGCCTATATGCTCAGCAAGACCCCCATCATCTTACCACTGCTGAACATTTCATCGCGTTTGAGCCACCGCGTTCTTTGCTACTTATTGTTTTCCGCCTTCTGTATCTTGGGCACCTATTTTGGTTTACACATCAATGACGCCATAGCCAATACTCGTGCGATTGGGGCTGTCATGGGCGGCTTGTTTGGCGGGCCGATTGTGGGCTTTGCGGTGGGATTAACCGGTGGCTTACATCGCTACACCTTAGGGGGGTTCACCGATTTAGCCTGTGCGATTTCAACCACGGCTGAAGGCTTAATTGGTGGCTTGCTGCATATCTATCTGATTAAGAGAAACAAAGGCGCACAGCTGTTTAATCCCTCCGTGGTTTTTAGCATCACCTTCGTCGCCGAAATTATACAAATGATCATTTTGCTGGTGGTCGCGAAGCCCTTTGACCAAGCATACAGCCTCGTTTCGACCATTGCTGCGCCGATGATCATTGCCAATTCGGTGGGCGCAGCGTTGTTTATGAGCATTTTACAAGACAGAAAAACCATCTTTGAAAAGTACTCAGCGACCTTTTCACGTCGGGCATTGACCATCGCAGATCGCTCTGTCGGGATCTTGCACACAGGCTTTAACAGCACCAACGCAGAAAAAATCGCCCGCATTATTTATGAAGAAACCAATGTGGGCGCGGTTGCGATCACCGATCAAGAGAAGATCCTCGCGTTTGTCGGCATCGGCGATGATCACCACAAGCCTAATACGCCCATTTCGTCGCAAAGCACTCTTGATTCGATGAGTCAAAACGCCATCATTTACCTCGATGGTAGCGAGCGTCCATATCAATGCTCTCTCGCGGCCGACTGCAAATTAGGCTCGGCACTGATCATTCCACTGCGAGCAGGTAAAGAGGTGGTAGGAACCATTAAGCTGTACGAACCGAAGCGCAAGTTGTTTTCAACCATTAATATGTCGATGGCAGAAGGTATTGCCCAACTGCTTTCCAGCCAAATTCTCTATGGCGATTATCAGCAGCAACAAACTCTGCTGACGCAATCTGAGATTAAGCTGCTGCATGCTCAAGTAAACCCACACTTTTTATTCAATGCGTTAAACACGATTAGCGCGGTGATTCGCCGCGACCCAGATAAAGCGCGCGAACTGATTCAGAACCTGTCGCATTTCTTTCGCAGCAACTTAAAACAGAACATCAATACCGTCACTCTAAAAGAAGAGCTGGCGCATGTGAATGCTTACCTCAGCATTGAAAAAGCGCGTTTTGCTGACCGCCTAGAGATAGAAATTGACATCACGCCCGATCTGTTTGATATCAAACTGCCCAGTTTTACCTTGCAGCCTTTGGTGGAAAACGCCATTAAGCATGGTATTTCAAATATGCTTGAGGGAGGACGGGTGCGCATTTACAGCCAACCTTGTGAGCAAGGTGATCTTATCGTGGTCGAAGATAATGCCGGTAGCTATCAGCCCCCAGCAGAAAATCATTCGGGACTGGGAATGGAAATTGTCGATAAACGGCTTACACACCATTTTGGGCGTGACTCAGCACTAAAAATCGAGGCGAAAGAGCATCAATTTACTAAAATGAGCTTTATCATTCCCCGCAGCCATCACACTGCAATTTAGCCAACAAGGTAGTAAACGGATGTTGACCGCACTGGTAATCGACGATGAACCTTTTGCTCGCGAAGAGCTCACAGACCTGCTTAGCGAAACAGGTGACATTGATGTGATTGGCGATGCCGCCAACGCGATTGTCGGCTTAAAGAAAATTAATGAGTTAAAACCGGATGTGGTGTTTCTCGATATTCAGATGCCACAAGTTACGGGCATTGAACTGCTAGGGATGATGGATCCCGACACCATGCCTTACGTCGTCTTCGTCACCGCTTACGACCAATACGCTATCCAAGCTTTTGAAGACAATGCGTTTGATTACCTACTCAAGCCCGTTGATCCAGAACGCTTACGCAAAACGGTTAAACGCCTGAGTAAAGCCGCCAGTCATTCCGCCTTGAGCCAGCACATCGCCAGTTTAGCCCCAGAGACCCTCGATCAAATTCCCTGTATTGGTCACAACCGCATTGTGATCATGGCGACAGAGAGCGTCGAATGTGCCTACAGCGACATCAGTGGTGTGCATGTGCGCTCAGCCAGCCAAACCGCCAGCACTCAGCTCACGTTAAAAGTGCTGGAAGAAAAAACCTCATTGGTGCGCTGCCACCGCCAATACCTGATCAGTATTAAAGCCATTAGCGAGATCAAACTGCTGGAAAATGGGTTAGCGGAAATCGTCACCAGAACCGGATTTGAAGTGCCTGTCAGCCGCCGCTACCTGAAATTGCTCAAAGAAATGCTGGGACTCAGCCATTAAAAATGGCGATACTGAGATCGCCATTACTAGGGTCTGTTGAGCTTAGGTATTCAAATCAGGGCGACTCGTTAGTCAATCTGCTTAATTTGCAGCTCTTTAGGCACTTCAAAGAACATGTTCTCTTCGCGGCCTAGCACTTCTTCAACCGATTGAGCACCCAACTCTTTAATGCGGGTTAGAATTTGATTGACCAGTTCTTCTGGTGCAGAAGCCCCTGCCGTTACGCCCACTTTTACTTTGCCATCAAACCATTGTGGCTCGATGTCTTGCGGGCAGTCCGTTAAGTAGGCTGGTGTGCCTAATTTTTCCGCCAACTCTTTTAGTCGGGTCGAGTTTGAGGAGTTCTTTGAACCCACCACCACTACCACGTCGACATCTTTCGCCAATTCACGTACCGCATCTTGGCGGTTTTGTGTCGCATAGCAGATATCGTCTTTGCGTGGGCCTTGGATCTCAGGGAAAACTCGACGCAACTCATCAATCACATCCGCGGTTTCATCCACCGATAAGGTCGTTTGGCTCACGTAGTGCAAATTGCTCGGATCTTTAACAATGGCTTGCAAGCCAAGTACATCTTCCGGTTTTTCGACGAGGTACATACCGCCCTGCAAGCTGGCATATTGCCCCATGGTCCCTTCTACCTCTGGGTGGCCCGCATGGCCGATCAGCACCACTTCCATATGCTTACGGCTGGCTCTCGCCACTTCCATATGCACTTTCGTCACCAGTGGGCACGTTGCATCAAACACGGTGAGCGCACGCTCTTTGGCTTCCTGACGCACCGCTTGAGAGACACCATGAGCAGAGAAAATAACGATATTGTCGTCTGGCACTTCATGCAACTCTTCGACAAAGATCGCGCCACGCTGCTTTAAGCCTTCCACCACAAAACGGTTATGCACCACTTCATGACGTACGTAGATAGGCGGTTGATACAGTTCCAGTGCACGCTCAACAATACTGATGGCACGGTCGACACCCGCACAGAATCCACGTGGGTTCGCTAACAAGATTTTCATTTCATTGCTCATGGTAATTTTCTTTTCGCTGGCTATTCTACTGACAAAATTTCAACTTCAAAAGTCACATCTTGACCGGCCAGTGGATGATTGAAATCCACCGTCACTGAATCACCGGCTATTTCAGTAATGATACCAGGGATCTCCATTCCATCGGGCCCACTGAACGCCATGATTGTGCCGACTTCCACTTGCGCTTCGCCAACAAATTTTGTGCGGTCCATATGGTGAATATGGTCTGGGTTAGGCATGCCAAAAGCGTCCGCCGCCTTTAGCTCAATCGCTTTATTTTCCCCGACGGTGAGGCCGAGCAAACACTGCTCAAAATTCTCACTTAAACTGCCATCACCCATAACAAACTTCGCGGGTTTGCCCATATTGTGCGTGCTGTCTGCGACAGAACCGTCTTTCATTTTTATCGTAAAATGCAGTGTGACTGCGGAATTATGATTGATTGTACTCACGTTACTGCTTCCTTGAGGTCATTATTGTTTTTCTTGGTGTATACCCTAAATAGTGGGCGTTGCGGCTAGGCGACAAGATAATTCATCCCTATGAGCATAATGCGCTATGTAATTAGGACGGCCGGCGTACCGGGGAACTATCGCAGTCAACAACGCCGCAGCTTCAAATATGACGGGTATACTAAAAAGCGTCGCCAGAATCAACCGACGACGCTTAGGGTTATTCGCGATCTCGCAAAGATTACTTCTCTTCTTCCTTTTTCCGGAAGCCATCGAGAATGATCATCGCCGCGCCAAGACAAATTGCCGTGTCGGCTAAGTTGAACGCAGGCCAATGGTAAGTACCCCAGTAAAAGTCGAGGTAATCCACCACAAAGCCATGCACCATGCGATCAAACACGTTGCCAATCGCACCACCAATGATCATGGCATAAGCGACATTATTCCATTTTTCTGCCGCTGGTAGCTTGCTCATCCAGTAGGTCAATAGACCCGTGACCACAAAAGCGATGCCCGTGAAGAACCAGCGTTGCCAGCCAGCTTGATCGCTCAAAAAGCTAAATGCGGCACCGTAGTTATGCACATAGAGCAGATTAAAGAAAGGCAAAACCTCTATGCGATTTGCCCAGCCATACCCCATGTTTTCCATCACAATGAATTTAATACCGATATCGGCTAAGAAGACCACCAGTGCCAGCCACAACCAACGTACACCCGTTTGTTTGAATATCTGCGCTTTACCGCTCATCTTTCTTCCTAAAAATAACCCCAGTCGATACTGGGGCTATAAAATTTAAAAAAAGTTCAATCGTATTGAAAGGATCGATTAAGCGAACTTACGCGCTTCGCCTTCACCATCCACGTTCGACACACAACGGCCACAAATCTTCTCGTGACCTTCAATGGTGCCTACGTCTGGAGTGTGGTGCCAACAACGGTCACACTTCTCAGCTTCCGTTGCACGAACTTCGACGAACAGACCTTCGATGTCGGTTGCTTGCGCAGCCTCTGATTTCTCGCTCAGTGGTTTCACTGTTGCGGCAGACGTGAGCAGAACAAAGCGCAGTTCATCTTCCAACTTGTTGATTTTCGCCGCTAGGGCATCGTCAGCAAATAGAGTCAATTCTGCTTGCAGAGAACCACCAATGGTTTTATCAGTGCGTGCCGCTTCCAGCAGTTTGTTCACCGCACCACGCACTTTCTGCATTTCAGACCAGAATGCGTTATTCAGTTCTTCGCCTTCAGCTAGACCAAACAAACCATCGAACCACTCACCGGTGAAGACGAACTTGTCACGGCTTTCTCCACTAGGAAGAGAAGCTGGCATTTGATTCCAGATTTCGTCGGCAGTGAACGACATAATCGGTGCCATCCAACGAACCAAGGCTTCTACGATGTAGTACAGCGCGGTTTGACAGCTACGTTGCGCGTGACCACCCAGTTTGGCGGTGTACTGACGGTCTTTGATCACATCAAGATAGAATGAACCCATCTCGATAGAACAGAAGTGCATCAAGCGCTGTGTTACTGCGTGCGTGTTGTACTCATCGTACGCTTTAACAATTTCATTTTGCGCAGCTAGTGCACGACCTACTGCCCAACGGTCAAGCGCGACCATCTCTTCAACTGGCACGATATCCGTTTCAGGATTAAAGCCGTTCAAGTTAGCAAGGAAGAAGCGCGCAGTGTTACGAATACGGCGGTAAGCGTCGGCTGAACGTTTTAAGATTTCATCAGAAACCGCAACTTCACCCGTGTAGTCTGTAGAAGCAACCCATAGACGCAGGATGTCTGCACCCAATTTGTTGGTGACATCTTTTGGCGCAACCACGTTACCGATCGATTTCGACATTTTACGACCATGGCCGTCAACCACGAAACCGTGCGTCAACACTTGCTTGTAAGGCGCTTTGCCTTTCATCGCAATAGAAGAGATCAATGAAGATTGGAACCAACCACGGTGTTGGTCTGAACCTTCAAGGTACATATCTGCTTCCGCACCGTTAAACTCTTCACGTTTATCAACCACTGCGTAGTGTGTTACGCCGGAGTCAAACCAAACGTCTAGGGTGTCTAGGACTTTCTCATATTGAGCAGCGTCATCACCAAGTAGTTCCGCAGCATCGATATCCCACCATGCTTGAATGCCTTTTTGCTCCACCACTTGAGCAACTTTTTCAATCAGCTCAGAGGTGTTTGGATGCAATTCTGCGGTTTCTTTGTGAACGAAAAGGGCAATTGGCACACCCCAAGTACGTTGACGTGAGATACACCATTCAGGACGACCTTCAATCATCCCTTCGATACGGCTTTGACCCCACTCAGGCATCCACTGAACACCTTTGATAGACTCAAGCGCTTTAGCACGTAGGCCTGCTTGGTCCATAGAAACGAACCATTGAGGCGTTGCACGGAAGATGATCGGCGTTTTATGGCGCCAGCAATGTGGGTAGCTGTGCTCGTAAGCGTGGTGATGCAATAGCGCGCCTTTTTCTTTTAGCGTTTCTACTACAGCGTCATTCGCTTTAAATACGTGCTGACCAGCAAAGAGTTCTGTGTCTGGTAGGTAAACACCGTTTGAGCCCACTGGGTTTGCCACTTCTAGGTTGTACTTTTGGCCAACCGCAAAGTCTTCCTGACCGTGGCCAGGCGCAGTGTGAACCACACCAGTACCTGAATCAGTCGTCACGTGATCACCAAGGATCGCCGGAACAGTGAAGTCGTAGAATGGGTGTTGGAACTGAGTAAGCTCAAGATCTGCACCTTTGGCAAAACCAAGGTTATGGAAGTGCTCAATACCCGCACGATCCATCACGTCTTTCGCCAATTCCGCCGCAACGATAATACGCTCAGGGTTGTCACCCTCAACTTGGATAAGCACGTACTCAAGATCATCACGTAGACACACTGCGCGGTTTGCAGGGAGTGTCCAAGGCGTAGTTGTCCAGATGACGATTGAAACATCACCTTGACCTTGATGGCCTTCATTCAAAGAGAATTTAGCTAATAGTGCCGCTTCGTCAGCAGCCTTAAAGCGAACATCAATAGAAGGAGATACTTTGTTCTTGTACTCAACTTCTGCTTCTGCCAATGCAGAACCACAATCGGTACACCAGTGAACCGGTTTGAAACCTTTCAATAAGTGACCATTATCAGCAATCTGACCAAGCGCACGGATGATGTTGGCTTCCGTCGTGAAGTCCATGGTGCGGTAAGGTTTATCCCACTCACCCATGATACCAAGACGTTTAAAGCTCTCTTTTTGACCTTCTACTTGGCCCGCTGCGTATTCACGACATTTTTCACGGAACTCAGCAGCAGTCACTTTTTGACCTGGCTTACCCACTTTTTTCTCTACCATCAATTCAATTGGCAGACCGTGGCAGTCCCAACCTGGAACGTAAGGTGCGTCAAAACCTGAAAGTGTTTTGGATTTAATAATAATGTCTTTAAGAATCTTGTTTAGTGCGTGACCAATGTGAATATCACCGTTTGCATATGGAGGACCATCATGCAACACAAATGATTTCTTGCCTTTTTTAGCTTTACGGATTTCACCGTAAAGGTCTTCTTGATACCAACGCTTTAGCATTTCTGGCTCACGTTTAGCCAGATCGCCGCGCATCGGAAACCCTGTTTCAGGTAAGTTCAGGGTATCTTTATACTCACTCATCGATTCTTAATTCCGTTATATTGGGCGAAAGTTAGACATTATGTTGTTCGGTGGAATAAACCGTTCAACGCTTTAGCTGACGCAGCCACACCCTTGCTGCCTCAGCATCCAATTCAATTTGCTGTTTGAGTGCGTCAAAAGACTCAAACTTCTTTTCATCACGCAGTTTATGCAGAAGTACCACTTCTAACTGTTTGCCATACAAGTTGGCTTGAAAGTCGAATAAATGTACCTCTAACTGCTGACGAACACCGTTGACCGTCGGTCTTTGGCCAATATTGGCCACACCACCAATCGGTTTGTTATCCAAGCCTAGCGCTTGAACGACATACACGCCAGAGACGGGAGAAACACAGCGTTTCAGCGGAATATTGGCGGTAGGGAAACCTATCGTCCTGCCTAATTTACGGCCATGTGAAACACGTCCGCTAATGCTATAATCCCGCCCTAACATTTGAGCGGCAACCGCTAACTGATCGTGAGCAAGCGCTTCACGAATGGCGGTACTACTGACTCTTAACTGCGCTAAACAGAAGCTTTGGGTATTCACGACTGTGAAACCGTATTTTTTGCCCGCTTCTTGCAGCATGGCAAAATTGCCTTGTCTTGCTTTACCAAAACAAAAGTCATCGCCAACAACGAGAAACTTAACACCCAAACGCTCAACCAACAAGTCGCGAATAAAGGCATCCGCATCTAAGGAAGCGAAATGACGATTAAAGTTGACGCACAACAATCGATCGATCTCAAGCTTACCTAATTGGACGAACTTATCGCGTAAACGCGTTAAGCGCGCTGGGGCTTTCTCTTTGGCAAACAGCTCTAAAGGCTGAGGTTCAAATGTCATCACGACAGAAGGTAACGACATTTCCCGAGCTCGCAGAGAGACTTGACGCAACACTTCTTGGTGCCCTAAATGCACACCATCAAAGTTACCTATGGTCAATACACAGCCGCGATGCTGTGGTTTTATATTGTGTATACCTCGAATCAGTTCCATTTGGATACAGCGAAATGCCTCTGTTTTCGTTTTATGCAGTGTCAAACTGGCGGATTATATACCAATCCACCTTACTCTGTCCCAGCTTTTAGGTCTTTTACCCGAATCCCGAGCAAAAAGGCGCAAGCAGTGTATGCAATAGCACCCAAGCCAATTAACATCGTCAACATTGCGGCACGATGGCCGGTGGTCCACTCAAGCCAAACACTCATCTCATCAAGTTGCCACAAAATCGCCGCCACCATCACCGCACCAGAAACCACTAAACGACTGATAAATAGAAACGTACGTCGAGAGATTTTATAAACACCAGCGATGTGCAAACCTCGGTACAGCAGTGCCATGTTAACAAAGGCAGACAGAGCGGTCGCAATAGCCAAACCAACATAACCATAGAACCACGCAAAAATCGCGTTAAACACCATATTGGTTACCATAGCGACAATGCCATATTTCACTGGTGTTTTGGTGTCTTGACGAGAATAGTAGCCAGGCGCGAGTACCTTAATGAGCATAAAATTCAACAACCCAGAAGCGTACGCCAAAAGAGACAGAGAGGCTTGATGCACATCTTGTGGGGTAAACTCACCACGCATAAACAGCACCATCAGCATTGGCTTGGCCAACACCATCAAACCGAGCATCGCTGGAATGCCTAGTAGGGTGACCATACGAACCCCCCAATCCATGGTATGGGCAAAACCCTCGCTGTGTGCATCCACATGTTTGCGAGAGAGCGCAGGAAGGATCACCGTCGCAATGGCAATGCCAAATAGGCCCAATGGGAACTCAAGCAAACGATCAGAATAGTAAAGCCATGAAATCGAACCGGTTTGCAGGAAACTGGCGATAAAGGTATCAAACAATAAGTTAATTTGGCTGACAGACACCCCAAATAAAGCGGGGATCATCAAGGTACGGATTTTGACCACGCCTGGATCGCGCCACCCCCACTTCGGTTTGACTAAAACCCCCGCTTTAATAAGGAAGGGCATTTGAAAAAGAAACTGTACTAGACCACCCAGAAACACCCCTATCGCCAAACCTACCTCTGGTTGAGCCATGATCGGTGATATGTACCATGCACTGAGAATGATCATCACGTTGAGAAAAACGGGTGTAAATGACGACACCGCGAATTTGCCCATGGTATTGAGAATCGCTCCAGACAAAGCAACAAAGGTGATAAACCAAAGATAAGGAAACGTAATTTTGAGCATAAAGCTGGCAAGCTCAAATTTTTCCGCGGCTGGCCCACCATGTAACCAGTCAATAAACCATCCCGCGCCAAATAATGCCGTGACAACGCCAGAACCAAGCACCCCTAAAATCGTCACAATGGAAACGATCACTCCGAGCGTCCCTGATGCTTTAGCGATGAGATCCCGTGTTTTGTTTAGATCGCCACTGGCGTGGTATTCCGTTAGCACAGGAACAAACGCTTGAGAAAAGGCCCCTTCAGCGAAAAGCCTTCTTAAAAAGTTCGGAATTTTGTTGGCAAAGAAAAATACGTCGGCACTGGCACCTGCGCCCATTAAATTGGCGACAACCACATCGCGCACTAAGCCTAAAACACGAGAAACCAACGTCATAGCGCTGACGATCATGCCGGACTTGAGTAGTCGTTTACTCACTGTAACCTCGAAATATCACCGTAGCTTAACTTTTATCCGTCTTTTGTTAGGACAGACGCGGATATTTATTAGCATTGGTCTAAAAATGCTGATAGAATCCCCGCCATCTTAACCGCGATGCCCTTTCTTACCAAAACTTGTTTTGGTCGCGATGGGTTTTTGCACAAATCATTTGACAATCGGGCATAAATGAGGGATATTCCTCGCCCTTAAATTGTCACCGAACTAAAGTTTTTGGGAGTTAGACCCTTGGCAAATAACAAATCTGCTAAGAAGCGCGCTATCCAAGCTGAGAAACGTCGTCAGCACAATGCTAGCCGTCGTTCAATGATGCGCACTTACATGAAAAAAACTGTTGCTGCAATCGCTGCTGGCGATAAAGAAGCTGCAACTGCTGCATTCGCTGTAGTTACACCGATCCTAGACCGCATGGCGACTAAAGGCCTTATTCACAAGAATAAAGCAGCTCGTCACAAGTCTCGTTTCGCTGCACAAATCAAAGCTCTTTAATAGAGTCTCGATTCAGTGAAAAAAGCCGGCTTTATGCCGGTTTTTTTATTGCTATCAAATTACCCATATAAAAAAAAGCTGGCTTGTAAGCCAGCTTTTCTTTTCTACACGGCACGCAAAGGCATTATTCTTCACAATAAAGACTATGCAGCAGTTTAATCATTGCTTTTACTTCTTCACTTTTCAGAGTGTAGTAAACCGTTTGTGCTTCTTTGCGCGTGGTCACCAAACCATCACGACGCAACCATGCCAGATGCTGAGACAATGCAGACTGACTTAATTGTAACTTGGCACAAAGTTCCCCGACCGATAGCTCTTGATTGTGTAGCATGCATAAGATTTGCAGGCGTCTTTCATTGGCCATGGCTTTGAGTAATACGACAGCTTTAGCAGAATTCTGCTCCATATCTTTTAAGTTCATGTGTTGGTCCTCTAGCTACAACTCACATGTCCCAACGGTTGTTGCAGATAGTTGTGTTAAACAATTTTATAATTTAGGTTTATATTTTTGTAGATAGTAATCTATTTGGGGTATTCAAGGGAACGGTTTCATTCAAACAATTGGCTAAAATCTGCGTCACACACATTCTTTACTGCGGGATGTTGAATCATACGCTCAGCAAAGATCACGTAATACTCTTCTTTGAGATCGTCAACATGGCCAATGAGTTGTAAAGTCAGATCTTCTTCGATTTCTGAGATATAAACGGTCGGGGCAAGGAAAATGACATCATCATGGTAACGAGCAAAAGCTTTCATTAAGGCCACATCATCAAATTCCCCTAATACATCAGGTTGAATCCCTTGGCGATCAAACCACTGTAAAACCTTACGTCCCATCGCCGTTCGGCTCCCAGGAATCAATAGTTTTTTCTGCTCCAAAATGGCTGGGAATTCAGCATTATCTATTTTGGTGGAAGAGAAAAAACTCATGCTCGACTCACCCAGTTTCTTACTATATAAGCCGGGACTTTGTGTCGAATCGACAGGACAATCAGACAGAATCATGTCGAGCTTGTGTTGTGCCAAACGTTCCAGCAGCAATTCGTGCGTCGATTCGTAACAACATAAGTGGATTTTTTTATCTTGAGGCACGGTGGTTTTCAGCACCTTACTCACTAATCGTTTTGACAGCGCATCAGCAACACCGACTTCAAATAGAATATTGGCATGCTGGCTATAGTTGACGATATCGAGCATTTCGTAACTTAGACCAAACATGCGGTCAGCGTATTTGAATACCAATTGCCCAAGCTCCGTTGGTTCAACGGTACGGCCGTTTCGCTTTGTGAGCTTGCCTTTCATACGATCTTCTAGCGCTTTGATCTGTCCTGTCACCGTTTGTGGCGTGAGAAACAGCGCATCTGCCGCTTTAGTAACGGAACCTTGCTTACAAACCATCCAGAAATAGTAGAGGTGATTATAATTGAGATGTGACATAACCCTTCCTTAAAAGAAACCACTGCCGTCCCTGAGAACATGACAAATATGACAGATGTCGCCAATTATATCGAAAAAACCGAATTGAAAACGCCATAACATTAAAAAAAACAGAGCCAATCAATTTCATATTGTCATATTTTGTGACATATCACCCACTAATAGAACAAAAAACAACCACACGAGAAAAGGTTAAAAATAAATAAAAATCAAAAGCTTAAGTTTACCCTATTTTCATTTCAACAAATTAGCTTGTGCTCAGCGGTGAAAAAATCCAGATGACACCGAATTGTCATATTACTGAAATATTTCATCTCTACTATCGGCCTCAGTTTCAACAACAGACCAAACTGAGATTTAGACGGTCAATGGAGAAAATTATGATGAACCAAGCTACTACGGCAGCAACGCCAATTTCGAGCACAACTCGTTGGCTTCGCTGGGCTAACTTGGCATTCATGTTATACCTGCTACTTTTAGCAGTATCTATGGTAGGCAGTGGTTTTAAACTGGCTACTGGCGATCAAGCTAAAGTACTTTTTGAATTTGCCTCACACCCTGTTGCGGGCCTAATGATTGGTCTTGTGGCGACAGCTCTTATTCAATCTTCCAGTACCGTGACCTCGATTATCGTCGGTTTGGTCGCTGGTGGCTTACCAGTAGAAACTGCAATCCCTATGGTTATGGGTGCAAACATTGGCACCACAGTAACAAACACCTTGGTTTCTCTTGGCCATGTTCGCTGTAAAGAAGAATTCAAGCGCGCTTTCGCAAGTGCGACAATTCACGATTTCTTCAACCTACTCGCGGTTGCCATCTTCCTTCCTCTGGAAATGATGTTTGGCATTCTAGAGAAAGTGTCTCATTGGCTTGTGTCTCCACTATTGAACACTGGCGATATGAGCATGAAAGGGTTTGACTTCATCAAGCCAATGACCAAACCTGTCGTAAGTGCAGTGAAAGGCCCACTAAGCACATTTGGTGATACTTTTGCAGGTGTTGCGCTGATTGTTCTAGGTATTGCTACCATCTTCGTTGCTATCACTGTGATGGGTAAATTGATGAAGAGTCTAATGGTTGGCCGCGCTCGTGACATCCTGAAGAACGCAATCGGCCGCGGTCCTATCCACGGTATCGTGTCAGGCTCTATCGTAACGGTGTTGGTTCAGTCTTCATCAACAACAACCAGCTTGATGGTTCCACTCGTTGGTACTGGTGTACTGAAAGTACGTGATGTTTACCCATTCACGTTGGGTGCAAACATTGGTACTTGTATTACCGCACTGCTTGCAGCGACGGCAGTTTCTGGTGAGTTTGCTGTGTTTGCTCTGCAAATTGCGTTGGTTCACTTAACCTTTAACGTATTAGCGACACTGTTTATCTTTGGTATTCCGTTCCTGCGTGAACTGCCAATCAAAGGCGCTGAGTTTATCTCAGAGATGGCGATTAAGAACAAAGCTGTGGTAGCAGGTTACCTACTCGCGGTCTTTATCTTTATCCCAGGTACGATTTTGGCGCTAACAACATAGTTGGCTGTTGCCTAAGTTACTTAAGGAGAGCTTTCATGCTCTCCTTTTTTTATTTCCAATAACCATCACTTTTCATTGGCAAAAGTCTTTGTCTGATACACACTAAGAAAAAACAGCCGTGATGTAATGATGGAACATTCAGATAAGCAACAACTTCTATCCGCAACAGGAAAAATTGATGAGCAGCTTTCGCTGTTAGTAGACAACATTGATATTCTGAGTAGTGTCACGCCACAAAACTACAAAGAAGAGCGACAACGATTTTTCGATAATCGTTTCTCTGTCGAACCTGTGTTTACTTATAAAAATCAAACCTTCGATGTACATCAGGCTAAGAGAAACCTCTACTCTCTGCCGATTGAACTAATAGAGCACCCTCAGCTTCGTCAACTTTATGCCGAAGTCATTCAATCGTACGCAGATAAACTGGATCAACTGTGCAGCATTGGCCAACCTGAGTTTCTCTACAACTCCCTACGCTATTATGGTGAACCAAGCAGTAAAGATATTCGCAATGCTAACTTCTTACTGCACCTCCCTATCGAAGAAGAGGCGCCACAGCGTCATGATTGCAACGAGATTGCAGCCTTCATGCAGCAGTTTTGTCTAGATCATGGTTACACTGGTGAAATTGAAATCAGCAACAGTATGATTGCTAATGCGTTGGTCTCTGGCACTAAAGTTAAAATCAACGCTTCTGCAAGTATCACAACTAAAGAGCTTCATGCGCTCGCTCATCACGAGTTAGGTGTTCATCTATTAACAACGCTCAATGGCCGGGCGCAACCACTGAAGTTACTCAGCTTGGGTTGTCCAGTAAATACGACCACGCAGGAAGGTTTGGCCATTTTATGTGAGTTCCTTTCTGGGCACTTTAGTCTTAAACGTCTTAGAACCTTAGCGCTGCGTGTGATTGCGGTAGAGTCGATGATCAAAGATCGTGATTTTAGAAACACTTTTTTGCTGTTGAAAGAACAGTACAAAGTGGAAGACATGACGGCATTTACCATCACAGCTCGAGTTTATCGTGGCGGTGGCTACACCAAAGACTATCTCTACTTGCGTGGCTTTAGAGAGATACTCAATGCCTACGACCAATTAGGCGATGACTTCAATGTATTGCTGGCTGGAAAAACCGAGATACGCTACTTCTCAGCAATTAAATCGCTGATAAAAGAGGACATTATTCTTCCACCAAAATTCATTAGTCCAGCTATCGCCAAACCCGCGCCTGCGGATCCTATCTATAAGTTTGTCGCCAATGCGCTCAAATAGCACTGACGCAGCAAGTAACAAAAAAGGGCTCTAGGAGCCCTTTTCAACCATCGTGATGTTATACCGAGAATGGGTACTGGATTGGGTCATGATGTTCATACCCCTCTACCCAGAAATCATCCAAAGTGACCCAAGTTTCCAGATCTTCCAAAGATTTGATCTCAGGATTGATGTGAAACGTTGGTGCTTGTAACGGTTCTCGCTTGAGTTGCACATCACGCATCAGCGCTAGCTGATCTTCATAAATATGTGCATTCACAATCTTATGAAACGCTTGACCCGGTTTCTTGCCCGTAATCTGCGCCATGATTGCCAAGAACACATACACTTGAACCATGTTGAAATTCAGCCCCTATAAATTTAGACCCCAACTCTATATGCACAACCTGTAGCATTTACAAGCCAATCATAGTAAAGAAGCATGCTATTATCACTGTGCATTAAGAATTATGCACACCCATGACGAAGGCTAATACATACAAATGGGGTTAACAAGCAAGGGTGTATCTGATCGGGCTGGTACACATCTCCTCTAGCATTAGTAAAAGTGCATCGAACTTGGCTTCGGTAAACTAAGAAGGCCCAATAGTTGCAACTCACAAGTGGACAGAACCTTGTTCGACCTGATGATCTACAAGGGTACTGTCAGATTAGGAAAAGTATGTTGATGCCTTGATCGTGTGTTAGTGACACTAGGCTGCATTAGATAAAGCAACTTCATTCAAATCATTGATTCTCTGTGCAACCGAACGTTGTATAATTGCATTATTTTGCTCGTTTGAACAAATTACGGTAAACCTAGCTCTAAATACATGTTCACCAAGCTGTAACAGTAACTTACCAACAACTTCATCAG
The DNA here is from genome assembly GCF_002224265.1 of Vibrio vulnificus NBRC 15645 = ATCC 27562. Classification (NCBI taxonomy): domain Bacteria; kingdom Pseudomonadati; phylum Pseudomonadota; class Gammaproteobacteria; order Vibrionales; family Vibrionaceae; genus Vibrio; species Vibrio vulnificus. The sequence goes on from NZ_CP012881.1 coordinate 958,377, forward strand.
CAAAACTACTTGAAATTAGAGGGAGATCATTAAAATTTATGACTATTCGATGGTCATACATATTAACAAAATTAACTAGTCGTCCCTTCAATGGAGCACCAGCAAATCTTGTTCCATAAGAACTAGCTTCTACCCGAACCAGAAAATTAATATAGTCGTCATCAGGGGCTTCATAACACAATTCAATAAAATCTACAGGCTCATACTGTTGACCATTTATTGTCAATGCACTCGCCATCAAATTTTCAATAGAAAAATCGACAGTAGCTTCAACAATAGTTCCCCTATAGTTTGAGTCGATTTTGCTAATCTCTAGTTTGCCTTTTTCATGACGAAGTACCGCATTGTTTGAAAGTATTTTAAAAGAACCTTTACCTTGATGACTTATCTCGTAAGAGCCAAATAAACCATTTCCTTGCCCAATACTTTTATCCCTCGTTATACCTTCTCGAATAGCTTTATCGAGAACGGATACTTCCGACTCATTTTGAAATTTTTCTCCTAAAGTATTAGTTATCCCTCGACCACAATCAGCAACTAAAAAATTAACTTTTCCACTTTGCTTATCTATTCGATTGACTAACAGGATTCCACCTACTGGTGATTCTGAATGGACAAGAACATTATCTGAGATCTCGTTAATTGCCCATTCTAAAGCTGCATAATCAGAGCGAGAAATTCCTTCGGCACCAGAAAGAACCATTTTAAACACGTTATTCACTATAGCAAAATGATCATCCGAGTTAGTGTAATGTTGTGCTGGATAGAAGCTGGAACCTTGATAAGAAGATACACTATGTTTTTTATCAAGAAGGTTAAGAATATTTTTATCTCGCCACTCTTTAGCTAAAGAATTTTTCTTCGGAACAATAACAGTGAAATCATGACCATCATTTGCTTTGGATAGCACTTGACAGACCAACCCTAGTGTTTCGCTCATCGGAGCAGACTCAAGGTCTTTAAAATCCAGTACCCACTCTGTAAAATTACTCGCTTGCAATGAGATAGACCGTTCAAGACTTTGAATATCGAGTACAGTTAAATTTTCTCTAAAGTTAAATTTATTTTTTCTTCTATTTAGCACGAAAATTCCTCAGCATTGCTAACAGCAGTTGTTAGACAGACAACAAACAGAACTTGTCCGTATCCACAAAATTCTGCTTAATTCATTCAATCCTTCATGCATCACCAACCAGCCCCAAAACAATTTTGCGTTAGCAAACCATTAATTAACTCAGACATAGAAAGTCGCTTAACTCTCACCTCTAAGGCGATAAGCTAATCTCCCATATTTCATGTGTGCAAATGAAGCAGCAACGAATAGAGTTATCTGCAACGCGCCTACCCATTTACTAGGTTGCATTAAAGCTACTACATAAATCGTAACGCTGATTGCTGACATCACACTGGTAATCGTCATAAACCAATCAAGACCAACTTCATTTAGCTTGCCATGGTACTTTCTAGTAGCACTTCGAACATTGATAATTGAACTTGAATAAATCATCGCACTAGCAATAGACCAATCACCTGTAAGCAACAAATCATCATACTTCCCCGTCAAGACCTTAACCAAGACAAGCAAGATGAATGGAGTGATAATGAACAGATAAGATGTAGCTACCGCCTTAAACTCATTCTGATGTTGGTATTTCATTCTGAGTTCCACGATAAGTAATGACTTCTTTGATCTCTTTTATCTTTGCATTCTTGATACGTTCTTCACCTTTCTCAACGACAACATCATACTCAGCGTGAACTCTCAGATAGTCACTTCCCCCCAGACGAACCTCAGAGTTCAGATATTCATCCAACCACTCTTTGTGTAAAATTTCTGCGCTGTATCTCTTATGAGTCCTAGTGCTAATTACTTCCCACTTAGAAGTAGCCTTTTTACAAGGCTTAAAAACTTCAACGATTTCTTCACCGTCAAAATGACCTTGGTCGCTAGAGAACATCTTTTTGACATTACCTGTGAATCTGAAGTTAGGGTCAAAAGGGATTACCTCAGCTAACTTAGCACCTTCATTGCAAACTTTAAGATACTCATCAGGTAACAGCTTTTTATTGCCCTCAGACCACTTCTCAGCAACTAAAGCAACATCTAAATCACTAATGTAAGGATCAAGTCGACTTGAGCGACCTCTTTTAGCCATCTCATTCTTCAGTCTATCCCTTTCATTATTAGTGATGTGTTGAACCTGCTCTTTTTTAGACATCTCACCAGTCAACTCCCTGAAAAGGGAGTCAGGTCTTGTCCACTCCTCAACCTTTAATAACAACTTAGCGAGAATGCAACCATGAGTAACCTCTTGCAGCTCAACATCAAAGATCATCTCTGAATCAACAGCCTGAGCAATAATTTGCCCCATCTCCTGATATGCTGAAATGAAATCTCCCATAGCGTGAAATACTTCCGCAGGGTTCTTCCTGTTAGAGTTGTATTCAAGGTGAAACTCTAAAACCGTTGCTTCCATTTCCTAGTCCGTTAATCATTATTGTTCATATGGTTATGAATCTTACATCATATTTAAGTCCCAACAAATGTTTGACCTCACCATTAGTCAGACTAAACATATTGTCTTCTTAAGTCGCCGACTTGTATCGACCTCGATTTTTTAAAGTCATACATGATCAAACCTCATTATAATGCGACCTACCGCATGCTCATTGGATAACATTTAGTAGGGCAAATTAGCATTAACAGGATAGAAAAGAGCGATATGACTAAAACGTTTTGGGGCATAAACGTATTAGATCTAGCTCTAATATGGTAGTAGGAGAAATAGTCGTGATCAGATGCATGCGAGGATAACCCAACTGATTTTTATATCAACTGGGTTATCTTTACTTTAACTGATCAGCTATTGGTTTATGAGCGTGATTTTAATTGATGGCAAGATATAACCAAGATATTCATCCCTAACCCTTAAACTACAAGTTTTAGAAAGTTCAAAATCAACTGTATGACCATCAACGTAAACAGAGCTACTAAGTTTGTCTAGCTTGTATTCTTTACCTTCTATTAGCTTATCTAGCGACTCAAAGGCGTCTTTTATACTTGTTATCTCGATACTGGCCTTCGCAGCTTTATCTATAACTACACGACTAACTTTTACTTTTCCCGTACCTTCTAGTTTAGCCTTGAGATCACTTTCTAGTGTAACCTTAAAGGTTTTCAAGTTCAGTTCTGGGTTACTGAAGCCAACCTGAAAGTCGAACAGCCTTGCGAAGCAATCCAAAAACGACCTCGTTGACTTAGGCGAGTTATAGATCACCATTAACAGTTTATTTGTATCGAGAGCCTCAATATGGAAGTTAATGTTTCTATAGGTAACGTACGATATCTCATCTATGACATTGCCAAATTGGTCATAGGTTTCGTCGCTAAACTCTACTTTTTCAGAGTATGTGGCGTGAAGTTCTTCAGATTCATTCAGCGACACGCCGTGAAATGTAAAGTCATGCTGCTCATCAGACTGCTGCCTCAATTTGGTCAGCATTTCTGAAACACTCTTTTTACTGTTTATCAGTAGTAACTTCAGCCTCTGACGACTCATTTTCGTCCTCCCCTAGAGTTTCTGCTACGATTTCATCGACTATTGCACGCGCAGTGTTCTCGATTAGCCTAGATATCCGTAACTCTTCTTCCTTGTCCAATTTAGACGGGTTTTTGTTGTACTCATTTTTGGCTTTATACTTGAACTTACCTCTTGTGATATAGGAGAAATCCTCAAAAGTCTCCGGCTCACCGAACATCGCCTCAATCACATAGATGTCCGAACCCACCAGTTCTTCTTCAAACTTCCATCTAATCTTGGAGATATAAAATCCGCGATTGTAGAATTCTTGAAGCTCGCCAGACTGGAGTACACCCTCGCCTTTCAGTGAAGCTCTGCTGATATGTATGCCAGAATCCCCAGATTTGGCTCTTTCTTCATCTGTTGGCATTGGATGGAACACATAAACGTCCGTAACATCCAATAGCTTAAATCCGTCCAATCTATTCAGCAGCTTTCGGAAGAAGCTAGTGCGGGCATCAGGGTCCTCTATAGCAGCCAAATTGATACGAGTAGAGTCGAATTTCTGACCAGCTTCCTCTGCCGTCAATGCAACAGACTCTCGAATCGTTCTTTCATACTCTTTTACTTTGGGATTGTCTGGGTATCTGACTGTATAGCCAGAGTCCGTTTTCTCTATTGTTATTGTTGCTTCTTTCTTAACGATTTGCTTGAAATCAGACTTAGTGTAATCAGGTGTTTCGTAATTTATATCAATGACATAGTTTCCATTTTCATCTTCATGCCAGATACATAAATCCTTTTCTTCAGTGATTTGCTTCTTAAGAACTTTTAACGTCTTTTCTAAAGAATCTTTATCTACCTCAGTGGCGTAGTCGCTCGTCGTTGTTTTCTCTTTACGCTGAACCACGCCCATCGCCGAAGCAATTCTTTGGTGGTCGTAGTAATCGTGGTTGTACTTAGAAAACTCACGAGCGAGTTCTTCTCTTTTAGTTTCGGTCGATATGATTACGCCTCGAGAAAGGAACAAATCCCTTAATTCAGAGTTGTTAATCTTCGAAGTGTTAAGCGCGTCAAACAAGGCCTTATCAGTAACGCTATAAAGGTAATTTTTATGCATGAACACCCTTCCAACCAATATCCTCTGAGTTATAAAACTCTATTTTGTATGGAATCAACTCAAGCTTGATATCGAGTCTCTTCTTCATTTCTTCGTCATACCCCCACTCATGTGCGTACTTTTCTAATGCTCGGTTAAAGTGGGAGCGAGCTGACCCACTGGTTTCAGTATGTGGCACTTTCAGTCGAATTTTATTTTCGGCATTTAACAGTTGAAACTTTGATAGTAGGTCCAAAAGGTAGAGAAATTCGTTATCGGTGTTCGCCGCTCGGTTGTAGTAGACAACGTAACCTGATTCATAAACCTTCTTAATTTCTCGATCAACGATATCATTCACTTCATCGTGTTTAATGATAATGAAAGGGGATGACAACATCTCAATAGTCGCAGGGAGGTACTTTTCAGAAGAAACAACCTTGTGGAACGTCAACTCTGGATAGTAAAAACCAAACTCTGTTTTCGGAAACGTGCTATGACGAATCATCTCGTTAATATCAGAGGCAATTGTCATCCAATAGTTAATCTGAAGTGGTTCAACGAAGTGCAATTTCTTGTCTTTAGGGACTGGTATCTTTGAAAGTTGAACAGGCTTGGGTAGTTTGCCTTTCTGACCTCTCTCTCGCTTAGGTGGATAGAAAAAATCATAGAAGCCTTTTTGATATTGGTTGTCATGGTTATAAACAAACAACAATCCTCGTACTTCAAAGTCACCCGCAGGAATGAGGTATTTGGCTTGCCATTGCTTGCTATTTTCTGCGCAGTCAATCGTCTTAGCTAGTGATGTTAAAGCTTCTTCTATCTTCGTAGGGCTTATCGAACCCTTACCGTAGCTTTTCAAGTCGGTATTAAAAAGAATGTTCTTATTGCTATAAGGGTCTCTATAGCCAAAAACAACATCAACTGGATGTGTATGCTTTTGAGTCTTGTCTTTATCTAAGTGTTTGTCTTGTTTTCTGCATGGAAAATCTTGATCATATGGGCCATATTGCTCCCATCTAAAAATACTTAGCAAATTGGAAGATACAACTTTTGCAATTTCTTCACGAGGCCCATTTTCAGCCATTAACTCTACCCCTACTATTGAAAGTTAAATTTGCTCCAAACTTAGTTTCATAATATGCGATTGATTACTTAGCTTCTAGTGGCTAACTCAATGTACCATAGAGTTTTTCTCTTGATTGTGATGTGCCTTATCTAAAGCGGCTGCGTTAACGTTGGTCAAACTAACTTGGGGAAATTCTAGGCTATCCGCATCAGCTCACTCTGCATTGTATTTATGCTTAAGAGGCATTAGCCGAACTGGAAACTTGCGTACTTTATTAATTGTAAGCCTCATCACTGATCACTTTCAGGAAGTACTCCTGCAAACCAAACCTAAACTGACGTGTAGAGTTTGCGGCATTTTTATAAAGTCGACCTTGAGCATCTAGTTCCATCACAGAGCAGTTTTTCCAATGCTTAGCATTCTTGCTATAGTCAAGCTTACCCAGCGCTAGCCCTGCATTTTCAAGTTCCTCTGACGACATACCATCCTTCACTAGTTGATAAATAACGAGACCTAACGCTTGCCACACTTGAGGAGACAGTTGATATCCGGAACGATTGCTGACAAACGATTCTTTCAAAGGTTTCAGCCATCCACTCATGAATGCAGAGATATTATTCATATAGTCTCCAGCTAGTATCGATGTGAGGCTCTCTCCTGATTCCAAAGTTATGTCTTTAGGCATCTTACTGTATTCTTGAGTACCAGCTCCGGCTACCGCACCGACAAGCAACTTAAACAAAACATATTGAGTGGTGATAGTACTCTCAGACACTTTCACATGCTTAGCATCAAAGCTGACGCCACCATAAGACTCGATATCAGTGTCTTCGATCAACTGAAGAATAAATGGGTGTAATGGGAAACCACCTTTACTAGACAAGCTATCTCCATCACCAACATGAGGCAGATTTAAAGCTGTATCAAAGAGAGCATTCTTCTTAAATAAATGAACGATATCTGTGGCATCTAGCCCATTTTCATCGTCGAAAATAATCCGAATTTCAACTTTTTCCATGGCTAATCGCTGCCGAGCTAGGCTTTTTTGATTAATTTCTTTTGCGCTTAATCTTGAACTAAACAAGAAAGTTTTAACTCCAAGCATCCTGCAAATAGCAATGAAAGTAAGCACATTACCAACGATGTAGGTACTGTTTGAGTTGAAAGACAATGTCGGAAGGGTGCGGGACGTGCCATCTAAGATTGGCTTCCCCTCAACAGCAAAGGTAAGAGAAACTGGTGCAAAAACATCATCCTTGATTACTCGTGTCTCAAGCTCAGCCTGAATAGCCTTTACCTTATCTACGTTAGTCGAATTGGTTGCAGCATCAACAACCCACTTCAACTCCGACTGAACATTCTCAGCAGAAAAATAGGCATCAATTTCAACCATTGGAATAGTTGAAATTAAGGTTTTAAAGGTTTTTTCCTTAGTCGAAAACAACATGCCGCTGATTTTTTGCTCAAAAACTTTCAACTCTTTATGTCCAATATCGTGTTTTTCGCAGTGTAATTTAAAAATTAAATTTGATCCGACATGCGTGTCGGATCAATAATGGGTGAGAATCACAATCTTACTCGCATGATTGCGCACTATGTTGCCACAGGCAGGGCACAGGATGAAAAACATGACAGAACCACATATCAGTGATACCGATGAGGTTTCAAATGCAGATCTAGAGAACTCGATTGTCAGCAGCTTAGTCAATCGATTTGATGAAAGCGAAAGAACGAGCTATCTAGCCAGCTCTACTACTCTTCTGAAAAATGCCACTGATTTACTCACACCTGCTCAGCTAGAAGAAATCTTCAAGGTTAACGCTAAATACTACGCAGGAATAAAGGTCGTACAAACAACACTGAAGCACACAACCATTTTTATTAGTCCTCAGTTAGCGAGAAACATGTTGACGTTTTCTAGTCGAGGTTCGGTAAATAAAAAAAATAAAAACCGACGTCTCAGTAAAACAAAAGTCAGAAAATACGCTGAATCGATGAAACGACGCGAATGGTGTCTAACTGGTGAGCCAATCATCATTTCTTATGAAGGTGAAATTCTGAATGGACATCATAGGCTAGAGGCTGCGTGTGAGGCTTGTGTTGGGTTTATAGCGCCCATTACTTATGGTGTTACTGACGATCTCAGTTTTGCTCATATAGATGTGGGAAATATACGTTCAAGATCGCAAGTTTTAGAGATGGCTGGAGTTAAGGTAAGCGCTTCCGTCCTTTCTCGCGTTGCGATGCTCGCCAAAGCATATGATATGACAAGAAATCCATATGCTTTTCGCGGAACGCAGGGAACGTCATTTCAACCCGCAGAAATATTAGCATATGTAGAAGAACACAATGAACTTGCCCTGTCTGTTCATTTTATTTCAGAAGTTTTTAAAAAACATAGGCTTGAGAGTCAGGCGTCTGAGACTATCTACGCGTTCGCGCATTATCTAATAAAGAAACAGCTTTCTGTTTGTGAGCATGAGAACCTACCTCTTTGTCCAGAAACGTATCTCACTCGCGTAATCTCTTCATTAGGCCTTAGCTCCGAGGATGATATCGAATATCAGGTTAGAAATTATCTTCAATCAATCGTTCATGAATCAACATCCTATTCGTTGCTATGTAAACTGTCCGCTATTTTCAAAGGTTGGAACCTCCATCTTGGCCTTTCAGTTCCGGGGAACCGAATTAGTGTGCGTCGAGTGGCTAGATATAAAAAAGATGAAAATGGTAATAATATACCGCTCCCTGCCGCAGGTAACATCAATGAGGCATTTTGCGTCCCTTGCCTCCCCAAAGGGCCGACGCCCAAACGAGTTCAGAAACAAAGCAATGTAGAAATTAAAAAATAGAGATTTTAGGTAGGCACACGAGCCTGCCTAGCCATTTTAAGGAAAAACTATGAATGAGCTTATCCACGAACTAAGCCTGTTAGATACTGATGCGTTGTATTTGTTTACGGTCGATAATGTGAGGATACAAGGGAATTTTGCAGAGTTTGACTTAACTATCCAAACGTCATCCCAGATTTTGAGCCGATGGCTCATAACATGTAAGCACTGCCTAAAAGCTAAGATAGATCACACAAATCTAGCCAGAGAGGTAACAATCAAATACGACATATTCATCGTTGGCAGTAGCTACTTTTCAGGGTCATACTTTGAGGCCACGAGGTTAACTTCATGACTTCGGAAGACATACTACACATAATACAAGACGAGATGGGTGAGAAGGTAATCGCATCGGTCACACTCAGTGATGCCGGAAACCTTATAGTCCAGTACGGCGATAAGGTTGTGGTCTACAAAACTCCCGCATCGGTAAGGCCTGCATCTGAGCTATTAAAAATAGTGGCTGAGTTAATCAACTGATTTTCCAATCCAATAATGATGAAAGAGCATTAGGGTGTTTAGCTCAAATTTCCACAAAAATAGTTGGCAAACCCCATACCGTGTTCTAGTTTATAACTCATAATTGAGTTTAACCATCGAAGCTAAAATGGACATGAATTAGAAAAAACAATATAAAACAAAGGTTGCCTAGCGATTAATTCATAAAATCTCTGTGTATGGCATCAGAGACTTCGATACGATGAAAAATAAAATGGAGTTCTATATGAGTTACCAATCTGTACTCAGTGAGTTCAAAGGCGCATCCGACTCACTTGTTTTCACTAATGACCATATTAATCTAACTTTTGGTGGTAAACAAAATCGATTTACCGTAGACCTGATGGAAGGTGAGCACCAGTTTTTTGTTCGATATCATGATGCCGACACACCTCTAATTGCAGCGTACTTGCTTGATAATGAGACACAAGTTGCGGTTGAGACTGGAGTAATTGAATGGCTAAAACATAATGATTTTGTTTATAAAATAGAGGCTTTAACTGAAAATGCAGAGCACTCTTCACTAATGCAACTGGATTGCTGCCTCACTGTAAATATGGATAAAACCGTCAAGCATTTGATTGAAGAAAGCCAATAAAGATGAAAGCAGCAGACTGAGTTATTTCTTACAAGTGCCAACTATGAAGGTTTTGGACATAAGTGAGTTAGAAATTGAGCTGTAACTAAAGTATCTCGAATAAAGAAATGTATGGAAATCCACGCGAACACTGATAATCCTCAAGGCTTTTATGAATGCAGTAAAGTCTCAAGTTTTGGCATTTTGTCCACCCTCTGGGCATGTTGTTTACTTTCTTATGTTTTGAATTGAGCTAGTTATTTCTATCAATATATCTTCTGCTAAATAGATAAATTTAACCATCTTGCTGTTATGATGTATGTCGTCATTTAAGTTATGACATTTAGCCTGCTCTAACAGCCTCTTACACGCATGTTCAAAAGCTACTTTATTTTTATTATTGAAACTTTGGAACTTCGTGTCATAAACTTTTTTATATAGCAAAACCTGTCTGAATTTCCGCCCTTCGATAGGCAAGCTATCTAGAAGCTTGTGAGCTTTTTCGAAAAGCTGATAAGACTCTGAAGCGTTGTTTGTGTCTATACATTGATTAAGATACAGGCGAGCCTGTTGAGTATCTATGTTATCAGTATGATAAGATCCATTTTTGGCTTCAGCCTTTTGGTATGCGTTAGTTAGATAATTCTGAGCCCTAGGATAGTCAGAGAAAGACAGTCGACACATTGCGTATTGAACCCAGTAGTGAGGGCTTTCAATCAACCATGTGCATCTAAACTTCAATTGTTCGTAATATCTATCTAAAACGGCCTGATTTTGAGGTAGTATTCTTTCAACCACATGAAATCTCAGCAGTGATTTAAATATTTTCTTTATTTCAATCTCTTGGTCTTTTATTGAATCTGTTCTCTCAACGATATCTAGGAGAGTATCTCTTACATAAATGTCTGAAAAAGTATTGTTTAACAAAGATAAAGACAAAATACTCGACTTTGATTTGATTGTCGTTCCAGTAAGTTTGAAAAGTTGCTTAAATGGGTCTAGTTCTCTAAGTGAAATGTTATAAATCGCATTAGAACCAGATATTTCAGACACTAAACTAGCTGTTGGATTAACATTTGCCACTTCACAAACACAAATAGCGAATACTGTTTTCTTAAACTCAGTATTGCTATAAATTAATTCAGTCTGTTGTTGGATTTTAGTTTTAATATTTGGACTATTCAGAAGCCCTAGAAGCAGTAAAGATATTTGGGAACCATATTTTTCAGCTACCAACTTACCTTTTCTTTCAAGAGATAACGCAGAAAAATCCTGCCATGCCGCTAAGTTATCTATAATTTTAACTGCATTTTCGATTTCTTTGCTCGATAGTAAATCGACATGATGCTCGATGAAATCTAGCGACTCCATGCTCTTGAGGTTACTTGAATTTCTATCAGCAAATATGTAAAGCAAATTGTCAAACCTAGTCTCATAGATATGCTTAACTAGATCTGGGTAGTTTGAAAAGTTATCAACTATAACTACAGCGTTACGCTCATGCTTAGAGATTATATCAAGATCGGAAATGTAATCCCCACCATTGTCACATAATGTATAGGTGTGGTATCCATTTGTAGTAAGCTCATAGGCTAACATCTCTAGAATTATTGATTTTCCATTACCTAGGTCACCAATAAGAAGTAAGTTGTTGTTGCTTTTTATGTTATCAAGGCAGACGGACACAATATCACGTTTGATGAAGTAAGGTATCGACTCTATCCTTCGAAGTGCATCATGCAACTTTTCTGTTTCGTAGTCGCCATAGAGAAAAAGCTTTTCACTATCAATATCACGAAAATCAGTTTGGCCTTCGTAAACTTCATGCTTAATTAAAGAGTCGGTAAATATAATACCTTCTTCTACCTCTTGTTTTGTTACATTCTTGGCTAATTCAGAAAAACCATCGATACCTATAGGTAATACATGACCATATTTTCTGAGTGTAAAAATCTCCTTGAAGTCAGCCCCATCTCTTACAATAAAGTATGTTTTCTCTTGCAGTGAAGGGTTTTCAAAAAGGAACTTTTTTACATCCATGTCGTACATGGAGTAACCCATAAAAACAATGGCACTTGCAGTTTCCAAGTCTTTCTTGAAGTGATAATACCAATCTGAATTTACGAAAGAATCAGGAGAAAGGTATGAAGAGTTTGAAAGTTTGATTTTAGATATTAAATCTTCGGGTTCCGCACCTTCAATTTTTCCGTTGATATGAAGGCAAACATTATCCTTTCTTAAGTAGGTTATCGGATTATATGATAAGTCTACAGATTCGATGCGCTTACCTGCATTTAAGCTCGCTAGTTCAATAGAGTTATCATAGTTAGTTGTAAAAAACCTTCTCCATGGAAGCTTACATATATTCTCATGGCTATGTGATACCGCTTTAAGAGTATAGTTATCTTTAAGTAATTCTAATATGGAGTCATGATCTATATACTCAATTGCCACATCGGCAGCGAACATCAAGTCATCTGATTCTTCCAAATTTGATAGTGAACATAGCTTTTTTGCAAGTGCGCCTGCCATGGGGGGAACGGTATTCAGAACGTTTGTTGTTCCAAAAGAAAAGCCAGCGCCTGTAAATACTATAGCTTTACCTGTAGAGATTCTTCGCTTGAGCAGCTCGGTATCTACTTCTTGAGTTTTCGCTTTAGTTATATCAAAACCTTTTAGCATAAAGTTTTCTCCCAGCGGCAATTGTATTATTGAGCATTGCTGTGTTTTCACCAACATTTGAATTAGTATATTCAATTAATCCACTGAGCTGTAAGCATTTTCTAGTATCGAGTTCAAAAAACTAAGAATCTATCCCAAAAGGGATTTATTCCAAACAATGAGGCCACAAGCAAAATGCAGCATGGCCTCGTAGTTTTCTATTTTCTTTTCCCAACGAACAAGCAATCTACGATAACGATTTAGCCAACTATGGGTTCGTTCCACAACCCAACGATGAGCCTTAAAATCATCCGATTGTTTTAAACTCGCGGCCTCTTCAGCCCGTGATTGAACATGGGGAATGTAGTTCAAAGCGACCAACTCATCATGTAACCACTGCCCTGTATAACCTTTGTCCAGATACAATGGCACTTTCAAAGGTGGGCGATAACACTCTAATGCATCTAAAGTTTGCAGTACCAACTTGATGTCGTGGACATTCGCCCCGTCGCTGACAACGGCAAGGGGCAATCCATTCACGTCCGTCAACAAACTGCGTTTTACGCCTTGTTTCGCTCTATCTGTTGGGTTCTTACCTGTTTTTTTGAGCCAGCTAAAGGCGCTTTAGTTTGGCAGCCATCCATTGATATCGAACGCCAATCAACACCCTCGTAAATCAGGTCATTTTGCCAAAATCGCTCAAAGAGTCCTGCGTCCGCCACTCTTGAAAGCGACGATGTGCAGAGCTAGAGGTACAAATACCAGTCGCATTTAGCGCATTCCACTGACAACCTGTTCTGAGAACAAAAAGAATTCCGTTCATGGCATCACGATTATCGACTCTCTTTCGGTGTGTTCCGAGAGGATGGTTAGTCTTATGGATAGGCAGCAGAGGCTCAATTTTGGCCAAAAGAGCATCAGAGATTAGGTATTGTGTTGAACTCATTTACAATATTTCCGATAGGTGTTTATTTAACTCAGACAACACCTATTGAGATAGGTTCTAATGTTTGAATAGCCACCAGAATTATAGGCAAATTTACTATTACCTAAAGTAAGTCAATTAATGGCAAAAAAAGCGTCTTAAACTTCAGGCTAACAAGCTTCGGGGCACTTCTGAGTTACCAAATATCAAAATTGAAGGTTCTAGATAAAGCCATACCAGTGATTTTGCTATATTAGCTAAACAAAAACTAGGAAGGAAGCCTTCCCATAACTGGGCCTGCATCGTCACGAGCCTTTGAGCCTAGGCATTTTTTCCCCCGTTACCCTACCAAGATAAATGAGACAAAAAGTCAGTTTTGATGTAAACATCGAAGGATAAAATTGATATGATCAAAGAAAAGATACTTGGTATACAACATGAAAACTAATTCCAGCCAATATGAAGATTTGTGTAAGCGAATCATCGCTGAAGGCACTTGGGTAGAGAACGAAAGAACAGGAAAGCGATGCTTAACCATCATTAATGCAGATTTAGAATACGATGTTGCCGCTAATGAATTTCCTTTAGTTACAACACGTAAAGCTTTTTGGAAAAGTGCTATCGCTGAAATGCTTGGTTACTTGCGCGGGTATGACAATGCCGCTGATTTTCGAAAGCTCGGCACAAAGACTTGGGATGCTAACGCAAACTTGAATGAAGCGTGGTTAAGCAATCCACACCGTAAAGGTGAGGATGATATGGGTCGTGTCTATGGTGTTCAAGGTAGATCATGGTCAGGGCCAGATGGTGTAGTCATTGACCAGTATAAGAAAATTATCAATGACTTGAGAAAAGGAATTGATGATCGGGGTGAAATCCTCTCTTTCTACAATGTCGGTGAATTCCATATGGGTTGTTTGCGTCCGTGTATGTACAACCACCATTTTTCATTGCTTGGTGACACGCTATATTTGAATAGCACTCAGCGTAGCTGTGATGTGCCATTGGGCTTGGTCTTCAACCAAGTTCAAGTGGCTTGGCTGCTCCAAATTACAGCTCAAATAACTGGATTGAAGGCTGGTAAGGCGTTCCATAAAATTGTCAATGCCCACATCTATGAAGATCAACTAGAGCTAATGAAAGAGCAAGTAACACGACAACCATATGCAGCGCCAAAACTGATTATTAATCCCAAAATAAAATCACTAGAAGACTTGGAAACGTGGGTTACTGTTGATGATTTTGAGGTTGTAGACTACCTGCACCACGAACCAATCAAATATCCATTTGCTGTTTAGCAAGACTTACGGGGTATACTTCAAGCATAAGTCTACCCCCCATCCTCACTAACTAAGCTTTCTAATAACTCTATTCTTTCCTGAAGGACTTTCCGCTCTTTACTAAGTTCTTCTTTGTACCACTCTAAACTCTCATTTGTCTGGTTTAATCGTTTTCTTAGTTTATCTAATTCTCTTTCTGACTCAGAGTAGAGCGTAAACCAGTGTAAAATCTCAAGCTTTGATTGCTCGAGTAAATTCTGCAAGTTTTCTTCTTGTTGTTTTTTGCTAACTTTGTCGCGATTTAAGTCTACTTTTCGCTTCCGTCTAATACTCTCAAGCTCTTGACTGACCCACCCCCTAGAGCCATTTTCTGCGAAAGAGTTACGATGCATTTGAGTCAGTTCGGCAAGTTGATTTTTAGTCGCAGCCAGCTTCTTATCCCTACTTATAGCATCCAGCGCAGCCCATATTTTATTCGTATTTTCTTCATACAGTGCTTGATTCTTTTCATCATATTCAGCCATCAGATCAACGCCTCACCTAAATACTCTAATACTCTTTTCGACTCTTCTATCGCTTCAATTATTTGATCCTGCCTGTCTTCGTACCCCGCAGCACCAACCAGTTTTATATTATCAAAGTATATTTCGCGCCACTTTGGAGCATTTGCTTTTCCCACTATAGCATTGCGACAGCGTACTGGGTTGCACCTTAAACCGCCGATGCATGGCAAGCTATCATCAAAATCTTCTACTCCACCAAAGCAGTAACCACTGCCCACATTAATGATCGCTATACCTTGATCAACCATTGCTTCGTATATTTCTTCTTCTGAATATCCAGCTTCCATGCAGCCATTGAAGAACTTCTTAATATTTGAGAGGTGTTCATCTGCTTTTCCTCCCATGTATTTGCCATTCGGGTCAAAGTTGGCTTTAACTGCCTCTAATTCAGCAACATGCCTTAAGTCTAACGATTTAGACTTACCACTGACGCTTGTCAACTGATTAGCTATACCGCCATAGCCAATTGTTGTTTGACTAACTTTACCTTTACGTGAAAGCTCATCTGTTGCTGAAACTATGTGTTTTAGCTGGTAAGAAATAACAGGTAAACCGACATCTGCTCTAAACATTTGGTGCGCTAAACTGTGCCTAAATACATAGCCGTTGAGCTTAGTGGGAATATCTTTGTCAGATAGCCCCGTTAATACCAAGAAGGCACTTTTAATAGTGTGAGTGAGGTTTGGCATTGGGGTATTTATATCATTTGGCTTTAAGGTATCAACGTTTGCAAATACATATGTGTTTTGAAAAACTTTACCGCCTATCAATTCAACCACTTTTAGTGCATCGATCATGATTGGTACTGCTACCCAGCGGTCGTTAAATAAATTCCATCTGTTATCTCGACCCTTATGTTCTTCCGATACAATGGTGTTGTCTTTTAAGTCTAGGCAGCTATCAATCTCTAAATCTGAATACACATTTGGTCTTGCTCCCATCAGACTTCCGATGACCCATAAAGCAGAGTAAAAAGCTTTATTAATTGCAATTCGAAAAGGTTCACTAGAACCAAATTTTTTCCTAAATTTCTCCACGACCATTGCATTCGTCGGTGGAAAATTAGAATTAAATATCACTATTTCATTCTCAGGGAAAACTTCGTTGATATAACCTATTGTATATCCTTTATTGCTCAAACGATAAGCGCCATAGTTCTCAAAGTCTTGCTTTGAATATAAAAACTCAGTGTACCTTGAAGCTAGTGTTTGGTAATGCTTATCCATAACAGGATCATTTACGTTTTCTTCAACCGCCTTTAAAAAACTCACAACATTAAATGAAGCCATCTTTAGAGCCAAGTCAAAATTAATTGTTTCAAGGTAAGACAGTTTTTTTTTGGGCTTATCGCTGTTATTTTTATGAATATCTTTATATGCTTTTTTTATTGCATCATAATCAGTAGCACATTCAATACCAATAACTTCTTTGGCTTTATGGCTATTTACGTAATCAAAAAACCTACTATAATCTCTGTTATTATCATTCCCGGATGATAATTTTAATGTCGTTTTTTGAGCTGCCTCTTCAAAATCTAGCTGCGTAATATCTGAGATTCTACTGTACCTTGCTTGTACAAATTCTTTACCTAGTCGCTTCTCTACTTCAGAAAAGACAAAATCCAAGAAATTAAGTCCTCCTTTGAATGCACTAATCAGAGTATTGGGCTTAAGTGCATTTTTCTTTCTACCGAACTCTTTTGGTGAAGCATAAACAATCAAAAACAAGCACTTCATCTCAGTAATAATTCCCAATGGAATATGCGTATAGGTAGAAAAATCAAGTTGGACTTTTGCTAAGCCAACAGAAGCAGCTCGCTTTGAGGTTTCAACATCATAATCCCACAACATGTCACGAAATACACTTTTGACAGAAACTGGCAATAGGGCGAGTTTCGCTACATACGCGTCGATCCGATCACTTACCACTACGGAGTCAACTTTATTTAAAATCATCAGGTTAGAGAAAACACCTTTCCAATGACTGTCTATTTTTTCCAAATGTTGTAAGTGTTGTTTATCCATTGTTATCGGCCCCAGTTATCTAACATGGTGGTTTCAATAAATAACGAGTCTTCTTTCGCTTGCGTTAAAATATCTTCATCAAACTCTGAGGTTTCAGGATTCAAGATGTCATCCAGTAATGAGAGGTTCTCTAACACAACCACATAGTAGGGCGTATGGACAACTTCGCCACTTTCTAGTGTTGCCAAATAGTCTCTTTGCATAGCAAACAACTCTGGAAGGTGCTTCTCTGTCAGCATCACATTTTCACAAGATAAACACTTGTTGTATTGAGAGCAGGGCTTTCCCTTCACGTATAAAGATGACTTTTTGATAAAATCAGGTGGATCAAATATGTTTTTGCAACCGCCAAGCGGAGTTTTCATGATAATCTGGCTTTCATCAAATTTTCGATGTTGGTGATAACTAGATTCGGGTTTACCTGAATGAGCGGCATTATTATAAATATCTTCTATTGCTTTTCTTGCTTTTTCTTTTATAACCCTATCGAATTCTAATTTTTCTAGATAATTCATTGTCGTATAAATAGAAGAGTGCCCTAGCAGATATTGGATTTCTCTAAGCGAGACTCCTGCTTCAACTAACTCACTCACAAGCGTAGGCCTGAATCTAGTAGTGGTAAGCACCAAAGGCTCACCATCATCATTTTTTAACTGATATTCCTCGATTAGTTCTGAATACAGGCTAGACATAGAACTTTCATTCATCGCTTTGGGTACTGTTTCAAAATTTATAAAAAGCCGCTTTGATAACTCAGGTGAGACGTATTCTCTCGCTTCACATGTCAAAAGAGCGACCTCATTAAATATGGTTTCAACAAATTGCTTTTGACTCACTGTCAACCATTGTAGATTGGCGTGGAATAGATCAAGATGTAACATCTTTTCACCTGTTGAGCGCTCTTTCCAGTAAGTAAGGCACGGTTTATTTGTGAGCGGGTGATGCTCTTGGTAGTCATCCATATCAAGTTCTAAAATAGAGTTTAAATTCATACCCAATACTTGTGCCATTTTTAATACATATACGCCAACGGCACGCGTTGTAACTCTCCGATTTTTCACTCCCCAATCATCGTAGAGTTCAGGAAGAGAAAGCCTTCTTGTTGAAATAAAACTAATAAACTTTCCCTGTCCTTCAGTACGCTCTTTTGAATCGTAATAAGTGGGTATGCAGTTACAATCATCTTCAAAAATAATCCTTGCTTGGATTTTTGAATCATTAAGATTAGCACTCTCTCTATCTAATTTTTGATATGGAGCTAACTTCTTCTTAGCTAACGCCATCTCTTCCTTTAGCATTTTACGTAACTGCTTTCTCTCATTTGGCGAGTATGGCTTATATGCTATCGACTCTCTGACAATCTCAAATCCATCGGTGGTGTAATAATTGAAGTCAAAATTCCGAACTAATTTAAGTTTATCTAGCGTCATTCTCGCGGATGACAAAATAGTGTTTGCCGATGATGTTGATAGCTCGGCATTACCAACTTTACCACCAAGGTATTCTTTGAAATCTCTTAAAGACCATGCTCCAATGCACTTATTCAGACCACTGTCTGAGGAGACTCCTTTACTTTCTAAAAAGTCACAGTAATGCTTATATCCGATGTAGTAATTGTCAATTCCTGATTTCGAAGTGGCTTTTAAAGACCCAACTGCAAAGGCATGTTGTACATCCCCGTAGTATCCATTTTCAGAGCTAAAGTCATCAATTGACACCAGTGGTTTATCTCGAAGTTTAAGGAATGCTGATATATTACTTTCTTCTTTATCTAAAGCTTTTTCTGCACGTATTTCATTACGCTCTTTTACTGATTTGTAATTAGTTTTTTTGAGTTCAGAGATCTCACTTGAGAATTTTTGAAATTCTGCCTGTAATAATGGAAGCATTACTCTCATGCGCTCTGGTGGGATAAGATGACTAAAAGCCAATTTGTCAATAGCATTTCCCCACATTGGGAGTGCTAGTTTTTCTTCATCTGTTAAGCTATTTTTCCACTTAATAAAAATTCTCCGATTATTAAGGTCATAACCGACAGAATGACTACTATCTTTAATTTGACTATATGGGAGAGAGACTTCGTATTTCAACAACAGTTGGTTAAGTTGACCTCTCAGATCAAGTAAAGCAGGCTTATCGAGGATTTTTGGTTTACATGAAAACTTGTTTGCCAAATATGTTTTATTTATAAGCCCAAATTTATCAAAGTAACTATCTAGATCTCCATTGACCAACTTTGATTTTCCAACCTTGTTTGTTAACTCTACACTCCACAATAGATCTGGATTAACTTTACAATCAGAGATAAAATCAAGCATTAATTTTTTTATTACTTCATCATCATCATTAAATAATACACCTAACCCCTTAAGCTCTTTTTCGATCTCAAGAATATCTTTTTTTAGATACCCCCGTAATTTGAAGTACTCAATTTCTGTATTAATAAAAAGGTCGCGCAAGTCAATTTTATTCCGACTGATGGGGACTATTTTCTTTTGGTCAACACTTAACCCTTGCCACCATTCAATGAGAAGTTCCCTACATTCATCAATACTCAACTCAAGCCCCCTTTATTCGTTCTAGTCCGTTTTTTTAGTTTTTCCATCAGTTGGTATCTTTTCAAAGCTATACCATTGCTATCCAAGAATCGTTCCCAGACTCCAACAGGAATTTTTGTATATTTTTGTGTTGTATCTAGTGACTTATGCCCAAGGCATTGTTGAAGCAATAACAGCCTATCAAGCTGCGTCTTACCTAAGTCTTCGGAGTTGAGAAGCATTGCTCCAAAACCATGTCTAATCTTATGTGGTGACAATGGATCTTTAATTAGCCCAAGCTTTAAAGCTCTTTTAGATAGCTTAGTGATTAACTTGCTGACTGACCTTTCATTATAAGGATTACCATTTTGATTTAGAAAGGCAGGCATGGGGACCTTGCCCCATTTTCGTTTGTGCTTTCTATATTCGAGACTTGAGTTATATTTTTGGACTCTATTGAGAGTTTCTTTTGTAATAACCGTATATCGATATTTAGATTCTCTAGCACGCCCCTTGTTGCCTTTAATTTCCATCGCGACATATTGGCTAGATATTTGAAAGGTCTCACTATCTACAATTACACTCTGTCGATATGCTCTGGATAGTTTCAAGATATCTTCGTGAAGAATATCTTTAACTTCTGCTCGGCGTACACCAGAGTCATATAAGAATTGGATGAGACACCTTTCACTTTCATGATTAGAAACAAGAATCAAAGCCTCTATATCTAAGAACTGTGCAGGCTTAATTAATGATTCTTTAGCCGTAACGGATAGGCTTCCATTTTTATAAGGATCTTCTTCTCTAATGAGCTTGTAGCCAGTGGGGGGGGCACACAAAAAATGAGAGAAAAACTTTCCATACGTAGCGTCTCTATTGGATATGGTGCTCCCCATTAAGGCATGCTTAACTGACTCGTCTTTATTTTTATCGTTTCTACAGTATTTAAAGTACTTCTGAATTTCATTGGTGTGTACTGTCAACAGACAATCATCGCGTTTGGAACCGATGTGGTTCTTATCATACGTTGTCAGGTACTTGACCAAATAGAGCAAGTTATTTGCGTAAGTTATTACGGATTTATCACTATGGTTATACCTATAGTATGTTAGGAAATCAGAGATAAGTGGCAACAATTCCATTTGGTCATTGAAAACGGCTACCCCTTCTTCCAGAAAAAGGACATTGGGATACATATCACTGCTTTCATGAGCAACAGAGGTTGATGTATCAATCTTCCCACCAGAAGAAATTATAACTGCCTTATCCATAAACCCTCGAACTGTGCATTGATAATCAGATTAACCTTTACTGATAACGTATTGTGCAACTTAAACATAGCACAATAATTTCATATGCAACTAGGCTGGAGGGTTTTGTTTATTATTGATTGTGCATTTTGTGATAAGGGTTATAAAAGAGGCACGTCACACGAACGTTGTGTGCTGTTGAGGTATAACGTATCACCCAGCAGTGAGAAGTGATGGCTGTACATGCAAGGGCGCAAGCAGCCCATATGAAATTCACCTGGGTTATAGAAATTGAGGATCTCACCGCGATCGTCTACTCCGCACGTCAGGTCATCGACAATTTTACGCAATTGGTCGATATGGCCACCGTCAGGTTTTGCCCAAGCACGACCTTGCACGCCGTA
Source organism: Vibrio vulnificus NBRC 15645 = ATCC 27562 (assembly GCF_002224265.1). Taxonomy (NCBI): domain Bacteria; kingdom Pseudomonadati; phylum Pseudomonadota; class Gammaproteobacteria; order Vibrionales; family Vibrionaceae; genus Vibrio; species Vibrio vulnificus. The sequence continues at coordinate 979,673 of NZ_CP012881.1, forward strand.
GACACGCCCCATGTCATCTTCGCCTTTGCGATATGGGTTATTCAACCAAGCGTCATTGAGATTGGCGTTCGCATCCCAGGTTTTCGTGCCTAACTTGCGAAAATCTTCCGCATTATCATAGCCTCGAATGTAGCCAAGCAACTCTGCAACTGCCGCCTTCCAGAAACTCTTACGCGTGGTAACCAAAGGAAACTGATTGTTGGCAACATCGTAGGTTAAATCCGCGTTTATCACAGTAAGGCAGCGCTTACCGGTGCGTTCATTTTCAACCCAGTGCCCTTCATCAACGATGCGATGGCACAATTCTAAATATTGTTTCACTTCAATTCCTTACTTCACGGTTACTTTGTCTTGATAGTGGCCACGTTTATAAGCCCAAGCCATCAGTGCCAATCCACCAATAATCATCGGTGACGACAAGATCTGTCCCATTGAAATGAAACCACCAAACAGACCTAGTTGCGCATCCGGCTCACGCACGTATTCAACGAGGAAACGGAATGTACCATAACCAGCAAGGAATAAACCAGATACGGATCCTAAAGGTCTCGGTTTGCGGATAAACCAGTTGAGGATAAAGAACAGCACCACACCTTCTAATGCCATCTCATACAATTGCGAAGGGTGGCGTGGTAGTGGTCCGCCTGTTGGGAACACCATCGCCCAAGGCACATCGGTTACTCTGCCCCAAAGTTCGCCATTCATAAAATTGCCTAAACGCCCTACCCCTAAACCAAATGGCACTAACGGAGCAACGAAATCTGCCACTCCGAAGAAAGTTCGGCCATTTTTCTTCGCGTACCAGAGCATCGCCGTAATGACACCCAGCAAGCCGCCATGGAAAGACATGCCACCAGTCCAGACTTTAAACAGATAAATCGGATCGGCGAGGAAAAGATCGAAGTTATAGAACAGCACGTATCCAATACGACCACCAAGCACAACGCCAAGAAATCCAGCGAACAGCAAATCCGAAACTTGTTCACGCGTCCAGCCACTGCCCGGTTTGTCTGCTCGGCGGTTGGCAAGCCACATCGCAAACAAAAAACCAAATAGATACATCAACCCGTACCAACGAACAGAGATGGGTCCTATCGAGAAAAAGACGGGGTCGATATTAGGAAAAGGCAGGTAACCCTGAGACATAATGAAGTACTCTTAATCATCAACTTTGAAATAACGCGGCTAGACTAACATGCTGAGCGCGACAAACATTAAAAATAACGCAAAGATTTTTTTCAGCTTTGCCGTTGGAAGCGTGGTGGCCCAACGAGCACCAATTCGAGTGGTGAGCATTGAGGTGCCAGCAATCGCCAACAGGGCTGGTAGATAAACATAGCCCACACTGTAATCAGGTAATGACGCGACACTGTAGCCATGCAGGATGAATCCCGTCATCCCCGCTATCGCAATCACACAGCCGCATACCGATGAGGATCCGACAGCTTTGCGCATTTCAACGCCGTGTCGGTTAAGAAACGGTACCGATAAAGAACCGCCACCGATCCCTGCTAAACTCGATACCACACCGATACCTGTACCATACAGCATAGTGACTGGGCTGCTTGGCATTGCGCGGGTTGTCGTCACTCGAATCGAGCGGAACATCTGCAGTGCCAAGAATAAAACGATAACCCCAAAGACTCTCGGCAAATATTGGGTTGGGATCCATTCGGCGATATTCGCTCCGACAAATCCACCAATCACCACGCCCGGCATCAGCCACTTCACGACGAAGATATCCACGTTGCCCAATTTGAGATGATTCAACGCTGAAGAGCCCGAAGTGACAATAATACTGGCCAAAGACGTTGCTAACGCCATATGCATGCTCAATTCAGCGGGAATACCAGCCCACGGCAATAAGTAAAGCAACGCGGGCACTACGATCAAACCACCACCTATGCCTAATAACCCTGCCATCACGCCAACAAACGCACCCAGCACCAACAACACACTCAATAATTCAAACGTCACAACAACCTACTTCTTACCTGCGCGGATAAAACCGGCAAAATCATGATTAATAAAATAATCCCGCATCAACTGGTGAATATCCTTGCCATAAGAAAGCGACAAAGCTTGTTGAGATAAGGCTTGTAAATCGCTCAATTGGCTATGGCGAATCAAATATTTGATCCGCGCGACGTTTGAGGTGTTCATGCTCAAACTGCGGTAACCCAAACCAAGCAGAAGTAATGCGCCAAATGGGTCTCCCGCTAACTCGCCACAAATACAAACGGGTAAGTGGTATTGTCCACACTGCTGGTAAATCTGCTGCAGGGCTTGCAAGACCGCTGGGTGCAACGATTCATAGACATCAGAAACCCGTGCGTTGTTCCGATCCACAGCCAATAAATATTGCGTTAAGTCGTTTGTCCCCACCGAGACAAAATCCACGCGCTGAGCAATCGATGGAATCAAATAGACCATCGAGGGAACTTCAATCATCACGCCAATCTGTGGCATCACGACGCGTTCATCAAGCAACACGACCTCATGATAAGCTTGCTGAATCAAACGAATGGCGTCATCAAGCTCTCCGACACCAGAAATCATCGGCAAGAGAATGCTCAAATTGCCATACTCAGCACTGGCTCGTAACATCGCCCGTAACTGGATAAGAAAGATGTCTGGATGATCTAAGGTAAAACGGATCCCACGCCAGCCTAAAAAGGGGTTATCCTCTTCAATAGGCAAGTAAGGCAGCGGTTTATCACCGCCAATATCTAAGGTGCGCATCACCACACGCTGCTGAGGGTAACTACTCAAAATAGCGCGATATTGCTGATATTGCTCATCCTCAGAAGGAAAACGATGTTGCAAGAGAAAAGCAATTTCAGTGCGATACAATCCCACACCATCTACACCAGCGTTGATCGCGATATTACTGTCGGCACTCAAGCCTGCGTTGAGTAATACCTCTACGTCGACGTCATCCTGAGTTTTCGCAGGCAGCGCAAGCTCCTTGTTCACCATCGCGAACAATTCACTCTCTTCCGTTACAAGGCTGCGGTACTCACGCAAAATCTGGCGATTAGGCTGAATATAAATCTCACCGGAGTAGCCATCGACGATCCCCTGCTTGCCATGCACCTCTTCCAGATTCAGGCTCGCTCCCATGACAGCGGGCACCCCTAGCGCTCTGGATAAAATCGCAGCGTGGGAGTTCGCCGCGCCTTCTAATGCCACCACTGCCAACAGGTATTTTTTCGGTACTGACGCCAAAAGTGAAGCGGTGAGTTCATTGGCAACCAGAATTACCGGTCGCTCAATTCTTGGCTGCTCTTGCTCACTGTTGTGTAAAAAGAACAATAAACGCTGGCCCAACTCACGAATGTCATGCGCTCGCTCTCTCAGGTAAACATCTGACATTCGCGCAAAACGACTGGAATAACTTTCGACCACTTGACGCAATGCCCAGTCCGCGCGATCTCCTCGCTCCACGTGCTTTTTCAAGTCTGTGCGTAACATAGGATCGTTCAGCAAGTGCGTGAAGAGATCAAATATGGCGAGCGCATCTTTATTGATTTCACTGTCGAACTTTTTGCGCATACGGCGAAAATCCGCCAACGCAGCTTCAATTGCAACGGCGAGCCACTCTTGCTCTCGCTCTTTATCGAGTGTCGAGGCAGGGCACACCTCCGACAATATCGGTTGTGAATTGTCATACCAAAACTCACCAATTGCGACCCCACTTGAAGCGGCAATACCCTGCACTGCAGCAGGTTTAGATGCCAATGACCAATGGCCAAGACTTTGTGCATGCGCAATGATGACGGCTAACTGAGCGGATAAAGTGACTAGGAAGGATTCTTCCATCTCGCTGAAAAGTCGTGGTGTTTTCTGCTGGATAACCAGTACGCCCAATACTTTTTTACGATGGATGATCGGCGCGCCTAAAAACGAGTGATACGTTTCTTCGCCTAACTGAGGAAAATATTTGAATGCGGGATGCTTCGAGGCTTCGGCTAAGTTAAGAGGCTCGGCGCTGCGTTTCACTAAGCCAACCAAGCCCTCTTCAAACTGGATGTGAATACTGTCGCCATGAAAAGTCAGGCCTTGCGTTGCCATTAACTCTAGCCGTTGCCTTTCTTCATTCGCCAGATAAATCGTGCAACACTCTGTGCTCAATGCTGTACAAGTTTCTCGTACCAATGTATTCAATGCTTGGTGAACATCCTCGACACGAGAAACTTTTTCAACTATCTCCCTGAGTTGACTCAGCATGGTTACCCTCTTCGTTTAACTTTTTTACCTTTCAATTTACGTTCGCGAAAAGGCATGGCTAACGATGCAAATTCCTTCATCGCTCGGCGATAAACGTCTCGCTTAAATGAAACCACCTGACGTACAGGATACCAATAGCTAACCCAACGCCAACCATCAAATTCAGGAGAGCTACCTTTTTGCATATTGATCTTGGATTCATCGCACTCAAGACGCAAAAGGAACCATTTCTGCTTTTGGCCGATACAAACAGGCTTAGAGTCCCAACGAACCAGTCTTTTTGGTAGTTTATATCTTAACCAATGACGACTGCTCGCAATGATCTTAACGTCTTTGTGCGTTAGACCGACTTCTTCATACAACTCTCGAAACATTGCTTGTTCCGGAGTCTCACCATCATCAATCCCCCCTTGAGGAAATTGCCAAGAGTGTTGCCCGTATCGCTTAGCCCAGAAGACCTGACCATGGTTATTACAAATCACTATACCAACATTTAGCCGGTAACCATCGCCATCTATCACTGGCTAACCTCTAAGATAAGTTTTTTATTACAGTGATTTTTCCACATATCCCCAACAGTAGCAAACTTACTGATGTGATATAGCTAAGATTTATCGTGTTTCAGACCCAATTGAATAACTTTTCAGCACAAAAACAGTTATCAACACAAGTTTGAGACACAGCCCACATTTATTCACCTTTTCTGTGAATAACTTTGTGAAGAATAACTTATTTTCGTCAATGACAGATTCATCATCAATCCATGACAAACACGTCCCCTTTCCAAAAATAAAAAATAGCTTTTAATATTCAATAAATTAAAAACACAAATCAGTTCCACCAGCAAATTAAACCTTGATGATCTTTTGACCACAAACAGATCGGTCAAAGATCATACAATGCTTATTTTATCCACACACAAAGTTTTTAAATTGACTAACATCACCAAAAATCAAGCAAAATATCACTTACCACATACTGTTTATTGATCCATGATTTTACTTTTTACCTTAGAGAGCGCTCTATTCTGTGGATAACTTATTAATAGATCAAAACACCAGCAATGATGATCCTTGATCGTATCGCTTCGATCCGATTCTTTGTTACCATATCGCTTTCCCATTATTACGGCCTTGGTTATGAAACCCATTCCACAAACAGAAGCAGAACTGCTCCAACGAGCGAATCAAATTGCAGGTTGTAGCTTCGCCGAATTGGCAGAAGAGGCAAATATGGACGTTCCTCTGGATCTCAAACGCGACAAAGGTTGGGTGGGGCAACTGCTTGAGTGGCACTTAGGTGCGCCTGCTGGCAGTAAACCACAGCAGGATTTTTCCGATCTTGGTATTGAGTTAAAAAGTATTCCCGTCAGTTATAGCGGCAAACCGCTTGAAACGACGTTTGTCTGCGTAGCACCACTGACGGGTGTGCATGGATTAACGTGGGAAACCAGTCATGTGCGCAACAAACTCTCTCGTGTGTTATGGATTCCGGTTGAAGGGGAGCGAGAAATCCCACTGGCAGAGCGTCATGTCGGTACACCACTGCTTTGGTCTCCCAATGACGATGAAGAAATACTACTCAAAAATGACTGGGAAGAATTGATGGAGATGATCGTATTTGGCCAATTTGATCAAATTTCGGCCCGACATGGCGTGGCTCTTCATCTCAGACCAAAAGCCGCTAACAGCAAAGCACTCACCGAAGCGTATAACATCAACGGAAAACCGATTAAAACACTGCCGCGGGGATTTTATTTACGAACTCAGTTTACCGCTCAGATTTTGCAAAATGCCTTCAACTCATTACTCAATGAGGAGTAAGTTGCAGTTCAATGTCATAGTAAGAAGCCAATCGGTCACTACCAACTTCTTCGTAAACGTTATGCAAACGAAGATACGCTTTCTCCACACCCAATTTCAGTAATTCTTCTTTCACTAAATCCAAAGACGAGAAATGCATCAGTTCCTCCCCTTGTTTAATAGGCTCAAGGTGATGTTTGTATTCTATGGCCAACAGATACTCATTGGCATCAGAGCAACCTATTACGAACATTTTAGGCGGCACATAATGATCATGATGTTTACTGTGTAGCCAAAGATCCAATTGATGTTTCTGCATAGCCTACCTCAACCCGATTTCGCAATTTGTCCATTAGGCTCTAAGTGTAATCCATGATCAATCTGATAGAGCGAGAGAAGCTTTCTTAAGTTGATGAAATTATCAATTATGATATTGCATCTTCTCCTGGGCGTTAAGTCGGCATAAGATGTTGAACAATAGGTAACCGACAATAAATCCAATTAACAAGGAAGTGCCATGCAATACACTAAGCTGCCCCATTCCACGCTTGAGATCAGCAAACTTTGCCTTGGAACCATGACCTTTGGTGAACAAAACTCTCAACAAGACGCTTTCGAACAACTCGATTATGCGGTCGCTCAAGGTATTAATTTTATTGATACTGCAGAAATGTATCCGGTACCACCAAAAGCACAAAGTCAGGGGTTAACGGAGCAGTTTATCGGCAATTGGCTGAGCAAAAGTGGCAAACGCGAAAAAGTCCTCATCGCCACAAAAATAGCTGGCCCTCGCAATGTTCCCTATATTCGCGACAACATGAGCTTAAACCGACGCCATATTCACACAGCGATCGATGATAGCCTGACGCGCCTGCAGACCGATTATGTCGATCTCTATCAATTGCATTGGCCTCAGCGTCAAACCAACTGCTTTGGTCAACTCAACTACCCTTATCCCGATACGCAAGAAGAAGTGACGCTCATTGAAACGCTAGAAGCACTGAATGAACTCGTTAAAGCGGGAAAGGTACGTTATATAGGCGTGTCTAATGAAACCCCTTGGGGCGTAATGACCTTACTGCGTTTAGCCGAAAAACACGACTTGCCAAGAATTGTTTCGATTCAAAATCCATACAATTTGCTCAATCGCAGCTTTGAAGTTGGCTTGTCCGAGATTAGCCACTACGAAGGCGTTCAACTGCTTGCCTACTCTCCGATGGCGTTTGGCACGTTAAGCGGTAAGTACCTCGATGGCGCTCGCCCAAAAGGCGCTCGCTGTACTCTCTTTGAGCGTTTTCAGCGCTACTTTACCCCACAAGGGCTAGAAGCAACCAACGCGTATGTTTCACTCGCCAGAGATTACGGTTTGGATCCCGCGCAAATGGCGCTGGCTTTTGTTAATCAACGCCCATTTGTCGCCAGTAATATCATTGGTGCAACGACTCTCGATCAGCTTAAAGCCAATATCGAGAGTCTCAATGTCAAGTTAGAAGATGAGGTGTTAAATAAAATACAGCAGATTGGTACCACCTACTCCAATCCATGCCCATAACATTGCGGGCTGTAACCACCAAGGTTACAGCCCTTTCGATTACGTCGGTATTCGCGCACTAAGCACACGGCGAATATGACGGATTCGACGCGCGACTTTGACTTCATCCGGAGTGGTGTTTGGGTTCGCTCGACCACCTTCATCTAAACCAATGTCTCTTAGTAAGAAGGCGTTGTTCCAAGGAATTTCATAACTACTACGACGGACACGTTTCGCCCATTCACGTTCTTCACGTTTTAAATCGGCTTGAACCAAAATAGTGGCTAATTTCAAATAAATAGAGTGACGCATTATTTTTCTCCAAATAAAAATGATTGCTGAGAAAAATGACGTGCTTTCGGGTAGATCAACTCGTAGAGAGAGACACAAACTAAGCTGCCATTTTCCGCAGCTCAGTTAAATAACAATGAGGGTGCGGATTAACTAACCATCGATAGCGGTATCAGCGCCGATGCTGATAACCACACTCATCTCAGATGAATGAGCATCACGAAGAGCACAAACGGGTTGATTTGCATTCAATTTCAACATGTTAGCCCCCTTCAATGGTTTATTAATCCTAAAGTTTTGATGTGGTATAACTCGAAAGTTACGGTTAAATTGTAAGCGAAAACGGTTGCTAATCAATCACTTTTTCTCCAATGCAGCAATTACAAAACATCCTACTAAATGTCAGTTTCATATTGATTGGCTATAACATATTCACCTTAGCAATATGAGGTTATTAGATGATTATCTGAATGTAAAAAGGCCATTCGATAGAATGGCCTCAGATTGATGACGAACCCCGCTTTTTAAGTGGGGTTCTTTTTTGGAAGCGACCGTAGGTCGCGATCGTGATTTTTTTTTGTTATATCGTGCGCAGAAGTTCCCATTCATTACATGGGTATACAGAAGCAAGTATCTGCCTTATTTCTGCCATATTTAAGCCCATTTTTCGTAGATAGTTCACCACCAACGCTATCTTCTTGATGTTTTGGGCTGCCGCTGCCAACCAACATTGCATTTGCACGTTGGCTAGACCTCGGAAGCGAGCATAACGATGACCATGATGTTGCTTGGCATCTGCAAAGCTCCGTTCTACTGTTTCACTTCGACGTCGATAGGTCTTCTTACCATAGGAAGAAAGCCGCATTTGATTTGCTCTCTCTACGGCATCGCTATAGATATGCCGAGTAATCACTTTCTTCATGTTTTTGCTTTGAGTACAGTCATCCCTCATTGGACAGAACGCACACTCTTTCGGGTCTGAGTGGTATTCTCGGTAGGCATCGCGTGACGTGGTTTTATAAAGCAACGCCTGACCATTCGGACACTGGTAGCAGTCTCTTTGCGCATCGTAAGTAAAGTGTTTCTTTTTGAACGCATTTTTCGTTCTCGATGGACGTCGATAACCGAACACGCCAAGAATACCTCGACGTTCAAGTGACTCCGCCACTGGAGCGGTAAAGTAGCCCGCATCCAGTCCAACGGCTATCGGGTTCAATTGGAATGTAGCAAGCGTGTAATCTAAGCGTTGAACGTAAGGCTGTGAGTCATTGATGTTGCCCGCGGTGGTATAGGTATCGAGGATAATTCCATGTTGACCATCAACGGTTCGATGGTCGAGGTAGAAGAAGCCTTGTGGCTTATTATCACGAGTCATGAAGCCACTCTCTGGGTCAGTGGTGCTGGTTTTGGTATTCTTTGTTTTTGACTCTGATTCACGAGCCTTAAGAGGCTTCTTACCCGCTTTTTCTCGGTCTAACGCGACGTCGTCATCCAGCATATCAAGATAGGCACTCGCGCGAACCGCCGTGACTTTATTGGTGTGTTTATTCTTGTTGGCGTTCGCTTTGAGATGAGTACTGTCCGTAAAGAGCTCTTGACCCGCGACCAAGCCTTTCGTCATGGCTTGCTCTACGATATTGATAAAAATACGTTCGAATACATCCGTGCCATTAAAGCGACGAATGCGGTTTTGGCTTAGAGTCGAAGCGTGGATGACTTTCTCTGTTAATGACATCCGTAAGAACCAACGGTAAGCGACATTCACTTCAATTTCTTTAACGAGCTGACGCTCACTTTTTATACCAAAGATATAACCAAGCAAGATGATTTTGAAGAGACGAACAGGGTCAACAGGTGGACGCCCATTATCTTTACAATAAAGATGAGCGACTTCATCACGAATGAATTCAAAGTCGATAGCATTATCGATTTTGCGCACTAAATGGTTTTTAGGAACTAACTGTTCCATCGTCACCATTTCCAGTTCGTATTGTTGCGGAGTCGGTTCTTGAAGCATATCGGAGTATCCATATTTCGATACCCCTATTAGATCAAAGGTCTAGCTCGAAAGCTAGACCTTTGTCAGCAGTCTGAGGCCATTCGATAGAATGGCCTCAAGCTTTGGGTGATTTAAACAGGATATTCCGCTACACCGTTTGTTCGGAAATCAAATTGTGTTTGTTTAGTAGTCGATACATCGTCGCACGTGAAACCCCCAACTCTTTGGCGGCATTAGAGACCTGACCCGAATGAGATTCCAGCACCAGCAACAGCGCATCGCGCTCACTTTTCTCACGGATATTTTTTAAGCTTCGCTTACTATCACCACGTTTAGGAAGATCCAATTGCGGCATATCGATGATCACGCTATCTGACATCAGGACAGCACGCTTAATCTGATTCATCAGCTCGCGTACGTTGCCAGGCCAGTAATAGCGCATCAAAGCTCTCAGCGCTTCTTCAGAATAGCCTTTTGCCTGCGCGTTATACTCTTTTGAGTATTCTTGCAGGTAGTAACGAGCCAACAAGGTGATGTCACTGGCACGCTCTTTGAGACTTGGCACATTAATCCGTAGCACATTGATGTAGTGGTAAAGCTCCTCGCTAAAATCCCCATCGATCAGTGCTTTTTCAATATCGGAAGCATTCGCCGTCAAAATACGGACATTGACCTTCTTCATGCCATCGCAGGTTTCTATCGTTCCTTCTTGTAAGAAACGAAGAAGGTGCAGTTGCTGAGTTTTGGAAATCGTTAGAATGTCATTAAACAACACCGTACCACCATCAGCCTGCTCTAGTATTGAAGGGCCCGCATTTGCGTCAGCCCCAATGCCAAAAACATCCGCTTGAAAACGTTGCTCGCTCATTGCACGGCATTTGACAGAAAAGAATGGCTTCATCGCACGCGATGAGATTTTATGAATGGCTCGAGCGACCGTTTCTTTTCCTGAGCCATTCTCTCCGTTGATCAGAATGCTCACATCGGTGGGGCCAATGCGTTTAATTTGATCGCGTAGGCGCTTCAAAGGAACCGATTCCCCAATAAGCCCCATATCTTGATTATTGCCAAACGTCGGCCAAACCTTCTTCTCAAGCTTTAACATACCCAATTGATGGCCTATCGTGCTGAGCAGTTGCGCATCAGGGATAGGAGCTGTGAAAAAGTCGATACAAAAGTTAACGATAAACTGGCAAATCGTGTCAGAGCTGAGTTGCTGTTCACGAATAAAGGCGAGCCAGCGTACGTGCTTGTGCGTGCTCACAAGATTAGCGATGCCATTGAGACTGAACTCATCATGGCTAAGGTCAACAATGCCGATGCATGGCCCAATATCTTCTAACAGCGCGTCTACTTTGCGTAAATCCGCACATTGATGGCACTTCCAGCCCACCTGCTCCAAAACGGACAACCAAGGCTCATAAGTACCACCAACCACTACCAATGACCCCGGTACAGAATCCATCTTAAACTGAGTAGCCATATACAACCCTTTCACTATTTCGATCGTTAGTTACATTATCGAGACTAATGATTCATAAGTCTGTTTCAAATATGAGACAGTTAATTAATTCTAGACTCAATTACTAATACTTGGAATGCAGTTAGCATTTAGTGATGTAAAAGGAATTCTGCTCGATAAAAAAAACCACCCGAAGGTGGTTTTTCAATCTATTTGCTCTTACGCCTGAGGACGCATCGCTGGGAATAGAATAACGTCACGAATCGTGTGCGTGTTGGTCAGTAGCATCACTAGACGGTCGATGCCGATACCTTGACCTGCAGTCGGTGGTAGGCCGTGCTCTAGTGCAGTGATGTAGTCTGCATCGTAGAACATTGCTTCGTCATCACCAGACTCTTTCGCTTCAACCTGTGCTTTAAAGCGTGCATCTTGGTCTTCAGCGTCGTTAAGCTCGGAGAAGCCGTTCGCTACTTCACGGCCACCGATGAAGAACTCAAAGCGGTCTGTGAAGAACGGGTTGTCATCGCTACGACGAGCCAGTGGAGAGATATCTGCTGGGTAGCCAGTGATGAACGTTGGCTGCATTAGCTTAGGTTCTGCTGTTTCACCAAAGATCTCTTCAAGAAGCTGACCACATGTCCAGAATGGTTCTACTTCAACGTGAACCGATTTCGCGATAGAAACCATTAGGTCACGGTTTTGAATGTCTTCTTCTGTTAGCGCTTGGATTTGCGCGTGGTCTGGGTTGTAGTGCTTGATTGCTTCGAACATGCTCATACGAGTGTAAGTGCCACCAAACTCAACCGTGTCTTCACCGTAAGGCATTGACGTTGAGCCTAGAACTTCTAGAGCAACAGAGCTTAGTAGTTCTTCAGTTAGGTCCATCAGATCTTTGTAGTCTGCGTACGCCATGTAGAATTCCATCATAGTGAATTCAGGGTTGTGACGTGGAGAAAGACCTTCGTTACGGAAGTTACGGTTGATTTCGAATACGCGATCAAAACCACCAACAACTAGACGCTTCAGGTATAGCTCTGGCGCAATACGTAGGTACATTGGCATGTCTAGTGCGTTGTGGTGCGTGATGAATGGACGCGCACTCGCACCGCCAGGGATAACGTGCATCATTGGCGTTTCAACTTCCATGAACTGCTTAGAGATCATGAAGTTACGAATTGCAGACATCACTTTAGAACGTACCACGAATGCATTACGAGAATCTTCATTCACGATAAGGTCAACATAACGCTGACGGTAACGCATTTCTTGGTCAGTTAGACCGTGGAATTTCTCTGGAAGTGGACGTAGTGCTTTGGTTAGCAACTCGTACTCTTCCATGTTTACGTATAGGTCGCCTTTGCCAGATTTGTGCAGCGCACCTTTCACACCGATGATGTCACCGATATCAAGACCTTGGTATTTGTCTTTCAGTACTTTTTGTACATCTTTGTCCGCGTAAGCCTGGATACGACCAGAAGTCTCTTGGATAACTAGGAATGGTCCACGTTTGGCCATAACACGACCCGCAATAGCAACAACGTGGTTAAGTGCTTCTAGCTCTTCCTTACTCTTTTCACCGAACTCTTTTTGAAGGTCGCCAGCTAGGCTGTCACGACGGAAGTCGTTTGGGTGGCCATTTGCTTTGCAGCTCTTTCGGATTTGATCCAATTTTGCGCGGCGTTCAGCAATGAGCTTATTCTCTTCTTGTGCAGAGGCTTCTTGTACAGTTTCGTTTTGAACAGCATCAGTCATTTTCGATGTATCCTGTTTAGTCGGTGAAAAGCTTAAAGGCCTGATTTCAGGCTAGCTTCAATAAATTTGTCCAGATCACCGTCAAGAACCGCTTGAGTATTACGGTTTTCGACGCCCGTACGGAGGTCTTTAATGCGCGAATCATCCAATACGTAAGAACGGATCTGGCTACCCCAGCCAATGTCAGACTTAGCGTCTTCATTAGCTTGTTTTTCCGCATTTTGCTTTTGCAACTCAAGTTCAAACAGCTTAGCGCGAAGCTGCTTCATCGCTTGATCTTTGTTTTTGTGTTGAGAACGGTCGTTCTGACACTGAACCACGGTATTCGTTGGTACGTGGGTAATACGTACCGCAGATTCGGTGGTGTTTACGTGCTGACCACCCGCACCAGACGCACGATACACGTCAATACGGAGATCGGCAGGGTTAATGTCGATGTCGATGTTTTCATCAATCTCTGGGTAAACAAACGCAGAAGCAAAAGAAGTGTGACGACGACCGCCTGAGTCAAACGGAGACTTACGCACTAAACGGTGAACACCCGTTTCGGTACGCAACCAACCATAAGCATAATCACCGATAATACGTACGGTGACCGACTTAAGGCCAGCAACATCCCCTTCGGATACTTCGATCACTTCGGTTTTGAAGCCTTTCGCTTCAGCCCAACGAAGATACATGCGAAGCATCATGCTCGTCCAGTCTTGCGCTTCTGTACCGCCAGAACCTGCTTGCAGGTCAATATAGCAATCTGAAGAATCGTGTGCACCAGAGAACATGCGACGGAACTCTAAGCCCGCAAGCTTCTCTTCTAAGGCTTCAAGTTCTGGACCGATTTCATCAAAGGTCTCTTGATCTTCAGCTTCAATGGCCAGCTCAAGCAAACCTTCAACGTCATCCACACCTTGATCAAGTTGATCAATGGTTTCAACAACCGCTTCTAATGACGCACGCTCACGACCGAGAGCTTGCGCTCGATCAGGCTCGTTCCAAACGTCCGGTTGTTCGAGTTCTGCGTTAACTTCTTCTAGACGCTCTTTCTTAGCGTCATAGTCAAAGATACCCCCTCAGGACATTTGTGCGCTCAGACACGTCCTGTAGACGGTTTTTAATGGGATTGATTTCAAACATGTTGGCTCAACATTTTAGAGTAGAATTTAACCGAGGAATTCTACTCAAAAATGTGACAGAGATACAGGAAAAATTGGGAAGAAATTTGCCGATTCCTGAAGAGAAAAAAAGAGCGAGATTCGTTCTCACTCCTTTAATGGCGGTTATCGCGCTTCGATGTGTTCAATCATCAATTGCAACGATTGATTGTTGCGAAACTCATTGATATCCAGTTTGTAGGCAAGGCGAACCGTTTTCACCGAGGCATCGGGCCAGCGACGTAAATCGACGTTGAAAGCGATCCCGTCAATCATGATGTTGGTTGGATGGCCTTTGAATAAAGGCTCAAGCATCAATTTTAAATGCTTTTCTCCGACCAATTTCTGGTGCAGCACTTTAAATTCACCATCAAAAATAGGCTCTGGAAATGCCTGCCCCCAAGGCCCCGCAGATCGCAGCAGCTCCGCAGTATGCATGGAAAACTCTTCAGGCTTGAGTTCGCCATCAGAAAGCACAATGCCTTTCAGCGCGGCTTCATCCAATTCGCGTTTTACCAGTTGATCAAACAATTGACTAAACCGTTCAAAATCGCACTCTTTGATGGTCAAGCCCGCCGCCATGGCGTGACCACCAAATTTGAGGATCAAACCGGGGTTTTGTGTATCAATCAAGTCCAGTGCATCGCGCATGTGTAGGCCAGGAATAGAGCGACAAGATCCTTTGATATACCCATCGCCTCCATCGGCAAATGCGATCACCGGACGATGATATTTCTCTTTAATTCTCGACGCTAGAATGCCAATCACACCCTGATGCCAATCGCGCTGGAAAAGGGCCAAACCATAAGGTAACTCGCTGTTTTCGCCAAACTGCAGGCGTTCACAAAACGCCATGGCCTCTTGCTTCATGCCCTCTTCAATTTCTTTACGCGTTTGATTGAGCCCGTCCAGTTCATGTGCCATACGACGCGCTGCGTGGATGTTGTTGCACATCAGCAATTCAACCCCAAACGACATGTCATCCAGACGTCCTGCGGCATTGATGCGCGGGCCCAGCGCAAAACCGAAATCTGCCGCAACCAAACGACGAGCATCACGCTTGGCCACTTCAATCAACGCTTGAATACCCGGGCGTGCTTTCCCTGCGCGAATGCGCTGCAGGCCTTGGTGCACCAAAATGCGGTTGTTTTCATCCAGCGGCACAACATCCGCAACGGTGCCTAAGGCCACCAAATCCACCAGCTCCATCAGCTTCGGCTCTGCCATACCTTGATCGGCAAACCAACCGCATTTACGCATGTGGACACACAAGGCCATCATCAAATAAAAAGCCACGCCAACCCCAGCCAGGGCTTTGGAAGGAAAGGCGCAGGTCTGTAAGTTTGGATTAACCATCGCATCTACCTCAGGCAACACTTGCCCGGGCAAATGGTGATCGGTCACCAACACTTTTAAGCCATGCTCTTTGGCATAACGCACCCCTTCAATGGAGGAGACGCCGTTATCCACGGTCATGATCACTTCAGCACCCAAGGCGATGGCCTGCTCGACCACTTCAGGGCTCAAACCATAGCCATCTTCAAAGCGGTTTGGCACTAAGTAGTCGACATTGTTACTGCCAAGCATGCGCAGGGCAAGGACCGAGAGTGCCGAGCTGGTCGCGCCATCGGCATCAAAATCTCCGACCACAATAATTCGCTTCTGCTCACGTATAGCCTCAAAAAGCAGCGCAACGGCAAGTTCAATTCCGTGCAGTTTTTGGTATGAATGCAACCCTTTGACGGCGGTTTCCAATTGGCTTATGTCTTGAATACCACGGTTAAGATAGATGCGTTTGAGGATATCCGGCACACTGTCGGGCAAGAGGGAAAGATCGGGTTCAGGTCGTCGTTGTATTTCTATCATTAATTGAATAGAGCCCGCGGGTCAGACGCGCAGGCTCTGCTCCTTGAAGGTTTATTGTTGCTGTAAGCGCTCTAGCAGTTTTTCTGGTGGCAAGTAACCAGCAACCAGTTCACCATTTGGCAAGAAAATCGCAGGCGTGCCTGTAATACCGAGTTGCTGACCAAGTTGGTAATGTTGAGCAACGGTCTGCTTACACTGCTGCAAATCATTTTTCGCTGGGGCAAATTTGCGGTTCACTTTAGCATCATGCATCGCTTCTTGCGGATTAGCGGCACACCAGATGCCCGCCATTTGTTCTGCCACTGGGCCCGTGCCACCTTGACGTGGGTATGCCATGTAACGCACGGTGATGCCTAAGTCATTGTAGCCCTGCATCTGGCTGTGTAGACGAACGCAGTAACCACAAGTAATGTCGGTAAACACCGTCACCACGTATTTTTCATCTTTGGCTTTGTACTCGATCGCACTGTCAGCAAATTCGGCAATTTTCTTCGCGTTGAGCGGTGCTTGACGTTCGGCAACCACGTCCTTGTATTGACCATTTTCGTCAATGGAATACAAGGTTCCAGCAATAAAGTGGCTGCCGTCGTTAGACGCAAACAACACTCCTCCACTGGTTTGAATTTCGACTAAACCCGCCACATCCGAAGGTTGAATATCCATGATGTTCAGGCCCAACTTTGAAAAGCGAGCTTTGAGAGCCTCACTATCAAAATGCGTGTTCGCCACCACTTGTGCAGTTGGCTGAGCGGTTTCGACCGCTTGGCTTTCTTCAGCACCGCAGGCCGTCACAAAGAGAGGAAGAGTTAAAAGAGTTAATCGGCGTAATACGCTCATTAAAATCACCTTGTCGTTATTCCGCGTTAAGCACGCGGATGATGTTGGCTATGAATCTGTTTTAGTCGTTCTGTTGCCACGTGAGTATAAATTTGCGTGGTCGATAAGTCACTATGACCAAGCAGCATCTGTACGACCCTTAGATCGGCCCCATAGTTCAATAAATGGGTGGCGAAAGCGTGCCTCAAAACGTGTGGTGACAGATGATCTGTATCGATACCTGCAATCACCGCATAGAACTTGATGCGATGCCAAAACGTCTGTCTGGTCATTTGTCTGGCACGTTTACTTGGAAACACCACATCCGAAGAGGTTTCACCTAATAACGCCGGACGACCTTGTTTGATAAAGGTTTCAATCCAGTCGATGGCATTTTCCCCCATGGGCACTAAGCGCTCTTTACCACCTTTACCCGTTACCCGCACCACACCTTGGCGCAAGCTGATGTTTTCCATGGTTAAACTCACCAACTCGGTAACACGTAAGCCCGTGGCATACAGTAGCTCAAGCATGGCTTTGTCACGCAGCTCCACCGGATCATTGGGATCGGGCGCATCCAATAGTGCATCGACCTGCTCTTCACTGATGTCTTTTGGCAAACGTTGCGGCAATTTAGGGCTGACCAACAGGGCACTAGGATCATCAGCTCGTACTTTTTCTCGATGGAGATATTGAAACAGACGACGAATCGCTGACAACATCCGCGCTCTTGAAGTCTGCTTGTAGTCTTGATCCACCAAATAGCTTTGGTATTGCTGAAGCCCAGACAGGCTGATGAAATCGAGTCGATAATGATTCGCTTCCATCCACTGCAATAACTTCATCAGATCGTTGCGGTAAGAGGACAACGTATTCTCTGCGAGGCCTCGCTCCATCCACATCGCATCGAGAAATTGCTCTACGTAGCCAAAATCTTGCATATTAACCGATGCCGTTTGTTGCATGGACACACCTTAAATCACTGTAAATCAACAGTGCTGAGAGTAAGACAGCCACAGATTTAATGCTATAAAAAATCCATACAGACGCGATATTCGCTGCAATCCTCCGCAGAATCGAGGTAGAATTCGCCATCGCATGGCAAAACAGTACTGATAACGCAGATGAAAATCGGACTTTTTTACGGCTCAACCACCTGTTACACCGAAATGGCGGCAGAAAAAATGCGCGCAATTTTGGGGGATGACTTGGTTGAGATTCATAATGTCAAAGAGTGCGACCTCGCACAAATGGCAGACTATGACCTGCTGCTTCTTGGCATTTCCACTTGGGATTTTGGCGAAATTCAAGAAGATTGGGCCGCAATTTGGCACGATCTCGCCTCCTCGCCTGTGCAAGGTAAAACCATCGCACTGTTCGGTCTTGGTGACCAAGAAGGTTATGGTGAATGGTATCTCGACGCGATGGGATTGTTGCACGATGAGCTTAAAGCGGTAGGTGCGGAGTTTATTGGCTATTGGCCAAATCAAGGCTACCAGTTTGAAGCCTCTAAAGCCCTCACTGAAGATGGCAGCCACTTTGTTGGCTTGGCGCTCGATGAAGATTCCCAATACGACTTGAGTGACGAGCGCATCGCCACTTGGATTGAGCAAGTTTTAACGGAATTTCACGATAAGCTGTAACGCTTAAGGCGAATTTTCCGAACCTCACCGGTTTGTGAATCAGCCGTTAGCAAAAAGCCCGTCACATTGGACGGGCTTTTTATTGTCTTGCGTTTTCGCAAAGTGCTGCGATTAAGCGGCTTCTTTTGCCAGTTCTTGGCGAACAGAACGGCTGACAAAGAACATACACACAATTGCCGTCATGGTTGGCAACAACCACGCCATGCCTACTTCAAATAGTGGCAGTACTTTGAATGGCGATACATCCACACCCGCTACTTTTGCCGCATCAATCAGGGCAAACAGCAGTGAAACAAGGATAACCACGCGGTACGCCATTTGTGGGTTTGGCAGTTTCTTACGCACGAAAGTCAGTGCAACCAGCGCAATGGCCACTGGGTATAGTGCAAACAGGACCGGTACAGACAGTGCGATAAGCTGTGCAAGACCCACATTCGCCACCACAGCACAAGCAACACCATTGATCACAACCCACGCTTTGTATGAAATCGGAGTCAGTGAACTGAAGTAATCCGAACACGCTGAGATCAGACCAATCGCAGTGGTTAAACAGGCAAGCAGTACAATTACAGACAACACGATTTGGCCATAAGGACCAAACAGCGCTTGAACGTATAGACTGAGAACCACGCCACCGTTGTCTGCACCAGAAGCCACCGCCGCGCTCGTTGCGCCAAGGTAGAACAATGAGATGTAAACAAATGCCAGACCGGCCGCCGCAATGAAACCTGCGTAAATCAGGTATTTAGTCGTTGCAGAACGCTCCGTAATACCACGGCTGCGCAGCGCATCAACGATCAGCATACCAAACATCAGTGAGCCAAACGTATCCATGGTGTTGTAACCTTCAAGGAAACCTTTGGTGAGTGGCTGTGTTAGGTATTCACCTTGTGCAGCAAGCATTTCGCCTTGGGGATCAATAAATACCGCAAGCGCCAAAATAATCAGGCCAACAAAGAGCACTGGCGTCAATACTTTACCGATGACGTCAATCAACTTACCTTGCGACCAAGAGAAGAACATCGCCACCGCAAAGAAAAGGATCGAGAAAATAGTCAAATGTGACTGAAGCGCGTCAGCAAAGAAAGGCTTCACCGCCATTTCGTAGGCCACTAGGCCAGTACGTGGCGCAGCAAAAGCAGGGCCGATGATGATAAAAATCAATACCGCCATCAGTGTTGCAGCTTGCTTAGGAAGATCTTTGGTTAGGTGATCCCAAGTTCCACCTGCAACGGCAATAGCAATAATGGTAATTAAAGGAAGACCTACTGCCGTCACAAGGAAGCCTGACATCGCAGGGAACAGATGTTCACCCGCAAGTTGACCTGCTAGAGGAGGGAAAATAATGTTGCCCGCTCCCAAGAAAAACGCAAACAGCATAAAGCCGACTGCGATAATATCGGTTAGTTTTAAAGTCTGATTCACAGATAACCCTTAGAATAGTTCTGAATGATGTTGTGTATGCATTCGCCGCTCTGTCGACCGACGATTGTGCTAATTTTAGGGCCGCATAATGACGAAATGACCACCAATTGGCAACCTTTAAGCCCGAAAACACTATATTAATTTATATAAGTGACAATATCACAGTGAATGTGACTGAGATCTAATTTGTATTTAGACAGATAACCTACACAATGCCGCATCAAAGCGATAACAGATAGAGAAATAATTCAAACAAATCCTTAACAATGGTTTTTCTATCTAGAAATAGGAAAAATGAAGAGATAAACATGAAGAGTGGCACATTAAAAACTAAAGGGTTCAAATTTAAACAGTTTTCAATCGCCAGCAGTAACTCTGGTATGCCCGTCAGTACTGATGGCGTCTTGCTCGGTGCTTGGGCCAACTTCCACCACTGCCAAAACCTACTCGATATTGGTACAGGGACAGGATTACTTAGCTTGATGTGCGCTCAGCGATACGCACATCTTTCGATCACTGCGGTCGATATTGACGCGCATGCCGTGGAAGCCGCACAAGAAAACTTCAGCCACAGCCCTTGGCACTCACGACTTCAGTTGCAACACGGTGATGTGCTCAAGCTCGATTTTACGCATCGTTTTGATGGCATTATTTGTAACCCGCCTTACTTTAATAACGGGGAGCAATCCCAAGCGACGCAGCGCGCTACCGCCAGACACACCGATACTCTTGCCCATGATGCGCTGTTATTGCGCTGCAGAGAATTACTCACCCCGAATGGCAAAGCCAACTTTGTGCTGCCACTGACCGAGGGAGAACAATTTCTGCAACTCGCTCAACAGCAAGGTTGGCATCTACATCGGCTATGTCATGTAAAACCTAGCCCGAATAAGCCTGTTCATCGCTTACTGTTTGAACTCGGTTTATCCACGGCAATAACGAGTGAGGAACATCTCACGATCAACGATGGATCGACCTACAGCGCAGCCTTTGTCAAACTGTGCCAGGATTTTTATCTCAAGATGTAGAAATAACGTGTGATCAAAATCACCGAACACTCTATAATATTCGCCCTTTTAAACTATTGCTGCCCATTGAACTTTGTATCACTAGGGCATTGCTTGTGGAGAACACACTGTGATCAGAACCTTTGCCGATCTTGATCTTGACCCAAACTTGCTGGCTGCCATCGAAGAGATGGGCTACGAGCGTCCAACTCAAATTCAGGCAGAAGCAATTCCACAAGCCCTAGAAGGCCGTGATATTCTTGCTTCCGCTCCGACAGGAACAGGAAAAACCGCCGCATTTGTCTTGCCTGCGCTGCAATATTTGCAAGATTTTCCACGCCGTAAACCTGGACCTGCACGCATTCTTATCCTAACGCCAACCCGTGAACTGGCGATGCAAGTGGCTGACCAAGCGCGTGCGCTTGCCAAAAATACCAGTTTGAACATTTTCACCATCACAGGTGGTGTTCAATACCAAGAACATGCGGATATCCTTGCAACCACACAAGATATCGTAGTGGCGACTCCGGGCCGCTTGATGGAATACATCCAAGCAGAACGCTTTGACTGCCGCGCGATCGAATGGCTGATCCTCGATGAAGCAGACCGCATGCTTGACATGGGCTTTGCTCCAACGGTTGATCGCCTATCCAATGAATGTCGTTGGCGCAAACAGACCATGCTCTTCTCTGCTACGCTAGAAGGCAAGGGAGTGGAAGGCTTTACGGCGGATCTGCTGAACGATCCTGCGGACATTGATGCGGAACCATCACGTCGCGAGCGTAAAAAAATCACCCAGTGGTATTACCGTGCAGATAGCATGGAGCACAAACTCGCGCTACTGAAAGACATCATCAACAATCAAGCCGAGCGCACAATTGTGTTCCTCAAAACACGTGAGCGTTTAGCGGATCTGCGTGCTCACCTCGAAAGCGAACAAGTCAACTGCGCTTGGATCCAAGGTGAAATGCCGCAAGATCGTCGTAACAACGCGATTGCTCGCTTTCGCGATGGCAGTGTGAATGTGCTGCTTGCAACCGATGTCGCGGCTCGTGGTATCGACCTGCCTGACGTGTCTCACGTTGTTAACTTCGACATGCCACGCAGTGCCGATGTTTACCTTCACCGCATTGGTCGTACAGCGCGCGCAGGTAAGAAAGGCAACGCAATCTCTATCGTAGAAGCACACGACCAACCAATGATGGATCGCGTCGCTCGCTACGTGAAAGAGGACATTAAAGAGCGCTTTATCAAAGAGCTTCGCCCTCAACACAAGAAGCCGGTGTTTAAGAAGAAAAAGAAAAAAGACGATAAAAAAACGTCCGTGAAAAAGAAAAGCACTAAAAAGAAAAAGTAATGATTCGATAACGCAAAAGGGTTGGCACTGTGCCAACCCTTTCTGTTTTCAGACCTTAGCGGAAGCCAAATCTCAGTGTTGCTCTTCGCGCTTAAAGACCAAGTCTGTTGGTGTCGATTCTTCTTCAACAAAGTAGTAGCCTGCGACATCAAACTTAGTTAAGTCCGCAACGCTTTCAATGCGATTTTCAATAATGTAACGCGCCATCATGCCGCGCGCTTTCTTCGCGTAGAAGCTGATCACCTTGTATTGACCATTCTTACCATCTTTGAAGATTGGTGTGATCACTTGCGCGTCCAAGTTCTTTGGCTTCACCGCTTTGAAGTATTCGTTCGATGCAAGGTTGATCAGCACGTTGTCGCCCTGAGCTGCAATCGCTTCATTCAGCTTATCGGTAATCACATTACCCCAGAACTGGTAAAGGTTAGTTCCCTTGTCATTCGCCAGCTTGGTGCCCATCTCAAGACGGTATGGCTGCATCAGATCCAGTGGCTTTAATAGCCCATAAAGGCCAGATAGCATGCGCAAATGTTCTTGCGCGTAATCAAAATCGTCGTCGTTGAGCGTTTCCGCTTCAAGCCCTGTGTATACGTCACCTTTGAACGCAAGAATCGCTTGGCGCGCGTTATCTGGGGTGAACTCTTCGCTCCACTCTTGGAAGCGACCCACATTGAGATCGGCGATTTTATCACTCACTTTCATCAACGAAGCCACATCCGCAGGCGTCAACTGGCGGCAAACCTCAATCAACTGTTTAGAGTAATCCACGAGCTCTGGCTGAGTGAACTTGTGGGTCACGAGTGGTGATTCGTAGTCGAGCGTTTTAGCTGGTGAAACAACGATAAGCATGACGATTCTTTCCCTTATTTTCTTTTTGACTAGGGTACAAAAAAAGCCGCGCATTGTCTGCACGGCTTTTCGAATCACAGTGATAGAAATTCTCGATTTCTACCTTAGTCTTTCTTGTTGTTGTCCCAAATGCCTTCTTCCAACTGTGATTTCAACTCTGGGAAATCATCTGGGTTAAAGGTTGGCAACTTACCCGCTTGTAACTGACGGTTGTAGTCTTTTGCCAGTTTGATCACGATGCCAGATAGCAGCAGGATCGCAACTAAGTTCACAATCGCCATCATACCCATTGAAACATCCGCCAATGCCCATACCACTGGAAGTGGAGCAATCGCACCAAAGCCAACAAGGCCAAGCACGACCAAACGGAAAACATTCAAGCCAGCTTTGTGGTTGTGTTCTAAGAAAACTAAGTTGGTTTCTGCATAAGAGTAGTTAGCGATGATCGAAGTGAATGCGAAGAAGAAAATCGCTACCGCCACAAAAATGCCACCCCAACTGCCCACTTGCGAGCTCAACGCTAGCTGAGTCAACTCAATGCCAGTGATCTCACCATGCGGCACGTACTCACCCGACATCAAAATAATCGCGACGGTCGCTGAACAGATCACAATGGTGTCCATGAAAACGCCCAGCATTTGCACGTAACCTTGAGAAGCTGGGTGTGGAGGATATGGCGTCGCTGATGCCGCAGCGTTTGGCGCGGAACCCATACCGGCTTCGTTGGAGAACAGGCCACGCTTGATACCATTAATCATCGCTTGTGCAATCGCGTAACCCAAACCGCCTGCAGCCGCTTCTTGTAAGCCAAAAGCGCTCTTGAAGATCAGCATGAGTACGTCAGGCAGTTTCTCCAAGTTAGAGAACATCACAAACAGCGCTAAAGCAAGGTATGCCAATGCCATCACTGGAACGATAAGCTCAGCAGTACGCGCGATACGCTTGATACCACCAAAGATTATCACACCAGACAGCACTACAATAACAACGCCTACGTAGGCATTTTCCCAACCAAAAGCATTTTGCATTGCGTTAGCAATCGAGTTGGCTTGCACCGCGTTAAACACCAGACCAAAAGCAATGATAAGGAAGATGGAGAACAGCACACCCATCCAACGCATACCAAGGCCTTTTTCCATGTAGTAAGCAGGGCCACCACGATAGTTGCCATCGTCATCTTTGGTTTTGTAGAGCTGAGCTAGCGTACTTTCAGCAAATGATGTCGCCATACCCAGCATAGCGATGAGCCACATCCAGAAAATCGCACCAGGGCCACCAGCGGTCAGCGCAACAGCCACACCGGCCATGTTACCAGTGCCAACACGCGCAGCAAGGCTGGTACAAAGCGCTTGAAAGGAGGAGATACCAGCGTTGTCCGATTTACGGCTGTTTTTTAGAACAGAAAACATGTGGCCGAAATGGCGGAACTGAATGAAGCCGAGTCGAACCGTGAAATAAATTCCCACACCGACAAGCAAATAAACAAGAATGGAACCCCAAAGCAGGTCATTCATTAGATTGATCAAGTCTGTCATAGTTACCTCAAATTGAGTTTGCGCCAGTCTGTGCTTCCGAGCCATCCACCAGATTGCTTAACCAAGTGTCAAATTAGCTTGGTGAACTATTATTTTCTTTCTGCAATCTAGAATCGTAAATGTCGCTTCATGCATCCGTTTTACGTACTAGCGTTTTTTGACGGGCGGATAATGCAGCCTAGCCACGCAAAAATCAATATGAAACTGCATACTCAATTTTTGTATTTTTCACTATTTTTATACCATTTATTAACATACAAACCAGAATCAAGAATCAAAGGCAGTTACATAAACCAAACAATTCCATTACAACAAAATGTATCGAAATATTTTGTTTTTCATTTCACGTCAATTCTCTGTTAAACCAAGAGTGACAAGGCTTTTACTCTTTCCCCACGCCCCCTCGCTCACTTACCGGTTGTGGATGAGAAATTCACATGCACCTTTTCGAATCCTTACCCTCCTCTCTTTGACTTCGTACTGTATAAACACACACATTGTTAACATTAAAATTCTTTTCATTTAATCGTTTTCGTGAGATCGATCGCTCACTTTTTAAGCTCTTGTTGCAAGCAAAATGTGATGGTGTGTTCAGTTTTAATCGAAATCTTCATCATACCGACACAAATGCGAAATCTATCATGGTTATGCTCGAAGAAACTGTGGTACTTAGTGACTGCACAAGCGCTGGTGATTTATGTGAGGTGGCTTATGGATGGCTTTGAACTAGATGACTTACTGGATTTTGAAACAACAAGCACAACGAAAACGCGCTCTAAACCAGTAAAAAGGAAATGGCGTGAAATTGAGGCGATGCTTGACCGACGTAACTTACTCAAAGAGCTGCGTGATATGGACATGTGTCACGACTACTCACTGGAAGATATTAAGCTTTAACCGCATTAACGAACAAAAAATAGCACTCTTACTCAACGAAAAAGGCACCTCTCACAGGTGCCTTTGTTTATTTTGGACTAGATCATCTCTTTTTCACTTCGTTGCACGCGCTCTGCCAGTTGTCGGTAATGATCGGCAATGGTTTCACCAAAGACGGGATCGTCTTCATTAACCAGCCATTGCGATTCCACTTGTTGCCAATCTTTCGTCGTAAAAGACTCGGCGATCAGTGGCAGAATCAAGCGCTCTTCAATATCCAGATGTTGGCGTTGTGATGAGATAAACGCCTCTAACTGCTCAATGAACATGGCTTGTGGCACCACGGCATCATTCAAAATCATATGCACCACCTCAGCAAAGGCCGCGGTTTTCTTCGCTAGTTCTTTGTGTTCTAGCTCCAAGTTTTCAATGGTTCTCTGCGCGCCGTAATGCTCTAAGTAATGGCGATAAAGGATGTCTTCTTTAGGATGATGCACCTTTTCCGCATGATCAGATAAATAGCTGACAATCTCGGCGACCAAACTGTAGTTAATAGGCTGCTCATTTTTGAGCAACTCCACTTTGTGGCGCAGTATAGCAAGCATGCGCACAATGTATCCGTGTTCGCGTCTTATCCGTTCAATCATCATAGCGTTTCTCCTTAACACCTCATTTGTTGTAAGTGTATAAGATAGAACGCCATTCGGCTTAGATGTCGCTCAAAAAACCATCGCTTTCTGCGAAATTACATTCAAATGTGCTTAGAGCGACAAAGGGAGTTGCCAGTCTATTGCTTGCTTTCCTTGATCAAGTAAATGTTGATTCGCTTGTGAGAAATGCTTACAACCCAAAAAGCCGCGGTGAGCAGAAAGAGGGGATGGGTGTGGCGCACTGAGAACCACATGCTTATTGCGATCAATAAAGCGGCCTTTTTTCTGGGCGTGCGATCCCCACAATAGGAATACCACACCTTGTTGGTGCTGGTTGAGCGCCTCAATCACTTTGTCAGTGAATGTCTCCCATCCTAATGAAGCATGCGAATGCGCTTTGCCCTGCTCCACAGTAAGCACCGTATTGAGTAGCAACACGCCTTGTTTAGCCCAAGCTTCAAGGTAGCCATGCGCCGGAGTCTGAAAGCCTTGGATATCCTGCGCCAACTCTTTGTACATGTTCACCAAAGAAGGAGGCGTCTTGATACCCGGTAATACTGAAAAACACAAACCATGAGCTTGGTTGGGGCCATGGTAAGGATCCTGTCCTAAGATCACCACTTTGACATCTTGAAACTCGGTATAACGAAAGGCATTGAAGACATCCTTTGCTGGAGGGTAAATCACTCTGCCAGCTTGTCGCTCTGCTTCAACAAAGTTGAGTGTCTGTTGAAAATAGCTTTGCTCTTTTTCCGCACCAATTACATCGTGCCAAGTGAGTTGCTGTGTCATGGGGAGAATCCTATTGAAAACCATCAGGCGGTTATTCTATGTCAGGTCACTCCCCTAACCAAATTCATCACGGGCTATTGGGGTTTTTCGTGACTTTGTGGGCTTTTTTGTGGCGTTCTTGCATGCCCCTGCCCGGTAATATGACGGTTCGGTATTGGCCGTCTTGCGACAGAACGAACAACGTAAGTGGAATGGAACATCATGGTTGTAAACATAGTGGCATCCTCCTGTGACAAACTCGATAAACACTATTGTTCTTGTTTGCTATGAAAGAAAGATGCCAATCTGATGACAAAAATCGCTAAGCGATTGAAGAGAGATGATATTTTCTCAACTGCTCAATTTCTTGCGGCCAAAGTTCAGGCTCAATAGTTTCTAAAATCAATGGGATAGAATCAAAACGGCTGTCTTTTGCAATGTATTCAAAACAGTCCCAGCCAATTTCACCTTTCCCTAGGGCATGGTGCCTATCCACCTTACTGGCTAATTTTACTTTTGAATCATTAATATGCATTGCACGTAAATAGTGCATCCCGACCACACGTTCAAACTCAGCGAAAGTCGCCTCACACGCCTCAGGAGTTCGCAGATCATAGCCTGCGGCAAAGGTGTGGCAAGTATCCAAACAAACCCCAACTCGACGCTTATCTTCAACCTGCTCAATGATTTCTGCAAGGTGCTCAAAGCGCCAACCTAAGTTGGAACCTTGCCCTGCCGTGTTCTCTATCACCGCCACCACATCAGGTACCGCTTGATGCGCTAAGTTGATCGATTCTGCGATTAAAGACAAACACGCTTTTTCTGAGATCTTCTCTAAATGGCTGCCAGGGTGGAAATTGAGTAAGTTCAACCCTAGCTGCTGGCATCGCTCCATTTCATCAATAAACGCGAGGCGAGACTTTTCCAGCTTCTCCGCTTCTGGCGCACCTAAATTAATCAGATAAGAATCATGGGGAAGAATTTGCTGTGGAGAAAAACCCAACAACGCACAATTGGCTTTGAACGCTGCGATAGTTTTCTCTTCTAATGGCTTGGCGACCCACTGGCGTTGATTCTTAGTGAACAAAGCAAACGCGTTTGCTCCAATCTCACGCGCCCGCAGAGGTGCATTATCAACCCCTCCCGCCGCTGAAACATGCGCGCCAATAAATTTGTTACCAAAACGGTTTTTGCTGTTTGTCATTTAATCACTTAACACTTTCAAGATAAGGGGCTAATTACAACCATTTAGCTTAGTTCAGTCAAATTTCCAATTAGATTTGTAGTAAATTTACAACAAAATTAACACTTAACTATTTTTGATGATATCAAATAAATCGTAATCTACAGTTTTTAAAAGGTTTATTGATTTAACTCAATAAAATAACCTTCACAAAATTAATGTTTTTAGTTGTTTTTTGACCTAAATCAATACTATTATAATGGATATTAGCTATATAATACTCAGCTCGACAAAATTCGAAAATTAACACCAATAATCACCACGTAAGTGGACTAGGAGATAGTGATGATCCAAGGTATCCAAATTACTAAAGCAGCAAACGACGACCTACTAAACTCAATCTGGCTTCTAGATAGCGAGAAAAATGAAGCTCGCTGTGTAGCAGCAGTTTCTGGCTACGAAGCTGATCAAATCGTTGCAATTAACGAGCTAGGTGAGTTTGAAAGCCGTGAAGTGGCTATCGAAGCTGCTCCACGCATTGAAGGTGGTCAACACCTAAACGTGAACGTTCTAAAACGTGAAACGCTAGAAGATGCGGTTGCGCACCCAGAGAAATACCCACAGCTAACCATTCGTGTATCGGGTTATGCCGTGCGTTTCAACTCACTAACACCTGAACAACAACGTGACGTTATCGCTCGTACGTTTACTGAATCTCTATAATATAGAGAGCTAAACAATAAAAAACGGCGCTCATCGAGCGCCGTTTTTCTATTCTTGCGTTTGTTTTCTGAAGAAAACAATAGGGTGGAGGCCAAGCTCCACCGGTGAGATTGATGCATGCTTATTGCACGCGACGCAATACTTCTTTCAGAGCAGTAAAATCCGCATCCAACTCTTCTGAGAGCAGTTCCATCACCGCATGTTTTGCCAGTGGTGCTGGCAAATCGATGTCAGTGCCAAGAATGTCATCGACCACTTCCTTAAACTTCGCCGGATGTGCGGTACAGAGGAACAAGCCTGTTTCACCTTCTTGTAGCTGCTGATCCAGCACACGGTAGGCAATCGCACCATGTGGTTCACACAGGTAACCGAGTGAATAGAGATCTTTTACCGATTGCGCACTTTGCTCATCAGACACAGCACCTTTGCCCAGAGTTTCCAAACCCCACTCTTTCACACGACACAACTCTTCAATTCTTGGCCAGTTGTTAGGCTGACTCACGTCCATTGCATTTGAAGTCGTCGCGACAGTCGGTTTTGGATCCCACTTACCCGTTTCTAAGTAGCGAGGCACGGTATCATTAGCGTTCGTTGCTGCGATAAAACGCTTAATCGGTAAACCCAGAGCTTTAGCAAGCAAACCTGCAGTAAGGTTACCAAAGTTACCGCTTGGTACCGACACCACCAGATTCTCGCGCTCTTGCTTACTCATCTGTGCAGCGGCTTCAAAGTAGTAGCAGATTTGCGCCATCAAACGGCTAATGTTGATGGAGTTTGCGGAGTTGAGACCAATCTCTTCACGCAGCTCTGCATCATCAAACGCTTGCTTCACCAGCGCCTGGCACGCATCAAAGTCACCATTAATCGCCACCGTGTGAATGTTTTTGCCTAATGTGCAGAACAGCTTTTCTTGCAATGGGCTGATTTTGCCTTTCGGATAAAGAATGACCACATTGATGTCTTCCATACCGTAAAAAGCGTGTGCAACCGCGGCTCCTGTATCACCCGATGTCGCTGTTAGAATAGTGATTTTTCCACCGTCAGAAACCGCAGCCAACGACTGAGCCATAAAGCGGCCACCGAAGTCTTTGAAGGCAAGTGTCGGTCCATGGAACAGTTCAAGAGCGTAGACACCCTCTTTCACTTGTTTAATCGGTGCTGGGAATTGGAATGCCGCATCCACCATTGAGTTAACTTTGTCTTCTGCTAGCTCATCACCAATCAACGCGGAAAGAATCGCAGTGCTGCGCGAGATAAAATCTTGCGCAAGCAATGCATCGATATCGTCAAATTTCGGTAATTCTGCTGGGAAAAATAGCCCCTGATTACGGCCTAACCCTTGGCGCACGGCTTGGCCAAAGGAAACTTGTTCGTCATTTTCTTTTATGTTGTAAAGCTTCATAGCTCACTTCCTGTCACAATTGAGCCCTTTTTGTCTAAACGACAAATGTGGACGAATCCTTCTTCATTTTGTACGTAATTTTGTTCTAACCAGCGTGCCACACGCTGTGCAACATCTTGGTCTTTGCAAATACTGAACAGTGTCGGCCCACTGCCAGAAATGCCCGTTGCCAATGCCCCCGCAGAAGCGGCATATTTACGCGCATCGGCAAAACCGGGAAGCAGTTTCTCACGATAAGGCTCTGCGATCACGTCTTTGATCATCTTCGCGGCAAGCTCAGGCTGCCCTGAGTGACAAGCGTGAATAAAGCCGGCCAAATGGCGGCCATGTGCGATCACATCTTGACGTCGGTATTGAGAAGGTAAAATCGCACGCGCTTCTGCCGTCGACACCTTAATGCCAGGGTAGGCCATCACCCAATACCAATCATCGAAGCACGGAACTTCTTGGCTAATAATGCCGAGCTCTTCAAGCATCAACTGCAAACCACCTAAATAGCATGGTGCAACGTTGTCATAGTGTACTCCACCGGAGATTTGGCCTTCCATTTCACCCATCAGTGCGAGCAATTCCATTTCATCCAGTGGGTTGGCATGGAACTGATTGAGGGCATCTAACGCGGCAACAATAGAACAAGCACTAGAGCCAAGCCCAGATCCAATCGGCATGTTCTTTTCTAATGTCATCTCAAGCGGTTTGAGCTCAAGACCTTTTTTATCGAGTTCGCGAGCAAACACTCGCCAGCAATCATAAACAATGTTTTCTTTCGGATCGCTTGGCAGCTTTGCAACAAAACTACCCGCCGTCTTTAACGAAAACGGCTCATTCCCTGCTTTCACCATGACTCGGTCGCCGAGCAAAGTACCATCAATGGGCGACACTGCCGCCCCTAATACATCAAAACCAACACTGACATTACCAATAGAAGCGGGAGCGTACACTACCACAGCCATATCGCTTGAACTCATCGATTAAACCCCTAATTTCCAGCCTAAAGTACGCATCACATCTGAGAACACGCCTGCCGCAGTCACTTGAGTACCGGCACCGTAACCTCTCAATACTAACGGGATCGGCTGATAGTAACGGCTGTAAAATGCTAATGCATTTTCACCATCTTTAATTTTGAACATCGGATCATTTTCATCTACCGCAGCGATCGAAACTTTGCACTTACCATCGATGATTTCACCAACATAACGCAGCACCTTACCTTCTTCTGCCGCTTGCGCAGAAAGTTGCTTGAAGTACGCATCAGCTTCCGGTAGTCGAGCCATAAACTCATCGACACTACCTGAATCGTCAAAACTTGGTGGCAAGGCTTGATCCACTTCGACATCTTCCAGCTCTAATGCCATGCCCGCTTCACGCGCCAAGATCAGCAGTTTACGCGCCACATCCATTCCGGACAGGTCATCACGAGGATCTGGCTCTGTAAAGCCATTTTGTTTGGCGATATTGGTCGCCTCACTCAACGTCATGCCTTCATCCAACTTACCGAAGATAAAGGAAAGTGAACCAGAGAGAATGCCGCTGAATCGCTCCAGCTCATCACCCGCAGAGATAAGATTTTGCAAGTTTTCTATGACAGGCAAACCAGCACCAACCGTTGTTTCATACATCAACTTACGACGAGAGCTGCGTGCCACATCGCGTAGTTGGTGGTAATACGCCATACTCGCGGTATTGGCTTTCTTATTTGGCGTCACAACATGGAAACCAGCGGCTAAAAACTCTGCGTATTGGTTGGCAATCACGTCGCTAGAAGTACAATCGACGAGCACTGGGTTGATGATATGGTTACGCTGCACAGTGGCAATCAAACTGGCAAGGCTAAACGCTTCAGATGCATTGGCCATGCGGTCACGCCAATGCTCCAGAGGTAAACCGTTGCTGTCTAACAACAGCCCTTTACTATTAGCCAAACCACACACTCGGATGACAATGCCTTTGTCTGCCAGTTTGGCTTGCTGACGCTGGATCTGATCCACCAACTCACCACCGACACCACCGACACCAACAACAAACACATCCAGGTAGTGTTTCGAGTTGAAGAGATTTTCATGACACGCTTTGATCGCTTGAGAGATCTTATCTTCTGGGATCACCGCTGAAATAGCGCGCTCTGACGAACCTTGAGCAATAGCGATGACATTGACACTCACTTCCGCAAGAGAAGCAAAGAATTGTGATGCAACGCCTTTGGAAGTGCGCATACCATCACCCACCAGCGTGAT
Source organism: Vibrio vulnificus NBRC 15645 = ATCC 27562 (assembly GCF_002224265.1). Classification (NCBI taxonomy): domain Bacteria; kingdom Pseudomonadati; phylum Pseudomonadota; class Gammaproteobacteria; order Vibrionales; family Vibrionaceae; genus Vibrio; species Vibrio vulnificus. The sequence continues at coordinate 1,012,228 of NZ_CP012881.1, forward strand.
GATAGAAACATTAGTCAGAAATTCGACGGGCTCCAATAGACCATCTTTCAGTTCTAACTCAAAAGCATCTGAGAGTGCCTGTTCGGCTAAAGGTCTGTCGGCAGCTTCAATACAGAAGCTGATACTGTACTCAGAAGAAGACTGAGTAATCAGAACGATTGACACGCCAGAAGCCGACATCGCACCAAATACTCGGCTCGCCATGCCTACCATGCCTTTCATGCCCGGTCCAGACACGTTCACCATCGTCAGATTATTGAGCGTAGTGATGCCTTTGATCGCTAGATTATCTTCGCCTGTATCTTGGCCAATCAGCGTGCCTGCACCTTGAGGGTTGAAGCTGTTCTTAATCAAACATGGGATATGAAATTGCGCGATTGGCGCAATGGTTTTTGGATGCAAAACGGATGCGCCAAAGTATGAAAGCTCCATAGCCTCTTGATAGCTTAAGGACTTCAATAAGCGAGCATCTTCGACTAAACGCGGGTCACAGTTGTACACCCCATCCACATCCGTCCAGATCTCACAACAATCCGCGCGCAGACATGCCGCCAACACGGCTGCTGAGTAATCGGAACCATTACGACCTAAAGTAACCAACTCACCATGCTTATTGCCTGCGGTAAAGCCAGGCATGATATGAACGTGCCCTTGAGGAAGAGGATTCAAACGGAAGTTTTGCGTAGATACATCGACATCCACCATCCCTTCTAGGTGATCACCATGGGCAAGCAAGTAGTCAACCGGATCAATAAGATTAACGAGATGACCTTTTGCTTCCAACACCGCCTTCATTAACTGGATGGAAACACGCTCACCTTTACTGATGATGCGAGCATTGACGTTATCAGGACACATCCCCAACAGGCCGATGCCATGAACAAATTGACGCAGTTGCGAAAGTGAATCCGCGACTTGCTTTAAATACGCATCGCCGTTGAGGTTAGGAAGCTGCTGTTTGATATCACTCAGCAGTTGTTTGAACGCACTGTCTAGCTCGTCGACTTGTCGTTCTGCTTCACCATTTTTCAGTGCAGACTCAATGACCGCGACCAATTTATTGGTTGTTTTCCCTGGCGCCGACAACACTACAGAAACTTCTTCCTGCTTGGCATTGTTAGCAACAATGTCCGCCGCTCTTAAAAAGCGGTCTGCATCGGCTAACGATGAGCCACCAAATTTTAATACTCGCATCCCTTCCTCCCGGATTATTTTTAATCTGTATAAAAAAAGGCCTGTATCTTGTTGGATACAGGCCTTTTTTTGAAATTTGTTCTTTCGCTCAGCAGCCTGCCCCAACATGTGTGATGTCGGTAATAATAATGGTGGTGGTCATTACTAGTTGGCTGTTAAGAATCATAAAACGTTATCTATTGCTTTTGTGTGTTTGCTTGTATCTACGTTTACCGTAGTTTCGAGCGGTTCGTCAACAAAAAGTTACGTTTTTTTTATCGCGAGGGTTATGCATATGCGCACATTTTAAGATCGCGTTCTCATTTTCAGGATCTTAAATCTCAGCATTTTGATCTTCTCAGCAAAATGGCTTTAGAAAACTCGCTAACCTAGATCTTCGACGGAAAATTTTTTCCCAACATGGGAGGAATTTTGTGCTTAACTTGAGAGTACAATAAAAAAATCCTCATAATAATCACAAGGAGTAGTGGTATGAAAAACTGGCCCATCTTGCTGCTTTTCTTTGTGTTTTCTCATGCATATGCCAACAATTTGCCTACTTTAAACCCGACGAAAACGTCGCCCCACAAACTGTTTCTCACCAGTGAAAGTCAAACAGAAGAAAGTTTTGATGTCTGGAATATCGATGGAGGCTACGCCTATCAATTGTTTGATTCAGTGGACCTTTACGTGGGCGCTCGTGTCAATAATTCGCAAACAGCCAATCAGAGTGGCTTTTTAAGTGGCGTGAGTTACCAAATTAGCGATCGGGTGGTAGTGAAAAGTACCATTCGTTCTTTCAAAGTTCAGGAAGAAAGTGGCACTGAACATAATGGTAATTTTGCTGCTGAAGTGACAAGCCGAGTCAAAATTAGTGAACAACTGGATTTGCACGCCACTCTCGATCTGCAAGAGTGGCAACAAGGTATTGAGTTTGGTTTAGGTTTCCGCTTTTAGAATTGAAGCAACTCTTTGGAAATTAGAATTCCATTCCAATCGGCGTAGATATAATCCTTTGGCTGCACCATTTGGTTGTGCATGGTTAAGGTAACATTGACTTCACCAGCCCCTCGTTTTTCCGTTTTGAATGGTGAAGTGCCCAATGCTTTAATCCCCAACTCCATTTGTGACATCTGGGCGACGTCGCGCACGGCACCAAACACAATTACCCCTTCCCAATCATTTTCAATCGCCAATATCGCTAATTGATCGCCAAGTAATGCTTTTTGGCAGGAACCATGCCCATCCACAACCAACACTTTGCCTTTACCATTTTCACTCAAAACATCTCGCACTTTCGAGTTGTCGTGATAACAGCGAACAGTCACAATCTCCCCGAAAAATGCGGCTTTCTGACCAAAATTCTGTAATGGCAGATTGAGTAAAGTGACTTTGTCTTCATGTTGATCACAGATATCCGGGGTAATGTCCTTCATATATCCTCCTTGAGAAAATTTTTGCCACATCAAACATGCGGCTCGAATTCAAAATTTCTTATCTGATGCGCTGGTCAAACGGCCCCAGTGATTCTTTCCTTTCATCACTCAAGCAAGACACTAAAAAAAGCTCTCCTTGTTCAACAAAATAAATCGCGTTTTGTTGGAACTCTCTTGCTAAGTTTAGTGCGTAATTCAAATTTATCTCGACGGCAAAACTTTCTTCGCTCCAACAGCACGCCTTATCGGCGACTAAAACTGAACAAAAGCGTCGCGTGTTAATCTTTGTTTTTAGCTTCTGATTACTTATGCAATTCTCTTTTTTTGACTGCAAAATGCTCGCAGGGTTCCATGCTGTAATAATGGCAAAACAATCGCTTTGCCATTCGTCATTAAAATGGAAAAAAGAGGCTGAATAGGCATGCCATAATGACGCATCTACAGTTGTTTCACCATTATTTATCATAAGTCTCCATCGATTAATAATTGTTACATTTCATCAATTGATATAAATCAACAAAGTGAATGGAATTAACATTTGTTCATTGTTAGCATGCTGTTAACATTATAGAATCCGCACAAAAGCCTTGGGATGATTACCTTTCCACACCAGACGAAAGGCGTCGAAAGGTAAACAGACCCAGTAGAATAATCCAGTAACAGTTGGATACTGTATACATTTGGCGAGAACCCACGGAAGGCAGATAACTTAAAGAAGTGTTTTTTTGATCACTTTGTTTTATTATCAAAAAATCATTACCTGTATGTTATGTTTTTGCCTAGAATTTATTCTATTCGTACAATTTTGTCACAAATTTAGGTACCGCCAATGCAAACCCCGCAGATTCTTATCGTCGAAGATGAGCAAGTAACTCGTAACACTCTTAAGAGTATTTTTGAAGCAGAGGGATATGCTGTATTTGAAGCCAGCAACGGTGATGAGATGCACCACATGCTGTCTGAAAATAGTATTAATCTGGTGATTATGGACATCAACCTGCCTGGTAAAAACGGCCTTCTTCTTGCCCGTGAACTCCGCGAGCAAGCCGATGTTGCTTTGATGTTCTTAACTGGTCGCGACAATGAAGTCGACAAGATTCTTGGCTTAGAAATCGGCGCAGATGATTACATCACTAAGCCATTTAACCCTCGCGAACTGACGATCCGTGCTCGTAACCTGCTAAGCCGCTCTATGAGCAGCAGTGTTATGCCGGAAGAAAAACGTTCGGTTGAGAAATACGAATTTAACGGTTGGGTGTTGGATATCAACAGCCGCTCACTCATCAGCCCATCGGGTGATGGTTACAAACTGCCACGTTCAGAGTTCCGTGCATTGCTGCACTTCTGTGAAAACCCAGGCAAGATCCAAACTCGTGCCGATCTTCTGAAGAAGATGACGGGACGTGAACTTAAGCCGCACGATCGTACTGTTGACGTGACCATTCGTCGCATCCGTAAGCACTTTGAATCGGTATCTGGCACACCAGAAATCATCGCAACCATTCACGGTGAAGGTTACCGTTTCTGTGGTGATTTAGAAGCGTAAGCTCACCGCATAAACAAAAAAAGGTTGGTGTTTACCAACCTTTTTTATTTTGTCATGTCCTATCCGTTTGGCTTAAAACACTTTATCGATCGTAATGTTGCGCTCAACTAACCATTCACGTTTACCGTGATTATCGAGCTCCACCAGCAAATCAACATTCTTTTCTGGATCAAAATTCGCTTGCCATACAAAGGCAATTTCCCATTTATTCTCACTGTGCGTGCGCAATTCAAGCAAATCGCCATCAATTTTCCACTCTTGATCGCCTTGCTTAATCGTTAACTCACTCACTGTTAAGCTAGCTGGCAGATCACGATCCGATGAGAGATACAAAGCACCATGCAGGTTATCTTGTTGCGATTCACCTAGTGTCGGCATCTGGTTGATCCAAAGGTTACTGGCCAGTTCAATGCGAGTATCTGCAATGGTAATACGATTATCTTGCTGCCAACTCACGTTTGGCTCGGAGGTGCATCCTACCAACAGCAATAGTGGCAGCAGTGCAATTAATGGTTTTTTCATTTCTTCACCTCTGTTCTAACCAACTCTTCAATATCTGAATATCATTTTGATACTCATTCTTGATTTCTTCTACCCAGTCAGCGATATTTTCCCACCATGCGGGCATGTCTGGAGATTGTGCTTTTTGCGCAACGCTTTGAATTCGTTTCAACCCGATCGAACCCGCCGCTCCCTTGATTTTATGCGCTTCGGAAACAATCCCAGGCTGATCTTTTGCAATCATATTGGAATCGAGTATTTCAAGGTATTCAGGCATCATCTCTTCAAACATACGGATGCTATCGAGAACTGGCTGCGGTCCAACAATCTCTACGTAAGATTCAAGCATCACCAAATCCAAGATATGATTCTCTACATGGCTGGTTGCGATCTCAACCACTTCAGCCTCTTCCATTTCGATCGTGGTGCTTTCTTGTTTGATGATCAGTTTTTCAATCACATCTTGAATTGCCTGTACCGAGAGTGGCTTGCTAATGGCTTCATTCATGCCATTGTCTAGATACTCGCGTTTATCTTTCAATACGTTGGCAGTGAGGGCAACCAGTGGAGGCAATTGGCTATAGTGTTTACGATAGTACGCCGCGACATCAAAACCCGTCATATCCGGCAATTGGATGTCGAGTAACACCAAGTCGTAGCGGCTCGGGTCAAAGGATCGTATCGCCTCGTCCCCTGTCATCGCAACCGTCACTTTGTGGCCGAGACTTTCAAGTAGAGAGCGAGCAACGGTGACATTGAGTGCGATGTCTTCCACCATAAAGATACTGAGATGGAGTTGGGTTTTCGGTTTGTCCACCGTCGATGGGGCAGATTCAATCACAGGAACATGAATAGAAATAGTGAACGTACTACCAAAGCCTTCCTCACTACTGACCGTAATGTCGCCATCCATCATGTTGATCAACTGGCGTGAAACCGCCAAACCAATCCCCGTTCCAACTGCATGCAAGTTATCTTTACCTGATTTGACTTGGTAGTACATGGCAAAAATCTTATCCAGTTCCGCTTCTGGAATCCCGATCCCTGTATCTTCTACTTCAATAATGATGGTGGCAAAATCATCCTCAACTTCAGAACTCACCGTCATGACCACTCCGCCCTCTTTGGTAAACTTCATCGCATTGCTGATGAGATTCCAAATGACTTGGCGCAAGCGCGTGGCATCCACCTCGATGGCTTTAGGCAGCTCACTCAAACGTTCTAAATCAAATCGCAACCCTTTTTGTTCTGCCATAAGCGCCGAAATGCTTTCGATTTCTGCGACAAAATCTTCAAAGTTAAGCGGAGCGGGTAACAGCTCTAATTTGCGGCGATCAAACTTGTCCATATCAATGATGTCATTGAATATATTACCTAAGGTGATCGCGCTAACATTGATGGTTTGCATGTACTTGCGCTGCTCATCGGTTAAGCGCGTATCCAATAGCATACGACTTAAACCAACAATGCCGTTAAGTGGGGTTCTAAGCTCATGACTGATGGTTGAAATGAAAGTGGTTTTGTCGCGGCTCGCTTTTTCCAATGATTCTTCATGGCGTTTACGTTCTGTAATGTCACGGCCAAAGCCAACTAATCCTAGGTGACGCCCATCTTTGCTGTAAAACGGCACTTTACGCAGCTCAAAGTAGTGTTTTCTACCATCTGGATATTCAAGCCACTGCTCGTAAGTCAAAGCGCGATTATTGGCAAAAACTTGCTGATCCGTATCGACTATTTGTTGAGCGACTTCCTTGCTGTAAACATCCCAAGGGCTTAAGCCGACCAATTGATGCTCTTTCTTGCCGGTCAACTCTTCCATCGCTCGGTTACAACCAGAGAACACCCCCTCAGCATTGCGGTAGTAAATCAAATCCGGAGAGGCATCAATAAAAGAGCGCAATAACGCGGTACGCTCCGCAAGTTCCACTTGGGTCCTTTCCCGTTGAAACACCTCGTTTTCGAGATCTTTCATTGCCTCTTCTCTGGCTTCTTCGGCGCGAATACGTTCTTCGATCTCTTGGTTCAATTGTTCGATGTTCTGTTGCAACTGCACATTAAGCTCTTGATCTCGTGAGCGCATATCTTTCAATTTAGAAACCAATTTTGAGAGACGCTGGCGTGACTCTTCCAGTTGATCCACCACCACTGACAAGAAATAAACCGCCCAAGGAGTAATGAGCAAACCAAAAAAGACTGAGCGAACAATATCGATATCATCCACATTGCCTTTCAGCACCAAGGTAATGCCCACTTGGACCACCACAGCTAATGCAACCAACGCCAAGGCTAGCAACATCGAAAAACGCACAATCCCCAGCTTAACCAGTAGATCAACGTAATACTGGGCAAGGTTTTTCATCGGTTTCATTTAATGCTCCAAAAGATGAGAGTGTAGCCTGAACTAGTGAAGTCGTTGGCGACATTAGCATTCAATGCCGTGCAAACCTCGAACAGACCCTGTAATGAAAATGGCGATCGCGGCACGTTTCAACATCAAATTCACGCACTTAGTTTAGCTTGTTTACCCTTGAGGGTTAAGCTATTGAAATCACAACAAGCACAATCAATAGAAAATCAGTTGGCGTGAGGGGGATTGTCCTGTACCAAAGTGGACGGCGATTCGCCAGAAGAGAGAGAGATAGGATGAACAGAAGTGCGATTCCGGCCATCTGACTTGGCTTGATAAAGCGCGCTATCCGCAAGCGCCACCCCCATATCAGGAACATCTTCAGGAGAGGGAATGTAAGAAACCAAACCAATACTGATGGTTACTCGCCCTGCAATCTTGGAGCCTTGATGGGCGATGTTGCTTTCGGCGATGTAAGTGTGGATCTTCTCCGCCACTTTCAAAGCCCCTTCTGCCGTAGTATTGGGCAACAACAGAGCAAATTCCTCTCCGCCATAGCGCGCGACGCAATCAGATGAGCGGCTGACGACTTGACTAAAAACGGTCGCCACCTGGATCAGCGCCTCATCGCCTGCTTGATGGCCATAGCGATCATTGAACTCTTTGAAGAAATCAATATCGCAAAGCATGATGGTCAGCGGCAATTTTTCTCGAGCATGATGGAACCACAGAGTATTCAGCTGCTCATCAAAACGGCGACGGTTGGACACTTGAGTTAAGCTGTCCATAAAGCTTAGTTTTTCTAGCTCGAGGTTCGCGGCTTCCAATTTCTGCTCGGCGAGATAACGTTCCGAGATATCGCGTGCCATGATCAAGACGCCGTTGGTTCCCGAAGCGGGATCGCGAAACGGTGACTTCACCACGTCATACCAAGCGTATTCTCCATTACTGTCGAGCACTTTATCGATATAACGCAGCGACTTACCTTCGTGCAACACCTGACTGTCCGTCACAGAGAGACGCTGGTACATCTCACCGGGAACCACATCTTGCAAACGCTTACCGATGAGATCATTCACGTCCGCGATGCCCAGCGCTCGCACGAATGGCTCGTTACACGCTTGATACACCAAATTCTCATTGAAGATACCGATCGAATCAGGGCTGGCTTCCAAAATGTTTTGTAAGATGGTATCTCGCTGTGCCAACGCCACCTCGGTATCTTTGCGGCGCTCCATCTCATCTCGTAGATTTTGCTGCATGGCATGCCACTCTGTCACATCATGGCTGATGCTAAGAGTACCAATTGGCTCACCCGCTTTGGTCATCAATAAACTTTGATTAACTTCCAACAAACAACTGCGCCCTTGCGGATCGGTCGTCCAGCGGCGTTCACTTTGACGGCCTTTCATCAGGCGACTTTCCGGCATAATCGCTTCATCTCTCCGCCCTTCCCAGAACAGTTCAAAAGCGCGGTTGGTGGCCAGAATTTTGCCGTCATTGTCTTTCAGGCAGATCAGTTCGCTTAGCGAATCTAATGCTGATTGCGCCACTAAGAAGGCATCGAGATCGTCCATATGACGAGAGCGATTCGAAGGATTTAATTGGATATTCAGTAGCCAGCAATGCTGGCCACGGTAGTAAACTTTGCGACCACTTAACGCCACGTCAAGATGCTCGTGTTCCGATGCTTGCCAGGCAAACGCAAGCTGACTGAACTGACGACCAGAGAGTGAGGTTAACGAGTTGGACAACTGTTCAATGGCGAACGTCGCCGGAAAAAGATACGTTCGGTTTAGCTGGCGAACACCAAGCTGCTGCATCGCTGCATTGTTTGCCAGTAGCACATGCTGCCCAGTGAGATCGACCAATAAGACAGGGGACATCAAATCGAGAATCAGCGTATCAAGCTCTCGTTGATAACGAAGATGCAGCAGCCGAACCACAACATAGCCTAACACCGCCATTAAAATAATCGCGCCGTAATGTTCTGCGAGGTGTGCTATCCATGCAAACTGCTTGTCCATTCTCACTCTTAGATGAATTGTGTGTGCGGCGACTATACCAACTATTGAGGGTGAATTCCGCTTTTTAATTGCGGTTTAGTATAGACAAAAGAATGGCCAAGCGCACTGCCCTGTCCGCCATGCTGAGCAAGGTATTGACCAATTTCAGTCATGGCTAACCAGCGATTTTCACACCATAAAGGCGATAGCAATGTCGGACGACGAGCGGCTGAAGAGACTCGGTGGAAAATCACCTCTGGCGGTGTTCGGCGAATCATTTCGCAGGCAATCTCGACATATTGCTCTAATTCTGGTGCTTCCAACTTACCCGCACGCCAAGCTTTGGCCATGGTGCTGCCTTCGACAATATGCAAACCATGTAGTTTTATGCCATCCGTACCGACCTCAATCACTTTTTCTAAGGTGGCAAAGTTATCGTCTGGAGACTCTTTTGGTAACCCAACGATCAAATGCGTACATACTTTGATGCCCAAGGCTCGAGCTCGCTGAGTGATCTCTGCGTAGCATTCAAAATCGTGTCCACGATTGATCCGCTTTAAGGTGTCATTGCTGGCCGTTTGCAGCCCCAACTCCAACCAAATTTCATAACCTTGCTGCACGTAATCCGAGAGCAGCTCTAACACCGAATCAGGCACACAATCTGGGCGAGTCCCTACGCAAAGACCGACAATATCCGCGGCTTTCAACGCTTCTTCATACATGTTTTTCAGCACCTGCACTTCAGCATAGGTACTGGTGTAGGCTTGAAAATAGGCTAAGTACTTTTTCGCGCGATGCACTTCTCCCGCTCGCTCGCTCAATTGCTCTCGAATACTTTTGACTTGAGCTTGCTCATCAGCGAACGATGCTACATTGCAGAAAGTACAGCCACCACGGCCAATCGTGCCATCGCGATTTGGGCAGCTAAAGCCCCCATGAAGCGTCAATTTATGCACTTTTTCTCCATATCGACGCTGAAGATCCTGACCAATCGTATTCACTAGCTCATGTAATTGCATTGAAAACCACCAATTGAAAACCGCAATCAATCTCACTACGGTTTCTGTAAATTAATTACACACCTGCAAGAAAAAACACAAAATTTTAGTAAATTCAAACGAAGCTTTTCATGGCAAAAATCAATAAACATGCATAAATAAAAGAAAAACGGGCCAATGTTGCATATTTGTTAAACGCAAAGTGCATTTTTAAACAAGAATCTTGCCTAACTCTGGTTACTTTTCGTTGCATTCCTTAGTCACAAAATTGTAGGATACTTACACATAACCGTCATTTTTGTGAGCTTTATTACAAAATCAAATGCGGAATATGTCTGCGATAAGCCACTCCAACCTATATAAATCACTAAAAAGTGACCAATAAAACAGGCTTATCACCAAGGATTGTTTTTCCCACAAAATTTTTCCTGTGGGATACGGAAAGGACTCAAAATCAACCCCCTCTGGTTGATTGCGATTCAAAACTATAAAGGACAAGGGGCTCAACCCGAGAATGCGATCTCATCGTATTGGTGTTGCTGCGCCTTCTAGAACTGGAAGGAAGTATCTATGGTAGATAGAGAGCAAAGTTCGCAAGGGCTTTATACTCCTGAGCTAGAGCATGATGCCTGTGGTATCGGTTTTGTCGCTCATCTCAAAAACCGCAAATCCCATCAGGTTGTGACACAAGCTCTAGATATGCTAGCTCGCATGGAACACCGTGGTGGTCAAGGTTGCGATCCATGCAGTGGCGACGGTGCGGGTATTTTGCTGCAAAAGCCTCACGAATTTTTGTTAGAAGAAGCGGTCAAGCTTGGTATCAAGCTGCCTTCTTTTGAAAAATATGGTGTTGGTGTCGTTTTGTTCCCGAAAGACGAATACAAACGCGAACAATGCCGTGACATCCTAGAACGCAATGCAAAACGCCTTGATTTGGACATCATTGGCTATCGTGTCCTGCCAACCGACAATTCGATGATTGGCGCCGATCCGCTGAGCACAGAGCCTCAATTTGAGCATGTGTTCATTTCTGGCGGCCCAGGTACCTCACCTGAAGAACTTGAGCGCAAACTATATGTGCTGCGTAACTACACCGTACGCGTTTGCCTTGAGAGCGTTTCGAATATCGGGGATGACTTCTACATCAACTCGATGTCATACAAAACCTTGGTCTATAAAGGTCAGCTAACCACTGAGCAAGTACCTCAGTATTTCCAAGACCTACAAAACCCGACCATGGTCACCGCACTGGCTCTTGTGCACTCTCGTTTCTCTACCAATACTTTCCCGAAATGGCGCTTGGCTCAACCTTTCCGTTACATTGCGCACAACGGTGAAATCAACACGGTTCGCGGCAACCTTAACTGGATGAAAGCACGCGAAGCGATCTTAGACTCTAAGCTCTTCACGCAAGCTGAGATCGACATGCTATTGCCGATCTGTCAGGAAGGTGCTTCTGACTCTGCAAACTTTGACATGGTGTTGGAACTGCTGGTGCTTTCAGGCCGCAGCCTACCGCACGCGCTAATGATGATGATTCCTGAAGCGTGGCAAGAAAACAAAACCATGGATCCAAAACGCCGTGCCTTCTATCAATACCATGCCAACATCATGGAACCGTGGGATGGCCCTGCGTCTGTTTGCTTTACCGATGGTGTGCAAGTCGGTGCAACATTAGACCGTAACGGTCTGCGCCCTTCACGCTATACCGTAACCAAAGACAACATGCTGATCATGGCGTCTGAATCTGGTGTTGTGGAAATCCCGCCAGAAAACGTGGAATACCGTGGCCGTTTGCAGCCAGGGCGTATCTTCGTTGCCGATCTCGAGCAAGGCCGCATCATTTCCGATGAAGAAGTGAAAGATTCGATTGCCAACGCTCAGCCGTATGAACAGTGGGTAACGGATAATCTACTAAGCCTCAAATCACTGCCAGATGCCGATAACGTCCACAGCCAACCGTCACCAGAGCGTCTACTGCATCGCCAGCAAGCGTTTGGCATCAGCGCAGAAGAAGTGAATGAGATCATTCTGCCGCTGGCACAAACCGGCTATGAACCCCTTGGTTCGATGGGTGCTGACTGGCCAGTTGCGATCCTATCGCATCAATCTCAGCATTTAGCTAACTACTTTAAGCAGTTGTTTGCTCAGGTGACTAACCCGCCGATCGACCCGATCCGCGAGCGTATGGTGATGTCACTCAATACCTACATCGGTAAAGATCAGAACTTGCTGGCAGAATCACCGGTTCATTGCCGTAAAGTAGAACTTGAGTCTCCAGTGATCTCAAACGCTGAGCTCGAAAAACTGCGTGCTATCGACAACGAACACTTACAAGCAAAAACGTTAGACATCGTCTTCCAAGCCAACGAAGACGCTGGCAAACTGGAACGCGCACTCAAACGTATTTGTCAGTACGCGGAAGATGCTGTGATCGATGGTTACTCCATCATCCTACTGACTGACCGTGCCGTAAACTCTAACCACGCAGCGATTCCCGCGATGTTAGCAGTGGGAGCGGTTCACCATCACCTGATTCGTAAAGGGCTACGCGCCAAATGTGGCATCGTAGTGGAAACGGGTGATGCGCGCGAAACACACCATTTCGCCACGCTCGTGGGCTATGGCGCTAATGCTGTGAACCCTTATCTGGTCACTGAAACGATCGTTGATCTACAACGTCGTAAAAAGCTGGATGCCAACGTGTCGGTTGAAGAGTACTTCAACAACTATCGTAAAGGGGTGAACGGCGGCCTATTAAAGATCTTCTCGAAAATGGGTATTTCGACGCTGCAGTCCTACCACGGTGCGCAAATTTTTGAAGCCCTTGGTATCAGCAAAGCGGTGGTCGACAAATACTTCACCGGTACCGTTACGCGTATTCAAGGTTTGACCTTAGACGACATCGCCAAAGAAGTCTTAGTGCGTCATCGCGTAGGCTACCCAACTCGTGAAATCCCAATTCAAATGCTCGATGTGGGCGGCGTTTATCAGTGGAAACAACGTGGTGAAAAACACCTGTTTAACCCTGAAACCATTCACCTGCTGCAACACTCTACTCGCAACAAAGATTACGCAGAGTTCAAGAAATACGCGGCAGAAGTAGATCGCCAAGGTGACAACGCCGTTACCCTACGTAGCCAACTTGATTTCGTGAAAAATCCTACAGGTTCAATCCCAATCGATGAAGTAGAACCCGTAGAGAGCATCGTCAAACGTTTCGCCACCGGCGCAATGTCGTTTGGCTCTATCTCTTACGAGGCACACTCGACTCTAGCGGTCGCGATGAACCGCCTCGGCGCGAAATCGAACTCCGGTGAAGGTGGTGAAGATCCCATTCGCTTCTCACCAAATGAAAATGGCGACTCAGAGCGCTCTGCGATCAAACAGGTTGCTTCAGGCCGTTTTGGTGTTACCTCTTACTACCTCACTAACTCTGATGAAATTCAGATCAAGATGGCACAAGGGGCAAAACCGGGCGAAGGTGGTCAACTACCGGGTGACAAAGTCGATGATTGGATTGGTGCAACACGTCACTCCACTCCTGGGGTTGGTTTGATTTCACCACCGCCACACCATGATATCTACTCAATCGAAGATTTGGCTCAGTTGATCTACGACTTGAAAAACGCCAACCGTAAAGGCCGTGTCAACGTTAAGCTGGTTTCGGAAGCTGGCGTAGGGACAATTGCTTCTGGCGTGGCAAAAGCGAAAGCGGACGTGGTTCTGATTGCCGGTCACGATGGCGGTACCGGTGCATCACCGATTTCGTCGATTCGTCACACAGGTCTACCTTGGGAACTCGGTCTTGCAGAAACGCACCAGACGCTGCTGAAAAACGGCTTACGTAACCGTATCGTAGTGCAAGCCGATGGCCAGATGAAGACCCCTCGTGACATCGCAATCGCAACGCTATTAGGTGCTGAGGAATGGGGTGTCGCGACAGCTGCTCTCGTCGTTGAAGGCTGTATCATGATGCGTAAGTGCCATAAAAACACTTGCCCTGTTGGTATCGCAACTCAAAACAAAACGCTACGTGAGCGCTTTGATGGCCGCGTAGAAGACGTGGTGACCTTCTTCCTCTACATGGCGCAAGGTGTGCGTGAAATCATGGCCGAGCTTGGCTTCCGTACTGTGGATGAGATGGTGGGTCAGGCGCAAAAACTCAAAGTGCGCGACAACGTTTCTCATTGGAAATACAAGAATTTGGATCTTTCTCCTGTTCTCTTCCTAGAGCAGCCTCGCGAGCAAGATGGCATTTACTGTCAAACCAAACAAAACCACCAGCTAGAAGCGGTACTTGATCGTCAATTGATTCAAGTGGCGACACCAGCACTGGAAGACGGTTTAGCGGTAACCGCGGAATTCCCGATCATCAACACCGATCGCTCGGTAGGTACCATGCTGTCGAACGAAATTTCGAAAGTGTACAAAGACCAAGGTTTACCACAACCAATGAACGTCAAGTTCAAAGGTTCAGCTGGCCAATCCTTTGGCGCTTTCCTTGCGAAAGGCGTGAAATTTGAAGTGGAAGGCGATGCGAACGACTACTGGGGCAAAGGCCTCTCTGGCGGTACGCTGGTGCTCTACCCAGACAGCAACTCAACACTGGTGCCAGAAGACAACATCGTCGTGGGTAACGTTTGTTTCTACGGTGCAACATCCGGCGAATCTTACATTCGCGGCCTAGCGGGTGAGCGCTTCTGTGTTCGTAACTCCGGAGCCAAAGTCGTCGTTGAGGGCGTGGGTGACCACGGTTGTGAATACATGACCGGTGGTGTGGCGATTATCCTCGGTTCAACAGGTCGCAACTTTGCCGCGGGTATGAGTGGCGGCGTGGCCTACGTTTGGGACAAATCAGGTGACTTCAAGTCGAAACTGAATCCTGAACTGGTGGACCTCGATCCAATCGAACAAGAAGACAAAGATCTACTGCTGGATATGTTGAACAAACATGTTCAGTTCACAGGAAGTGAAGTAGCTCAGGCTTTCCTTGCCAATTTTGAAACCAGCTTGAAATCCTTGGTGAAAGTGATGCCACGAGATTACAAAGCGGTACTACAAAAACGCAAAGCAGAAGCAGAGCAACGTGAAGCGGAGGCAGTGTAATGGGTAAGCCGACTGGATTTTTAGAGTTTGGACGCGAGCTTCCAAAGAAGCTTGCACCAGCAGAGCGAATCAAAAACAACAAAGAGTTCGTACTCAACGCGGAGTTTGGTAAGAAAATCAATACCCAAGCGTCTCGTTGTATGGACTGTGGCGTGCCGTTTTGTCACAACGGCTGCCCAATTGGCAACATCATTCCGGAATTCAACGATGCGGTTTATCGCGATAGTTGGGAAGAAGCGTGGAACATTCTAAGTTCAACCAACAACTTCCCAGAGTTCACCGGACGAGTTTGCCCTGCGCCATGTGAAAGTGCTTGTGTATTGGGCATCAACCAAGACCCAATCACCATCTGTAACATTGAGAAAACCATTGTGGAAACGGCGTATCGTGAAGGGTACGCCAAACCTAAAACACCGCGTTCGCGTACAGGTAAGAAAGTCGCGATCATCGGTTCAGGCCCTGCAGGTTTAGCCGCTGCAGAGCAGCTCAATAGTGCGGGCCATTCGGTGACGGTTTTCGAGCGCGATGAGAAAGTCGGTGGTCTACTGCGTTTCGGTATCCCAGATTTCAAACTGGGCATGGACGTCATTGACCGCAAGATCAATCTCATGGCAGAAGCTGGAGTTGAGTTTAAAGTCAATCAACATGTTGGTGTGGATGTGAACGCACAGCAACTGCGTCAAGAGTTCGATGTTGTATTGCTGACAGGCGGTTCAACCGTGCCACGCGATCTTCCTGTCCCTGGCCGTGAGCTGAAAGGCGTTTACTTTGCGATGCAGTTCCTCGCGCAAAACAACCGTCGAGCGAATGAAATGGACCTCAAAGGTGAAGAAATTCATGCTGCGGGGAAACATGTCGTCGTGATCGGTGGTGGTGATACTGGTTCAGACTGTGTGGGCACTTCTAACCGTCATGGTGCAGCAAGCGTGACTCAAGTAGAAATCATGCCTGTACCACCAGAAAAGCGCCCTGCCAATATGCCTTGGCCGCAATACCCAATGATTCTTCGCACCTCAACTTCACACGAAGAAGGGGTTGATCGCCATTGGAATATTCTGACTAAAGAGTTCATCGGCAACGACAAAGGTGAGGTCACTGGTCTTCGTTTAGCGGATATTGTTTGGCAAGATGCACAGCCAGGCGAGCGCCCAAGCTTCAAAGAAGTTGAAGGCAGCGAGCGCGTGATTCCATGTGATATGGCTTTCTTGGCGATGGGCTTCTTACATCCAGAACCGCATGGTGTACTTGCTCAGCTGGATATCGCACTGGATGAGCGCGGCAACGTCGCAACCCAAGATTTCCAGACCAATCAGCAAGGCGTATTTGCCGCAGGTGATATGCGTACTGGTCAATCTTTGGTGGTGCGCTGTATCAATGAAGGTCGTGAATGTGCACGTGCGATCGACCAATACCTGATGGGCAATACCAATCTGGAAGCAAAAGCCGATTCACTCATGCTTTCTGCTTAATTGCCTACTCTTTACTCGGAGCGGTCAAGAAACCTATCCGAGTAAAGAAAGATAATCCAATCCTTCCAAACTTTTTCTTTTGACCAGCATTTTATGCTGGTCTTTTTTCCTCTCTAGACTTTATTTATGTTGCAAAATTGTAACAATAAAAAATCTATCTTTTTGAATTTAAACATCTTATTTAGACCATTACGTGGTAAATCGCATATTGACGTGATTATTCACTAACAACTTGACCTTTTTCACAATAACCTATACGTTGTGAATTCAGTGCAACATAAAGCCTTATTTATTGTTAAGAATTTAGAACGTTTTTATTGCATAAACATACAAATACGAATAATTAGAACGCATAGTTAGTCATACATACCAACATAAACTGTGTTGGTATTTCTGTCTGGAAGGCAGAGAAGCAAAGGGAGAATTGCAATGGCTCTTTATGATCCAAGTTTAGAGAAGGACAACTGTGGTTTTGGTCTTATCGCACACATGGAAGGTGAGCCAAGCCATAAGCTGGTCCGTACCGCGATTTCAGCACTTGATCGCATGACACACCGCGGTGGTATCGCTGCCGATGGAA
Organism: Vibrio vulnificus NBRC 15645 = ATCC 27562; assembly: GCF_002224265.1. Classification (NCBI taxonomy): domain Bacteria; kingdom Pseudomonadati; phylum Pseudomonadota; class Gammaproteobacteria; order Vibrionales; family Vibrionaceae; genus Vibrio; species Vibrio vulnificus. Next base: position 1,029,393 of record NZ_CP012881.1, read on the forward strand.
AAACCGGTGACGGTTGTGGGCTATTACTTCAAAAACCCGACTCATATCTGCGCTTGATAGCCAAAGAAAAAGGCTTCAATTTAGCGAAACAATACGCCATCGGTATGATCTTCTTCAGTCAAGATCCCGTTAAGGCGCAAACCGCTCGCGATATCATCAACAAAGAACTTGCCAAAGAGACACTCACGGTCGCAGGTTGGCGCAAAGTACCAACCAATCCAGCGGTGCTTGGTCCCATTGCCGCGGATTCTTTACCTGATATTCAACAAGTGTTCATTTCCGCTCCCGCCGGTTGGCGTGAAAGAGACATAGAACGACGCTTGTATATTGCTCGCCGCCGTATTGAAAAACAGATCACAGACGACAGAGATTTCTACGTTTGTAGCTTATCAACACAAGTGATTGTCTATAAAGGCTTGTGTATGCCAGCGGATCTACCGCGTTTCTATCTAGATCTCGCGGATCTGCGGATGGAATCGGCTATCTGTTTGTTCCATCAACGTTTCTCAACCAACACTCAACCACGTTGGCCACTTGCTCAACCGTTCCGCTATTTAGCGCACAACGGTGAGATCAATACCATCGAAGGCAACCGCCAATGGGCTCGTGCTCGTGGCTATAAATTTGCATCGCCACTTCTGCCAGATCTGCAAAGCGCAGCACCATTTGTTAACGAAACGGGCTCGGACTCCTCCAGCTTAGACAATATGCTGGATCTGTTCCTTGCTGGTGGTATGGATATCTTCCGCGCCATGCGCATGTTAGTGCCGCCTGCGTGGCAAAACCACCCAGATATGGATCCCGACCTACGTGCCTTCTATGATTTCAACTCCAAACACATGGAACCTTGGGATGGCCCTGCTGGTATCGTACTTTCTGATGGGCGCTACGCCGCCTGTAACCTAGACCGCAACGGCCTGCGCCCTGCTCGTTATGTGATCACCAAAGACAAGTTGATCACGCTTGCCTCAGAAGTGGGTATTTGGGATTACGCACCGGATGAAGTGGCGGAGAAAGGTCGCGTTGGTCCGGGAGAACTGTTAGTCATTGACACGCGCAAGGGTAAATTATGGCAATCAAGCGAGATCGACAACGATCTTAAAAGCCGTCACCCTTACCGCGAATGGATGGACAACAACGTTCGCCGCCTCACTCCTTTTTCTGAACTACCCGAAGATCAAGTGGGTGAACGCAGCTTTGATAGTGACACACTAAAAACCTATCAAAAGCAGTTTGCGATGAGCAATGAAGAAGTCGATCAAGTGCTTCGCGTGTTGGGTGATATGGCGCAAGAAGCCGTTGGCTCTATGGGTGATGACACTCCGATGGCCGTCTTGTCTTCAAAAGAGCGACTCGTAACGGATTACTTCCGCCAGAAATTTGCTCAGGTCACCAACCCACCGATTGATCCATTGCGCGAACAGCACGTCATGTCTCTGGCCACCAGCATCGGCCAAGAGATGAACGTCTTTTGCGAAACAGACGGGCACGCTCACCGTGTGACATTCGGCTCTCCGGTACTGCTCTATTCCGATATGCAGCAACTACTTGAGCTGAGCGATGACCACTATCGCAACACCATTTTGGACATCAACTACGATCCAAGCGAAAAAGATCTCAAGCAGGCGATATTGGATCTCTGCGATCAAGCCGAACAAGTTGTGCGTGATGGCACGGTTTTGATTGTGCTTTCTGACCGTCCTTTAGTGGCAGGTAAACTGCCAATCCCAGCTGCTATGGCGGTAGGTGCGGTACAAACTCGCCTCGTTAACGCCAACTTGCGTTGCGATGCCAACATCGTGGTGGAAACAGCGACCGCGCGTGACCCTCATCAATTTGCCGTCTTACTCGGCTTTGGTGCAACCGCCGTCTACCCCTACCTTGCCTATGAAGTACTGGGGAAACTGATCGACGATGGCGCACTCGAGAAAAGCTACCGTGAGGTGATGCAAAACTATCAATACGGCATCAATAAAGGTCTGTATAAGATCATGTCGAAGATGGGCATCTCCACTGTTGCTTCTTACCGCTGTTCTCAACTTTTTGAAGCGGTTGGTTTGAGCCGTGATGTGGTGGAGTTGTGCTTTAAAGGCGTGACAACCCGCATTGAAGGCGCTGGGTTTACGGACTTCCAACAAGATCTCTTTAACCTCTCTCGCAAGGCATGGGCAAAACGTAAGTCGATCGAACATGGCGGCTTACTCAAATACGTACACGGTGGTGAGTACCACGCCTACAACCCTGATGTTGTTGGCACGTTGCAAAAAGCGGTGAAATCGGGGGAAATCGGTGATTATCAGCAATTCGCTCAACAAGTGAATCAACGCCCTGTCGCCATGCTGCGCGATTTAATGCAACTGAAAAAAGCGGACCAACCACTCGCGTTAGAAAAAATTGAACCTAGTACCGAATTGTTTAAGCGCTTTGATTCAGCAGCCATGTCGATTGGTGCATTAAGCCCTGAGGCACATGAAGCGTTGGCAACCGCCATGAACCGTTTGGGCGGTTACTCCAACTCAGGCGAAGGGGGCGAAGATCCACGTCGCTTTGGTACTGAGCGCAACTCGCGTATTAAGCAAATTGCCTCTGGCCGTTTTGGCGTCACGCCACACTACCTCACCAACGCTGATGTATTGCAAATCAAAGTCGCGCAAGGCGCGAAGCCAGGCGAAGGCGGTCAGTTACCTGGCCACAAAGTCACTGCCGAGATTGCCAAGCTGCGTTATTCCGTGCAAGGCGTGACACTTATCTCGCCACCACCGCATCACGACATCTATTCGATTGAAGACTTAGCGCAATTGATTTTTGACTTGAAACAGGTCAACCCGAAAGCACTGGTTTCCGTCAAATTGGTGTCTGAACCAGGTGTCGGCACCATCGCCACCGGCGTTGCCAAAGCCTATGCCGATCTCATCACCATCTCTGGCTATGATGGTGGTACTGCTGCCAGCCCGCTGACCTCAGTAAAATACGCCGGCAGTCCATGGGAACTGGGCCTAGCCGAAACGCAGCAAGCCCTAGTGGCCAATGGCCTGCGTCACAAAATCCGCCTTCAAGTGGATGGTGGGTTGAAAACGGGCTTGGATGTGGTGAAAGGGGCAATTCTAGGCGCTGAGAGCTTTGGCTTTGGTACGGCTCCAATGGTGGCAATGGGTTGTAAGTTCCTGCGTATCTGCCACCTCAACAACTGCGCGACTGGTGTAGCAACACAAGACGAAACTCTGCGTAAAGAGTACTTCAAAGGCTTGCCAGAAATGGTGATGAACTATTTCATCGGCTTAGCTGATGAAGTGCGAGGCTTGCTTGCTGAACTGGGCGTTGAAAAGCTCACCGACTTGATTGGCCGCACCGATCTGCTCGAAGTGGTGCAAGGCATGACCGCCAAGCAGTCCAAGCTTGATCTGTCAGGCATTCTTGAAGCGCCTGTGTCACCGCAGAATCTACCTCTGTTCTGGACAGAACCCAATGCCCCGTTTGATAAAGCAGTGCTAAACCAAAAGATCATTGAAGATGCGCTTGATGCGGTTGAGAACCGTCAATCTGCCAGCTTCTTCTATAACGTGATCAATACCGATCGTTCGATTGGCGCACGCCTTTCCGGTGAAATCGCCAAGCGTTATGGCAACCAAGGCATGGCTGCATCGCCCATTAAACTCTACCTCGATGGTACCGCTGGTCAATCTTTTGGCGTGTGGAACGCGGGTGGCGTTGAGCTTTATCTCACTGGTGATGCCAATGACTACGTCGGCAAAGGCATGGCGGGCGGTAAAATTGTCATCAAACCGCACTTAGGCACAGCCTTCCGTTGTAACGATGCGACCATTATCGGCAACACCTGTCTCTATGGCGCAACAGGCGGAAAACTGTTTGCCGCAGGTAAAGCGGGTGAACGCTTTGGTGTTCGTAACTCTGGCACCATCACCGTGATTGAAGGCGCGGGCGACAACGCTTGTGAATACATGACCGGCGGCATCGTGGCCATTCTTGGTGCGACTGGGGTTAACTTCGGCGCAGGGATGACGGGGGGCTTTGCTTACGTTCTGGATGAGAATGAAGATTTCCAAGGCCGTGTTAACAGTGAATCGGTTGAAGCGATTTCGCTTTCTGATCTTTATATCCACCAAGAACATCTTCGCGGTTTGATCGCCGAACATCTTGAAGAGACCGGCTCCGTTCACGCCGAAGATATTCTGGCCAACTTTGACGCATGGATACCGAAGTTCTACTTGGTGAAACCGAAAGCAGCGGATCTTAACACCCTGCTTGGCCACCAAAGCCGTAGTGCGGCAGAACTTCGCGTCCAGGCCCAGTAATTCAAGGAGGATATGAACATGAGCCAGAATGTATACCAGTTTATCGATGTTCAACGTGTCGATCCTGCTAAGAAGCCGCTGCAGATTCGCAAGATCGAGTTCGTCGAAATCTACGAACCCTTTACCAAACAGCAAGCGACCGCTCAGGCGGATCGCTGTTTAGATTGTGGTAACCCGTATTGTGAGTGGAAGTGCCCAGTACACAACTACATCCCTCAGTGGCTAAAACTGGCCAATGAAGGACGGATTTTGGAAGCGGTAGAGCTTTCGCATCAGACCAACAGCTTGCCGGAAGTGTGTGGCCGAGTTTGCCCTCAAGATCGCCTATGTGAAGGCTCTTGCACATTAAATGACGACTTTGGCGCCGTCACCATCGGCAATATTGAAAAATACATCACCGACAAAGCCTTTGAGATGGGCTGGAAGCCAGACATGTCCAAAGTCGAATGGACAGATAAGAAAGTGGCTATCATTGGCGCGGGCCCTGCTGGTCTCGCGGCTGCAGATATTTTGGTGCGCAATGGGGTCAAACCCGTTGTTTTCGACCGCCACCCAGAGATCGGCGGGCTACTGACGTTTGGTATTCCCTCTTTCAAATTGGAAAAAGGGGTGATGGAAAACCGCCGCCGCATTTTCAGCGAAATGGGTGTTGAGTTCCGTATGAACGTCGAAGTCGGTAAAGATGTACAGATGCAAGAACTGCTGGAAGAGTATGATGCCGTGTTCCTTGGCGTCGGCACCTACAAATACATGCGTGCTGGTTTGGAGAATGAGGATGCCTCCGGCGTGTATGACGCCCTGCCTTTTTTGATTTCCAACACTTACAAAGTAATGGGCCTTGAACACGACCAGCCTTTCATCGATATGGCGGGCAAAAATGTTGTCGTGCTCGGCGGTGGTGATACCGCGATGGACTGTGTTCGCACTTCTATCCGCCAAGGTGCTGCCAATGTCGTTTGTGCCTATCGTCGCGATGAAGAAAACATGCCAGGTTCACGTCGTGAAGTGAAAAACGCCAAAGAGGAAGGGGTGAACTTTATGTTTAACCTGCAACCTCTGTCGATTGAAGTGGACACTCGCGGACAAGTGACGGGCGTGAAAGTGGTTCAGACTGCGTTAGGTGAGCCCGATGAGGCAGGCCGCCGTCGCCCAGAACCCGTGGCAGGCAGTGAGCATGTGTTACCAGCCGATGTGGTGATCATGGCCTTTGGCTTCCAACCCCATCAAATGAATTGGTTGGAACCCTATGGGGTTGAACTCGATCAATGGGGTCGCATCAAAGCAGCCGCGAAACAGACTTACCAATTCCAAACCAGCAATGAGAAGATTTTTGCCGGTGGCGATGCGGTGCGCGGTTCCGATTTGGTGGTAACAGCCATTGATGAAGGCCGTAAAGCCGCGGAAGGCATATTAGATTATCTCGAACTCTAATATCTATCGGTGTGTTATGAGAGGTTGGTGAGCGATCACCAACCTTTTTTCTTTTAGACTTAATGTTTAGGATCTGCGGATAACGCCCTTTTGGGAACAGTAGGTGTACAGGATGAAAAAACTCATTTTAACGATTTGCGCCACCTTAGCCCTGACCGCTTGCAGCAATGGAGCTTACACAATGACCGATCGAACTTCTCAGCCTTGTGGCAATAAACCCAACTGTGTGTCGACACAAGATGAGCGCGCGAGTTTCCAACTCGAACCTTTTAAGCTCACATCCAACGCCACCTTAGATCAAATAGAGCAAGTTGCCCTTGAACTTCCAGGGGCAAAAGTGGCGGATAAAACGGAACACTACTTAAGAGTAGAATGCACCTCACGACTGTTTCGCTTTGTTGATGATCTTGAACTCAAAATCGTCGATGGCCAATTGCTCGTCCGTTCAGAGTCTCGCATTGGTTACTCCGATCTTGGCGTCAATCGCAAGCGTGCTGAGCAATTAAGAAGCTTGCTGACTGAGGCGGGTTTCATTAAGTAAAGGCAAAGGGTAAACAACAAGCGAAAGTACTTATTGTGACAGAGCTTTGCTATACTCTCGCCAATTCTATGTTTGTTTAAAAATTAAGAGATTGATATGAAAGTCGGTATTATCGGTGCCATGCAACAAGAAGTGGCCATCCTTAAAGAAGCAATGACCAACGCACAAACCGTAAATAAAGCAGGTTGCACCTTCTATTCAGGTCAAATCAATGGCGTAGAGGTTGTGCTACTGCAATCCGGCATTGGTAAAGTTGCTGCCGCGATTGGCACCACTATCCTTCTCGATGAATATCAGCCAGATATGGTGCTCAACACCGGTTCTGCAGGTGGCTTTGATTCTAGCCTTAACCTTGGTGATGTGGTCATTTCGACTGAAGTCCGTCATCACGATGCTGACGTGACCGCATTTGGTTACGAAATGGGCCAAATGGCAGGTCAACCAGCCGCTTTCCTCGCTGATGAAAAATTGATGAACTTGGCTGAAAAAGCGTTAGAGCAAATGGATGGACAACACGCGGTTCGTGGTCTCATCTGTACTGGTGATGCATTCGTTTGTACCGCTGAGCGTCAAGCCTTTATCCGTCAACACTTCCCATCCGTGATTGCGGTTGAAATGGAAGCGTCTGCCATTGCACAAACTTGTCACCAGTTCAAAGTGCCGTTTGTTGTCGTGCGTGCAATTTCAGATGTGGCTGACAAAGAATCACCAATGAGCTTTGAAGAGTTCTTACCTTTGGCAGCCAAGAGCTCGTCAGAAATGGTCTTCAAAATGTTGGAACTGCTGAAGTAATAGCCATACCTATGACAGAGCTGTTTGATCAACTCTATGCCAACGGCGCGCTCCTCATTCTATGGGGAGCGTTACTGTTCCATCTTATTCTCCCGATTCCACGCTCCTCGCATCCCGTCACACTCTGGCACAAATTTGCCGAACTGTTGGCAGACAAAGTCAATACCCAGCAAAGCTATCAACAGAGCCTCATCTCAGGCAATTTGGCGTTATTGTTGATGCTGTTTCCTTGTTTAGCGGTCCTGTTTGCTTTAAAACCTTTGGTTTGGCAACCGCAGCTATTTGAACTTGCGTTGCTGCTGTTGGCGCTAGATTGGCGCAGTAACGAGAGCCTTGCCAAAGCGCTGATTCACGCCATGGCCAATGAAGATAAACCTGCAGCAAGAAGCCTATTGTCCCCCTACCTCAATCGAGAAACCACCACCCTCTCCCAACTTGGTATCGGCAAAGCCGCTGCAGAAACCTTGATTATGGGATATGGGAGAAATGTCGTTGGCGTTCTCTTTTGGTTTGCGCTTTCAGGTGGCATTGGGGCATTGATGTATCGCCTCACTGTTGAACTAGCAAGAGCCTGGTCACCAAGTCGCACCAACTATGCGCCATTTGGTGTGGCCGCCGTGCGACTCGCCGCAGTACTGGATTTTATTCCGCTGCGTTTATTTGCCCTAATGATCCTGCTTGGTAAACACGCGGGTCAAACGTGGCAAGGCATTCGTCAACAAGCCGCATCTTGGCCGTTGCCCGGTCCAGCTTGGTTACTGTGTGCTGTGGGCAACAAGCTGCAACTCTCTTTGGGTGGGCCAGCCATTTATCAAGGCAAAAGAGCCGAGAGAGCCAAAATTGGTGGACGTATTGCGCCTTCAGCACTTCACATAGACCAACTGCAACACCTACTCGCACGCCGAATTCTTATCTGGATTCTCCTGCAAAGCCTACTATTCGGACTGATTTATCAAGGAATCTGATGAAATACTTCTCTCCTCTTTTTCTCCTCGTCGCGACCACCAGTCAAGCTGCACCAATCGAGCGAGTGATTAGCCTGGCACCACACGCCACCGAGATCGCCTACGCAGCAGGGCTTGGAGATAAACTGATTGCCGTTAGCGAGATGAGCGATTACCCAGAGGCCGCAAAAACGTTAGAGAAAGTCTCCAACTACAAAGGGATTAACTTAGAGAAAATCATCACCTTAAAACCGGATTTGATCATCGCTTGGCCGGCGGGTAACCCTGCAAAAGAGCTAGAAAAACTCGAACAGTTTGGCTTTAAGATCTACTACTCACAAACCAAAACTTTGCAAGATATCGGCGATAACATCGAGCAACTCAGCCAATACAGTGACGATCCGACAATCGGCCTAAACAATGCTCGAGAGTACAGAACTCGTCTCGAAGCGCTAAAAACACTGTACCAAGCTCTGCCTAAAACACGCTACTTCTACCAACTTAGCGACACGCCGATCATCACCGTTGCGGGGCAAAACTGGCCGACAGAGGTCTTTCGCTTTTGTGGCGGCGAGAATGTGTTTGATGGCGCATCGGCACCGTATCCTCAAGTCAGTATTGAGCAGGTAATTCTAAAGAAACCCCAAGCCATGTTTGTTTCTCCTCACGCGATTCAAAATAACGGCATGTGGAGCCCTTGGGTTGAGGAGATTCCAGCGTTAAAAAATCGCCATTTTTGGCAGCTCAATGCAGATTGGTTAAACCGACCAACGCCTCGTACCTTACTGGCGATTGAACAAGTCTGTGAGCACTTTGCCAGCATCGAGCAAAAACGCTAACGTTTGGCTGGAAAATTTCGTACAATTTGCCCCCATTTTCTGTTCCCTCACATTTTAAGGCATTAAGTAACATGGACTCCATGCTGCTGTATTTAATCGATTTATTTGGCACCGCAATCTTTGCTGTTTCCGGCGTTCTCTTAGCCGGTCGGTTAAAGATGGATCCTTTTGGTGTTGTCGTCTTAGGTAGCGTAACCGCCATTGGTGGCGGCACCATTCGCGATATGGCCTTAGGCGCAACCCCCGTCTTTTGGATCAAAGACACTACCTATCTTTGGGTCATCATCATTACTTGCGTACTAACCATGTTAGTGGTTCGTCGCCCTAAGCGACTCTCTTGGTGGATACTGCCTGTCTGCGATGCCATTGGCTTGGCGGTATTTGTTGGGATCGGCGTCGAGAAAGCCCTCGCCTATCAAGATTCAGCAATGGTCGCGGTGATCATGGGCGTCATTACTGGCTGTGGTGGCGGTATTATTCGCGATGTGTTGGCGCGTGAAATTCCAATGGTGTTGCGAAGTGAAGTGTATGCGACTGCCTGTCTTGTTGGTGGGATATTCCACACCTCTGCCCTAAGCCTTGGCTATGATCACTCGACAGCCTTATTGGCAGGAGTGTTTTCGACCTTGCTCATCCGCTTGGGTGCCATTCGCTGGCATTTATCATTGCCTACATTTGCACTAAACAAATAATCTGTGTTGGCCGAACGCTCACATCGGCCAACTTCACAACCCATCATCTTTTCACTTGGCAGCCGACTTACCTCTGGTTAAAGTGACCCATCCATTCCCATTTATCATAGATCATCATGCTGCTTGAAGGCATTGAAACGTTATTGGTTCTGCATAAAGAAAAGACCATGAGTCGCACCGGCAGTCAGCTCTATATTAGTCAATCTGCTGTCAGTAAACGCATTGCGAATCTTGAGAAAAAGCTTGGAAAGAAACTGATTGAACCTGACGGACGCCATATTCGTTTAACCGCTGACGCTCAAGCCTTAATAAAGAGCATTGAACCGAGTTTTAATGAGCTGCGCGGGCAGATCTACGATCAGCAACTTATCGAAGATAATGCATTGATTAAAATCGATTGTTCAGAGACGCTACTGGCTGGCTATTTGAACAATGCGATGGAAGCGTTGTACCAGCAGGATCGTCACCTTTCCTTGACCACCAACCACACACCTAGGATTGTGGAACACGTCCAGTCAGGCAAAGCCACACTCGGATTTTGTGCCGGCTATTTGCCGCCAAATCATGGATTGATGACTTTCCACCTTTTTGATGAGTCTTTTAGCATTATTAGTAAGTACCCACTTACTGAACTACCAAAAGCAATCATAACCAATGACCTCAACAATCCCGCCAATACCTATCAACTGGCTGCATTGTCAGCGGTGGGTGTGACGCCCTTGATGCAAATGGACTCTTACACCGCTTCAGCCCAGCTCGCCGTGGGGGGAATGGCGCCAGCCCTAGTGCCAAAGTCAGTGATTAATGCGTTACGCATAGATCCACAGTATTGCTATCACTTTGACGAGCTTAGCCATCTTACTCGCCCGGTGACGATATGCTGCCGAGCCAAAAGCCATCAAAACAGCCGAGTTAAAACAGTGATAACAACCATTGCTGATGCTGTTGCCAAAGCAGTTTAGAGGCCATTGCCATCGACATCACAATGACCAGAGGACGGATCCATTTGTGTCCTTTGGTCACCACCACTTTTGCCCCTAAGCGTGCACCAATAAAGCCCCCCACTGCCATCACTAAGCCCACTTTCCAGACTGGCAATCCCGCCAGCACAAAAAACAGTAATGCCGCGATGTTAGAGGTAAAATTGAGCACTTTGGTTCGCGCAGTGGCTTCAACGAGGGAAAACTGTCCAAGCACGACAAAACAAACGGTAAAGATCGATCCCGTTCCTGGGCCAAAAAAACCATCATAGAAACCAACACCACCACCGACCGACAGTGCAAACATCGCCTCCGATAACTTTGGCTGTCCCCCAGTATTGCGGGTGGGTGGCGCGAGTAAAAAATAGAGAGAAATCGCTATTAGCAGCACGGGAATCAAGCTGGTTAGCACGCTGGCATCAATCACTTGAACAAGCTCTGCACCGATAGCCGCACCGATAAAGGTACATGCGATGGCGACTTTCATCTCTTTTAAACTGACGATGCCATTACGGACAAAATATAAGCTGGCTGAGAAACTGCCGAATGAGCTTTGCAACTTATTGGTCGCCAATGCTTGTGTTGGGCTCAACCCTGAAGCCAACAACGCAGGAAGAGTGAGCAGCCCACCACCACCTGCCATGGCATCAATAAAACCCGCCACAGAAGCAACAAAGAATAGTGCTGCCAACATCTCAATCGTTATGTCCAATTCAAGCATCCTTTTCAAAGAGGAAGAGTAAAGAACAAGACGGTAACATCAAAATTAACGAGGTAAAAAGGAAACCCAAGACAGCAATCCATTCCTAAAATTCATCAATCAGACAATGAAAGACATAATGCATCAAACATATCAGTTACATTTCCAATTGAGATCGCTCTCAAGCGCATTTAAATTTTTTGAAGGTAACGAAAAATGCGGGCTTAATCCTATCAACTAAAACACATCGAAATCAAAATCATGGAAGCTTTGAGGATTCGCCCATCAATAAAAGAGCAGCAATTACGCGCTCGCATCGAGCAAACAGTTAACTTAAAACAACTGTTCAAAGTTATCGACTCTAGGCCAGAAACTTCGGGTGCTGGAGTTATATATATCGCTGGTGATTCAACATTAATCTCTCTTCGAAAGTTCAACTCAAGTTGTCGCGTTAATCCTATTAACATTGTTTTAAAAGAGCCGACATATCCTATGTCGGCTGATAGCTACGCCAAAGAACTTAAGTCTTCGAATAGAGAGTCTAAAATGGCTTCTGAACTTATTGGAGCCAGCCTAAGTTGTGCCTCAGCAGTTTTAGGTTGGGTGGTGGTAGTTGGTAGTGTTGGTGCGGTACCAATCTCTGGAGGCACAAGTGCTGCCGTTACTTATTTGGGATACGGCGCCGCAGTAGCCTCGACACTCCAATGTATGGTAGGCATAGGTAGAAGTGGAGCTGAGCACTTTTCCCCTGATAACCTCGATGAGCTCGACTCACAGGCTTGGTATCTAAATACGTCTAAAGCCCTAGATTACATATCTCTCGTAGGTGTTGGAGCATCCGGGACAGCCACAATAAAAGCCATAAGCAATCTACAAAAGAGCTCAGGAAAGAGCTTAAATGAAGTGTTAAAGGGCTTAAATCGGCACGAACGAGTAAGGCTCACTAAAGAAATTTCAAAGCAAAACATCCCAAACTTATCATCAAAAGCCTATAAACAACTAGTACGTTCAGGGAGCGTTAAACGAAGATATTCTTCACAAGAAATCAGTAATGCAGTCCGACTTCAACTAAAAGATGCCATAGGTGCAACTATCAGTTTCGTTGGCAGCGCAACTTCCGGTAACGTTGGGGCTATTGCTGTGGGTATCTACGAGGAGCTTTCCGTTGAGTAGTAAGGAAAAAGAAGTATTCGTTCTATCCTCTAAAAGCATTGTCACAGCTTTAAGTACGATAATGCTTTTAACAATAGGGTGTGGGCTAAACATATTCCTTCTGGATCAAATCATCGATATTTCGACTACCTACGGCCCATTCTACTTATGGGTGGTAATGATGGGACTTGGCGCTCTTTTGGTAACGATTCCATATGGGATGATCATTATCCATGGTTTTAAGCACCTAAATCCAATCAATATTTTTAATGCCACGATACAGATTTTCATCGTGGCATGTTTTGGTATTTCAGAATCAAAAATAGGAGATCTGTTCTGGGCAATAGCTTTCGCTCTCCCTGTTAGCGCCATTTATTTAATGAGCACACCGTCCTACAAAAGCTTCATAAGCTTCTACCATGAGCTAGCTCTAAGTCGTAGAGCTCATCGACGACAAGTTAAAGATCTCAAGTAAGTAGAACCACTAACTTAATTTAAACAAAAAAAGCCCGCTCAAATGAGCGGGCAATGAGGTTGTCATATAAGCCGTTATAGTTATGAACTCAGGGCTTACTGATTATTACGCTTTCAAACTCGCTTGCACTTGCGCGTGTAGTTCCTGAACCGACGTCACGCTTGCTTTCGCGTCCGCCGTATGAGACATACAAGTTGCAAATGCCGCGTTAAGTGTCGTGGTGTAGTTCACTTTCTCTGCAAGTGCGCCACGGCGTAGAACTTTCGAATCTTCAATCGCTTGACGACCAGCCGCCGTGTTCACGATGTAGGTGTATTCGTTGTTCTTGATACGGTCAAGAATGTGAGGACGACCTTCGTGCACTTTGTTTACTAGGCGTGGGTTGATGCCCGCTTCACCTAAGATCACTGCCGTACCGTGTGTCGCATCCAGCTTGTACCCTAGTTTCAGTAGTTTAGACGCTAGGTCAACCACACGTTGCTTGTCGCCTTCGCGTACAGAAAGCAGCGCACGACCACCTTCAGGATACACATTGCCACAACCCAGTTCTGCTTTCGCATACGCTTCTGCAAAAGTTGCACCCACCCCCATCACTTCACCCGTTGAGCGCATTTCAGGGCCCAATAGTGGGTCAACGCCAGGGAACTTGTTAAATGGCAGAACCACTTCTTTTACAGAGTAGTAAGGCGGAATAATCTCTTTGGTGAAACCTTGCGATTCCAGAGACTGACCAGCCATAACTCGTGCAGCGATTTTAGCCAATGGTGCACCGGTCGCTTTCGACACGAATGGAACAGTACGTGCAGCACGAGGGTTCACTTCGATGAGGTACACTTCGTTGTCTTTTACGGCAAACTGCGTGTTCATTAGGCCACGAACGCCCAACTCAAATGCCAGCTTTTCAACTTGCTCACGCATCTTGTCTTGGATTTCTTGGCTTAGCGTGTAAGCAGGCAGTGAACATGCAGAGTCACCTGAGTGAACACCCGCTTGCTCGATGTGCTCCATGATACCGCCAATCACCACGCGCTCACCGTCACAGATAGCGTCGATGTCGACTTCAATTGCATCGTCTAGGAAGCGATCCAGTAGAACTGGCGATTCGTTCGACACGCTAACCGCTTCGTTGAAGTAGCGACGTAGATCTTGCTCGTCATAAACGATTTCCATCGCGCGGCCACCCAGCACGTAAGATGGACGAACGACCAATGGGAAGCCAATTTCACGTGATTTCTCAACCGCTTGCTCCATGGTGGTCACGGTTGCGTTCTCAGGCTGTAGCAGGCCTAAGCGGTCAACCGCTTGTTGGAAACGCTCACGGTCTTCCGCACGGTCGATGGCATCTGGGCTAGTACCGATAATGGGTACACCCGCCGCTTCTAGCGCACGCGCCAGTTTCAGTGGCGTTTGACCACCATACTGCACGATCACACCTTTTGGTTTTTCAACGCGTGCAATCGCCAACACATCTTCTAGAGTAACCGGTTCAAAGTAGAGACGGTCTGAAGTGTCATAGTCGGTTGATACGGTTTCTGGGTTACAGTTCACCATGATGGTCTCGTAACCATCTTCGCGTAGCGCTAGCGAAGCGTGTACACAGCAGTAGTCAAACTCAATACCTTGACCGATACGGTTTGGACCACCGCCCAGAACCATGATCTTTTCTTTATCGGTTGGGTTCGCTTCACACTCGTCATCATAAGATGAGTACATGTAAGCCGTATCCGACGAGAACTCTGCCGCACAGGTATCAACGCGCTTGTATACTGGGTGGATGTCGTACTGGTCACGTAGACGACGGATTTCGCTTTCAGCCACACCGAGTAGTTTTGATAGGCGAGCGTCTGAGAAACCTTTACGCTTCATTTGACGAAGCACATCTTGAGTCAAACCAGCAAAACCACCCGCCTTCACTTGTTCTTCTAGTTTCACAATCTCTTCGATTTGAACCAAGAACCAGCGATCAACGTTCGTTAGATTAAACACACCATCAACAGACATACCCGCACGGAATGCATCGGCAATGTACCAAATACGCTCAGCGCCCGCTTCTTTCAGCTCGTGGCGAATTTTTGTCAATGCATCAGGAGAATCAAGATCGACCATCTCGTCAAAACCTGTTGCACCCACTTCTAGACCGCGCAGTGCTTTGTGCAGTGATTCTTGTTGGTTACGGCCAATGGCCATCACTTCACCCACTGACTTCATTTGCGTCGTCAAACGGTCGTTAGCACCAGCAAATTTCTCGAAGTTGAAACGAGGGATCTTAGTCACTACGTAGTCGATGGTCGGTTCAAATGATGCTGGTGTCGCACCACCTGTGATGTCGTTTTGTAACTCATCAAGCGTGAAGCCAACTGCTAGTTTCGCTGCAATCTTCGCAATAGGGAAACCCGTTGCTTTTGACGCTAGAGCAGACGAACGAGATACACGTGGGTTCATTTCGATGATAACCATACGGCCATCTTTCGGGTTGATACCAAACTGCACGTTTGAACCACCTGTCTCTACACCGATTTCACGAAGTACCGCTAGCGACGCATTACGCATCAGTTGGTATTCTTTATCTGTCAACGTTTGAGCCGGTGCAACGGTGATAGAGTCACCGGTGTGAATGCCCATTGGGTCAAAGTTTTCGATAGAACAGACGATGATACAGTTGTCCGCTTTGTCGCGAACCACTTCCATTTCGTACTCTTTCCAACCGATCAAAGATTCATCGATAAGCAGTTCATTGGTTGGCGACAGGTCAAGACCACGGCGACAGATTTCTTCGAACTCTTCTTTGTTGTACGCGATACCACCACCCGTACCACCCATGGTGAATGATGGGCGAATGATACATGGGAAGCCAACCATATCGAGCACTTTGTACGCTTCTTCCATGGTCTTAGCTGTATCAGCACGAGGACACTCTAGGCCGATAGATTTCATCGCTTTGTCGAAGCGAGAACGGTCTTCCGCTTTATCGATGGCATCGGCGGTTGCACCGATCATTTCTACGCCGAATTCCGCTAGCACACCGTGCTTTTCAAGCGCAAGCGCACAGTTTAGCGCCGTCTGACCACCCATGGTTGGTAGAACCGCATCTGGACGCTCTTTTTCGATAATCTTGCGTACCACTTCCCATTGAATTGGCTCGATGTAGGTCGCATCCGCCATATCTGGATCTGTCATGATGGTAGCTGGGTTCGAGTTTACTAGGATAACTCGGTAACCTTCTTCACGTAGCGCTTTACATGCTTGTGCACCTGAGTAGTCAAACTCACAAGCCTGACCGATAACAATTGGACCAGCACCTAGGATAAGAATGCTTTGAATGTCAGTACGTTTTGGCATTGTCTACTACTCCAAATTAAGCGCTGTGTTGTTTAATCAGTTCGATGAAATGGTCAAATAGCGGAGCTGCGTCGTGTGGACCAGGGCTCGCTTCTGGGTGACCTTGGAAGCTGAATGCTGGCTTGTCTGTGCGGTGAATCCCCTGCAAAGAGCCATCAAAGAGCGATACGTGAGTAGCACGTAGGTTATCTGGTAGTGTTGCTTCATCAGCGGCAAAACCGTGGTTTTGCGAAGTAATCATCACCACATTGCGGTCTAAATCTTTTACAGGATGGTTTGCACCGTGGTGACCAAACTTCATCTTCACCGTTTTCGCACCTGATGCCAACGCGAGAATTTGGTGGCCAAGACAAATACCAAATACAGGTAGGCCTTTTTCTAGGAACACTTTGGTTGCTTCAATCGCATAAGTACAAGGTTCTGGATCACCAGGGCCGTTTGATAGGAAAACACCATCTGGGTTTAGCGCTAGAACGTCTTCTGCCGACGTTTCAGCAGGCACGACCGTTAAGCGGCAGCCGCGGTCAACCAACATTCGTAAGATGTTGCGTTTTGCGCCGAAATCGTAGGCAACCACGTGATATGGCAATTCGCTGTCGTCTTTCGCTTCTGGAAGTCCACCCTCAAGCGTCCACGAACCTTGTTTCCATTGATACGCTTCTTTTGTTGTAACCTCTTTCGCAAGATCCATTCCTTTTAAACCTGGAAATTCTTTTGCTTTCGCCAGTGCCAAAGCTTCATCTAGGTTGTTACCTGCAACGATACAACCATTTTGTGCACCTTTCTCACGCAGAATACGAGTGAGTTTACGCGTATCAATATCAGCAATGCCGACAATGTTTTGCGATTTGAGGTAATCAGAAAGGGATTGTTCACTACGGAAGTTGGAAGCGATAAGAGGGAGATCGCGAATCACAAGGCCTTGAGCATGAATGGAAGAGGATTCTTCGTCTTCGGAAGTGGTTCCGGTATTGCCAATGTGAGGGTAAGTAAGAGTAACGATTTGCTGGGAATAAGAAGGATCAGTGAGGATTTCTTGATACCCCGTCATCGAGGTATTGAAAACGACTTCTCCAACGGAAATACCATCTGCGCCGATGGACACTCCGCGGAACACTGTCCCATCTTCCAGGACTAACAGTGCTGATTTACTCAAGACAACCTCCAGAATAAAAATGCATAAAAAATAAATTAAACTGCAAATCTGCCCTATCTATCACCAGAAAAGTGTGATTTTGGGGAATTCAGACAAATTGGCGGTATTCTAAAGACACTCTTGATACATGTCAACATTTCGCTTTTAACAAAATAGCACTTTAGAGCATCTAGGATAAAAAACAGCAAAACAGCCCCAAAAGTATAACTTTATTCAGCCTCAACCACTCAATTCATGAAAATTTTATGAAACGAGCAAAAACCAAGCAAACCCAGATCACATTTTTTATTTACACCAAAAAGCAAACGTTGCGCAAGATCCAATTACACTTACTTTCTAGCACTTCAGAACAAAACAAAGCCAAACAACTAGAAATAACAAATTAACTCAACACCAAGAAGATAAGAACTTTGCTCAAACTTTAAGGAAAAGTAGCGCAGATAAAAGAAGCGCCAGCATTGGCTGGCGCATAATTATTTATTTACAGGTCGTTAAGCCCAAGGACATCTGTCATGGTATAAAACCCGGCAGGTTTTTCGTGCAGCCACACCGCGGCTTTGACGGCACCATTAGCAAATGTCATACGGTCTGTTGCTTTGTGGGTAATTTCTACACGCTCACCAATATCAGCAAACATCGCGGTATGCTCGCCAACGATATCCCCTGCTCGAATGGTCGCGAAACCAATTTCGTCCTTGGTTCGCTCTCCAGTGATCCCTTCACGAGCATAGACGGCAACATCACTGAGCTTATTCCCCATGGCGCCAGCAATCGCCTCACCCATACCAATAGCTGTACCCGATGGAGCATCCACTTTGTGGCGGTGATGCGCTTCAACAATTTCGATGTCACAGTAATCGCCCATCACTTTCGCCGCTTTTTCAAGCAGCTTGAAAACAAGATTCACGCCCACAGAGTAATTTGGCGCCATGACCACAGGTACCTGTTGCGCGACCTGATCGATCTGCTCACGTTGCTCTTCGGTAAAGCCAGTGGTACCAATCACAATACTCTTGCCATATTGTTGGCAAAGCGCCAGATTGTTCAAAGTGCTTGCTGGAGCGGTAAAATCAATAATTACGTCAAATTGATCAATTTGTTTGGCTAAATCATCGCAAACCACAACGTCAAATTTACCTTCACCGCATAGTTCACCAAGATCGACACCAACCAGTGATGATTCTGGACGCTCTGAGCCAGCAGCAACCTTAGCAGCCTGATTGTGATGCGCAGCTTTTACTAAATTGCGGCCCATACGACCCGCAGCTCCTGCAACTGCAATTCTTACCATTGCATATTTCTCCGTGTTTCTGGATCTGCCAAACAGGGCAAATCGATCAAATAGGTTCTTAAACTATCAACTATTGCAAAGAGAGACCAGATCTCAAGCGAACTCTTTTAGCACTCTTTCAAGAATTGGTACGTTCGCTTCTGGAAACGGGTAACGGCTAAGTTCTGCAACCGCCACCCACGCTCCCTGTTGTCCTTCTCTACCATAAGGCTGACCGTTAAAATCCGTGACTGCGATAAAGTCAAACTTGAGTGATTTATCTGGGTAATCGTACTCTAAATGCTCAAACAGCTGTTGTTGAGTCGCCGTAATACCGATTTCTTCTTCAAGTTCACGTACCATGGCTTGCTCTATGCTTTCACCTTCTTCGACTTTGCCTCCAGGAAACTCCCAAAAGCCGCCTTTGTGTTTATCATCTGGACGCTTGGTAATGTAAACCTGGCTCTTGTCTTGATTGAAAATAATCGCCGCAACAATATGGATACGTTTCATCATTTTTTCCTTAAAAAAAGAGCCGCCTAAGCGACTCTTAATTGATTACATTAATTAGGCTAACACTAATTGATTTGACCGTGACACTGTTTGTATTTTTTGCCACTACCACAAGGGCAGGGTTCATTACGACCTACTTTACGCTCGTCACGGACCACTGGTTGGTGATGCCCTTCATCAGAGTCATCAGCAAGCTGACTTTGAGCTGAGGCATGTTGAGCTTGCGCACGACGAGCCGCTTCTTCAGCTTGTGCACGACGCTGAGCCTCCATACGCTCGACTTCTTCTTGCTGCTGAACGCGTACTTTCGACAAAATCATCACAACATCAGATTTCAATGTTTCAAGCAAGCCTTCAAACAGCTCAAACGACTCACGCTTGTATTCCTGTTTCGGGTTCTTTTGTGCATAGCCACGAAGATGGATACCTTGACGCAAGTGATCCATTGCCGCCAAGTGCTCTTTCCACAATGTATCCAACGTTTGTAACATCACGGATTTTTCGAAGTTACGCAGCACTTGTGCGCCAACGACTTCTTCTTTCGCTTTGTAGACTTCAACCGCGGTATCAATGACTTTTTCACGTAACGCTTCTTCGTAAAGCTTGTCGTCTTCTTCCAACCATTGCTTCACTGGAGCATCGATATCGAAATCGTTCTTCAGGCGTTCCTGTAGGCCTTCAAGATCCCACATGTCTTCCAATGATTGAGGTGGAATGTATTCATCGATGACACCTTGAAGCACATCAACGCGATTGTGTTCGATCATATCGCTAATGTCATCAACACTCATCAACTCATCACGTAACTCATACACCACTTTACGCTGATCATTCGCCACATCATCGTATTCAAGCAGCTGCTTACGGATATCGAAGTTACGGCCTTCCACTTTGCGTTGCGCTTTTTCGATAGAGCGAGAAAGCATCTTAGATTCGATCGCTTCCCCTTCTTCCATACCACTTTGAATCAATGCCGCCATACGATCCGAAGTAAAGATACGTAGTAGTGAATCTTCCATAGAAAGGTAGAAACGAGATGAACCGGCATCACCCTGACGACCTGAACGACCGCGCAGCTGGTTATCGATACGGCGAGATTCGTGACGCTCAGTACCAATGATGTGTAGACCGCCCGACTCAAGCACTTGATCGTGAACCAGCTTCCACTCAGCTTTGATTTCATCAATCTGCTCTTGCGTTGGGTTAGTCATCGATTCAACTTTCGCTTGCCAACTACCGCCTAGCACGATGTCCGTACCACGACCAGCCATGTTGGTTGCAATGGTCACCGCCCCAGGTTTACCGGCTTCTGCAACAATTTCCGCTTCTTTTTCGTGGAACTTGGCATTTAGAACATTGTGTTTAATTTTCGCTTTCTTCAGTGCATTCGAAAGCAGCTCGGATTTCTCGATAGAAACCGTACCCACAAGTACAGGTTGACCTTTTTCTACACGCGCTTTGATGTCTTCAATAATGGCAGCAAATTTCTCTGCTTCAGTACGGTAAACAACATCAGGCATGTCGTTACGGATCATTGGCTTGTTGGTTGGGATAACCACCGTCTCAAGACCGTAAATCGATTGGAATTCGAATGCTTCGGTGTCCGCTGTACCCGTCATACCAGACAGTTTTTCATACAGGCGGAAGTAGTTCTGGAATGTAATCGAAGCTAAGGTCTGGTTTTCGTTTTGGATCTTAACGCCTTCTTTCGCTTCAACGGCTTGGTGAAGACCTTCAGACCAACGGCGACCTGGCATTGTACGGCCAGTGTGTTCGTCAACAATCACGACTTCGCCGTCTTCGTTTACGATGTAGTCCACGTTCTTCTCAAACAGAACATGCGCACGTAATGCCGCGTTAACGTGATGCAAAAGGCTGATGTTGGTTGGAGAGTACAATGTATCTCCCTCTTCCATTAGGCCATTTTTCACCATCAACTCTTCCACAAACTCTTGGCCTGTTTCCGTTAGATGCACTTGCTTCGATTTTTCATCGACGGTGTAGTGTCCATCACCACGATACTCTTCAGAGTCTTCTTTATCTTGCTTCTGCAATAATGGAATCAGCGCATTGATACGCGTGTAAAGCTCAGAGCTGTCTTCAGCAGGGCCAGAAATGATAAGTGGTGTACGCGCTTCATCGATCAAGATCGAGTCCACTTCATCGACAACGGCAAAGAAGCGTTCACGCTGAACGCGATCTTCATTGCGGAAAGCCATATTGTCACGTAGATAGTCAAAACCAAACTCGTTGTTGGTTCCGTATAGGATATCGGCTTGGTACGCTTCTTTTTTCGCAGGATGAGGCATGTTTGGCACATTAATACCAACGGTCATTCCTAGAAACTCAAATAGAGGGCGGTTGGTTTCTGCGTCACGCTTCGCCAAGTAATCATTGACGGTAACAATGTGAACACCTTTACCAGCGAGTGCGTTAAGGTAAGCAGGAAGAGTTGCGGTTAAAGTTTTACCTTCACCCGTACGCATTTCAGCGATTTGGCCTGCATTGAGAACCATACCACCAATTAACTGAACGTCGAAATGACGCATACCGTAAACACGCTTTGATGCTTCGCGAACGGTAGCAAATGCTTCAGGTAATAGTTGATCAAGCGTTTCGCCTTGTTCTAGACGCTGGCGAAACTCAACCGTTTTTGCTTTTAATTGTTCATCTGAGAGAGCCTCAAAGGTCGGCTCGTAGTTGTTAATCTCTTTAACAATCTTTCTAAGGCGGCGCAGTGTGCGATCGTTGCGACTACCAATCACCTTTGTCAGTAGCTTAGTTATCATTTCTTATGAATCTCTCTTTGTTAGACCATTTCGGCCTACGATAAATGCCTTCAGTCTCTACCAGTTTTAAACTAAGGATACTGAGATAAATCATGTAACTCAGATATTGTACTGACGAGCTATTTTTTCAAGGCTAAGGTGGCAAATAATGTCGTCTAGTGTAAGGATTTTTCGTTAAGACAACCATCACAAACCCCATTTGTTTGAAGCGCTTTGAAGTTTTTATTGTTATTGGCGATGGATTCACCAGTGAAATAACGCCAAAGCAACTTGAAGCAGGCTTAAGTGGTAACTTAGAATGCATGTATGGATGTTTTTTTAGGTGCCTATCATGCGTGATCATCGCCCCACCTCAACACAAGAACTTATTGACGGTAGCGGTAGCTCGCTACAAAAGATCCAGCATCATGCATGCGAGATACTCGAGTTGAATAAAGTGTTAGCAGAATTGCTGCCAAATGGGACGGCACAGCATTGCCGAGCGGCAAATTTACGTCAGGGATGTTTGATCCTCGATGTCGCTAGCGCGGCGATCAAAATGAAGGTTGATTACGATCGTTTGACGATCCTGAATGCTTTACGCTCTCGTGGATTTGCTAAATTAATGGCCATCGAAGTTCGCATTAATCCCGGTCTATATCAGCAAAAAGCGCCTAAGGATCAAAAGAAGCGCGAGCCGATCTCGCAAAATGCTGCAAATGCTTTAACTATGATTGCCGAAATGGCACCGCCAAAAGTGAAAGCTCGTCTCGAGCGATTGGCTGCAATGGCAGAGAAGAAATCGAGTTGAACTTTGATTTGTTAACAAAGCAAAAAGCCAGACATCTGTCTGGCTTTTCTTTATTCATTCGCTTGTTACGCTAAAACCATATTCGGTTCGGCAAAGGCAACTGGAGAACCAACTTCTTCTTCAAACGTTGTCCATTCCCAAGCTTCTTGGTCTGCCAACACTGCACGTAGCAACTGGTTATTTAAACCATGTCCGGATTTGTATGCGCGGAACTCACCAATAATCGCATGACCACACATGTAAAGGTCACCGATCGCATCCAACACTTTGTGCGTAACAAATTCGTTTTCGAAACGAAGGCCTTCTTCGTTAAGAATGCGGTAATCATCCAACACAATCGCGTTGTCAAAGCTACCACCCAGCACTAAATTTTGTGACTGGAGATATTCAATGTCACGCATAAAACCAAAAGTACGTGCACGAGAGATTTCACGAACAAAACCTTGCGTTGAGAAATCGAACAACAGACGCTGCTCATCAGAATCGATTGCAGGGTGGTTAAACTCGATTTCAAAATCCATGCGGAAACCATTAAATGGAACAAATTCAGCCCACTTGTCACCGTCTTCAAAACGAACTGGTTTCTTAATGCGGATAAAACGCTTCGCTGCATTTTGTGTCTCAATGCCTGCTTGCTGAAGCAAGTAAACAAATGGACTTGCGCTGCCATCCATAATTGGAATTTCAGGTGCATCAACTTCAATGATGATGTTGTCGATCCCCATACCCGCAAGCGCTGCGTTCAAATGCTCAACTGTAGAGATACGAACGCCTGCATCATTAACGAGTGCAGTACACAACATAGTGTCACGAACAGAAGCAGGATCAGCAGGAAAATCTACCGCAGGCGTTAGATCAGTGCGGCGATAAATAATGCCAGTGTTTGCAGCTGCAGGGCGAAGAGTTAATGTGACTTTACGACCAGAGTGGAGACCCACACCAGTTGTTTTCACAATTTCTTTCAGAGTACGTTGTCTGATCATCTGATTGCCTCTTTGAAGTGCTACAAATCACGGTCGTCTAAGACGCCGACCGTGAATGCTACCACAATTTTGAACAGTGTCAAATTTGTGCCTGAATATTAATCAGCCTGACGACGTAAAAATGCCGGAATATCCAAATATCCGCTCTCTTTTTCCTGCTTAGGCGCCGTATTCTGGCTGCCTGACGCTGTAGAAGAGGAAACTGGCGTCGATGGCTGAGGAGTAACCTGAGGTCTTTCCTGCAAAGTTTGTGCCGGTTTTTCTTCCACCTTCGCTGCCACAACAGGTTGTGGTGCTGCAGTTGGTTGAGCGACTTTAGCTTTACCACCTGAAACTAACGTGATGTCTGGTTTCTTATCGTTACCGATACCGGTAGCAACCACCGTCACTCGAATTTCATCCGCCATGTCTGGATCAAGTGAAGTACCGATTACGACTGTTGCGTTATCCGAAGCAAACGCTTTAACCGTATTACCCACTGTTTCAAACTCATCTAGACGCATGTCTAGACCAGCGGTAATGTTAACCAGTACGCCACGAGCACCTGCAAGGTCGATATCTTCGAGAAGTGGACTAGAAATAGCCATTTCCGCCGCTTCTTCTGCACGATCTTCACCTTTTGCCACACCGCTACCCATCATCGCGTGACCCATCTCAGACATCACTGTACGAACGTCCGCAAAGTCCACGTTGATCATGCCAGGGCGAGTAATGAGCTCGGCGATACCTTGCACTGCATTTTTTAGTACATCATTCGCGCTAGCAAAGGCTTCCAACAAAGTGATGCCGCGACCAAGCACTTTTAGCAGCTTTTCGTTTGGAATGGTGATCAATGAATCAACATGCTTTGATAACTCATCGATACCTTGCTCAGCAAACGCTAAGCGCTTCTTTCCTTCGAAACTGAACGGCTTGGTTACTACTGCAACCGTCAGGATGCCTAGCTCTTTCGCAACTTCTGCAATAACCGGAGCTGCACCTGTACCAGTACCACCGCCCATGCCAGCTGCGATAAATACCATATCGGCACCAATCAGCAATTCTTTAATTCTTTCTTTGTCTTCAAGAGCTGCGTCACGACCAACTTGTGGGTTTGCACCTGCACCCAGACCTTTAGTGATGTTGCCACCAATCTGGATCACATTGCCCACACTTGTCTTACGAAGTGCTTGTGCATCCGTATTGACGCTGATGAACTCCACGCCTTCGATGGATTCACGCACCATGTGTTCTACAGCATTACCGCCGCCGCCACCAACCCCAACGACTTTAATTACAGCATCGTCAGACATTTCCATCATCGGTTCAAACATGTGTTATCTCCGTTTTTCCTGCAACTCTCAGGTTAAAACTCTTTTTGTATCCAATTACGCAGCTTGCCAAACAAGCCAGTGACAGCCGAACGTTTAGGCTCGTTGTAGTCACTATCATCGCTTGAGCGCATATCTCGTGCGTAATGAAGTAATCCAACTGCCGTGGAATGATACGGCTCTTTTACATAATCAGTTAAGCCACTCACTTCTAGTGGCTTACCAACGCGAACTTGATTGCGGAACACTCGCTCCGCACATTCTACTAAACCTTCAATTTGGGCTGCCCCTCCGGTGAGGACAACTCCCGCAGCAAGATGGTGCTTAATTCCATCTTCACGCAGCTTCATTTGAACAGATTCAATAGTTTGGTTAACTAATCCCATAAGTTCAGAATAGCGCGGTTCAATCACCTCAGATAAAGTTTGACGTTGCAAACTCCGAGAGGGACGCCCACCAACGCTTGGGACGTTAACCGTATCATCCTTGCTGACTAGCTCACTCAGAGCACAGCCATATTTCACTTTGATCTCTTCGGCATCACTCACGGGTGTACCAAAGGCAAAAGCGATGTCGCTGGTGACAGCATTGCCGGCATAAGAGAACACTTCAGTGTGTCGAAGTGCACCGCCCGTCCAGATTGCTACGTCCATGGTGCCTGCGCCGATATCAACCACACACACACCCAGCTCTCTTTCATCTTCTGTAATGACCGCATTACTTGCCGCCAAACCAGAAAAGACAATTTGCTCGACTTTTAAACCACAACGCTCTACCGCTTTAATTATATTACGCGCCATGTCGTTGTGGCAGGAAATAAGATGAACACTCACTTCCATTCTCACACCAGACAAACCAAGAGGGTTTTTAATGCCTTCTTGATAATCGATAGTGAACTCTTGTGGAATCACATGAAGGATTCTCTGCTCATCACCGATTTTAATGGATTTAGCTGTATGTATAGCACGATCCATATCTTCTTGTGAGACTTCTTCATCGGAAATGGTACCCATGCCCTTTTCTATGCGGCTGGCAATATGCTTCCCCGATAAAGAAATAAATACGTTGCTGATTTGGCACTCAGCCATCATTTCAGCTTGATCGATCGCTCTCTGGACAGATTTCACCACAGATTCAAGATCGTTCACACCGCCTTTATCCATACCACGAGATGGGCTACTGCCTGCTCCAATGATATTAATTTGACCATCAGGCAGAATTTCGCCTACCAGAGCGGATACGGTTGCAGTGCCTATATCAAGACCAACAATAATGTTGTCATCGGCGGTCTTAGTCATCTGTACTCTCTTATTCTGACTCTTGCTCAGGGAACCAACCAACAGCGGCTCCCGTGTCATACCTGAGGTCAACATAGCTGACCTTATCAGCTTTGCTGCCTAATTGGCGATAGAGCGAAAAAAACCTCGCCACTCGCTCATCCAAAGACTCTTTGCCTAATTCAAGGCGAATACCATTATCTAGGATAATTTGCCAAGCGCGTCGGTCATTTAATACTAATGAAGAAATCGATAAACCTAACTTACTAAACTCAGGGTTCATTTCTCGATACTTTTTCAGTACCTCAACCCCAGTCGCAACTGGCCCGTAAAGTTTGACTCTCTCTTCATTCAGTTGCGCGACGTCACCATCAAAGACCATTCCATCTTGATTGAGTAATGCGTTGCCATTCCAAATCGCCGCGGCACGGTGCTCGGTGATAAACACTTTCACCGTATCTGGCCATTGCTTGCGAATGGATGCATGCGCAACCCAAGGCAAGGCTTCCACGCTTTCTTGCAACACCGAAACGTCTTGCGACATAAAGGTGCCGATATGAGTAATACTGCCAAAGGCATGCTGCACATCATCAGCTGTGACGTACTGCAAATCCCCTTGCAGAATTATCTTTGATAAAGGCAGGCGTTGGTCATCCCACATCCAACTCAAGGTTGAATACAAAATTGAGCCGATTAAAGCGACAACCAATACGAAAAATGCAGCGCCAATTATTTGGTGCTTTTGTCTCTTCCAGTGCAAGGGAAGTACATCAGCTTCATCAACTGCTATTTCTGTCAAAGTTAACGCTTCCTGACTTTGTTCAAATACTCTTTATTCAGCGGATATTCGCGAGCGAAAAGTAATGACTTTAACTTCGGGATTATACTGAGCTCTTGTAAACTATCAAACATTGATAGAGAGAAATCGCAACGAAGTTATCGCAAATACGAGATCTGCGTTACTAACTGCTTAATATCCGCCACAAATGGCTATTTTGCTTTCATATTACTGATATTTAGCTCAAGTGCAGCCAATTGACGGGCGACTTTACCAATATCCCCCGCACCTTGTGCTAATAACAGATCGCCTTCTTGTAAAATGTTCGCCAATACCTCTGGCAATTGCTGGGTATCGGCAACAAAAATAGGATCGATTTTTCCACGGCTGCGAATCGTGCGGCACAGTGAACGGCTGTCCGCTCCAGCGATCGCTTTTTCACCCGCCGCGTATACATCCAACATGACCAGCACATCAACCTGCTCAAGCACGTTTGCGAAGTCATCGTAGAGATCTCGGGTACGGCTATAACGGTGGGGTTGGAAAATCATCACTAGACGTTTGTCTTGCCAACCATTACGAGCGGCATGAATGGTCACATCCACTTCGGTTGGGTGATGGCCATAATCATCAACCAGCATTACGTTTCCATTGCCTGTTTCGAACTCACCTAGATGTTCAAAACGGCGACCAGTGCCCTGAGTACCAATCATGGCAGCAAGGATCGCGTCATCACCAATTTCATCTTCCGTTGCCACAGCAATGGCAGCAGCAGCATTCAATGCATTGTGGCGGCCAGGAATATTCAGGGTAATATCCAGCGCTTCGCAATCTTTGCGGACCACGGTGAATTTTCCTTGCTGGCCTTCTTGGCGATAATTTTCAATACGAACATCGGCATCTTCCGAGAAGCCGTAAGTAATGACTTGACGACTGATGCGAGGGATCAGCTCGCGAATCACCGGATCATCAATACAAACAATCGCCTGACCATAAAATGGCAAATTGTGTAAGAAGTCGATGAAGGTTTGCTTCAGTGTTTCGAAGTCACCGCCATAGGTATCCATGTGGTCAGCTTCAATGTTGGTGACAATACACACCATCGGTTGCAAATGTAAGAACGACGCATCACTTTCATCCGCTTCAGCAATCAAAATGCGGCTAGAACCTAAACGCGCATTGGTGCCTGCACTTTTTACCAGGCCACCATTCACGAACGTTGGATCCAGTCCCGCTTCTGAATATATTTGCGTTACCAATGCTGTCGTGGTGGTTTTACCATGCGTACCAGCAACGGCAATGCCGTGACGAAAACGCATCAGTTCTGCCAACATTTCTGCACGGCGAACTACCGGAATGCGAGCTTCACGCGCCGCTTTAACTTCTGGGTTCGCTTCATTGATCGCTGTTGAGACAACAACAACACTCGCCTCTGCAACATTCGTCGCTTGGTGGCCGATATACACTTTTGCCCCTTTTTGAGCCAAGCGCTCAGTAACGGCATTTTCTGCAATATCAGAGCCGGTGATTTGATACCCTTCATTTAGCAACACTTCGGCGATGCCGCTCATGCCTGCACCACCAATCCCAATGAAGTGGATGGATTTCACTCGGCGCATCTCTGGGACCATAGCGCGAATCTGTGCAAGATCTTGCTTGTGTTGAATAGTCATTAACCTGTTCTCTTTATTTCTGTTCAGTTAGGGCGACAATCGCATCCGCCACAACTTGGTCGGCATTATTTTGTGCTGCTGCTCGGGCGTGAAGCGCCATTGAGAGCAATGTATCTCGACCTAATTTTTGAATTTCTCCCGCAAGCTTATCCACCGTCAGTTGTGGCTGCTCAATCATCAGCGCGGCTCCGCATGCCACGAGATGATCTGCATTCAACGCTTGTTGACGATCTTTGTGCATAAATGGGATAAAAATGGCCCCTACGCCAGCGGCAGAGACTTCCGATACGGTCAGAGCTCCAGAGCGACACACCAATAGGTCGGCCCAAGCGTATTGCGCAGCAACGTCATCAATGAACTCGCTCACCTCAACGTGCTCAACGCCTGCTTGTTGATAGGCTAGACGCACTTCATCTGCACTACCTTTACCCGCTTGATGGCGAATCTCAAAACCAGAACCGAGTTGCGCCATCACTTGAGGCATGGTTTGATTGAGGATTCTGGCACCTTGGCTGCCACCCATCACTAAAATGCGTACTGCACCGTCTCTGTCCTGCATTCTCTGCATGGGATCAGGAAGGGCAACGACATCTTCACGTACCGGATTACCTACGACTTGTGCATCTTTAAACGCCCCCGGAAAGGCCTGAAATACCTTTTTAGCGATTTTCGCTAGCCAGTGGTTGGTTAGCCCTGCCACCGCATTTTGCTCATGCAGGACCACTGGAATGCCAGATAACCAAGCAGCAATACCACCAGGACCACTTACGTAGCCGCCCATCCCTAACACAGCATCCGGCTGCCAACGCTTAATGTGTGCCTTCGCTTGAAAAATAGCATTGAGGATTTGGAAAGGCGCCAAAACAAGGCGTTTGATGCCTTGGCCACGCAAGCCTTTGACTTGAATGAAATCGATATCGATACCATGTTTTGGCACCAACTCTGCTTCCATACGATCCGCTGTTCCGAGCCAGCGGATTTCCCAGCCTTGTTGCTGCAATTTTTTCGCCACCGCCAAGCCAGGAAAAACGTGTCCACCTGTGCCTCCTGCCATGACCATTAATCTTTTATTCTTTTTCATCTGTCTGTAAGTCTGCTTTATTGCCCATCGAGATAAGTCGGCATTCATGATCAATTCTCAGAAGAATCGATACAGCGATGGACATAATAATTAAACTCGAACCACCGTAACTGATCAGCGGTAACGTAAGACCTTTGGTAGGGACCATCCCCGCTGCTGCCCCTACATTAACTAGGGTTTGAAAAGCGAACCAGATACCAATACCAAAAGCGAGATATCCACCAAACTGCAATTGATGTTCAAACGCTTTTTTACCGATAAACACCGCTTTGATCACTAGGCTAAAAATGAGCGCTAAGATCAGCACCACGCCAATGAAACCAAGCTCTTCTGCCATGACAGCAAACACGAAGTCGGTGTGAGCTTCCGGCAAATACTCTAGTTTTTGAATCGAGTTACCCAAACCTTGACCAAACCATTCACCACGACCAAACGCCATTAATGATTGAGTCAACTGATAGCCGCTACCAAATGGGTCTTCCCAAGGATCTAAGAAAGACGTCACACGTCTTACACGATACGGTTCGATGAGAATCAATCCTACGACTGCGGTAATCCCAGCGACCATCAACGCCAGAAACTGACTCAATTTGGCTCCAGCGATAAAAAGCATGCCAAACAAGGTCACCAACATAACAACGACCGTACCCAAGTCTGGTTGCCCAAGTAGCAATAGCGCTAACGCGCCAAAAACCATAATGGGTTTCATAAAGCCACCAAAAAAGGTCGCTCTAACTTCATCCTGTTTACGAACCAAATAACCGGACATGAAGATAAACAGTGCAAGCTTGGCCACTTCCGCTGGCTGCAGGTTAAAAAGCCCTAGAGGGATCCAGCGTGACGCGCCATTCACCGATTTACCCGCAATTAAAACCACCACCAGCAACGCAAATGCGATGCCCAACAAATAGTGGCTATGGCTTTGCCACTTCTGCAGTGGGATTTGCAACACTACCGCGGAGGTGCCCAACGCCAAGCACAAAAAAGTGGCGTGGCGGAACATAAAGTGAAAAGGCTGATCCGTCAGACGAGAGCTGATAGGAAAGGATGCCGATGTCACCATCACCAGCCCCGTCAGCATTAAACACAATGCAATCCAAACCAACTGCCGATCAAACAAGGCGTCTGGTGGTGAGTGGCGAAACCAGCCGAACAAATTGTTTTTGATATTACCTACCATCACCAAACATCGTGCCTTGTTAAAAATACGCGCTAGCGCTATGCATACTGGCGAGCCAGTTCGGCGAATCGATCGCCTCGCGCCATAAAATTACTGAATTGGTCAAAACTAGCACATGCAGGGGAAAGCATCACCATATCTCCTGATTGTAATTGTGGAGATATATGCTCAATCACATCTTCCATACGCTCAAAACGGGTGGCCGATGCGTGCAATGGCATAAATTGATCACCATCAGCACCAAAACAACATAGTTGGAGGTTTAGCTGCGCCAAAATCGGCTTCAATGGCGAGAAGTCAGCCCCTTTGCCATCCCCACCGACCAGTAAATAGAGTTTGCCGGCACAGTTCAGCCCCGATAAGGCAGCCTGTGTACTCGCAAGATTCGTCGCTTTTGAATCATTGACCCACTTGATGCCACGATTATCTGCGACAACCTGACATCGGTGTGTCAAACCGGTGTAAGACTTTAAAGCGCTCAAGCCTTTACGGTAATCAATACCAGCGCACGTCAGCAGCGCCAAAACCACCAAAACATTTGCCACGTTATGCTGACCAACCAGTTTGAGTTCTCGGCTTGCCAAAATAGGTTGCTGGTTATGTGACAACCAAGATTCACCCAGATGACTCATGACACCAAACTCACTGTCATCGGAGCCAAAAGTCACCAAAGCAAGTGATTGCTGGTCGTGGGAAGTGTCAGGATAAGTCTGACGATCATCGCGATTCACGACACCATGTTTTGCATGCTGAAAGATGCGCAGTTTAGCTTGGCGATAGTCATCCATGCCTTGGTAGCGATCCATGTGATCTTCAGAAAGATTCAGAAATGCCGCCGCAACCAAATGGAGGCTGGAAGTCGTCTCCAATTGAAAGCTCGAGAGTTCAAGCACATACAGCTCAACCTCTTGCTCCAACAAATCGAGCGCAGGAACACCAATGTTACCGCCAATCGCGCATTTCACCCCACAGGCGTTAGCCATGACTCCGGTTAAATCCGTGACGGTGCTTTTGCCATTTGAACCAGTAATCGCGATGACCGGTTTATCTGCCGCCCAAGCGAACAACTCGATATCACCCACCACGGCAACGCCGCGTGCTAACACCGTTTGAATTTGAGGGGTCGCTAAGGCGATACCTGGGTTTGTGACGACCAAATCGGCCTCAGCTAACCAAGCGTCATTCCAACTGCCGACATGCAGCGCAATGTCTGGAGGCAATTGTTCCACACCTGGAGGGGTTGGACGCGTATCAATCACTTTCACTTGCAACTGCGGCTGTGTTTTTCGCAAGTGTCTAACGACGGAGAGCCCGGTAATACCGAGCCCTACAACCACAACCTGTTTGATGTCTTGCCAACGATCCATATTTCATCACACCATAAAAAGAGTGTCCGCCGATTAACGCACTTTCAGTGTCGCTAGACCGATCAGAACCAACACCATAGAAATAATCCAAAAACGCACAATAACACGTGGTTCAGGCCAACCTTTCAACTCGTAATGGTGGTGAATGGGTGCCATGCGGAAAATACGTTGGCCACGTAGCTTGTATGAACCGACCTGCAAAATCACCGACAAGGTTTCCATGACAAAGACACCACCCATGATCACTAAAACCAGCTCTTGGCGTACAAGGACGGCAATCGTCCCCAACGCGCCACCCAACGCGAGAGAACCGACATCGCCCATAAAGACTTGTGCTGGGTAAGTGTTAAACCATAAGAAGCCCAACCCAGCACCGACGATGGCAGTACATACCACCACCAGTTCAGAGGCGTGAGGTAGGTACGGGATGTGAAGATACTGAGAAAAATTGACGTTGCCAGTTGCCCAGGCAATCACAGCAAAACCTGCGGCGACCAAAACCGTCGGCATGATCGCCAAACCATCTAGACCATCCGTTAGGTTCACCGCGTTACTGGTACCGACAATCACAAAATAGGTCAAAACAATGTACATCAGCCCTAGCTGAGGCATCACATCTTTGAAAAAAGGCACAACCAACTGCGTCGCTGCAGTGTCTTTTCCGTATGCGTATAGAGCGAAAGCCACGACCAACGCAATGGCTGACTGCCAAAAGTACTTCCAACGTGCGATCAAACCATCGGTATTCTTGCGAACCACTTTGCGGTAATCGTCAACAAACCCGACCGCACCATAGCCCATCAAGACGGCCAGTACAGCCCAAACGTAAGGGTTGGATAAGTTAGCCCAAAGCAAAATGGTAATAGAAATAGCCGCGAGGATCATGACACCACCCATGGTTGGCGTGCCACGTTTACTAAAATGAGACTCAGGGCCTTCGTTACGCACCACTTGACCAATTTGCAGCAACTGTAAGCGCTTAATGAGGCGTGGCCCCATCCAAAGCGATAACCCCAACGCGGTTAGAACACTTAAGATCGCGCGAAACGACAGGTATTCAAACAGTCGGAAAAAGGAAAAGTATGGCTGTAGCAGCTCGGCAAGCCAAATAATCATTGATAGTTCTCCTTCAAAGCAGCAGCCACTTTACTCATGCCAGCTGAGTTTGCGCCTTTGACCAACACGGTATGACAGGCTTCATTTTCGTTGGCCAAATTCTGCTTGATGTATTCGATCAGTTCACCATGGTCTGAAAAATGTTTTCCACCACACAACTGGCTAATGATCCTTGTATCCTCGCCATAGGTAAGGACGTGTTCAAAATTTAATGGGGCAGCATGTTCACCGACTTGACGATGAAGTGCAAGACTTTCATTGCCCAATTCCGCCATATAACCTAAAACTAACCAACGCTGTCCGGTAAAACTACCTAATAGGTCCACCGCCGCCTTCATAGCTGGCACGCTGGCATTATAACTGTCATCAATCAGTTTGATGTTGTCGGATAATTGTTGAACATCAACGCGCCCTTTGACAGGCATCAGATTGAGCAATCCCGATTGGATTTGCGCTAAGCTGGCACCAAACTGCAAAGCAATGATGCTGGCGGCAATCGCATTGGCGACGTTATGTTGGCCAATGATACCAAGAGAAAGTGGAATACTCTCTTCAGGCGTATGCAATACGAATGAGGCTTTCCCTTGCGTATCCAGTACGATGTCTGTTGCGTAGAAATCAGCCTGCTCTGACGTTGCCGAGAACGTTATGACTTGTTTATCGGCCAGTACCTGTGTCCAATACTCACCGCCATGACTGTCTAGATTGACGATCGCCACGCCACCAGCAGACAAACCTTGGTAAATCTCCCCTTTCGCTTGTTTCACGCCATCAATCGAGCCAAAACCTTCAAGATGCGCAGCAGCCACGTTGTTCACCAACGCCACATCGGGCTGAACAAGTTGAGTGGTATAGGCAATTTCACCAAGATGATTGGCACCCAGTTCAATTACCGCAAAATCATCGTTGAGCTCTGAGCGTAGCAACGTCAGAGGCGCACCAATGTCATTGTTAAAATTACCCGCGGTGAACAGCACTTTACCTTTTTGCTGCAGAATACTGGCCACCATCTCTTTAACGGTGGTTTTGCCGCAACTGCCCGTGATCGCCACGGTAGGAGTTTGGCTGCGCTGATGCACATCCGCTCCGAGCTGACCGAGTGCAATTTTCGTATCTTTGACCAGCACTTGTGCGACGGGAAGATCCAGCGCTCGCTCCACCAACAATGCGACAGCACCTGCGTCCACCGCTTGCTGGCAAAAATCATGCGCATCAAAACGTTCACCGACGAGCGCAATAAACAACGCTTGCTGAGGGATATGACGCGTATCCGTTGAAACGGTACAAAAGGTGGCGTCATCGCCAATCAGTTGTCCTTGCGTCAATTGTGCCAAATGACTCAGAGAGGTCTCAATCATAATGAAATTCCTAGCAGTTGCTGCGCCGATTCACGATCCGAATAGTGAACCGTCTGGTGCTTGAGTACTTGATAATCTTCGTGGCCTTTGCCTGCCAACAAAATGATGTCATCCGCTTGTGCATTGTCGAGCGCGTATTGAAGCGCGCTGAAGCGATCGTGCTCAACCACCGCACTGTCCGCACGAGTTAAGCCCGCCAGCATATCTTGCACAATCATGGCGGGGTCTTCACTGCGTGGGTTGTCATCGGTAAGCACTACGTGATCAGCCAGACGCTCTGCAATCTCAGCCATCATTGGTCGTTTGCCCTTATCGCGATCACCACCACAGCCGAAAATAGCCCACAAATGACCGGTGCAATGAACACGCAACGCTTGCAGCGCTTTCTCCAGTGCATCTGGGGTATGCGCATAATCGACCACCACTTTTGCTTTGCTGTTCACTTGAAACAGCTCCATGCGTCCAAGCACTGGACGCAGGTTCGCTGCCGAACCCAATAAAGCTTGCTTATCAACGCCTAAGGCTAACAGTGTGGCCAACGCGAGCAGTAAGTTGGTGGCATTAAATTCACCAATCAGTGGCGCGTGCAGACGCCCTTGACCAAAACAGCCATCAAACTCAATCGTAATACCGCTTTCTGCGTAAGCTACCGAGCTGGCCCACAGTGCTTTTACACTTGCATCTTGTGGAAACAATGAAACGCCGACCCCTTGTTTCAGCTCTTTAAACCACTGCGCACCGACTTCGTCATCCAGATTGATGATCGCATGCTGGCACTGATGCTCAGTAAACAGCGTCATTTTGGCTTGGGCATAGGCTTCCATCGTGCCGTGATAATCCAAATGATCGCGACTCAAATTGGTAAACACGCCAGCGGCAAACTGTAGCGCCTTGACGCGCCCCTGCACTAAGCCATGAGAAGAGACTTCCAACGCAGTTGCTTTTGCCCCTTGCTGCTGTAAGTCTGCCAACGTTTTTTGAATCTCAACCGCATTGCCCGTGGTATTGGCCGCTGGCTGTAAAGCATTGAGAAAACCGTTGCCCGTCGTCCCCATCACCGCGGCTTTTTGCCCGGCTAACTCTAGCCATTGCGCAATCAATTGAGTGATGGTGGTTTTACCATTGGTTCCTGTCACACCAATTAATGACATTTCAGGATGTTGATACAGTCGTCCCGCTAATTGCGACAGTTTTTCGTCCAGCTTCTCAAGATAGACAATCACCACGTTTTGCTGATAACGCACCAAGCCAGAAGGGTATTGCTGACAAGATTGAGCAATGATGGCATTCGCACCCTGTTCTATTGCTTTCTCAATATACTGGCGGCCATCCACCACGTGACCAACGATAGCGACAAAAGTATCGCCTTGTTTCACCTGACGACTGTCTAACTCCAGCGATTGGACGGTAATGTCCGCAAGCTCAGGGCAATCTAGCCACGGCGCTAATAAATTTGTCAGATTCATGGTATTTCGCATTTTGTTCTCCGAGCCACGCTCAGCCATAAAACTAGTTCTGGAATGCATTTTCATCGGGTGCCACATTCAAAATTTGCAGAGCACCTTTCATAATTTCTGAAAAAACGGGGGAAGCAACGGAACCACCATAGTAATCATCCCCTTGTGGTTCATTGACCACCACGACCAAAGCAATTCTCGGATCGCTAACTGGCGCAATCCCCGCCGTGTAGGTGATGTACTCATCGCTATACCCACCGGCTGTTGCTTTACGTGACGTTCCCGTTTTCGCCCCAACACGGTAACCCGGAACGGCTGCTCGTCTGGCTGAGCCACCTTTTTGCGTCACAGTTTCAAGCATATTGAGCACTTCACGAGCGTGTTGTTTGGACACCACTTGCTTCGCCATATCACGATCGTTGCTTTTGATGATGTGGATCGGCTCGTACATACCTTCATTGCCCAAAGTTGCGTAGGCATGAGCCAATTGAATCGGAGTGATCGACAGACCATACCCAAACGACAGCGTCGCTCTCTCAATCGGAGACCAACGCGAACGAGTAGGGAAAATACCGGTCACTTCGCCAACAAGATTTAACCCAGAAGGCTCTCCAAGCCCGACCGAGTTATACATGCCGAGAATCGCTTCCACAGGCATTTCCATCGACAGTTTTGTCACGCCGATGTTACTGGATTTTTTGAGGATTTCGGTCAGATCCGCTTTACCGACCTTACTCGTATCTCGTACTCGACTGCCACCGACTTGGAGAATGCCGTTGCCCGTGTCGATCACCGTGTCTTTGGTGGCAACGCCGTTTTCCAGCGCGGCAAGAATCACAAAAGGCTTCACCGTGGAGCCAGGCTCCAACGAATCAGTGATGATGCGGTTACGCATCTTGTAGCTTTGCCAATCACTGCGATTGTTTGGGTTGTAAGAAGGCGCGTTGACCATCGCCAACACGGCACCTGTTTTCACATCCAACATCACTGCCGAGCCAGAAGTCGCACGATGATCGGCCACCGCTTGTTTGATGGCGCGATAAGCAATGGCTTGGAGACGCTGATCAATGGTGAGTTCAAGCGACTTGCCCTCTTGCCTGTCTTCATAGGCAATGTTTTCCACCACGCGGCCATAACGGTCTTTACGAATCGTCTGTTTGCCCGCTTCACCAGTCAACCAGTTATCGTAACTGCGTTCCACCCCTTCAAGGCCGTGACCATCGATACCCGTTACGCCCACCAAATGAGCACTCACTTCACCAGCGGGATAATAGCGGCGCGATTCTGATTTCAGCCCCACGCCTGGAATTTTAAGCTCGCGTATGTAGTTCGCCATCGCAGGGCTCACTTGGCGCTGCAAGTAGATGAAGCGGCGGTTTTCATTGCGCTCGATACGTTCAATCAATTCTTCACGCTGCAGCCCCAACACATCGGCTAACGCATACCAACGCTGTTTGTTATCCAGCGCCTTTTCTTTGAAAATCGTCACCGGATCGGCCCAGACCGCTTCAACGGGAACGCTCACCGCTAAAGGTTCACCGTTGCGATCGGAGATGATACCTCGCGCGGACGGAAGGGCTTTCACACGGATAGAACGCAAATCCCCTTCACGAATAAGGTTATCAGGCTCAATGACTTGAATAAATGCAAGACGAACAACAAGCGCGGCAAACGCGAGGAAAACAAATCCTAGGACTAAATGGAAACGCCAGCGGATAAGCAAAGATGTCCCTTGCTCACTCTCTTTGGGTTTGACGGTGGTTTTGCTCTTTTTACCCATCATTTCAGATTAATCACCACTTCTTTGTCGCCATCAGGCCGTTTCATT
This sequence comes from Vibrio vulnificus NBRC 15645 = ATCC 27562, assembly GCF_002224265.1. NCBI lineage: Bacteria > Pseudomonadati > Pseudomonadota > Gammaproteobacteria > Vibrionales > Vibrionaceae > Vibrio > Vibrio vulnificus. The sequence continues at coordinate 1,067,517 of NZ_CP012881.1, forward strand.
TCGAGCTCTTTTTTCGCCATCTCTTGCACGCGACTATGCTCAGCTAGCGCAGTCTCTTCCAACATCAGGTTGCGCCACTCGTTATCCAAATGCTCACGCTCTTGCAGTGCTTCATCTTTTTGGGTGATCGCTTGGCGGGTATGGTGGGTGGCAAAAACCACCGCCATCGCTGAGGCAAAGATCAGGACAAGCAAGATCAAAGACGTTCGACCTACCGTCAGTAGGTCGAAAAAAATTTCTTTGGCGAGATTTGGCTTGGCTGGACGCATAGGTTTAAATTAAAGCTTTTCAGCGATTCTCAACACTGAGCTGCGAGAACGTGGATTCAGTTCAATTTCTTGCGCTGTTGGCATGATCGCTTTACCCACTGTTTTCATATTGGCACTGCCTAACGCTTTGATTTGCGCCTCGGTCAGAGGGATACCGTGAGGCACTTCAGGCCCTTTACTTTCTTTGCGCATAAAGCGTTTCACCATGCGGTCTTCCAAAGAATGGAAGCTGATCACCGATAAGCGCCCTTCTGGTGCCAGAATACTCGCCGCTCCTTTCAGTGCTGTATCGATCTCTTCAAGCTCACTGTTGATGTAGATACGAAATGCTTGAAACGCACGAGTCGCTGGGTGTTTTTTCTCTTTAAAGCTTTTTGGCGCCGCTTCCGAAATCAGTTTTGCCAGTTGGCTGGTACGCGTTAGTGGCTCTTTGGTTTCATCTTCGCGATGCGCAACAATCGCTTTGGCAATACGGCGCGCATGTTTGTCTTCACCAAACTCACGAATCACCCAAGTGATGTCATCCAAATCCGCTTCCATCAGCCACTGAGACACTGGAATGCCCGAGGTTGGGTCCATACGCATGTCCAACGGGCCGTCTTTCATAAAGCTAAAGCCACGTTCAGCGTCATCAAGTTGTGGCGAGGAGACACCGAGATCCAACAACACACCATCCACTTTACCGACTAAATCATATTGTTCGGCGTAATTCGCCATTCCTGAAAAAGGACCATGAATGATGGTAAAACGCGGATCATCAATTTTACCCGCTTCCGCGATAGCTTGAGGATCTCGGTCAATACTGTACAGGCGACCGTGTTCGCCAAGTTTAGAAAGAATCGTACGGCTGTGACCACCACGACCAAATGTTCCATCAATGTAAATACCATCCGGCTTGATGGCGAGACCATCAATAGATTCATGAAGTAGTACGGAAATGTGCTGGAATGTGTCGGTCATGGTTTTCTCGTTGAATATTCAAAGCCTGTGCGGCGAATCATTAGTGTACTGATTTCCTTGTTCAGTGCCACTATTTGACAAAGTTCAGGCGTGATATAGCGCCAAGTTTATTGGTTCACATAATCATTGCGTCAGTAAAATGCAAAAAACCCATCATTACTAGGTAATGATGGGCTTAAAAGGGTGGAGCCGACATATAAGCCGGGTTCTGTTCCGCTTGCGCGGCGGTAGCCATTCCTCTAGGCCAGCAATCGCTCACTGGCTCAAGCAACCTACCCGCCTCCTAACGCGAGCAACGCTATGTGGAGGCCTATTTGGTCTTGCTCCGGGTGGAGTTTACCCTGCTACGAACTGTTGCCAGTCGTCCGGTGCGCTCTTACCGCACCCTTTCACCCTTACCTGATCCTCTCATCTTGCGAATTAAGGCCATCGGCGGTCTTCTCTCTGTTGCACTTGTCGTAGGCTTGCGCCCCCCAGGCGTTACCTGGCACCCTGCTCTATGGAGCCCGGACTTTCCTCCCCTTTGTCAGTCTCCCGAAGGACGTCAACGTCAGTCTCCCAAAGGACTTCAACGTCAGTCTCCCGAAGGACATCAACAAAGCAGCGACTACCCAGTCAACTCCGAGGGCGGATTGTATAGACTTCTCCACTGAGTGTCTAGTGAGATCACATTATTGGCGCAAATAGGGACGATTTTGCAAACTAACCAAACCAGAGATCCGTTATTCGAGGTTCTCAAGCCCCCACTTGTAGAGCGCATTTTTCTTCAAGTTGTAGATTTCCGCGGCTAACGCAGCGGCTTTTTTCAGTGGTAACTCTTTGGTCAGAATGGCCAAACTCCGTAATGCCTCTTCCGGTAGCGACTCCTCCGCAGAATCACGATAACCGTGAATCAACAACACCATCTCACCTTTTTGCTGATTGTCGTCCGACTGAACCCACTCAACCAACGCCGACAAACGCATGCCCTGAATCGTTTCAAAGGTCTTGGTGAGCTCACGTGCCAACACGACTTCGCGATCTGGACCGAGGATTTCAAGCATATCGTGCAAAGAATCGACAATTCGATGTGGTGACTCATAAAAAATACAGGTACGCTCTACCTTTGCAATTTCGAGGAACTTATCCTTACGACCTTTGCTTTTTGGTGGTAAGAAACCTTCGAAACTAAAGCGATCAGAGGGCAAACCTGACGCACTTAAGGCAGTGATCACCGCACAAGCACCAGGAAGTGGCACAACTTTAACGCCCGCCTGACGACACTGTGTAACCAAGTGATACCCTGGGTCACTGATAAGTGGCGTTCCCGCATCAGACACTAATGCGATGTTCTGCCCGGAAAGCAATTTATCCACTAAAACTTGCGCTTTTTGCTGTTCATTGTGGTCATGCAAAGCAAAAGTTTTAGTTTGAATATTGAAGTGAGACAATAACTTACCTGTATGTCGGGTATCTTCTGCAGCAATCATATCCACGCTGGTTAGCACCTCAATGGCACGCTGGGTAATATCCCCTAAATTGCCAATCGGTGTCGGCACGATATAGAGGGTTGCGCCTTCTGTTGGGAAGTTATTTTTATCTGTCATTTGTTTAGCATCACTTCAACGATTAATATAGAGACAATTTTGTTCGGACTTTAAGAGAACTCACGGCAATGATGAACCCTAAGAGACTCAGTGTACCACGCTTACTCACTCCAGTTGCACTGGCAATTACGCTAGCGGCTTGTTCTTCAGGCCCTAAAACGCCAACCAGTGTTGATATTACACTTGAGCCCACCCTGTCAGTTCAAAACTACATGATAAATGCAGACAGCAGTGAGGGTACCCTACAAGCAGATTGGCTGATTATGGCTGCCAAGGCAGCGCTGAAAAATGGCGATCTTGCTCAAGCTGACTTACTGATCAAGCGCTTAGCAAGAATGCCGCTCTCCGAAGTGCAGCAGGCTGAATGGCAGTTAACACGTGCCGCTTACCATCTCAAACTCAACCAAGCCGACAACGTGATCGAGCTATTGAATTTCAAAACTTGGTGGAAACTGCCAAACGAACAGTGGAAAGATTATTACACGTTGCGTGCCGAAGCTTACACCGCATTACAGCAGCCGTTTGAAGCCAACCGACAACTGGTCACTCTAAGCCAATACGTGGACGAATCTCAGCAAGCTGAAATCGCGCAGCAAATTTGGGCGAACTTTGCCGGTTACTCTCAATATGAGATCACGCAACTTCATCCCGATGCCAGCGAAGAAGTACTCGATGGTTGGTTACAATTGGCGATATACATGAAAACCATGTCAGCCAATGTGCCACAGCTAAAAAACACGCTTGAACATTGGTTTGCAGAAAATACCGCACACCCTGCAGCTTTGTATACACCCGCTGAAATTCAAAGCATTCTCGACTTAGAGATTGTTCAACCGGTGCATACTGCGTTATTGCTCCCTCTCAGTGGCAAATATGCTAAGCAAGCACAATTGATTCGTGATGGTTTCATCTTTGCCATGATGAACGACAAAGATCGCGATCCTGAAGCGACCCTCAAGGTCATTGATACCAATCTCTATCAACCACATCAGTTGAAACAGCAACTGACCGATGAGCAAATTGATTTCATTGTCGGACCGCTACGTAAAGATGTCATCGAAGTGCTACAAGGCGAGTTAAGTGACAAGAGCGGTCAAGTGTCAATTCCATCACTGGCACTCAACATTCCCGACGACCTACAAGCAGGGACGGGGATCTGCTACCTGACCCTTTCTCCAGAGCAAGAAGTCGCCCAAGCGGCGAAGCACTTGTTTGCTAATGGCTACAAGTACCCACTCATCTTCGCCCCTCAAGGCAACTTAGGGCAACGAGTAGTCAGCGCCTTTGAAGCCGAATGGAAGAAATACAGCACTAATAAAGTGGCCGTAAGCTACTTTGGTGATAAGCGTCAGCTGCAACGTGATGTAAACTCGGTATTTGGCTTACAAGAAAGCCAGCAGCGAATCGCACAAATGGAAGGGCTAATGAAGTTGCCAATGGAAACGCAGCCTCGCAGTCGTCGCGACATTGACTCCGTCTACATCGCTGCTCGCAGCTCAGAGCTCACTCTCATCAAGCCATTTATTGAAGTGGCGGTAAACCCAGATGCAAAACCACCGAAGCTCTTCTCCAATTCCATGAGCAACAGTGGTGAGAAGCAATACGAAGACCTCACAGGCATTGTTTACAGCGACATTCCAATGTTGCTTGAAGTGAACCCTGCACTGGATAACCAAATGGAACAACTTTGGCCAGATCAGTCCAACTTCCAAAAACGCTTACAAGCGTTGGGGATGGATGCCTACAAACTGATGGCGGAACTACCACAAATGAAAGTGGTCCCAAATCACGCCGTCAACGGTCAAACGGGCGTGCTGACGATTGATGATCAATGCGTCGTTCATCGCGAAATCAGCTGGAAAGAGCATGGGGCTCTTTAGCCGACGCGCCATCGGCAACCAATATGAGTCCTTGGCGAAGGCATACTTACAACGCCAAGGACTGAGGTTTATTGAAGCCAACTTTACGACCAAGGTTGGCGAAATCGACCTGATTTTCAAAGAAGCACAAACCATTGTGTTTGTTGAAGTTAAGTATCGAAAAAATAGCTGTTATGGCGACGCCGCAGAGATGGTGAATCCTGCCAAAGCCAACAAGCTTATTAAAACCGCTTATTTATGGTTAAACAAACACGGATATAATGCTTGTAACACTGCGATGCGGTTTGATGTTGTGGCCATTCACTCCAATGGCCAGGATATTAACTGGATCGCCAATGCAATTACTCAAGGATAATCGATGCTCGACAGCATTAAAGACAGCTTTACCGAAAGTATTCAAATTCAAATCGCCGCCGCAGAAGCCCTGCCAGATGCCATCACCCATGCCGCACAGGCGATGGTGGCAACTCTGCTGAATGGTCACAAGATTCTATGTTGTGGTAATGGTGGTTCGGCAGCGAACGTTCAACAATTTGTTTCATGTCTACTCAACCGTTTCGAGACTGAGCGCCCAAGCTTACCAGCCATGGCTCTAACCGCCGACAACACCACCTTGACGGCAGTGGCAAATGACTACCACTATCAAGAGATTTTCTCGAAACAGGTGCGTGCCTTTGGTCAACCAGGCGATATTTTGTTAGCGATCTCCACCAGTGGTAATAGCAAAAATATCATCAAAGCGATGGAAGCGGCGGTAACTCGAGACATGACGATCATTGCTCTCACTGGCAAAGATGGTGGTGAGATGGCAGGCCTACTCGGTGAAAACGATGTTGAGATTCGAATTCCATCTCACCGCACCGCGCGTATTCACGAAGTACACATGGTGACGCTGCACTGTTTGTGCGATCTCATTGACCAAGTGCTTTTCCCTGCTCACGAGGAATAAAGATGCTACGTTACGTTTTGCTTTTCATCACAACTTGGGCCTTATCAGGTTGTGCCGGACTTTTCATCGCTGGCGCCGCAACCACCGCAAATCTAGTGACGGATACACGAACAACCAAAGAGATCTGGCAAGATAACAATATCGAGTTTGAAATTGCGGCCATTGGCAATAAAGCACCTTATCGTGGCAAAGTGCGAATCGTCGCGAGCTCTTACAATGGTACGGTGGTGTTGATGGGACAAGCCTCCACTGCAGAGGAAAGATCGGGATTTGAACAGCAAGCTCGTAGTGTTAAAGGTGTTCAAGTGCTTCACAATCAAGTTAAAGTGAAAGCCCCACTCAGCGTGTCACAAATCAGTAATGACAGTTGGATCACGACTAAAGTGAAATCTGCATTGCTTACCGATGAATCCTTAAAAAGCGTAAAGATCAAAGTCATTAGCGAAGATGGCGATGTGTTCCTGTTTGGCTATGTAAACAGCGAACAAGCGGAGAAAGCGACTGAGATTGCACGCAATATATCTGGGGTTAAGCAGGTTGTTCGTGCATTCCAGTATGGCGAGAACGTAACACAAACGAGTAATGCCAGCCAATAATCAATATCGGTATGGCTAACTCTCAGGCACAAAAAAAGCAGCTTTCGCTGCTTTTTTTATTTAACGTTCATCGTTATTTAACGACTCTCAAGCTAGGTCGGCCCTTGGGTCTTGGTGGCTCTGGTTCATCATCAAAATCGATGTTAGGTTGAGGCGCTGAATGCTCCTCTTCCAACCAAATACCATCGTCCTCCTCCTGCTCAGCCCCAGGGATACTGGTATACGCTTCTTCAGGTTCGAACATGGTGCCAGCACCATTTTCACGAGCATAAATAGCCAGCACTGCGTACAATGGAACAATCACAGAATGTGGACGACCACCAAAACGAGCATTAAAGCTGATGGTGTCGTTACCTAATTCAAGATTGCCAACCGCACGCGGGGCAATGTTCAGAATAATCTGACCATCCTGAATAAACTCTTGAGGTACGCGCACTCCAGCCAATGTTGCTTGCACAACGAGGTGAGGAGTTAAATCATTATCCACTAGCCAATCGTAAAATGCTCTTAGCATATACGGTCGGCGAGCGGTCATTTGAGCAATTTCCATAACTTAACGAACCAAACGCATCTCGCGTTCAGCTTCAGTCAAAGAAGCTAGGAATGAATCACGCTCAAACACTTTGTTCATGTAAGCTTTGATCTCTTTTGAACCAGGACCAATCAGATCGATACCTAGTAGAGGCAAACGCCACAATAAAGGCGCTAAGTAGCAGTCAATTAGGCTAAATTCTTCACTCATGAAGTATTCAAATTCAGCGAAGATTGGCGATAGAGTCAGCAAGTCATTGCGCAGTTTGTTGCGCGCTTTCTCTGATTCTTCTGCATTGCCTTTAACAATTTTCTCAGCCAATGAGTACCAGTTACGTTCGATACGGTACATCATTAAACGGCTATTACCACGGGCTACCGGATAAACAGGCATCAACGGCGGATGAGGAAAACGCTCATCTAGGTACTCCATGATGATCTTCGAGTCATAGAGTGCTAGCTCACGATCCACCAGTGTTGGTACTGATTTATAAGGATTTAGCTCGATCAGCTCTGCTGGTAGGTTAGTTTCATCAACCAACTCAACCTCAACACTTACACCCTTCTCTGCGAGAACGATACGCACTTGATGGCTGTACAAGTCTGATGCACTTGAGAATAGAGTCATTACAGAACGTTTATTGGCAGCTAAAGCCATGGGCCCTCCAGTACACTTACAATAATAAAAACAATGGAGGCTAAGCCTCCATTGTTTATTCAATAAAATTGGGAATTAGCGCGGTATGATAGCACAATTAATGCACATCACGCCAATACTCTTTCTTCAGCAGCACAACCACGATAGTGAACAGTACTAAGAAAGCCATGACCCACCAACCTAGAGCGTGACGCTCAGCCTTCACTGGATCACCGGAGTAAACCAAGAAGCTCACTAAGTCGAGCACGGCTTCATCGTACTCCCCTTTGCTCAGTTCACCAGTGCCGTCGCTTTCAACACCAACTACAACTTGTACTTCCTTACCATCAACCACTTTCGTGCCGTAAACAGGGTTAGGAATACCTTGCAGCTCTTCCAATACATGTGGCATACCAACGCTTGGGAAAACTAAGTTGTTCACACCAAATGGACGTGATGGGTCAACATAGAAAGTACGCAAGTAAGTGTACAACCAATCAGCACCACGAACACGAGCAACAAGAGTCAAATCTGGTGGCGGTGCACCAAACCAAGCCGCTGCTTGTTTTGGTGGCATAGCGTTCACCATCAGATCGCCAATTTTGCTCTCTGGGTTAAACATCAGATTTTCTTTCATGAGATCGGCTGGGATACCAAGATCATCCGCCACACGCTCGTAACGTTGATACTGCGTCGAGTGACAAGCAAAACAGTAGTTCATGAACAACTTAGCACCATTTTGTAGTGCTGCTTTGTCTGACAAATCAACATTTGCTTTGTCCAACGGAACACCCGCTCCCGCTGCCATCGCCAGAGATGGCAACATAGCAAATAGAATTACAATCCATTTCTTCATTTGAATGTCACCCTCTCTGGTAGTGGCTTCGTTGCTTCATTCTTGCTGTATACGTACAGAAGAATAAAGAACATGAAATAACCCAAGCTAAAGATCTGAGCTAGTAGCGTATAAGTTGGTGTTGCTGGAAGCGCACCAAGAATACCCAATGCAATAAAGCTGATCGTAAACTGGATAATGTTAATCAAATGAATTTTGCTACGGTAACGGTAAGAGCGAACTTTACAGCGGTCAAACCATGGCAGTAGGAATAGGAATACAATCGATAGTCCCATCGCTACAACACCCAACAGCTTATCTGGAACAGCACGCAAAATGGCATAGAAAGGCGTAAAGTACCAAACTGGTGCAATGTGCTCAGGCGTTTTCAGCGGGTTTGCAGCTTCAAAGTTAGGCGGCTCTAGGAAGTACCCACCCATCTCTGGGTTAAAGAACAAGACATAGCAGAACAAAAACAGGAAGCCCGCTACACCCACCATATCTTTTACCGTTCCATAAGGGTGGAAAGGAATCGAATCAATGATGTCGTATTTGTTTGAGTAGTACTCGTGGAACTTAAACTGTGTCTTGTAATCTGGTCCCATTGAACCTTTCGGCAGCTTAGTTTCAATGCCGTCTGGGTTGTTAGAACCCACTTCATGCAGCGCCAGAATGTGCAGCACGATCAACAGTAGCAGTACGATAGGTAAGGCGATGACGTGCAGAGCAAAGAAACGGTTCAGCGTTGCACCCGAGATGATGTAATCACCACGGATCCACAAGGTTAAATCATCACCAATGACCGGAATGGCACCAAACAAAGAAATGATTACCTGTGCACCCCAGTAAGACATCTGGCCCCATGGAAGTAGATATCCCATGAACGCTTCTGCCATCAGTACTAAGAAGATCAACATACCGAAGATCCACAGTAGCTCACGAGGCTTTTGGTAAGAACCGTAGATTAAACCACGGAACATATGCAAATAAACCACCACGAAGAATGCAGAAGCGCCTGTAGAGTGCATGTAACGCAACAACCAGCCATATTCCACATCACGCATGATGTATTCGATAGAAGCAAATGCACCTTCACCAGAAGGAACATAGTTCATGGTTAACCAAATACCCGTTAGGATCTGGTTTACCAGTACGAGCATTGCTAAAGAACCAAAAAGGTACCAAAAGTTGAAGTTCTTTGGCATTGGGTATTCGGACAAATGCTTTTTGTAAGCATTCATCGCAGGGATACGTTTTTCAACCCAGTCTAATAGTGCTTGCATTAGGCATCCCCCTCGTCAACACCGATAAGGATCGTGGTATCGCTTAAATACATGTGCTTAGGTACCACTAAGTTCAAAGGTGCAGGAACGCCTTGGAACACGCGGCCTGCCATATCAAACTTAGAGCCGTGACATGGGCAGAAGAAGCCCGATTTCACGCCTTGCACTTGTTCTGCGAAAGAATCTGGCAGATAGGTTGGCGAACAACCTAGGTGTGTACAGAAACCGACCGCAACAAAAAACTCAGGTTTAATTGAGCGAAACTCGTTTTGAGCATAAGTTGGCTGTTGTTCCATCTCAGATTGAGGATCGCGTAGCTGACCACCAATCGTTTTGAGGTTGTCGATAACTTCTTGGGTACGGCGTACAACCCATACAGGTTTACCTTGCCATTCCACACGAATCATCTGTCCGGCTTCAATTTTACTAACATCCACTTCCACCGGCGCACCAGCTGCTTTCGCTTTGGCACTCGGATTCCATGATTTGATAAAAGGAACGGCGACGGCAGCTGCCCCTAATCCACCAACAACTGCTGTTGTGGCGGTTAGAAAACGCCTGCGACCGTTATTTAAAGGCGCGTTGCTCATCCAAACATTCTCCCATTTGCTCCTTTTGGATCGTGATTATTCCGCTTATAGAGCATGGCTAACAAAATATGAATCTAGTTCTATTTATTGACGAGAAATGATAAATAAAACCCTACTTTTTGACAAGATAAAGCTACCTTTTTGTAACATTTGTGAGGCAAATCGCTCACGACGTCACAAAAGCGGCAAAATTCTAAATATTTGGTGTGAGATGTAACAAAGAAAGGAAATAAGTAGCTATAAATAAACAAAAAGCTCGGCATATAGCCGAGCTTTGAACCACAACTTCCAGAAATAATTCTGGAGCGTAAATGTTTCGAAAACGAAAAATTAACGCTTAGAGAATTGTGGACGACGACGTGCTTTACGTAGACCAACTTTCTTACGTTCAACGCAACGAGCGTCGCGAGTAACGTAGCCAGCTGCACGTAGAGCAGGACGTAGAGATTCATCGTATTCCATAAGAGCACGAGTGATGCCGTGACGGATTGCGCCAGCTTGACCAGAAATACCACCACCTTTAACAGTGATGTATAGGTCTAGCTTCTCAACCATGTCTACCAATTCAAGAGGTTGCTTAACAACCATGCAAGAAGTTGGACGACCGAAGTACTCTTCAAGCGCACGCTTGTTGATTACGATGTTGCCGCTGCCTGGTTTGATGAAAACACGAGCAGCTGAGCTTTTGCGACGGCCAGTGCCGTAGTATTGATTCTCTGCCATTTCCGATATCCCCAATTAGATGTCTAGTACTTTTGGTTGTTGAGCAACATGGTTGTGCTCAGCGCCAGCGTAAACTTTTAGCTTACGGTACATAGCACGGCCTAGAGGACCACGTGGTAGCATACCTTTAACCGCTAGCTCAATGACCATTTCTGGTTTACGAACAATCAGCTTGTCAAAAGTGATTGACTTAATACCACCAGGGAATTCAGTGTGACGGTAGTAAGTTTTTGCTGCAGCTTTGTTACCAGTTACAGTAACTTTCTCCGCGTTGATAACGATGATGTAATCACCAGTGTCAACGTGTGGAGTGTACTCAGCTTTGTGTTTGCCACGTAGGCGAGATGCAATTTCACTTGCTAGACGGCCAAGAGTTTTACCTTCAGCGTCTACAACGTACCAGTCGCGTTTTACAGTTTCTGGTTTAGCAACGAAAGTTTTCATGCTAATAATAACCCGTTAATTCAAATTTAAACTTTAAAGGAACACACCGCTGTGCTCCCACACTGTCTAAGAGCCCAGTCATCACCCCTTCGAGCGGTTGGCACTCTCGACCTTATATCTCGAATAACTTCGATAAATTAGGTCTGCAGTAACGGTGGGTCGCAGGATTATAGAGAAGAGCGAAGAAAAAATCACCTTTTTTTGCACTCAATCACTAATTTTTTCGTCACGTCTTTCTCCCAAGAAACAATCTAAGCCAGATGTTCTCTCGCTAAGTACTCATGACTTTGCATTTCCACTAAACGAGATTGACAGCGCTTAAACTCAAACTCCAATTGCCCTTGCTGATAGAGTTGTTCTAGTGCGACTTCCGCGGAAATAATCAATTTGACGTGTCGTTCGTAGAACTCATCCACGAGGGCGATAAATCGTCGCGCAGCATCATCAATCTTATTGTCCATTTGTGGCACATCCGCCAACAATACCGTGTGATAAATTTTGGACAGTTCAATATAATCATTCTGACTGCGTGCGGTTTGGCACAGCTGGGCGAATGTCGCATGCAGTACCCCATCACTGGCCTCTATAACCGCTATTTGGCGATGATTGATGTCAACATTGTATAATTTGGCCTTACCCTCTCCAACTAACTGCTGATAGTAGAGATTTAGGTTGAGGTTTGCCTGCTCATCCAATGGATAATGATAGATCTCTGCTTGCTCTAACGTTCGTAGCCGATAGTCTATGCCACTATCCACATTGAGCACTTCACAGTGTTGCTCAATCAAAGCGATAGCAGGCAGAAAGCGCGCTCTCTGTAATCCATTGCGATATAGCTCTTGCGGTACAATGTTCGACGTCGCCACCAGTATCATTTGACGCCTAAACATCGCCTGCATCAGCGTACCAAGAATCATCGCATCGGTAATATCCGAAACAAAAAACTCATCAAAGCAGACAATGTCCGCCTCTTCCTTAAACACATCAGCCACTTTTTCCAGTGGATTTTCTACATCACCTAACCGTTTCAGTTCATCGTGAACTCGATACATAAAGCGATGAAAATGAACGCGCATTTTGCGTTGAGTAGGCAAAGCCTCAAAAAAAGTATCCATGAGATACGTTTTTCCACGCCCAACACCACCCCAAAAATAGAGTCCTTGTGGGGGCAATTTGGCTGGCGGCTGTTTGCCTAATAATTTTTGCCAACGCGTTTGTTGCGGTTGAGGCTGGGCGCAATAATCGAGATATTGATGAAAAAGCCTATCTAGTGCTCGCACTGCATTGTACTGAGCAGCGTCTTTCTGGAATCCGTTATGCGCGAGGTCGTGTTCGTATTTTTCTAATGGGCTCATTGTTCTCATACCAAAACAGGGCATTAAATCCCGTTATCAAACTTGAGATTGTGTCGTTGCTATTTTGCTTTATTGACTACTGCTCCCATAGTAACATGGTGGCGCAATACGTGTAACTAAGCAGTAAATAACATGTTAAAACCATTATAAGGAGCTGTTATGCCTTGGATGTATGCCATTGTAGGCTTGCTTGTCGGAGCAATTGTTGGTGTTGTCGTATCACGACTTACCACGCCAGAATATAAAAAACAGAAGAACATCAAAAAAGAGCTCGATGTAGCAAAATATGAACTAGAGCAACAACGCCAAGAGCTGATTGATCACTTCTCCCAAACCGCTGAGCTACTCGAAACACTCGGTAAAGATTACAGCAAGCTATATCAGCATATGGCGAAAACTTCTGCGGAGCTTCTACCGAATCTGCCAGCGCAAGACAATCCATTTGATAAAGTGGCATTGTCGGCAAAAGAAGATAACACCGAAGAAAATGTAACGGATGAAGTCACTGAACAGCCAAAAGATTACGCTAACGGCGCAACAGGGCTATTCAATGATCAGAAAAAAGTCATCCTGGATGCACCAGAAGCCATCACTGCAAAAGCGTCCTAATTTTTCTCATTGATGAACTTTTCAAAGGTTTTTGAGTCCTAACTCACATCACTGTCTATTGAAAACTGTTTACGACGACAATATTGATAGGAAGTAAACCTATTTTTGTTTGAGTCTCTGTCCTTTGCAATAGACTGGTATTTATAGGAGTTATTGGATGAAAAAACCTTTGCTTGTTTTGACTGCATTGTCTTTGAGCTTAAGCTCAGCCCTTGCCCCTCTTCCAGCAACCGCCGCACTGCCTTTTAGCGTCAGTGGACAGGAGTTGCCGAGCTTAGCGCCAATGCTCGAACGTGTTACCCCTGCGGTCGTTAGTATCGCGGTTGAAGGTAAACAGGTAGAACGCTCGCGTATTCCCGATCAATTTCAGTTCTTTTTTGGCCCTGATTTCCCAACAGAACAAGTTCGTGAACGTCCATTCCGTGGTTTAGGTTCTGGTGTCATCATTAATGCCAATAAAGGCTATATCGTGACGAACTACCACGTCATCAAAGGCGCTGATGAAATACGAATCCAGCTTCACGATGGTCGTGAATACGATGCCGAGTTAATTGGTGGCGATGAGATGTCCGATGTTGCTCTGCTCAAAGTCGATGGTGCTAAAGACTTAACCGAAATTAAGCTCGCCGATTCCGACAAGTTACGTGTGGGTGATTTCAGCGTCGCCATTGGTAACCCATTTGGTTTGGGACAGACAGTGACGTCCGGTATTGTTTCAGCCTTAGGGCGTAGTGGTTTGAACATTGAAAACTTCGAAAACTTTATTCAAACCGACGCGGCAATTAACAGTGGCAACTCCGGTGGTGCGCTCGTCAACCTCAATGGTGAACTGATCGGCATCAATACTGCGATTCTCGGCCCCAATGGCGGAAACGTCGGTATTGGCTTCGCCATTCCATCGAATATGATGAAGAACTTAACTGACCAAATCTTGGAATTTGGTGAAGTCAAACGTGGCATGTTAGGCGTTCAAGGTGGCGAAATCACCTCTGAACTGGCTGAAGCGCTGGGCTATAACTCGAGCAAAGGCGCATTTGTCAGCCAAGTGGTTCCTGACTCAGCAGCAGATAAAGCCGGCATCAAGGCGGGCGACATCATTGTGTCTCTCAATGGTAAGAAAATCGATACCTTCTCTGAGCTAAGAGCCAAGATTGCAACCCTCGGGGCAGGCAAAGAAATCGAGCTTGGCGTGGTGCGCGATGGTAAAGATAAGCGCTTTGATGTCACATTGGGTGAGTCGCAACAAACCAAAGCGAAAGCCGATAAAATGCACGAAGGCCTTGCCGGTGCTGAGTTGGCTAATACCACGTCAGACGATCGCATTGCTGGCGTTAAAGTGATCAACGTGGCAGATAAGTCGCCAGCGGCACAGTACCAGTTACAAAAAGACGACATCATTATCGGAGTCAATCGTCAGAGAGTAAAAAATCTCGCCGATTTCCGTGCCATTGTTGAAAAACAAACTGGCGTGCTTGCGCTCAATATCCAACGTGGTGAACGTACTATCTACTTAGTCATTCGCTAAGCAAACGTATCACCTCAATGATGATCGAGTATGCAAAGGGCAGTCCGAAAGTGGGCTGCCCTTTTATTATTCAATCAGGTAATGCTATTCTCTGCTTTCTGTTCTAACTTTGTGACTTCTGTGGAGAGGGCATGCTCAACTTTCTTATGCGTTCCGTCGTTTTAGGGCTGGTGACAGCTTTGCTGGTGTTACTCGCTGTTCCCTCTCTTCGTAGTAATGTGATTACAACCACGCTGGATGTATCGCCACAAGATGCCAGTTCTCTGCAAATCTCATTTAATCAGGCGGTGAGAAATGCTGCGCCTGCGGTGGTCAATATTTACAGCCGAAAATACGTTGAAAACGACCGTAGTAAGCTGTCAACGCAAGGGTTGGGTTCTGGTGTCATCGTCAGTGAAAAAGGCTATATCATCACCAACTACCATGTGGTCGCTCAAGCCGATCAAATCGTTGTGGCGTTGCAAGATGGCCGAGTCGCCGCCGCGCAATTGGTGGGCAAAGATCGTCGCACTGACATCGCCATTTTGCGTATCGAAGGCAGCAACTTACCTGTCATTCCGTTAAATTCAAACTACAAAGCCAAAGTTGGTGATGTGGTGTTGGCGATAGGTAATCCTTATAACCTCGGGCAAACCACCACCTTTGGTATTATTTCGGCCACCGGCCGCTCTTCCATCAGTGCTGATGGCAGGCAAGCTTTTATTCAGACTGATGCCGCGATCAACGAAGGCAACTCAGGCGGAGCTTTAGTCAATACCAAAGGCGAGTTGGTTGGTATCAACACCGCCTCTTTTCAGCAAGCCACCGATCTGGAAACTTATGGTATTTCTTTCGCCATCCCTTTCCCTCTGGCAAATAAAATCATGGAAAAGATCATTGCCGATGGCCGAGTGATCCGAGGTTATATTGGTATTGATGGGCAAGACATTAATGCCGTCACTGCGCGCTTGCTCGGTAATGAGCATATTGGTGGCATCGTCGTATTGGGTGTCGATCCCAACGGCCCGGCCGCAAACGCCGGTTTTGAAGCACAAGACATCATCTTAAGTATTGATGACAAGAAGATCCAAGGTCGTCAGAGTGTGATGGATATTGTGACCGATCTACGTCCGGGGACAACCGTCGATGTCGGTATCATCCGCAAAGGACAAGAGATGACGCTGAAAGTGACGATTGCGGAAGATAACCGAGAAATCTAATCTCAGTTCAAACAATCTAATCCGAGTGATAACAAGAACCCCAAGCCTAGGCTTGGGGTTCTTTTTCTGCTTCTATTACGCGTCGGTGGCCGTTTCTGAACCATCCGATGAGTCACTTTGCTCGAGCTCAATACGAGTGACTCGCTGCAAGCCACGTGGCAATAAACCACCTCGACGGCCTCGTTCTCCACGGAAGTTATCCAAATCGGCAGGCTTCAAGCCCAACTTACGTTTGCCTGCGTACAGCGTCAGTGAAGCGCCTTTTGGCAAAGCAATCAAATGCGACAGGATCTCTTCTTTCGCTTTGGCTTTCGCCGCTGGAATATTGATGATCTTATTCCCTTTACCTTTACCAAGTTGCGGCAAGTCTTTAATTGGGAACATCAACATACGGCCTTGGTTGGTAATGGCAAGAATATCGTCATTGTCCAAATCCAATACCGCCGATGGTGTCATCACTTCTGCGTTTTCAGGCAACGACACCAATGCTTTACCACTGCGGTTTTTCGACAACAAATCACTGCCTTTACACACGAAGCCATAACCCGCATCAGAGCCAATCAGCCATAGCTGTTCTTCTTCACCCATGATCACTTGGCGAATACTGCTTCCTGGCGTGATGTTGAGGCGGCCAGTAATCGGCTCACCTTGACCGCGAGCCGAAGGCAGGGTGTGCGATTCTAATGAGTAACTGCGGCCATCTGAACCAAGCAGCACCGCTTGCTGGTTACTCTTACCACACGCATGCGCCAGATAGCTGTCACCCGCTTTGTAGCTCAACCCCTGACAATCCACTTCATGGCCTTTGGCGTGACGAATCCAACCTTTCTCTGACAAGACAACGGTGATCGCTTCATTCGGCATCAGGTCACGTTCAGTCAGTGCTTTCGCTTCTTCACGAACCACTAGCGGAGAACGGCGATCATCACCAAATTTCTCTGCATCCGCACGGATCTCTTTTTTCAGCAAGGTATTCAGACGACGCTCAGAACCCAGTAACTCTTCCAGTTTCTTACGTTCTTTTTCCAGCTCATCTTGTTCACCGCGGATCTTCATCTCTTCCAATTTGGCTAAGTGACGAAGTTTGGTATCCAGAATCGCATCGGCTTGAATATCGGTAATGCCAAATCTGGCCATCAATACCGCTTTAGGATCGTCTTCAGTACGAATGATCTCAATCACCTCATCGATGTTGAGATACGCGATCAACAAACCTTCCAAGATGTGCAAGCGAGCCAGCACTTTATCAAGACGGTATTGCAAGCGTGAACGTACCGTTTCGCGACGGAAAGTGATCCATTCCGTCAAAATCTGTACCAAGCCTTTCACTTGTGGGCGGTTGTCGAGACCAATCATGTTTAAGTTAACACGATAGCTCTTCTCCAAATCGGTGGACGCGAACAGGTGGTTCATCAACTGGTCGCAATCAACGCGATTTGAGCGCGGTACAATCACAATACGAGTTGGGTTTTCGTGGTCAGACTCATCACGCAAGTCTTCCACCATCGGCAATTTTTTCGCACGCATTTGCGCGGCAATTTGCTCAAGCAGCTTGGCCCCTGAGACTTGATGCGGGAGCGCCGTGATAACGATGTCACTGCCCTCTTTGCACCAAACCGCGCGCATTTTCACGCTGCCACGGCCACTGCGATACATTTTTTCCAGATCGCTACTTGGGGTAATGATCTCCGCTTCTGTCGGGAAATCAGGCCCTTTGACGTACTGCATTAAATCCATCAGCGGCGCAGCTGGATTATCAATCAAATGAATGGTGGCATCCGCAACTTCACGTACGTTATGAGGAGGAATGTCCGTCGCCATACCCACCGCAATGCCTGTCACACCATTGAGAAGAATGTGAGGCAAACGTGCTGGCAGCATTTTTGGCTCTTTCATCGTGCCATCAAAGTTAGGCTGCCACTCGACCGTACCTTGACCAAGCTCTCCCAGAAGCACATCGGCAAACTTCGACAATTTGGCTTCGGTATAACGCATCGCGGCGAACGATTTCGGATCATCCGGTGCACCCCAGTTGCCTTGGCCGTCCACCAACGGATAGCGGTATGAGAATGGCTGTGCCATCAGCACCATCGCTTCATAACATGCTGAGTCGCCGTGTGGATGGTACTTACCCAACACGTCACCCACCGTACGCGCTGATTTTTTGTATTTTGCCGCTGCCGAAAGCCCAAGCTCCGACATGGCGTAGATAATACGTCGTTGAACCGGTTTCAGACCGTCACCAATATAAGGCAACGCACGATCCATAATGACGTACATCGAATAGTTTAGATAAGCATCTTCGGTGAACTTGCGCATTGGCAATTGTTCGACGCCATCATAAGTAATTTCTGTAGACATCTATTAAACCTCTGCCATATCGCCGTTGTTTTGTAACCAGCTACGACGGTCATCTGCGCGTTTTTTACCCAGCAGCATGTCCATCATTTCCATGGTCGCCTCTGAGTCATCAATGGTGAGTTGCACCAGACGACGCGTATTGGGATCCATCGTGGTTTCACGCAACTGCAGTGGGTTCATCTCACCCAGACCTTTGAATCGTTGCACGTTAATTTTGGCGCGCTTCTGGCTTAGGCGTTCTAACACGCCATCTTTTTCTGCATCATCCAGCGCATAGAACACCTCTTTGCCGCAATCAATACGATACAGTGGTGGCATTGCTACGTAGATATGTCCCGCTTCAACTAGCGCTCGGAAATGACGTGTGAATAGCGCACACAAGAGTGTCGCAATGTGCAGACCATCCGAGTCCGCATCGGCGAGGATACAGATTTTGCCGTAACGCAGCCCTTCAAGATTGTCGCTATCTGGATCAATCCCTAGTGCGACAGAAATATCGTGCACTTCTTGAGACGCCAATACTTGATCGGCAGAAACTTCCCAAGTATTTAAGATTTTACCACGCAGCGGCATCACGGCTTGGAATTCACGATCACGCGCTTGCTTGGCACTGCCGCCTGCCGAATCCCCTTCCACGAAGAAGATTTCAGTACGAGCTAAGTCTTGCACGGAACAATCGGTCAACTTACCTGGTAAAGCTGGGCCTGATGCAATCTTTTTACGCACGACTTTCTTGCTCGCACGCATACGGCGGTGAGCGTTTGCAATACACACTTCCGCGAGTTGCTCGGCAAGTTGCGGCTTTTCATTTAACCACAAGCTAAAAGTGTCTTTTACCACCCCAGAGACAAACGCCGCGGTTTGACGAGAAGAAAGGCGCTCTTTGGTTTGGCCAGCAAACTGCGGATCTTGCATCTTCACCGACAGTACGTAAGAACAGCGGTCGAAAACGTCTTCACCCGTTAACTTTACGCCACGCGGCAGTAAGTTGCGGAATTCACAGAACTCACGCATCGCATCCAACAAACCTTGACGTAAACCGTTCACATGCGTACCGCCTTGTGCGGTTGGGATCAGGTTAACGTAGCTTTCGGTGATCATCTCACCGCCTTCTGGCTGCCAGATCACCGCCCAATCCGCGGCTTCTGTTTCTGCCGAAAATTGGCCTGTAAATGGCTCTTCAGGTAGTAAGGTGTAACCCTTCACCCCTTCAATCAAATAATCTTTCAAACCATCTTGGTAGAGCCACTGATGCTCTTTACCATTCACACGATCACTGAAAGTAATTTCCAAACCTGGGCAAAGGACCGCCTTCGCACGCAAGTTATTCACTAAGCGCGTAACCGAGAAGTTTGGCGAATCAAAGTATTTGGTGTCTGGCCAGAAGTGCACGCTGGTACCGCGATTACGACGACCACTCGTCCCCGTCACAGTGAGATCCGACACTTTGTCACCATGTTCAAAAGCGATTTCGTAAACCTGACCATCTCGACGTACTGTCACTTCAACCCTTTTAGACAGGGCGTTCACCACCGAAATACCTACCCCGTGCAAACCACCAGAAAACTGATAGTTTTTGTTGGAGAATTTACCACCAGCGTGCAGCTTACATAGGATCAGCTCAACGCCCGAGACTTTCTCTTCTGGGTGGATATCGACGGGCATGCCTCGACCATCATCGATCACTTCCAGTGATTGGTCTGCATGTAGGATGACTTGTACTTTGGAGGCATGTCCGGCCAGCGCTTCATCGACACTGTTATCGATAACTTCTTGGCCCAAATGGTTCGGGCGCGCTGTATCCGTATACATCCCTGGTCGGCGACGTACTGGCTCTAAACCATTCAGTACTTCAATGGCACCAGCATTATATTGTTCAGTCATAATACGGAATCGTTCTCAATGTTTACCTGTTGTCTGAGCCTAGTTGGTCGCACTTTTGCACCAACTGGCGACAACGAAAAAGCTACCCTGTTACTCACAGAGCGTGACTCTGTGCGTTTCACGGTAGCTGTATTCGGAGAAACATAGTCGGAAAGCAGTGCGACTATGTCAAGAAACGGTTGGATATCAGAGGTAAAATTATGAGCCCCTCCTAATCCTGTCTCTGAGTGGTAGCGTTACAAACCAAGAAAGTGAATGATTCGCTCTGGATAGCGTTCAAAGCCAACAAAACTATGATCGCCTCCCTCTTCTACCGTTTGTGCAGAACCTGCGTACTTTTCCACTGCCTGACGGTAGTCCAGCACTTCATCTTCGGTTTGCTGCAATAGCCAGAAAGATTCTGGATTCGCGACCTCTTTTACCTCAAGCGCTTTCAATTCGTCAATATGACGCGCTTCGAGTGTATAGCTTTCATGCGTATATGGGTTAGTTTGTGGCCCTAGATAGTCAGCCAACAGCTCATACGGCTTCACCGCTGGGTTGACAACCACAGCGCGAAAACCAAACTCGGCATTGAGCCAAGTCGACAAATAACCACCGAGCGAACTCCCCACCAAACCAATACGATGAGTGGTTTTATGTTGCTGAGCGATCTCTAGCAAACACTCTGCAGCCGCTTGCGGAAAACTCGGTAACTGCGGCACCACAACCTTGATGTCAGGTCGGTGTTGCTCGCAATATTCACGCATCAGGTTGGCTTTCATCGATAACGGCGAGCTGTTAAACCCATGAATGTAGAGCAGCAGTGAAGGCTTAGGATGGCTCATATCAGTAACCACTTGAGCTAAAATCAGGTAAAAAACAGCCCGAAGCTAGGCGTTGCACTTGAGTGGTGATCTCACCATTGGCATGCAGTGTTAATTCGCGCCAACCGGGTGAAACCGTGTCGAGCGCAAAATCGTCAGATTGCGGTTTGAACTGAACACATGTTGATGGGGTTGCCATCACACGAATGCCTTTGTGCATCACATTCATATCTTGATGAACGTGACCACACACAATGCCTTTCACCATAGGAAAACGTTCAACAATTTGCCAAAACGCCTCTGCATCTTTCAACGTATGCTGATCTAACCAAGCACTACCCACCAGCAGTGGATGGTGGTGAAGTAAAATTAAGGTGTTTTTCTCTGGCGACGCCTGCAAATAATGCTCCAGCATCGACAACTGTTGATCACTGAGGCGACCATGTGGCACACCGACGACTTGGGAATCCAGCAAAATCAGTTGCCAATGAGGATTAAGCGCCACCTGCTCTGGTGTAGTAATTTGAGGGGAAGGTAAAACACTCGACATATTGGGTTTATAGTCGTGGTTACCTGGCAACCAAAAGCAGGCTTTCTCTAGTGGCGCAATTCCGTCAGCAAAACGCTGGTAAGAAGCCGCACTATGGTCTTGAGAAATGTCACCGGTTGCTAATATATAGTCAAACTCAACATGGCGCGCTATCACTTGCTCGACAACGGCCTGAAAACTTTGGAGTGTTTTAACACTCAGCAAACTGCCCTCATCCGATGCAAAGAGATGAGTATCCGTAATCTGTAACAGCTTAATACTGTTCTCGCTGAGCGTATCACTGGATGTATGTTGCAAAATGAAAACCTGACTCTGTTATTCTTCTTTAAATGTTATTGGGGCTCGGCTAATACCGCTTTTTAAACAAAAGGTCAGCCACTCACCAAGAAACGCATTCAATTGATGCTTTTCATCTTTCTGCATCAACGTTTCATTTGGGTAGTCGTATTTCGCTTTGAATCGAACATGCTCACCACTCGAGAGCACTTCCGCGACTCTGGCATCGTGATAAAGCCTGACAGACATCGTAGGTAAAGGAAATAACGGTATGTCATCACTCTGACATATCTCCACTATGGTGGTGTATTTTGTGACCTCTTTCACTGTCATTTGGTAGATCATGTTTACGACCTGATAGCAGCGAACATCACCCACTTCAGCGTTGAACGGCAGCAAAGCATTTAATTTGGCATAATTCGTCTCATAGGTTCTCATTAACCCTGCCAAATCAACATAATAAGGTTGTTTTGCTGCTGCTAAACCCATCACTCAATCTCCAACCACTGTGACTTTAACTGCAAGTGATTTAACTCTAACCATTGTAAGGCGATAATTGAGGCACCATTCTCGATTTTGCCGCGTTTGACCAAATCGTAGGCTTGCTCACGTGTCATCACATGCACACGGATATCTTCATCTTCATAGTCTAAACCATGAATGCCATGCGCTTTAGAGGCATCCACTTCACCGATAAAAACATCCAGCTTTTCTGAACAGCCACCCGCTGAAGGATAATACGAAACCACCGAAACAAGTTGTCCGACTTCTAGGCCAGCTTCTTCTTGCGCCTCTCGACGCACGACATCATCCGCCGATTCATCACGATCGATCATGCCTGCGACAATTTCCAACTGCCAAGGATGCTGATGCTCCAGTGCTCCGACACGAATTTGTTCAATTAACACCACTTCATCACGAATAGGATCGTAGGGAAGCATTGCAGCAGCATGACCACGTTCAAACATTTCACGTTCGATCACATTGCTCCACCCACCGGCAAATAACTTATGGCGGAAGCGGTACTTGATCATCTTGAAAAATCCCTGAAAGAGTGGCTCTTTTGAGAGAACCTCTACATCTTCTGGAGTGAAAACAGCGTGTTGTTTGTCATCCTGTTGCATTTCGCACCTCACTGAGTGAATCTTGTAGTTTACTCACTGTTTAAACATGACTCAAAGGACATTGCTCAACTTTTTATATAATTGTTCTAAAAATTTTTAGGTTTAAACGACTTGCTTATTGCACAACTGGACAGCTAAAAATAAAAAGTGCAGAATTTAGGGCAAATATCCAGCAACTTGAGTTAAACTCTTGAGAATTAATCAAACTATACATGGCGAGAATGGAAAATGAAAAAACTGCTTCCTCTACTTATTGGTGCAGCGCTAGGTAGCCTGAGTTCTTCAGTGTGGGCTGATTCCTTGGCAGAAATCTATGATCTGGCAAAGCAAAACGATCCACAGTTATTGAGCGTACAAGCTAAACGTGACGCCGCATTTGAAGCGGTCACTTCTAGCCGTAGTACCTTATTACCGCAAATTAATTTAACCGCAGGTTATAACATTAACCGTAGCGATGTTGATCCTCGTGATAGCGACAAACTATCTGCTGGGATTAATTTCTCTCAGGAACTGTATCAGCGTTCGTCTTGGATCACGCTAGACAACGCAGAGAAAAGCGCTCGCCAAGCAGATGCGGCATACGCAGCGACGCAACAGGGTTTGATCTTAAGAACCGCGCAAGCGTACTTTGAGGTGCTAAAAGCGCAAGACAACTTAGAATTTGTCCGTGCAGAAAAAGCGGCGGTTGCTCGTCAGCTAGAGCAAACCAAACAACGTTTTGAAGTGGGTCTGTCGGCCATTACAGACGTGCATGACGCCCAAGCGCAATACGATGGCGTATTAGCTGACGAAGTTCTGGCCGAAAACAGCCTAACCAACAGTTATGAAGCGTTGCGTGAAATCACAGGTCAAGAGCATAAAAACCTGAATGTCTTAGATACCAAGCGTTTCTCAGCAAGCCGCTCAAACGCTTCGGCTGAAACCCTGATCGAAGAAGCGCAAGAGAAAAACTTGAGCTTACTGTCAGCGCGCATCACAAAAGACATCGCCAAAGACAATATTTCTCTGGCCAGTTCAGGTCACCTGCCTTCATTGACCTTGGATGGTGGCTACAATTACGGCAATGAAACCAATAGTAACAATGGCTCTGTCCTGAACAATAGCGGTGATGACTACACAACAAACGATTTTAGTTTGGGTCTTAATTTGGTGGTTCCACTCTATACCGGTGGTAATACAACGTCGCAAACCAAACAAGCTGAGTTTAATTACGTCTCAGCGAGCCAAGATCTCGAAGCCACTTATCGCGGTGTCGTGAAAGAAGTTCGAGCGCAAAACAACAACATCAATGCCTCAATCGGTGCACTTCGCGCGTATGAGCAATCCGTGGTTTCTGCGCGTTCAGCATTAGAGGCAACCGAAGCAGGCTTTGATGTGGGTACTCGTACAATCGTGGATGTACTTGATGCCACTCGTCGCCTTTACGATGCCAACAAAAACCTATCGAATGCACGCTACAACTACATCTTGAGTGTACTGCAACTTCGTCAGGCGGTGGGTACGCTGAACGAACAAGATGTACTGGATGTTGATGCTGGTTTGGTTGCGAAAAAGTAATCGAAGCCACAAACGCATAAAGAGACACACGCATAAAGAAAAGGGTGACAGCAATGTCACCCTTTTTTGTCTCATATTGATGATGTGTACCGCTCATTGAAAAGCGATGTGGTTAGCCGCGTCCGCCTTTGATTGCATCAATGATCTCTGTGGTTGAACAGCCATCTTCAAAGTTCAGTACTTTTACTTCACCACCTGCAGCAATCACTTCTTTACCACCAGCGATATCTTCTGGCTTGTAATCGCCGCCTTTAACCAACAGATCCGGAAGCACTTCTGAAATCAAACGTTGTGGCGTGTCTTCACTAAACGGTACCACCCAATCAACAGCGCCTAAGCCCGCGAGCACTGCCATACGACGATCGGTTGGATTCACAGGACGGCCAGGACCTTTCAGGCGCTTCACCGACTCATCGGTATTCACGGCAACAATCAGGCGGTCACCCAATTTTGCTGCGTTATTTAGGTAAGAAACATGGCCTGCATGAAGGATGTCGAAGCAGCCATTGGTCATGACCACTTTCTCGCCTTTGGCTTGCGCCGCTTTCACCGCATCAATCAGCGCCGCTTCGGCAATCACACCGAAATCGGTATCACGGCTGCCATGAATGGCTTCTGCTAACTCGATGGTCGATAACGTTGAAGTACCTAACTTACCGACTACGACGCCCGCCGCCGCATTAGCCAATGCACATGCTTCGTCAAGCGGTTTACCTGCTGCAACCGACGCCGCCAAGACAGAAATCACCGTATCGCCGGCACCCGTCACGTCATACACTTCTTTGGCTTGGGTTGGCAAATGGAATGGCTTCTGATCTGGACGAACCAATGTCATGCCATGCTCACTGCGCGTTACCAGCAATGCTCCAAGTTCAAACTTTTCAATCAAGCCTAATGCTTTTTCCACCAAGTCATCATCGGATGTCACTTTGCCAACCACCGCTTCAAACTCAGACATGTTTGGTGTGAGCAGAGTGGCGCCACGATAAGGTTCAAAGTTGGTGCCTTTCGGGTCGATAAACACGGGAACATTAGCTGCACGAGCTTTCGCGATCAAAGCCTCAACGTGCTCTAACGCCCCTTTTGCATAATCAGACAGAATCACCGCCTGCACGTGAGGCAGAGCGCGCTCCATGCGTGTTAGGACCAACTCAGGATCGGTGCCTTCAAACTTGTCTTCAAAATCTAAGCGAATCAATTGCTGACCACGGCTCATCACACGCAATTTGGTGATGGTTGGGTATTCAGGAAGCGCAACAAAATCGCATTTTACTTTTAACGAATTCAGGGTTTCGGTCAGCACTTTCGCTGGCTCATCCATCCCTGTTAAACCCACAATGCGCGCATGACCACCAAGCGAGGCAATGTTCATTGCTACGTTTGCCGCTCCGCCTGGGCGCTCTTCATTGTTCTCTACTTTTACAACAGGTACTGGGGCTTCTGGTGAAATACGACTTGTTGGGCCATACCAGTAACGGTCTAGCATCACATCGCCAATGATCAGTACACCTGCATTGTTGTAATCAGGTAGGATTGGTTTCATTCTCGGTCTCCAATTTTTTTGCTGCGCTGAGTGTAACACAGCCTTTATCGGGTCTAAATAGTTGAGGATTCAAGCCACTCTTGCCAAGCTTTGCTGACCCCTTGGCGCAACGCAACAAACTTATCGAGAGCAACATCGGCCTCTAAGTTGAGCAAATTGCGTCGGTGAATTTCATCACGCATCGTCGTGTATGCTTGAGTGAGCAACATCGCCTGCGCTTCTTCCATGACCCCTTGAGCAATCAAGGTTTCAAAGATGCGCACGTTATCGCACCAACGTGTCAACTTCGGCTTTTCAGCACTGTAGTTCAACACTAGGTATTGAGCCAAAAACTCGATATCGGTGATCCCGCCCTGATCTTGCTTCAACATAAAGCGATCGGATTTTTTCCCGCCAAGATGATCACGCATTTTCGCACGCATATCGGCGACCTCTTTTTGCAGCTTGGCTTGATCACGCTGTTTGGCCAGCACTTGGTGGCGCACTCGATGGAACTCACTGGCAAGGTGTTCATCACCATAAATCATACGAGCGCGCACTAATGCTTGGTGCTCCCACGTCCAGGCATCATTATGCTGATATTCTTCAAAGGCATCGACAGGGCAAACCAGCAACCCAGAAGCGCCGGAAGGGCGTAAGCGCGTATCGACTTCATACAAAATGCCCGACGCAGTTCGCGTTGAGAAAATATGGATGATGCGCTGCGCTAAGCGCAGGTAAAACTGACGCCCGTCGATCTCTTTCTTACCATCGGTATAAACGTTCACCGGGCAATCATGCAAGAAAACCACATCAAGATCCGAATTGTAGCCTAACTCCCACCCGCCCACTTTACCGTAGCCGACCACCGCAAAGCCTTTGCCCTCACGGTCTTTAAGGTGCGTTGGTTCGCCATATTTCTCCGCGACCTGTTGCCAAGCTTGATGTACCACCGCTTCAACAATCGCTTCTGCCAAGTAGGTTAAGTGATCACTCACTTTCATGACGGGCAAGACACCCGCGATGTCTGCCGCGGCAATGCGTAAGCTACAAATCTGTTTGAACTGACGCAGCGCATCCATCTGTTGTTCAACATCGTCCTCTGGGATTCGGGCCAGAAAATCTCGCAATTCGGTGCGATAAGCATCAAGTGCAATCGGGTTGTACAACTGCTGTGGGTCGATCAGTTCATCCAACAAAATGGGGTAACGTGCGAGCTGCTCAGAAATCATCGGGCTGGCCGTGCACAGACGCACCAACTGCGTTAACGCCGCAGGGTGCTCATCGAGCAGCTCAAGGTAAGTGGTACGAGTGGCGATGTTGTGCAGCAAATGCAAAACGCGTGGTAAGCCAAATTGTGCATCGGCATCGGCAAAGATGGCTGAAAAAAGTTTTGGCATCAGTCGATTGAGCACTTCTCGCCCGCGAGGCCCTAAGGTTTTCTTGGCCAGATCCGCCTTGAATTGAATGATTTGCTCTGACGTCGTGGCGCAATTTTGGCAAGCCAAGTCATTTTGTAGAATCTGCTCAATGACCTCTGGGTTATGGGACATATCCCACAACTCATTAAAGTGACGTTCCACCGGGCTCACTTCATCTTCTTCATCACCGATCAGATTAACAAACACGGCGTGTACTTTTACCATGTGTTGCTGCACATCATTTTGCAGCGCTTGCCACTGTGAATAGCCCATCGCCACCGCTAAAGCGAGCTGTTCTAATTCGTTATCAGGCAAGGTTTGCGTCTGTTTGTCTGCCATCGCTTGTAATAGGTTTTCTAAGCGTCGTAAATACTTGTAAGCCTCAACCAGATGACACACTTGCGCCTCTTCCAGCAATTGCAGTTGCTTAATTGCCTCTAGCGTCACCAATAGGCCTCGCTGGCGCAAAGCCGGTTCACGCCCACCACGAATCAGTTGGAACACTTGGGCGATAAACTCAATTTCACGAATGCCCCCCGCGCCCAGTTTGATGTTGTTGCTTAAGCCGCGACGACGTACTTCACTGCTGATCATTGATTTCATCCGACGCAGCGATTGAATGGCACTGAAGTCGATATAGCGACGGAAAACAAACGGTCTGAGCATCTGGCGCAGCTCTTGGTATTCAGGGTACATTTCGCGCCCCATCACCCGCGCTTTGATCATCGCGTAGCGTTCCCAATCTCGCCCCTGCTCTTGGTAGTAATCTTCCAAAGCCGCATAACTCATCACTAACGGGCCACTTTCGCCAAACGGGCGTAAGCGCATGTCGACTCGATAACAGAAACCATCGAAGGTCTGCTGATCCAGCGCTTTAATGAGGCGTTGCCCCAAACGAGTGAAAAACTGTGCGTTGGCGATGCTACGACGTGCACCTTGTGTTTCGCCATTTTCAGGGTAAGTAAAAATCAAATCGATGTCGGAGGAAAAGTTAAGTTCGCCGCCTCCCAGTTTCCCCATCCCAATGATCAGCATCGGTTGCGCTTCGCCTTGCGCATTGGTCGGGGTTCCCCATTCTTGGCAGCACAACTGATATTGCCACTGGTATGTTTCAAAGATCATCGCCTCAGCCAACTCCGAAAGATGACTTAGGGATGCCTCAAGACTCCAAGCCTGAGTAAAATCTTTCCAAGCGATGTAGACCATTTCTCGGTTACGAAATTGACGCAATACTCGGTGGCCCGCCACTTCATCGTGACACGCTTGTAACTGCTCAGCCAAACGAGTTCGATAGGCTTCTTGTCGGCTTTCTTGCGCCAACATTTCTGGAAGACTCTCGGCCAATTGAGCATCGCGCAGAACCGTTTCCACCACAAACTTGCTCAGTCCTGAAATAAACTGAAATTGTGTGATAAGCGCTTGCGGCCAGTGTTCAAGATAACCAGACTGCTGGGCATTTTGCATTGCCAGTTCAGCGACAGGGATCAAAGGGGATGGCAGCGACATTTTTCTTCCTTGTTCTTGTTGAGCGATTGTTCTTATTTATATCAGACTTACTGCAATAAAAAACGCCCACATGAGTAATGTGGGCGTTTCACTGTGACTAAAAGCTTAGACTTTGAAAGATTTGATTTTCTTATCCAACTCTTCCGCGTTGCCTTGCATCATTTCCGAGGTTTCCAGCAGCTCACTGACCACCACGACCGATGCTTCCACTAACTCACGCACATTGGAAAGGTTTTGGTCCATTTCCGCGGCAACACTGCTCTGCTGGCCGGCTGCCGTCGCGATTTGCAAGTTCATGTCATTGATGCTGGTTACCTGACCAACAATGCCATCCAGTTCCGTTCCGGCGTTGGACACCAACTCAACGCCTTCTGCCGCTTGCACTACGCTCTTTTCCATTAGGTCAACGGCACTGCTGGCACTGGTTTGCAGCTGAGTGATCATGTCTTGAATCTCTACCGTTGCCGTTTGAGTGCGCTGAGCCAAGTTGCGAACTTCATCGGCAACAACGGCAAAGCCACGACCCGCCTCACCAGCACGTGCGGCTTCAATCGCCGCGTTCAGTGCCAACAAGTTGGTTTGTTCTGAAATGCCTTGAATGGTGCCAACCACACTACCAATGGCACCAACTCGCTCTTCCACTTGGTTCACCGCTTGAGCTGAAGAAGCAATGTCTGACGACAATTGACTCATTTTCGACACAGTGCCTTGCAAGAATTGCTGGCCCTTTTTCGCTTGTTGCGAGGCTTGCTCGGTCAAACTCGACGCATTGTTGGCGTGATCGGCCACGGTTTGTACCGTAGAGGTCATTTCGCTCATCGCCGTCGCCAGTTGATCAATTTCATTAAACTCTTCTTGTGCCGACTCTTTGGTTTCCGACATGCTCAGCGTCATCACTTCCGTCAGCCCCGCCAGTTCATCTGAGGCGTTGATCTGCATTTTGATCATATCGTGCAATTGCTGACGGGTTTTCTCCAGCTCACGCGCCACATCGCCATACTCATCTTTACAAGCCATGCCAAACGGAACTGAAAGGTTTCTTTGCGCCATCAATTTGATCGCATCATTTAAATAGCGAGTTTGACGCAGCATCACGCTGGCAGCCGCCATCAAGAGAACCACAAACACAACAATCAATAAGCCAGTTTGCCAAGCCACTTGAACCATGTATTCATCGTAATGTTGTTGCGCGAGTTGCTCATTTTGCGTTGCCGCCAACAAAGCTTGATAGAAGGTGCTTGCATCCCAAAGCTGTTTACCAACAATCAAAACGGTACTGAACACCATCAACAAAATCATTTTGGGAACGAGGCGAATGTCAGAGATCACCCTTTCCCAGGGCTTAAAAGCCAGCTTTTCCATTGTTGTTTCTCCACCAGTTCTTTTATAGTCGTATCAAGAAGATGTTGCCTTTGGGCACTTTGCTTAAATACTTTGCGCGTTAAAAACGCCACCTTGCTATTTATTTCGAGCCCCGTATGAAAAGTAATGATATCAAAGAGAACACCAAACCGATGAGTCTGTTATCACTAATCTTGTCTTTTATGGCGCTATTTGTGATCTCTGGCTTACTGTTTTTTCCTTTGGATGCAGAGACCCGACAAGTTCTTATCGGTCTCGATTTCATAATCTGTAGTATTTTTCTTCTTCAGCTCAGTGTAGATTTGATCCGCGCCGCAGATAAGCGTCAATACCTCAAAACTCATTGGATCGATATTCTTGCCAGTTTACCCATGATTGAGCCGCTGAGATTTGCCCGCTTGTTCCATATCTTGCGCGTGATCCTCGTATTGCGTTCTTCTCGCTTTATTCTCAATCAGCTCAAAGAAAATCGCAAAGAGACCACCATTGCGACGATTTTACTTTTGCTCGTGGTCTTGGTAACTATCGGCTCTGGCATGATGCTGTTTATTGAAGGGAAAAATCCGGCGTCGAATATTCAAACCGGAACGGACGCCCTTTGGTGGGCGTTTGTGACGATTTCGACCGTTGGTTACGGTGATCATTATCCAGTAACAGATGGGGGGAAATTGCTGGCGGTGGTGATCATCATGAGCGGCGTTGGCTTATTTGGTATGATTTCCGGTTTGATCACCTCGATACTGACCACACCGAGCAAACAGCAAACCAATCGAGCCATCAACAAGGAAAAGATGCTAGAAACCCTCCTCGAGCAACAGCATGAAATTTTAGAGCGGCTGAAACGACTTGAAGAACAGCAAAAAAAATAGGGCGTATCGCCCTATTCTTATCTCTATTCATCATTAATGACGCCAGTATGGCTCTGCTTCCACACCAATGGCGCGAGTTTGATCCATCGCATGCAACATCGAGCGCTCCTGACGAATCAACCAGCGTTCCAGTTGCTCTTTCTCTTCGCCTTCGAGTTTATCTACCAGCGGGATCAAATGGCGCAGCATTAAGAGATCATCAATACCATGGATCAAATCGGCCCAAGGCATACGGAAGCTATTACGCTCTTCTGCATCATACAAGCTGGCAAAGCCCACACCAGTATAGAGGTTACGCATCAAACGATAGCGTTGATCGATGTACTCTTGTGCCGACATGCTTCTTTCTGCCGGAAACGCTTCCATCAACTCAGCCCAAGTGCGATCAAGTTGCTTAACAGAAAAATCACGGATCGCGCTGGCCATCTTTTCTCTTGCTTTGTCATCAAGGAATGGCTGCCAACCTCGCGTTAAAATCCAACGGCTCAAATCGAGCAGTAATCCGGTATAACGCGCACTGGTGAGTAAGGTCAGCACCTCTTCTCGATCGGGCAACTCTTCAAATTGCTGGGTTAACTCCGCCACTAAGAACTTGCGTGCATCCAATTTACGCAGCACATTGCCTTTGTCATCGAGAAGTTCCGTTAAATGTGCATGTTCAGACAACCACGCTAGCTCTTCTTCTAGCCATTTAAGCTCTTGACGCAGAATCGCACTGGCGCGTCGTGGCACGACACCGCCATAAATGGTCAAGGTTTGGCGAATAAAGCTGATGGCGTGGCTGATTTCATGTAACGCTTCCACCGATTCGCGTTCCACATAAATTTGCTCGTGATAGTGCCAGTGGGAAAGGGCATGCTCGAGTGAGTTGATCAAACAATATTCCACATTGTCCATCTTGCCCGTGTCCACTAGGCTCAATGGTTTCACTTCGTCGCCTTGGTAACCTAAAGCCAAGCGATAACCTTTCGCCGCTTTACTTAAATTGCCTAAACGCATACCGCCAGACTCACACAAATGGCGAGCAAGGGTAAATAAGGCTTCGGTTTGGCCTGATTTCAGTTCTAACTCCACCTCACAGATGGGATCTTGCTTATCCTCTGCGCTCACCATTCCTTGGTCAAACGCCACTTCGACTTGGCTACCATCGGGCATACCAATCAGCCATTGTTCGCGGGTAAAGTTCGTAGAGAACAGCGCCATCAATTCCGATTGCAAAGTGTCAATATCTTTACCTTGCGGCCAAATATCACCAGGATGTAAATGAAGATTTGGTGTATTGCAGGTATGTTCTGCGTTGTATTCAGGGCGTTGATGTAAGCCTGCAACAACGCGTCCTGCCGTCTTGACAGTTTGCACGAAAACATCATCAAAGCGGCGTATCCGTAAGCCTGTATCGTGTTGGCGAAGCCAGTTGTCTGGCGTATCAAAATAGGTGTTTCCTAAATCGCGACAACTGTGCTGAAGTACTTTGGTTTCGGCGATTTTTTCGCGCAAAGTTTCTGAAAATTCAGGAGAAACAAAAAACTTCAGTTCTATCTCGGTTTCCATAGTTATACCTTCTCAAGCAGACTGGGACAGGATATTGCCTAATTTCTCGAGGGGCAAGAAAGAAATATCGCACTAATGATGATCTAAAACAGTTTTAATGATGGATTTAATGCGTTAACATGCGCGCCTTTATAGCCATCGCTCAACATTTCACCACGAAATGGTGTATGTTCTTTTAAGGTTATATTTATTAGGTTGAATGACCATGCCAATGAATACAATTATGGGGTTATTTGCAAAGTCCCCTATCAAGCCTTTGCAGCGTCACGTAGTTTGTGTCAACGAATGTTGCGGACACCTAATCAATTTCTTTGAAGTTTGTTCAGAGGGTGATTGGGAAAAAGCAGCAGAAATCCGTGCTCAAATCTCACATCTAGAGAAAGAAGCGGATGTTCTAAAACGTGAAATTCGTCTGAAACTTCCTCGCGGTTTGTTCCTGCCAGTCGATCGTACTGACATGCTTGAGCTACTGACTCAGCAAGACAAACTCGCCAACTTAGCAAAGGACATTGCAGGCCGTGTTTACGGTCGTAAGCTGATGATTCCTGAAGCACTCCAACCCAATTTCATTGCTTATGTTCAACGTTGTCTTGATGCGGCTAACCAAGCGCAAAACGTGATCAATGAGCTTGATGAGCTTCTTGAAACTGGATTCAAAGGGCGTGAAGTCACGCTGGTTGCAGAAATGATTAATCAATTGGATGTCATTGAAGATGACACTGATGCGATGCAAATCGGCCTGCGTCAGCAACTGATGACCATTGAGTCTGAGATGAACCCTATCGATGTCATGTTCTTGTACAAGATTCTTGAATGGGTAGGCGGCATTGCAGACCAGGCACAGCGTGTAGGCGCGCGTCTGGAATTGATGCTATCTCGATCTTAATTTTTTAAGTCAACGAAACATAACGAAGAGCATTATCGACCCATCCTGTTTTGGCCAATAACAGTTTTCTGGCTAAGGCAGGATAACGTCTGTTTGATATTGCTCCGCTTGTTATAAATCAACTAGGTATTACGATGGATATCCTTGCGAACTACGGCACTGTCCTGATTATTGTTGCAGCAGCTTTTGGTTTTATGATGGCAATTGGTATTGGCGCGAACGACGTTGCTAATGCGATGGGCACATCGGTAGGCTCAAAAGCACTAACCGTAAAACAAGCGATCATCATTGCGATGATCTTCGAATTTGCGGGTGCATATCTTGCAGGCGGTGAAGTAACCGACACTATCCGTAAAGGTGTTATCGAAACATCTCTCTTTGCTCACCAACCAGATGTTCTTGTCTTCGGTATGATGTCTGCGCTCCTAGCCGCGGGTACATGGCTACTGTTGGCTTCTTACATGGGTTGGCCAGTATCGACCACGCACTCTATTATCGGTGCGATCATCGGTTTCGCCTGCGTTTCAGTCGGTACTGAAGCGGTAGACTGGAGCAGCGTACAAGGCATCGTTGGAAGCTGGATCATTACACCACTGATCTCTGGTTTCTTCGCTTACGTCATTTTCGTCAGCGCACAACGCCTGATTTTCGATACAGAAAAACCATTGATGAACGCCAAGCGTTTCGTACCTGTGTACATGTTTATTACCACTATGGTGATTGCACTGGTTACCATCAAGAAAGGGCTAAAACACGTTGGTCTACACCTGAGCAGCACTGAAGCGTGGTTCTGGTCTGCAGGTGTTTCTGGCCTTGTTATGCTAGGCGGCTACCTCTACATCCAGAAGAAATTCGCTAACCGCGAAGACGATCATGGTTTCGCTGGCGTAGAAAGCATCTTCAGCGTTCTTATGGTCATCACCGCTTGTGCAATGGCATTTGCACACGGCTCAAACGACGTAGCAAACGCGATCGGTCCACTGTCTGCCGTTGTATCAACCATTGAGCACATGGGCGAAGTAACCGCGAAAAGCACTATCGCTTGGTGGATTCTTCCTCTTGGTGGTTTTGGTATTGTTGTGGGTCTTGCGACCATGGGCCACAAAGTAATGGCAACGGTGGGTACAGGTATCACTGAACTGACTCCAAGCCGTGGTTTTGCTGCTCAGCTTGCCACTGCCTCAACCGTTGTACTGGCTTCTGGTACTGGTTTACCAATTTCGACCACACAAACACTTGTGGGTGCGGTATTGGGTGTTGGTTTTGCACGCGGTATCGCAGCACTCAACCTAGGCGTGGTTCGTAACATCGTTGCTTCTTGGGTTGTCACCCTGCCAGCGGGTGCACTGCTTGCCGTGGTGTTCTACTACGCAATGCAAGCGATCTTCGGTTAATTTTCTCGTCATGAGAATGTAAGGCGCGCCGCGATTGTGTAAGCGCCTTGTCATATTTGACTCAAACGCACATTAAGGGAGGCTTTGCCTCCCTTCTTTGTTGCATGCGTCAGGGAAAGTTTTTACTATTCGTTAATCCGAATTTTTATCGCCGACTCTGATTAAATCGTTAAGGGATTTATTGTGAAAAAACTCATCGTCACGGTGTTACTGACTCTTCTTGCAGTGCCATCCGTTTTCGCCCAAGACCGCTACATCGCAGATGAACTGTTTACCTACATGCACTCAGGCCCAAATAACACGTTTCGTATTATTGGTAGCGTTGATGCGGGTAGCAAAGTAAAACTCCTTCAAACCAACAGCGAAACTGGCTATAGCGAAGTGGTCGATGAGCGAGGCCGCAAGGGCTGGGTTCAAGCAAAATTCATCACACGCCAAGAAAGTATGGCTGTGCGCCTTCCTCGTCTTGAGAAAGAGCTGAAAGAAGTAAAATCTCAATTGGCGAATGCGCGCCAAAATGCCGATACCGAAAAGGCAGGCTTGGTGGACTCCCTTGACACTCGCAACCAACAAATTTCAGATCTAGAGAAGAAATACAGCGAAATCAGTGATCAACTTGCTTCTGTACAAACGGAAAATCGCCAACTGCGTGCAAAACTCGACACACAAAAAGACGACCTACTGTTGAAATACTTCATGTATGGTGGTGGTGTGGCTGGCATTGGTCTTCTGTTCGGCTTAATTCTGCCTTACATGATCCCACGCCGTAAGAAGTCCAACTCAGGCTGGGCATAAACATCAAATCGGGCCGCATTCGCGGCCCGATTTCTCTCTAACTCTTAGGCTAATGGCCCTTTTCACTCTCTCTTTAGCCTTTCCATTCATAGAGCGCTGGAATTTCGATCTGCTCCCCTTGGAACTCGACAATCACCGACTGCGCTGAAATCTCTACCAGTTGAATCTGGTTATCGATCCACTCGCCTTGATGGAACTCCGCACCATTAATCTTCAACCAGCGACGTTTCGGATCGCTCGAATACATGTGTGTCTGCAAATTGAGTGGCGGCAAGCGCCCATGCCATTTTTCCGCGCTCAGATCGAGCCTTGAAACCGTTGACCTCACTTGCGGTGAATTATCGGCTTGCGTCTCCACCAGCAAGGCATTTTCGACTTTTTGCGCCAGCTCTGGCGATAAGCCTGACAGGTCGAGGTTTTCAAACAGTCGCTCGTCCTCTGTTTTCTTTTCTTCACTCGACATTGATGGGCTCGCAACCAAAGTGGGGCTTGTTTGATCGGCCACGTTGATAACGTCGCCAGTTTCCGCCAACGGATATGTTCTGAGAAGGGGCGCGAGCGAGGGAAACTCAGGATAGCGCATCACCTGCTCTTCGCCTTGTTTCTCAGCCTGAGTGAGCGCTCGCCACGGCTCGGACAATGAGACCATGTGCTGCAAACGCGCCAAAGTACGCTGGCCGGCGATGCCATCTTCGGTCATTGCTTGCCAACGTTGAAACCATTCCACTCGCTGCATCAGCTCAGCATTAAACTGCGTCGTCTTTAACGGTTCATCGTTGAGTGCTTTGGCAAGCAATTGGTCCAAAACTTCAATGGCCTCGCCGTGCATACCCAGGCGCAATGTCTCTCTCAGAGGCATTGGCCATAGATCGGTAACTTCGCCCCGCCATAACGACATCAATTGTGAAACCGTGAAGGTGAGGCGTTGCTCGCCTGTAAGCAGAACGACGCGCTCTGGGTCGACTTCCAGCAAGACAACGTAAGCCCGTTGCCCTTCATGCTGCAGTGTCAGCAACAAAGGGTGTGGCGTTTGCTGCAACTCTTGCCAATTAAGCTGCCGAACTTGGCACTGGAAAATCGACGTGGATGGCTGTTCACACATGGTATCGATGCGCGTTGCTCGATATCCCCATAATTTGTAAAGCTCTTCTAATCCTTGCGCTCGAGTGGTCATCCGCGCAACAGCTGACTCGCCGAGCCATTGTTCATCATTCACCAAGATTGCTGGTACGGAAGCCGGTACAGGCAACTCGGTTGCAGGCCTGTCTAGCTCGACCTGAGGCGCAGTGGAAGCGACATTGTCAGTTGCGACCAAAGGCCAATAAGCGGCTATGGCCAACACTCCGGCAACGCAAACGGCCAGTACAGAAACTTTCCCCCAAGGGAAAGACAAACGGTTTGAGGTTTGCTGATAGATCTCTGCCTGAAATGCCATCACATTTTGGCAAGCACGCTCGACCGTCGCTTTCGCGATTTTTTTGTCGCCTTGGTGATAGCTCAATTGCAACGCTTTATCGCAAATCAAGTTAATCAGGCGGGGAATACCGTGACTATACTGAGCAATCACTTTGGCGCTGGCATGATCAAACAAGGTACGACTTCCCCCTGCGGTATGAATACGAAACGCAATGTAGTCTGCGGTTTCTTGAGGATTCAACGGCAATAGGTGATAACGGCCTGTAATGCGCTGAGCAAGTTGCCGCAATTGTGTGGTTTGCAGTAACTGTTGCAGTTCAGGCTGCCCCACCAACAACACTTTTAACAGCTTACGTGTTTCCGTTTCTAAGTTAGTGAGGAGGCGCAATTGCTCTAACACATCCGCCGCCAAATGTTGTGCTTCATCTATCACCAATAAGGTTTGGATGTTTTGCTGATGATTTTCCAACAAAAACTGGTAAATGCGTTGGTTGAGCTGTTTAAGGGAAGAGTTGGCTGCGTAGCTCAAGCCAAACTCATCACAAATGGCTTCAAGCAGTTCGACACTGGAAAACGTTGGGTTGAGCAGCAAAGCGGCACACGTTTGACCATCAAGATTGGCCAACATTGATTTTGCGACTGTGGTTTTCCCCGTCCCCACTTCCCCAGTCAGCATGGCAAAACCACCACCATCGCCGAGGCCAGCCTGTAAATGTGTGATGGCTTCACGATGGCGCTGACTTAAATAGAGATAGCGGGAATTGGGCACTATCGAGAAAGGCAGCTCAGAGAAACCAAAAAAATCCTTATACATACACAGACCAAATGCAAATACGTCAATTGAATAGAGAGCAAAGTACCATTGCTTGCTACAATGTCCAGTCAGATAAGCAAATATTCGAGGTCACACGCGTGGAAGTTTACTTAGTGGGTGGAGCGGTAAGAGACAAGCTATTGGACATTCCCGTCTACGATCAAGATTGGGTTGTCGTCGGTGCAACCGCGGAACAAATGCTCAATGCTGGGTACTCTCCTGTCGGGAAAGAGTTTCCGGTTTTCTTACACCCCAAAACCAAACAAGAGTACGCGCTGGCTCGTACTGAGCGAAAAACAGGCCAAGGCTACAAAGGCTTTGAGTGCTTTTTCTCCCCAGATGTGACTTTAGAAGAAGATCTCCTCAGACGCGATCTAACCATCAACGCCATTGCCATGGATAGCCAGGGCGCGCTTTATGACCCGTATGGTGGACAGCAAGATCTGCAGGATCGTATTTTGCGCCATGTGTCCGAGGCCTTTGTCGAAGATCCTCTGCGCGTGTTGCGAGTGGCTCGCTTTGCGGCCAAACTGGCACCACTCGGGTTTCGCGTGGCCGATGAAACCATGCAGTTGATGCAATCCATTGTCGCTTCTGGCGAGCTGTCTGCACTGACTGCCGAACGCGTTTGGCAAGAATGGCACAAATCGCTACTCACGCCCGCGCCACAGCAGTTTCTTGCTATCTTGCGTCAGTGTGGTGCTCTGGCCGTGGTACTTCCCGAAATCGATGCTTTGTTTGGTGTCCCTCAGCCTGAAAAATGGCACCCGGAGATCGACACGGGCATACACACCTTGTTGGTAGCAGAACAAGCGGCGAAGCTAAGCTCATCAGCAGTGGTGCGCTTTGCGGCCCAAGTGCACGACTTAGGCAAAGGCGTGACACCACCAAGTGAATGGCCAAGTCACAAAATGCATTGCCATACCGGCCTTAAGTTGATTAAACAGCTGTGTGAACGCGTGCGCGTACCGAATGAGTTTCGCGATCTCGCTTTAATGGTGTGTGAGCAGCACTCCAACATCCATCGCGCAGCCGAGCTCAAGCCGCAGACCATAGTCAAAATTTTCAACAAACTGGATGTGTGGCGCAAAGCGGAGCGATTAAACGATATCCTCCTTTGTTGCCAAGCCGATCATGCTGGTCGCCAAGGCCTGCAAGATCATCCTTACCCTCAAGCAGAACGGATCCAGTTAGCGTATCAAGCAGCGCTCTCTGTCGAGGTGCAATCGGTCATTCAGGATGGGTTTAAAGGGCCAGCCATTCGTGATGAACAGGAAAGAAGACGCATTGAAGCAGTGAAAGCAGCGCTGCTGAACGCTTAAAAAACATAACGCCCACGGTTTCCTGTGGGCGCTATAATGATTATGCGATCGAGTCGATCGAGATTAAGCCATTAACAGGTAAGCAAATAAGCCGACACCTAAGATCAATCGGTAGATCACAAATGGCGTCATGCCCATACGTGAAATCATCTTCAAGAAAAGGTGAATACACAGATAAGCGCTAATAAAGGAAGTGACTATACCGGTTAGCAAAAAGCCGACATGAACGGGCTCACCACTGGTCACTAACTTCAAGCCAAGATAAGAACCCGCCAGCGTAATGATGGGAATCGACATCAAGAAAGAAAAGCGCGCTGCCGCTTCACGAGTAAAGCCCAAGTAAAGCGCCGCAGTAATGGTCGCCCCAGAACGAGAAGTGCCGGGAATCATCGCCAATGCTTGCGCAATACCAATAAACAGAGCTTTCTTCCAACCCGCTTGGTATTCATCATCCAGCAAAGAGGCATTCTTATCGACCCACCAAAGCAACAGACCAAAAATAATGGTCGTCGTGGCAATCACATAGGCACTGCGCAGATAAACTTCGATGACATCTTTCATCACCAAGCCAAAGATACACGCAGGGATCGTCGCAATCACAATCATCCACGCCAACTTGGCTTCTTTACTTCGTTCGCCTTTAAAAATCGACGCGAACAAAGCAGCGAAGAGCGTGATCACTTCTTTACGGAAATAGATCACCACAGCGGCTAAGGTGCCGACATGCACCGCCACATCAAAAGCTAAACCTTGATCTTCCCAACCTAGAATGGCGGAAGGCAGGATCAAATGCGCCGAACTGGAAATCGGCAAAAACTCGGTCAGGCCTTGAATCAAAGCCAACACAAACGCTTCAAAATAACTCATGGTTTACTCAGTTTTTTATAATGAAAAATCAACCGCTCTTAATGTGTCGAGATCGCGTGCAGTTTGCCAAATCTCTTCCACGGTACGGCCATCTCCTGGAATCACCAGATCCGGCTGCAAATCATAAAGCGGTTGTATGACAAAGGGATATTTAAAGATATCACTGCGAGGCAGTTCAGGCTTTTGGCTCGAAATGCATTCACCGAACAGCACAATATCAAGATCGAGTGTTCGATCCTGATACTTCGCTGCATTTTCTTCTCGGCCCCATTTCAGTTCGATTTGGCGAAGCTGAAAAGCCAATTCCTCTAACGTCATGGACGTATTGAGACGAATGACAAAATTGAAAAAGGCATGGCTGTCAAAACCAACAGCGGCACATTCATATATCGGTGAGGCTTGTAATGCTTCGCCAAGCAAAGTGAGCTCTTGCCAAGCAGCTCGTGCGTGCTTTTCTCGCTCAATATTACTGCCTACGCCGATATAGACGGTGTTCATGCTTGACCTCGCTCAATCACCACCCCCACAGCGCGAGCTTGTGGAACGGCTCCCGGCTTAGCCAAACGAATACGAATCCAAGGCACAGAGAATTGAGTCATGATGAGCTCTGCCACTTCTTCCGCTACACGTTCCACCAGTAAGAAACGGCCGCTTTCAATATGATTCAATACCGCCTCGCTCACTTGCGCATAATCCAACGCATCGGCCACATCATCACTTTTGCCTGCAGGACGATTGTCGTGCGCCATTTCGATATCCAACACCAATTTTTGCTTAATTTGCTGTTCCCAGTCGTAGACACCGATGGTGGTAATCACTTCCAACTGTTCAATAAACACTTTATCCAGCGCCATAACTTGTCCTTATAGAGGTCGGATACCCGAATGGGGTAAATTCATCGTATTATTTTTGCAATCGCGCTATGATAGCAACTACGCGAAAAATGAGCATTACTTTCCAATCATTTAGGGACTCACATGGACGCAATGGCAGTGACAATGACCATCATCGCCTACCTGCTGGGATCAATTTCCAGTGCGGTGCTGATTTGTCGTGTGCTGAGATTGCCCGATCCTCGAGGTGTGGGTTCAAACAACCCTGGTGCCACCAACGTGTTGCGCATCGGTGGTAAAGGTGCCGCCGCGGCGGTACTGCTGTGCGATATGCTCAAAGGGACAATTCCGGTTTGGAGTGGTTACTACCTTGGTATTGAACCCGTACTGCTTGGCGTGATAGCCATTGCAGCCTGCCTTGGTCATATGTACCCACTGTTCTTTCATTTCCAAGGGGGTAAAGGGGTGGCAACAGCGCTGGGAGCCATAGCCCCTATCGGTTTGGATTTGACAGGGATGATCATGGTGACATGGCTGTTGGTCGCGATACTCTTCCGCTACTCTTCATTGGCCGCGTTGGTTACCGTTTTACTCGCCCCGATGTACACTTGGATGATCAAGCCCCAGTACACCTTGCCCGTAGGCATGCTCTGCTGTTTGATTGTGTTAAGACATCACCAAAATATCCGCCGTTTGTTTACTGGTGAAGAGCCCAAAATCGGTGAGAAAAAACTGCAAATGCCTAAGTCACAGTAAGCAAAATAAGAGACGACAAGCGAAATACGAGACGACGATAAACGTCAAAGAAATAGAAAATGGCCTCTCATGAGGCCATTTTCGTTCGCTTACTGGGCGTAAACTGCCGCGAGAAACGTCTCAAGCATTTGGTTAACGAACTCAACCTGC
Source organism: Vibrio vulnificus NBRC 15645 = ATCC 27562 (assembly GCF_002224265.1). Lineage (NCBI taxonomy): Bacteria > Pseudomonadati > Pseudomonadota > Gammaproteobacteria > Vibrionales > Vibrionaceae > Vibrio > Vibrio vulnificus. The sequence goes on from NZ_CP012881.1 coordinate 1,109,510, forward strand.
TCTAGGTTACTAATGTGACCAGCGTTAGGAATTTCCACCAATTGACTGCCGGTGATCACATCGTGCATCAAGTAAGATTCAAACACTGGGCGAGGTTTGTCCTGCTGACCAACGGCGATCAAGGTTGGCAAAGCAAATTTTTCCGCATCCTCAATCACATCGCGACGACCAAACACCATACGCCCAACTCTTGCCACTTCCACCGCACGTTCACCGGAAAGTGACGCTAAGCGTTGTTCGAAATCCGAAACCAATTGCGGGTTTTGCTCTTTCGCATCGTTGGCAAAAAACAGCGGCACCACCGCTTCTACAATCGGTGCTGGCACCATTTGGGTTTGCGCAATAGCATCCAACATGGCGAAGTATTTCTGATGTGTCACTTCCGGCTCTAGGCCAATGAAGGTGTCCATCATGACTAAAGAAGTCACGCGTGCTGGTGCTTGTGAAACCAGTTCCGCTCCCCACATCCCACCGACGGATAAACCGACAATAGAAAACGTCTCAATTTGTAGATGATCCATCAACGCGAGCAGGTGTTGAGCGTAATCCACCAATGAATTGCAGTGAGTTGGTGCGGACTCAGATTCCCCATGTGCCCACAAATCCGGCACAATACAACGATAAGACTGACTTAAAAATTCAATTTGTGGCGCCCACATCTGGCTATCCCACAAATAGCTATGACCAAATAACAAGACCGGACCTTGGCCCACATCTTGATAAGCCATGCTTTTGCCATCTATGACGAATGTTTTCATTATTTTTCCTAAAATCAGCAGAACCTAACATAGGCAACACAAGATGCCATTCAGTTCCATGTGAATAAAAAGCAGCAAAGTAAAAAAACGGCCGCCTAAGCGACCGTGATTATACTGAGTTTATTTCATCACTGGCGTCAATTGATCAATTGGCCAACGAGGTCGGGCCTCTACCGCAAGATCTGACACTTCATTGTTCTTCAAACGCTGCATACCCGCATACGCGATCATTGCACCATTATCAGTACAAAACTCGGTACGTGGATAATAGACATCCCCGCCCACTTTGTGCGCCAGTTTTTCTAGTTCAGCACGAAGACGACGGTTGGCACTCACCCCACCCGCAATCACAATACGTTTCATACCCGTTTGTTCTAGTGCGCGCTTACATTTGATCGCCAGTGTGGCGCACACAGCCTCTTCAAAAGCGTACGCAATATCGGCACGTGTTTGTTCATCATCACCATTCGCCGCGATGGTATTGGCAGTAAAGGTTTTCAAGCCAGAGAAACTCATGTCCAAACCGGGCACATTGGTCATCGGGCGCGGGAACTTAAAGCGACCCGGCGTCCCTTTTTCGGCCAACTTAGACAGTAATGGCCCACCTGGATAATCTAGGCCCATGAGCTTCGCCGTCTTATCGAATGCTTCACCCGCCGCATCATCAATGGATTCACCTAGGATTTTGTACTCACCAATGCCTTTCACTTCCACCATCATCGAGTGACCACCCGAGACCAATACCGCCACAAATGGAAACGGAGGTGGGTTGTCTTCAAGCATAGGTGCGAGCAAGTGACCTTCCATATGATGAACCGGAACAGCTGGCACTCCCCAAGCGTAAGCGAGGCTTCGACCAATCGTTGCCCCCACCAATAGTGCCCCAACCAAACCCGGCCCAGCCGTGTAAGCAACACCATCAATATCTTTTGCTGTTAAATTGGCTTCTTTCAACGCCTCTTTAATAAGAGGAATGGTTTTCTTCACGTGGTCACGAGAAGCGAGCTCAGGCACGACACCGCCGTAATCGGCATGCAGTTTAATTTGGCTATATAATTTATGGGCCAGTAGGCCTTTTTCATCGTCATAAATGGCGATTCCTGTTTCATCACAGGAGGTTTCAATGCCGAGAATGCGCATAGTTTTCTCTGTATGCTCAGTGCTAATAGAAAATTTGCCGACATATTACCTCGCGCAGCCCAGACAAACAAATTTTGTACAGACAATAATCGACAAAAGGCTTTACAAAGGCGCAGGGATCGGATTAAAATTCCGCACCATTTTTGATCAAGCTGGTTAGAGACCAATCGCTAGTGATTTGTCTATTTATTGCCAGCGTTAACGAATAACCCCTGAGGTGAAAGGCATATGCCAGTAGTTAAAGTACGTGAAAACGAACCGTTCGACGTTGCTCTACGTCGTTTCAAGCGCTCTTGCGAAAAAGCAGGTATCCTTTCTGAAGTGCGTCGTCGTGAGCACTACGAAAAACCAACTACAGTTCGCAAACGCGCTAAAGCAGCAGCTCAAAAGCGTCACGCTAAGAAGCTAGCTCGCGAAAACGCTCGTCGCGTTCGCCTGTACTAATAACTGAGCTCCGGAAAGGAATTTAGTTATGGCTCTTATTGAACAACTCAAAGAAGAGCAAAAACTAGCGATGAAAGCCAAGGACAAACAGCGCCTTGGCACTATTCGTTTAGCCTTGTCAGCTATTAAGCAACGTGAAGTCGATGAACAGATCACTCTGGGCGATGACGACATTCTTGCTGTGTTGACAAAAATGGTTAAACAACGTCGCGACTCTGTTACGCAATTTGAAGCAGCAGGTCGTCAAGACTTAGCTGATGCGGAAAAAGCAGAAATTACGGTGCTTGAAGAATTCATGCCACAACCGCTGAATGAAGACGAAGTAGCCGCGCTGATTGACAGTGCGATTGCAGAATCTGGCGCAGCAGGCATGCAAGACATGGGTAAAGTAATGGCTGTATTGAAACCGCAAATTCAAGGCCGTGCAGATATGGGTAAAGTAAGTGGTTTAGTTCGCGCTAAACTGGCTTAATTCCCGCACCTGTTTGCAGCAAGCCGTGCTATCCTCTGGAACGCACGGCTTGTTTGTATCTACCCTTCTCTTTTTTATTAGGTTTTATGGCAGGACACATCCCACGCAGTTTTATTGATGACCTCCTTGCTCGACTTGATATCGTCGACATCATCGACGCACGGGTGAAACTTAAGAAAAAAGGCAAGAACTACGGAGCCTGCTGCCCGTTCCACAACGAAAAAACGCCTTCTTTCAGCGTTAGCCAAGAAAAACAGTTCTACCATTGCTTCGGTTGCGGTGCACACGGCAATGCCATCGATTTTATGATGGAATTTGAGCGATTGGAGTTTGTGGAAGCCATTGAGGAGCTTGCCTCTTATCTTGGTCTCGACGTTCCACGCGAACAACGCTCAACCAACACTAAGTTTAGCCAAGCACCTCAAGCCAGCAGCAGCCAAAAGCGCAGCCTCTACGATTTAATGGCCAGCATTAGCCAGTTCTATCGCAATCAACTGAAGCTTTCTTCAGGCAAAATCGCCATCGATTATCTAAAAAATCGCGGCCTATCAGGCGAGATCGTACAGAAATTTGGCATTGGTTATATTGCTGATGAATGGGATTTGGTGCGTAAAAACTTTGGTCAGCATCCTGAAGCACAAGAGATGCTAGTCTCAGGTGGTATGTTGATCGAGAACGAAAAGGGGAATCGCTACGATCGCTTCCGTGGCCGTGTGATGTTCCCCATTCGCGATCGCCGTGGGCGTGTTATCGGATTTGGTGGGCGAGTGCTTGGGGATGGCACCCCAAAATATCTCAACTCACCAGAGACCCCAATCTTCCACAAAGGCAAAGAACTTTACGGCTTGTACGAAGTCCTACAGGCATATCGAGAGCCACCTCAAATTTTAGTGGTCGAAGGCTATATGGACGTTGTCGCTCTAGCCCAATATGGCGTAGATTATTCCGTCGCTTCACTAGGAACGTCCACCACGGGCGATCATCTGCAAGTGCTGTTTCGTCAAACCAGCACCGTCGTCTGTTGTTACGATGGTGACCGAGCAGGAAGAGAAGCGGCTTGGCGTGCCATGGAAAACGCATTGCCTTACTTAAATGATGGCCGACAATTGAAGTTCATGTTTTTACCTGATGGCGAAGATCCCGATTCGTATATTCGTCAATTTGGTAAAGCACAGTTTGAGCAACAAGTAACCAATGCCATGCCCTTGTCAGAGTTCATGTTCAGCTCGCTTGCTCAACAAGTAGACATGAGCAGCAAAGAAGGTATGGCGAAGCTCACAACCTTAGCGGTTCCTTTGATCGATAAAGTGCCAGGCGGTACTTTACGTCTATACTTGAGGGAATTACTTGGCCGCCGTTTAGGCTTGGTGGACGAACGACAACTGCAACAACTGATCGATCGCCAAGGCCAAACCGACAAAAAGCCACAGCCCCACCGTGAGCTAAAAAGAACACCCATGCGTGAAGTGGTCGCCCTATTAATTCAGCGTCCAAGCTTCTCGCAGCTGGTACCGGATTTAACCCCGGTCAAACATTTAACCATACCCGGCTTGAGTTTATTGATAGAAGTGCTTGAAAGATGCCAAGCACGCCCCAATATAACCACAGGCCAATTGCTAGAAAGCTGGCGTGGCAGCCAGAATGAACAGCTTCTGTCTCGTTTAGCAGGTTGGGAAATCCCCCTCGACGATGACAATGAAGAAGACATATTTTTAGACTCGCTGGACAAGATTCTTGCTCAGTGTGTTGAAAAGCAAATTGAGAACCTGCAGGCAAAAGATAGAAGCATCGGCTTATCAGCCGATGAAAGAAGGGAGCTTATGGCACTCATGCTAGATTTAAAAGCGTAACCCTGTTTAATTAGTCAGCAACAATTTTATTTGCTATAGTTAGTGGTTTGCATTTCGCATACTAATTCCTTCACCAGATTACGAAGTTGGATACCGTCTATGGATCATAATCCGCAGTCACAGCTAAAACTACTTGTCATCCGTGGCAAAGAGCAAGGCTATCTGACCTACGCCGAAGTAAATGACCACCTACCTGCTGAAATCGTAGATTCAGAACAGGTGGAAGATATCATTCAGATGATTAACGACATGGGCATCAAAGTAGTAGAAACTGCTCCTGATGCTGATGACCTAGCACTGAGTGATGAATCAAACATTACCGACGAAGATGCTGCCGAAGCAGCCGCTGCTGCGCTTTCAAGCGTAGAGAGCGAAATTGGTCGCACTACAGACCCAGTGCGCATGTACATGCGTGAAATGGGAACCGTTGAACTTCTAACTCGTGAAGGCGAAATCGACATCGCTAAACGAATTGAAGATGGTATCAACCAAGTACAGTCCTCTGTTGCTGAATACCCAGGAACCATTCCTTATATTCTTGAACAGTTCGACAAAGTACAAGCGGAAGAACTTCGCCTCACTGATCTTATCAGTGGTTTTGTTGATCCAAATGCAGATGAAACGGCTGCTCCAACCGCAACACACATCGGTTCAGAGCTTGCAGAATCTGATTTGGAAGATGAAGACAACACCGACATCGACGATGAAGACGAAGATGAAGACGAAGATGGCGATTCAAGCAGCGATTCAGAGGACGATGTCGGCATCGACCCTGAAATGGCGCTAGAGAAGTTCACTCAGCTTCGTAACAGCTACCAGAATCTGCAACTTGCCGTGAATGAACATGGTCGAGAGAGTGCTCAAACAGCTCAAGCCCATGAACTGATGCTCGATGTGTTTAAAGAGTTTCGTCTAACACCGAAGCAGTTTGACCATTTGGTTAACGAACTTCGCACCGCTATGGATCGCGTTCGTACGCAAGAACGTTTGATCATGAAATCTGCGGTAGAAATCGCCAAGATGCCAAAGAAATCTTTCATTGCTCTCTTCACTGGCAACGAGTCAAGCGAAGAATGGTTAGATAAGATCCTAGTCTCTGATAAGCCGTACGCAGAAAAGATTAAACTTCACGAAGAAGACATTCGTCGTTCAATCGCCAAGCTAAGAGCAATTGAAGAAGAAACGTCGCTTTCAGTAAGCAACATCAAAGACATCAGCCGTCGTATGTCTATCGGTGAAGCAAAAGCTCGCCGTGCGAAGAAAGAGATGGTTGAGGCGAACTTGCGTCTTGTTATCTCTATCGCGAAGAAGTACACAAACCGTGGTCTACAGTTCTTGGATCTAATCCAAGAAGGTAACATCGGTCTGATGAAAGCGGTTGATAAATTTGAATACCGTCGTGGTTACAAGTTCTCGACCTACGCAACGTGGTGGATTCGTCAAGCAATCACGCGTTCAATCGCAGACCAAGCACGTACGATTCGTATTCCGGTACACATGATCGAAACGATCAACAAGCTAAACCGTATCTCTCGTCAAATGCTACAAGAGATGGGTCGAGAGCCGTTACCGGAAGAATTGGCAGAGCGCATGCAAATGCCAGAAGATAAGATCCGTAAAGTACTGAAAATTGCTAAAGAGCCAATCTCGATGGAGACACCAATCGGTGACGATGAAGATTCGCATCTAGGTGATTTCATCGAAGATACCACGCTAGAATTGCCTCTTGACTCTGCAACGGCGACCAGCCTAAAAGCAGCGACAAAAGATGTTCTTGCTGGCCTAACGCCTCGTGAAGCAAAAGTACTGCGTATGCGTTTTGGTATCGACATGAACACCGACCACACTCTAGAAGAAGTGGGCAAACAGTTCGACGTAACGCGCGAGCGTATTCGTCAGATCGAAGCAAAAGCACTGCGTAAACTGCGTCATCCAAGCCGCTCAGAAACTCTGCGTAGCTTCCTTGACGAGTAACGCATACTCTTCTCAAGTAAAAAAGGTGAGCCATGGCTCACCTTTTTTGTCATTTCCTTCGCTAAGTGAATAAAAACTAAGCGCAATTAGCCGTAGCTACGTCTAGACACCCCGCGCGAGTTCTCCTATAATCTTGGCTCTGATTTGGCCCCTTAGCTCAGTGGTTAGAGCAGTCGACTCATAATCGATTGGTCCCCAGTTCAAGTCTGGGAGGGGCCACCAAATTCCAGAAGGTTAGTAAGCGTAGTGTTTACTAACCTTTTTTTGTACCTGACGATTTTGGGTCAGGTAAGCCCCGATCACGCACTCTTCTCTGTCTTCTCCCAATATTAATCCGAATACTACGCTGTTGCCAAATGTGTCCTTCTGGCTGATAAAACTCTCTCATAGAGAACAAAGAGAGGTATTACACTCGAAAATCAGCCATAAGTAACTTAAATTGCACTTATAGCTAATTTCTTATACAGTCACGACAAAAGTGAGTTATAGTGAACTTATATATTAAGACGAACCCAATAGTGACAAAAGTACATTAAAAGGCACTTATGAAAAAAGGTAAGATGGTAAAGGCACAACCTATGCCTGATTTGAATACCGAGTTCAGTATGGAAACGCTGGGGAGCGCTATTCGTTCAAAGCGCACCGATAGAGGCTGGCGTATTGATGATCTCGCTTCAAAAGCCAACTTATCTCGTAGAACAATCATGAAAGTAGAAAAAGGCGATACCAGTGTCACCTTTGCCAATGTACTCATCCTCATGGACATCTTAGGGCTATCGTTACGCCTTATCGATTTAAACCTATTTGTTCGTCCACATTGCCAAATACCCTCCCAAGCTGAAAACAACGTGAGAAGCAATGAGGACGGTTGGTATGAGTAAGTTACAACAGTTAGACGTGTTTATCGGTACGAATACCAAAATTGGTCGTTTGATTCTTCCTGTCGGAACAGAAACAGCGTTTTCATTCATCTATGAAGATGAATGGAAACACACTGGTTTCCCAATTTCGCCACACATCCCTTTCGATGATCGGGCTTCGCCACGTAGTATTGAGAACTACCTCAGAAATCTCCTTCCTGAAGGAGAAGCCTTTGAGGAGATGATACAAAACACCACTATCTCCAAAAGCAACACGTTCGGGCTGATTCGTAAGCTTGGTGCGGAAACATCTGGCGCATTGTCTTTTCGAGTTCCAGGCTCAAAACCTGGGGAAACTAGTTTTAGATCTGTACCTGATGATGAACTAATAGAACGACTAGAGCGAAATCTAGCGCCATTAGTGTATTGGGACGGTAAGGTTCGCCTTTCGGTTGCTGGTGTTCAAAACAAGTTAAACTTACTTAAGCGCGGTGATGAATGGGGGTTTGGTGAAGGCAAATTAAGTTCGAACTACATTCTGAAATTTGAAAGCGGTAGAGCACCGTGTATCGCTGTAAATGAGTTCTTTTGCATGACATTAGCCAAGCTAGCAGGTTTGGACGTCGCTCATGTTGAGTTAACTCGCATTGGGAAGACTAGGACACTGATAATAGAGCGGTTCGATCGTGCCTATATCGCGACTCGTGATGTCGTTCAACGCAAACATGTGATTGATGGCTGTCAGGCAACTGACTTACCTCCAGGTTACAAATACGAGCGTCAGAATGGGGATGAAGGCGATGGCGTATATATGCGTGATGGCGTTTCTTTCCCTCGCATACTGTGCGTCAAAACCATAGACACGGTGATCACTAACCTAAAGCTCACCCAATGGATGCTCTTTAATCTAGTAACGCTAAACTACGATGCCCATGGTAAAAATATTAGCTTCTTCGTCACCCCTAAAGGCCTGGAACTGACCCCTTTTTATGATTTAGTAAACATAGAAGCCATCGCTCAAGAGGGAGCAAAACGCAACTCACGAAGCGGTAAATTGTCTGCTGATGAGGGTCGTGCCGCCAGTATCCCTCAATATTTTGCAATGTCGATTGGAGATTGGGAAAGTGAAGACTTTCAAAATCCGCCGAAAGGTAACTTCAAACGACCTATCACCAGCTATGATTTAGCTGAATTCGGCGCTCTGCTGGGTTATTCAGGCACCAAAATGGCTTCCATAATGGTAGAAACCGTTGGTGCTATACAAAATGCCCTGAAGGAAGCGATTGACCTTACCGAAGCTCAAGGAATCAATGATGGGGAACGTGAACACATAGAGCTATGTGTCTCACTCATCCAAACAGAGTGCGAATACTTGCTAGCGCAAGCCGACAGTGTGCCAGAAATGAGTAAGCTTCTTTAGTGGCTAATGCAGAAGCGAGCATTAGCAATTTATAAATCATTTTTTGACAAAACTTTCTTAGGGTAATAACTCAAATTAGAAAAAACGAATAATTTTTTGCTATTAAAAAGTGGCTTAGTGAAGTGCCCTTTTCGAATCCGGCGTGGGATCCCACGTGAGTGATTTGTTGGTGAAACCAAGAGTACCTACTAATTTTTTGCCTGACTTGCGTAAGTAAAACTGAATAACAAAGCTACCAATTGGCAGCTTTGCTGTTTTCAGCTTTCACTAGTTTTGAACTATGCTAGAAGTCGCGCTGTCTCTAGGCATTACCTAAATCCATAGACAATGTAATCCCAACGGGTAATTCTCAACTGAGTCGCTTCACTCAATCACTCAATCAGAAAGATAGTATTGAACCGTCGAAACAACACGAATGCGTTTAATATGTGGCGTGTTGTGATCTCTATCCATGATAGAAAACTGCCCTTGTGATGCTGTGCGGATTTTGCCAAGTGAACTATTGGAATCTTTGGCAAACTTCTCAGCCACCTCTCTCGCATTGTGTGTGGCTTCTTCTATCATTTCCGGCTTAATTTCGTTTAAGCGAGTGAAGCTGTAGACAATCGGGTTGTCGTAAGAATCTTGGTTGAAAACAATCCCCTTCTTGCCCAGCTGTCCAATGAGACTGATGGCTTGACGTACCGAATCAACTTTATTGCTGTACACCGTGATGGTTTGAATGGCGAGATAGCGATAATCGGCGTTTGCTTCTCCCCCATATTGCTGAGCTTTCTTATCAATCACCGATGGTGCTGAAAACTGCACACTATCAGACAGTTCGCGCTCAGCTAAAAATGCAGTGATTAACTCTGCTTGAGCATCTACCTGCTCGAACAGTGCTTGAATATCATTGCTGGCAACCGTATAGCGAATCGGCCAAATGACCGTATCAGCAGGATACTCTCTCTCCGATAATCCCTTGACCGTCACAATGCGATCCAGTGCTTTGTATTGAATAGCCGTTTGCTGAACTAGATAACCCAATACGCCTAAACCGACGATCAGGGATGCACCTAAAATCAACGCGGCTTTAGTTGTCATTTCTCTCATAACCTAACCTTAAAAATTACCAAAACTTTCGAATCATACAACTTAGCGTAGTCAGTTCTTCAGTACTGAGACATGGCACTAATTAGATAAAGAAACGGGAACCGAATTCGGTTCCCGCTTTCCAGAGCAGCATAACAAAGGTTTATTGACGTTTGCGTTATATTATTTTGTCCCGCAGTTTCAAATTAACACCCAAACTTACATTTTGATGCAAAATTAGTATATTTTGTGAGCGGTAGATAATTTATTTCCATCATTTTACTTGTTGTTGCACGCCCTTCTCGACTCATCCGTTAACCAAAGCGTCACAAAAGCATCATTAAAGACCAACCTTGCTGAAGCCAGACTGTCATCTCTCATGATTAGCATGGCGATCAGAAACCCAGATTCGAGGTCTTTATGGCAATCAACAGTCCTTTTCGTCTTCCACGCAAAACGCCTTTTGGTATTGGAGAAAATGTTGCTGAGTGGATGACGGGGCTGAGCAAGTTGGATAAGTTTTATGCTCAGCGCCCGCCGCAATGCGATACTCAAACCTTTCTACGCTTTACCCTTGAGGTTCTGGGTATTGACTATCAGATCGTCAAAGGCTCGCTTGATAACGTCCCACAGATTGGTCCAACGGTGGTGGTGGCCAATCATCCGTTAGGCTGTGTTGAAGGGGTGATTCTTGCTGAACTCTTGCTGATGATGCGGGAGGATGTTCAGATCCTTGCCAACCAATATCTCAAAACCGTTCCAGAGTTAGATACGCTCTTTATTGGTGTGGATGTGTTTGATTCCCAGCAGGCAGCAAAGTCCAACATGAAGGCGCTACGTGATGCAAACAAGCATCTCGCTCAAGGAGGGTTACTCTTAGTTTTTCCTGCTGGTGAGGTATCGCAACTTGTTGATAGAAAGCAAAAACGCTTAGAAGATAAAGAGTGGAGCCGTTCTGTCAGCGCTCTGATCCGCAGACATAAAGCGCATGCACTTCCTGTGTTTATCGACGGGAAGAACTCACAACGCTTTTATCTTGCCGGCAAGATTCACCCTCTCTTGCGCACGCTGATGTTAGGGCGTGAATTGCTCAATAAGAAGCAGCAAGCGATTCCGATTGCCATTGGTCAGCCAATCACATTCAAAGAAGTACAACATTTGACGGATGAACAGCTGGTCAGCTATTTGCGTTTAAACACGTATTTACTCAGCGCTGAACCACCGCTTCACCACCAAATGGATCACGACACCAATCCCCCTCTCGCCGCGATTGCAGAGCCATTAGAAAAGCAAAAGTGGTTATTGGATCTGGCGATGCTCCCAGAAGATGCTTTATTGCTTCGCCAAGGTAATTTTAGTGTCTATTGCACCACTGCCAAATACATTCCTTCGATTCTGCATGAGATCGGCAGGCAACGAGAGATCAACTTTCGCGCCGTTGGGGAAGGGACGGGTTATGCGATCGACATCGATCGTTTTGATCACCATTATCATCATCTGTTTGTCTGGGATGATGAAAACCAGCACCTGGTTGGGGCATATCGCCTCGGTTTAGTGGATAAACTGCTGGAAAAATCTGGATTGGATGGGCTCTATTCGCGCACATTATTCGACTATGATGCGCCCTTTCTTACCCAGTTAGGCCAGTCGATTGAGATGGGACGCTCTGTGATCACCTCCCCCTACCAGCGCAGCATGAATGCACTTTTGCTCCTGTGGAAGGGAATTGCGACCTTTGTCTCTCAACATCCGCAATACACGCATTTGTTTGGGCCGGTCAGCATCAGCAACGATTACAGCCCCACCGCAAGGCAACTGCTCGCTCAATCCATGACGCTACACCATTATGATGCTGCCAGCGCCGAGCTCGTCAAACCACTTAACCCCATTCCCGATCATCATCCCAAATGGAACACCAGCATGCTAACGGCTCTTGGTGATTTGCAACTGCTGTCTCGAGTGATTTCTCGTATTGATGAAGGCAAAGGGGTGCCCGTTTTGCTAAGACAATACTTAGGGCTGAATGGCAAATTGGTGTGTTTTAATATCGACCCTGCATTTAACAATGCGTTGGATGGCATGATTGTGGTTGATCTGCGTGATGTGCCTGAAAAAACGCTAGGCAAATACATGACGCCAGCTAAAGCGCGGCACTACCTCTCACTTCATCAAGCATGAATTGATGGCTTTTGGTCACGTATGCATTGCCATGTCGTGACCTAAGCAGCAGTTTTACAATCAGAGTAATCCTCTTAAAGTACGAGCGCCAGGCGGCCAAACAACTGAACAGGTCGGTCAAATCACCGACACTCCGTGCATACTTTGTTCAATATGACAGATATTCGTCTTATCACAGCCCATTAGACTGGTTTTTATTCTATTGACGAAAAAATCATCTAATTTGAATCTGTTGGCAAACAACAACACAAACGAGGACGTCATGCCGACAATCAAGCCCAACCGATCTTTTCTGAAACGTGCGATTATCGCTTCCACTGCCCTGCTCTCTTTTTCACTTTTTGCTGCAGAAGAAGTGTATCGCTTAAAACTGGCTGAAACTTGGGGACCGAATACGCCGATCCTTGGTGACGCATCGAAAAATATGGCGAAGCTCGCTGAAGAAATGTCAAACGGTCGCCTACAGATTCGCATCGATTCGGCCAACAAACACAAAGCACCATTGGGGGTGTTTGATATGGTCAAGTCTGGTCAATATGATCTTGGCCACTCCAGCTCTTATTACTGGAAGGGGAAAGTGCCCAACACGCTCTATTTCTCTTCGATGCCCTTTGGCATGATCACCACTGAGCAGTACGCGTGGTTCTATTACGGTGGTGGCATGGAACTGATGCAAAAAGTTTATGCTCCGCACAATTTGCTCTCATTTCCTGGCGGAAACTCAGATATCCAAATGGGTGGCTGGTTTAAGAAAGAGATCAATTCCGTTGAAGATCTGAAAGGGCTAAAAATGCGTATCCCCGGTTTTGCGGGTGAAGTGCTGGCACGCGTTGGTGCTAAACCGACCAATATTGCGCCGGGAGAACTCTATACATCACTCGAACGTGGCACCATTGACGCATTGGAGTGGGTGGGTCCGGCGTTTGACTTGCGTATGGGTTTTCACAAAATCGCCCCCTACTACTATACCGCGTGGCATGAGCCGGGCTCAGAAACGCAGTTTTTAGTGAATAAGAAGACCTGGGAGACATTACCCAAAGATCTGCAAGTGATCTTAGAAACCGCCTTCCGCGTGGCGGCGTTTGATATGTACAACCAAGCGATCGATGCCAATGCCAATAGCTGGGCTACCATGCAAAGCGAATACCCAGACATCAAGGTGCGTGATTTTCCGCCAGCGGTGCTACAAGCCATGCGACAAGCAACCAATGAGTTGCTAGAGGAAGAGGCAGCCAAAGATCCACTCGCTAAAGAGATCATCACTTCACAAGAAAACTACCTGAAGAAAGTGCGAGCTTGGACGGCGATTTCTGCCAAAGCGTATTTAGATACCAACCAATAGAACGAACAAGGGCTGCTTTTGCAGCCCTTTACTTTCTGAGTTACTCAACCGTAACACTTTTCGCCAAGTTTCTAGGCTGATCCACATCCGTTCCCTTGATGAGCGCAACGTAGTATGAAAGCAACTGAAGTGGCAGGGTATAAACTATCGGAGCAATAAAAGGATCACAATGCGGCACATTAAGCACTTTCATTGTTTCATCACTTTCAAACGAAGCATTAACGTCCGCGAATACGTACATCAATCCGCCTCTTGCTCTCACTTCCTCAACATTTGACTTGAGCTTTTCTAGCAGTTCATTATTCGGAGCCACGACAATGACAGGCATCTCAGCATCAATCAAAGCTAGAGGACCATGCTTTAATTCCCCAGCTGCATAGGCTTCTGCGTGAATGTAGGAAATCTCTTTTAGCTTTAACGCCCCTTCCATCGCAATCGCAGATTGCTCACCACGGCCTAAAAATAGAGAGTGGTGTTTGTCGGCAAAATCTTCTGCAAGCTCTTCGATAGATTCTGCCATTGAAAGCGTTTGCTCGATTTTCGCAGGCAAAGACTGAAGAGACGATACCAAACTCGCTTGTTGCTCTTGGCTCATGCCATTGTGACGACCAATTGCTCCTGCCAGCATCAATAGCCCTGCCAACTGCACGGTGAACGCTTTTGTTGATGCAACACCGATCTCCGCACCCGCTTTCATCATATACGCCATATCCGACTCGCGAACCAATGATGAACCAGGTACGTTACAAATGGTTAAGCTCGCCATATAACCCATTTCTTTAGCCAGACGCAGTGCTGCCAAGGTATCTGCAGTTTCACCAGACTGAGAAATTGTCACTAACAACGAGTTTTCAAACACGTGTGATTTGCGGTAACGAAACTCCGAAGCGATCTCAACATTGCAAGACACGCCAGCCCACTCTTCAAGCCAGTATCGAGCCACTAAACCAGCATGATAGCTGGTACCACAAGCTATGATTTGTACATGTTTAACTTGGCTTAACAGGGTTTCTGCATTCTCTCCAAATGCCGAAGAAACGACCTGACCATTTGCTAAACGCCCTTCAAGGGTACGCTGAATCGCCACTGGCTGCTCATAAATCTCTTTCAACATATAGTGGCGGTATTCGCCTTTATCACCGGCATCGTGTGAAACTTCCGACTCTTTGATTTCACGCTCAACTTGGTTGCCCTGAGCATCGAAGATAGAGACCGCAAAACGAGTCACTTCCGCCACATCGCCCTCTTCTAAAAAAGCGAAGCGACGGGTAACGGGTAACAGCGCAAGTTGATCTGAGGCGATAAAATGCTCTTTCATACCATAGCCAATCACAAGCGGGCTACCAGAACGCGCAACAACCAAGCGAGAAGGATCTTTACGATCCAATACCACAGTACCGTAAGCACCTTCCAACTGTTTAACGGTTTTTTGTACGGCTTCAAGTAATGACGCTGCGGTACGCAATTCCCACTCAACCAAGTGAGCAATCACTTCAGTATCCGTTTGAGATTCAAACACATAGCCACGAGATTGCAACAACTCACGTAGCGTTTCATGGTTTTCAATAATGCCGTTGTGTACCACGCTGATGTCACCCGACTGATGTGGGTGCGCGTTGATCTCAGAAGGCTCTCCATGAGTCGCCCAACGCGTGTGCGCGATCCCTGTCCCGCCAACAACCTCGGCTTGCTCCACAGCATCCGCCAATTCTTGTACTTTACCCAAGCGGCGAATTCGAGTTAGGTTGGATTGGCTATCAACCACTGCAACACCCGCAGAGTCATAACCGCGGTATTCTAAACGACGTAGACCTTCAACCAAGATCTCTGCGACATCACGCTGTGCAACAGCACCAACGATTCCACACATGTTTTATCTCCATTTTTATTTTTTGCTTCCTCGTACTTCGCAAGCAAAAGTCGTCACGAGGAAAAAGATTAGGCACAGATGACGCGCACGCCATTGGCTTCCATTTCGGCTTTGTATTCTGGCAGCAAGTCATTGTTGGTGATCAGAATATCGATCATTTCCCACGCCAGTTCGAGATTCGGGATTTTGCGCCCCACCTTGTCGGACTCAACCATGACGATCACTTCTCGTGAGACTTCCGCCATCACTTTACTCAGGCCGACAAGTTCATTAAATGTGGTGGTCCCACGGGCCAGGTCAACACCATCTGCGCCGATGAATAGCTGGTCAAAGTCGTACGATCGCAACACCGATTCGGCCACTTTGCCTTGGAAGGATTCAGAATGGTTGTCCCAAGTACCGCCAGTCATTAAAAGCGTAGGTTCACTTTCCAGCTCGTTCAACGCGTTGGCTACATGCAATGAGTTGGTCATCACCACCAAACCACGCTTGCTGTTGAGTTGCTGAATAAGCGCCCCGGTTGTGCTACCGCTGTCGATCACGATGCGGTTGTGGTCTCGAATCAGCTCCGCGGCTTTCTCTGCGAGTTTTAGCTTTCGATCCGAAACGTTTTGACTCATTTCTTCATGAATCACTTCTTTGGGGATCGCAATCGCGCCACCGTAGCGGCGCAACAATTGGCCATTCTTTTCTAATGACGCCAAATCCTTTCGAATCGTGACTTCTGAGGTATCAAATTTATGAGCGAGCTCGTCAACACTGACCTCTCCTTTCTCATTAACCAATTTAGAAATACTGTGTCTTCTCAGCTGAGTGTTTCGTTTCGACATTTAATTTTTAACTTTAAGTTTCGAATTGAAAGAAATTATAGTTGAAGTGAAACTTTTTAGTCCATTTATTTCGATCCAAAAAATTAATAAATAGCGCTGAAACCTTGTCCTAAGACAATTCTTAGACAGTGATATTGACTGAATTCAGTGGTAGAATTCGCCTCCGAAAAGAAAATTTATTACAGAATTGACCGTTATTTTTTTGCAACTTTCTTCATATAAAGTGGAGAAAGTCACAAAAATAGAGAATTTTGAATTATTGAGTTGGTCATAAAATGACTAAACTTGATGAAAGACTTTCAACCCTGATGTCATTAAGTTTTTTGTAGATAGGCCCGCTGAGAAGCTAAAAAAGTGGGACATGTAAAGGCATTAGGCTACACACACCGACTTTCAAATTGTAACTATATTGACCGGAGAGTATCTTCCATGAAAAAGACCAAAATCGTATGTACGATTGGCCCAAAAACTGAGTCTGTAGAGAAACTGACTGAACTAGTCAACTCAGGTATGAACGTAATGCGCCTGAACTTTTCTCACGGTGACTACGTAGAGCACGGCACTCGTATCGCGAACTTCCGCAAAGTAATGGAAAACACAGGTAAGCAACTTGCTATCCTACTAGACACTAAAGGTCCTGAAATCCGCACTATCAAACTAGAAAACGGCGACGACGTTGATCTAGTAGCTGGTCAAGAGTTCACTTTCACGACTGATACTTCTGTTGTTGGTAACAAAGACATCGTAGCAGTAACTTACCCAGGTTTTGCTGCGGATCTATCTGCTGGTAACACTATCCTAGTTGACGATGGTCTAATCGAGATGGAAGTTATCGCAACGACTGCGACTGAAGTTAAGTGTAAAGTACTGAACAACGGTGCTCTAGGCGAAAACAAAGGTGTTAACCTACCAGGCGTTTCTGTAAACCTACCTGCACTATCTGAAAAAGACAAAAACGACCTTAAATTTGGTTGTGAGCAAGGCGTTGACTTCGTTGCAGCATCTTTCATCCGTAAAGCATCTGACGTGAAAGAAATCCGTGAAGTTCTAGCAGCAAACGGCGGCGCGAACATTCAGATCATTTCTAAGATTGAAAACCAAGAAGGTGTTGATAACTTCGATGAAATCCTAGAGCTTTCTGACGGTATCATGGTTGCTCGTGGTGACCTAGGTGTAGAAATCCCTGCAGAAGAAGTCATCTTCGCACAGAAGATGATGATCGAAAAATGTAACCGCGCACGTAAAGTGGTTATCACTGCAACTCAAATGCTAGATTCTATGATCAAGAACCCACGTCCAACTCGTGCAGAAGCGGGTGACGTTGCGAACGCAATCATGGATGGTACTGATGCAGTCATGCTTTCTGGCGAAACAGCGAAAGGTAAATACCCTGTTGAAGCGGTAACTATCATGGCACAAATCGCTAACCGTACTGATTCTGTACTAAAAGCAGAGCTAGGCTCTCGTCTAGACAGCCCACGCCTACGTATCACTGAAGCGGTATGTAAAGGTGCAGTAGACACAGCTGAGAAACTAGCAGCACCACTGATCATCGTTGCAACTGAAGGTGGTAAGTCTGCACGTTCTGTACGTAAGTACTTCCCAACTGCAAACATTCTTGCGCTAACGACCAACAAGAAGACAGCAGCTCAACTTGTACTGACTAAAGGTGTTACACCTGTTGTTGTTGATTCAATCGACAACACGGATGCGTTCTACGTAACCGGTAAAGAGCTTGCTCTTGAATCTGGCCTAGGTAGCAAAGGCGACATCGTTGTGATGGTATCTGGTGCTCTTGTTGCATCTGGTACAACGAATACTGCGTCAGTACACGTACTATAAGAATTCGTTACAATTTGTAAAAAATAAAAAGAGGGCCTCGGTCCTCTTTTTTTATGAAACGGCTTGCGATAACAATCAGTACGCTATATTATCAACCAGAATTGCGTACCGTTAAAATAATCACATTCTTACTATACAGAATATATTGTTATCAATGAGGTTTTCTTGTGTCTAGCCCGACCCTAACTGACAAAGTATCAAAAATGATCTGCCAGGATATTCTTCATGGCGAGCTGAAACCAGGACAAAAATTAGTCGTTGCGGATCTAAAAGACAAGTACAACGTTGGGGCATCACCAATCCGCGAAGCACTCGTACAGCTCTCTTGGAGCAAATACGTCAAACTTGAACCACAAAAAGGCTGTTGGGTTGCCCCAGTCTGCGAAAACGAACTGCGCGATCTTTATGAAAGCCTACGCGTCGTGGCTCCTGTTTTGCTGAAAAAAGCAATCGCTTGCGGAAATGAAAACTGGGAACTTGAAGTACTAACGGCTTATCACAAACTTTCCCGCGCCCAGAATTTAGACACCACACCAGATTGGACAGAATGGGAAGAGCGCCACAACCATTTCCACACCACGTTACTTGCAGGCGCTGAAGCAAGAAACATGTTTGATTTCTTTAGAGATCTCGCCAATCAAATTAAACGTTACCGCTATTTTGCTCTCTCCCAACACCAAGGTAATAAGCACTCTCTGTTTGATATTGAAGAGCATGAGATGATCATGAAACTTGCTTTGGCAAAAAATTCCGAAGAAGCGGCGCGCCTTTTAGACAGCCATCTTGATAGTTCGATGAAAATGATTGAAACCGCTATCCAAGCCGCTTAATTTCATTTTGCAGAAACAAAAAATCGGGGATATTCCCCGATTTTTTTTGCGTGATGCCCAAACAACTTGAAGTTGCTTTTTCAAGTTGATGCGTTTGCATCTACCAGCCAAAGAACTCTTTGTGATGCGTGTTGAGCAAAAGGATCAACAATAAGAAGTAAATTGCGCTCAATTTAAATCCAAGTACCACTAGGGTTCCAATGGTCAATCTAACTAAAAAATGATTTAACATACTCTGCCTCTGGCGCCCGAACTGAATATTTCCTTATAAACACGCAACGCGCGACGTTTCCGTTCAAGACAAGGGCAAACTGCACTGGACCGTTCTTACTGTTTATCGCCACCAAACATGACAGCAATCACAGCAAACTCACTTAGGGGTGACAGTTTACTTAATAACCATTTTAGTTCAATTTTGCTCACATATTAGACTTTAGTCTAACTGTATATATCTCGTTACAATTCCATAGTAGCGGATTAAGCGAGATCTTCATCGTTGTAGCAGAGGGAGACTTTATTGCGACCTGAGCTTTTAGAGTCGTACAAGGCAATATCAGCACATTTGTAACTGAGGGTGCTGTTGGAGGTAAGTTCGGTGTAGCCCACGCTAATCGTGACATCGACTTGTTTGGAAATCGACACCGCGACACGCAGACGATTTAGCACTACTTCCGCGGCCGAAACGGTGGTATGTGGCATGATGATGGCAAACTCTTCACCACCAACACGCGCTAAGACATCGGTGTTTCTCAAGCCATTTTGAAGAATCTTAGCCACTTCGCGTATCACGCGATCACCTTCATCATGACCTTGCTCATCATTCACTCGCTTGAAATAATCGATATCAACTAAGGCTAAGCACGCCATAGGTGTCGCAGGATAGCGTTCGATCAAACTAGTATGTTGAGAAAGCTGCTGTTCAAACTTACGTCGGTTCCAGATTTGTGTCAGTTCATCACGCTCACTTAAATTTCTCAAACGCTCTTCAAGTTCTTTGCGCGCACTGATATCCACCAGCGAAGTAATGTAGTAGCTCACTTGATTGAGAGAGTTTTTCACCGCCTGAATACGCATAATCACCGTGATGATATGGTTGAGTTTGGTTTGGCAACGGATCTCCCCTTCCCATACCTCGTTCTTTTGCAACTCGCCCCATGCTTTGATCACGGTTTCTAATTCGTCATTCAAAAAGATCAGTTGTTGAGCGCTTTTCCCTTCAATCTTATCTCCCTGATGACCAAACATCACTTCGAATTCATGATTCACGAGAATGATGCGGTGAGAGGTGTCTGAAATCATCACAGCAGTCATGCCGTTCAAAGCCGCTCTGGCCAATTTACTTTCTAAATTGCGCTGGCGATAGTGCAGTACAATCGTCAGAGAAGGCAGCGCGACAACGAGGATCAAACACAACACAAATAGAGCTTCACGCGTAAGATCATTCACGGCAATTTTCGAGCGTTCCATTAACTGCTGCTGATCCATATCGATCAGCAAGTAGAGATCCCTGTCTTGGCCAAAGCTAACACCGTTATGAACCACTAAATCCTGCTCATCGTAGCTGTAACCCGCTTTCTGGTGTCTAAACTGCAGCCAAGCTTGCGGATATTGATCGCTAAAACGAAAGGCCGCACGCTCTGGCAGTAGGTCACCAAACTGCTTTTCTTCTTCCTCACTGATGACGAAGTAACCACGTTCATTGACGATCTCAATGTCAAAATCCTTGACGGGTGAGTAATTCAACCGATCAGCGATGTAATCCACATTCAGATTTAGCGCCAAATACCCTTTGCGCTCACCACGTATCGTCACTGGAGTAAAAATAGAAATAACGGGTACATAAGGTTTAATTAATTGCTCATCTCGCGTGTCTAACGTGATTCCCCATGCCCCAATCTCGCTATTTTCGAGTGTCTTGGCATAGATAAAATAGGCTTCGTTTGCGTCGTTTTGCATCTTCGCCGCAGGGAAAAAGTAATTACTGCTGACGTCGTAATTGAGACGCAACTGCTCCATCCCTTCCGTGTCCAACAAGCGGATTTCGGTATACCACTTTTGGTTGACCACCACAGATTCCCACAAAGACATTAGCGCCCTTTCCGATTGAGGGTTGGGATCAACGACGAAATCCGTCAAGGTTTGGTTATAGGTCAGTAGTTGTAATACCGAGGCGACTTGATCATACAAGTTGTTGTATTCACGCTCGGTGTAGGAGAGCTGATTGAGCGCCTCTTTCGCGGTATTTTCAATATTCGCCTTGAGCAGATCTTGGTATTTATCCTGATAGTAGATAGCAATGAGTGCAGCGAAAAACGCGCTGGTAAGAACGAGAATGCCAAGCAGCTTTCTGATTTTCACTCGCTAAACCTACCTATGATATGGGGAAAAAGACCGCGCGAGTATAGCACAGTTCATTATCTCTTTAACCAACGCATCGGCCTACAGAGTGGTGGTGAAGTCACATAATTAAATGGCCACACTAGGTGGCCATATCTCTGTAAATTCAACAAACTAGGCTTTAAGAGCACGCTCTCCGCGAGCAATGCCGACCACACCGCTGCGCGCAACTTCAATCACTTCCGTGACTTCAGAAATGGCCTGAATGAAAGCATCCAACTTTTCGCTGGTACCTGCAAGTTGCACCGTGTACTGCGAGGCCGTAACGTCGACAATCTGACCTCGGAAAATATCCGCAGTACGCTTCACTTCTGCACGAGCAAAACCACTGGCTTTCACTTTCACCATCATCAGTTCACGTTCGATATGATCGAACTCCGTCACCTCTTGTACTTTCAGCACATCAATCAGTTTATGTAACTGCTTTTGAATTTGCTCTAACTGCATCTCGTCGGTCATCGTGGTAATGTTCAAACGAGACAAGGTTTCATCGTCCGTGGGTGAAACGGTCAAAGATTCAATGTTATAGCCACGCTGAGAGAACAGCCCTACCACACGAGACAAGGCACCCGGTTGGTTTTCCATTAACAACGAAATAATGTGTCTCATATTAAGTTCTCTCCGTTTTGCTTAGCCACATTTTGTCCATACCTTCGCCTTTGATTTGCATCGGGTAGACGTGCTCAGTTTCATCCACATTGATATCGACAAACACCAAGCGATCTTTCATGTCGAGGGCGCGTTTAAGCTCTGACTCGAGTTGATCGGGGGTTTCAATACGAATACCTACATGGCCATAAGCTTCTGCAATGGCTGCAAAATCGGGAACCGAACTCATGTATGAGTTAGAGTGGCGACCTTGATAGATAATGTCTTGCCACTGCTTCACCATTCCAAGGAAACGGTTGTTCAAGTTAATAATTTTGACCGGAATGTCATATTGCATCGCAGTCGACAGCTCTTGAATGTTCATTTGGATACTGCCATCTCCCGTCACCACCACCACTTCTTCTTCTGGCATGGCGAATTTCACCCCCATACCAGCGGGCAGACCAAAGCCCATGGTGCCTAAACCACCAGAATTGATCCAACGGCGCGGTTTGTTGAACGGGTAGTAAAGCGCGGCAAACATTTGATGCTGGCCTACATCTGACGCAACGTAAGCATCCCCATTGGTCAGCTTATGCAGTGTCTCGATCACTTGCTGTGGCTTGATACGCTCCGAAGAGGTATCGTAGGCGAGGCAATCGCGTGCTTTCCAGCCTTCAATTTCATCCCACCAGCTCGCTAAGGCTTGCGTATCGTTTTCAGCACCTTGCTCTTCAAGAAGTGTCACCATGGTCTCAAGCACTTGCTCCGCTGACCCCACGATGGGTAGGTCAACTTTGACGTTTTTCGAGATCGAAGAAGGGTCGATGTCGATGTGCATGATCTTCGCATTAGGACAGTATTTTTCTAAGTTGTTGGTGGTACGGTCATCAAAACGTACCCCGACACCAAAAATAAGATCGGCGTTATGCATCGCCATATTGGCTTCATATTTACCATGCATGCCGAGCATGCCTAGAGCGTTTTTGTGTGTTCCCGGGAAAGCTCCAAGCCCCATTAGTGTGCTGACAACGGGCACATTTAGTGTTTCAGCCAGCTTGAGGATCGACTCATGCGCACCTGAGATAATCGCCCCACCACCGATATAAAGAACGGGCTTTTTAGCTTCAAGTAATGCCTTTAGCGCTTTCTTGATTTGGCCTTTATGGCCCGAAGTGGTTGGTTTGTATGACCGCATGCTGATTGACTTAGGATATTCATAAGGCAGTTTGATCTGCGGGTTCATCACGTCTTTTGGCAAGTCGATCACCACAGGACCAGGGCGACCTGTCGTGGCAATGTAAAATGCTTTCTTGATGGTCTCAGGAATGTCTTCCGCACGCTTAACGAGGAAACTATGTTTAACCACAGGGCGAGAAACACCAACGATATCGCACTCTTGGAAAGCATCATTACCAATTAAGCTATTTGGTACGTTTCCTGAAATAACGATCATCGGGATGGAATCCATGTAAGCCGTGGCAATTCCGGTGATGGTGTTCGTTGCGCCAGGTCCTGAACAGACTAGGACAACGCCGGGTTTGCCGGTGGCACGAGCATAACCATCAGCCATGTGGGTCGCGGCTTGTTCATGACGAACTAATACATGTTTGATTTGTTCAGTTTTGGCGTGAAGAGCATCATAAATATCCAGTACTGAACCACCGGGATAACCAAAAATTTGCTCTACGTTTTCTTCGATCAGAGATTGAACAACCATCTCTGCGCCTGACAACATTGCTGTCATAGTGCTTCTCCTTAGCCAGTTTCCATTAAATAAGGTCAATCTAATGGGCTGGTTTTACATAGTTTAGGGCTTATTTGTAGCCTAATTCGAAAAAACTTCATTTTTGCTATGTCCTGCCTTTGTCATAACAAAGAGCAAGGTAACGCAACAAATGTAACTTTTTATTATCAGCAGGTCTAATGAGAGATAGATCGAAATTTAAACAAGATGCTATTTATTAGCACTTAATAAGGAATAGATCGCGGCCAAAGGCCGTTAAACAGGATGATCACCATATTTCTTCGTTAAAAAAGAACAAAAATTCACACCTCACTCAGTTCTGACGGCGAGAATTCTGTTCTAGACAAGACAAGGCAACGCCTGCTTTATGGGCGTCAAAGACGAAAAAACCTCACTGGCGTTTCACACTCAGTGAGGTTCATCAAGGATCAATGTGACGTCAATGTTCGACAGAAAAGCTTATTTCTCTTTCTTTTCTGAATACATTTCTTCGATTTCGTCTTGATACTTGTCGTTGATCACCTTACGGCGCAATTTCTGCGTTGGCGTCAACTCACCTTCATCCATAGAAAACGCTTTTGGTAGCAACTTGAACTTCTTCACTTGTTCAAATTTCGCCAGCTCTTTCTGCAGATCGTTAACGCGCTTCTCCAGCATTTCCACAACTTGGTGATGCTTAATCAATTCAACGCGATCGTGATACTTAATATTGAGCTCTTTGGCGTACTCTTCCAAAGAGTCAAAACAAGGCACAATCAACGCTGAAACGAATTTGCGTGTATCGGCAATCACCGCGATTTGCTCAATGAAATGATCTTTACCAATCGCACCTTCAATCATCTGAGGAGCAATGTATTTGCCTCCAGAAGTTTTCATCAGCTCTTTGATACGGTCGGTAATGAACAGGTTGCCGTGCTCATCAATATGACCCGCGTCGCCCGTTTTGAGAAAACCGTGTTCATCAAACGTTTTCTCCGTTTCTTCTGGGAGCTTGTAGTAACCACGCATCACCATCGGACCACGAACCAAAATTTCGTTGTTTTCGCCAATTTTTACTTGTGCGCTCGGCATCGCCATGCCGATTGAGTCGGGGTTAAAGCACTTGTCATCCCAGCATGAAATCGTTGCTGTGGTTTCGGTCATGCCGTAGCCCAGCTTTACGTTGATACCAATCGCATGGAAGAAACGGCCAATGGTTTCATCCAATTTTGCACCACCACATGGCATAAAGTTGATATTGCCGCCTAGCAGGGCACGCAGTTTTGACAACACCAGCTTATCCGCCAACGCATGGGCTTTTTTCAACATCAATGAAGGCTGGCGACCTTCTTGGTGGCACACGGACATCTTCGCGCCCATGTTCACCGCCCAGGTGAACATGATTTTGCGCATCAGCGGTGCGCGAGACACTTTCTCATGGATGGCAGAGAAGATTTTCTCGTAAAAACGCGGTACGGCACACATCACCGTTGGCTTGATATCACTCAGAGCGTCACGAACTTGCATGGTATCTTGCAAATAACAGTTTGTACCGCCTTTATACAGAACGTAAAAGGTCCACGCGCGCTCAAAAACGTGTGACAACGGCAAGAAACAAAGCGAAACGTCGTTTTCTGTCAGGCTTAAGCGTCGATCATGCCCCTCTAATTGAGCGGCAATGTTGGCGTAATCTAACATCACCCCTTTCGGCTGCCCCGTGGTGCCAGAGGTATAGATTAATGTCAGCAAATCCTCAAAGTTTGCTTGTTCTAAACGTCGTTCGAGCTCAGCGCGAGCCTCTTGTTGACCTTGTTGAATGAAGGCTTTCCAATGGATCGCAAAGTGATGTTCGCCTAAATCAATATCGTCTGACATGGCGACAATCAAGTTCAGTTGCTCACACTCATCGAAGATTTTCACTGCGGCATCAAATTGTGGCTGTTCACCCACGAACAAGACTTTAACGTCGGCATTTTGCACAATATAAGCCGCTTGAGCTGCCGTATTGGTTGGGTAAATCGGAACCGTGACTGCACGTAATTGTAGAGCAGCAAAATCGGCCACCGTCCACTGCGGCATGTTGTTAGAAAAGATAGCGATCTTATCTTGGACTTCAATGCCCTGCGCAAGCAACGCTAGGGATAATTCATCAATTTGCTGACCAAATTGCTTCCAGCTAATACCTTGCCAAACTGCACCAACTTTATGCTTGAGCGCAACTCGCTCCGCACCTTGTGCAATCTGCTTACGAATTCGTTTTACGATGTGAAAATCTAAATTGGCCATGTCTCTTACCTTTGGCTTACACATGTAAGCTCTATTTGCGGGCACAGTGTAGCGGTGGGAACAAAAAACGCAACTGATGAGGGTCAAACTTATGCTCAATTAGAGAGAATCATCAATAACAAGATAAAAAAATGCCCTCACGGCCAAGGCTCAATGAGGGCATTCAATTTGTAACAGGCCGTGTCGGTTATACCGCTGCAACCACTTCGCCACATGTCACCATCAGCAGATCACGCAGCCAAATGTGGCCTTTGTCTTTTTCTGATGACTCGTGCCAGCTTAAGAAACCGCTGATTTCACGATTTTCAAATGGGAAGTCAATAATCTGTAGCTGCGCGTTGTTTGCCGCATTTTCCACAATCCAGCGAGGCGCGATCGTCACAAGCTCAGATTGACCAACCACATACAGAACGTTGCTCAAGCTTGTGCCTTCGAAATACGCGGCCACGTCCAGATCGCGATACGCTTGCTCAGAGAAGCTGCGTTGGCCGTGAATGCGAGACAGTTTCGCGTGACGCTCTTGCATCAACTGCGCTTCTGTCACTTTACCTTGAATACGAGGATGCTGCTTAGACGTCACAACCACGAGTTCATCTTTGAAGATCTCTGTACTTGAGAAACCTTGCTCGTCAAAACGTGCGTAATCAATCACAAAGTCGATTTCTTGATAGCGCATACGCTCAGAGAGCATGCGATCAAACTCTGCATCCAAATGCAATTGTACATTAGGCGCTTTGTTATGAATGTCTGCCATAATGCGTGGTGCAAAACGCATATCACATGGGCTGCAAATCGCCAGTTTGAACAGACGAGTTGAAGACTCAGGCTGGAATACAGAACTTGGTAATTCATTGCGGATCAATTGCAGCGCTTGGCGGACTGGGCCAAATAATTGGCGAGCACGCTGGGTCGGTTGAATACCACGCCCTTGACGCATGAAAAGCTCATCATTAAACATCACTTTTAAGCGAGCAACCGCGTTGCTCACTGCAGGCTGTGACATGCCTAAATTATGTGCTGCGCGAGTAATATTTTGCTCTTGCATAACGGCATCAAATACCGTCAGTAGGTTGAGATCCACTCCGCGTAAAGTACTTTCCATTCGATAGCTGGCAATCGCGCTCATCGCATCTTTTTTATCTAACATCTAGTGCGCCTCTCGTGTAACGGTCAACAAATTTGAATTTGATAGTCAGGAATAGATAACCTGTATTTCTTATATTTATCGCCCCCATCACTCTCAGGGCGCAGCTCACTATCATTGAATTCATTGATGTTTAGCAACTAGATTGATAATTAATCACAATATTTTAGCCAATTATCATTTTTGTTGATTAAAAACATACATTTAAGCAAAACCTAAAAAACTATAAAAAACAGAAATACCCTCATAAGTAGCAATTATTGAGCTAAGTGATGTCTCATCTCTTAACCCACCTAAAGCATTTACTCCAACTATTGTTTCACCACCAAACCCAACAATCTCGTCAATATTAGCGTTATGAAATTGACACGTAACTGGGAAAGTCGACTTGTTGCCATAGTTGCTCACACAGCGTTTGATGACATGACCACTCACCTTTGAGTATCCATTCGACAATCGCCGGCGCCACTTGAGGATAAATGACTTTTTCCGCCAACGCGTCTTGCAACCAACGCCGCACAACCTGACTGTCCAAGGTGTCCATCACCGTCGCTAAGCCAAGAGTTTCTAAGGTCGCCACGTTGCTTTGTTGCTCAAATTGCCCTTCAAGTGGTTTCACTAATAATTTTTTACCTAAGGTCAACGCTTCTGAAGGAAGCTCAAAACCACCATTCGCGATCACCCCTTTACAACGATGTAAATCTAATTGAAATGAATGATGATCGAGCGCACGGAGTGAAATATTGCCTTCCATTTCTTCCGCGAGCACATCTGGGTGATAACAGATGAATGACTGCGATTTAAAACGCCACAACAACTCGCAAATGGATTCCAACTGTTCAAAGGGTAAATAAACCAGAATCGCATCGCTTTGCTCGGTTTGGTAACAAAGCGTGTGAACAATCGGCGGTAAGATCGGTTGATCAAAATGGTACCAATGCAAACCTAAATGAATGTTAGCAGGAGCAAAATGACGCAGTACTTGCTTATCGAGCCATGATGCCCCCCGCAATGGCACAGAATAACGAAACGCATTTTGATGACTAAGCCCAATGCAGGGCTTGTTTTGTCGTTTAGCAGCCCACGCCGAAACGGGCTCAAAGTCACTGATCACCAAATCATACTGACTAAGATCTTGCTGCTGCACTTCTTGCTTCAGAGTCAATAAACTGTTTTCGAGCGCAGTTTGCCAATAATCCACACGGCCATTTTTCGTCGCAAAGGTGAGCCCTCGACACGTTTTGTACTGGCCAAAGGCTTCCATGGAGAAATAGCGCTTCGGGTCTCGACCAGAAAAAAGAAAATCCACTTGGCAATGCTGCGCCGCAAAAGCGTTTGCCATTGCCCGAGCACGGGCGATATGACCATTCCCCGTGCCTTGTACGCCATACAGAATTTTCATAGGCTCACTCCATCACAAGAATCAAGGCCAAAGTGGCACAGGCATGACCGAGCAGAGCACCAATCACAATGTCACTAAAAAAATGCACGCCCAGTAAAATGCGTGACAACCCAATAAGGGCCGCCCAGCTAAATGCAAACCATGTCAACTCTGGGAAGAAGTAACTAGTGATGGTGGCCATGACAAACCCTGCGGCGGTGTGACCCGAAGGCAAGCTGTAGCGATCAGAAGGGGTGATAAAAGCGGGCAAATAGGCACTGTATTCTTCTGGCCGACGGCGCTTGAAACTGTTTTTGAGTCCCCAATAAATGGGCAACTCGATGATAAAGGCCAGTAAACCACAGAGCAAAAACCACGTACCTAGTGAAGGAATAGCCAACCATGCGGCCAGTCCAATTAAAGCGTAAAGATGCCCATCGCCACTGTGGGAAATTGCTTTGCTTATGGTTGCTACTTGGTAATTGAATCTATGTTTTAAGCAAAAGCTAGAAAGCGCAAAGTCAAAGTCTGCAATACGTTGTATCGGCAGACGCAGCGTGTTGATCGATTTCATTGTTGCCATCCTGAATGTCGTTCTCCTGCTACTAAGCTAGGAAATCAGAGTGACAATCCCATGAAAGGAATTTGGCGATTTAGTGACAACGCCCTGAATCCTTGATAAGGCTTGGGTGATCAAGAAGATAGCGAAAGGAACAAAGGATGCAGAGAAGAACGAAGAGAGCACGAACAGAGTGCTCTCTTTGACATCAATAAAGAGAAGAGATCGCCATCGCGAAAATTAACTGGGATCGATCGACTGTATATACCAAATGTTTTTGTCTTTTCGACATGCCATCAAATTGCCTGAGCGAGCCTGATTGGCACCATTGAGCTGATACTGTAAATCACGACATTGATAACTGCCTGTCCACAATATTTTTTGACTTGCTGATCGGGTTTTCGGCGTTAACGCTGCATTGGGCTTCACCGATAAAATGTCACGCGGTTCGATACGGCTTTGTACATAACCTTGATGTACGTAGCCTTCTATCATTCCCTGCCTCTCGACTAACAACCAAGGTGCACCGGGGACTTTTGCCAGCGCGATGAAGACATCTCCCGTGTGTAGCTGCCCTACTTTATTCGATTTCGCAGATGGACCTGAGCGTAAGTTAACAACCGTGGTGGCACTGAATGGCAAATCCAGTAGAGACAGTTCCCCTTTTAATGTTACTCCGGGGTAAACGTCAGTCCCGACAAGAAACGTTTTGGTTTTAGGATCAGAAGAAGCAATACGCCATTGTGACGCCTTCAACCCTTCTTTCTCCTCCCCACCAGCCATTTCAGAACTCTGACTTTCCAACAAAGTCGCCATTGCGGTTAGGAAGGTTTTCTGTTCCTGAGAGCTCAACGTCAACTCAAGCTGCTGTTGTAATACTTCTGCATTTTTAGATAATTGTGCCGAAGAAACACTGCTTACTTTTCTTTCGGTACTGGTCGATTGACAGCCAAGTAACGTCAAGCAGCTCAATGTTAACACTGCATACCAAGCCGATTTATTAGACATTATCTTCTCCCTTCTCTTCATCACTTTAACTCTTGTTCCATCGAGCGCTAAGCGCCAGCCAACCCGGAATTAATCGGTACACCTTATTTTCTTAGTGCCCAATAGTGCTAGGCGAACACCGTTTCGGGCAAGCATTAGAAAAGTATGAAAGCAAACGCTTTAGCAGTGATGTCACATTACGTAGCGACAACTCATTAACACTCTCTCACTTAATCTTTGCTATCCAATACTCGGCAAGAGCAGAAATGCCACAGACAATGACGTCACTAGAGGAGTCTGACGTTGTTTTTTCCAACAAGTCGTATTTTTATCGCTCAACTGATCGGATATGAATAAAAAATCAACTTTAGGGTTGACGCGCCACACTGAGTGCGGTACTAATCTGTTAACTTAATTTTGTGGAACGCTTAACAAGATGACAGCACATTTTTCTTTCCTACTGAACCTCCTCCTCATCGTGACAAGATCGCGCGGGTAGGCTGTGGAAGAAAAATAAACCACACAGAATAACAAACAGCCCGCACATCGATGCGGGCTTTTTTATATCCAAACACAACATTGACCAGAAGAAATCGATTAACTGTCGAGAAAAGGAAGCGAACATGAACGATCAGGTAATTATATTCGACACCACGTTACGTGATGGCGAACAAGCGTTATCAGCGAGCCTAACGGTAAAAGAGAAGTTGCAGATTGCTTATGCGCTTGAACGACTTGGCGTTGATGTGATCGAAGCAGGTTTCCCGGTTTCTTCTCCTGGTGATTTTGAGTCCGTACAAACCATCGCTCGTAACATTAAAAATAGCCGCGTATGTGCCCTTGCTCGCGCCGTAGAAAAGGACATTGATGCCGCTGCTGAAGCCTTGAAAGTGGCAGAGGCATTCCGTATCCACACTTTTATTTCCACCTCGACTATTCACGTACAAGACAAATTACGTCGTAGCTACGATGATGTGGTTGAAATGGGTGTTAGAGCGGTGAAGCATGCCCGCAAATACACGGACGATGTGGAATTTTCTTGCGAAGATGCCGGACGTACGCCTATCGACAATCTTTGCCGCATGGTAGAAGCCGCGATAAATGCGGGCGCACGTACCATTAATATCCCAGATACCGTGGGCTACACTGTACCAAGCGAATTTGGCGGTATTATTCAAACCCTATTTAACCGCGTACCGAACATCGACAAAGCGATCATTTCGGTTCACTGTCACGATGATTTAGGCATGTCTGTTGCCAACTCCATCGCCGCTGTTCAAGCAGGTGCACGTCAGGTTGAAGGGACGATCAATGGCATTGGTGAACGAGCAGGTAACTGCTCTTTAGAAGAGATCGCCATGATCATCAAAACTCGTCAAGAGCTGCTAGGGGTTCGAACAGGCATCAACCACGAAGAAATCCATCGCACCAGTAAGTTGGTCAGCCAACTTTGCAACATGCCAATCCAAGCCAATAAAGCCATTGTCGGTGCCAACGCCTTTAGCCACTCTTCCGGAATCCACCAAGATGGCATGCTAAAGAATAAGAACACTTACGAAATCATGACGCCAGAATCGATTGGCCTGAAGAACCAAGCGCTGAACCTAACCAGTCGCAGTGGCCGTGCTGCGGTGAAGAGCCACATGGATGCTATGGGCTATAAGGAAGATGAGTACAACTTAGATGCGTTATACCAAGATTTCCTAAAACTAGCGGATCGCAAAGGACAAGTCTTCGACTATGACCTAGAAGCACTGATGCACTTCTCTAACCTGCGCGAAGAAGATGATTATTACAAGCTGAACTACCTAAGCGTGCAATCAGGCAGCGTAATGGCGACCACCAGCATTAAGTTGTTGTGTGGCGATGAAGAGAAATGCGAAGCGGCCGTTGGTAATGGCCCTGTTGATGCGTTATACCAATGTATCTACCGTCTGACGGGCTACGACATCGTATTGGACAAGTTCGATCTCACCGCCAAAGGGGAAGGTGAAGACGGCTTAGGCCAAGCAGACATTATTGCCAATTACAAAGGCCGTAAGTACCACGGTACGGGTATCTCAACGGATATCGTTGAAGCATCAGGTCAAGCTTTACTGCACGTGATCAACAGTATTCATCGTGCCAACGAAATTGCCGAAATGAAACAGAAAAAAGTCGCAACCGTATAGCCGCATTCCGAGTGCTTAATTGTGCTCGGAATGCCCATAATTCGCTGCAACACAGCACAATAAAATTCAATAATTAAAGGATTAACATGACAGACAAAACTTACAAAATCGCCGTTTTACCTGGCGATGGTATTGGCCCAGAAGTAATGGCTCAAGCACACAAAGTGCTGGATGCGATTGAGAAAAAACACGCGATTCACTTCGAACGTGAAGAGCACGACGTTGGCGGTATTGCGATTGATAATCATGGCTGTCCACTCCCCCAAAGCACGGTGACCGCATGTGAAGAGTCAGACGCGGTGCTGTTTGGTTCAGTAGGCGGCCCTAAGTGGGAACATTTGCCACCTAACGACCAACCAGAGCGTGGCGCGCTCCTACCGCTACGTAAGCACTTCCAGCTGTTTTGCAACCTTCGCCCTGCTCAAATTCACAGTGGCTTAGAAGCATTTTCACCATTGCGTGCCGACATCTCGGGCCGTGGTTTTGATATTGTCGTCGTGCGTGAGCTAACGGGTGGTATCTATTTCGGTCAACCCAAAGGCCGTGAAGGTGAAGGCGCCAACGAAAAAGCGTACGACACAGAAATTTATCACCGCTTTGAAATTGAACGCATTGCGAAGATTGCCTTCGAGTCGGCTCGCCTACGCCGCAAGAAAGTGTGCTCTATCGACAAAGCCAATGTACTGCAAAGTTCTATCTTATGGCGTGAAGTCGTCGAAGAGATCGCTAAAGACTACCCAGATGTTGAGCTATCGCATATGTATATCGACAACGCAACGATGCAGTTGATCAAAGATCCTGCGCAGTTTGACGTCATGCTTTGTTCCAACATCTTTGGCGACATTATTTCGGACGAGTGTGCAATGATCACGGGTTCCATGGGCATGTTGCCATCAGCCAGCCTAAACGAAAGCAAATTCGGCCTGTATGAACCTGCAGGTGGCAGTGCGCCTGATATCGCAGGGAAAAACATCGCTAACCCAGTCGCGCAAATCCTTTCAGCCGCTCTCATGCTACGTTATAGCCTTGGTGAAGAGGCCGCAGCACAAGACATTGAAAACGCGGTTTCTCAAGCGCTAGCCGCCGGTGAACTGACTGCCGATCTTGCCGGTGACAAACCAGCACTATCGACCGCTGAAATGGGCGATAAGATCGCACAATACATTCTAAATTCATAAAAACACGGAAGTTCGAGCAATGGGCAAAACACTATACGAAAAAGTTTATGAAGCACACATCGCGGTTGCCGCAAAAGGTGAGACGCCGATCCTGTATATCGACCGTCATTTAGTGCATGAAGTGACTTCTCCACAAGCGTTTGATGGCTTACGTGAAAAGGGGCGCCAAGTGCGTCAAGTGAGCAAAACGTTCGCGACCATGGATCATAACGTATCCACCACCACCAAGGACATTAATGCGTCTGGTGAAATGGCCCGTATTCAGATGGAAACCCTGATCAAAAACTGTCAGGAATTCGGTGTCACCTTGTACGACATCAACCA
This sequence comes from Vibrio vulnificus NBRC 15645 = ATCC 27562, assembly GCF_002224265.1. NCBI lineage: Bacteria > Pseudomonadati > Pseudomonadota > Gammaproteobacteria > Vibrionales > Vibrionaceae > Vibrio > Vibrio vulnificus. The sequence goes on from NZ_CP012881.1 coordinate 1,143,132, forward strand.
TAAATATCAAGGCATTGTGCATGTTATGGGGCCAGAATTGGGCATCACTTTACCAGGCATGACCATTGTCTGTGGTGATTCTCACACCGCAACACACGGTGCGTTTGGTTCGCTGGCATTTGGTATTGGTACTTCTGAAGTCGAGCACGTGCTGGCAACACAAACCCTTAAGCAAGCGCGCGCCAAAACCATGAAAATCGAAGTTCAAGGCAAAGTCGCTGACGGTATCACCGCCAAGGACATCGTCCTTGCCATCATTGGCAAAACCACCGCCGCGGGTGGAACGGGCTATGTGGTGGAGTTTTGTGGTGAAGCAATTACAGACCTTTCCATGGAAGGCCGCATGACCGTGTGCAATATGGCAATTGAGTTAGGTGCCAAAGCAGGCTTGATTGCACCAGACCAGACCACCTTCGACTACATCAAAGGTCGTAAATTCGCGCCAACTGGCGCAGATTGGGAGGCGGCGGTTGAATACTGGAAAACACTCAAAACCGATGAAGACGCTAAATTTGATGCCGTGGTGACGCTAAACGCTGCCGATATCAAACCTCAAGTGACGTGGGGCACGAACCCTGGCCAGGTGATTGCCGTGGATGAGCCCATTCCAGCACCAGAAAGCTTCAGCGATCCCGTTGAAAAAGCGTCCGCTGAAAAAGCACTGGCGTACATGGGACTGGAAGCCGGTAAATCGCTGTCTGAATACAAAGTCGACAAAGTCTTTGTCGGCTCTTGCACAAACTCACGTATCGAAGATATGCGCGCCGCCGCTGTCGTTGCCAAAGGGCGCAAAGTGGCGTCACACGTTCAAGCGCTGATTGTTCCTGGATCTGAGCAAGTCAAAGCGCAAGCCGAAGCCGAAGGTTTGGATGTCATTTTCAAAGAAGCGGGTTTTGAATGGCGCCTACCTGGTTGCTCTATGTGCCTGGCAATGAACAATGATCGTCTAGGGCCACATGAGCGCTGTGCGTCAACTTCAAACCGTAACTTTGAAGGCCGCCAAGGTCGTGATGGTCGTACACATCTAGTGAGCCCAGCCATGGCTGCCGCGGCGGCAATTGCTGGTCATTTTGTTGATATTCGAGATTGGAAATAAGGGGAACACACATGCAAGGTTTTAAACAACACACCGGTTTGGTGGTTCCTCTTGATGCGGCGAACGTGGATACCGATGCGATCATTCCCAAGCAGTTTCTACAAAAAGTCTCTCGCTTAGGTTTTGGCAAACACCTCTTCCATGATTGGCGTTTTCTTGATGATGCGGGCGAACAACCCAATCCAGAATTTGTCATGAACCACGCGCGTTACCAAGGTGCCTCTATCCTGCTGGCACGAGAGAACTTCGGTTGTGGCTCTTCACGTGAGCACGCCCCTTGGGCACTGGCTGACTATGGTATTCGTGCGATGATTGCACCGAGTTTTGCCGATATTTTCTACGGCAACTCGATCAATAACCAAATGGTGCCTGTTCGTTTAACTGAACAAGAAGTCGATGAACTGTTCCAATATGTGCAAGCGACGGAAGGGGCACAAATCGAAGTAGATCTTGAAGCGTTGAAAGTGCGCGCAAATGGCAAAGAATACTCATTTGAGATCGATGACTTTCGTCGTCACTGCTTGTTGAATGGTTTAGACCACATTGGTTTGACCCTACAACATGAGGACAAGATCGCCGCTTTTGAAGCAGATATTCCTGCGTTTCTGCGCTAATTTCTGCATTGAGTTAGATAACGATGGGAATAGCATGCTATTCCCATTTTGTTTGCTGGCGATGAAATTGATCGTCGTTTGTCACGGTCCTATATCAAACTAAAACACCATGCTTTGTAGAGGATATTTCCCGATGCGACGATATTTACTGCTGATTTTCACCTTGTTTTCTGTTGCGAGTTACGCGGCACCAAAGTCGGATCTTTGGCCATATTGGCAACCATCCGACGAACAAAGCACCATCAAAGTATCCCATCAAGCTTGGCAAACACTGCTCGATCGCTATTTGATTCGCCAAGGAGAAAATACACTTTTTCGCTATGCACAAGTGTCGACACAAGACCATCAGACCCTTAAGCAATACCTTACTACGCTGGCTAAGCAAAATCCGCTGATACTCAACCGCGCAGAGCAATATGCCTATTGGGTGAATCTCTACAATGCAATCACGGTTGATCTTATCCTCGACAATTATCCGCTCACGTCTATTACCAAGTTAGGTGGCTTGTTTAGCTTTGGACCGTGGAATGAAGAAGTCATCACCATCAATAGCAAGCCATTAACGCTCAACGACATCGAACATCGTATTTTGCGCCCGATCTGGAATGATCCACGCACCCATTATGCGGTCAACTGCGCCAGCCTAGGTTGTCCTAATCTGCAACCGCAAGCCTTTACAGCCGATAACACACCGGCTTTGCTCGACGCGGCAGCGAAAGAGTTTATCAATAGTGCCAAAGGCGTATCACGACAAGGTAATAAAGCGCAGCTCTCTTCCATATACGATTGGTTTGCGGATGATTTTGGTGGAAAAGCGGGATTATTTTCCCACATTGGCCGCTATGCGCCACAGTATCAAGATTTTTCTGGTCAAATCGAGTACGACTATGACTGGAATCTCAACCAAGCCCAATAAACGCAGAAAGGCCGAAATACGGCCTTTCTCTCTTTACATGAATGAGAAAAAACAGGCGATCTCATCGTCCTGTTTTTTTGTTGGTTACTTGAAGCCTTTTTCTTTTTTAATAAGATCGTAAGCACTTTGAATTTCTTGCGATTTTTCTTTCGCCATATTCATCATTTCTGGCGGTAGACCTTTTGCCATCAATTTATCAGGGTGGTGCTCATTCATTAACTTACGATATGCGCGCTTCACCTCTTTGCCATCGGCATTGGCGTCAATGCCCAAGATCTTATAGGCATCCGCGAGACGGTCAGTTTGCGACGCTTGCTGCCAGCCACCGTGAGAAGATGAGTGATGAGATTGATACTGTTGTCCCCCAAATCCGCCCTGACGTTGGAAACGAAATGCCGCTTCTTGCATCTGCAAACGACGCTCGAGCTGTTCAGACGAAAATCCTAAACCTCGCGCAATCTTGTGCAATACATTTCGTTCACTTGGATGCACATCGCCATCGGCAAAAGCCGCAGAGATCTGTAATTCCAAAAAGAACTGCAATAAATCAAAACGGCCACTAGTGGCAATTTTGACTCTCTCTAAGACTTGTTCCAGAGGGAAATCACGTTCTTTACCTTCACGAAACGCATCTTGCGCTGCTCTGCGCTGTTCGCCATGCAAGCTCATTCGATCCATCATTGCACTGGCAAGTTGGATCTCTTCCTTGGTGACTTGGCCTTTTGCTTTAGCCACATGTCCCATAACAGCAAAAGCGGACTTAAAAAACTCCTCTTGTCGCTGAGCTTGACTTGGCCCTTGGCCAAAACCTGCGGTTTTAAAGCCCGCTTGACTCAAGCGTCGTGCTTTGTCGAATTGGTGACCAATAAATAAACCGAACAGTGCCCCAAACACCCCGCCGAACAAAAAACCAAAAAAGGCACCAAGAATTTTGCCAAAAATCTGCATTTGTGAGTTCTCTATCTATGAATTTTTCCCGTCATTGACGGTCATATAGTGCTGGAAGCACGGATTTCCTTTATGATAAGGCAATCATTTTTTCACCATGGCCATCATAGAGCCATCGAGCAGCAGTGACATAGGATAGTTCCTTTAATGCAACATTTCTCCCGGACATTTTTAGCGGCTTCAATTGCCACCGCTCTGTTTGCCCCCTACGCTCAAGCTGAAGCGATATTAAACAACAGTGTGCAGGAAATGCCCACTACTGATCAATGCTTGGTCGACGCTGAAAAAAATGATGCGAATGCTGAAATCGTGATTCAAGCGGATAACCTGCAAGCCATCAATGGTGACAAAGCCATTTACTCGGGCGATGTTGAAGTCACTCAAGGCAACAAAAAAATTACGGCAGAATCGGTCACCTTGCATCAACAAGAAAACATTGTTGTGGCAGAAGGTAATGTCACTTTCAATGATGGCGAAGTCAAAGCAAGCTCTAGCAAAGTCACCAATAATATGACGTCAGAGACCTTCTCGCTAGAAAATACTGAATATCAGTTTCTTTGCCAGCAAGGACGAGGCCAAGCGGCCTACATCGCAAAAACAGGCCAAGCGGTTTACGAATTAGAAGATGGCTCTATCACCTCTTGTCCTGCGGATGACAACGCATGGCGTCTGGTCGCATCGAGTATTGAAGTGGATCAAAATGAAGAAACCGCAACCTTTTACCACCCACGGTTTGAAGTGCTCGACGTACCGGTTTTTTATGCTCCCTACCTCACTCTACCGATCGGCAACACTCGTAAAACGGGTTTTCTTTTTCCATCAGTGAACTATGGTTCTAGCGATGGTTTAGAAATCGAAGTTCCTTTCTACTGGAACATTGCACCCAATTACGATTTAACGCTCACTACACTCTACATGCAACAGCGTGGGGTGAAGCAAGATGCAGACTTCCGCTATCTAAGCGATGGCTGGGGTTCTGGTGAACTCAAAGGTGAATACTTACCTGGGGATGAAAAATACAACGATGAAGATCGTTGGGGTTATCAGTACAAACATGATGGCATCATCAATAAGCAGTGGTTGGTTTCTCTCGACTACTCTCAAGTCAGTGACATCGATTACTTCCGCGATTTGAGCTCCGATCTAGGTAACCGAGAAGACGGCCAATTGATGCAACAAGGCAAAGTGGCTTACCGTTCCGATTTTTGGGATATGTCGCTGCAAGTGCGAGACTTCCAAATCTTATTGCAAGATAACAATCAACCTTATCGACTACTGCCGCAGGTGAAGTTCAACTTTTACACTCCACTGCTTGGTAATTACCTCAACTTTGACGTTAAAAGTGAGTTAACACAATTTGATATTCAAGATGCTTCGAAACCGAATGCACTGCGTGCGCACGTCGAGCCTGGGTTAACCATTCCCCTCTCAACCAGTTGGGCGACATGGACGACCGAAGCACGCCTTTTAGCCACCTACTATCAGCAAGATCTTGATAGATTAACCGACCCAACACTAAAGTCTCAGTTGGATGAAACCGTTGCGCGTGTCATTCCTGAATACCGCTCTCATGCTCGTATTTATCTTGAGCGTGAAGCGAAACTCTTTGAAGGCTACACGCAAAGTTTGGAGCCACAAATTCAGTACCTCTATGTACCAGAAGAAGAACAGGGCAATATCTACAACTACGATACGACGCTGCTACAAACCGATTATTACGGCCTCTTCCGCAGTCGTAAGTACAGTAGTATCGACAAAATCGCCGCAGCAAACCAACTGAGTTATGGTGCCAGCACTCGCTTCTTTGACGATGAGTACAAGGAGCGCTTGAACATCTCTTTCGGTCAAATTTACTACATTGACAAGAAAACCAAATTGACAGGTAACCAAGAAGAAACGTCAAACTATTCCTCTTGGGCCGTAGAGACCGATTTCAACTACGAAGACTTTTTGTTCTATCACGGTGGGATCCAATACGACATCGATCTCAATGCGATGCAGTTGGCCAACAGCACCTTGGAATATCAGTTTACCGATGGCTTTGTTCAAGGTAATTATCGCTATGTCACCAAAGATTACATCGAAGATACCATCAGCTTTGATGAGTTAGACAAGATTACCCGCAAAGGAATTTCGCAAGCGGGGATTGTCGGAGCCTACAACATTAACCGCCATTGGTCTGCAAGCGGTCAGTATTATTACGATTTGACCGAAGAGATCGACTTGGAATGGATGGCCAGTTTGCGATACCAATCAGATTGTTGGTATATCGGTTTTACTTACACCAACCAATTAGTGAAATGGCGCAATGACGTGGTCGGTGGGGATAATAACAATCCGGTCTACGATACCAACATCAGCGTAAACTTTGGCATTCAAGGTTTTGCAACCAAGAATAAAGCAGAAACCGCTGCAAAAGAATTGGATAGCACAGATAACGCGATTACCTACGGTCGCCCTTTCTATCTGAATAATTAGTACTTTTGATGACCTTATCGAAAGAGACAAAACGTTATATGGATTACAAAATGAACATTTGGAAAACCCTTTTACTTGGCATGCTGGTCACTGGCAGCGCCGTTTCTGCTCCTGTTGAGCTAGATAAGGTCGCCGTGATCGTCAACGATGGTGTGATCTTACAAAGTGATATTGATACCGCGACCAAAACCTTGCGCGCTAACGCGAAAAAAAGCGGACAAGCCCTACCCGATGCTGACGTGCTAAACGAACAAATCGTCGATAAATTGATCATCGATACACTGCAAACACAAGAAGCCGACCGCATTGGCGTGCGCATTGATGATACACGTCTCAATCAAGCAATTGAGGAAATCGCACGCAACAATAATCAAACCATCGACGAACTCTCGACGGCCATTGCCAGCGAAGGGGTGAGTTACGCAGAGTTTCGCGAACAAATTCGTAAAGAGATGGCGGCATCTGAAGCACGAAATGCCTTGGTGAGACGTCGTATCAATATTTTGCCGGCAGAAGTGGATAACCTCGCTGAACTGCTATCGAAAGAAACCAACGCTAGCGTTGAGTATCGTATTGGCCACATTCAGTTGCGTTTTACTGATGGGCAAGACAAATCGGCCTTGGAAGCACAAGCGAAAGAGCTAGTTGAAAAGCTCAAGCAAGGGGCTGATTTCAGCACCATGGCTTACACTTATTCCAAAGGACCAAAAGCACTGCAAGGCGGTGATTGGGGTTGGATGCGTAAAGAAGAGATGCCAACCATTTTTGCTGACCAAATCAAGATGCAAAATAAAGGCAGCATCATTGGTCCATTCCGCAGTGGTGTTGGTTTTCATATTTTAAAAATTGAAGACGTAAAAGGGTTGGAAACCGTTGCGGTCACTGAGGTGAATGCACGACACATTCTGTTAAAACCAACGGTCATTTTGAGCGATGAAGGTGCTCAGCGCGAACTGAATGAGTTTATCCGTCGAATTCGCGCAGGTGAAGCAACCTTTGGTGAGTTGGCGCAGCAATACAGCCAAGACCCAGGTTCCGCAGCACAAGACGGTGAGTTGGGCTATCAAACACCCGACCTCTATGTGCCCGAGTTTAAGCACCAAGTTGAAACATTGCCGGTAGGAACCATCAGTGAACCCTTTAAGACCGTGCATGGCTGGCATATTGTTGAAGTGCTTGACCGCCGTGAAGTCGACCGCACCGACTCTGCGATGAAAAATAAGGCCTATCGCATCCTCTTTAATCGTAAATTCAACGAGGAAGTCGGCGCTTGGATGCAAGAGCTTCGAGCAGGTGCGTTTGTCGAAATCATCAACGAGGAAGAAAACGATGGTTAAACGCTTAGTGGTGACAGCTGGAGAACCCGCTGGCATTGGTCCCGATCTTGTTCTCGCTTTATCAAAAGAGCATTGGCCACACCAGTTAGTGGTGTGTGCAGATAAAAAAATGCTCGCCCAACGTGCAGAGCAATTGGGGATTAACGTTACCCTGCTTGATTATGATGCTTCAACTGCCCCCTCCCCCCAACAAGCGGGGACATTAGTGGTCGAGCATATCGATATGCCGAGCACTTGTGTGGCAGGGCAGCTCAATGAAGAGAATGGTCATTATGTATTAAAAACGCTGGAAAGAGCCGCTTTAGGCTGTATGAAAAGCGAATTTGATGCTATTGTCACCGGCCCTGTTCACAAGGGGGTGATTAACCGAGCTGGGGTTGCTTTTAGCGGCCATACCGAGTTTTTTGCCGAGCTATCAAACACGCCTCTTGTGGTCATGATGTTAGCCACCGAAGGCTTAAGAGTAGCGCTTGTCACGACACATATTCCATTGGCGTATGTGTCGAAAGCGGTCACTGCAGAGCGATTGCAGAAGATCATCGATATTTTGCATCGCGACTTAGTAGAAAAATTCGCCATTGCCGAGCCTAAGATTTACGTGTGTGGACTAAACCCGCACGCAGGAGAGGACGGATGCTTAGGCCGTGAAGAGATTGAAACCATCACGCCGACGCTGGAAAAAATTCGTCAAGAAAAAGGAATCCATCTGCTAGGCCCATTGCCAGCAGACACCATTTTCAATGAAAAATATTTAAACGATGCCGATGCTGTTCTAGGAATGTATCACGACCAAGTCTTGCCTGTGTTGAAATACAAGGGATTTGGTCAGTCGGTCAACATTACTCTTGGTCTACCCTTTATAAGAACATCGGTAGATCACGGAACTGCACTCGATTTAGCCGGGACTGGCCAAGCGGATACAGGGAGCTTCCGAACAGCACTTCAGCATGCGATAGAACTGGTAGAGAAAAAACAATGAGAAATGATGTCCATATGGGGCACAAAGCGCGTAAACGCTTTGGTCAGAACTTCCTTAACGATCCATACATTATTGATGGTATCGTCTCGGCCATTAACCCAAGACCGGGACAAAACCTGGTTGAAATCGGTCCTGGTTTAGGCGCGATTACCGAGCCAGTTGGCCGCGAAGTGGACAAATTCACCGTTATCGAACTTGACCGAGATTTGGCGGAGCGCCTTCGTACTCATCCAGAATTGGCAGACAAACTGACGATTCATGAAGGGGATGCGATGCGTTTTGATTTCACTCAATTAGTGAAACCAAACAATAAGTTACGTATTTTTGGCAACCTGCCTTACAACATTTCAACACCGCTGATGTTCCACCTATTTGAATTTCATAAAGACATTCAAGACATGCACTTTATGTTGCAAAAAGAAGTGGTGAACCGCCTTGCTGCAGGTCCGGGTAGCAAAGCCTATGGTCGTCTAACGGTGATGGCACAATACTACTGTAAAGTGGTACCCGTGTTGGAAGTACCACCAACCGCCTTTGTACCACCACCGAAAGTCGACTCAGCAGTGGTTCGCCTCGTTCCTTACGAGACCTTACCTCACCCAGCAAATAACCTACAATGGCTAGAACGCGTCTGCCGCGAAGGCTTTAACCAACGCCGCAAAACCGTGCGTAACTGTTATAAGTCGCTGATGAGTGAGCAAGTTCTTGAAGAACTCGGGGTAAACCCTGGCATGCGTCCAGAGAATCTGACGCTGCAGCAATTTGTGGCGATGGCAAACTGGCTGGATGCTAACCATAAATAAATCTATCGGTATGAGAGTGAGCATAGACTCACTCTCTGCTTTTCCAACACGGAGTCAGCATGGACGTATCTCAACCCCGTATCCAAATTCAAGTTCACACCAAATACGTCGAAGAACAATCCAATCCTGAACTTGCTCGCTATATCTTCGCTTACATCATTACCATTAAAAACCACAGTTCAGAGAGCGTGCAACTGCTTAGTCGACGTTGGTTGATCACCGATGCCAATGGCAAACAGATCTCTGTCGAAGGCGATGGCGTCGTCGGCCAACAACCGTTTATCGACGCTGGTGATGAGTACACTTACAGCAGTGGCACCGCATTAGACACCCCAGTTGGCGTCATGCAAGGTCAATACATCATGCACGACGCTCAAGGCAAAGAATTTGTCGTCGAAATTGAACCTTTCCGCCTCGCGGTTCCCAACATTCTTAACTGATTTGAGGCAATAATTTGGCAAACTATATTGTTGGAGACATCCAAGGCTGTTTTGATGAATTGATGCTGCTATTAGCGCAGTGCCAGTTCGATAAAAACCAGGATACACTCTGGGTCGCTGGTGATTTGGTCGCGCGCGGACCAAAGTCATTAGAAACACTGAGATTTATCAAATCACTCGGCAACAGTGCCAAAGTGGTTCTGGGTAACCACGATCTCCATCTCATTGCCGTATCTCTGGGGATTCGCAATAACAAAGCCAAAGACAAAACAGCGCCAATTTTTGCAAGTGAAGATGGTAATGAACTCCTCCACTGGCTGCGCCAGCAACCGCTTCTTGCAGAACATCCCAAATTTGTCGTTTGCCACGCAGGCATCTCGCCTCAATGGGATCTTGCGACAGCACGTTTGTGTGCCGAGGAAGTAGAAAGCCTGCTGCGCAGCGAAAATTACCGCTGGCTGATTGAGAACATGTACTGTAACCAACCCGATCTCTGGCAGGACAATCTCTCCGGCTTGGATCGCTACCGTTACATCATCAATGCCTTTACACGCATGCGATTTTGCTTTGCCGATGGGCGTTTGGATATGGATTGCAAACTGCCACCATCAGAAGTAAAAGAGAGCGAACTGATGCCTTGGTTTGCACTGCCACAGCGTCGATCACTTGAGAAACCCGTTTTATTTGGTCATTGGGCGGCTTTAGAAGGCTATATCAGCGAAGAAGTAATTGGACTAGATACAGGCTGCGTTTGGAATGGCAGCCTGACTATGATCCGCTGGGAAGACAAACAAGTATTTAGTCAGAAGGCACTAGAAAACTAGCAAACTAGCAAACTAGCAAACTAGCAAACTAGCAATTCTCTCTTTCTAAAATAACAAAATCCATCGCGTAGCCATTTTTCTCATCAGCAGAATAATGTTCGCGATGGCTCTCATACCATTGCTCCCCCCAATCAGGAAACTGAGTATCACCATCAATAGTGGCATCGATAAACGTCAGATAAAGTTTGTCTGCTTTTGGTAAACACTCAGCGTAAATTGAACCGCCACCGATGATCATCACTTCATCCACATTCCCCGCTAACGCTAAGGCATGCGCAATCGAGTTGGCCATAGTGACCCCCTCAATAACCAAGCTTTCGTCACGACTAATCACTATATTCAATCGCCCTGGCAACGGACGTCCGATCGAATCATACGTTTTACGCCCCATCACGACCGGTTTCCCCATCGTGCAGCGTTTGAACCAAGCAAAATCTGCGGGAAGATGCCAAGGCATCTGGTTATCTTTACCAATGATTCTTTGCTTTGCCATCGCGGCAATCATACTGATGATCATCTCTCTTCCTTACACTATTGGTCTGCGGCGGTAGAATAACAGCCCAGGAACGGCAAGGCCAACCGCCAGTCCCGCAATGATGAACATCGCTTTTAAAAAGTTTTCCATACAAACCGCCACCAACTCTGGGGTATAGCCAAGATGATTGATCTCCACCATTGCGATCATGGCTTTAAAAGTGAATACGCCGGGAACCATTGGAATCAATGCAGCGACAGTAAACACCTTCGGGTGCGCCAACAAACGCCGTGACCAGTACACACCAATCATCCCGACTAACGTAGCCGCAAAAAACGTCGCCCATTCAATCGGAATGCCAAATTTCATCATTAAATATCGACTGCCATGACCAATGGCACCGCCGAGCGCACAATAAATTAACGCTCTCGGTGGCACATTGAACACCAATGCAAACCCAACCGCAGGAATCGCGGCAAAAAACATATCGTTGAGTAAACCGACTAGCAATTCCATTAGCTCGACCATCCCCAAATACCCGTTACACTCATCGCCGCGACAATCCCTAAGCTGGTCGCCAACGTCAGTAAACTCGCCATAACGAAGCGAGCAATACCCATATTGATATGGCCTTTCAGCATATCTGCAACCGAGTTAATCAATGGGAAACCAGGAACCAGCATTAACACAGAAGATGCCATCACCACCGTCGGCAAGTTGCCAATTTCAAGAATGACCGCTTGTGCAGAGATAAGGGTGGTCACAAACGCCGTTGCGGCAAAGTTCAAGAGTGGGTTGAAATGACGATGTCCGATTTCTTGACGAACGATCATGCCGCAAGCCGAAGCCAAAAATGTCATCGCAAACACGGCCCAATCTCCCCCCGCTAAACGAGCAAAAGAGGCGCAAGAGAGGCCGATCATAAACACCACTAACCAGCGGTTGTAACGCTCTGGACTGATATTATTCAGTTTTCTCTGAGCCATCATCGGATCAAGCATCCCTTTTTCCATCATGATGCAAATCCGCTGAATTTCGGTGACCGCTTTCATATTGATACCACGATCGACGCAGCTGCGCGTGGTGGTAATGCAGTGACCATCCATCACAGTGGTGACAACCAATGCGTTGGCAGAGAGCGCCACTTCGACTTCACTGACGCCAGATGCAATACCAATGCGGCGCATAATATCGCCCACCAAGGTACTTTCCGCTCCATGCGCTAATAACATCTGCCCCGCTTGTGCGACCAGCCGAGAGATGGCTCGCTGTGTTGATGCCATAACAACTTCCTAATTCCTTTTAATCGGACCTGTTAATTGAAACAAAAGGCAAAAGCGCCTCGAAAAACAAATATTCTGCCCGAAAAAAATCGGACTAAACATGATTTAGATGCAAAAAAGCCGCAAATAATATTGCGGCTTTTAATCGTAATATCTCGATTACTCACGAACGTAGATAACGTGACCGTCATCTTCTTCATCGTCCCAGTCATCCCAGTCGTCGTCATCATCTTCAGTGATAACTTCGCCTTGATTTGCATCTGGATGGTAATCCCACATGAAGTTCACTTTCTCTTCTTCAGAGACTTCTTGCTCTTCACGTGGCAACTGTTCCATAAAGTCAGCGAGTTTGTAACAAAGCTCTTTAGTACCCTGGCGATTCACCGCTGAGATCTTGAAGTATTGCTCTTCCCAGCCTAGCGCATCAATCACTTCTTGAATGATCTCATCCGCTTGCTCTTCACTAACAAGATCCACCTTGTTAAATACTAACCAACGAGGTTTATTGGCCAATTTCTCGCTGTATTGCTCTAACTCATCAATGATGGTCAGCGCATTTTGTACAGGATCCGATTGATCAATTGGGAAAATATCGATCATATGCAGCAGTACACGACAACGTTCTAAGTGTTTAAGGAAACGAATCCCCAAACCAGCGCCATCAGCCGCACCTTCAATCAACCCTGGAATATCAGCAACAACAAAGCTTTTCTCAGGAACAACACTCACAACACCGAGACTTGGGATCAAGGTAGTAAACGGGTAATCCGCGACTTTCGGTTTCGCTGCAGAGACAGCGCGGATAAAGGTTGATTTACCAGCATTCGGCAAACCTAACATACCCACATCAGCCAATAGCAATAGCTCCAAACGCAGTTCGCGAATCTCACCTTTTGTACCCATGGTTTTCTGACGTGGCGCGCGGTTCACTGACGATTTAAAACGCGTGTTACCTAAACCATGCCAGCCGCCTTTGGCGACCATGACTTTCTTTCCGTGCTCAGCGACTTCCGCCACAGTTTCATTGGTATGAATATCGACTGCACGTGTACCAACTGGCACGCGTAAAGTAATGTCTTTACCACGTTTACCGGTACAGTTACCACCACTACCGTTTTGGCCACGCTCCGCTTCATAGAAGCGTTGAAAACGGTAGTCAATCAGCGTATTTAAGTTTTCGTCAGCTTGGATGTATACATCACCACCGTCACCACCGTCGCCACCATCTGGGCCACCTTTGGTCACGAATTTTTCACGCCAGAAACTTACAACACCGTTTCCGCCGTCGCCAGCTTGAACTTTAATTACCGCTTCATCAACGAATTTCATTTCTTACTCCGGCTACTTTCGCCCGTAAATCAATATCACTACATTTTAGCAGATGACAGATCGAAGACACCATGAGAGGGTGTTTTGAATATGTCGACTGCAATAAAAAACCCCACCATTACGGCAGGGTTTTTCGATTCTGCTAGAAACCTAAATTACTCAGCTTCGATGCTTACGAATTTACGGTTTTTAGGACCTTTCACTTCGAACTTAACTTTACCGTCAGTTAGAGCGAATAGAGTGTGGTCTTTACCTAGGCCAACGTTGTTACCAGCGTGGAACTGAGTACCGCGTTGACGAACGATGATGTTACCTGCAAGAACAGATTCACCACCAAAACGTTTTACACCCAGACGTTTGCTTTCTGAGTCGCGGCCGTTACGAGTAGAACCACCAGCTTTTTTGTGTGCCATTGTTAAACTCTCCTAATAGATTACGCGTTGATACCAGTGATTTTCACTTCCGTGAACCACTGACGGTGACCTTGTTGCTTACGAGAGTGCTTACGACGACGGAACTTAACGATTTTAACTTTATCGCCACGACCGTGTTGTACAACTTCAGCAACTACTTTACCGCCCTCTACTAGAGGAGCACCAACTTTGATGTCTTCGCCGTTAGCAACAAGAAGAACTTTATCAAATTCAACAGTTGCACCAGTTTCAACGTCTAATTTCTCTAAACGAAGAGTTTGACCTTCGCTTACACGGTGTTGTTTACCACCAGATTGGAAAACAGCGTACATATTTTACTCCGCTCTTTCCGCACAGCCTATGCCTATATTTTGTGCAATAAGGGTGTGCGCTAAACTAATCATCAATAGGGCGCAGATTCTACAGAAAGGATCTCCCTATGACAAGCCATATTTTGAAAAAATTGGCGAAAAGCTAATCGCCAAATAAAAGTGCGGCAATCATGCCCTTTAGTAATGTATTAATCAATGTTTTTTAGTGTATTATTCGACAATTATACAAATCGATTAAGCCTTGCAGGGTCTAACTTCAGCCGGATATACGATGGATTTTAAAACTATCCAAGCGCTTACTGCCGATGACATGGCAAAAGTGAATGAAACAATTCAAGCCCAACTCAATTCTGATGTCTCTTTAATCAATCAACTTGGTTTTTATATCATCAGTGGTGGTGGCAAACGTCTTCGCCCTCTTTTGGCCGTGCTTTCAGCGCGAGCGTTAGGCTATCAGGGTAATGCTCACACAACCGCAGCCGCTTTCATCGAGTTTATTCATACCGCAACCTTGCTGCACGATGATGTGGTGGATGAGTCTGATATGCGTCGTGGCAAAGCCACCGCTAACGCTGCCTTTGGCAACGCTGCCAGCGTTTTGGTTGGCGACTTCATCTACACACGCTCCTTTCAGATGATGACAGAACTAGGATCCATGAAGATCCTGAAGCTCATGAGCGATGCCGTTAACATCATTGCAGAAGGGGAAGTATTGCAGTTAATGAACTGTAACGATCCTGATACCACTGAAGAAAGCTACATGCAGGTGATCTACTCTAAGACCGCACGCCTGTTTGAAGCCGCAACGCAGATTGGGGCCATACTCAATGATGCTCCCGCGGAAGTCGAAACCGCACTGCAAAATTATGGCAAGTATCTCGGTACCGCATTTCAGTTGATCGATGATGTGATGGATTACACCTCAGATGGCGAAGAAATGGGCAAAAACGTTGGGGATGATCTCGCTGAAGGCAAACCTACTCTGCCCTTGTTACATGCGATGCGTCATACCAATGCAGAAAACGCGCAGATGATCCGCGAAGCGATCGAGAATGCCAATGGGATGGAACGTCTAGATGACATTCTGGCTGTAATGCAACAAGCAGGTTCGTTGACCTATACTGAAGCAAAAGCAATGGAAGAAGCCGATAAGGCCATCGCGGAATTACAGGTATTACCTGAGTCTGAATACAAGCAAGCATTGATTGCACTTGCACATATGGCAGTCAAGCGCAGCAAATAGTAAGAGCAAAGAAAGGGAGCAATGGCTCCCTTTCTTCTTTATTGAGTCGAATACTATCAACCACAAACAAAAAAGCCGATCCAACGATCGGCTTTGTTTTTCTAACACTCACATTCGCTGACTTACTTTACGAAGTCCACGCCAATTTGAATGTCACTGTTAAGCGTTTCTAGCATGCCATCGAGAGCTGCTTTTTCGAAATCACTTAGCTCACCGTAAGGTAGGATCTCTTCAACACCCTCTTTGCCAAGTTTCACTGGCTGTGCAAAGAAGCTAGCATGCTCACCGTTACCTTCAACGTAAGCGTATTCGATCACTTCTTCACCTTGTAGTGCTTTCACGAGTGCAAGACCAAAACGACACGCAGCCTGACCCATTGAAAGTGTTGCACTGCCGCCACCCGCTTTCGCTTCAACCACTTCAGTACCTGCATTTTGGATACGTTTGGTTAGGGCTGCGATTTCTTCGTCGCTAAACTCGACACCTTCCACTTGAGAAAGAAGAGGCAGAATCGTCACACCAGAGTGACCGCCGATCACTGGTACACGAACTTCACCTGGATCTTGACCTTTCAGCTCAGCAACAAACGTTTCTGAACGGATCACATCCAACGTCGTCACACCAAAAAGTTTACGCTTGTCATAAACGCCCGCTTTTTTCAGAACTTCTGCTGCAATTGGCACAGTGGTGTTCACAGGGTTGGTGATGATACCAATACAAGCATTCGGACAAACCACGGCAATGCGCTCAGCAAGTGATTTGACGATACCAGCATTGACATTAAATAGATCCGCACGATCCATACCTGGTTTACGCGCAACACCGGCAGAAATAAGAACCACATCAGCACCTTCTAGTGCTGGCGTTGGATCTTCACCGGCATAACCTTTGATCGAAACGGGGGTTGGGATGTGGCTTAGGTCTGCAGCAACACCCGGAGTAACCGGAGCAATATCATATAGGGCTAAATCAGAACCCGCTGGAAGGCGGTTTTTCAGTAAAAGAGCTAGGGCTTGACCGATGCCACCTGCGGCACCAATAACAGCTACTTTCATTGTAGTTCTCCTTGAGAGCGATCTCTTATAGACGTTTTAGTAGGGTATTTTGTAAACAACTGTGTAGAACGCTATAGCAATTACAACTTGATTACAATCAATTAACGCTCGCTTTGCGACCTTGCGCAACTCGATTATCGCGTGCCACATTCACTTCGGCCATTATCCACATAAATTGTAGGTATGACAAAGGCTTAAGCATGAAAGAAATTGACTACATTTCTTGCTTTGTTCGCTATTCACTGCGCTAATCGGACAGTAATCTGTTTAAAATTTACAGTGATACAACTAACAGATTGCAATCAGCTTTTGGCACTGAGTGAATATCTATGCGAAAATATGCAAAACGTTAAGAAATGGAATGTGGATTTTATGCGCCCATCAGAAAAACAAGACAACCTAGTACGCGCTTTTAAAGCTTTATTGAAAGAAGAACGCTTTGGTTCTCAAGGTGAAATTGTTGAAGCCCTGAAACAAGAAGGCTTTGAAAACATTAACCAATCTAAAGTTTCTCGCATGCTGACCAAGTTTGGTGCCGTTCGTACCCGCAATGCGAAAATGGAAATGGTTTACTGCCTACCCACCGAACTGGGCGTTCCGACCGTCAGCAGTTCTTTGCGTGAATTGGTTTTAGATGTTGACCATAACCAAGCATTAGTGGTCATCCATACTGGCCCAGGAGCGGCACAGCTTATTGCCCGTATGCTCGATTCTCTTGGTAAATCGGAAGGCATCCTTGGCGTGGTGGCGGGTGATGACACCATCTTCATTACCCCTACCCTAACAATCACGACAGAACAACTGTTCAAATCGGTCTGCGAATTGTTTGAATACGCGGGCTAACTAACGGCAAACAATGCTCACTTTAGCGATGCTTTGGTGAGCATTTTGTTTGAAATGCATTCAAATAGGCGTTAATTGTTCGTGACCTAATTCACGCATTCAACCAAATCTCTACCAAGATAAGCATCAATTTAACTCATTGATCTAAAAGAACCTAACACTAAAAAAACGTCACTCCTATTCTCTTTCCTTAGATTTTTTCGCTATAAGTTTTAACAATTGTATAATTATCTGCCAATTATTTGTTATTATTCCGCCACTTTTCCAAACGATTGGATTGGAAAAGATGCCGTTTCCAAACAGGAAACCCCTGAAGATAATTTGTTATGCTTCTGGGTTAATAATGGATAAAGGAAGGAACATTCATGGCATTAAATACGCTGATTAAAGTGGGTGCAATTGCTGCTGCCGTTATGGGCGCAGGTGCGGTTCACGCTCAAGAATTTATTACGATTGGTACAGGTTCAGTGACGGGTGTTTACTACCCTACGGGTGGCGCCATCTGTAAACTGGTCAACAAAGATCGTAAAGATCACAATATCCGTTGTTCTGTAGAATCAACGGGCGGTTCGATCTACAACGTCAATACCATCCGCTCTGGCGAGTTGGACTTTGGTATTGTTCAGTCTGACTGGCAATACCATGGCTACAAAGGCACTAGTAAATTTGAAGAGCAAGGCCCTTACACTAAGCTGCGTGCCATGTTCTCTCTTCATACCGAACCTTTTAACATCATTGCACGCTCTGACGCAGGCATCGACAAGCTTGAAGATCTGAAAGGCAAGCGCGTCAACATCGGTAACCCTGGCTCGGGCGATCACGCAACGATGAGCGTGGTGATGGATGCTATGGGTTGGAACAACGACAGCTTCAAGCTAGCATCAGAGCTAAAAGGTTCTGAGCGTTCGCAAGCCCTATGTGACAACAAGATCGACGCGTTCATTTACATGGTTGGTCACCCAAACGGCTCAATCAAAGAAGCGACTACCTCTTGTGACGCAAAATTGGTGTCCGCGACAGGTCCACAGATCGACAAAATTGTTGCTGACAACCCATACTATGCTTACAGCACCGTGCCTGCTGGTATGTACCGTGGCACTGATAAAGACGTGAAGAGCTTTGGTGTAGCGGCAACGCTTGTCACCACTGCCGATGTGTCTGACGACGTGGCTTACAACGTGGCGAAAGCGGTATTCGAGAACTTCGATACCTTCAAACGTCTACACCCTGCGTTTGCTACCCTTAAGAAAGAGGATATGGTGAGCGCTGGTATTTCTATCCCACTACACCCAGGTGCAGTGAAATACTACAAAGAAGTGGGTCTGCTGAAATAAGCAACCCCACGATTCAGGCAGGAAGGCCATCTTCCTGCCTGCGATTCAATCCTGATCCCGACTTCAATCATTCTGTTGTCTGATTTGCCGTTACAATCTCATTAATTCAGACAGCATTGAGTTCACTGCCCTCTCCGAGTTCAGAATCGGAAGGGTGACAGCATCAACTAGACCATCAATAACAAGGAAACGTACATGACGACGAATACCACTCCGTCACAAGATGTGCAAGAAATGGTGGCTCAAGCCGATACTGGCGCACGTAACCCGGCAGGGTTACAGGGACGAATCCTTTGGTTTGTTCCTCTTTGCTGGTCATTGTTTCAATTATGGTACGCTTCACCGCTGCCGTTTATTTTCGATTTCGCCGTTCTTAATGACACGCAGGCACGAGCTGTACATTTAACCTTTGCTATCTTTCTTGCTTTCACTGCTTACCCTGCACTGAAAAGCTCACCTAGAGAGCACATCCCTGCCCTCGATTGGGTATTGGCTTTACTCGGCAGTTTCTCTGCTTCCTACATCTACATCTTCTACACCGAGCTTGCTGGCCGTTCAGGCGCTCCAACGACGATGGATGTTGCGGTAGCAGTCACTGGCATGGTGCTGTTGCTTGAAGCCACTCGTAGAGCGTTGGGCCCTCCTTTAATGCTCGTGGCCGCTCTTTTTCTCTTTTATACCTTTGCCGGTCCCTACATGCCGGATGTCATTGCCCATAAAGGGGCAAGCATCAACAAAGCGATGTCCCATTTATGGTTGACCACGGAAGGCGTGTTCGGTGTTGCTCTTGGCGTATCCACCTCGTTTGTGTTCTTGTTTGTACTCTTTGGTGCCATGCTGGAACGCGCAGGTGCGGGGGCATACTTTATTAAAGTGGCCTTCTCATTGCTCGGCCATATGCGTGGTGGGCCGGCCAAAGCGGCCGTGGTCGCCTCCGGTTTATCAGGGCTTGTTTCTGGTTCTTCCATCGCCAACGTGGTCACCACGGGTACCTTTACGATTCCCTTAATGAAGCGGGTTGGATTCCCAGGAACAAAGGCTGGCGCCGTCGAGGTGGCAGCATCAACCAATGGGCAATTAACGCCGCCGATCATGGGAGCTGCAGCTTTCTTGATGGTGGAATATGTCGGTATTTCTTACGTTGAAGTCATTAAAGCGGCCATTCTGCCGGCCTTAATTTCTTATATTGCGCTGATTTATATTGTTCACTTAGAAGCCTGCAAAGCGGGCATGACAGGCTTACCTCGACGCCACAATCCAACCATGCTGCAAAGCTTGCTCTCCTTTACGGGAACGATTTTAGGATTGTGTGTCGTCAGTGCGGTGGTTTACTACGGCATCGGTTGGACCAAGGATGTCTTTGGCGATGCCGCGACACCAATGGTGAGCATTGCCTTACTTGTTGCCTACGTAGGCTTAGTCAAAATTTCCGCCCATCATGCGCAAGATGGCGCCTTGGAGATCGATGCAGAACTGACCGAAGTGCCCGACCCAGGACCGACGATCAAATCGGGTTTGCACTTCCTGCTTCCGATTGTTGTGCTTGTTTGGTGTCTCACCGTTGAGCGCTTTTCTCCTGGCCTTTCAGCGTTTTGGGCCACGGTGTTCATGATCTTTATTCTTCTCACTCAACGTCCTTTGATGGCGTTGATGAACAAGAGTGACGACATTGCGCAGCAAACCAAGGCTGGTTGGACAGATCTGTTAGAGAGCTTAGTATCGGGCGCTCGCAATATGATTGGCATCGGTGTCGCAACCGCTGCTGCGGGTACCGTCGTCGGCGTGGTGACCCTAACCGGGATCGGTTTGGTCATGACCGATTTTGTTGAGTTCATTTCCGGCGGCAGCGTGATCATGATGCTGATCTTCACCGCAGTGATCAGCTTGATCCTTGGTATGGGGCTTCCTACAACCGCGAACTACATTGTGGTGTCGACCTTGATGGCGCCAGTGATCGTCACGCTAGGCGCTCAGCACGGCTTGATCATTCCACTTATCGCCGTCCACCTGTTTGTGTTCTATTTTGGTATTTTGGCCGATGACACCCCTCCAGTTGGCTTAGCTGCGTTTGCTGCAGCTGCGATTGCGAAATCCGACCCGATCCGTACCGGTATCCAAGGGTTTGCCTACGACATTCGTACCGCTATCTTGCCATTCATGTTTGTCTTCAATACTCAGCTCTTGTTGATGGGCATTGATACTTGGTGGCACTTGCTATTAACGATACTCTCCTCGATTATCGCCATGCTGATCTTCTCCGCGGCCACACAAGGCTGGTGGTTCACCAAAAACAAATGGTGGGAAACGCTGTTACTGCTCATACTTACGTTCTCGTTCTTCCGTCCAGGCTTCTGGTGGGACATGATTTACCCAGCCAAAGTTCTTTCACCAGGTATTGAGATAGAGCAAATCACTCAGAAGCTAGATGTAGGACAATCACTGGAGCTTCGTGTAGCTGGTACCAATCTAGAAGGTGATTTCACTGAAAAGACGGTCCGTTTGCCTTTTGATGATAATGCGACAACCGCACTTGAACGTCTTCAGTCGATGGGGCTTTCCCTCGTTGAAGATCAAGGCAAGATGCTGGTTGATATGGTTGAATTTGACAGCCCTGCTGAAGCCTCCGGTATCGATTTCGATTGGGAAATCAAATGGGTGGTAGAAGAAGCAGATCGACCAATGAAAGAATGGGTGTTTGTCCCTTGTTTGCTGATCCTTATTTTCATGGCAGCAAATCAGAAACGCCGAATTCGATCTCAAATCATTCAAGCGTAAACATCAATAGCCCCGTGAAATCGGGGCTATATTTATCTCAAAACAGTATGCTGAAATAACAACAATAGAGATCATACCATGTACAAACAGATTCTTGTTCCCGTCGATCTGAACGATAAAGGTTTTTCAGATAGAGCCGTTGAGCTCGCGGTGTGGCACGCGCGCCAAGCCAATGCTCAATTACATTTGCTCAACGTATTGCCCGGCATTCACATGTCGATGGTGGCGAGCTACTTCCCTAAAGATGCGGCACAGAAAATGAAACAAGATGTGGTGCAACAACTTAAGAACTTTGCTGATCAACACATCGCCGATGAAATTGTCTACAAGGTCCATGTTGCCGAAGGCAAACCTTACGCCACTATCTTAGAGTACGCTGAAAAGCTGGGGGCTGAT
Source organism: Vibrio vulnificus NBRC 15645 = ATCC 27562 (assembly GCF_002224265.1). Taxonomy (NCBI): domain Bacteria; kingdom Pseudomonadati; phylum Pseudomonadota; class Gammaproteobacteria; order Vibrionales; family Vibrionaceae; genus Vibrio; species Vibrio vulnificus. Next base: position 1,165,045 of record NZ_CP012881.1, read on the forward strand.
TTGATTATCATGCCAAGCCACAAACGCTCAAAAATCGATAAAGTGGTGCTCGGTTCCGTCGCCAGTAAAGTGGTTGAGAACTCACCCATTAACGTATTGGTGGTCAAACCGCAAGCTTAGTCCCGTATTTTACTCAGTCAAGCCGGAACAAAAAAAGGATGTCATATGACATCCTTCAGATTGATGACGAACCCCGCTTTTTAAGTGGGGTTCTTTTTTGGAAGCGACCGTAGGTCGCGATCGTGATTTTTTTTTGTTATATCGTGCGCAGAAGTTCCCATTCATTACATGGGTATACAGAAGCAAGTATCTGCCTTATTTCTGCCATATTTAAGCCCATTTTTCGTAGATAGTTCACCACCAACGCTATCTTCTTGATGTTTTGGGCTGCCGCTGCCAACCAACATTGCATTTGCACGTTGGCTAGACCTCGGAAGCGAGCATAACGATGACCATGATGTTGCTTGGCATCTGCAAAGCTCCGTTCTACTGTTTCACTTCGACGTCGATAGGTCTTCTTACCATAGGAAGAAAGCCGCATTTGATTTGCTCTCTCTACGGCATCGCTATAGATATGCCGAGTAATCACTTTCTTCATGTTTTTGCTTTGAGTACAGTCATCCCTCATTGGACAGAACGCACACTCTTTCGGGTCTGAGTGGTATTCTCGGTAGGCATCGCGTGACGTGGTTTTATAAAGCAACGCCTGACCATTCGGACACTGGTAGCAGTCTCTTTGCGCATCGTAAGTAAAGTGTTTCTTTTTGAACGCATTTTTCGTTCTCGATGGACGTCGATAACCGAACACGCCAAGAATACCTCGACGTTCAAGTGACTCCGCCACTGGAGCGGTAAAGTAGCCCGCATCCAGTCCAACGGCTATCGGGTTCAATTGGAATGTAGCAAGCGTGTAATCTAAGCGTTGAACGTAAGGCTGTGAGTCATTGATGTTGCCCGCGGTGGTATAGGTATCGAGGATAATTCCATGTTGACCATCAACGGTTCGATGGTCGAGGTAGAAGAAGCCTTGTGGCTTATTATCACGAGTCATGAAGCCACTCTCTGGGTCAGTGGTGCTGGTTTTGGTATTCTTTGTTTTTGACTCTGATTCACGAGCCTTAAGAGGCTTCTTACCCGCTTTTTCTCGGTCTAACGCGACGTCGTCATCCAGCATATCAAGATAGGCACTCGCGCGAACCGCCGTGACTTTATTGGTGTGTTTATTCTTGTTGGCGTTCGCTTTGAGATGAGTACTGTCCGTAAAGAGCTCTTGACCCGCGACCAAGCCTTTCGTCATGGCTTGCTCTACGATATTGATAAAAATACGTTCGAATACATCCGTGCCATTAAAGCGACGAATGCGGTTTTGGCTTAGAGTCGAAGCGTGGATGACTTTCTCTGTTAATGACATCCGTAAGAACCAACGGTAAGCGACATTCACTTCAATTTCTTTAACGAGCTGACGCTCACTTTTTATACCAAAGATATAACCAAGCAAGATGATTTTGAAGAGACGAACAGGGTCAACAGGTGGACGCCCATTATCTTTACAATAAAGATGAGCGACTTCATCACGAATGAATTCAAAGTCGATAGCATTATCGATTTTGCGCACTAAATGGTTTTTAGGAACTAACTGTTCCATCGTCACCATTTCCAGTTCGTATTGTTGCGGAGTCGGTTCTTGAAGCATATCGGAGTATCCATATTTCGATACCCCTATTAGATCAAAGGTCTAGCTCGAAAGCTAGACCTTTGTCAGCAGTCTGAAGGATGTCATATGACATCCTTTTTATTTTAACCATCGATTTTTAAGTGAATCATTGCTGATTACGTAACTTCACTTCTTCATCCAAACTTTCTAATTTGGCTTTCATCTTTTCGCGACAGATTTCTGCAAGCTCGCGAATATGCTCTTTGCCATAACCTTCGGTGCTAATGGGATCCAACATTTCGACAATCACGTGACCATTATTCCAACGATTCAATTTCAGTTGATCCGTTGAGCTACATACGATCGGGATAATCGGCACGCCAGCGCCAATCGCAGCGTGAAAAGCGCCCGTTTTGAAAGGCATGAGGCCACGACCGCGTGAGCGTGTACCTTCAGGAAACATCCATACCGAGACTTCACTTGCTTTCATGCTTGCCACTACCTGATCAATCGTCCCTTTGGCTTTGGTTTTATTCGCACGGTCAATCAAGATGTTACCCGTCAGCCAGTAAAGCTGTCCAAACAGCGGTAACCACGCTAGGCTCTTTTTGCCTACCGTGACAACTTTGGGTGTCACTGCCGAAGATACGGTAAAGAGGTCCCAGTTATTTTGATGGTTGGCAATGTAGATATGTTGGCCACGTTGGTAGGCATCTTCAGGAAGACGCAGTTCCAGCTTAATGCCAAATACACGCGACATTTTGGCAAACAGACGGCCAAAGGTGAACACATGCTTAGGATTTCGAGGGCTAAGTAAACAGTAGCCACAACCAAAAACGAACATCACAACAGCAAATAACGCCGTCGCTAATAAACGCACTAGAGCAATCATTTATAACTCCGGTATTCATTCAGATCGGCATTGCACTCCCAAGATATTGAAAGTTACGCTCCACTTCTCTGACAAAACAACTTCAAAAATATAAAAAAGCCGAAACCTGTGTTTCGGCTATATTGGTATCAACGCAGTTTAGTTTGACTCACGAAAACGCTCAATCTTTGCACCCAGTGCATTAAGCTTGTTCTCGATTTTGTCATAGCCGCGGTCAATGTGGTAAATACGATCAACGATGGTTTCACCCTTAGCGATACAACCTGCAATCACTAAACTGGCTGACGCTCGTAGATCGGTCGCCATCACTTGTGCAGCGCTCAAACGCTCCACGTCACCACAGATGACCGTGTTGCCTTCAATCTCCGCTTTTGCGCCCATACGTTTTAGCTCTGGAACATGCATGAAACGGTTCTCAAAGATGGTTTCAGTGATCACACCACCGCCTTTGGCCATCATATTCAGCAAGGTAAACTGTGCTTGCATATCGGTTGGGAAACCCGGATGAGGCGCCGTGCGGATATTGACCGCTTTGAGCTCTCTACCGGTCATATCAACAGAAATCCAATCTTCGCCAGTTTCAACAAGCGCACCCGCTTCTTCCAACTTCGCCAACACGGCTTCAAGTAAATGCGCTTGCGTATTGTGGCAAACGACTTTACCGCCAGACACCGCCGCAGCGACAAGGAAAGTCCCCGTTTCGATGCGATCTGCCACAACGGCATGCTTACCACCACCCAGACGCTCAACACCTTCAATGGTGATGGTGTCAGTGCCTGCACCGCTGATTTTAGCCCCAAGCGTGTTGAGGAATTTCGCAGTATCGACGATTTCTGGCTCACGCGCTGCGTTATCTAAAACCGTCGTGCCTTCGGCAAGTGTGGCTGCGCACATGATGGTGATCGTGGCACCTACGCTCACTTTATCCATCACAATGTGTGCGCCTTGTAGGCGGCCGTCGACATGCGCTTTAACGTAACCATCTTCTAACGTGATGGTCGCACCAAGCTGCTCTAGACCCGTAATATGTAAGTCCACGGGACGCGCACCGATCGCACACCCACCTGGAAGAGACACTTGTCCTTGACCAAAACGAGCAACAAGCGGCCCCAATGCCCAAATCGACGCACGCATGGTTTTCACCAAATCATAAGGCGCGCAATATTCATCGATAGAGCTAGGGTCAACATGAACGGAACCATTGCGTTCCACTTTGGCACCAAGGCGCTTTAACAGCTCCATGGTGGTATCAATATCTCGAAGATGCGGCACATTGGCCACTTCAACTGGCTCTTCAGCCAGAATCGACGCAAATAAAATCGGCAGTGCAGCGTTTTTGGCACCTGAAATCGTCACCTCACCCACCAATGGCTGAGTCGACCCAATTACACGGAACTTTTCCATTATAAAACCTTAAAGAGACATCAGTTTCTTGTCACGTGCCCATTCGGCAGGCGTGTATGCTTTGATCGACAAGGCATGAATATCATTGCGTTGGATGTAGTCCATGAGTGGTTTGTAGATCAGCTGTTGCTTCTTAACGCGGCTCATTCCTTCGAAACAAGCATCAACAGCGACCACTTCATAGTGGCTACCTTCACCTTTTACATGCAACTCTTCAAGGTTGAGTGCTTCTTCTAGTAACTGTTGTACTTTTGCGCTATCCACAATTTACCCCTGATAACTTTGAATATGTTTGGCAACCACGTCTTCAACGTTGCTTAACTGAAACAGTGTGCGCAGTTGCGCTGGCACAAAACTCAGCATTATATGACAGTTTTGCTTTTTTGCATGCTCTAATAAGTGAATTAGCATCACCATTCCGGCAGAATCCACCCGTTGTACGGTTTTTAGTGAGAATTCCACCTGACTATGTCTCGGCTTCCAAGTCTGAGCAAAACGCCACAGTGATGGCACTTGTTCACGATCCAAATTACCACTTAAGCTGACTTTCTCGTCTGTCGATTGCTGCCATTGCGGGTGTGACATCAGTTTTTCGCCTCAAAACGAATCGGTTGTTTCGCTAATGCTTCCAGCTCGTTGGCGACGGAAAGAATACCATCTTGGCGAATTTTACCATTCCACTCCGACTGCTTGCTGGAGAGTAAACTGATCCCTTCGGCAACCATATCAAAAGCGAGCCAATCGCCGTTATTCTCACGACGCAATTTGAACTCTAGCTTAATGTTTGGGCGGGGGGTATCAATGATATCAACTTTCACACTGGTGATGCGCTGATCTTCTTCCACCTTAGATTCCGGGCCAAAGAGAATTTTCTGATCCGTGTATTGCGTCAATACCTGCGCATAAGAGCTCACTAAGTACGCGCGAAACGCGTCAATAAACGCTGTGACGTCTTCACGCTTTGCCCCTTTGAGATTTGTACCCAATAACTTAAGTGCCGCGTACTTTTCATTCACGTATGGCATCAGCTCTTCTTCTACCACCACTTTGAGGTAGTCAGGATCTTGCTGAATTTTAGGTTGCTCTGCCTTCAAACGCGCAAAGGCCTGCTCTGAAACCTGCTTCATCATTTGATACGGATCGGCTTTGTCCACTGCCGTGCTCGCCAATACATTAAGTGACATCAACAGCGAGAGACAGGTCAAAAAGAATCGTTTCATCGAATTATTCCTTCTTAGTTTCATCTTTGTTGCCGACGCTATACAGCACTTGGCCAATCAAATCTTCCAATACCAACGCCGATTTGGTGTCTTCAATAAAGTCACCATCTTTAAGCATCTGCTCATCTTCAAAAACGAATCCTGGCACTAAGCCGATGTACTGCTCACCAATCAAGCCGGATGTCAGTATCTGCACACTCGAGGTCTCCGGAAACTGGTTGTAGAGACTGTTGATCGACAACGATACGACAGGGACTAAGGTTTCAGGATTCAACGAAATGTCGGATACGCGTCCAATCACAACCCCTCCCACTTTCACAGGCGAGCGCACTTTAAGACTACCGATGTTGTCAAACTGTGCTTTGAGCGTGTAAGTATTGCCCGAGCCCAGCCCCTTTACGTCAGCGACTTGAAAAATCATGACCAGAATTGCGCAAATTCCCGCCAAGACAAAGCTGCCAACCCATAATTCTGTTTTACGTGTTTGTTGCATGTTTAATTCCCAAACATCAACGCAGTGAGGACAAAATCCAGCCCCAACACCGCTAAAGAAGAGTGAACCACCGTGCGAGTCGTCGCACGGCTGATGCCTTCCGAAGTTGGAATAGCATCGTAACCATTAAAGAGCGCAATCCAAGTCACGGTAATGGCAAAGACCACACACTTGATCATGCTGTTACCAATATCTTGCCCTAACTCCACCGAAGCTTGCATGGCAGACCAAAAACTGCCGTGGTCGATGCCTTTCCAGTCAACACCCACCAATTGGCCACCCCAAATACCTACGGCCATGAAGATCATCGCCAACAGCGGCATCGAGATAATGCCAGCCCACAACCTTGGCGCTATGATTCTTTTAAGTGGGTCAACCGCCATCATTTCCATACTAGAAAGCTGCTCTGTCGCTTTCATCAGGCCAATTTCAGCCGTGAGTGCAGAGCCCGCTCGCCCGGCAAACAACAATGCCGTCACAACTGGCCCTAGCTCACGCAATAACGACAGCGCGACCATTTGCCCTAGGCTGCCTTCTGCGCCGTAATCCACCAAAATCACGTAGCCTTGTAGACTCAACACCATTCCAATGAAGAGCCCTGAGACCACGATGATGGCCAAAGACTGCACACCCACGTTATAAATTTGCTTCACCAATAGTGGCAGCGTTTTTCGCGGTTGTGGTCTCCCCGCAAGTGAACCTGCAAGCATTAAGCTCGCCTTGCCAAATGATTGACATAAGCTAAGGAAGCGACGCCCGAGCGCTGAAATCATGTCGACTAAGTTAGGCATCGTGAAATAAATCCTTTTCTATGGGTTGCGCGGGAAAACGAAACGGCACAGGACCATCCGCTTCACCCAATAAAAATTGTTGAACACGAGGATCGCTGTTGTTGCGCAGCTCCTCTGGTGTGCCTTTCGCGATCACTTTGCCATCAGCCAGCAGATACACCCAATCAGCAATGCTCATCACCTCCGGGACATCATGAGAAACGACAACGGCTGTGACCCCTAAGGCACTGTTCAAATTACGAATCAACTCAACCAGCACCCCCATGGTGATCGGATCCTGACCGACAAAAGGTTCGTCATACATGATCAGCTCAGGGTCGAGCGCAATGGCTCTTGCTAGGGCAGCTCGACGAGCCATGCCACCAGATAACTCACTTGGCATTAGTTCTGCAGCCCCTCTCAGGCCAACCGCTTCAAGCTTCAATAGTACTAAAGTGCGAATGAGTGAGTCACTCAGCTGAGTGTGTTCACGTAAAGGAAAGGCGACGTTATCGAAGACATTGAGATCAGTAAACAGCGCGCCGGATTGAAACAGCATGCTCATTTTTTTTCTGGCGTGATAAAGCTTAGAGCGAGACAAACTAGGAATATTGACACCATCAAACCAAATCTCACCACTTTCCGGCAAGATTTGCCCACCAATCAGGCGAAGCAATGTGGTCTTTCCAATTCCAGATGGCCCCATGATGGCCGTCACTTTTCCTTTGGGAATACGCAAATCGATGTTGTCGAAAATCTTACGTTGGCCACGGGAAAACGTCAGTCCATGAATCGTTACTAAATCGTTGTGTGACATACTCTCTCTTTATTTACTCAGGTATTCCCCTGCGTTTTTTATCGCACTTGTGTCGATTGGCGACAAATTCGGCAAGCCATGATAAGCAGATTATTTCAGAATTAAAAGCAGTGTTCGATTAATTCCTTTGAACCATCACTCAATTCAATAGACTTTCTTTCTGCACTCTTTATTAATCCTAACGAAAAATAACGCCTTATCGGCTCATCTCTCATTTTCCTTACATATTAGCCTTTACCACTTACGAGGATGTAATTTGTTACCACTTTGGCTTCCATTTTTGTCGGCAAAAGGTCAAAATTAGCGGTTAATCATTCAACTTATCATTACTTTCTGGAACTTATCATGCTCGAAGCCGTCGCGCTGCTTATCGTTGGTCTCATTTTGTTGGTCTGGAGTGCCGACAAACTTGTTTTTGGTTCAGCCGCCCTCGCTCGCAATATCGGTATTTCTCCATTGGTCATCGGTATGACCATCCTCGCAATGGGCTCATCTGCGCCAGAAATGATGGTTTCAGCCACCGCGGCACTTGACGGTAAAACCGATACCGCAGTGGGTAATGTTATAGGTTCGAATATCGCCAACATCGCCCTGATTCTTGGTATTACCGCGTTAGTTCGTCCACTGTCGATCAACTCTGCCGTAGTACGTCGCGAGTTGCCGCTCATGATTGGTGTAACTGTCTTGGCTGGCATCCTACTTTGGGATAGTCATCTTGGTTTCTATGAAGGCGTGCTACTGTTTGTTTTATTTACCTTATTCCTAGTCGCGATGCTGCAAATCAGCCGTCGCGAACAAAAAACCGGAGATGCCTTCTTAGAAGAGCAAGAGTCGGAAATTCCTCAAGGCGTCAGCAATCCCAAAGCCGCAATGTGGATCGTCATTGGTCTGATCCTTTTACCACTCGCGGCCGATATGCTAGTGGATAATGCGGTCATCATTGCGAAATACTTTGGCATGAGTGACTTGGTGATTGGTTTAACCATTATTGCCGTGGGTACCAGCCTGCCAGAACTGGCCGCCTCTTTGGCGGGTGCTCTGAAAGGTGAAGATGACATGGCGGTCGGTAACATCATCGGCTCCAACGTCTTCAATATTCTTGCCGTGATGGGGATCCCCGGTATTCTCAACCCGTCATTTATTAGTGAATACGCAATGGGACGTGATTTTTGGGTAATGCTGGCGATTTCCTTACTTTTGGTTGTCATGGCATTGGGCAAATCTCGCAGAATTAGTCGTACGGAAGGTGGTATTCTACTGACCTGCTTTATCGGTTATCAGGCCTATCTGTTAATGAACATGGCAGCGTAAGCTGTCTCGCTAGGAGTACACATGACCCTGTCCTTTGATTATCGTGCGGTAGCAAAACAAGTGTTAGCCACGGAAATACGCGGTCTTGAGCAGTTATCGCAATATTTTGATGAGCAATTTGAGCAAGCGTGTGAATTAATCCTGAATAACGCCGGAAAAGTGGTTGTTATGGGGATGGGGAAATCTGGTCATATCGGGAAAAAGATCGCCGCCTCGTTAGCCAGCACCGGCACTTCCTCGTTCTTTGTTCATCCAGGGGAAGCTTCGCACGGTGACTTAGGAATGATCGAACGTGGGGATATCGTCCTTGCCATTTCCAACTCCGGTGAGTCCTCAGAAATTCTCGCGCTCTTTCCGGTATTAAAGCGATTGGGTATCCGCATCATTAGCATGACTGGCAAACCCAGCTCGACCATGGCAAAACTGGCCGATTACCATTTACAAATCACCGTTCCTGAAGAGGCGTGTCCGTTGGGTTTGGCTCCAACCACCAGCACAACGGCGACTTTAGTGATGGGCGATGCTATGGCTGTGGCCTTGCTGCAAGCCCGCGGCTTTACCGCTGAGGATTTCGCACTGTCCCATCCTGGTGGTGCGCTGGGAAGAAAGCTATTATTGAAACTCAACGACATCATGCATACGGGCGAACAGTTACCGCGCGTCTCTCCGGATGCTTTAGTGCGTGATGCGTTATTGGAAATCTCACAGAAAGGCCTCGGCATGACGGCCATTGTGGGTCAAGACAATCTGTTGCTCGGCATTTTTACTGACGGAGACTTACGCCGTATCTTAGATAAGCGTGTCGACATTCACAGCGCACAGATCGGCGATGTGATGACCAAACACCCTACAGTTGCCAATCCAAGCATGCTCGCGGTTGAAGGGCTCAACCTCATGCAACAGAAGAAAATTAACGGTTTAATGTTGTGCCAAGATGGTAAACTGGTTGGCGCATTAAACATGCACGATTTATTGAAAGCGGGAGTCATGTAGTGACGCAATTCGTTGAAACTTTATACGGTCCAGTAGAACAAGCGATCGTCGATATTGCCCGCGATATTAAACTTCTCATTTGTGATGTGGATGGGGTATTTTCTGACGGTCTGATTTATATGGGCAATCAGGGGGAAGAGTTGAAGACCTTCCACACCCGAGACGGTTACGGCGTCAAAGCGCTCATGAATGCGGGCATTGAAATTGCGATTATTACCGGTCGTCAGTCACAAATTGTCGAGAACCGAATGAAGGCATTAGGTATTTCACTCATTTATCAAGGTCAGGATGATAAAGTCCGCGCCTACTACGATATTTGTGACAAACTCTCCATCCTCCCAGAACAAACCGGGTATATTGGAGACGATTTAATCGACTGGCCTGTAATGGAAAAAGTAGCACTACAAGTTTGTGTTGCTGATGGTCATCCGCTACTGGCACAACGCGCCAACTATGTTACCCGCATTAAGGGGGGGCATGGTGCCGTGCGTGAAGTTTGCGATCTCATTTTACAGGCACGTGGAGAATTAGACGCTCACAAAGGTCTGAGTATATGAGTTTTTCTCGGCTGATTTATTTGCTGCTGTTTTTCGTTGTCAGTTGGTCTTGCTACTACTTGTATGGCCAACGTGAAGCTCAATCGGTACAAGTGGCCCCCAATTTAGAGCTACCGATGTTTAGTGGCGAATCACTCAACAACATCAGCTACAACTCTGATGGCATACGAAGCCATCAGATCTCTTCGTCGCATTTGGATCACTACGCCAAAAGTGGCGATACCGTTTTTGAAAATCCGAGTTTAGTCATCTACCGCGATGGCGACACGATCGAATGGAAAATCACAGCTCGACGCGCCGTGCTGGATGAAGAGCAAGTGTTGACCCTCTCCGACCACGTGAGAATGCAAAACTTGTTGCCAGGCGCCAGCTTCGAAATGCTGTCTACGGACAAACTGGAAATCGATCTGTCGAATCGAGATTTTCATGCTGACCAGCAGGTTTTATTGATTGGTCCACAATTTGAAACCACCGGAGAAGCGATGAAGGGTAACCTGAAAACCAACACAGCGACTCTGTATAATCATGTACAAGGTAGATATGAAACCCTTACACCTTAGTCTTTTTGCTCTTATGCTGGCCACCAGCAACGCCTATGCGTTGAAATCTGACACTCAGCAGCCTGTTTATATTGATTCCGATTCACAGCAATTAGATATGCGTAGTAATCAAGTCATCTTTGATGGCGACGTCTCTCTCAAACAGGGCAGCATCAATATCAATGCCGATAAAATCGTCGTCACACGCGATCCTGAGAGCAATACGATTAAAAAGATCGAAGCCTTTGGCCAGCCAGCGACCTTTTCACAATTGATGGATGATGGCAAAACGCTGAGCGGCAGCGCTAAACAGCTCGATTACAGCATCGATAACGATCAGTTGACCATGAAAGGTCAAGCGGAGCTAGCGCAAGACAACAACGTCATCAAAGGTTCGTCAATTGTCTACCAAATTGCTTTACAAAAACTGATGGCCGACAGCTCTAAAAATGAGCGTGTCACCACCGTTTTACAGCCAAGTCAGGTGAATAACTAATGGCGGTATTGAGCGCAAAACACTTAGCGAAAAGCTATAAAAAACGCAAAGTCGTTACAGACGTTAGCTTGCAGGTTGAATCAGGCCAAATCGTGGGATTACTGGGCCCTAACGGCGCAGGCAAAACCACCTCGTTTTACATGATTGTAGGACTGGTGCCTCGCGATGAAGGCTCCATTAAGATTGATGATCGTGACATCAGTATTCTTCCGATGCATAGCCGCTCTAAGTTGGGCATTGGCTATTTGCCACAAGAAGCGTCGATTTTCCGCAAGCTCTCTGTTGAAGACAACATCATGGCGGTTTTGCAAACTCGCAACGAGCTCACGCGCGAAGAACGCCAGGACAAACTGGAAGACTTATTAGAAGAGTTCCACATTCAGCACATTCGTCACAGCGCGGGCATGGCATTATCCGGTGGTGAACGACGCCGAGTGGAAATTGCCCGAGCGTTAGCGGCCAACCCACAGTTCATTTTATTGGATGAACCTTTTGCCGGCGTTGACCCTATTTCGGTCATTGATATCAAAAAAATTATCGAACATCTGCGCGATCGAGGCTTAGGTGTCCTGATTACCGACCACAACGTACGTGAAACCTTAGACGTCTGTGAAAAAGCCTACATCGTTAGCCAAGGTCGTTTGATTGCGGAAGGAACACCTGAACAAGTTCTCAACAATGAACAGGTAAAACAAGTTTATCTCGGCGAACAATTCCGACTATGATTAAATGAAGAACAACAGAACCAATTACGAGAATAAAAGGTAAGTACTACTGAATGAAACCTTCATTACAACTCAAGCTAGGTCAACAGTTAGCCATGACGCCTCAGCTCCAGCAGGCCATACGTTTGCTGCAGCTGTCCACCTTGGATTTACAACAAGAAATCCAAGAAGCGCTGGAATCAAATCCGTTATTGGAAGTGGAAGAGCATCAAGAAGAAGCGCAACTGAATGGCGAAGAGAAAGCGATCAATGAAGGTTCCGATTCGGATGATTTTTCTGTTGAGAGCGACATTCCTGACAGCTCTGATGTGATTGAAAAATCCGAAATCAGTAGCGAACTGGAAATCGACACCACCTGGGATGACGTTTACAGTGCCAACTCTGGCAATACAGGCATCGCACTCGACGATGACATGCCGGTCTATCAAGGTGAAACGACGGAAACACTGCACGACTACTTACAGTGGCAACTGGATTTAACCCCGTTTAGCGACACTGACCGCATGATCGCCTTTGCCATCATTGATGCCATCGATGACACTGGCTACCTCACTATCAGCCCTGAAGAGATCTTAGAAAGCCTGAACAGCGTCGATATCGAACTCGACGAAGTGGAAGCCGTACGCAAACGCATCCAACAGTTCGATCCCCTGGGTGTCGCGTCGCAAAACCTACAAGAATGCTTACTGCTGCAACTGGCCACATTTCCGACCGAGACCCCTTGGCTAGCCGAAGCAAAAATGGTCCTGAGCCATCACATTGATGCGCTAGGCAATCGCGATTACAAGCTGATCGTCAAAGAAGCGAAGCTCAAAGAAGAAGACCTACGTGAAACGCTCAAACTGATCCAGCAGCTTGATCCAAGGCCTGGCAGTAAGATCAATGCCATCGAGCCCGAGTACGTGATCCCAGATGTCTCCGTATTTAAAGAGCATGGCAAATGGAGTGTCGCGATCAATCCAGACAGCATTCCAAAATTGAAAGTCAATCAACAATATGCGCAACTTGGCAAAGGCAGCAGCGCCGATAGCCAGTACATTCGCAGCAATTTGCAAGAGGCGAAATGGTTAATTAAGAGCCTTGAGAGCAGAAACGAGACGCTGCTCAAAGTTGCACGTTGCATAGTTGAACATCAACATGATTTCTTCGAGTATGGGGAAGAAGCAATGAAACCTATGGTGCTAAATGATGTGGCAACCGCGGTTGAGATGCATGAATCCACCATCTCACGCGTGACAACCCAGAAGTTTATGCACACGCCTAGAGGTATCTTTGAATTGAAATATTTCTTCTCTAGCCATGTTAGTACGGATAGTGGAGGAGAATGTTCATCGACAGCAATTCGCGCACTCATTAAGAAGTTAGTCACTGCCGAAAACAGTGCGAAACCACTGAGTGATAGCAAAATTGCTGCCTTACTGGCAGACCAAGGAATCCAGGTCGCACGGCGAACGATAGCTAAGTACCGCGAGTCCTTAGGCATTGCCCCATCTAGTCAGCGAAAACGCCTACTTTAGGCCTCAACTGAAAAGGAAAGTCTATGCAAATCAATATTCAAGGCCATCATGTTGATCTTACCGATTCAATGCAGGACTATGTTCACACCAAGTTTGACAAACTTGAACGATTTTTTGATCACATCAATAGCATACAAGTTGTACTTAAAGTTGAAAAAATTCACCAGATCGCGGAAGCTACGCTCCACGTCAATCAAGGTGAAATTCACGCCTCCTCTGACGATGAGAACATGTACGCCGCGATTGATTCGCTGGTGGATAAACTGGTTCGCCAGTTGAACAAACACAAAGAAAAACTACACAGTCATTAACCATGCAACTTAGCACAATACTTTCTCTGGACTGCACCAAAAGTGCAGTCCAGTGTTCTAGCAAAAAACGCGCACTAGAAATCATCAGTAACTTGGTCGCAGAGCACACAGGCCAAGATTCCACCGAACTCTTTGAATGCATGCTTAGCCGCGAGAAAATGGGCAGTACTGGTATCGGCAATGGTATTGCGATTCCACACGCGCGCATGACCGCAGCAGACAAAGCTGTCGCCGTTCTTTTGCAATGTGAAGAACCGATCGATTTTGATTCGATTGATAACCGTCCTGTGGATCTCCTTTTTGCTTTATTGGTCCCAGAAGAGCAGTGTAAAGAGCACCTCAAAACGCTTTCGTCGATGGCAGAGCGCCTCAGCGACAAGCAGGTTCTGAAGTTACTGCGCGCAGCGCAAAGCGATCAAGAACTGTACGACATCATGACCAATCAGTAACGGAAACCAACCATGCGTCTTATTGTAGTGAGTGGGCACTCCGGTGCAGGGAAAAGTGTCGCGCTACGTGTGTTAGAAGATATGGGTTACTACTGCGTAGATAACCTCCCGGTTAACCTGCTGGAATCTTTCATACAATCAGTTTCGGAAAGCAAACAGAATGTCGCGGTCAGCATTGACGTTCGCAACATTCCGAAGAAACTGAAAGAGCTGACAACGACGCTAAAAAAGCTGAAATCCAGCATTGACCTTTCGATTCTCTTTTTAGATGCGGATAAAGCTACCCTTCTCAAACGCTACAGTGAGACTCGCCGCGTTCACCCTCTTTCTTTAAGTGATGAGTGCCATACCCTAGATCAAGCGATCGACCTTGAGAAAAAAATGCTCAAGCCATTGAAAGAGATCGCCGATATCTTACTCAACAGCAGCAACCAATCACTGCATGATCTCAGTGAAGACGTACGCTACCGAATTGAAGGAAAAGAGCGTAATAAGCTCATCATGGTGTTCGAGTCTTTTGGCTTCAAATTTGGTTTACCAACAGACGCCGACTACGTGTTTGATGTCCGATTTCTGCCCAACCCTCATTGGGAACCCGCGCTACGTCCGATGACGGGGTTGGATGCGCCCATCAAAACCTTTTTAGAAAGCCATGATGAAGTATTAGAACTCAAAAGACAGATTCAAACCTTTATCGAGCACTGGTTGCCTTTGCTGGAAAAAAACAATCGCAGCTATTTAACCGTGGCGATTGGCTGTACGGGAGGCAAACACCGCTCCGTCTACTTAACCCAGCAAATCGGTGAATATTTCGCAGCGATGGGGCACACCGTTAAGATCCGCCATACCACTTTGGAAAAACGCAACAAGGAATAGTCGTGGAACTCAGCCGCAAAGTACTCATACAGAATCGACTTGGCTTGCACGCTCGTGCTGCCGTCAAATTGGTAGAACTGGCACAAAGCTTTGCCGCCGAAGTCACCATCGACAATGAAGAAGACAAAACCGCCGCAGCTGACAGCGTGATGGGGTTACTCATGCTTGAGTCTGCACAAGGGCAATATGTGACCATTCATGCCAGTGGCGAACAGGCAGAACAGGCCCTAGACGCCATTTGTCATCTTATCGAAGATAAGTTTGAAGAAGGCGAATAGCCTTCTTCGCTTTCACACTCGGCACACTTTCCCTATCACGAATCATCACAACTGCTATTCTTTTCATAGCCAAGGTTACTCAGTAAACCAATTATTTCTTTGGAAGAGATACTGACAGAGTTTTGTCGAGCGAGCATGCTTTCTCGGGTTACTTGTGTGGCGAATTAAGTTATTATTCAACACATTGTAAATATCTAGGAATCAGGGGGTCACCGTGGCAGAGCAAATTGAATTCGACCAAGCTCACCAAGCCCTCCAGGAAGTTTCTGAAGCGCTCGAAAATGGCCGCTTCGTTCACGTCCGCCGTCAACTTCAGGACATGGAGCCTGAAGATATTGCCCACCTACTTGAAGCGTCCCCACGTAAAAGCCGCGAAGTTTTATGGCAACTCACCGACCCTGAGGATTATGGTGAAATCCTTGACGAGCTGAGTGAAGACGTCAAAGACAGCCTTGTCTCAAAAATGGCCCCTGAGGATCTCGCCGAAGCGACCGAAGGGATGGACACCGATGACGTTGCTTACGTTCTACGTAGCCTACCAGACAACGTTTCTCGCGAAGTACTGGCGCAAATGGATGCGGCGGATCGTCTGCGCGTGGAAACCGCACTGTCCTATTCTGAGGACACGGCCGGCGGCTTGATGAACACCGACGTGATCACCATTCGTGGTGATGTTGATGTCGATGTGGTTCTGCGTTACTTACGCATGAAAGGTGAGCTGCCGGAAAACACTGATGCACTTTACGTGATTGACGAAGAGAGCCGTTTGATTGGTGAACTCCCTATCTCTATCCTCATCACCACCCAGCCTGATGTCAAAGTCAGCGAAGTGATGGAAGACGTGGATGACGCGATTGCGGTCACCACCAGCGACTCAGATGTAGCTAGCCTGTTTGAACGCCGAAACTGGATCTCCGCCCCCGTCATTGATGAAAACCAGCATCTGGTTGGTCGTATCACCATCGATGATGTCGTCGACGTTATTCGTGAAGATGCCGAACACTCGATGATGAGTATGGCGGGTTTGAACGATGATGAAGACACCTTTGCTCCCGTGGTTAAATCGGCGCGTAAACGCAGTATTTGGCTCGGAGCGAATGTGCTTGCCGCCTTAGCGGCCGCGTCGGTTTCCAACATGTTTGAAGCGACCCTTGATCAGATGGCGGCCATTGCGGTATTGATGACCATTGTTCCCTCCATGGGCGGCGTGGCAGGCAACCAAACGGTTGCACTGGTGATCCGTGGTTTGGCGCTCGGTCATATCGGTGATGCCAACAAACGTGAACTGTTGATGAAAGAAGCGGCGATCGGTTTTCTCAACGGGGTGTTATGGGCGTTGATCATCGGTGGTATCGTGGTCGCTTGGAAA
The DNA here is from genome assembly GCF_002224265.1 of Vibrio vulnificus NBRC 15645 = ATCC 27562. Taxonomy (NCBI): domain Bacteria; kingdom Pseudomonadati; phylum Pseudomonadota; class Gammaproteobacteria; order Vibrionales; family Vibrionaceae; genus Vibrio; species Vibrio vulnificus. The sequence continues at coordinate 1,181,716 of NZ_CP012881.1, forward strand.
GGTAACTGGCTACTCGGCGGCATCATTTCTGCCGCAATGATGACCAACTTAATTGTCGCGGGCATTGCTGGGGTAACCATCCCTATCCTACTCAAGAAGATGAACATTGACCCAGCCTTAGCGGGCGGTATGGCGCTGACCACCGTCACGGATGTGATTGGTTTATCGGTGTTTTTAGGTCTTGCCACCATTTTGATTTAACGACCTGACGCTATCAAAATAAAAAGCAGAATAGAAACAAAACAAAACAAAACAAAAAAGGTTGCTTACTGAGCAACCTTTTTTTCATCTCTTAACGAATGCCGCAATCGCGGTTATTCGCCCGCAATCTTCATCGATGGCAATAAAATAGAACCGGTTTGAATTTGTGAGCGCGTCTCTACATCGCTACCAACGGCAACGATTTGCTGGAACATCTCTTTCAAATTACCCGCAATGGTGATTTCTGATACTGGGAATTGCAACTCGCCATTTTCCACCCAGAAACCCGCCGCGCCACGTGAGTAATCGCCAGTCACCACATTCACACCTTGCCCCATCACTTCGGTCACGAGTAAACCCGTACCCAGCTCTTTGAGCATTTGTTGGAAATCTTGCCCTGTCGATTGCACAAACCAGTTGTGAATCCCCCCCGCATGACCCGTTGGCGTCATATTCATTTTACGCGCGGCGTAACTGGTCAGCAGATAAGTGGCGAGCACACCATCGGTGATGATTTCGCGATCTTGCGTGTAAACCCCTTCACTGTCGAATGGGCTCGATGCCAAACCACGCAGAATATGCGGGCGCTCAGAGATATTGAACCACTCAGGCAGCACTTGCTTGCCTAAATGATCAAGTAAGAAAGACGATTTGCGATACAAGTTACCGCCACTGATCGCCATCACTAAATGACCGATAAGCCCAGTTGCCACATCTGCGGCAAACATCACCGGGTATTTGCCCGTTTTTAGCTTGCGGGCATCTAAACGTTCAATGGTTTTCTGCGCCGCTTCGCGACCGACTTGTTCAGGGCGCAACATGTCATCACGATGACGAGCGACAGTGTAGCTGTAGTCGCGCTCCATTTCGCCATTTTTGCCTTCACCAATCACACAACAACTGATGCTGTGGCGACTCGAGGCATAACTTGCCAATAAACCGTGGCTGTTGCCGTAGACGCGAACGCCGTAATGGCTGTCGTAACTCGCGCCATCACTCTGCTTAATTTTATCGCTGTAGTTAAGCGCATGATCTTCAGCAGCAATGGCCATTTTCGCCGCATAATCGGGATCGGGCGTATCTGGATGGAAGAGATCTAAATCCGGAATCTCTTTCACCATCAACTCAGCAGGAGCGGGCCCCGCGCAAGGATCTTCTGACGTGTATTGCGCAATATCCAATGCTGCTAAGACGGTCTGTTCAATCGCTTTCTCACTGAGATCCGATGTCGACGCGCTGCCTTTACGCTGACCACGATAAACCGTAATGCCTAAAGCGCCATCACTGTTAAACTCGACGTTTTCTACTTCACACATGCGAGTCGAAACACTTAAGCCCGTGGTTTTGTTGATCGCAACTTCAGCACCATCGCTATGTTGCGCTGCCAGCGCGAGCGCTTTGGCAACCGCGGCTTCGAGCTCAACTCTTTGCTGAGCAACTTGCTGTTTTACATCCATATCTCAATCATCTTTGATTTGTAATGGCATAAGAATAACAAGAATTTCGCTTTCTCCCCACGATTCTTGTTAAAATAGGGCTAATCTTATTTTGAGAAAGTGATATAGGCAGAAAAGATGGCCCGTAAAAACCAAAAAGCGCCATGGGAACCTGAAGAAGAGTACATCCTCGTCAGCAAGTCTGAAATGAAGCGTGACATGGACGCGCTACAGAAGTTGGGTGAAGAGCTAGTGGAACTCAAACCTTCGGTATTGGCTAAGTTCCCAATCAGCGAAGAGTTACTTGATGCAATCAAAGATGCGCAGCGTTTCAAAAACGAGGCCCGTCGTCGCCAGTTGCAATACATTGGTAAAGTGATGCGCCAAGAAGATCCAGAGCCAATTCAAGCGGCGCTGGACAAAATCCGTAACAAGCACTCGCAAAACACCGCCGTGCTACACAAGCTAGAAACGCTGCGTGAACGTATTGTTGAGCAAGGTGACAGTGCAATTGATGATGTGGTTGCCCTTTACCCTGACGCGGATCGCCAACGCCTACGCCAGCTAGCCCGTATGGCAACGAAAGAGAAGCAAGCGAATAAGCCACCAAAGGCCTACCGTGAAATCTTCCAGATCTTAAAACAGCTTAATGATGATGCGGTTTCAGACTCGATCGAAAACGAGCTAAAACAGTAATAGCGACGCTGTAAAAGATCAGAAACAAAGGTTGGCTCACTGCCAACCTTTTTTATCTCTGCACCACAACAGATCGTTGCCGCTTTTATCTATCATACTGCGGCTTGGAAGAACTCTACCAACTCAGGGTGGCTGTGCTTTTCATTGAGGCTTGTAATGGGTCCATGCGCGGCAATGGTACCCTTGTCGATATAGGCAAAATGGCTAGCAATGGCACGTGCATCACTTAAATGATGCGTCACCATCAATACCGTAATGGCGCGCTCTTGTGCCAGCTGTTTGACGAGCGAGAGCATTTCTTCACGCAAGACGGGATCGAGCGCGGAAAACGGCTCATCCAGTAACCAAATTGGGTTGGGCTGGACAAAACAACGCGCAAGGGCCACTCGCTGTCGCTGACCACCAGAGAGCTGCTCTGGCAGCCGATCTAAATAGGCTCCAATGCCAACCTGCTTTGCCGCTTGCTCCACTTGCTTTTGTTGCTGTGACGTCAGTTTCAAACCGGGATGCAATCCCAACGCAATGTTGTCACGCACCGTAAGATGAGCAAACAAATTGTGTTCTTGAAACAACATCGAGAAAGGGCGCTGCGCAGGAGAAAGCGTATTGAGCAAACGCCCCTCCAATGCCATGCGACCCGACTGAGGCGCGATGAACCCTGCCAGCAGCGCCAGCAAGGTGGACTTTCCTGCCCCACTTGGCCCCATCAACGCCACAATACTGCCTGCTTCGACCTCTAAATCAAAAGCAAACAGGTCTTGATGATAGTAATAATGCACCTGTTGCAGCGTTAGCATGGTGACTTCTCCTGATGTTGATTCGATTTGGTGCTGAGTAAAGACTCACTCAGGGCAAAACAGCCGACACTCAGCAGCAATAACGTGAGTGACACCACCGCTGCTGCCTCCATTTGATAACTGCCGAGTAACTGGTACAGATAGAGCGGTAAGGTACGAAAATCTTGGCTACCAAATAAGGCAATTGCGCTCAAATCGCCAATGGAAAACATAAAACAGAGCGCAAACGCATTGGCGAAAGGTTTACGCAGTGCGCGCCACTCAACGATTTTAAAACGATTCCACCCACTTAAGCCCAATGTAGCAGCCAAGTATTGATACTGCTGCTCGCAATGCAGCATCGGCTGAGCGAGCGTTTTAATCGCGTAGGGTAATGCCATCAAACTGTTGACGAGGATGACGATCAACAGCGCCAAACTGAACACATCTGCAAAACTGCGCAGCAATAAAAACAACCCAGTACTCACCACCAAACCTGGCGTTACCAAAATAATAGTGCCAATCATTTCAATGCCGTCTGCTCGATGTCTCTGAGCTCGAAGTCGCCAAGCACGGCTAGTCAATAAGATGGTAATAGCGGCAGCCACAGCCAAACTGGCCGCACCAAGCGCAACGCGAAACGACGCCCACATTGCCGACCAAAAACGTCCATCGCTTATCACTTCGGGCAGTTTGCTGTTGAGACCACTAATGACCACCATCAAAAGCGGCGGTATGACGAGTAGACATGCGAGGGCTATCCATATCGCGTCCCAAATGTTCTGCAACCCGCTTGGTGGTGTGATAGGTTCAAGCCTTTGCTGGCTGCCAACACTAACAGGTAATGGCTTAGTGAAACGTTGGATGCTCAGAACCAAAACCGTGCACAGCAGCATCTGCCAAATCGCGAGCAACGCCCCCGATTGCAAATCAAAATCGAACTTAATCGCTTGATAGATGGCCAGTTCAATCGTGGTCGATTTTGGCCCACCGCCCAATGCCATCACCGCGGCAAAGCTGGTGAAGCAAAGCATGAACACCAAGCCACACACATGTGGCAGTTGCTGACGCAATCGCGGCCATTCGACCCAACGAAACTTCTGCCAACTGTTCATACCAAGATGAGCCGCCAGTTTATGCTGCTCTGCCGGAATCGACTCTAAGGTTTGCAGCAGCAATCGCGCCGCATACGGTAAATTGAAAAACACGTGCGCGAGCAAAATGCCGCTCAATCCATAGATAGAAAAGGGCAATTTGGCGTCAAAGCTTGCCAATATACTCGCCAACCAACCACTGTTCCCATAAATGGCCAACAAGCCAAACACGCCAACCAATACTGGCAGCACCAAGGTGGACGCAAACAATTTGAGCAATAATGAACGGCCAACAAAATGTCGCCGAGACAAGGCGTGTGCGACGGGAAGCGCCAAACTGACACTCAGCAGCATCGACAACGTCGCTTGAAGAAAACTAAATTGCGTAACATGGCGGTAATAAGGATCTTGCCATACCGCAGTGAGATCCAGCGTCGGCGTCGCCAACAAGAGCGCCGAGAGAGCAGAAACAACAAAGGTCGCGATGATCATCGCGACCCCAATGCCCAATTTAGGAACCGAATTCAATGCTACGCCTTAAAACGTCAACGCGCTTTGCCATTCGCGAATCCAAGCTTTACGCTGCTTCGCCACCTCTTCTGCACTGAAACTCAATGCCTTCTCAGGCACCGTTAAACTGCCGTAGCCCTCTGGCAGCGTCACGTTGGTCACTGGGTACATCCAGTTGCCCGTAGGCATTGCCCCTTGGAACTCATCACTTAAAATGAAACGCATAAACTGATCGGCTAACGCTTGATTTGAGCTGCTTTTCACTTTTGCGGCGACTTCCACTTGCATGTAGTGACCTTCGCTAAAATCTGCCGCTGCAAATTGTGCGTCATTTTCAGCAATCAGGTGGTACGCCGGTGAGGTAGTGTAAGAGAGCACCATATCCGATTCCCCTTTGAGGAACATCGAGTACGCTTCCGACCAACCTTTCGTGACCGTCACAGTTTTCTTCGCCAATTGCTGCCATGCGCCCGTCACGTCATCGCCATACACCGACTTCATCCACAGCATCAAACCTTGACCGGGCGTAGAAGTGCGAGGGTCTTGGTAGATGACTTTCAGATCATCACGTGATTCCACCAGCTCTTTTAAGCTTTTTGGTGGATTCGCCAGTTTGTCTTTGTTGTAAACAAACGCAAAGTAACCGTAGTCGTAAGGAATAAATGTGTCGTCAGCCCAACCATTTGGTAATGACAGCGCTTGGGTGTTCACTTGATGTGGTGCAAGTAAGCCTGTGGCTTTGGCTTCTGCCATCAAATTATTGTCCAAACCTAAAACAATATCCGCTTTGGTATTGCTGCCTTCTAAACGCAAGCGGTTGAGAATCGATACCCCATCGTCCAGCGCGACAAAATTCACATCGCAGCCACACTGCGCTTCAAATGCTTTTTCGACCGTCGGGCCTGGGCCCCAATCGGAGGCAAAAGAATCGTAGGTGTAAATGGTTAAGGTTTTATCCGCCGCAAGTGCAGAAGAAGAGACGCCAATCATTGAAGTGATTGACGCTAGGGCTATCAGGTTTAGAGTGTGTTTCACGGCTCGCTCTCCATTTGACATGAGTTGAGCGGCACAGGCTTGAGGTAGGTGTTAATCGTCCTTGCAAATTAATCCCGACTCAATTCCTACGCCAGCATTATCTGGTTCAGGTTTACGGGTCCTAGGCACAGGCCTAATCTCAGCCTCTGTAATGCACCAATGTGCAAACAGATAAGCTCCCCGATGAGTGGTTCGGATTGTAATCGGAATGCCTTCGCTTGGCTATACAGAGTCACCATCATTGCGATGATCGTATCCCCAACGCGGCACCAAAACCTGTTCAATGCCGAGATGATCCAAGATACGCGCGACCATAAAATCAATCAGATCGTCTATCGACTGAGGTTGATGATAGAAACCCGGCGCGGCGGGCATGATAGTGACACCTAACTGCGAAAGCTTGTGCATGTTTTCAAGATGCAAGGTCGAAAAGGGCGTTTCACGCACCACCAAAATCAATTGGCCACGCTCTTTCATCACCACATCAGCGGCACGCTCAATTAAATTGTCTGACATGCCATGAGCAATCGCCGCTACACTCCCTGCCGAGCAAGGGCAAACCACCATCTGCTTCGGTGCGGCCGAGCCAGAAGCCACTGGCGAGAACCAATCGTCTTTACCGCATACCACCAGCTTGTCGGCAGGACAACCCAGATGCTTCACTAGCGCTTGTTGCGCGGCGTCAGGATTGGCTGGCAGTTTGAGACCATGCTCGGTAGCCAACACCACTCTTGCCGCAGAAGAGATCAGCAGGTAGACACGGTAGTCTGCCGCCAGTAATTGCTGTAATAAACGTAGCCCATAAGGCGCGCCAGAGGCGCCAGTAAAGGCTAACGTGATCGATTTTTCTTGGTTTCTCATGCTCATCTAATGTATGTATTTTCTAGCGCGTTGATTTCTCTAAAGCGGTCAGTAATTTACCGTGAATACCCTCAAAACCGCCATTGCTCATGACCAAAATCTGTGTTCCTGCCTCGGCGCGCTGCGCAATGTTCGCCACAAACTGGTCAATGTTATCACTGGTGAATGCGGGTTGCTGACATTGAGCCGCCACGTCCTGCACCGACCAAGCAATTGACTCTGGTTGGTAAAGGAACACTTCATCCGCCTGCTTGAGTGAGGCCGCCAAAGTCTCTTTGTGCACACCACGTTTCATGGTGGCTGAGCGTGGCTCCAGTACCGCGATGATTTTCTTATCGCCCACCTTATTACGTAAACCAGCGAGCGTCAGTTCAATCGCAGTTGGGTGATGGGCAAAATCGTCATACACCGCCACACCATTGACTTCCCCTTTCAGCTCTAAGCGACGCTTGGTATTGATAAAGCGCCCTAGTGCCTCACAAGCCAGATCAGGCGTCACACCCACATGACGCGCCGCGGCGATCGCCATCAACGCATTATCGACATTATGATCACCGACTAAGTCCCATTGCACCGTGCCCACTTGCTCACCCTGCAGCCACACTTCAAAGTGTGAACCATCTTTGCTGAGTTTGACCGCTTGCCACTCTCCATCTTGACCGGAAAACTCCTGATCACTCCAGCAGCCTCGTGACAACACATCCGCTAATGCGACGTCTTGCTTGGGCGCCAAAATACGCCCATTACCAGGAACAGTACGCACTAAGTGGTGGAATTGTCGCTTGATCGCTTCAAGATCATCAAAGATGTCTGCATGATCAAACTCTAAGTTATTCATGATCAAGGTGCGAGGATGGTAATGCACAAACTTAGATCGCTTGTCGAAAAAAGCACTGTCATATTCGTCGGCTTCAACGACAAAAAACATGCTTTCGCCTAAACGCGCGGAGACACCGAAGTTACCGAGCACGCCACCAACAAGAAATCCCGGCTGGTAATCACAATCTTCCAAAATCCACGCCAGCATGCTCGAGGTAGTGGTTTTGCCATGCGTGCCCGATACCGCGAGCACCCAGCGGTCATGCAACAAAAACTCCTGCAGCCACTGCGGCCCAGAGGTATAACGCAGGTTGTGATTCAACACATATTCAACACAAGGGTTACCACGGCTCATGGCATTGCCAATTACCACCAAGTCTGGCGCAGGATTGAGTTGAGAAGGGTCAAAGCCTTCAATAATTTCAATACCTTGAGACTCGAGCAAGGTGCTCATTGGTGGGTAAACATTGGCGTCAGAGCCGGTCACTTTGTGGCCCAACTGTCGCGCTAAAATTGCAGCACCACCCATGAAAGTGCCACAAATTCCCAAGATATGAATATGCATAAATTGAATCCTGCCATCAGACTGTTTTTTCTCGTTCTCATTATCATGATAACCGTTAGAAAAGCGAGCAGCATTGTTGGCCTTGTGCCACATGCCGCTCAGTTTTTGCTGTTGGGTTGAAGCAAACGCTGTTTTTTCAGCCACTTTTTATCGAACTCTTCCGTGTAATCAACCGGTTTCATTCGACATACAAATTGAGATCTGCGTCGGTTACTTCATTACCATTAATAAGATCTAAACCTTAAACTTATTGGGAGCGCAAACGATAACCTTCGTCACATCCATCAAGAGATGCCGCTCAAACTCCCCCAACATTATTCAGCGAAGTTTAAGGAAATAACATGTCTGGAATGCGCACCCTTGGCGAGTTCATTGTTGAGAAACAAGCGGACTTCCCCCACGCTAGCGGTGATCTCTCTTCTCTTTTGTCGTCGATTCGCTTGGCGGCCAAAATCGTTAACCGTGAAATCAACAAAGCGGGTCTCGTTGATATCACAGGCGCGGCAGGAGTAGAGAATATACAAGGCGAAGTTCAACAAAAGTTGGACGTCTATGCGAATGAAAAATTCAAATCGGCACTCGAAGCACGCGACCAAGTGTGTGGCGTAGCGAGTGAAGAAGAAGATGAGGCGGTTGCTTTTAATAAAGAGCTCAACAAAAACGCCAAATACGTGGTGTTGATGGACCCTCTTGATGGGTCGTCAAACATCGACGTTAACGTTTCTGTCGGCACCATTTTCTCTATTTACCGTCGAGTTTCCCCTATTGGCACCCCTCCCACTCAAGAAGACTTCTTGCAGCCAGGGCACAAACAAGTGGCTGCGGGTTACATCATTTACGGCTCTTCCACCATGTTGGTATACACCACGGGCAATGGCGTGAATGGTTTCACCTACGATCCATCACTCGGCACCTTCTGTCTGTCGCACGAAAATATGATGATCCCGAAAGATGGCAAGATCTACTCGATTAACGAAGGCAACTACATTCGCTTCCCAATGGGCGTGAAGAAATACATTAAGTATTGCCAGGAAAATGTGCCAGAAGATGGCCGTCCTTACACCTCTCGCTACATCGGCTCGCTCGTGGCGGATTTCCATCGCAACCTGCTTAAGGGCGGTATTTATCTTTACCCAAGCACACAAAGCCACCCTCAGGGTAAGCTGCGTTTGCTGTATGAATGCAACCCGATGGCCTTTTTGATTGAACAAGCAGGCGGGTTGGCCTCAGATGGCATAAAACGCATCCTCGATATCAAACCAACGGAATTACATCAACGCGTGCCTTTCTTCGTCGGCTCCACCAATATGGTGAAAAAAGTCGAAGAGTTTTTAGAAATTCACCGTGACGAAGCCTAAAGAATGAGACAAAGCGCCTGCAACAGCAGGCGCTTTTTGTTAGCCACTTTGTAAAGCCCAACGCACTCGGTTTACAGCTCTGCCTGTTTGCGGCTAAATTATCACCATTCAGCCCCAAAACTAAAGAAAAGGAAATCACTCATGAGTTTAAATAACGTCCCGGCGGGCAAATCACTGCCTGATGATCTGTATGTGGTTATTGAGATCCCAGCCAACGCGGATCCGATCAAATACGAAGTGGACAAAGAGTCTGGCGCGGTGTTCGTTGATCGCTTTATGTCGGCGCCGATGTTCTATCCATGCAACTATGGCTACGTTAATCACACGCTTTCATTGGATGGCGACCCTGTCGATGTGTTGGTCCCAACCCCTTACCCTTTGATGCCTGGTTCAGTGATCCGTTGTCGCCCGGTAGGCGTGCTTAAAATGACCGATGAATCCGGCGAAGATGCCAAAGTCGTGGCAGTACCACACTCCAAACTGTCCAAAGAGTACGATCATATCCAAGACGTCAACGATCTACCTGAGTTGCTCAAAGCGCAAATCACCCATTTCTTTGAGCGCTACAAAGAGCTTGAATCAGGTAAGTGGGTCAAAGTAGATGGTTGGGAAGACGTGGAAGCCGCGCGCAAAGAGATCCTAGATTCTTATCAGCGTGCACAGAGCAAATAATCCTTGTTCATTGAAAGGCAAAAGAGCTGTGTGAACACAGCTCTTTTTGATCCTGACAAGCACTTCGGTTCTTACCGCCTCTTTCATCTTTACAAACCACCAGCCGTCGACATTTTTCCGGATAGGTAGTCTTGCTTGAAGAAGGGATCAACATCATCACAAATGCCATAGTAAGGCTTGCCAATTACCCCCAACATATAGGCATTTTGCTGACAGTATTGCTGCTTACCTTCTTGGTAGCCCGCTTGGTATGAGGCCACCAAATTGGCCGAGAGGTCTCGCGGTTCCGCCAATTTGAATAAACGTGCTTCGCTTAAAGCCATCTTACCTTCTAACGCGCTTTCAACGCCAAAGGTGTGCCAATCTAAAGCGTGATCCGATTGCGGTAACGGAGTCTGTACGCAGCCAGTCAGCAACAACAACGGGATCGTCAATACCAGTGCTTTCATGCTTGGTCTCCTTTATTGAGATGGGCTCTCAAGGCTCTGTCGTTTCTTCATCCACAACGACCAAACCAACCTATCACGGTATACGGCCTTCGAGAGTCAATCGCTCAAACGCGTTGGCACCAATCTCCTGAGGCAATTTCCTCCACCAACTTACTGCTGTCTTGATAGAGATAAATCCACGCTTGGCCAAATGGGGTCTCGATGGTTTCGCGGCGGTATTCCACTGGCACATCTTCCAACCTATCCAGCGCTAGTAACGTCTCATCATCAATCAAGTAGACCTCGCCATTGATAGCACGATTGCCTTCACCCAGCGCAGGATAATCTCCGAGATCATAAAGACGATAATCTTGAGCACTTTGACAACCACCTAAAAACTCGCTTTTCTCGAGATAATGGTGGTTAGATTCCCCTTTGCGCAAGGTGCCATAGACAAAAACCAAATGCTGCATAACGCCTCCGTGTTATCTGCATGATGTGCGATGTTTGACCAAGTTAAGGTTTGATAGCACGTGGCGAGATTTTAATCAAACTCAAACTGATAAAGCAGATCAACGGCACTTTCAACCCCAGAAACCCCTTCTAGATAAAGGTCTTTCATCAGGCGATAGCGCACTGTGAACTCACCAAGCGGTTTGAAAATACCCACCCCATACTTCACTTGCAACCCTGGCATGATGTAGCCACTGACCGTGACTTGTGAGTCTTCCCCGGAACCTGCGGTATCCAACTGAAGATCTTGCACGCCAAACGCCTGACCAATTTCACCAACGACTTTGCCGCTTTTGGCCAGACTCAACCCAATTAAGGCCGTGGTCATTGCGCTGCCACCGCCAGATTCGCCATCAATGTCTTGCCCGCGCAATAAGTAAGAAAGCGCATTGGCCTGCGGCATGGCAGGTTCGGAGAAAATCGTAATACTTGGCTCGGTGGCAGGGCCAGTGACCTTAACCCCTGCAATGACATCATCTTGGGTATTTTCTGGATTGCGAATTGCTTTGATCGCCACATATGGCTGATCGGCAGGCCCGTTCATCAACACTTTGCCTTCTTTGATCAAGAGGTCTTGACCAAAAGAACGATAGGTCCCGTCAACAATGTTCACTTCGCCCAGAATAAACGGCCCTTTGTCTTTCTGTGTGACATTCAACTGGCCTTTTAAGCCCCCCTCAAGGCCAAATGCCGCCAGTTTGAAGTCGTCACCAATCGAAATGTTAATGTCGGTTTGAACGTTAAATGGCATCGAAGAAGACTTATCGATAGGCTCAAGTTGGTCGTTGAGCAGCACCTGATCTTTCGACACACTCACCGCGCTTGGTGGCAGTTCTTCAACCACAATACGCCCCCAAGGCAGAGCCAAACTGCCCGTCACTTTGGCCAGCGTCGGATTAACTTCAATCGTCATATCCGGCACCAACTTAATTTTCACCATCGGCGGCATGTCGACTTTGAGGGAATCGGCAAAAACTCGCACCTTACTGTGCCAGTTATCCAATTGCTGCCAATTAGCCTCACCACTGACGTTGAGCTCTCCGTCAGGGGTGACAATGTTGGCTGCCAAATCGGCGTCATAACCGCGAAAATCGATCGCCAGTTTGCCCTGTTTCACGTCGATGGGGCTGATATCGCCGTTCACTTGGATATCGTCCACTAGGAACTGGCCCTTCACTTGAGGGTGATAAGCCGAACCCGACACCGACAGATCAGTTGAAATCAGCGCTTTCAGCACGCTGTATTCCCCAACCAGAGGTGCCAAGAAATCCAAATTGAACTGGCTAAGAGCCAACTTAGCCTTCAGTTGTGGATCGCTGGCTTGCACATCGGCCACTTGCAGTTGCCCCTTCAAATCGCCGTTCTCACTCACATTGATCTGCCAATCCGCGTTCAATTGATCTTGATGCAGCTGTGCATTGAGGTTGATGTCGTCCCAACCGAGCGTCACGACTTGTTCAACTTTCTGTTGAACCTGACCTGTGGGTAGATGCAGTGACACTTTGGCTTGCGGCGAACTCTCTGGTGCCCATTTGGCCCACACTGTTGCGTCAACGCTGCCATCGAGCTTTGTTTCAGGCGGCAAAAACATCGCAATCTGAGCGAAATCAAACTGATTTAATGCCAGCTCGGCTTCGCCTTTTTCACCGACGCGAATGTCTTTCGTTAGGCACAGCGTTGAACCTTCTTGCTGCCAGCAATGTGCGGCGACATCCACCTGTTGCTGATCAATATTGGCTTTAATTGCCGTCGCTTGTTGTAAGGTCCACGTCCCTTGCTGAGTGGTGGCGAACATGCGCTCCAACTCCCCAGACCAAACCATCTGTGGTTTTTGCTGTAAGCCACCATGGATAGCCAAACTGGTGGACACCAAATTAGAAGAGACGTCCAAACTCAGTTGATGCTGTTTTTCACCGCCACTGACCGAGAGCAAAATTGAGTCAATCAACTGCTCTTGATAACGCAGCGCCGCCACCTTCAATGTGACATCCGCTTGCGGTTCTGGCAAAGGCGTGGCTCTGCCTGTGAGCGACAACTGTTCGATGCTCGCTTGCTTCTGCCATTGGATGTTCTGTGCTTGCAGTGCCAGTTGAATGTCCGGCTCTTTCAACGCACCACGCAAGTCCACTTCACCAGCCACCGAACCAGACAGATCCGGTACGCTCTTCGCCAAATCGGTGAAATGGATATCGACATCCATCTGCCACTCTTTTTTTAGCTGACCTTTGGCGGTTAAGCCATTCGGACCGTGAGACAAGGTTAAGCGCTCAGTATCGAGGTAGACTTCTCCGTTGCCCTGTTCATCGGAAGCGTGTAGCGAACCTTCAATATTGAGTGGATAGCCACGCAGCAAACCATCAATATCCAGTTCTGGCAGCGCCACTTTCCAACCGCCTTTCTCAGTCAATGAGCCAGTGGTTGCAAGTTTGCCACTGATGTTGCCTTCCGCCTCTGGCCATTGCAGACCAGGCTGAATATTTTGCAGTTGTAAACTCGCCCGCCAATTGACCAACGATTGCCAGTTGGCCATCACTTGGCCTTTGAGCTCTCCCCCCAGCGTCTCGACATTGAGCTTATCGAGATTAATGTGTTGCAGATCACCGCCGCCATGCACATCAAGCGTGATCGCCGGGATCTCTTTACCATCCAGTTGAGATTGCAGCGCCAACTGATAGCCCTCAAGAGAACCTTGGGCCATCAGGTTGGTTGCCTTGATCTGATAATCACTCTCGCCACTCAACGGCCATTGGGTCTGAAGATCTGAGAGTTTGACATCAAAAGGCAAGCTCACTAAGAGTGGCTCAAGCGTGGCAGATAGCTGTGCGGAAACGGGCCCAGACAAGGTGCTCTGCAACTGCAAATGAGCCACGCTTTGCGACGCATTCAGTATAATGCTCTGTCCTTTCAGGTCGGTTTCTTTCAGCTTTGCCTTAAGATCCAATGAAAGTGGGTACTCACCTTTCAATTCAACCTGCGCGTTCGCTTGGGCCGACACTTGCGGCATGTCGAGCTCCAACGTCGCCACGTCAACACGTTTTTTCCCCGCCTTCGCTTCCAACGCTAAATGATTGACTATCAATGGCGTTTCTTGATGCAAGGTAAAACGGTTGACATCAAAACGCTGCAACACCATTTGCAACGGGATCCATACTTCTGGCAGTTCAATATCTTGTCGTGGCGCGTCATTTTGCGCCACCGATTGAGCTTGCGGCTCGCTGGGAGCCAGCGTGACATCAATATCGCTAAAGCGAGTTGGCGCGATGACCAGACGATCCCCTTTCATGGAGAGGGCGCTACTCAATTCTCCCCAAGAGATTTGGTTGCCCAGCACATCCAGCTGGATGTTGGTCAATGCCAATCGATGCAAAAAGACGGGCACGGGTGTGCTGATACTTTTCAGCGGTTTACTGGGTTCTTCAACGCTCTCTGAGCTGGGAGGTAACTGTGGCAGTGAGAGCGCCAAACCATCAATACTGATATCATTGATGCAAACTTTGGGCTCCAACAAACACTGAAAATTCATCGCTAAAGTCAGTTCATCTACAGACGAAGCGATGTTGAGATCGGCATCATTAAAGGTGACTTTTCTCAGCGTAAACTTGGGAAACAGCGCACCTTGTACTTGGCCAACTTGTAACTGCGGCACCACTTTTTCCGCTACCCAAATGGCCGAAGTTAGGCCGGGATGCGTAAAGAGCAGCAGAGCAATCAAGGTCAGCAGCAAAATCAGCAGCGCCATAACGCCCGCAGAAATCCATTTGCTCCATTTAAACACCATTTTGATCATAATTCAGGCCCCAAAGTGAAGTGCAAACGGAACTCATCTCCCGGCTCGGCATCCAGCCCCCAAGCGAAGTCGATGCGAATTGGACCAATTGGCGAAGCCCATCGAATGCCAAGCCCCGTCCCCGTTTTCCAATCTGGCGTGTCATTAAAGGCATCACCATAATCAACAAAGGCCGCCGCCCACCAGTTGCCATATAAGCGATACTGGTACTCTAGCGTACTGGTGGCAATGTACTGTGCCCCGGTTAAGGCACCACTACTGTCTTTGGGTGAAATGGACTCGTAACCATAACCACGTAGGTTATTGTCACCACCGGCGAAGAAACGCAGCGAGGGCGAGAGCTTTTCAAATTCCTCGGTGATGTTGGCACCCGCTTCAAGCCGTGCAAGACCACGGTGATTCTCACCTAGGCTGCGAATCCATGTCGTTCGGCCTTGCACGCGCAGCACTCGCGTTTCCGATAACAAATTGTCATCACCATACTCAAAGGTAATACTCTGTTTGTCGCCCCAGCTTGGCATGCTGCCGCCACGCACGCGACTGCGAGAAAAAGAGACACCGGGTAAAACAAACTGCGCCACGTCGTCTTGCAAGCCTTGCTCATAGTTTTCAATCAAATAACGGACAAACACCGTTCTGTGCCAACGGTTATCTAACAACCAATGACGCTCAACGGCTAAGTTTGATTCCAAGCTTTTGGTGTCTCGGCTGTCGACGTGTTTCATCGCGTATTGAATGCGGTAGTAATCGTGCAATACATCTTCAAGCGGGATCTGATAACCCGCGGTCACGGTTTGTTCTGGTTTCGAAATCGACAAACTGCTGTCAAAACTGTGGCCAAGTTCATTCACCCACGGTTTTTTCCATTTCAACGTACCGCGAAATTCAACGTCGGTGGCGTAACCAATACCCGTTTCAATCTGGTTTTTTGCTTGCGGAGCCAAGCTGACTTTCATTGGCAACTCACGGCTATCATCCAGGGATGACAAATCAGGTTCCACGAATACCGATGAGAACCAATCGGTGTTAGAGAGGTTTTGATTGTACTCACCCACTTTGGCGACTAAATAGGGGTCACCGGCTTTAAACGGTTGCAAGGAGCGCACTCGGTTTTCTTCAATTTGACTGCCAGTAATGGCCGTTTGACCAAAGTGGTAACGCATCCCACTGTCGTAATGAAGGCGCACAAACGCTTGATTGAGATCGGCTGCGACCTCTAAACGCGTTTCGATAAAATCGCCTTTAAAATAGCCTTTTTGCAACGCGAGGTTACGAATTGAGGATTTGAGCGCCTCGTAGTCGCCATGATTTAAAATCGCCCCCTGTTTAAGCGGCGATTTTTCTAACAGTTGCAGGAAATCTTTGTCATTCGAGGCTTCCCCCTCAATGCGCACATCAAAGGTCTCAACTCTCACCGGTTCGCCCAAGGTGATATGGGCCGTCAGTTCTTCCTGATCGTCGCTGATTTGATAGTCAATCTGGGCATGATAGTAACCCAATGCGTTCAACGCGCCATTAATGATGCCATCAAGACGAGATTGAAAACGCAAAGAGGTGGAATAATCCTTTTCATCAATCGAGGTAAGGTGCGCCTCGATATTTTCCTCCACAGCACCGCTCACCCCTTCCAAAGAGAGAGAAACTTGAGGCGCCGCAACAAGATTGCTGGCAAAAAGCGAGCTGACTAATAGTGGTAATACTTTTTTTATCATGCTTTAGTACGTACAAAACAACGTCGGCTGACATCGAGGCTTTGCGGATATGAATGTGGTGTAGAATCGACACAACTCATAAGCAGACAAGTTGCGTTAAGCTGACGGTCTAAACTATCCTGCATCACCAGCGGAGACTGAGCTTGCAAGATAGCACCCGACCTACAAAGGGACAACCAGATTCCGTTTTTTGTTCGGAGTCATATCACAGATGAATATAAGGGAAGAGAGATGCTCAACAAACAAATCATGGTCGATGCCGATAACGCGCTCGCGGGCCGCCAAGAAGCAATGGCAGTAGAGCCAGTTCATTTTGTTAACGGCAGTGATATCACCGCCCCCGCCACTCAAGGACAACAAGAAATACTGCTCGGTATGGGCTGTTTTTGGGGCGCGGAACGCTTGTTCTGGCAACTCGATGGGGTGGTTTCGACGTCGGTCGGATACAGTGGTGGCTTTACGCTCAATCCCACCTACCAAGAAGTGTGCAGTGGTCAAACGGGCCATACGGAGGTGGTGCGCGTGATCTTTGACCCGCAAGTATTACCACTTGAGCAACTGCTGGAAAAATTTTGGGAGCGTCACGATCCCACTCAAGGCATGCGTCAAGGCAACGATCTTGGCACTCAATACCGTTCTGCCATTTACACTTTCAGTGATCAACAGCTCGATATCGCCCTTGCTTCACAGCAAGCCTATCAAGCGGCATTGGCAAATCAACAACACAACACCATCACCACCGAGATCCGCCCTGCTGGGCCTTACTTCTACGCGGAAACTTACCACCAGCAATATTTGGCCAAAAATCCAGAAGGCTATTGTGGTCTAGGCGGTACCGGTGTGTGCTTTCCGCCAGCCTAATGTCAGCATCAAAGCGATCACCTCAGCGTGATCGCTTGCTCTCCATGCCGAAGCGTGATTGATCGCCACGGCGCCAAGCAAGACGACGAGCCAAAAGTGAACTAAGCGGCAGCCAAAGACAGAGCGTTGATCTCTGCGTTGACTTCACGATAGACAGACAATTTTTGTGTATTGTGAGTATCAGGCAACAGCACTTTGCCGTTGTCGAATTCAAACTCCCCAATGCCATTGATGGAAAAAGAACCTTTGAAAAGGGTTTTAACAAATCGAGCCACTTGGCGTGGACGATAGACAGCAAATTCGCGCAACATAAGCAAACCTCAACTTCCGTATCAGTTAATGTGACGGGCAAAGAGCACGTCACCCATGCCTTTTGGCATTCCTTGTTTGGCTCACTCGAAGGCGAGTTCCTCTCACCTCAGCTGGCCATTCTATTTGTCGTTGACTCATTAGCGTTCACTAATGAATGAAAAAAGCATACCTCAGAGTGATAGAGAGTTAAACTCATTAACGCCATTTTTGTTAAAAAAATGTTATTTGTAGCCAGATATTTTTGCCAACAGCGTATTATACTCAGCCAGCACAAGATAAAATGCACTCCGCTCTTAATGAACGGAGTTTAAGAAACATAAGGATAAATCGATGAAACGAAAGACTCTCCTCACACTGGCACTGCTTAGTGCTTCTTTTGGCGTAGCAGCACACAACCTCTCTCTAGGCAACCCAGTCCCTAGCGTTAGTGTGGCTTCGTATGGCGAAATTGTGCTGCAAGGAAAAGGCACTGCATTTCAACCTTGGGCTTCTTCACAAATGCTCGGTAAAGTTCGCGTGATTCAAGCTATTGCGGGTCGCAGCAGCTCAAAAGAGATGAATGCGCCTCTGATGCAAGCCATTACTGCCGCACAGTTTTCAGCGGATCATTACCAAACCACCACCATCATCAATCAAGATGACGCGATTT